>NZ_AUGC01000025.1 GCF_000426825.1 Thermonema rossianum DSM 10300 | reverse complement strand
ATGGTTCCATCTTTTTTGAGTACAAATCTGACCAAAACAGTTCCTTGAATATGGCGCCTTTTGGCTTCGGGGGGATACTGCACGTTCTCTTGCACGTGCTTATAAATTTTGTCGAGCTCCTGCGTCAACTCAACCCTATTATCCACATAAATAATAGGCACCGGTTCTTGTTCCTCCAGTTCTTGTTTTTCTTGTGGTGGTGCAGCCATTTGAGCCGAAGACGGTGACTGCACACCAAAGGGAATGTACTTGCTGACTACTTTTTCAAGCTCTTCTCCCTCTAAAAATAAAAATACTCCCAAAGCAAAGGACAACCACAAAGAGCGAGATTGTAAAAAGCCGGATTCTTCTTTCTTTTTCATACCTGCTTGCTTTTGGTTAAAAAGTAACATAATACAACGTATTATATGCTACAAAAACAAATATTTAGCCAACTTATAACTAAGCCGGTTGGTTAAAACAAAAAAGCCACCCTTCCGGATGGCTTTCGTTTGTCTTTTCAGCACACATTATTTTAGCTTAAAGGTAATAGGCATGGTCAGGGTTACATCTACAACATGCCCACGCTGCTTGGCAGGCTTCCAGCCGCCGGTGCCTTTCAATACACGAATAACCTCTTCTGCCAAAACGCCATCACCTAAGTCGCCCCCACGCACTACTTCCACTCCGCCAATGGTACCATCTGCTTTCAGCACAAATTGAATAATTACAGTTCCTTGAATATGGCGCCTTTTGGCTTCGCGGGGATACTTCACGTTCTTTTGCACATGCTTACGAATTTTGTTGAGCTCCTGCATCAACTCAGCCCTATTATCCACATAAACAATAGGCACCGGTTCTTGTTCCTCCGGTTCTTGTGGTGGTGCCACCTGGGGAAGCTCAGTAGTAGGCAGTGTAATCACCGGCGGGGTGTCTTGCTCTTGTATTTCTATTACTTCTTCTATCTTCTTCTCATCAGGCACTTCCAACAGTTCAGGTTCTTCGGGCTCTACCATTTGAGCCGAAGGCGGGGGTGGCAACTGCACCGTAGGGGGAATATACTCAAGCATGGCTTCCGGCATGTCATCCAAATCCTGTGGATGCCAATCTGCACGTTCTTCGTAGCTGCGCCACTTGAATGCAAGCAAGACGATGCTCAAAGATAGCAGTAGCCCCAAAGCAAAAAATAAACGTGAGTAGCGGTCCGGTAAAAAGTTGGATTTTTCTTTCTGTTTCATGGCTGTTTGCTTTTGGTTAAAACACAATATAATATACCAAATAACAACCATTTAACCAAACAATCACCACCCGGTTTGTCAAAAAACAAAAGCCAACCTTCCGGATGGCTTTTGTTTTTCTTTTCAGCACACATTATTTTAGCTTAAAGGTAATAGGCATGATCAGTTTTACATCTACCGGGCGCCCACGATGCTTGGCAGGCTTCCAGCCGCTGGTACTTTTCAATACACGTATCACTTCCTCTGCCAGAGCCCCATCGCCTAAATTATCACCACGCA
>NZ_AUGC01000024.1 GCF_000426825.1 Thermonema rossianum DSM 10300 | reverse complement strand
CAATACCAAGCCACATAAGTACGCCCCCTAAGGCTCCCCACTGCTTTCCGGCATAGCAGCTCGCCTATTTGCTTTTCTTCGGGGAACACCTTCCAGTTGATTTTTACGGAGTCCCGGTGTTCGACATAAGCGAAGGGCACTTTACTCATTTCATTTAAAGTACTTATCGACTCATAATACCGGTCTCCCCGAAAAGCAACTATCCCCTCTTCTTCCACGTTGATGGTAATCTGCTTGGGGCCATTTTCGGCATACTCCATTGCCAACTCTTCTTGCGACATCCCTTTGTAAGGAGCGGCAATGCTATCCATACTTCCCTTTAGACCGGAAAGAGGAACTCCTTCAGTGCGCTCCACAAAGAATGTGGAAGCCACGTCAAAATACAGGATAGCACTTTTTACATTGCGTTTTATCAAAGGGGGCATTTGTGATGAATCGCGCCAATCCCAATCTTCTACTATTAGGTACTCTACTTTTCCGGAAAAATTATTTTGGGCATATGCTTGCACACAACACACAAGAGCAGCCCACAGCAGCATCAAAAACAAGATGTTTCTTTTCATACTTACTTTTCTTTTTTATCACTCTGTTCTTTCAATTTCAACTTCAGCATCTCATCTACGGCATCATTCATGGCTTTATCGAACAAAAGCTCTATTCCCGGGTCCCGCAGCAAGCTATTCATGGTACTCATCTGGCCCCTAAGTCCCTGAATGCTTTCCATGCTCATGAATTTCAAATAAGGTTTTATTTGCATAAGCAAACTCTCTTTTACATAGTCACCAAACTCCTTGCCCCATTCAATGTATTCACTACGGTTCATGGGCCATACCTTCACCCATGAGTCGATCGACAGAAGCTGCAATTCGTTTGTATACTGCATGGTCTTAGCCCTGAATGTCAAGTTTCCATCTAAAGTGCGGGCTTCCAAAACCAAGCCTTCGGGATGCCACAAAATCCAAGGACCGCCGGCAGGTAAATCGGGGCAATACCAGACCTCATAAAAAGCTCTACCCTCCAGCCGGGCAGTATCTTTGTAACAAAGATAGCCATTGATGCGCCTGCTTTCACCCTTGGACTTACCCCACTCCAAGCGCAAATCTGAAGCAGCCTCTACCAATGAAAGAGAGTCAAGCGTTGTTTCCTCTTCTGCCTTTGCTGCCGCTTGCTTCTTTTTTCTTTTTCTTTGTTTCTTCTTTTCTTTTCTGTTCATAAAAGCTTTCTTCCCTAATGAAAGCTTGTATTCTTTTACCGCTTCTCCGTATTTTTCTATATGGTAAAACACACCTTCTTTATTACCCTGTCTTATTATTTCCTGATAGAACAAAGTATCATGACCATTGCTTAGCCACAACACGCCTTCAAATGATACGCTATCCTCTTTGAGGAAGGCGTTTTCCACTTCATACAGCACTTGAAAATAACGCCCCGGCGAACTGCCGGAAAGACTGTCTTGTCCATACGCATAGCTGCAGACAAAAAGTAGTACCAAAACAATACGTAGTATCATCATCTTTGTTTTTTTGAACTTAAAACCATATCCTTTCCTTGAAAGGAAGCAAAGAAGGATGAGCGCTTACCTCATCCTTCTTGTTTAAGTAAGAAACCACATTAAAAACTACACTTTAATTTTGATAGAGACACAGAAGAAATGTATCGGATATTCTTTTTTAAAAAGACGTATTTTTGTATCTATAAGACATCCCCCCTCTTCCGGCTTCACCATTTGTTCTCTTACTTGCGTCTCCTTAATGGGGGAAGTAGCTGCTACTTTTTCATATTTTTTAGAGGCTCCCCATACTATACCATTGCTCAAAAAGGTCAAAAGTATTACAACTGATAGTATCTTTTTCATAACACTAACACTTTTTTGTTTTACATATTAATCTCATGAAGTGCGTCTTTGCCTTGAGTCTGGCAAAGACGCGAGAATCTTTCACGACCTTACTTTATTGTTTGATGCACGCACCCGACTCTCACTTTTATTCTGAAAAGCCCGCCCAAAATAGGAACTTTAGTGTCAATAAGGCACCCACTTATCTCTAACTCTGGCGGTCTCTGTACCACAACCTGGTCAGTTTTTGACGTCTCCATTGCTTTTTGCAACTGAGATTTTCCATTACCGGCAAACGAGGTCAATGCCATTCCTCC
>NZ_AUGC01000023.1 GCF_000426825.1 Thermonema rossianum DSM 10300 | reverse complement strand
TCATTTCCATTGCAGACCTCGACAGCATACAAATACACACAAAGGAAGGACACTTCCCTTCCATGGCAGTCACGCCGGAATATGCCCCGCCCGAAGCCGGTACTTGGGAGCCCGAAATGCCCAAGCAACAAAGCTGGGACCTGTTCAGCCTTGCAGTCATCCTTTACCGTTTCCTGGTGGGTATTCATCCTTTCACCGGTACACTCAAGCCGCCCTACGACAAGCTCACCACCTATGAAGAGCTTATACGCCATGGGTTCTACCCGCATGGCAAAAAGCAGAAACTCTTTGCCGCCATACCCAATGACCACCAAAGGCTCTTTGCGCTTTACCCCCCACAGGTCGCTCAAACCTTCATAAAGGTGTTTGATACCTGCCTCTTTCAACCGGAAAAACGCCCCTCCGCTTTGGAGTGGAGCACAATGCTGTATGTAAAAAAGAAAGAGCAAAGCCGGTATGTAAAAAAGAAAGAGCAAAGCCGGCTTGAAACACTTAAAGCAGAAATAAAAAGCCGGCTTGAAAGACAAAAGCAACAAGCCCCCACAATTACAGACAGCAAAACGAAAGCTCCTCGCACTTTTCGTTTCAAAGAAACATTCATACGGCTTACCCTATCATTTCCATTTATTATTCGCATCCTTCAACTTTATCCAGAGTCTTATGAGACTTATGATTTTTCTTACAGAATTAACTTCGGATTTATCACTCATTTGCATATGGCGCTCATCATATATGCAGGCATCTACTTATACAGGCTTATCAATACCAAGCGAACCAAGGCTCTTCGCTTTCGTTTATTTGTAGGATGCATACACTTTATCGTTGTTTTCCTGTTTACATACTTCTTGATCATGCCCAGGCCCTTTTATTCCTTTATTCCGTTCATGGCATTGGTTCCCGTTCCGCTTACTTTCATGCTTATATGGGCGCTGCCGATTGCTCAACAGAACATACAACTCACTTCTTTGCCCAACCAAGACAGATTGGCGCAGCTGTTGCCGGCAGCTTTGCCCTATCTGCTCGCCGGAACATTTCTCTGCTACAAAATGGTGGAATGGATAGGCACTACTGTGTATGACACGTTTTTCTCGTTTTCTGTTCTTTTAATCCCGGAATTGGCTTTCATTATCCTTTTTCAGCTCATTACCTCATGGAGTCAATGGCACCTGATTCGGTTTGTAAAACGGTACGGACCGGTTACCCCCACCGAACAACTCACCTTGAAAACCTTGCTTTTTCTTGCTTTTGCAGCCGCTTACTTGCATGGTATTCATCAAATGCTGTTGCCGGGTACATATGGAGGATACTTCACTACTGAATATACTTCGTATTTGAATGCTGTCTTATATCTTACCATCGTTCCATCTTTGACTTTCGGATGGTACAAGCTCGTAACCGGCATATGGACATGGATAAAGCGCAACAACACTTGATGCCGGAAACTTGTATTCCGGCTTTGGCTTATTATTTTTGTCTTTTAAGAAAAATGTATGCAAAAATCAACCTATGAACCCCACACCTGACCCCACTCTGGATTTATCCATTATAATACCGGCCTACAACGAAGCGGAATCGCTCCCCGAATTGATAGCCTGGATTACCCGCGTGCTTGCCGGGCATGCATGGACCTATGAAATCATTGTAGTGGACGACGGCAGCGAAGACCAAACCGGGCAGCTGCTGCATACGTTGAAAAAGCAATATCCTCCCTTGCGGGCTATTCGCTTTTTGCGAAACTATGGCAAGTCGGCAGCACTTCAAACAGGCTTTGAAGCAGCCCGTGGCGCCGTAGTCATCACCATGGATGCCGACCTGCAAGACGACCCGGAGGAGATCCCCGCTCTCTATAGAATGATAACAGAAGAGGGGTATGACTTGGTGTCGGGCTGGAAATATAAACGCTATGACCCATGGAGCAAAACCCTGCCTTCGAAGCTGTTCAATGCGGTCACCCGCAGGCTGTCGGGCATCCCGCTCCATGATTTCAACTGTGGATTGAAGGCTTATCGTTGTGAGGTAGTGAAAAGCATAGAGGTGTATGGTGAGATGCACCGTTACATACCGGTCATTGCCAAATGGGCAGGGTTCAAGCGTATTGGTGAAAAGAAAGTGAAGCACCATCCGCGACGCTACGGCAAAACCAAGTTTGGCATTGAGCGTTTTCTGTTTGGCTTCCTTGACCTGCTGTCCATTCAGTTTGTGTCGCGCTTCCGCAAGCGTCCCATGCACTTCTTCGGCGGCTTGGGCGTACTTAGTTTCACCATTGGTGCACTCATCACTTTGTGGCTCATTGGGTATAAGCTATGGGCACTGGCGCATGGGCTTCACTATCGAGAAGTAACCGCCCAACCTCTTTTTTACCTGGCATTGACAAGCATCATCATCGGTGCCCAACTATTTCTTACCGGCTTTTTAGGCGAAATGATCGTGAATACTGCCCCCAAGCGTCATGACTATGTGATTGCCGAGGTGATAGAATAAAAGCGGCTTGTTTTACCACCGCACAGAAGGGCAGCTGCTCCGGTGTATAAAGCGCACATCTTCAACAGGAATGCTTTTTGCCTGCAAAGCAGATAGCTATTATCTTGTTACAAAAAGCAGGGTAAACATTTTTAATTCCCGGAAACAGCAGGCATCAATGCCTCTGTGCTTTGTTGAAACTTATTGTGGTAAAAAACATTATCTAAAGACCATGCAAGTATATACTGCAAACGGCACCCTTTTGCAATTGGGCGAAATGTTGGGCAGCGGCGGCGAAGGATGGATTTATGAAGTAAACAACCACCCCGCCCGTACCCCCTTGGTTGCCAAAGTGTTTTTCTCGCCCGAAAAAGCAGCGCAAAAAGAAGCCAAGTTGCGCTATATGATACAAAACCCGCCCGACTCCATCGAGCAAAACGGGCACACCTTCCTTGCATGGCCCATGGACCTGCTCTTCAACGAACAGGGACAATTCACCGGATTCCTCATGCCCAAAGCCGAAGGCGTCGAG
>NZ_AUGC01000022.1 GCF_000426825.1 Thermonema rossianum DSM 10300 | reverse complement strand
CTTTCAGCTTAAACACCTTTACCTTAGAGGTGTATGGCAACTGGACAGATAATGCTACCGGTAGTAGTCGATTCCAGGCAGGTACCGGCACGGTGGCATTGAAGGGGAGCGACTTCCCATTGTATAACATATCTATATTTAACCCTTACAACAATTACTTTTATAACCTGATAGTAAATAAAGGAAGCCGTACGGTTGAGCTAAGCTGGGGCTCCACGGACCTATTGGTAAGCAATGAGTTAATTATGGAAAGCGGTACGCTTGTTGCAGACGGTTTCGGATACCTGCCCGTGGCCAATTTGCGCGTGCGCAATGGAAACTCTGCTTTTGGAGGTGCATTAGGCAGGGTGCTGCAAGTGCAGGGCAACACAATCGTAGAAAGTGGCAGTTTCACATTACTGTCGCCTGCGCCAGGAAATGCACCTGTACGTCTGGAACTGCAGGGCAACTACACCCAAACAGGTGGGTACATTATAGGCGACAACTCCACAAGTGGGGAATTTGCACCGGTACGTTTTCAGGGCGGCACCTCCACAAGCGTGGTCAGTGGCCCGGCGGTGAACATACGGGCAGCAGTGTCTATTCGCAAGAATGTGCGTTGGGACGTGCCCGTGACCATCGGTGAGGCAACGGCACAGAAAAACCTGGTTATTGATGCCGGCATTTTGGATATTCAAACAACCAGCCCACACGCTATTAACGGCAGTGTGGTATATACTGCCGGGAATGGAGCCATCCGGGCATCTGCATCGCCCACAGTATTGAATATTTTACAGAACTGGGATAGTAGCTTGTCAACAGCCGCCGATCCGTTTATTCGCCCGGTGGGAGACTCACAAGTATATTTCGTAGGCAGTACTACCAACTGTACCATCAATGTATCTGTCAATACCGTTTTCGACTATCTGCTGATAAACAAAACCGATGCTTACCGTATTGTAAGCAATGTTGGCAGCAATCCGTTGCGAATAAACAAAAACTTTCATATCCTGTCCGGCACTTTCCGTGCCAATAATGTTACCGATGCTACCAATACCATTCCCATCGTGGCTTCGGTAGGGCATCCTTTAAACAGGAATAATAGTTCGGGCGGAGCCATAGACATCAGCACAGACCCCATTTCTGCTTTGGCTATGGGCGCAAGCACCGGTGAGACGGTCTCCTACCCGGCCGGCGACATTATTGTGCAGGAAGACGTCATTATTGAAGACGACGCCTGCTTGGACTTGGGTACCAACGAGCCCGGTAGCACCGAAACCAACCGGACCAATTTCATCACTATTGCCTTGTATGTAGGCAAAAACTTGGACGATAAAAACAATACCTTGCCTTCCAACGCGCAGTCTATACCCGGTACTTCTTACCCTGCCAATCCCGGTCCACCACGTGGCTTATATTTGGGGCTTTCGACCCGATACCCGATGGGCGTACGTACCAACTGCTCTGCACCGAGCATTGTGAACTATGTGTCAGGACAGGAACCAAGACAGAACTATGAGATTCCAACCATCGTGTTTTTTGGAGGAAACCCGGCAACCATTACCGGAAACGTACCCGACCTGCCTGACTTGTGTAACAACCTCAACGGAGGACGTGGGCTTTCTTTGCCCAATGTGTATATCGTGAAAACAACCTCTGCTGCTGACCCCAATGCCACGACGGTAACCATGTCAAACAACCTGCGCATTCATGGCAACTTTAAAATACTGCGTGGTACTTTCATTACCAACGGCTATACGCTTTATTATGCCGATTATGCAGCCAAAGGGGTAGAGGGCAATACAGGCATCCCTTATAATAAATTGATGGAGGAGTACTACTCACTTGATGATGTGATAGATGTGTATGGCCGCTTTATGCTTACTGCCGGAAGCCGTTTGTTCATGAACACCGGTGGTGAAGAGCGTGGCTCTTTTTTGCGGGTGCGTAAGGGTGGTTTCTTCCGGGCGCTGGGAACAGCTGCAAGCCCTGCCACCGTTACGCGTGAAGGTACACCCGGGCAGTATTACCGCATTTGCGTATATAATGGCGGAGCGATTGAAGCCATTCACACCGAATTCACCTTTATGTCTGCTTCCAGCGATAGCCGCTATGGCAGCTATTCTGCGCGAAACTGGTTGGGCGACAACTCCATTACTCAATCGCCTAACTATGACCTGCCTTCTTGGGAGTATGAAGGAGGACCCGGCTCCGGGCATGGCTGGCAGGAAAGCCGCGGAGGTTTAAAAGTCATGATGGGAGCCATGGTGAATCCTTTGGGTAACACCTCCCCGGACCTGCAATGGGGGAGTGTACCGCACAACTTCAGTCATTGCTCTTTTGGCAGTGGGGGAACCAGCGCAGCCTGCTTGACCATCAATACAGGGCAAGCCCTCATCATTTACAATGCCAGCTTTGCTGCCAATAGTGGTTCTTATTCGAAGAACGTAGTAGCCAATGCGCGCTATTACTTCGACTCATCGCTAACCGGTGACCCTGCTGCCGATGTTATCGGCTATGGTAACCTGCAAATGAATGTGATTACCATGAAGAGCTCCTCGGGCGCAATAGGTGGCGGCTTGGGTGAGCAATACGACGGTGGCTTGAACGACGACAACGTAAACCCCTTCTATGACCAGATAATTTGGGAAAACTACGTGAAGATTTACTGGGTTGGTAACTCTTGGGGAACGGGAGGTCCCAATCCAAAGCGTCGGACCAATGGCGAAGGACCCGGCTCCGTCAACCCCAATGTGGGACCTGTAAACATAAATGAAGCTCACAGCGGCGATCCCACCGCCTGGACCAATCCCAAAAACTGGTCCTTGCGAAACGACGAATACTATAACCCCTTCCAGATATATCCCGGGCAAACTACCTTGCCTAATGGTTTGCCTAAAAAAGACAAGCCTACGGTATGGGTAGGCAATGACCCCGGCGGCGAAATACCTGCCGATACGCTGAAGATGTTCGACGTGATGATTACACGTACGGCAAATTCCAACCCGACGGTAGATGCAGATGTAGAGATCTATGGGACCGTGGTGGTGAATGCGGGAGTGCTGCGTGACAGACAGCGCATTTATGATGCAAAGGATGCTTCTGCTTCCGGTACTGCCGGTATCTTTGGACAGATGCTGGCAAGGGAGGATTTGATTCCATCCATGAATACAACTAATTCATCTGTCAGAGGGCGCGATGCGGGAACCGGTACCAATAAGGTGCTTACCGTGCCGGCAGGCCGCATATTCACCGTAGGGGGCGACCTGCAGGTACGTGCCAATGGGCAATTGGTGATGGGCGCCAATGCAGAGGTGCGTATAGGTACCAACCTGCTGGCACTCGATAACCTGGCAAGCTGGAATCAAAATATTTCGCCACCTGTATGGTATTGTAATACAAGTGATGATGCCAATAGTCATGTTACTACCGGTTCGTTGGCTACCATGCCCAATATAGTGATGGACCCCACCTCTACATTGGTATTCAACGGTGTAGGAGAACAGCAGGTGAGGGTGCGTAGGAATGAGGTGCAAAATGTGCGTTTGGACAAACCCGGCGGGGTGGTACGCATACAAGGCTTAACCTTCTCGGAGCGGGCACGCTTCCACATACTGGGCAATTTGACCATCAACGGTGGCGAGTTCCGTATGCTTTCTACTACGCCGCTATTGGTGAATGGCAATGTAACGCTCAACGGCGGAAGTTTTACCTTCAACGATAGCCCCGTGACAGTGCGTGGCAACTGGATCAATAATGGAGGCAAGATAAACCCGGGTACCGGGCGCATCAACTTCCATCCGAACAGTACGGCCAAGCGCATTATCAAAACCAATGGCGAGCCCTTCCCCGCCGTATATATCGGTTTCTTTGTTGACTACACGAGGGTAAGCTGCTATATGAAGGATGCTGATCCGGATGATTATCCCACGGGGCACCCCATTCGTTCCGGTAAAGTGACTTCTATGGTGGAATATGAGGTGCAGGATGAACTGATTGCCTTGGGGCATACTACCGTGATGGCAAATCGAAAGTTGAGTACTTTGCCCGGTGCCAATGTGAAATTGCGCTTGGCCGGAGTACGGGTGGAGAAAGGAGGCGTATTGGACCTGAATCCCGGTGCCGAGCTGCTGATGGACCCCAACCCGGCCTATCCGTTTTATGTGGACAAGCGCAATAATATATGGCCATCGCCCATTCAAGCTGATAATCCTACGCGCACCTTGTTGATTGAAGAGGGAGGCTATTTGGAAGCTCTGGGCACCTCTTCGCAGTATGTAAAAATTAGCCGTCAGGGTACTTCTGACCATTACCGCTTCTTGGTAGAAGGTGAAATAAGCGCCCGCTACTTCCTGTTTGAGTTTATGGATGAGCGTGGGGTGGACCTATCCGGCACCCTGAGCGGTGATGGCGCAGGGGAGGACGGTAGTGGTATCTTAGGAAGCACCGGCAGTGCGGGCAGAGGGGCAAGCATAGACCCGGCTGCCGGCATTGGTAGTTTCAGTGATGGCATCTTCACCAATGGCATGCAGGCTGCCAATGCTGTGTATTTAAACTTGCCGAGAGCTTACTCAACAAGCGATATCTACAGAACCAACTTTGCATTGCCCATTTCCGGGGGCTATAATGTGCGGCGCAGTCCTTCAAGCTGTGCATCCAACCAGGTGGTCTTTCGCTTGGCAACAGGTGCTTTCCGTGGCGAAGCTTATGACGATGATCGCGATGTAGGAGGCTGTTTTGGCGGAAATGGTAATGTACGTTGGATTGAAAACATCAAACGGTGGGATGGTCGCAGCAATGCAGGAGTGCCTACTACAGATAACTTGTGGAGCAACTCTCTAAACTGGGAAGGCGACGTACTGCCGCTTCCTACCGAAGAGGTAGTTATTGACTACACAGCGCCCAACCTTGACCCGGCCTATGCATCCGGTAGCCGTCCTTTTGTAGTAGAAATCACTTCAGGAACGGCCCAGTGCGCAAGTTTGACAATCAACGCGACCAATGATCCCAATGGTGCTATTGATGATATATACCTGCGTCTGAATGG
The DNA here is from genome assembly GCF_000426825.1 of Thermonema rossianum DSM 10300. Classification (GTDB taxonomy): domain Bacteria; phylum Bacteroidota; class Bacteroidia; order Cytophagales; family Thermonemataceae; genus Thermonema; species Thermonema rossianum. The sequence goes on along the minus strand of NZ_AUGC01000022.1, from coordinate 8,578 downwards.
AGGAAATCTGCAAGTAACCGGAGACTTCTCTGTACAGCAAAATAGCCATATAGAAGTTCTCAACGCTTCCAATACCATTACGGTAGGGGGGAGCTGGAGTGTACAAGGCACTTTTGTGCATGGTAATGGCACGGTGATATTTGACGGCGGTAGCGGCTCAAGGGTGATTAATGGTGGTGCCAATCACCCGGCAGGTACTTATGGCGTATTCAATAATCCTTTCTACAATGTGGAATTCCGCTCAGGCATCAGCGAGCTGAACTCCACCCTGTTTGTGGAAAATAATTTAACCATTGCAGCAGGTGCCACCTTGGATGCCAGCATTGCCAATAACCGTATCGATATTCAGGGGAACTGGATAGACAACGGCACTTTTGTGCCGCGCCAAGGCGAGGTAGTATTTTCCGGTAATAAGCCGCAGACACTTACCAAAACAGGCGGTGCCGCTTATGAAACCTTCTGGAAACTCATCATGGCAAAAGAAGACGTGACCTCTGCAGGTATTTTTACACCTTCTGCTACCAACCTGACGCTGAACAGCCGGGTGGTTATAGGTCCTATTACCGGCACGGTGCTTGGTGGCGAGCTTTATCTGATGAATGGTAAGATTATTTCCGCTGCCGGTAAAGAGTTGATTATATCGGAAAAAGCACAATGGCGCCGCGATCCGAACGCACCTTTGAGCAGTGCTTTTGTAGAAGGACCCGCCGGGCGTATTTTCTCCAGTAATACATCTTTTGTGCGGTTGAGCTTCCCGATAGGGAAAGGCAAGTATCCGGGCACCGCTACTGATGGGGTGGCGCTCAATATGCAGCTCGACAAACAGGTGCCCACAACCTTTACAGTAGAACAATTCAATGCCAATCCTGAAAACTGGAACCCCTCCAACGTGCGGGCACTCTATCCCTCAACCAGTCGTATCAACATGATATCGCAAGACCGTTACTGGGTAGTGAAAAACATAGAGTTCCCTAATGCCCCCAATGACGCAGCAGACATGCAATCTGCCTCTTTGGAACTGCCGTTCCGTGGCGATGACGAAACTTCCAACTTCCCCATTGTTGTAAATGGCAATACCTACTTGGTGAGTGCTGCCAATAACTTAAGCTTGTTGGAAGATATCCACCTGCTGCAAGACTTCGACAATTACGAGTTAAGCCAAGGCTTGGCTTCCCGTGGGGCACCCAGCGCGGCACTCGATCGGCAAGTACGTCGCGGCCAAGTACCTGATGAAGGCGGATTGTGGAGAGACCTGGGAGGTTTGCCGGCGCTGTCTAACCCCAACACGCAAATCGTGTCCGGCAACATTACGACCCTGGGCAACGGGCAAGTTACTTTCGGTTGGCATTTTATTCCACTACCGGTAGAAATTCTCAACTTAGAAGCCAAAGCGGTAGAAGGCAGGGTGCAGCTGAGCTGGATAACGGTTTACGAGCAGGACAATGCAGGCTTCACCATCGAGCGCAGCCTCGATACCAAGCAGATAGAAGAAATAGGCTGGGTGGAAGCCAAAGGTCCTGAAGGAAATACCGTAACCGCTTACGAATACTGGGACAACTACCCGCCAAAAGGCGTGGTGTACTACCGCCTGCGTCAGAAAGATAAGGGCGGGCGTACCACCTATTCGAAATGGGTGGCCATAGAGGTGAAACAAAGCAACAGCTATGAGGTAGGCAAGGTAAGCTTGTATCCCAACCCGGCACAAGACGGGCAGTCGTTCTATCTTGAAGTGCCCTATGGTGTGGAACTGCACGAGTGGCAGGTAGTCGATATGAAAGGGAACATGGTGGCTGCCCGGGTGCTTGCCCCCTCTTCTATGACCACCTTGAAAATAGACTTGAATCGCCGTTTGCCGGAAGGAGTGTATGTGGTGCGTTTACGCACGCAGGCAGGCTGGCAGTTTATTCGCTGGGTAGTACTGTAAGATGTGCCCTCAAACAATGAAACAATAAAAAAGAGGGGTATCCCTAAACCGGATGCCTCTCTTTTTTCGTATGAAATAATAAGCATTCCTGTTTTTTTTGATTACATTTTGAAATACTTGGTGTATTTACCAATGATGCAAAGTCTTAGCGTTATGAAAAAAATATTTTTTATTTGCTTGCTTACGCTGTTTGCTGCCGTCGTGCAAGCGCAAACTACTCGTTATGTGGATGCAAGCGGAGGCACAGATACCGGCGATTGTTCTTCTTCCGGAAGTCCCTGCAAGACCATTACTTATGCGGTATCACAGGCGCAGAGTGGCGATATTGTGGAAGTAGCTGCGGGCACATACAACACCTCACTTGGTGAAAGTGCCACCATTACACTGAATAAACAACTGACCTTAAAAGGGGCACAGGCAGATGTGACACCCAACCTGCCTACTTCCGACAGAACTGCATTAGGTGAAGAAAGCTGTGGCGATACATCGACCCTACCGGAGTCTATCCTGGACGGAATCAATCTTGTGATTACAACCGATGGGGTGGTGGTGAATGGCTTCGAAATTCTGAACGGAAATATACAGGTCGATGCTTCGGGGATTACCATCAAATATTGCATGATTACGCCGGCAAGCACTCAAAGGGCTATAGAGCGTACCGGTACCGGCACGCGTACCAACTGGCTTCTTGAAGAAAACCGCATTGGTCATAAAGACGGCTTTACGATGGATGCCGAAGGCATTGTGGTGCAAGAGGTAAATGGGGTGCACATGCGCAGAAACTACGTATGGAAAGCCAACGGTGCTTTTCGTTTGATAAATGTGACCGATGTTTTGTTTGAGGAAAACGTGATAAACAAAGGCGCCCAATGGGCAAGTAACCAGGGATGCCCCGAGGCAGATTTTAGGGGCAACCCAACGCCCGCTACTGATTCAGATGTCTCCTTTTTTGGTTTAAGTATTGAAGGCAATAGCAGCAACCTGCGCATAGAACGCAATGAGTTTAGCGAATTGGTTTCTGATAGCCAACAGGAAGAAGGGCTAATCAGAATTTATGCTTCTGAACTGGCAGGCAGCTGCTCGTTTGAGAATAATATCTTTCTGAAAGGTTCCGCCAACATACCGCTAATTCTAATTCCGGATGCTTATAGCAGCTATACGCACAATTACATTCTCTTTCGTGAAAATTTTATGCAAGGCAGCAATCCATTGGTGGATGTAGGCACAGGAAGCCCTACCGGAAGCATCGACGCCAATGCCAATAACTGGGGATTGAAAAAGGTAGGGTCATCATCAGAAAAAAATGATATTGTTGCAGGAAGTACAGCTGCCCGTAGTGCATTAAAAACCATTACCTATTTCTTCCTTGTTGGTGCCAGTGAAGATCAAGATTTACCTGCCTATGGCTATCAAAGCAGTCGCCAAATATCTTATTCTTCTTCGGCAAACACCTTGCAGGAAGCTATTGATGCCACGCCGGCAGACCCCCTGAGTCGCTGGATACTGTATCTCTTCGATGCGGAGTATCCCCCCTCGGGAGTATTTGACAAGCCCGGTGCCGCCACAATAAACCGGCCAATGATTTTAGACGGCTTGGTAAATGACGCCGGTACCACAACACTGACCAGCACCTCTCATGCAGGTCCTTTGTTGGAAATAACTTCCGATTCGGTAACAGTCCGCAATATTATCATGCGACTGACTATGGTAGCCAATACTGCCATAAAAGTAAAAGGTAGCAATCAAGTTGAAATCAGTAATTTGCAGTTACAGGTAAATAATGGTGTCAGTGATTTCACTCATATCATCATAGACTCCGAGGACGCATCTGCTAATTTAGAGCAAAACAGTGTGCTGATTGCCAATTGCTCTTTCGGCGCTACTTCGGCCGCCGGTGTGGGACGTGGAGTTGCCATTTATAATTCAAATAAAGGAGTGAGTGGGCAAGCCACGCCTGTATATGCAAGCATACGTGTGCAAGACAACTCTTTTGCCGCTAATTTGGAATACTATATTTATATGGACGGTGCTTCCGGTAAAGAGGTGGACGCAGATATAGACATAAGCAGCAACGTGTTCGCCGGCAAGCTGCCTTCGGCCATGTCGGAAGCAGAAAAATATGCACTTGTCGATAAAATCATAGACGGCATTGATGTGTATAACACAGGCCATTGTTACTTTGAAAACAATGTATTGTACGCCACTACAAATAGTTTTTATCTACCCTATACGACGACACCTGATTTGAGCCGTCCAATTGCACATTTGCAAGATGGCGGTGTGGTGAAGTTTCTGCCGGGCAGCTATCCTAATGTCATTGTGGTGAATAAGGGAGCCACACTACGACCCAACGGAAACGGGGACTTTACCGCCGCAGGCATTGATATTAATGCCCCCGGAAAGGAGTTGATTCTGGAAGGAAAACTGACTATCGATCAGTCGCTTACACTTACAGCGGGCTATGTGCGCAGTACTTATGATTTCGTTTTGCTGCGCAATACAGTAGTCAATGGGGGTAATAATGGTTCCTATGTGCGTGCTCCTGTTCACTGGGATTTAAGCATGGGTAGTGGTCCCACCACTGTGCACTTCCCTATAGGCGAGGCGGGGCAAAATCAGTACCGGGGCATTATATTTACCGGCATAGATGGAGATGCGGTCTTGTTTGCCGAAACACAAACCACTGATTTGAGTGGGGTAAGCAAGGGAAGCAGCGTGAATGGCATCATAGGCAACCGCTACTGGAAAGTAGAAACTGTTTCCGGTAGCATTACTACCAATGGGGAGGTGGAAATATTTTTTGGTAATGGAGATGGTGTCAATGCTTCAAACCATTTGTATTTGGTAGCGGCGCAAGCGCCCGGACTTTTGGGAACCTATGAAGCACTTTTGCCGGCAACAACCAACACTTATCCGGAAGGCTCTGTCAAGGGAGCGCATCAAACCATAGGCAGTGGCAATGCCTATTTCGTCTTGGCATACAGTTGCCCCTCAGTAGGGCCACAAAACCCAACCATCACTACCACTTCCGCTTTTTATGATGAAAGCAATCAAACGGTGTATATATGTGAGGGGGCGAGTGTGAAGTTGGAGGCAAGCATCAATGATCCCGGATTCACCTATCGTTGGCAGCAAAGCAACGACGGTGTTAACTGGAGCGACATTCCCGGTGCTACCGCCGCTTCTTATACGGCAGCAGCGCCGGTAGAGCCAAATGAAAGGTATTACCGCTATGTAGCCCAGGATTTGTGTTTTACTGTTACGTCACCGTCCATACGTTTGCTGAACCCGGCAACACCGCCTTCTCTTGCCGTGTTGAGCGAAGGGGGGCAGCCTGTAACTGCACCTATTGAGTTGTTCTTGGGAAATACGGTGAATCTGCAACTGCAAATCAACGGAGGCTATGGACTTGAGCAGGTGAGCTGGGAGCCTTCCGAAGGCATAGACAACCCCACGGCACAAAGTGTGGTGCTGACAGCTGTGAATCCCGGTACTACTACTTACACCGTTACTGTGAAATATGCAGAAGGCTGTCAGGTGCAGACCACTTTTGAAGTAATAGCGATAGAAGATTATTTCTTGCCCAACGCTTTCTCGCCCAATGGCGATGGCGTAAACGATACGTTTAAATTCTTTGGTTTTGGTGTGGCAGAGCTTAGCTTCCGGGTGTTTAACCGCTTCGGGCAGCTGGTTTATGAAACCAACAGAGTCGATGATTTAATGAATACCGGTTGGGATGGCAGAAGCCTCGACGGACAAGAACTACCCGGAGGGGTATATATCTGGGAACTGAAGGCTAAAAAAGTCAATGGTGATCCTATTACGCTCAATGGTAAAACCTCCGGAACACTTATGATTTTGCGCTGACCCAACCCATACATTGCAGCACCAGGAGCATGGCTTTGGTCGTGCTCCTTTTGATTTTTAGGGAGAATGCCTATAATTTTACACGGAATACCATAGAAAGAAACAGCTATTATGAATACAGAAAAAGACGTAGTGCCTGTAGCAGGCTTATATGAAAATTGGTTTTTGGATTATGCCTCTTATGTGATATTGGAGCGGGCTGTGCCGGCACTCGAAGATGGGCTCAAGCCGGTGCAAAGGCGCATTCTGCATGCCATGAAGCAGATGGATGACGGACGTTACCACAAAGTAGCCAATATCGTGGGGCAAGCCATGCAGTATCACCCCCATGGCGATGCTTCTATTTACGAGGCACTGGTAAACTTGGGACAAAAGGGCTTGCTTATCGATACACAAGGGAACTGGGGAGACATACGCACCGGCGACAGCGCTGCCGCAGCGCGCTATATCGAAGCACGCCTGACGCCTTTTGCCAAAGAAGTATTGTTTAATGCTGAGTTGACCGAGTGGCAACTCTCTTACGACGGGCGGAAAAAAGAACCCGTAACCTTGCCGGTGAAATTTCCGCTTATTCTTTTTTTGGGGGTCGAAGGCATTGCCGTAGGGCTTTCTACCACCATACTGCCCCACAATTTTTGTGAGTTGATAGAAGCTTCTATCGATGTGCTGAAAGGAAAGAAGCCGGTACTTTACCCCGATTTTCCCACCGGTGGTTTGATGGACGTTTCCCAATACACGGGCGAAGGCAAGGGCGACCGTATTCGCTTGCGTGCCGATATCGAAATTGTAGATAAGAAAACGCTGGCTATCCGCAGTGTCCCCTATGGCGTTACTACCGGCCGCTTGATAGATTCCATCCTGAAAGCCAATGACAAAGGGAAAATCAAAATCAAGCAAATCATAGACAATACAGCCGAAGAGGTTGAAATCCTGGTGAAGCTTACCGGTGAAGTATCGCCGGAAGTAACCATGGATGCTTTGTATGCCTTCACCGATTGTGAAAAGACGCTCTATCCCAACTATTGGGTGTTGCACGAAGGCAAGCCGGTGAATTTAAGTGTTTCGGACATCCTGCGCCTTTCCACCGAGCGCACCAAAGAGCTGTTGCGTCGCGAGCTGGAGTTGGCAAAGCAACGCCTTCAAGAAAAAATTCTTTTTGCCTCTCTTGAGCGCATTTTTATTGAAAACCGTATTTACCGGAAAATAGAAAACGCCGAAACGTGGGAAGCGGTCATTGAAACCATTCGAAAAGGACTGAAGCCCTATGCCAAAGAGTTTTACCGCGAGATTACCGATGAGGATATTGTGCGCCTGACGGAAATTAAAATCAAGCGCATTTCTAAATATGACCTCGACAAAGCCGATGAACAATTGCGCGCTTATCGAAAAGAGCTTGAGGAAGTAGAGGACAATCTTGCCCATTTGACTCGCTATGCCGTCAATTACTTCAAAAGCCTTTTGAAAACCTACGGCAAAGGGCAGGAGCGAAAAACACAAATCACTGTTTTTGGTGAAATAAAAGCCACCGAAGTAGTAGCCAACAACCAAAAGCTATATGTAAACCGCCAAGAAGGATTTATTGGCTACGGGCTGAAAAAGGACGAATATGTTTGCGACTGCTCCGACATTGACGATATTATTGTTTTCCGGAAAGATGGCAAGTGTCTGGTAACCAAAATAGGCGAGAAGGTATTTGTAGGGAAAGATATTCTTCATGTGGCGGTATTTCGAAAAGGCGATAAGCGCATGGTTTATAACCTGATTTACCGCGACGGCAAAAGTGGTACTTCCTATGCCAAGCGTTTTCAGGTGTTGGCTGTTACACGCGATCGCGAATACGACCTTACCCAAGGAACACCCGGCTCCAAAGTGCTGTACTTTACGGCCAATCCCAACGGAGAGGCAGAGCGCGTAAAGGTGCAACTCACACAGAGCTGCCGTGCAAAAAATAAAATCTTTGAGTTTGACTTTGCCGGGCTTGCTATCAAAGGCAGAAACAGCAAAGGCAACATATTGACCAAATACCCCGTGAAAAAAATAACCAAAATATCGGAGGGAGTATCCACACTGGGTGATCCTGAATATTGGTATGACCCGCTGACCGGCGAGGTAAACATGGATGGACGCGGGCAATACCTGGGTAAACTGCCGCAAGATGCCCAGCTGATAGCGGTGTATCAAGACGGTACCTATGAAGTGAGAACCATAGAAGAAGACAAGCGCCGCTACGATGAGCGCAGTTTGCTGGTCATTGCACCCTTCAATGAGCAAACAACTGTCACAGCCATTTATTACCACGCCAAGCGCAAGGAGTATCTTATCAAGCGCTTTGGCATAGAAACCTCTACGCTTGAGCGCCGCTTTTCGTTCTTGCCCGATGGCGAGGGGCATGAATTGATTTTTGCAAGCCTTTCGCCTTCGATATCGGCAGAAGTTACTTATAAGGGAAAGGATAAAAAGACCAAAACTTTTGTCTTTGAACTGGATGAAATATGCGAGCCGAAGAGCTACAGAGTAGTAGGTGAGCCTTTCCCGGTACAAGATATCCTTGAGGTAAAAGAAGTACGGCAAGAAGTAAGTGAAGAGGAAGAATAACTAACGCTTTGTGAATCAAAAAAATGGGCAGGTGTTAGTCATGCCTGCCCAAATTTTTTTAAAGAAATATTTGCATGATATGATACACTGCTCTATATTTGCATCAGCATTTGAGCAAAAGGGTTCTTAGCTCAGTTGGTTCAGAGCACCTGCCTTACAAGCAGGGGGTCGCAGGTTCGAATCCTGCAGAAC
>NZ_AUGC01000021.1 GCF_000426825.1 Thermonema rossianum DSM 10300 | reverse complement strand
TGCAATTTCCATGGTCCGTAGGGATAGGGCAAGTCGGGACAATACCATACGATATAGTGCCGCCCGCGAAAGTCGCCCTCTGCTTTGTAGCACTTAAACCCCAAGATTTCTTTGGTTTCATTGGGATAAGGTTGCCAATTTATTTGAATCACCTCTTCGTATGCATATTGCCCATATTCATCTATACCCCTTCCTCTAGTAGTATCTACATCTATACATCTGCCTCCTTTTTGGAGGAAAATTCCTCTGCTTTCTGCAAGCTTGGTAAAATCATAGGACACCTCTATCTCTCGCTTTCCTTCCAGAACCTGCCTCTGTATTTCCTCACGCATTCGCTCCTTTTCTTTCTGCCGCCAGCTTTCATAATCCAGTCCGGGACGCACTTCCCAATAGAGACATTCCGAAGGAAGAATCCATGCAACTGCCTCCAAAGAGTTTTTGTTGGTGGCTCCGGGCAATTTCTTTTTATTTTTCCAAGCGGGCTCTTCTATGACCAGATACTCTACTTTTATGGGGGGCTGTGCCCGGAGCATTGCCGGCAGCACAGCTGTCACCCACATAAGAATACCCAAAGCAAGTTTTTTCATACACCTATCTTTTTTTGGTTTTTACTCCAGTATCTGTGAAGCACATGACGCCGCCTCACTGCAAGTAGAAGCTGTACATTTCGCCTTTTTTTTCTTTCCGTTTTCTTTCACTACAATTTTCACCGTACAAGTTCCTGCTGCTAACTCATGGCCTTCATTCGATGAATGCACTGCACTTTTCGAAACAAAAAATAATGCAAAAAAGGCAATGGCAGCAAAAAACAATTTCACCTTCATGACTCTAACTTTTTTAAGGTTACACATTTTTCAAACATGTCCGTTTATTGTAGGAGCTCCCGTAAACGAACAATGCAATAATAATAATAATAATAGCACACAAGTAATTTTTTATTTTTTTTAAAAAACCAAGCTCATCTTTTTTGCTTGCTTATGCTTCTTGTCCTCTTCAAACTTTTCCTTAGCGTTCCGGATTTCCTATTGTCATTCGAGCTTTTTTCCCCTTTGTCATTTCGAGCGTAAGCGGGAAATCTCTTTTACCTTTTGTGGCTTGGTACGGTGAGATTTCTCATCTCACTGCGTGAGATGAGAAATGACAGGCTATGCTTGATGCTTCGTTCAAAGAATGGCGGGCTTGAGTTGTGGAATGAAAAGCTTGGTTGTGCCCATACAAAACTTAGAGAAAGGGACAAGTTTATCCTCTTGGGTTTGCCAAACCGGTTTCACACCCCATGCCACACTCCTCTCCTTCTTGTTCTATTTCAAAAGTGGCATGCGCAATACCCAAATGGTCTAAACGATGCCGTAGCTCTTGTTTGAGAGTGCACAAACGCTCGCGGCTCAGTCCGGGTATCACCACCAAATGAACCGTCAAGATGTGGTATTGCCCGTCTAAAGACCAAATGTGCAGGTCATGCAGATTCAATACCTCATCCGGCGTTTTGAGCAGGTGCACGACTGCTTCGTAGTTTATTTCACGAGGCACGGCCTGCATCACCACCTTAATAGCCTCCAGCAGCTTGCGTACCGCGTTGTAGCATATCACCACCGAAAGCAGAAGCGACATGACGGGATCCACCCACGCCCATGCCTGCCAGTGCATAAGCAAAGCCCCAAGCAAAACCAACGCCCATCCTGCCACGTCTTCTATCAAATGCCATGTTACCACTTTTTCATTCAACGACTGCCCGTGACTTAGGCGGTACGCCGCCCAACCGTTGACCAAAACGCCCAGCACTGCCAAAGGTATCATGGAGGCAGTGTGGGGAAGCACCGGATGCTGCAGGCGCTCCACGGCGTGGATGATGATGGCTATGCTCCCGGAAAGCAATATGCAGGCACTCACTATAGCCCCAAAGACAGAATAACGCCCATAGCCATAGGAATAGCGGCTGTTGCCCTGCTTTCGAGACAAACGCTCAAAGTACCACGCCAACCCCAGCGCAATGGTATCGCCCAAGTCATGCAAGGCATCGGACAAGATGGCAATGCTGCCGCTCCAATATCCGCCCCCAATCTCTATAATCGTGAAAACGGCATTCAACCAAAAGGCTGTGCGTATATTGTCATGGCTGCCGTGTGCATGATGGTGTTGGTGCCCCATAGTAGCTTTACGCCTCCTGTTGATGGTTCAACAAATATATCTATTTTTGCAGGCAAAAAAAAATATTGCTGTGGGAAAAAACAAATTAGCCCGTTTTAAAGAAAACGAAGAAAACCCCTTGGTTGTGCAGGCAGGCAAGCCTTTCTTTGAAAACTGCAAAGGCAAGTGGCGTAGCGACTTTTTCAAGAACGACAACCCCATATGCCTTGAGCTTGCCTGTGGACGTGGTGAGTATTCCGTGGGTTTGGGACGCCTCTTCCCTGACCGCAATTATATTGGCATTGATATCAAAGGGGCACGTTTATGGAAAGGGGCATCCATCGCCCGGCAAGAAGGGCTAAAAAACGTGGGCTTTTTACGCACCTTCATCCATGACCTGGATAAGTTTTTTGCACCGGATGAAGTAGATGAAATATGGCTGATTCACCCCGACCCTCGCCCCCGCAAGCGGGACATACGGCGCCGCCTCACCAACCCGCGCTTTTTAGATATTTACCGGCGCATCATGAAAATTGACGGATGGGTAAAGCTAAAAACCGACAGTGCCTTGCTGTATGAATACACCCTCGAAGTGCTGAGCGAGTATCCTGTCCGTGACCTTGAACATACCGACGACCTGTATAACAGCCCCCTTTATGCAGAGCATTACGGCATACGTACCCGCTACGAAGAAGAGTTTACGGCGCAAGGGCACAAAATTCATTACATCAAGTTCCGTTTTGCCGAAAAATCCCCTGCTGAATAAAAGTAGAAAGACGGGTGCTTGCCCGTCTTTTTCGTTGTGCCTACTGTTTAATGAAAGCATAGCGTAGCTTCACGACCCACTCGCGCGAAGGCGCGGGCGTAGGTGCCATGCCGCCTGCGTCGTAAGGCACCAGAAAAGCATAATTTGACCCCAAGAGGTCATACACACCGGCTCCCAACTCCAACCCCTTGACTATGTTCTTCACCCGCACATACAGGTTGAGCAACAGCACCGGGTCAAAGCGGCGCATGCGGTAGTCTGTGCCGTCGTAATAGTCGAAAGCATAGCGCTCACCCAGATACAAGTTGTTTACATGCACGTTTACTTTTTCGCTCAGGGCATAATCCAACAAGAGCCCCAGGCGGTGTTGCGCAAATGCCTGCATGGCTGCCGGCACTTTTGTTGCGGGATTGGCAAAATACTCCGGCAATACGGGATACAACTTATCATTCTCTTTGCCTTTCGTAGTGTAAAAAGAGTAATTCAGAGACACCTTCAATTGTGATTGCACCCATTTAACTTCAGTTTCCAACCCCCGCGTTCCCAGTTTATCGCCGTTTTCATAGCCATATAAACCGCCGGTATAATACAAAGGCTTGTCAATGGTGATATCATACAGGTTTAAAGTCCAAAACAAAGAGCGCATCGGCTGATAGCCCACTTCTGCCTCCAATACGGTGGCATATTCCGGTTGCACCGCCGGGTTGGTAGAACAAATATTGGGTGCCCGGAAGGCACGTGACGCCAGCAACTTTGAATGAAACTTTGTTCCTACGAAAGTGAGTCCGGCTCTGGGCACGAAAGCATTGCCATAGCCGGTGTGGTAGTCGTCGCGCAAGCCCAAAGTAAAGGTCCAGCGGTTGCGTTGCCAAATGGCTTGCAAATAGCCCGTGTAGTTGTAATAAGTAACTTCTGGCAAACGCGAAGCGTCGTCAGGGCTGGGGATTTCCGTAGAAAGTGAAGGGTCCGGTTCATAATACAAGACCTTGGCATAATCTTGATAAACCTGCCCCCCGAAGGTGACGTCCCAGCCGTTTCTTTCCTCACCACTTTGGAAATTGCTTTCCAAGCCCAGCAGCGTACGGCGGGCGGTGCGGTTGCTCCACTCAAATACGGTGGGATCGTTCGACACCCAAGGGTGCTGCCAGAGGTACTGGAAAAGCGGGCGCAACTGCCACCTTTCAGCAAGCTTCCAACGATATTGTGCCTGCAAGTGGTGATAGTCGGTCAGGTGGTCGGTATCGTCCGCCAAAGCTACTCCATAACCGTTGCGATGCCGCAAATGATAACTGTCGTTCAGGTAATTTAGTTGGAAATCTCCCTTTTTAATACCTACAAAAATATTGCGTGTTTGAATACGGGAATTATCCTCCATTTCGAATGTATTCCCCAATATATCACGGTAGGTTTTATCGCTTCGCACCCCCTGCAAGTAAGAGGCAGACAGCGACACGTCCCAGTCTCTTCCGAGGGGCTGCCCCCAAGAAAGCGTCAGACGGCTGCGCCCGGGTGCTTCCTGCATTTGCCCGTGCATCAGGCTTGCTTCAGCGCCATTCAGCTCATGGTCCACAGTTACTATATTGATTACGGCCAACTCTGAAGTCCCCCCGTAAATAGCCGAGCCGGGACCACGGATGATTTCGATACGCTTGATTTGGTCCGGGTTGAAGCGATGCCCGAAAAGTACATTCCCAAACAGCAAGTCGTTCATGGGCGTGCCGTTCAGAAATACCGATGCCTTGCCTTCGAAGGCATAAATACCGCGTATTCCCAAGCCGACAGCCCCTTGAAGGTCTCCGCCAAACTCAAAACCCGGCACCAAGCGCAAAATATCGATGAGGTCACGCGCACCGCTGTTCCTGATTTCTTCTTGTGTGATGACACTCACCACACCGGGGGTTTCGCGTATGCTCAATTCCTTTTTGGTGGCTACACTTACGGGTATATCCATCAGCTCTTCAATAGAGAGTTGAAAGAGTTCATCGCCCAGGCGCTTGGGTTCTCCGTCTTGTTGTGCATAAAGGGAAAGACTCAATCCCATACTGCACACTACCGCCAACAGATGTTTTCTTTTCATGTACTTCCTGTTTTAGCCAAATCACTTATACCTAACTTAGCTAAAAGTAAGAATTAAAAATTCAAAAATCAATATAATTTCAAAAAAATTACATCACAAATGACGGTAGCGCTCCGGCTTGAGATCGTAACGGTCAAAGTAGCCTTTGTCATCCAGGAAATGAGCTATCTTTTGTACGATTTCATCCAGACGGCTGCTGGCTTCTTTTAACAAAGGCAACCAAATGTTCAACTGTTCCGGGGTCTGATTTTCTTCTTGCTCCAGTATCTGAATGATGCCCAATATATTACACAAAGGACCACGCAGCAAATGCGCATTCACAAATGCATATTCTGCCAACTGTTTGTTTTGAACCTCCAGCTGGTGGGTTCGCTCCTGCACCAGCGCCTCCAGATTACGATTCATCGCAAGGATTTCTTCTTGTTGGCGTTTTAGCAGCGCGTTTTGCTCTTCTATTTCCTCTTTTTGTCTTTTGATTTCTTCCTGGAAGGCGCGTCGTTCGGCTGCATGCTGCACCATATCGAAGACGTCCACTACCGAGCGGGCAAACAGTACATCTTCGGCCTCCCACCCGCGGCGCTCATCTTGATTTTCAAAACAAAGCAAGCCATAGAGACGGTCTTCACGCACAATAGGCAGCCACATAAAAGAAACAATGTGGTGGCGCTGTAAATAATCCCGGAAAGCATCGTCGTCTTCTATGTCTATTTCCCGGATGCTTTCCACACACCAATGCTGCTCCACTATTAAACCGGAGAGACGGTCAACAACGCCCCGTAAAGGCACTTCTTCTTTTTCAAAAAGCACGCGCCCCTTTTGCTCTTCATAAAAAGCCATAAGGTGCAGCTTATGGTTGCGCTCATGCCATTTCCAAAGCGACAAGCGCGTGACACTGATTGTTTCGGCAGCAGTCAGCAGCAAATACTCGATGGCCTCCCTCCACAAGCCTTCCCTTACAAACTTGTAGTGCGCCATTGTCCACAACACCTTGCTGTAAAAACGGATACGGCCACTGCGGCGCATTACCTCGTCATACTGTTTCTCAAGCAGCTCTTTTTGTTGCTCTATCTTTTTTTGCTGCATCGAAAAAGTCTGCTCTTGCTGTAAGATACGAGCCTTTAATCCCTCTACCTCATCGGTAAGTGATGCCACCCGCTGCAAAGCATCTGCTTCACTCTTTATAAAGCGCTCTTTCAACGCATCGACCCACGCAATCATGACATGAGAAGCAAAAATCAAAAGGGGCAAATAACTTTCACTCAACAAAACTAAAATGGCAATCCAAGCTGCTGTTATGACAAGATGAAGCCGGCGCTTCTTCTTTTTATCGTTTATATACGGAAATAAAAAGTATGCAAAAAAACAGCCTACCAAAGCATATATGGTGCTAAGTGCAACGCTTTGTTCCATGAAAAAGAAGCTCCCCCGGAGCATTTCTACCGACTGCCCCACCAATAGCAGCAAAATAATTACCGAAGACAACTTTACCCAATCATAGCGCAGCAAAATCAACAGCAGTATCCAGCCGGTTGTAAGGAATAAAAATAAAAAAGGCGGTGCAATGGCCGGCGCATACCAATAACTTACTCCGCGCAGTATAGAAACCACGATACCACAAACAACTACATACCACTGCAGGTCCAACAACTCTTGTTGCTCTTGCTGCAAGCGCACCCGGTGAAAAAATGCAAAAACAGGTTCCTCCTTTGTTTGCTGCATGGTTTTTTGCATTGTCATTTACACATAGGGACTTTTCATAAAGTCAACTCATTGAAATATAAAAATAATTGACACGAATGGCAAATTATGTTTGCCTAATATGCCGTTTATAAAAATCGATGGCACGCTCCCGTGCACTTGCATGCTCTACCACAGGCTTGGGATAGTCTTTGGTTTGCCATTCGGGCACCCAGCGGCTGACAAAGCGGTTGTCAGGGTCGAACTTTTTCTGTTGAGTCCATGGGTTGAAAATACGGAAATAAGGGGCGGCATCGCAACCCGTACCGGCTGCCCATTGCCAGCCTCCATTATTCGAAGAGAGCTCGTAGTCCAATAGCTTGCTTGCAAAATAGGCTTCACCCAGGCGCCAATCGATAAGCAAGTGCTTGCAAAGAAAAGAAGCCGTAAGCATGCGCAGACGGTTGTGCATATAACCGCTTGCATTGAGTTGACGCATACCGGCGTCCACCAGTGGATAGCCGGTAGTGCCTTCACACCAACGCCGGAAGAGTTCCTCATTTTGCTGCCAAGGAATGTGGTCATAAGCTTCTTTGAAGGCATGGGTAACGACCCGCGGATGATGCCATAAAATCATCATAAAAAACTCCCGCCAAATCAACTCATTCAAATAGGTAGCATTCCATGCTTGGGCTTTGCGCGCCAGCTCCCGTATGCTGACAGTACCAAAGCGCAGATGCACACCCAAGCGGCTTGTACCTTCATCGAGTGCGGGCAAATCACGCGTGTTATGATAATTGCGGATAATGTCTTCGCGAATTTCACAAGGGGGAAAAACAAAAGATTTTGCCCGGAACCCCATCGCCTCCAAAGAAGGCATGGGCAATTCTTCGCCCGGTTTCAAAAAAGAAGAAAAGTATTTTTCCGTGGGGTAAGACCTCAAATAAAAATCATTGAGCTGTGCCTTCCACTTGCGGGCATAGGGGGTAAAGACAGAATAAGGGGTGCCGTCGCTTTTCACTACCTCCGACTTCTCGAATATCACCTGGTCTTTGAATGTGTAAAAAGGGATATGGTGTGTTTTCAATAATTCCGCCACTTCATTGTCACGCTTGCGCGCATAGGGCTCATAGTCATGATTGGCATACACAGCTTCCACTTCGTAGGTATTTAAGATATGCTGCCAGGCTTGCCCGGCATAATCGTAAAGCACACATAAATCGCTGCCCAAGGCACGCAGTTGCCCTTTCAACTGCCTGAGCTGCTCATGAATGAATTGCACGCGTAGGTCGAACGGCTTTTGTAGGGCATCCAAAATATTACGGTCAAAAATAAAGACAGGCAATACCGCAGAATGTTTACGCAGTGCATGATACAAGGCTGCATGGTCGTGCAGGCGCAAATCGCGGCGCAGCCAGCAAATAGCGAGTCTTTGTTTCATGTGCTTGTCGTTTGGTGAAGCTGTTAAAACAACCGTGTAGTGTAAAAAAAGTTAGCGGGAAGCTTCACAAAACTGCTTCCCGCTTTCACACATGAACAAACCCCTCAAGAATGATTCTCTAAACTTCCATGGTTTGCCCATACAATGAAGCAATTACTTCATTGATGCGCATCAAGTCTTCCTCATCAATGCGCATGTCGTCTTGCGGTTTGAACAGAGCCGCAATACTCCATCCGTACTTCTCTTGGAAGTAGGGGCTCAACTGTGTGGCTACCCGTTGCCAAGCCATAGGACTCAGGTGCCCGGTGCACCACGTAACAATAGATTGAAGTTTCATTACCTGCTTTTTTATTTAAAATTTAAAATTGTCACTTATGCTTTACTTATTAATACCCACAAATCAAGACAACATGTCTGTTGGTATTTGCCTCTGATAAAGCAACCGCAGTGCCTCGTTCAACATGCGCACTTCTTCTCCCTCAAACTCATCGGTGGCATCCGGGCACTGCAAACGTTTCAGATCCCGGCCATGCCCTTTTAGGTCCCCGTACATGTGTATCACTATACGCTGCCACGCTACCGGTGATATATTGGCCCCACACCAAGCTTTTATCGTTTCAAGGCTAATTTTCATAACCCCTCCATATAAGTATAAAGTGTAAAAAATTCAATTTGTGATAGAGTTAGTGATGGCAAGCAATGCTTTGCTTAAAGGGGGAATGATATGCTTGATTTAGTGCGGTTAATGTTACAACGTTAAAGAGCAAGCAAAAGTTTACACAATATGTAATGATAATTCATATTTAGAATAATTCTTTACAAAAAAACTCCTTCCCTATTCTCTGTTTTCCAATATGCGTCGCATGCGCCGCAAGGTGCCATACATACCGGCAATCGCCATCTTTTTCTCTACATAAGCCGGCAAAGCCACCTGTACATCAGCCCCAAATATATATGTAATTTTTGAAATATACTGATTCTTACATTGTATGCTCCACTGCCCATAAGCATTTAATATAGGCACATATGCAGAGTTTCCGGAATAATAAGTTGGTTCCACCTGCTGAGTCACAAAGAAAATAGCAGGTCTCTCTCTTTTTACAATATTTTTCATCACCAGCACTCTGTCTTTCCAGGGGAAAGGGAAATGGATAAAAGCACGGCTTATCCAAACGGAATCGCCCCAAGCAGCCAGTGTTTCCATTTGGCGCACCTCATTGACCCACAGATGCCCGCGCGGGCTGTCCTGCAAAAGAGCCAACACCTTATCAGGTGAAGTGCGCACTGTTACCTCCCCTTTTATGAGCAATAGTCCTCGTTGTGTATCATAAGCACTGTAGAGACGGATTGCCTCTTTTTCTTCTTCAAAAGAAAAAACCAATGGTGATTCGATGGACTGCGCCGAAAGTAACCGGCCAAGCAAGCAGAGCCCAAGACAAAGCATCCATTTCCTTGCCATGCGCTCATTATAAAACATCTATTCCCTTGTTATGTCGCATGTATTGCTCCACATCGCGCAGAAAAGCATTCCGATCAGCGGGTGCCATCATACGCAAAGGCACACGCACCCACAAACCTTGCGCTTTATCTACCACAAAAGTAACAGTATGTGCCGTAATGTCCACTTCCGTTACACGGTTCAAATCCAAGTCGTTCTTGGTAAGCAAGCCGGGGTTCACCCACATGCGGTCACCTTCCCACACGACCAAAGGGGCTGCATACAACCAAAAAGCATATACCAAAAACAAAACGGCCGTCATCCAAAAAACATCTGCTTGTGGGTGTTGTTGCGGATTCCAAACTCCCCATATCAATAAAGGAATGGCTATCAAAGTAATCAGGATAGAGCGTACGGGATTGCGTGCATATTTCTTGTTCATGAGACTCATTGATTTTTAAAGGCTATATGAAAACAGACCCCACGGGCAAAATACCCGTGGGGCAAAATTATGCTTTTACGAGAGAAAGAAATGCCCAAGGCATCTTATTTTTTCTTTAAGCGGGCATATACGGCAGGGGGCGAAATAGAAGTATCCAGTTTCAACTCTACCAGGTGCGGGTAATTGCTCACAAAGCGCGACAGCTTGCCATATTGCACGCCCTTGCTTCGCAATACGCCTCCTACCTCTGCAAGATTTGCCCAGCCGTCGGCACGGGTGCACTGCATCACCGCCTCTTTGAGGATGCGTTCAATCTCAAGCGCTTTTTTTTCCGTTAGTTTTTCCATAGCTTTCATTGGTTTAAATTTTCATACGAGGTTGAAAAAATAGCCCTTCAATTTAAGAAACTAACGTGAAAAGAGGCGTTCGAGTTTCAAGAAAAGCGCTCTTGAAGACGTGCAAGCAAATATTCTTTCAATGAATCGTTGCCTACATAGTCGAGCACTTCACCTGCAAATGCCTGTAGCAAAAGGGCTTTAGCCTGTGCTTTGGGGATACCACGCGCGCGCAAATAAAAGAGTGCATCTTCGTCGAGTTGCCCGATGGTAGCCCCATGCGAACACTTCACGTCATCTGCCCATATTTCCAGCTGCGGCTTGGTATTGATGCTTGCCTCCGGTGTGAGCAGAATGGTGCGGTTCGACTGAAAAGCATTGGTTTGCTGCGCATCGGGGCGCACATAGATTTTGCCATTGAACACGCCCGCCGACTGCCCGTCATACACTCCTTTGTACAATTCGTTGCTTTGTGTTTTGGGGGCGATGTGGTCCACTACCGTATGGTGGTCGGTGTGGGCATTGCCACGCAGGTAGGTCAAGCCGTAAAAATGCGCTTCGGCATGGGTGCCTTTCAGGGCAGCGCACAAGTCATGGCGCGCAACATGGCCGCCCAACACAAAAGTCACATTATAGTAGTTGGCATTTTGCTCTACATCTGCAAAGGTGCGCAGCACACGGCTGTGGTGAAACGCTTCGGCTTCGGCAATGTAGTGCTTCATAGAAGCATCTTTTGCCAGATAAGCTTCCGTGATGCAGTTGTGCAAACTGTGTATTGGACTGTCGCCGGTAAAAAAGTATGCACATTCAAGCTGCGCTCCTTCTTCCAAAAGAAAAAGGTGGCGTGTGTTCTCCAGTGTGCTTTGTCCTTCTTCAAAGAAGACAGCCAAGGTTTGGGGCAGGGTTTGCCCACGCTTTACCCACACAAACAAACCGTCAGACCACAGAGCATTGTTCAGAAGCACGAAGTAATCGTCTTGCAGGTGGGTGTGCTTGGCAAAATAAGCCTGCAGCTTGTCTTGATGCTTTTCGAAGGCTTTTTTCAGGCTGCATACTATATAATTGGCGGTCTCGACTTCGGCCGGCTCTACCACTTGTCCGCCTGCCAGACGCACCTTCAAGGCGTCGCCCTGCCAATGGGGCGAGGGAGCGGCGGTCGTTTCACCGGCAGATTCGCCCAGCTTCTTCCAAACACTGCGAATATTGGTGTACTTCCACTCTTCATGACGGGTAGAAGGGACCTCTTGCTGCAACAGCTTTTGAAAAGCGGCTTCGCGGAACCCGGCAGTAGCGGGCATGCCGGCCGCCAGCTGTTGGTAGCGTTCGCTAAGTTGTCGAGAGATGAGTTTAGGTGTTATTTGCGTTGTCATAGTTTACTCAGGGTCAATTAAAATGAAGCGTTGGCATCTACCTCTTCTTTAATCCAATCGTATCCGCGCTCTTCGAGTTCAAGCGCCAACTCTTTGGTGCCGGATTTTACGATACGGCCCTTGTAAAGCACATGCACGTAATCGGGCTCTATATAGTTGAGCAAGCGTTGGTAGTGGGTTACCACAATAAAGGCGTTGTCTTTCGAACGCAACTTATTTACGCCTTCTGCCACAATGCGCAGGGCGTCGATATCCAAGCCGGAATCGGTTTCGTCAAGGATGGCCAGCTTGGGTTCGAGCATAGCCATTTGCAATATTTCGTTGCGCTTCTTCTCGCCACCGGAAAAGCCTTCGTTGAGCGAGCGGTTCACCAAGCTGCTGTCCATTTCAACGAGCTTCATCTTTTCTTTGAGCAGCTTCAGGAACTGCACGGCATCCAGTGGGTCGAGTCCCCGGTACTGGCGCACGGCATTCACAGCCGTTTTCAAGAAGTTGGCAGTAGTAACGCCGGGAATCTCTACCGGGTATTGAAACGCCAAAAACACACCTTCACCGGCTCTTTCTTCGGGCTCTAACTCCAGCAGGTTCTTTCCCATGAAGAGCACCTCGCCTTCAGTTACTTCATAGTCTTCACGCCCGGCCAATACATTGGCCAATGTACTTTTGCCTGAGCCGTTGGGTCCCATGATGGCATGCACTTCCCCCGGCTTCACTTCCAAGTTCAATCCTTTCAGGATTTCCTTTTCTTCTACGCGCGCTTTCAGGTTTTTTATAGACAACATAGAGTATTCGATATTTTAAAATATTGGTTTGCTTCAATTATGAAAAAAGTAAACGTTTCGTAAAGACGGCATCAACCTACGCTGCCTTCCAAAGAGATAGCCAATAGTTTTTGTGCTTCTACGGCAAACTCCATAGGCAACTGTTTCAGCACTTCTTTGGCATAGCCGTTGACAATCAAAGCCACGGCCGTTTCGGGGTCTATGCCCCGCTGTTGACAATAAAACAGCTGGTCTTCGCCTATTTTCGAAGTGGTTGCCTCGTGTTCTACTATGGCAGTGTTGTTTTTCACCTCGATATAAGGGAAGGTATGCGCACCGCACTTGTCGCCAATGAGCAAAGAATCGCATTGAGAGAAGTTGCGGGCATTTTCCGCACGACGGTGCACCTGCACCAATCCACGATATGAGTTCTGGCTCTTACCTGCCGAAATACCTTTCGAAACGATGCGGCTGCGGGTATTTTTGCCAATATGAATCATCTTGGTACCGGTGTCAGCCTGTTGGTAGTTGTTGGTTACGGCCACCGAATAGAACTCACCAACCGAGTTATCCCCTTTCAGAATCACCGAAGGGTATTTCCAAGTGATGGCAGAGCCGGTTTCTACTTGTGTCCAAGATATTTTCGAGTTCTTACCGGCACAGATGCCGCGCTTGGTTACGAAGTTGTAAATACCGCCTTTGCCGTCTTTATCGCCCGGGTACCAGTTCTGCACCGTAGAGTATTTTATTTCGGCATTGTCCAGGGCAATCAGCTCCACCACGGCGGCATGCAACTGATTTTCATCGCGCATGGGGGCAGTGCACCCTTCCAGGTAGCTCACATAAGCCCCTTCTTCGGCGATGATGAGGGTGCGTTCAAACTGCCCCGTATTTTGTGCGTTGATACGGAAATAAGTAGAAAGCTCCATGGGGCAGCGCACTCCTTTGGGTATGTACACAAAAGAGCCGTCGCTAAATACCGCCGAGTTGAGGGCAGCAAAGAAGTTGTCGGTGACCGGCACCACGCTACCCAAATACTTACGCACCAGGTCGGGGTATTCCTGTATGGCTTCGCTGATGGGGCAAAAGATAATACCCAGCTCTGCCAGCTTTTCGCGGAAGGTGGTAATCACCGAAACGCTGTCCATGACGGCATCTACCGCCACGCCGGTAAGGCGCTTCTGCTCTTCGAGCGAAATACCCAGTTTTTCAAAAGTGCGGCGCAATTCGGGGTCCACCTCGTCAAGGCTTTTGGGGCGCTTTTTCTGCTTCGGCGCCGCATAATAAATAAGCTCCTGGTAATTGATGGGGGGATATTGAATATTAGCCCAATGATGAGGTTCTTCCATTTTCTGCCACTGCCGGAAGGCATTCAGTCGCCACTCCAGCATCCAATCGGGTTCATTCTTCTTTTTCGAAATAAAACGAATGATATCTTCATTTAAGCCCTTGGGGGCTGTGTCTATCTCTATATTGGTGGTAAAACCATACTTATAATCCGAATTGATATGCTGCTGCAGAATGTCGTCGGTTGAATGAGGCTTACTCATAGCTTATCTTCTTATTTAGACTAATTTCAATCACTGCAAAATTAACAAAAATTCTCTGATAATGTTTCTTCTACGTTGAAAAAATCTTACTTATCGGGCAATAGATGCGGTCTATTAAAACGCTCTTCGAGCGATATGAGCGTTTCGGTACGCTGCACTCCCGGCAGTTTCTGTAAGCGGTCATGCAGGAAGGTACGCAGGTGCGCCGTGTCGCGGCAAATGGCTTTTAAAAAGATGCTGTAAGCCCCGGTAGTATAGTGCACCTCTACCACCTCGGGCATGGCTTGCAGGGCATCGGCCACGGTTTCGTAATAAGTGCTTTTTTCCAAAAAGATGCCTATGAAGCAGGTGATGTCGAAGCCCAACAGATGCTCGGCAACCTGCAGGCGGCTGCCCAAAATAATGCCTGCCTGCTTCATTTTCTTGATGCGCAGGTGCACCGTACCCGGCGAAACAAATACCTTCTCGGCTATTTCTTGATACGACAGGTCTGCATTCTGCAACAGCAAGTTCAAAATGGCACGGTCGGTGTCGTCTATTGAATATTCTCCCATTTTGGCAACTGTTTTTTACACAAAATTAAAAAATAATCATTAAAACAAGCTAAGAATTGAATAAAATCTATTCTTTTGAAATTTTAAATAAAAAACTTTCAACAAAAACAAAGTTTGTTATATATTTGCAACAAGCAAAAGAACAAAAATTGTAGGGTGATGAAACCGGCAGCCATGCCCGCCGGTCTCGCGGGTGGGGATAAGGGAAAAAGTCGGCTGTCCGGTACTTTCGGGCAGTCTGTGCCGTGACAGCCGCACCTAACCGCCCCGTGGAGGTTCGAATCCTCCCCCTACAGCAAAAAAGCGCCCTGCACGGGCGCTTTTCGTTTTTGCTTCTGTTCAAAAGCACTCAATCGATGGGCACATTCACCGCTTCAATGGCTTTGATTTCGGGCACTGCTTTGCGGATAGCTTCCTCTACCCCGGCTTTAAAAGTCATGGAAGACATAGGGCAAGAGCTACAAGCGCCCAGTAACTCCAGCTTTACCACCAGGTCATCGGTTACTTCCACTACCCGTATGTTGCCCCCGTCCGTTTCCAGGTATGGGCGAATGTTGTCGAGTGCAGCTTCTATGCGTTCAAGAATAGACATAGGTTTGTCCGGATAAGTCAGTTACAAAGATAACAGTATTTTGCATGGTGCTGTTCCTTATGAAGTGGCGGCTTCTGCTTGCGCATTACGCACTGCCAACTGCTGTGCCAAAGTAGAGGCAATTTCGGCAAAAGCCTTGCCTACGGGGTGCTCTTCTTCAATGGCAATGGGTGTGCCGGCATCGCCCCCTTCGCGTAAGGCTTGCACCAAAGGCACCTCGCCCAGGAAAGGTATATCGAAGCGCTCTGCCAGCACTTTCCCTCCGTCTTTTCCAAATATATAATACTTGTTTTCAGGAAGCTCGGCAGGTGTAAAATAAGCCATGTTTTCAATCAAACCTAAAATAGGCACTTGTATTTGCGGCTGACGGAACATGGCTATTGCTTTGATGGCATCGGCAAGGGCTACCTTTTGGGGGGTGGTTACCACTACTGCCCCACTGAGTGGGATAGCCTGCACCAAAGTCAGATGAATATCACTGGTGCCGGGAGGCAAATCAACCAGCAGGTAGTCGAGCTCGTCCCAATACACATCGCCAAAGAACTGAATCAGGGCTTTGCTTGCCATGGGGCCCCGCCATACGATGGCGCTTTCTTCGGGTGCCAAAAATCCCATGGAAATCACCTTTACGCCATGCGCCTGCACAGGAATGATATATTGCTTACCGTCGATATCTTGCACGGGCGGGTGCTCGCCTTCCACGCCAAACATGGTGGGAATAGAAGGTCCGAAGATGTCGGCATCTACAATACCCACGCGCGCGCCGGCTTTAGCCAAGGCTACTGCCAAGTTGGCCGTAACGGTAGATTTCCCTACCCCGCCTTTGCCGGAAGCAATGGCAATCACGTTTTTCACGCCCTGAATCAAAGGGGCTTTGGCAGAGGGCGCCACCTCGGCAGTCATATGAATATCTATGCTGATGTCGTCGCCCAAGTCACGGCGCAGAGCCGCTTCACAATCACTTTTTATTTTTTCTTTCAAAGGACACGCCGGCGTTGTCAGCACCACGGTAAAGCGCACTTGCTTACCCTCTATCTCGATGTCCCGAATCATATTGAGCGACACCAAATCCCCCTTTAAGTCAGGCTCGGGCACCGTGCTCAATGCTTGCAACACTTTTTCTTTTGTAATCATGGCTTCGGTCGAATATTTAAGGTGTTTTGTGTATTTTATTTTAAGAGGGTGCAATTTACAACAAAAACAACGTATTAGTTGTTTTCGCCGTCTTTGTGCTGTTTGCCCTCGTATTTTTCATAGGCTTTGATAATAGACTTGACCAGTTTATGCCGCACCACGTCTTGGGTGGTCAGCTCTACAAAGCCGATGCCTTTCACGCCCCGCAGGGCTTGCATCGCTTCCACCAAGCCGGAGCGTTGTTTCGACGGCAGGTCTATTTGCGAATGGTCGCCGGTTACAATCACTTTTGAATTGGGTCCCATACGGGTCAAAAACATTTTCATCTGCATGGGGGTGGTGTTTTGCGCCTCGTCCAGCAACACAAAAGCATCGTGCAGGGTGCGCCCCCGCATATATGCCAGCGGGGCAATTTCGATGACCCGGTTTTCCTCGTAAAATTTAAACTTCTCGGCGGGTATCATGTCGTCCAAGGCGTCGTAAATAGGGCGCAAATAAGGGTCCACCTTGTCTTTGAGGTCGCCGGGCAGGAAACCCAAATGCTCACCGGCTTCTACTGCCGGACGGGTAATGATAATCTTTTTGACCAATTTGTTTTTCAAAGCACGCACTGCCAATGCCACCGATATGTAGGTTTTACCGGTACCGGCCGGTCCCAAGGCAAACACCAAGTCATTTTCAAAAGACGCTTTCACCAGTTGCATTTGATTCAGCGTGCG
The DNA here is from genome assembly GCF_000426825.1 of Thermonema rossianum DSM 10300. GTDB lineage: Bacteria > Bacteroidota > Bacteroidia > Cytophagales > Thermonemataceae > Thermonema > Thermonema rossianum. The sequence continues at coordinate 13,250 of NZ_AUGC01000021.1, read as the reverse complement.
CGGCTTGATGGGGGCTCCCTGCACACCATACAACAAGATTTCGTCGCGGTACTCCTCAAGCTCTTGCAGGCTGCGCTCATGGGCGCTGTCTTCCTGCAGCAGAGTTTGCACCTTGTCAACAGTCAGATGCCCATAGCGGTGGTAGTGCTCCAGAAGAGCCTGTATGATAGCATTGATTTTGATGATTTCGGGCGGTCGCCCTTGAATGCGGATTTCATTGCCCCTTGAAATGATGCGGCTGGCAGGAAAAGCCGCTGCAATTTCTTTGATATTGGCGTTGCCTACGCCCAAAAAGTCAACCAAGGATACGTTTTCCAAAATAATTACTTTCTCTATCAAGCGCTCTCCTGTTTTAGGTTTTGGAAATAAAAATATGAGTACACAAGCAAATTTATTCTTTATTTTTGATTCCCGGGAAATGGTTTAATCAGAAAACACGAAAAAAAGCATGATTGTTCGTATTGTCCGCATGAGCTTCGACGAAGCGTATATCGACACTTTTTTACAACTCTTCGAAACCTACAAAGCACATATCCGCACCTTTGACGGCTGTTTACACCTGGAGTTGCTACAGCAAAAAGATACACCTTCTGTTTTTTTCACTTATAGCCACTGGCGCGACGAAGCGGCCCTGGAAGCCTATCGCCAATCGGAACTCTTTCGAAAGGTATGGGGCGAAACAAAGAAATACTTTAATGAACGCCCTCAGGCATGGAGCTTGGAACAGCGCCACTGTTTGCCATAGTGCCATGGAAGGGTTGTAAAAGCAGCAAAAAAATGTGTTTTTATCGCTCTGAAAACAAAACACTTGTCTTTTTTTGCAAAAAAATTTTTCAAAAAAGTTTTGCAGTTTTCAAAAGGCTGCCTAAATTTGCAACACCAATTCACGGAAAACCCAAGAACAAAACACAAACCCGGGTGGCGGAATTGGTAGACGCGCCAGACTCAAAATCTGGTGGTGGCAACACCGTGCGGGTTCGAGTCCCGCCTCGGGTACACAAAACCGGTGCAGAAAGCACCGGTTTTTTTGTTTTTTCCCCTTTAGGCCTTCTTCCCATTTCAAGCCTCCCCGCTTTTATCATTTCGAGCGCAAGCGAGAAATCTCTCTGCCTCTTGTGGCTTGGTGTGATTAGGTTTGAGATTTCTCACTCGCTTCGCTCGTTCGAAATGACAAGAAGCTGAAAATGCGGCTTGGTTAGATAAGAATAAAGCTTCTCACTTCACTTATGCTTCGTTTAAGGTGACAAACTACGCACTGCCGAGCCTTCCCTTTTACCATTTCGAGCACACCCTTTTGTCATTTCGAGCGCAAGCGAGAAATCTATTTTACGTTTTGTGGCGTAGTTTCTTGATGAGATTTCTCACCTCACTACGTTCGGTTCGAAATGACACTCTACGCTGCGCTCCGTTCAAGATGACAACGCCCGGCTTACCTCCCCTTGAGGCAAGCAATGCCGGGGCTTTTTTTATGAAAACAAACGGTCGGCAAGGGCATTGAATTCGTCGTCGTGCACGCTGCCGAACAAAAAACCACACACCACCTTCGGATAGAAGTAAGTGGATTTCTGCGGCAAAGTATAGCCGCTGTAGCACACCTCTTTGACGGTTTCTATGCTGATTTCGCGGTTGATGAGCGCCAGTTGTGCCTCCCCGCCGCGCACTTTATCGACGCACTCGCCCAAGCTGCGGGTATATTGTATGTTTTCGCTCTTCGCTTGTTCTTTGCCGGGAATGCCCAAGGCGTTTTCTATAACCAAAGCATGCAGAACAGTCAAGTCCAGGCGTTTGATGAGGGCAGGAAAATCCCAAGGCACCAGCTCTTCCACCTTGGCGGCGAGTTCGGGCTTCAGGCGGATTTTCAAATAGCGTCCGGGCAATATCACTCCAAAAGCCCAGGGTTTGCCCGTAATGACCTCCTGCAGGGTGTAAGGGTCAGCTACGGGTTTTATGGTGAAATAAGGTTCAAGCGCCACACAAAAACTTTGCAAGTCAAAGTTTTTTAAACCTGAAATAAGTCGATGCGTGGGCAGAATGCGGATATCATCGGCTTCGGTATTGGTGAAATACATCAGGTGGTAGTTGTAGGGCTCATGCCCGCTGTGGTGCGGGTTTTGGCGCATACGCTCTTTTCTGTATGCCAGAGAAGCCGAATAGCGGTGATGTCCATCGGCTAAAATAACCTGTTTGTCGCGCATGAGATCGATAAAACAACGGATGGCTTCGGCGTCATGAATGACCGCCAGCTTGTCCACTACACCTTGGTAGTCTTCGGTTTCATAAAGGGGCGCCTGCATGGCTTCATCCATGAGGGGCTCGAGGCGGTGCGACGGGTCGGTATAGAGCCCGTGGGTGGGTGCCACATTGAGGCGGGTGTGCCGCAGCATTTCCAAGCGGTCTTCTACCGACTGCGGTATGGTGTTTTCATGACGCAACACCACCCTTTCGTCCCAGTCATAAGCTTTGATATTGGCAATGAAGCCTTTGCGGCAGAAGGTCTTATCGATGCCGGGTAACGAAAAGTATTGATAATACACGTAGATGGCAGGCACCATGTCGTGTACCAAAATGCCCTCTTGTTTCCATGATTCCAGCCGGCGGGCTACGTTTTCATAAGGGGGCACATCGCGGGGCACCGACAAATGGATGCTATTGTAAGGGTTTTCGTACAGCATGCGGCGGTGCTCTTCGGTAATGACATCAAACAGCGGCGAGGTGTATTCTTCTATTTGCTTGCTAAAACGGGGGTGATAGCGCCATGCACGCAAGGGTTTTATTTCTGCCATAAACAACAAGACTTCTGATTTCAAAAATTAAGGCAGGCAATTTAAAAAATACTATACATATGCTTGCAACACTTCATGCATAGCACGGGCTTTGAGCAGGCACTCTGCCCACTCTTGTGCCGGCGAGGCATCGTAAGTAATGGCACTTCCTACCTGAAACGACAAGCGCTGCAGGCGGGCATTGTAAAAGATGGTACGAATCAATACGTTCCAGTCGAAATCGCCTTGGGGGGTAATGTAGCCCAAAGCGCCGGAATACCAGCCTCTTTTTTGTGTTTCGTACTGCTCTATAAGCTCCATTGCCCTGATTTTGGGGGCGCCGGTCATGCTGCCCATGGGAAAGGTGGCAGTTAGGCAATCGAGGAAAGAAGCTTCGGGGGGGAGTTCCACGCCTATGGTCGATACCATCTGATGCAGGCGCCGGAAGGTATAAATGCCGAAGAGCTCTTCTACCTCTACCGTGCCCAGTATGCCTACCCGTGCCAGGTCGTTGCGCACCAGGTCCACAATCATCATATTTTCGGCACGTTCTTTTTCGCTCTGCAAGAGGCGGCAGCGCACTTGTTCGTCTTCCTGCGGTGTGTTTCCTCTTGGTGCGGTTCCTTTAATGGGCTGCGAAATCAAACGGCTGCCTTGGCGCTTCATGTAACGCTCGGGCGAGGCAGAAAGCACATAGTAATCGCCCAAGCGGGCAAAAGCCGCAAAGGGCATGGGCGAACGTTGATTCAGTGTTTCAAACAGTTTGAAAGGTGCATGCAAGCGGGCATCCTCTGCACGAAACTCAATGCAATAGTTCATTTCATAAATCTCGCCATTGCGTATTTCTTCGCGAATGGCTTCTACTGTCCGTTCATAATCTTGGCGGCTCACCGTGCTGTATATCCTGCCCACTTTGGCGGGGGGCATGTCGCCGGCAGGCAAAGAATGCTGCCGGGCACTTTGGCTCCAAAATGCTTCCGGGTCGCCACTTAAACAATACACTTTGTCGCCCCGCCGCTCGAAAACCCATTGCGGGCGGAAAAGACAGAGGTCCGGCAATGACAAGAAGTCTTCGTTGTGGCTATGCAGGCGCTCGAAGGCATTTTTTACATCATAGGCAACAACACCAAACCACCATGCCCCGGCCAAGCGGCTTTTCAAGTCATGCAGTTGCCCGGCAGAAACACGCTCTATCAATATGGTTTCTACCGCGCCCACTGCCAACAGTGCCCGGAAACGACCATGAGGATAAGCCGGTGTTTCTGTTTCATTGGGGAAAGTGCAGAGGCTATATCCAAAACCATGGGCTGCCTGAAGCAAGTCCTGCCAAGCGTAATTGCAAAGCAATGGTTCTATTGAGGCGTCTCTTATATTGCTCATTGCTCCAGAGTTACAAACGGATACGATTCCCCATAGTGAACCACCCCAAGCGGACCAATCCAGTAGAAACGCAAGAAATAGAGCGCTCCGGGCTGCAGCCCATCAAAAACCACCTGATTGACTATGGGCGTAGCGTTTGCACAGGCGGTCAGGACATTACTACCCATTTGAAATTCTTGCCTGTCAAGGGCGTTTTGCAGGGTCACTTCACGCCGGCTGCCCAACAGTACTCCGTAGCGCACCCCTACCAAATCAGTGACATAATTGGTACAGGAATCGCCAAAGAAAAGCACCATATCAAAGCTTAGCGAGGTGGCTGTCAAATTGACATTATTCACAAAGCCAAAAGAAAGCACATAGGCTTCGGGCTCGCCCAATAAAAGCTCGCCCGAAGATTTCACTGCATAGGCACGGGCAATCATGGCTTTTTCTTCGGCATCGATGAGCGCAGCCACAGGAAAGTTTTTACTAAATAGCGCAGGCTCAACAAAGCTTCCTTGTGCCAAGCGCAGAACTGTATCGGGCGTAACGGCTGCCGGGTCGTTGTCGATACTCAGCAGGAAACCATACTCTACGATGGTATCGCCGGGGCTGACATCTACCAAAGCGCCCCGCAAACTGATATCCCGCGGGTTGGCACGCAATACCCGCAAAGTAGCCACCTTGGTAACCCGGTCAAAAGATACTTCACAGGCAAACAAACAAACAAGTAAGAGCGCAAAAATGCACAGTGTAACAGCTTTTTTTATCATAAGCGGTTTTGCAGAATTATTTTCCGAAGGCATACAAAGATACACCGTAAGGCAAAATAACACCGAAGCAAGTGCTTTTTTTAGTACTTTTGTCGCCAACGAGCAAAACACAAAAGCATGGATTCACAAACACTCTCGTCCCGCATTGCGGAGGAATTGTTGCGTATAGGTGCCGTTAAGATACGTCCGCATGAGCCCTTCCGGTGGAGTTCCGGTTGGCTGTCGCCCATTTATTGCGACAACCGCCTGACCCTCTCCTACCCTTCTTTGCGCAGCGAAATAAAAGAAGGGCTGGTCAAGCTTATTCGCGAACACTTTGCTCAAGCAGAAGGCATTGCCGGCGTGGCTACTGCCGGCATTCCGCAAGGTGCCTTGGTAGCCGACGCGCTGAATTTGCCTTTTTGTTATGTGCGCTCCAAACCCAAGGAGCATGGCATGGGCAACCAAATTGAGGGACGTTTTGATGAAGGGCAAGCCATCGTGGTAGTTGAAGACCTCATTTCAACGGGGGGCAGCAGTCTGCAAGCAGTAGAAGCCTTGCGTGCTGCCGGCGCGCAGGTGTTGGGGGTTGTGGCCGTGGTAACCTACGGCTTTGAACATGCCCGTGAAGCCTTCGAGCAGGCCAAGGTACCCTACTATACACTGACCGATTACCGGCATATCATTGAGGCATACGGGCGCCATCAAGGCATGGATGAGGCTACCCGTGAGCTGCTGAACCGTTGGCGCCTGACACCGGACCGTTGGCAACCATAGAAGGCTGCCTGGCTGCCTGTTCTAACAGGTGCAATAACTTTTGCCGCCCCCGTGCATGCCATGCACGGGTTTCTTCTATCCGCGCTTGATGTCTGGGCAAATAATCCAGAAGGCGCCCCAAGTCAAAGCTATTTGCCCAAATACCGGCGCCGGCACGCAAGGCATCGTGGGCATTGCATTGCTGCTCATATTGCCCGCGGATAGGCACCATCAGCACAGGCTTGCCCAGCACCATGGCTTCGCATACCGACTCAAAGCCGGCCGTGGTAGCCAAGGCACGGCATGAAGCCATCATTTTCAAGAAAAGAGTGCCGTCGAGTTGGTGCAGCGTAAGGTTGGGTTGGGGCGTGTAAGTTTTGGGCTCCCCCTTCCGGTCCCAGAAGCAGTGCACTTTTATATGAGGGTGTGCCCGCTGCCATTCGATGATTTCTTTTCCATAACCGGCATTGTTCACATAAGCCAAAATAAAGTCGCCGTCGCTTACCTGCAGCTCATAAAGCTCGGAGCGAAGCAAAGGAGCCACCACCTTTATCTTCCGGGTATCGGCATAGGCGTCGTCGAAAGAAAGGGCCAGCTGAAGCGAGGCCCCACGGGCAGTCATGCGCGTATTGAGGGTAAGCCCCAGGCGGTCGAGTCCCCAGTGCGGATGGCGAAAGTCCGGGTGCTCGAGCAAGTATTGATGCCCTATGCAAACCATAGGAACGCCCAAAGAACGGCGTCCATGCGCTATGCCGGCCAACAAATCATAAAAATTCACAATCAGGTCGGGACGGTAGTGCTTCACCCATTGCCGTATTTGACGGGCGCTGTGCAAAAAGCGGCCTGCTTGCCACAGGTTATGCGAAAAAGTAGCCCCCCAGGCAATGCCTTTGTTTTCTTTGTCTTTTACGAAGTTGGGGCTGTCGAACTGATGCAGAGGTTCCGACAAGGCTTCGGTAAAAAAGGCAGGCAGGGTGCGCCCTTCTACCCTGCCCACTAAGACTGCCACCACTGAGTGACCGGCTTTCAGTAGCAGGCTGCGCAGGGCTAAGGCTTGTGTCATATGCCCCCTGCCTTCGCCTTGCACAACAAATAAGAAACGCGCCATGGTGGTTAAAACTTGGAGTTGGCAGTCATTTTATCCAGCCAGGTGGCCACATAAAAAGACTCTATTTCGTCCAAGTCGTCGAGCTCATCCACACTTTCCTGCATTACCTCTTTTGCCATGCTTTTCTCATCGGCAAAGCGGTAAATTTGCCAATGCCCTTGCTCGTCTTCGGTAAGTGCAGTAAGCGACTCCACCCAATCGCCGGAGTTCATGTAGAGTATGCCGTCTATGGTGCGAATGGCTGCCTGGTGAATATGCCCGCAAATCACGCCGTCGCATCCCCTGCTTTTTGCCAAAGCAGCCAGCTGCTCTTCAAAGTCAGATATGTAGTTGACCGCGGTTTTTACCTTGCTTTTTATTTTTTGAGAAAGGGAATAATAGGGCAATCCCTGCTTGGCGCGGTAGTGGTTGTATTTTTTGTTGAGCCATAGTAAAAAAGAGTAGCCTATATCGCCCAACTTGGCAAGCCAGCGCAGGTTGGAGGTGATGGTGTCGAACACGTCGCCATGGGTGACATAGAAGCGGCGCCCGTGGCTTTCATACACATATTCGCGCAAAATAGACAGGTTTCCAATATGCAGGGGCAGGATTTGATCCAAGAAGTCATCGTGGTTGCCACGCAGGTAAATGACCTTGGTTTTATGCTTTTCAATCATGCGCAGCACAGCCTTGAAAAAGCGCGTGTGCCGCTTATGCCAGCGTCCGTAGCGTTTCAACTGCCAGCCATCGATGATGTCGCCGTTTAAAATCAGTGTTTCACAGCTACACTGTTTCAGAAAGCGCACCAAAGCTTTTGACTTAGAGCCCGAAGCCCCCAGGTGCACGTCTGAAATCACGATGGTTTTAAAGTGTTGCTTGGCAGGCTTTCCCATAACGAAGTACTCATTTGTTCAAAAGCAAAAGTAAAGTTGTCGTATCATCCCATCATGAGAAAGCCTTTAGCATTTTGTTAAAAATAAAGGCGTGATTGTTAAGAAATAAAAAAGACAGCTCCGGAGAGCTGCCTTTTTGTTTGTTCAAACGGCTTCGTATTATTCCAATGTGTACATCTTCAAAACACTGCGGTTTTTCTGTTCAGACTCTTCTGTAGGGGGCAGCAGGGCCAATAAGTCGCCGGTGTGCAGCAGTGACACCGGCTTATCTATTTCCGAAGGCAAGTCCACATCCATGAGTAGCTGCTTGTCAGACAGACGGTAATATGCCAAACGGTAAGTCAAAGGCGGCAAGTCTGTTTTGGGGAAGCCCGGATGCTCTTGTATAAATTGTTGCAGCCTGTCCTTAGTGTACGCTTTACGGTAAATAAGCGCCAATGTGTCCTTCCCTAACAGCTGCACATGCACGAAGCGGCTTGTCAGGTAAGTGTCAGCATCATCATTTATAACAAATTCAGGATTCCCTGTCTTATAAGTCTGCACAAAGAAGGCATCGAGCGGTAGTTGTTCTACTGCCACCTTTTGTTTGCTTTGCAAATCAAATATCACCAATAAAGGCTCGCCTACCGGCACAACATACAGATAGCGGTCGTTTCCGTCGAACAAATGCAAGCCGGCATTCCGGTAGTAGAGCTTTCCGCCTTTAAGCAAACTGCCCTCTTCAGGAAACGTTCCCAACCAATGGGTCTGCGCTGTGGACAGGTCATAAGCCCATATGTAAGGGGTGCTTTGCTGATACAGCTGCGAGTCACTCCACTTGCCCTGTGGCGGGTCGATGGCTATTATTTGCTGCCCTACGGTACGCGGCAACAGAAGCGGCGCGAAAGTTTGCCGCTTGCGCTCTATGGGTATGGAAGTTACAAAATCGCCTTTCCGGTAGTCATAGAGCAAGAGTTCTGAAATATTAGACACTGCCACTAAGGTGTCATTAAAGAAACCAATGTTTTGAAAAAGGAATTGATAGGCACCGGGTCCGTTGCCTTGCTTTTTAAAAGCATAGGTTTTCCGTTTCTCCAAATCAAACACGACGATGCTTTGAGCCCGGGGGTTTCTAAACAAAAGAAAACGCCCTGCCCGTTGATCTTCGGGCAACAAGTTAGATTCCTCAATCACATAAGTAGCAGCTGAACGCCATTTTAGCGTTTGTGCATGCTCCTGTTCCTTGCCTGCCGGTGCACTGCAAGAAAGTAAAAAGAGGCATAAAAAGAGATGGCTTACCAAAGGAAAAGTAAAATGCTTCAGCATGACTTTATAATTTTTAACGGTAGAGCTTGCTCCTGTGAGCATAAAAAAGCTGCGAGTAAGGCTTTTAAAATTTTTCATATGTGTTGTGGTTTTGGTTTGCATTGCTATTGTAGCAAAAAAAAAATCCAAATTTTTCTCCTACTTTTTTGTCCATCCCTGCAGCAGTCATCAAACAAAACCTGAAAAGGCAGCTCCGGAGCTGCCTTTTCAGGTTTTTTGGTGCTTTTTATTTTTCTTTATTATTCCATAACGGGAATGTTTTCAGGTTGCTGCGAGCGAATTTCCGTATTATACCCTTTCAACAGGTATTCGGCACGGCGGTTCAGTTGATGCGATTTCTTGTCGCACGCCTCACAATCGGCAACCGGCTTACGCTCCCCTGCCGGAACGGTGAGAATACGTTCTGCGGGCACACCCGCCTTTACCAAGAACTGTTTTGCTGCCTGGGCACGCTTTTCCGATAACCAATCGTTGTACTTGTCTGAAGCGCGCTTGTCTGTGTGGGTTTCTATTTGCAGTTGAAACTCCGGATATTTTTTCATCAAAGCGGCCAGTTCTTCGAGGCGCCGGGCTGCTTCGGGCGTGATATCCCAACGGTTATAGGGATAGTAGGTGTTGTATATGATCACCTTGGGACGTAGCGCCACCGTCCGGTCATAAGCTTGCATGCCGGGCTCCTTCGCTATTTCAATGGTTTGCTCATAGCTTTCATAATTGGGTGCCCCAGCTTTCAGCATATACGTGCCCGGATACAAACGCAAGGTATCGCCTGCATGCAAGGGGGTTTCTTTGGCGGTATTTTGCTCAATATAAGACAGTTGAGCCTGCGCAATGGGCTCGCCACTCCATGCGTCTATGACCTGCGGATGCATGACCACCAACACGGGTTTGTCGGTCAGTGAATGTTGCCCGTCTTTAACACGGAAGAAGTAAATATCGTCTCTTCCGGCGCCATAGGGGCGATTGCGCGAGCTGAAATAACCGGTCTTCTGCGAAGGGCGGTAAATGAAACCAAAGTCATCCTGGCTGGTATTGATAGGATATCCTAAGTTTACCGGCTCTTTAAAGCCACCGTTTCCGTCAGGTTCGCACACAAAGATATCCAGTCCGCCCAAACCGCCGTGCCCCGTAGAGGCGAAGTACAGGCGTCCTTCATCGTCAACAAAGGGGAAAGACTCACGCCCGGGGGTATTGATCACAGCCCCTAAGTTTTCAGGCTTTGACCAGCTGTTGCCTTCTTTCCGGCAGCGGTAAATGTCGGAAGCCCCATGCCCCCCCGGCATATCTGATGAGAAATACAGGGTATTTCCATCCGGCGATAGAGCGGGGTGTGCCACAGAATACTCATCGCTGTTATAAGCAAACTCGCGCAAGTTGCTAAAGTTTCCGTTGGCGTCCACATCGGCAATAAATATTTTCAGTTTGTTGATGCCATCATGGCTTTGCTTATACTTGCCATCGAAGTAGTTGTTACGGGTAAAATACACCGTTTTTTCATCGCGGGTAAAGACCAACGGACCTTCATGGAAAGGAGAGTTTAGTTCGGCATGTAAAGGACGCACTTTGCCATTTTCAAAGAAATACAAGTCAAGAAAGGCCGTTCCATCCCATTTGAACTGCTTGCCGGAGCCGGTCACCTGCATAACACGATTAGAACAAAACACAATGCCTTGCTTAAAGAATGCCGGTGAAAACTCGTCATACTCGGTATTAAAGTCCGCTGCTTTCAGCTCGTATTTAGAGGAATCTGCAAAGAAATAAGGCAAATGCTCATAAGCTTCTATGTAGCGTTGAGCGGAAGGGTCCTCAGAAGCTTCATAGTAGCGTCTGTACCACTCTTTGGCTGCCTCATATTGCTCTAAGGCAGAGAGTGCTTCGGCATAAGCCAGCATATCTTCGGGCTCTCCCTCATACTTTTCGAAAAGACGGGCATACCACGCTGCTGCTTCCTGTGGCATATGCTGTTGTTTATAGCAATAGGCTATGCGACGGATCACCTCTTCGGATTGATTGCCGCTTTCATAAATCTGCAAGTAATCCTCAAGAGCTTCTTTATAATGAAAACTCTCGAACTTTTTTGCTGCTTTTTTCTCTTTTCTGCTTTGGGCAAAAAGGGTCTGTCCGAATAGTAGCAAAAATAACAGCCCTATGACACTCATATATTTCTTCATGGTCATGGTCAGTGTGATTTAGGTTTTTTTAAAAGAAGCGAGGCGAAATAATCTTGTCTTTCTTGGTAGAGAACTGATAACGTAGCATCAATTCATGCGAACCGGTATTGTAGCGTCCCAGGTTAGAAAGTGTGTAGTCATAGGCATAGCCCAGCAACCACTGGTTGTTCAATTGAAATTGGAACAAACCATCAACCGAGTCGCCCGAACGATAAGATACCCCTACCCCAACTCTTTCATGAAACCATACATTGGCATTCAAATCAAACTGCAGAGGAGCACCTTCTACCGACTTTGCCAATATCCAAGGCTTGAGCTTGATTACCGGGCTCAGGTCGAAGACATATCCTGTGGTGAAGAAGTAGTGACGGTACTGCCGGGCTTCATCTGCTCCACCCGCATTCAAAGATTGGTTTTCGGTAAGGGAGTTGTTGAGCAGATGAGGCACAGAAAAGCCGGCAAAGAACTTGTCGGTATGGTACCACAAGCCGGCACCCACGTTGGGAAGTGCCCGGGTAACGTTGCTTGCCAAAGCGGGGTCATAATAATTGGTGCTTTGTGCATCCTGGTAATTGGCTACAAAATAGCTCATTCCGGCCTGTAAGCCCATAGACAAACGGGCTTTCTCGGAAAATTTGATTCTATAGGCATAAGAAGCATACAAGCCGGTGGTTTGCATAACCCCTATTTGATCATGCACAATATTGACTCCTCCACCCAAGCGCTCATTCCACAAAGGGAAATCAGCGGATAAGGTAGCGGTGGTGGGAGCGCCCTCTATGCCTACCCACTGCTTACGGAACAGGCCCGTAAAGCTAACCACATCGTGGCTACCGGCATAAGCCGGATTGATAGCCAACATGTTGAACATATATTGTGTAAACATGGCGTCTTGCTGAGCCCGGAGGCTGCCCCACCCTGCCAGAAGCAGGGCGGAGAGCATAATGGTTTTCATATTGATGCTCTTCAGTTTCATGACATTATCGTTTTAAGGTAATATAACCGGCTTTACGTACTCCTAATTCAGGAACTTCAATGGTGTAGAAGTAAGTACCGTCAGGCAGATTCTCGCCAATGCGAATGCCTTTGTTGGAGCGCCCATCCCAATCATTCTGATAGGCTTCATTTTCATATACCACATTGCCCCAACGGTTGAAGATGCGCAAGGTTGCACGCTTGCCTTGTATTCCCTCAATGAAGAAAGTATCGTTAATACCGTCGCCATTGGGGGTAATAGCAGGAGGCACTACTACGGTTGTGTTGTCACCCACTTCTACACAGAGCGTTGCATTCGAGCAATTTCCATTATCATCGCACACCTCATAGGTAAAGCAGTCGGTACCCGTGTAACCTGCAGGCGGCGTGTAGGTATAAGTACCATCGGGATTGATGGTGATTGTACCACCCTGTGTTGTCGTGAACGTACCCGAAGTGTAGGTCAAAGGATCACCTTCCGGGTCACTGTCGTTGTCTGCTACCGTACCGCTTGCCGGTGTATTCACAACAGTTGTGGCCGTATCATCTTCTGCAACGGGCGGCTGATTAGGTGTCACCTCTATGCAAATCGTAGCATTAGCACACGCACCGTTGTTATCGCACACCTCATAGGTAAAGCAATCGGTACCCGTGTAACCTGCAGGCGGCGTGTAGGTATAAGTACCATCGGGATTGATGGTGATCGTACCACCCTGCGCTGTCGTGAACGTACCCGAAGTGTAGGTCAAAGGATCACCTTCCGGATCGCTGTCATTCGTGCTTAAATCGCCACTCACGGGTGTGTCTTCTAAAACCGTAGCATTGTCATCGCCGGCAACGGGCGCATCGTTTACAGGGTTCACCGTGATGGTCAAAGTCGCTGTGTCACATTCCCCGTTATTGTCGCATACGGTATAAGTATAGCTGTCCGGACCGTTGTAATCCGCCCCAGGCGTGTAGGTGTAAGTGCCATCAGCATTGATGGTGATCGTACCACCCTGCGCTGTCGTGAACGTGCCCGAAGTGTAGGTCAAAGGATCGCCTTCCGGATCGCTGTCGTTCGGACTCAAATCCCCACTGCCCGGCGTGTCCTCATTCACTGTCAACACATCATCTACGGCAACGGGCGCATCGTTTACAGGGTTCACCGTGATGTTCAAGGTCGCAGTTGCACAAGCACCGTCATCGTC
>NZ_AUGC01000020.1 GCF_000426825.1 Thermonema rossianum DSM 10300 | reverse complement strand
CCGGTCGCCGGCATCTTCCCGAAGGAAGACCCGCTGCCCCTCGACTTGCATGTATTAGGCCTGCCGCTAGCGTTCATCCTGAGCCAGGATCAAACTCTCCGTTGTAAAAAAAGTTTGATTCCCGACAACGTGAACTCTCTTTCATTAGGTCAAAGAACGTCTGACTCCTAAGAGCCTTTGTGCCTTCCTTCCAAAGGCGGGTTGCAAAGGTAAACACTCTTTTAATTCCTTGCAAACTTTTTGTTAACTTTTTTCGCCCTGCGCTGCCCGCAAAAGCGAATGCAAATCTAAAACACTTTTTGTTTCCCTCCAAATTCCTGCCCCTCTTTTTTTTCGCCGGGCTGCCTGCTGTATCGCCCGTTTCCCTCATTTGCGAGTGCAAAGGTAGATACCTTTCTCTTTCTGTGCAAGTGTTCCAAGAAAAAAATTTATGCAAAAACACATAAGCCACTGAAAAACAAAATATTAAAATTTCACACTAATGATTTTGCTCATCGAGCTTTCGGTTAAAAATCTTTATTTTGCCGTGCAAAAACCAAACGACATTTATCATGTATTGGGAAAGATATACACACCATCGCATCAAGGAACGCATATTGCAAGCACTCAAAGAAAATATTAATTATGATGAATATCCGATTTTAGGGGTACCAGCCACCTATTTGGATGAAGAGGAGTTTTACCCCGATGCACCTTTTTTGGAAAACGCCCCCTTCATGAAAACACTCATTGCCAACCCGAACCATATTGGGGTGCACACCTTGGACAATGGCCGTTCTTTAAAGATATTCAAAGGAACACAGGCGATTGAGCGTGAACTTATAGAAATTGTTTCGGAGCAGGTATTTCAAGGCGAGCCCAAGCAACAAGATGGTTACATTGCCAGTGGGGGCACGGAAGCCAATATACAAGCAGTATGGATTTACCGTAATTATTTCGAAAAGGAATTTGGCGCATCCCCTCAGGAAATAGCGTTGGTTTACTCGGAAGATACGCACTACTCTATACCTAAAGCAGCCAACCTCTTGGGGCTTCCGTCTATTATCATTTCAGTGGAGGAAGACACGCGTCTTATTCAAGAGGAAGATTTGGAGCGGAAGGTATCCGAAGCCATGGAGCAGGGCGTGCGGTATTTCATTGTGATTTCGAACTTATCGACTACCATGTTTGGCTCCGTGGACCCGGTAGATGTGTATGCCAACTTCTTCTTAAAAAGACAACTCCCTTTCAAACTGCACATAGATGCGGCTTTTGGCGGTTTTATTTTTCCATTTGTAAACCGTGACCCTTTGTATTCTTTCAAGAATCCGCATGTTACTTCCATTGCAACCGATGGTCACAAGATGCTTCAAGCGCCTTATGGTACGGGAATTTTTATGATTCGCAAGGGCTATTTCGACTACGTGGTTACGCCACAGGCACAATATATTCCGGGCTTAGATTACACACTTTGCGGCAGCCGCTCGGGTGCCAACGCGGTAGCCGTATGGATGATTTTGCGACGTTACGGCTCGGAGGGGTGGAAAGCCAAGATGGAGGAGCTGCTGTACCGCACAGATGACTTATGTGCTTCGTTGGATGAATTGGGGGTAAAGTACTATCGTCATCCGAACATCAATATTGTGGCTATTAAGGCAGAATATGTACCTGCAAACTTGGCGCAGAAATATTTCTTGGTAGCTGACAGTTATCAAAGAGCACCTAAATGGTGGAAGATTGTGGTGATGCCTCATGTGCGGCAGGGGTTCATAGACCGCTTCTTGGAGGAGTTGGCTTTACATTTGAAAAAACAACCTATTTAATTAAGAGCTAAAACACAGTACAAAGAAAGGCAGTGAAGTGTACACTGCCTTTTTATTTTTGTACTTTACTTGCTCAACCTATTTGGCATATGCGACTCGTACGGCACCCAGTGTTATGCAACTATTACCTTACCTACAGATGCAATGCGCGCTGTAGCTTTTGCGACATATGGGAGCGCCCCTCTCCCTATGCTCATCGCGAAGCGGTATTTCAAAATTTGAAAGATGCCCGTCGTCTGGGGGTTGATATAGTGGATTTTACCGGTGGTGAGCCCTTGTTGCACCGCGAGCTCCCCGACTTTTTAGAATATGCACAAACATTGGGTCTTATTACGACCGTCACCACCAATGCTTTGCTTTATCCTAAATATGCCGAAGCACTCAAAGGGAAGATAGACATGCTTCATTTTTCCTTGGATGCTGCCGATGCAGAAAGCCACGACAGCATTCGCGGGGTGCGTTGCTTTGAGCATGTCATGCGCTCCATAGAGGTAGCTCTTGCGCTGGGCGAACGTCCCGATATTCTCTTTACGGCTACCAATCATAACTTGCACCACATTCAGCGTATCTGGGAAAATATATGCCTTCCGAACCGCTTGGTACTCATCATCAATCCTGTATTTCATTACAACGAAGTGGGTGAAGCGCTCACGCCCGAAAGCCTGAACATACTACGACAGTGGGCGAGGAAACCGTGGGTTTATTTAAATGAGGCTTTTTTGAAACTGCGCGCAGATGGCGGCAATGATATTCGCAAGCCTGTATGCCGTGCCGGCAGCAGCACATTGGTTATCTCGCCTCAAAATGAGTTGGTTGTGCCTTGTTATCATTTATCGGCAGCGCGTTTTCCCATAAAAAACAATCTTTTTGAGTTGTACCACAGTGCACAAGTACAAAAGTGGATACGTCAAGAAGGGCGTTTAAGTGGCTGCGAGGGCTGTGCCATCAACTGTTACATGCAACCTTCTTTTGCCGTGGAAATGAATACTTACTGGTGGCTGGCATTACGCAGCACGTTAAAATACAATTATATGAAAGGTACCTGGCGCCGCTACTTATATCAAAAAATAAAGGCGAGGAAAGCATAAAGCCCCCTCGCCTTGTGACAGACTGCCGTTTTACAGCTGCTTATTCAGTTTCTTCTTCTTCTTGAAAAGGAACGAATACGATGCTGTCATCGCCCTCGCCTAATACCAAGCGACTTTCCGATATTTGCACAGGCATGGCATCGCCGGCCTCCTCGCCCCCTTTTTCTTTCAAGGTAAGCAATTTGCCATCCTCTGAAAGCGACCACTCAAATTCAGCTTCGCCCTGTACCGAAGTAGTGATTCCGGTTCCATCTTCTTTAAACTCCATGGTCATAGCGCCCAATAGCGTAACCATCAGTTCTTTTTGGGCTTTCAGCTCTTCTGCTTGCTCGGGGTTTTCCTTAGCCAAGATGGCTATTTGTTCGTCCAACTTTTGGCTCAACCACTCTTTGTCAAGCATCCACTTTTTGAGTAAATGCTTGCGGGGGTTGTCAAGTGTGAAACTACTCAACAAAACCAAGGTGAGCATCAACACTCCTGCTAATTTACTTACTGTTCTCATTTTACTTTTTGTTTATCAAAGACTTTACTAATACTTTTACTATTCTTGCTCTTCGGCAGGAATAAAGATCATTTGCCTGCCTTCCTCAGATTTTTCCTTTAACACCATCTTGCTGCTACTGATTTCCACTATTTCAAGATCTACGGGTTCGTTCCCCCCTTCTTCTGCACCGGTGGACACTTGGCGCAAGGTGTTTCCGTCCACGATTTCCCAAGTACCTTCTTCACTCCCCATAGGCGTCTCCATTTTATAGGTACCGTCTGCGTTATAGGTAAGCCTGTAAGCCTTCATGGCTTGCTTCATCATGGGCCACATGGATTCCATCAGTGCTTTTTCTTCTTCATTTGCGTTTGCCAACATGTCGGCTTTCATTGCATCGGGGTCGAAAGTCCAGGCATGTGCACTCATCAAGCTTTTAGGATCGCTTTTACAAGCGCTAAAAAGCATGGGAACTGCTAATAAAATGACGGCATACAAAAAATACTTCTTCATACAAATTGACTTTGAGAGTTTATATTGATTAAAGACTTAACGAACGGGAAGCAATATAAATTTTGCGGGTTCTTTGATTTTAGAGTGGTCAGCCGGCTTCATATAAAACACTATGCGTTTTTTGCTGATTTTCTTCACCCATACAGTATCTTTGCCCACGACAAGTTGGTTATCAAGCAACTGCCACCGGCCGGCTTCATACCACGAGGTACCGTTATCCGAACTTCTCATAAAGATGCCATCTGCATCGAAATGATAGCGCTCTTGTGCACTTTCTTGCTGCATGCGCTTGAGATTCTGCGGCTCTTTGACAACAGCTGCTCTCTCTTCTTCCGACAATACGGAAAGATAGGTTTGTGTCAGCTGTTCGACGTCGTCCCGCCAAATTTGTGATATCAAAATCTGCTTTTTGCTTTTACAGGCGACAAGCTCTGTTGTAAGCAGACAGGCAGTGAATACCAAGAGGCTCGAACGCATGAATGATGTTGGTCAAATAATTTACAATATACGCCTTTTCTGCATAACGGGCAATATTTATGCCAACTCTTTGCATACATGCATAATCATGCGTGGGGACCGGGGCGCTTCATAAGCAGAGAGGGCGTAGTCGCCCCACAGGTTTTTGAGTGTCAAACCGGCTTTTTGAAAAAATGCCCGGAAATCATCGAGATGAAACAAACGCACACGCTCAAAGAACTCAAAATCTTGCCCTTCGAAGCGAAACTGTATGCGCTTTACCACAAAGCCATCGTCAATAAAGCGCCGGATGTAGAAAGTGATGCCTTCCTCATGCTTTTCTTCTTCTTGCTTGAGGTGCGCCATCACATAAGCAGGATTCAAAAAGTCGATGACTGCTTGCCCGCCCGGCTTCAGCTCTTTGTAAATGGCCTCTATTACACGGTAGTTTTCATCATCAGACTCAAAGTAACCAAAGCTTGTAAAGAGATTGAAGACATAGTCAAATGCTTCCGTCGCATAGGGCAGCCTCATGTCGTGCACATCGAAGCGCAAATGAGGGCGCTCATATTGCTTGGCGTAGGCAATATTTTGCCCGGAAAGGTCAACGCCTACTACATCCAGTCCTTCATTCCACAGGTGCAAGGCATGGCGTCCGCGTCCACAGGCCAAATCCAGTGCCTTTTGTCCGGCAACAAAATGAAGTTCTTTTGCCAGATTATGAATAAAAACACGGGCTTCCTGCTCGTTTCGATATTTGTAAAGTATATGGTAAAAAGGGGTATTGAACCATTCTTTATACCAATCTTGCGACTTCTGCATCATATCAGTTGCTTTCTTGTTTTATTTCTACAATGCGCTGTTTGAGTGCCGGCGATACAAACACATTGAGTTTTCCCCGGTCATCATAAATCAGGTAGGCTTTTAGTTCCGGATGTTTGTCCAGCAGGCGGCGGGCTTCGTCCAGCCCCACAACCATGAAGGCAGTAGCATAAGCATCGGCAGTCATGGCATCAGGGGCAATCACGGTGGCACTCAACAAGCTGTGAGTAACCGGGTAACCGGTGCGCGGGTCTATGGTATGGGTGTATTTTTTACCGTTCTTCACATAAAATTTTTCATAATTGCCGGAAGTAGCCAGCCCTTCATTTTCCAGCTCAACAATAGCATAAGCTACGCTTTTGCCCTTTTCGGCCTGTAAGGGATCTTTGATGCCAATGCGCCAGTGATTCCCTTCTTTGTTTTTACCGGCACAGCGCAATTCGCCGCCCAACTCAATCATGAAACGATGCACGCCTTGGGCAAGCAGGTAGTCTGCCAGCACATCCACACTATAACCCTGGGCTATGGCGTTGAAGTCGAGCTGCACGAAGTCGCGCTTTTTCCAAACACACGAATCATTGAAATCGATATTGGCAAAACCAACCAGACGGCGTAAAGAATCAAGCACCGCACCCTTGGGCGGTTCGGGGGGGGCAGCAGGCGCGAAACCATAAGCGCGCACCAAGGGGGCAACCGTCGGGTCGAAAGCGCCGCCGGTCGCTTCATATACTTCTTTACTTTTTTGTAATACGGGCAAAAAGTAAGGCAATCGATAACATAAACGCTTGGTATCGCCGGCATTGAAGCGGCTTATTTCCGAAGTGGGCAAGTAGGTTGAAAGCGCTTGGTCGAACAGGCGCAACAAAGAGTCTATGACCGGTTGAAAATCGCGCCTCAAAGAATCGTAATACTTGATTTGATAGGTGGTGCCTTGTGCCGAACCGCGCAACTCAAACCAACCGGAACCAAGCTGCTGTTGTTTGGTTTGCTGTTCTTGCTGCTTCCGGTGCGCCCGGTAATGATAAACACCGACAATCGACACAAGCAAAAGGAGTGAATAAATGATATTTTTTGCTCTTGGGTTCATTGTTGTTTCCGCTATGGCACAAAGTTACACTTTCTGCCTGATGCAGTCATAAATTTGTATCTTTGAATAGCTGACGTACCAAAAGCTATGGGAAGAAACGACTTACTAAGGGCAGAAAAAGAGCATCTGTCCAACAAAGACTTGGAAATAGAGCGCGCCCTACGTCCCCTCAGTTTCGAAGACTTTACCGGGCAGCCTCAAATAGTAGAGAACCTGCGGGTATTCGTGCAAGCTGCTTTGCAGCGGGGCGAAGCCCTCGACCATGTGCTACTGCACGGACCGCCAGGCTTGGGCAAAACGACCTTGGCCAACATCATCAGCAATGAATTGGGGGTAAATTTGACCATCACTTCCGGACCGGTGCTCGACAAGCCCAGTGACCTTGCCGGCTTGCTCACCAAGCTTGAGCCACACGACGTGTTGTTTATTGATGAAATCCACCGCCTCAATCCCGTGGTAGAGGAATATTTGTATTCTGCCATGGAAGATTATCGCATTGATATCATGCTGGACACGGGTCCCAATGCCCGCAGTGTGCAAATCAGCCTGAATCCCTTTACGCTGATTGGGGCTACTACGCGTTCCGGTTTGCTGACCTCCCCCCTGCGCGCCCGCTTCGGCATTACTGCCCGCCTCAACTATTACGATGCTTCCACACTACAAAAAATTGTCATTCGTTCGGCACGTTTGCTGGGCATTCCAATTGAAGAAACAGCCGCCTTGGAAATAGCGCGCCGGAGCCGCGGCACTCCCCGCATTGCCAACAACCTGTTGCGCCGCACCCGCGACTTTGCACAAGTCAAAGGCGATGGGGTCATTACTTTGCCCATTGCCGAAATGGCTTTACAAGCGCTCAATGTAGATAAAAACGGGCTCGATGAAATGGACAATAAGATATTGTCCACCATCATTCATAAGTTCAAAGGGGGACCGGTGGGGCTTTCGACCATAGCCACTGCCTGCGGCGAAGATGCCGAAACAATAGAAGAAGTGTACGAACCATTCCTTATACAAGAAGGTTATATCAAACGCACTGCACGCGGCAGGCAAGCAACGCCTCTGGCATACAAACACTTGGGTATAGTGCCGCCTGCTGCCCAAAACTCTTTGTTCGATGAATGATAAACCACAAATACTCATCACCGGGGGCACCGGACTGGTGGGCAGTTACTTGCGCCGCTTCATCATAGAGCAACAACTACCCTACCGGATAGGCGTGCTAAGCCGGCGCCCGGTGCAATTGCCTCATGCCAAAACTTATCTTTGGGATATAGAAAAAGAACAGATCGATCCCAAGGCACTGGAAGAAAGCGACTACATCATTCACTTGGCGGGTGCCGGCATTGCCGATAAACCGTGGACTGCCGAGCGCAAGCGTCTGATTCTGGAAAGCCGCACCCGTAGTACTGCTTTGCTATATAAGGCACTGAAAAACAACCCTCACCGTGTGAAACACTTCGTATCGGCCTCGGCAGTGGGCTATTACGGCTTCGATACCGGCGACCGTCTTTTGCATGAAGACAGCCCGCCGGGCAATGATTTTTTGGCACAGGTAGTGGTTGCATGGGAAAAAGAAATTTTCCGCATAGCGGAACTTATGCCTGCGGTGGCTTTACGCATTGGCATTGTATTGAGCAACGAAGGCGGCGCACTGCCGCAGCTGGCACGCCCGGTACGTTGGTTTGTAGGGGCACCGCTGGGCAGTGGAAAGCAATACCTTTCCTGGATACACATACGTGACCTTTGCCGCTTATTCTTGTATGCTTTACAAAAACCTTTGGACACCGGCGTTTACAATGCCGTGGAGGGCAAGCCGGTAACCAATGCAGAGATGACACGCATCATTGCCCGTGTGCTGGGGCGTCCGTTGTGGCTGCCCAAAGTTCCCGCTTTTGTGTTGAAAACACTGCTGGGCGAAATGGCCAATCTGGTGCTGGGCGGCAACCGTGTAAGCAACGAAAAAGTTATTCAAAGCGGATTCAGCTATGAGTTCACCGAGCCGGAAGCCGCTTTGCGCGACCTGCTGAAGTAACCAAAACAGAGAAGCAGCCACTTACCGGCAGTAGCTGCTTCTTTTCTGTTCTGAAAACGATTCAAACAATTCAGTTAATTATGTCAAAGCCGGTGTAAGGCTGCAGTGCTTTAGGGATACGAATGCCTTCGGGCGTTTGGTTGTTTTCCAACAAGGCTGCCACAATACGCGGGAATGCCAAGGCACTGCCGTTCAAAGTATGCAGCAATTCAGTTTTTTTGTTCTCAGTACGATAGCGCAGCATCATGCGGGCAGCCTGGTACGACTCAAAGTTGCTCACAGAACTCACCTCCAGCCACTTTTTCTGCCCCGCAGCAAACACTTCCATATCATAAGTAAGCGCCGAGGTGAAGCTCATATCCCCCCCGCATAGTTTTACCACTCTGTAGGGCAGCTCCAGGGCTTCCAGCAAAGACTGCACATAATGCCGCATTTCTTCCAGCGCCGCATAAGACTCTTCGGGCTTGCGTATCTGTACGATTTCCACTTTGTCGAATTGGTGCAGGCGGTTCAAGCCACGCACATCGGCCCCCCATGTGCCTGCCTCCCGCCGGAAACAAGGCGTATATCCCACATGCTTGATGGGCAGCTGATGCTCTTCCAGTATCATATCGCGATACATGTTGGTGATAGGCACTTCCGCCGTGGGAATAACATACAGGTTGTCGCGTTCAATATGATACATCTGCCCGTCTTTATCGGGCAACTGCCCGGTGCCGAAAGCCGATGCTTCGTTTACCAAAACCGGCGGTTGCACTTCCACGTAGCCCGCTTCCACGGCACGGTCTAAAAAGAAGTTGAGTAAAGCACGCTGCAGGCGCGCCCCCTTTCCCTTATAGAAAGGGAAACCGCTGCCGGTTACTTTGCTACCGGTTTCAAAGTCGATAATATCGTATTTTACAATAAGCTCCCAGTGAGGCAAGGCATCTTCACCCAATAGAGGAATTTCGCCTTTCTGTTCTACTATTTCATTGTCTTCTGCTGAGACACCTTCCGGTACACTTTCATGGGGAATGTTGGGAATGGTGGCCAGTAGCTCCTGCAACTTACGTTCTGCCTCGCGCAGTGCTTCTACCAGGCGTTGTGCCTCTTCTTTAAGGCTTTTGGCTTGCGCTTTGGCTTTTTCCGCCTCCTCTTTTTGCCCTGTTTTCATGAGCTGGCCAATCGACTTGGCTACACGATTGGACTCGGCAAGCACATCGTCATGTTGTTTTTGTATTTGGCGACGTTCCGCATCACGCTGCAATACTTCATCAATCAATTGTTGCGCCCCGGCCACACGTTTTTTTTCCAAGCCGGCAATTACGCGCTCTTTTTGCTCTCTTATTTGCTGTATAGTTAACATAAGCTGCTGAATGTTGTTTCTGTAAAACTCCCGGCAAATTAAAAAAATGATTAGGATTCAAACAGTTTATTTGCCGGTAATATTCATTTTTACTAAATTCGCCACTATAAGAACACAAAAGCTCTTTACTCCGGGATTTGCCTACAGCATTTCTTTTTTATATTTGCGGATGTCCGCGCACTCAATCTTTTTATTATCCAACAACAACCACACAAATTGAAGAAACTGCATTCCGTGTAATAGACGGCAGCAGTCGTTGTAAGAATATGACAACCGATAATCTTGTGTCGATCCTCATTTTATCTTATCGTTCAATCAAAACAGACAAGCGGCCATAAGCTTTTTGTTTCGAGTCCATAAATCATAAAAAGCCTGTTCATTAACATTTTTTGAATTTCAGGAAAAGCTAAAATTAATTAAACCTGTATGTACACCATCGAAGATCTAAAACTTAAGTTGCTTTCGGAATTGAGGGAGATAGCCGAGCAACTCCGGTTATCCAACTACAAAAAACTCTCTAAGCAAGAGCTTATTTATAAGATACTGGACCAGCAAGCGGTGCTTCCCGAAGAGGAGCTTCAGAAATTGGCCCCCCCAGCAGAAACCACCGAGCCTGCCCCCTCGACCGAAGAAGCACAAGAAACTGCTTCGAAAACCAATGCTCAAAGCAAAACGCGTCGTAAGCGGCAAAATGTGAAAGAGGTTACTGACAAAAAAGAAGAAGCCGAAGAAAACCAAAAGGCAGCGGAAGAAAAGACCGGGACAACTGACGATAAAGATAAAGAAGCGAAAACAGAAAAAGCAGAAGAGAAAAAAAGTACGCGCCGGCGCAAGCGAACCAATGTAGTTGAAACCAAAAAAGAAAGCACGGAAGAGACTTCTACCCCCCAAGAAAAAGACCAGGCAAAGCAGGAAACCCAAGCGGATGCCAATAAAATAAAAGAAACACCGGCTGCTAAGGAAGAAACAAAATCTACGAAAGAAAGCGCGACGCCAAGTCCTCAACAAAAAGAACCCACAGAAAAAGAAGAGCCCAAAGCAGAACAAGAAACCGCACCTGCCAACACGCAGCCTGCCGAGCCGGTAAAAGATCGCCGTTATTACCGCAAGCTTATCAAGGACTTCGAAGGCATAGTGGATTGCACGGGCGTGTTGGAAATTCAGCCCGAAGGTTATGGCTTTCTGCGCTCGGCAGATTATAACTACCTCCCCAGCCCCGACGACGTATATGTATCTCACTCTCAAATACGCCTGTTCGGCCTAAAAACCGGCGATACGGTAGTAGGTCCGGTGCGCCCTCCCAAAGACGGTGAAAAATATTTCGCATTGCTGCGCATCCATAGCGTAAACGGCCGAAGCACCGATGAAATACGCGATAGAATTGCCTTTGAACACCTGACGCCCCTGTTCCCGCAAGAACGGCTCAAGCTAAGTACCAAACCTGACCTGTATTCTACCCGCTTGCTCGACCTGTTTGCCCCCATAGGCAAAGGGCAGCGTGGTTTGATAGTGGCACAGCCCAAAACAGGGAAAACCGTGCTGCTCAAGCAAATTGCCAATGCCATTGCCGAAAACCATCCGGAAGTCTATTTGATTGTGTTGCTCATCGACGAGCGCCCCGAAGAAGTCACCGACATGATGCGCAGTGTACGCGCCGAGGTCATCTCTTCCACTTTCGATGAGCCGGCCGAACGTCATGTGAAAGTTTCTTCTATAGTGCTCGAAAAAGCCAAACGGATGGTAGAATGTGGGCACGATGTGGTGATTTTGCTTGACTCTATCACCCGTTTGGCACGTGCTTACAACACGGTCATTCCTTCGTCCGGAAAAATTCTGTCCGGTGGGGTCGATGCCAACGCGCTGCATAAACCCAAGCGCTTCTTTGGTGCGGCACGCAATGTGGAAAATGGTGGCTCGCTTACCATCATCGCTACTGCCCTGATAGACACAGGTTCCAAAATGGACGAGGTGATCTTTGAAGAGTTCAAAGGAACCGGCAACATGGAGTTGCAGCTGGACCGCAAACTGGCCAACCGTCGTATCTATCCGGCCATAGACATACCGGCTTCGGGCACCCGTCGCGAAGATTTGCTTATGGACAAAGACGAGCTCAACCGGGTATGGATATTGCGCAAATACATGAGCGACATGACCTCCATAGAAGCCATGGAGTTTTTGCTGGAAAGAATGCGCGGCACCATGGACAACCGCGAATTCTTGCTGTCAATGAATGGGTAACACGCCTGTTTTTCCTGAAAACAAATAAAAAAAGGGAGCTTTTTTAAGCTCTCTTTTTTATTTTTCGTACTACAATGTATCTCCATCAAAAAAACTATTCTCATGAACAAAAACACACGTTATCTGCTGCGTCTAATCAGTATTCTCATTTTTGGTTTAGGCTTAGCCTGCGCCCAAGACTGGGTCCGTATTCCTGCCATCAGCGGCAACGAAGACTGGCTAATGGTCATCGGCTATGGGCTGTTGCTTTTCGTGAGCCGCTAATAAAAGACAAAACCGGGCTTCTGCTTGAACAAGAAGCACCGGTTTGTTTTATGATTCGCTCTTTCTTCCTGCCTATTTTGAAAAAGCACCGCCATGCACCGGCTCCAAATACTCCACATTGCGGGTGCGAACCGGCTGCGGATACAAGGTCATCAGCTGCATGAACTCCACCGGAATTTGGTCGCTCACACGCAAGCCCAAGGCTTGTGCCTTGGCAAAGTTGATAGGATAATCGTGGGTCCAGGTGCCTTCTGTCAATACCTTTGCCAACTCATCTGCTTTTTCTTTGGGGTAGTTCTTGATAAGCAGCTCACGAATGGTTTCCTGTAGCTGTGCCGTTGCTTTTTCTGCCACATCGGCATAAATCAGCATCTTGTCATCGATTTTGTTGATGTCTTTGATTGCTTTTAGCCGTATGAGCGACGGCGCCGGATATTCGCCCAGTTGAGGGTCCAGAGGCCCCAGCACCGCATTGGGCGACATAATGATTTCATCGGCGGCCAATGCTATGAGCGTGCCCCCACTCATGGCATAATGCGGCACAATTACACGCACTTTCCCCTTCCGGCGGCTAATGGCACGTGCTATCTGTGTGGCTGCCAACACCAGCCCGCCGGGCGTGTGCAACACCAAGTCAATATCTTTTTCTGGCGGTGTCATCTCCAAAGCCCGCAATACCTCCTCCGAGTCTTCCATGGAAATGAACTTAACCACCGGAAAGCCTAAAAAGCTCATGCTCTCCTGGCGGTGAATCAACAAAATCACTTTTGAGTTGCGCTTGCGCTCAAGGCGCGCAAGGAAACGCACCCGCGCTGACTCCAACAGCTTGCGGCTGATGACCGGCTGAAAAGATATGAGCAGGAAAATAATCCAAAATAAGCTACCTATGTCTCCCATAAATTTATTGTTTTACAATTTAAGATGCGAGTTCTTCAATGGTGAAGTTGTGGTTGGTATAAATGCAAATATCGGCTGCAATACGCAAAGCCTCTTCCACCATTTCGCGCGCGCTCAGGTGAGGGGCATGGCGCTTGAGTGCCAATGCTGCCGATTGGGCATACATACTTCCCGAGCCAATGGCTGCCACCTCCTCATCGGGGCGTAACACGTCGCCGGTACCCGAAATAATCAAAATGTCGTCTTTGGAAATGGCAATCATCATGGCTTCGAGGCGCCGCAAAAAGCGGTCGGTGCGCCAGTCTTTTGCCAATTCAATGGCTGCGCGCTCCATGATGCCGCCGAATTTATTAAGCTTTTCTTCAAAGCGCTCCAGTAAGGTAAAAGCATCGGCCGTAGAGCCGGCAAAACCCACAATCACTTTGCCGTCTTGCAGCTTGCGCACCTTCTTTACATGTGACTTCATCACCGTATTGCCCAAGGTGGCCTGCCCGTCGGCGCCAATGGCAATGCTGCCGTTGTGCTTGACAGCCAAGACCGTAGTTGCGTGTATTGCTTCCATAAAAAACGTATCTTTGCATTAGTTCACAACTAAGGTGCAGTTTTTTCTCAAACTATACAACCTTTTTCGTTGTTTTACAATTGCCAATTATACTTTGAAAATTACGATGGAACAAGCAGGAGACATTCGTTTGGATAGCATAGAAGAAGCTATCGAAGCCATTGCACGTGGCGAAATAGTGATAGTCGTTGATGACGAAGACCGTGAAAATGAGGGGGACTTTATTTGCGCTGCCGAAAAAATCACCCCCGAAATGGTCAATTTCATGATTAAAGAGGGGCGTGGCGTCTTGTGCGTAGCACTCACCGAAGAGCGTTGCAAAGAGTTGAATTTGGATTTGATGGTAGGCAAAAGCACCGCACCCAATGAAACCGCCTTTACCGTAACGGTAGACCTGCTGGGACATGGATGCACCACCGGCGTGTCGGCCTATGACCGCGCCATGACCATACGCGCACTGGCCGACCCCAAAATGAAAGCTGATGACTTCGGGCGCCCGGGCCACATCAATCCACTCAAAGCCCGCGACGGGGGCGTGTTGCGCCGCGCCGGGCATACCGAAGCCGCCGTTGACTTGGCCCGTTTGGCGGGCCTGCGCCCTGCCGGTGTGCTCATCGAAGTGATGAACGACGACGGCAGCATGGCACGCCTGCCCGACCTGCGCAAAATAGCCGATAAGTTCGGCATGAAGCTGGTGTCCATTCAAGACCTGATTGCTTACCGCCTGAAAAAAGATTCACTCATCAAACGGGAAATAGGCGTGGAGCTGCCTACCCAATGGGGCAACTTCGATTTGATAGCCTACCGGCAAATAGATACCGGCGATTTGCATTTGGCCCTTATCAAAGGGCGCTGGGAACCGGACGAGCCCGTATTGGTGCGTGTACACTCGTCTTGTGTTACCGGTGATATTTTCGGTTCATGCCGCTGTGACTGTGGTCCGCAGCTTCACCGTGCCATGGAAATGGTAGAAAAAGAAGGGAAAGGCATTGTTTTGTATATGAATCAAGAAGGGCGCGGCATTGGTTTGCTCAACAAACTGAAAGCCTACAAGCTGCAAGAACAAGGACTGGACACCGTGGAAGCCAATGAGCATTTGGGCTTTAAGCCCGACCAACGCGATTATGGCGTGGGAGCGCAAATCTTACGCGACCTGGGCGTGCACAAAATCCGCCTTATCTCAAACAACCCGAAAAAACGCGCCGGTTTAATGGGCTATGGCTTGGAAATTGTAGAACGGGTACCAATAGAAATAACGCCCAATCCACATAATGAAAAGTATCTTCAGACCAAACGCGACAAACTGGGGCATGAAATTCTCAAAGAAGAAAACAAAACCTCTTAGTCATTTATGGGCATTGTGTTTTTGGCTGGGTATTGGGCTGCTGTCCGGTTTTGAAGCAGCTGCCCAATACTATTTTGCCGAAGAGCACTGGCACCAAGGCTTTTTGATTCATAACGACGGCGACACACTGCGTGGCAAACTACGCTATACACTTGAAAACGACGCAGTGCAACTACAGACAAGCAACGAGCAAATACAAACCTTTAGCGCCCGTCAAATTCTTTACTTCGAATTTTTCGATACGTACTACAAACGCAAGCGTTTGTTTATAGTGTTGCCCTATGCCAAAAACCCGGGCAGCAACTACAAAAGCCCTACCATCTTTGAAGTGTTGACAACCGGCGACTTTGTTACCTTATTGGCACGTGAGCGCCTGGTAACCCAAATGGTTACTACCACCTCGCCTTATGTCATCGGTCCGTCAGTGGCTGTGCGGCGCCCGCGTTTTGAACCCTTCTTTTTGTATGAAAACGGCGAAATACGCCCTTATACAGACAAAAAAGACTTGTTTCGTTTTTTGCCCGGCATGGATGAACGCCTTCATAACTTCATCAAGCAAAACAAGCTCAACCCCGACGAAGTGGGCGACCTCATCAAAATAGTGAATTACTATAACCAAGCGATTCGATAAATCCATGAATTCCAAACGTCCTTTAATTTTAGTGTCGAACGACGACGGCATTGCAGCACCCGGCTTGCACCACCTGGTGCGCCTGATGCGCGAATTCGGTGAAGTGGTTGTGGTAGCCCCCGATAGTCCCCAATCGGGCATGGGCCACGCCATTACCGTAGGCGATACGCTGCGCCTCGAAAAAGTCAATATCTTCGATGACTTGGTAGCCTACGAATGCTCGGGCACCCCTGCCGACTGCGTAAAGCTTGCCAAGCATTATGTGCTTAAAGACCGCACACCCGACCTGGTGGTGAGCGGCATCAATCATGGCAGCAATTCTTCGGTAAGCGTGCTTTACTCGGGCACGATGTCAGCAGCCATTGAAGCGGCCATCGAAGGACTACCGGCTATAGGTTTCTCTTTGTGCGATTATTCGCATGAAGCCGACTTCAGCCACACTTTCGACTGGATTCGCAAGATAGTGCGCCAAGCGTTGGAACAAGGCATTCCCAAACATGTGGCTCTGAATGTAAACTTCCCACACAGCAAACATGCCCCACTCAAAGGCATCCGCTGGTGCCGGCAAGCCAAAGCCCGCTGGCAAGAAAACTTCGATGAGCGCTACGACCCCACCGGACGCCGCTATTTCTGGCTTGTGGGCGACTTCATTAACGAAGATGCCGGCGACGATACTGACGTGTGGGCGCTTGAGCACGGTTATGTGTCTATTGTTCCTTGCAAATTCGACATGACCGACTACGACGCTTTGCGCAGCTTGCGCTCCTGGAAGCTGGAGTAAGCGTTTGCCAAAGGGCAAAGCATGCTTCCCCGCTTTCGTATTTTTTAAATCATGAAAAAAGAGCAGTGCTCATAAGCGCTGCTCTTTCTGCTTTTAACAGACACTTTTGCTTTTTATGGTATCCAAGGGAACTGATCGAAATTAGGCTTGCGCTTTTCAAGGAAGGCATCGCGCCCTTCTTTGGCTTCTTCTGTCATATAAGCCAGGCGGGTGGCTTCGCCCGCAAATACCTGCTGCCCCACCAAACCATCATCTACCAAGTTGAAGGCAAATTTCAGCATACGGATGGAAATACGGCTTTTCTTCAGAATTTCTTGTGCCCACTCATATGCCACTTGTTCGAGTTGGTCGTGGGGCACCACCGCATTCACCATGCCCATTTCGTAGGCTTCTTGTGCCGAATAGTTGCGCCCTAAGAAGAATATTTCACGTGCCCGCTTCTGCCCCACCATACGTGCCAAATAGGCAGAGCCATAGCCGCCGTCGAAGCTGGTTACGTCGGCATCGGTTTGTTTGAAAATGGCGTGCTCTTTGCTGGCAATGGTCAGGTCGCAGACCACATGCAAGCTGTGGCCGCCGCCCACTGCCCAACCGGGCACCACGGCAATCACCACTTTGGGCATGAAACGAATCAAACGCTGTACTTCCAGAATATTGAGCCGCGGCATACCATTGTCGTCCACATATCCTTCTTTACCACGCACGCGCTGGTCGCCACCGCTGCAAAAGGCATACACGCCATCATCGGCAGGTCCTTCGCCGGTCAGTAGAACCACCCCTATGGAGGTATCTTCGCGGGCGTCTAAAAGAGCATCATACAACTCGAATACCGTCTTTGGCCGGAAGGCATTCCGCACATTCGGACGGTTGAAGGCGATGCGTGCAACACCATTGCACTTTTTATAGGTAATATCCTCGTATTCTTTTGCTGTTTGCCAAGGAATGACGGTTGACATCGTGCTTTGGGTTTATAAGGTGAAACATAGGCTTTGGTCAAAAGTAAAGCAATGCTTTCATATTTACAAGGTAGCTAACCGCTACACAGGCGGATTCCAGCAGTCAAGAAACCAGTAGCCGTCTTTGTACTCGAAAACAGCCAAAGCAGGCGTTTGCAAGTTGGTAAAGAAGGTGATAGGCAAAGGTATGTTCACCAGCAGATGAAGCAGGGCACGCATGCAGCCGGCATGAGTCACCCAAGCCACGGTCTCTTGTTCCAACTCCAAGGTGTAGTCTATGGCCGTGCGCAAGCGCTCACACAATTGTTTGTAGCTTTCGCCACCGGGCGGTTGCCGGTGCACATAGTCCTGCATCCATGCCTGCAGCGCTTCTTCGGGTATTTCGTTCCAAGGCACCCCCTCCCACTCACCAAAGGAAAGCTCCTTCAAAGCGGGTATTGCCATTTTTTGACGGGCAGGCAAACGCTCTGCCAAACGGGCACAACGCTCCAGCGGACTGTAAAGCAGGGCATCGAAGTGGCCGGGCAGATAAGTCTGCAGCTTTGCCAGCTCTTTTTCGAAAAGAGCCTCCTTCAAGGGCACTTCTTTTTGCCCATAACACAACGCTCCGTAGGCTTCTTCAATGCTTGTATGACGCAGGCAGTAGAGTTTCATGAGCGTGCCGGTTCGGCTTTAAACAGGTGTTCATTCAATGACAGCAAAGCTTCTTTTTTGTAGCGCGTATCGAGCAGCAGAGAAATGTTGTGTGGACTGCCACCATAGGAAATCATACGCAAAGGGATGTTGCGCAAGGCTTCGAAGATGCCAACCCCCACGCCCGGCTTGTCGGCAACGAAGTTGCCCACAATGCAAACGATGGTCTGCTCCTTATCTACTTCCACATGCCCAAAGGCTTGCAGCTCTTTCACTATCTCGTCCAGGTGTGTGTCATCATCGATGGTCAGCGATACGGCCACCTCCGAAGTCGTAATCATATCGATGGGGGTGCGGTAACGCTCGAAGACCTCGAACACACGACGCAAGAAACCATAAGCCAGCAGCATGCGACTCGATTTGATTTTAATGGCGGTGATGCCATCTTTAGCCGCAATGGCTTTGATGTCGCGCTCTACGGACTCGTCGGTGATGAGGGTGCCGGGGGCTTGCGGTTCCATGGTATTGAGCAGGCGCACCGGGATTTTATATTTTTGCGCCGGTAAGATGCTGGCGGGGTGTAGTATTTTGGCACCAAAATAAGCCAGCTCGGCTGCTTCGTCGAAAGAGAGTTTGCGCAGCGGAAAAGTATCGGGCACAATGCGCGGGTCGTTGTTGTGCATGCCGTCAATGTCGGTCCATATTTGCACTTCTTCTGCGCCTATGGCTGCGCCTACTAAGGAAGCGGTATAATCGCTGCCGCCACGCCGCAGGTTGTCTATTTGGTCCTTGGCATTGCGGCAAATATATCCTTGCGTAATATACACCTCTGCCGGATGGGCTTCGAGCTGCCCAAGCAGCTCCCGGCGAATGTAGTTGATATCGGGTTCGTTGTGCTCGTCGGTACGCATAAAAGAAAGCGCCGAAAGCAGGCGGCTGTCCCAATTCAGCGTGCGGGTATAAAAGTAAAACAAGTGCGTAGAGAGCAATTCGCCTTGCGCAAGCAATATTTTCTCCAGCTCAATGCTCCAAGGCATGGCAAAGGATGAGGTAAGCAGTTGGATGGTATCGGCAATGTAAGCCAGGGCTTCTTGCAAAAGTGCCGGACTTTCGGCAAGCAACGATTCAGCTGCCTGACGGTGCTTCTGCTCAATATCGGCTACAGCCTGACGTGCAAGCCCCAAATGACCGGCTTTCAGGGCATTACTCAAATCAACCAAGCGGTTGGTTACTCCCGACATAGCCGAGAGCACTACCATCAGTGGTTTTTGCTCTTGGGCAATGATAGAAGCCACCGAGCGCATGCGTTCGGCACTGCCCACAGAGGTGCCTCCAAACTTCAGTACTTTCATAGCTGTATGTTTTTTACTGTGGAAAAATCGGCGGTAATATGAAGAAAAGGCTAAACAGCATCAAATCCCAACATTTTAATGGCTGTGATGGCTGCTTCGTCGCCTTTGTTGCCGTGCTTTCCGCCGGCACGATCCAAAGCCTGTTGCAAAGTATCGGGGGTGAGCACCCCAAACACCACCGGCTTATTCCATTTCAAGCCTACTTCGGTCAAACCAATGGCGACGGCTTGCGCAATAAAATCGAAATGACGGGTTTCGCCCTGAATGATGCATCCTAAACATATGACGGCATCGATGTCGGGGCGTTGTGCCATCCACTGTGCCCCCAAGCTCAGCTCGTAGCTACCCGGCACGGTCTTCACCACAATGTTCTCTTCTTTGGCTCCATGCTTCAGAAGTGTTTGATAAGCCCCCTCCAGCAGTTTGCCTGTTACCTGTTCGTTCCACTCGGCCACCACAATGGCAAAGCGTTTACCACTGATGTCGCCTATGTTTTTTTGTGAATAGTCGCTTAGATTTTTGAGTTGGGTTGCCATAGATTTTGCTCTATTTGAGTGAATCAACAAAAAATGGGTAGAGTTTGAAAGCTCTACCCATCTGTATGTTTTTGAAGTGTTGAATGCGTGCTTAATTAGACGGCGTAGAGCTCAACTGCTCTGCACGCGCCTTGTACTTCTTGGCTTCGTTTACCACTTGTGCATTGGGGAAACGCTTCAGAATCACATCGTAGGTTTCCACTGCCTCTGCCCACTTGCCCATCTGCTCGTAAGCCAAAGCCTGTTTCATCAAGTAAACGGGTGTAAAATAAGGGTTGGGTTTGTGCTTAGCTGCTTTTTCGTAGGCAGCCACGGCCTCCTCCCATTGCTTCAGCTCGGCGTGGGCATCGCCCAAAAGTGCATAGGCACGCGCCTGTACTAAGGCATCTTTTGCTTTGAATTGTTTGAGCTCGACAATGGCTTGTTCATAGTTGCCCTCTTTCAGATAAGCCACACCGGCATAGAAGTGAGCAGCATCCTCTACTTCTGCCATCGGATACTCCTCGGCTACTTGCAGGGCACCCAAATAGTTACCATTGCCTTCAAGCACCAGTTTGGTGGAATCCAAGGCAAAAAAGGTTTCAGCAGCAAACAATTCGTTCAATGCCTCTTCCTGCTGCGTGCTTTTCATGTAACGGTAAGCCATGAAGGCCCCTACCACCGCCACCAGAGCCACCAGCCCGATGGTCAGGCGCTGACGGTTCCTCTTTAAGAAATCGGTGGTTTCGTTCAATACCACCTCCGGGTTTTCCACCAATGCTTCTGCCAAAGATTCGTTTGCTTTGGGCGTTTCTTTGTCTTTATTTGATGTTTTTGCCATTGTACCCAATTTTAGACTGCCAAATTTAGAACAATCTTTTGATTCGCACAACTTTCTGCTAAGTAGTTTTTGCATGACCAAACAAAAAAGAAGAGGAAGCGGGCTGCTTCCTCTTTTGCTATTTTTGTAATATTGGCGGGTTGTTTCTACAACCTATGCTTGCCGGGCAGCTGCCGGTCCCTCATACTCGGCATCACCAAAAGCGAGCATGGGCAGAAATACAAATGGCACCAAAAGCATACCAATTCCAAAGCCGGTACCTTTACCAAAACTTTGGGCTAAATCAATGTACACAATGATTATAGCTACGATGTTTGCAAGTGGAATGATAAACAGAACAATCCACCAAGTGGGACGCCCCACTATTTCCAGTAATTTTATGAGGTTGTAAATAGGGATAAGGCTTGCCCATCCCGGCTGGCCGGCTTTTGTGAAAAACTTCCAAATGCTCGCTGTCATTAAAATATTATCTACAAATAACTTCTTGATAACTTGATAAAAAGTAAAAACAAAAAGCATAGCAAATGCATAAACAAACACCTGCCGATATCAGAAATAAACTGCAAGTTCAGAAAAAAAAGCGCTTTTATGCCTTTACAAGCTTGCTTGTGCTTGCAGCTTATGCCTGGATAAGCTGGCATTTATACGCCGGTCATCAGGCTGCCAAACTGGGCGTTTGCTGGAGTAAAAACCTGTTAGGAATAGCCTGTCCCGGCTGTGGCACTACACGGGGCATGTTGGCTGCCCTGCAAGGATACTGGCAGCGGGCACTATACTATAATCCTCTGAGCTTTCCGGCGCTTATGGCATTGGCTTTGCTCCCTTTCTTTTTGCTTTACGACCTGATCAAAAAGAAAACACTCACCTATAGCCTTTATCTACTGGCAGAGCGGTGGCTCCGGCGGCCGGCTGTGCTTTTGCCTTTAGCTGTGCTTATCGTGCTCAACTGGCTATGGAATATTCAAAAAGGGATTTAGGGGTTGTTGTTGCCAAAACCAATGGTGACACTCAAAGTACTGTATTGGCTTAACACGGCACTGACTGCCAAAAAGGTCTTTTTCACGCGCAACTTGGCACCTATGTTAGCGGCTATGCGTTGCCCTTCATAAGTTTGATCTATGGGATTGGTGATGATTTCCTCTCCCACCTTATAGGTGCCTTCCAGACGGTTGGTGGCGATGCTCTTATCATACTGCATGCCCCCAAAAAAAGTCAGAAAAGCAATTTTTTTAGAAGCAGCCATCCCCACACTGTAAGCCGTTACGCCATAGCGCAGCAACTGATCACGGGGATCGCCGGCACCCAAGGAACGAAGCTCCAAAGGATAGGAAAAGTTGGCTTGTGAGTAGCTCCCCCACACCGACAGGCTGAAAGGTGCCAAAGCAATAGAAGGAATCCACTGCTTCAAGTCATGCATGAGGCTTACCCCCCAGTAGCTCATTTGAATGTTATCGGGTATGTCGCTGACAAAGGGACTGACCAAAGGTGCCACATTGGGCAAAAAACGAATGCTCAGCTCCGTATTACGGAACAAACCAATGCTAAATTGAGGATATACCGCGGGAAAGAAGGCATATTGTTTATAAATAAGCCCCAAACCTTGCGGTAAAAACACCAGGCTGTCGTTTAAGCGGTTGCGCAAAACGGACAAGTCGCCACGCTCCCCGATGGCTGTTGGGGCAGAGCTGTCGCCCGCTATGACAATGCCATTTTCAAGCCCCAGGTCAATCAGGTTGTAGCGCTGCTCATAAGCCGGATACACCACCGACGATTGCACAAAGCGAAAATTACTTTGCCATCGTTTCAAGGGCTGGGCAGTTTCATGCCAACCGTCACTCATGGCAAAGCCAATGGTTCTGCCCAGAGGTGCATTGTAGGCTTCCATAATTTTTTGGGCGTCATTCAAACCAAGGCTTAGCACCTGTTCAATGCGCTCCTGTTGTGCTTGCAGCGGAAAGAGAGCGCCCAAGCAACAAAAAAACAGTATGGCGAAGCAGATATTTTTTTTCATGGGGCTATTCGTTAAAGCTTTCAATCACCTTACGGACACTACCGTACTGCTCGAGCAAATTCCTTGCCTCTGTGTAAGAAAGCCCCAGTTCTTCCATAATAATTTTACAACCCCTGTCTATCAGCTTCGTGTTAGCCAGTTGCATATCTACCATTTTGTTGCCGCGTACATGCCCCAGCTGAATCATAGTAGCCGTAGATATCATATTGAGTACCAGCTTTTGCGCGGTACCTGCCTTCAGGCGTGTGCTGCCCGTAACAAACTCGGGACCTACAATGACTTCAATGGGATAGTGAGCAACCTTCGCCAAGGC
This sequence comes from Thermonema rossianum DSM 10300, assembly GCF_000426825.1. GTDB lineage: Bacteria > Bacteroidota > Bacteroidia > Cytophagales > Thermonemataceae > Thermonema > Thermonema rossianum. The sequence continues at coordinate 8,819 of NZ_AUGC01000020.1, read as the reverse complement.
GGTATCCGGATTGCAAGTAATGCAAACAGTCGTTATGCCATTTTTTTGAGCTTCACGCAAGCCGCCTACGACATAGGGCGTGCGTCCCGAGGCACTCAAGCCTACCACCACGTCGCGCGGCGATACGTCGTAAGCCTGCAGGTCTTTCCATGCTTGTTGCTCATCGTCTTCGGCAAACTCCACTGCTTTGCGAATAGCCCGGTCGCCGCCGGCAATGATGCCAATGACCAAATCATGAGGCACGCCGAAGGTAGGCGGACACTCCGAGGCATCGACGATGCCCAGACGCCCACTGGTGCCGGCACCAATATAAAACAAACGCCCACCCGCTTTCATCTTCTGCACAATGGCTTTGACGGCTGCCTCTATTTGTGGGATAGCTTTTGCCACTGCCAAAGGCACGGTTTGGTCTTCGCGGTTCATGCCCTCGAGCAGCTCTCTGATGCTCATCTGCTCCAGGTGGTCGTAATGTGAAGGAGATTCTGTTATGCTCATAATATTTTTACTTACACCATTTCATGATATTTCAACAAACCGGGCAAGGGGCTTTGTTCTATACGCACCACCTGCACATCGAATGATTGCGCCGATGCACGCAAGAGCTCTTGAAAATGGAAGGCTATAGAGCCCGTGAAAGCCACCGGGTAGAGGTAGTAATCTTTTATTTTACAAAGGTAACGTTCAAAAAACAAATCAAAAGCATGGCGTAGGAAAGTGCCTACGTACTCATCTGTGCAATACTCTTTAAGAAAGGGCACAAACTGCGCAAAGTATCGGTTGGGATGTGCACTGTGGTAAGCAGCCTGCAAGACGTCGTCTAAGCGCAAGGCATATTGCATGCGAAAGGCTTCTTGTAATGCTCCGGGCAGGGCTCCATGCAAGTAAAGCTTCACCCACTCGCGCCCCAGATAAGCCCCGCTGCCCTCATCGCCCAACCAAAAGCCCAAGCTTGGCGGGTTATCCGTAATGGCTTGCCCGTCATAGAGGCACACATTAGCCCCCGTTCCCAAGATGGCGGCAATTCCTTGGCGATGCCCCCACAGCGCACGGGCAGCCCCCAGCATGTCGTGCTCCACTTCTATATGTGCTTCGGGAAAACAGGCAGCAAGTGCTTTGGTTAGCTGCTGCTTCTTCTCTTGACTGCTGCAGCCTGCCCCATAGAAAAAAATCGCTGCGGGCGAAGGCAACCGCGCCAGAACGGGCAACAAAGTGGCTTCTATTGTCTGCTGCATGGCGGCGCTGTCCATGTAGAAAGGATGCAAACCGGCGGTTTTTACTTTTATCTGCTGTGCTTCGTGTATATACACCCAATCGGTTTTGGTGCCTCCGCTGTCTGCTATGAGTGTTGCCATTCGTTTGTTGGAATTTAGCTTAGCGTACTGATTAAAGCGCACACACAATTTTCAAAAATAAGATTTTGTTCCGTTTCCGGCTCATAAGCAGGCGAAAAGCGGATGAACTTTTAGCCGTTCATTTACGGGAGGTAAGCAAACAAGAAGGGCATGGCTTGCGCCACGCCCTTGCTTCCTTTATTCTGACGGCAGGGGTCAGGCTTTCATGGCTTCGGCAAGCGAAACAGACACCCGCAGCTCGCGCCCGTCCAAGTCAAACACATGAGCATCCGGCAAGTCATCTACAAGCTCAAGCTGCAGAGCTTGCGTTTCCTGCATGATGTAAGCCTTGTGGGTTTCTATGGCACGATTGAACAGCTCATCGAGTTTTTGCACACGGATGGCTATTTTATCCTGCACTTCAAACTGCAGGTCTTTGCGTAGGTTCTGAATACGGTTCACCACATCACGGGCAATGCCTTCCATGAGCAGGTCATCGTCGAGGCGGGTATCCAAAGCAACTGTCAAGCCGCGCTCGGAAGCAACGGACCAGCCTTCGATGTCTTTCGACTCAATGATGACGTCCTCTTGGGTGAGGGTGATGGACTGCCCTTCTACTTCTATGGTATAGCTGCCTGTCTGCTCCAGTGCTTTGATTTCATCGGCACCAAACTGCTGAATGGCTGCCGCAATGGGTTTCATCAGCTGTTTGTAGGTTTGTCCCAACCGGCGGAAGTTGGGCTTGGCTGTTTTCACCAAGATACCGGAAGAGTCATCTACAAATTCTATGTCTTTCACGTTCACCTCTGCCTTGATGATGTCGGCAACTTCCTCTATTTGCCGGCGCATGGTATCGTTCAAAACAGGAATAAGAATGCGGTGCAATGGCTGACGCACTTTGATTTTTTCACGCTTGCGCAGCGCGTGGGTAAGCGAAGAGATGCGCTGTGCCAAATCCATCTTTTCTTCCAAGTCGCGGTCTATGTGAGCGGCAAGCGGCTGCGGGAAGTCAGTCAGATGCACCGACTCAAACGGCTCCTTGCCGGTGGTGTCGTTCAGGTCTTTGTAAAGACGCTCGGCATAGAAGGGTGCAAAAGGCGAAGTCAACTTGGCAATAGTTACCAGGCACTCGTAGAGGGTCTGATACGCCGCCACTTTGTCTTGATTGTATTCGCCTTTCCAGAAGCGTTTACGGTTCAAACGCACATACCAGTTGCTCAGGTCCTCTATCACGAAGTGCTGAATGGCACGGGTAGCCTTGGTGGGCTCATAGTCTTCCATTGCCTGCTCTACGGTAGCAATCAAAGTATTGAGGCGGGAGATAATCCAACGGTCGCTTTCGGGGCGCTGCGCCACAGGGATGGGCTCTTCCTTGTAGGTAAAGCCATCGAGGTTGGCATACAACGCAAAGAAGCTATAGGTGTTGTAGAGGGTACCGAAGAACTTACGCTTCACTTCATCGACGCCGGCGAGGTCGAAGCGCAGGTTTTCCCAAGGAGCCGCATTGCTCACCATATACCAGCGGGTGGCGTCGGCGCCGTAGGTAGCCAGTGTCTCGAAGGGGTCTATCACATTGCCCTTCGATTTCGACATTTTATCGCCGTTTTTGTCAAGCACCAAGCCGGTAGAAACCACATTTTTGAAAGCCACGCTGTCGAAGAGCATCACCGCCAGGGCATGCAGGGTAAAGAACCAACCGCGGGTCTGGTCCACCCCTTCGCTGATAAAATCGGCAGGGAAGGATTTCTTGAATTCCTCTTGGTTTTCAAAAGGATAATGCCATTGGGCATAAGGCATGGCACCTGAGTCGAACCACACGTCGATGAGGTCCGGCTCACGGTGCATGGGTTTGCCGCTGTCCGACACCAAAACGATTTCATCTACATAAGGACGGTGCAGGTCGGGCAGGTCGGTGGACTGCTGCAAGCCCAAACGTTCGTTGGCTTTTTGTATTTCGACGCGCAGCTCTTCGAGCGAACCAATGCATTTTTCTTCGCTGCCATCTTCGGTACGCCATACGGGCAAAGGTGTGCCCCAATAGCGCGAGCGCGACAGGTTCCAATCGACCAGGTTTTCTAGCCAGTTGCCAAAGCGCCCTTCACCGGTAGATGCCGGTTTCCAGTTGATGGTTTTGTTTAACTCTACCATCCTGTCTTTCAGGGCAGTGGTGCGTATAAACCAAGAATCCAAGGGGTAATACAAGACGGGCTTGCCTGTGCGCCAGCAATGTGGATAGCTGTGCACGTATTTTTCCACTTTGAATGCCTTGTTCTCTTCTTTCAGAATGATGGCCAAAATAACATCGGTGCTTTTGTAGTCGGGCTGTGACTCGTCTTCATCCAGGTAGTTTTTCACATAGAAGTCGTCGGCGGTGAACTCCTTATGTGCCCGGATGCCCAACTCCTTCATTTTTTTGAGTAATGCTTCGCCAATAGGACGAATGAACTTCCCTTCTTTATCTACGGTGGGCATGAGGCTGCCGTCTTCGCCTTCGACCAACATGGCAGGCACGCCGTTTTGTTTGGCTACGCGGGCGTCGTCTGCCCCAAAAGTAGGCGATATGTGCACGATACCGGTACCGTCTTCGGTGCTTACGAAGTCGCCAATAATGACGCGGAAAGCTTTTTCTTCCCATTCTTCTTTTTGCAAGAAAGGCAAGAGCTGCTCATAGCGTATGCCGGCCAGGTCCTTGCCTTTCCATTGCCCGGCTATCTCATAAGGAATCAGCTTGTCGCCCGCTTGGTAATCGCTTAGTGCCAAACCTTCGGCTTTTTTCGAGAAATAGGCAGGCAAGCGGTCTTTTGCCAAGATAACAGACACCGGGCGGTGGGTATAGGGGTTGAAAGTGCGCACCTTCACATAGTCAATATCTTCGCCTACGGCCAGTGCCATGTTCGAAGGCAGTGTCCAGGGGGTGGTGGTCCAAGCCAAGAAAAAGACTTCTTCCTGCTCGTCATCGAAAAGGAAAGCCGACTGCTCATTGCGCTTTACTTTAAACTGCGCCACCACCGAGGTATCGCTTACCTCTTTGTAGGTGCCGGGATAGTTCAACTCATGCGAGCTAAGGCCTGTGCCGGCTGCCGGCGAGTAGGGCTGTATGGTATAGCCTTTGTAAAGCAGCCCCTTCTTGTAAAGCTCCTTGAGCAAAAACCACAGGGTTTCTATGTACTTGTTGTCGTAGGTGATATATGGGTTGTTCAAATCGACCCAGTAGCCCATCTCTTCGGTGAGGCGGTTCCACAGGTCGGTGTATTGCATCACGGTTTCACGGCAACGGCGGTTGTAGTCGGCAATGGATATTTTCTTGCCAATGTCTTCTTTCTTGATGCCCAGTTCTTTTTCTACCTGCAACTCTACGGGCAAGCCGTGTGTGTCCCATCCGGCCTTGCGCTTCACCTGAAAGCCTTTGAGTGTTTTATAACGGCAAAAAAGGTCTTTAATGGTGCGCGCCATCACGTGGTGAATGCCCGGCTTGCCATTGGCAGAGGGCGGCCCTTCATAAAACACAAACGAAGGTTTTCCTTCGCGTTGGTTTACGGACTTTTCAAAAGTGCCGTGCTCTTTCCAAAAAGATAAGATTTCACGGTTGACTTGGGCTAAGTCAAGCCCTTTATACTCCGGATATGACATAACTACAATGCTTTTTTATGTGAACGGATAAGACAAGAATCGATAACGGAATGTGCCGGCAGGTATGCGGATATGGCAGTGAGCAAGCCTAAGCAGTAGTGCAAAAGATGTGTTATGCATCCCCCCCAAGGGGGATAATCGCAAAAATAGAAGGCGGTATGTGTGTGCTCACAAACATTTGGTATCTGCATGAATGACAGGCTTTGCAAAAAAACTAAATTCTGCGCAGTTGCGCAAATAGAATCAAAGGCAGAATGCAAGCATAAGCCCCTCTCCTGTGCCTTTTACAAACTCTAACATTTTGCTTTTGGATAATGAGAGAAAAACAAATTTTGCTTAACTTTGTTTTGTTTTAAAAAATCTAAAAATCTTCCTATTTTACACACCAAAGAACAACAAAGCTATGACCACCATAACCACCGAAAGAGAGGGGTTACTCAAAGAAATAGCCGAGAGCGTGCGTGAATTTGCCGAGCGTCGCATCCGGCCCCATATCATGGAATGGGATGAAAGCCAGACTTTTCCCGTTGAGCTTTTCCGCGAACTGGGCGAGCTGGGCTTAATGGGTATCTTGGTACCTGAAACATACGGCGGTGCCGGCTTGGGCTATGATGCCTATGTAACCGCCATCATAGAGCTTGCCAAAGTGGACCCTTCCATTGCCTTGTCAGTAGCAGCCCACAATTCCCTCTGTACCAATCATATTTTGCAGTTCGGCACCGAAGAGCAAAAACGAAAATACCTGCCCAAATTGGCTTCGGGCGAATGGATAGGCGCCTGGGGCTTGACCGAACCCAACACCGGCTCCGATGCCGGCAATATGCGCACTACCGCCGTTGCCAATGGTGATTTTTATGTTATCAACGGAAGCAAGAACTTCATCACCCACGGCATCAGCGGACAGGTAGCCGTAGTGATGACCCGCACCGGCGCTCCCAATACTTCAGGCAACGCTACCGCTTTCATTGTAGAGCGGGGCACGCCCGGTTTTATGGGGGGCAAAAAAGAAAACAAACTGGGCATGCGGGCTTCCGAAACTGCCGAGCTCATCTTTGACAACTGCCGGGTGCCCAAAGAGAACATACTGGGACAGGTAGGCGACGGTTTCCGTCAGGCACTGGCTATTCTCGATGGTGGGCGCATATCCATTGCTGCCCTGTCGGTAGGCATTGCCGAAGGCGCTTATGAAGCCGCCTTGCAGTATGCCAAAGAGCGCGAACAGTTCGGACAAGCCATCGCCAAGTTTCAAGCCATTGCGTTCAAGCTGGCAGACATGGCAACGGAAATAGAAGCAGCCAAGCTGCTGACCTATCAGGCTGCTTCGCTCAAAGACCGCAAGCTGCCTGTCACCAAACAGTCTGCCATGGCTAAATACTATGCTTCGGAAGTGGCTGTGCGTGTAGCCAACGACGCCGTGCAGATTTTCGGCGGCTACGGCTATGTGAAAGACTTTCCGGTAGAGAAATTTTACCGGGATGCCAAGCTGTGCACCATAGGCGAGGGCACTTCAGAAATACAAAAGCTGGTCATCTCACGCCAAATCATCGGACGGCTTTAAGTACTCTATTCATAGTGTAATACATACCTCACTAACAGTCCGGAATATTTTCGGGCTGTTTTTTATTATGATATGCCCGGCTTGCCTTTAGCGGGCATAGACCGGCTCGCTTACCGGCGGCAAAGGCAAGAGCTTCAAAGCTGTTTCTTTTTTCAGCGGCACGCACAAGCCAAAGCGAAAAGTAAGCATGTTGTCGTTGCCGGGACGTGTGCCCAAAGTGCCGATGTTGTCGAGGTAATCCGTCGTGGGGTTCCACCAGCTCAATTCAGTGTGCAACCCCCAGCCATTGACAAACACATAGCGCATGCCGGCACCAAAGGGAAACACCAGAGCCATCGTACCGTATTCTTCTCCGGGCGGGCGCGTATCGATTTGTTCTGCCAAGCTGTTGCCTTCCAAGTCGCGCGGGTCGTAGCGCAACAGCCCCACCCCCAACTGCAAATAAGCTTGAAAATGCCTTTTGCGGATGAAATTAAAATACAGGCGGTACTGCAAACTTTGGAAGGCGGTATTGAACGCCTTCACCGTGCGCACCGAGGGTTCGGGGGCTTGATAGGCATAGTTCTCGCTGCGTAAGGACCCCACAAACAAATTTAAAGAGCTGTTCCACCTCATTTTTTTGGTAAAATGCAAAGCCAGCGCCATGTGCGGCGACCAGAAGTCATAACGGCTGCTGAGGTCGCCCATATAGGCATTGCCACCTATGCCCAGTTCAAGCAGGCGGGTATAGCGGTCGCTGTGTTCAATCAGGTATTGCGCCTGTGCCGGTACTAAACCGCCAATGCCCCACAGCCAGAAAAAAATGCCCCACCAATTGCTTTTCCACAAATCAACAGTTTGCTTCATGCTTGCCCGTACTTAGTTGCTTGAAAGATAAGGAACTTTTGCCAATGAAGCCATGCGTTCTTCACGCCTCTTTTTCTTTGCACTTTATTTACAATCTATATCTTTGAGCCACGTTTAGTAAGCATTCAACCATCCAAAATGAAGAGTTCTATGAAAGTAGCAGTTGTGGGTGCCACCGGCTTGGTAGGCGGCACCATGCTCCGGGTGCTCGAAGAGCGCCGTTTTCCCGTATCGACCTTGCTGCCTGTGGCTTCGCCGGCTTCGGTAGGCAAAAAAATAAGCTTCAACGGGCAGGAATACAGCGTAATAAGTATAGAAGATGCCATTGCTCAAAAGCCGGATATCGCTATTTTTTCGGCAGGCAGCAGCACCTCGCTCGAATATGCCCCCCGCTTTGCGGAAGCAGGCACCTTCGTCATCGACAACTCCTCTGCCTGGCGCATGCATCCCGGCAAAAAGCTGATTGTGCCGGAAATCAACGGTCATCTGCTCACTGAGGAAGACAAAATCATAGCCAATCCCAATTGCTCTACCATCCAGATGGTGGTGGCACTGCATCCGCTGCACCGCCGCTACCGCCTCAAACGCATTGTGGTGGCTACCTATCAAGCAGTAACCGGCACCGGCAAAAAAGCAGTGGACCAATTGATGGAAGAGCGTGCCGGCAAAGAAGCAACTAACAAGGCATACCCCTACCCCATTGACCTGAACGCACTGCCTCATATAGATGTGTTCATGGAAAACGGCTACACCAAAGAGGAAATGAAGATGGTGAACGAGACCCGCAAAATCTTGCAAGACGACAGCATAGGTGTAACCGCCACAGCAGTGCGCATCCCGGTTATTGGCGGGCATTCGGAAGCCATCAATGCCGAATTTCATGAAGAATTTGAGCTTGAAGAAGTACGGCAACTGCTGCAAGAAGCCCCGGGCGTGGTCTTGCTCGATAATCCTGCCAAGCTCGAATACCCCATGCCGCTTTACGCCCAAAACCGGGATGAAGTGTTTGTAGGGCGCTTGCGCCGCGATGAGAGTCAGCCGCGCACGCTCAACCTGTGGGTTGTTGCCGATAACCTGCGCAAAGGGGCGGCTACCAACGCCGTGCAAATTGCAGAGTTGCTGGTAAAGAAGTTTTTCTAAGCAAAAGCATTTGCTTTAGTTGAGCGTAGCAAGCCGCGGGAAAAAAGCGGCCGGCTGCGCTTTTTTTATCTGCCCTTGGATACTCCGGACTTTTTGCTTTTTCATGCCCCTTTATTGCTTTATCCTTTCGTTATCCTCCTTATCATTCTGGTTTTCCTCTGTCACTTCTATTCCCCTTGGTTATTTCGCCTCCCCCCTTTGTCATTTCGACTTCCCTCCTTGTCATTTCGAGCGTAAGCGAGAAATCTCTTTTTGCTTCCTGTGGCTTGGATTGATGAGATCTCTCACTCGCTGCGCTCGTTCGAGATGACAAG
>NZ_AUGC01000019.1 GCF_000426825.1 Thermonema rossianum DSM 10300 | reverse complement strand
CTTCAACGAACAGGGACAATTCACCGGATTCCTCATGCCCAAAGCCGAAGGCGTCGAGCTCGAATACCTCTGTTCACAAGACTTCGAACACTATCCCGAATTTCAGGAGCATGCGTGGAGAAAGTTTTACTTCTCCCACCCCATGGTGGCATACTACCGCCTGCGCACAGCATTCAATATCTGTGCGGCCGTGCATGCCTTGCATCAAAAAGGATATGTCATCGGCGACCTCAAACCCGTCAATATCTTTGTATTGCCCAACGGTCTCATTTCCATTGCAGACCTCGACAGCATACAAATACACACAAAGGAAGGACACTTCCCTTCCATGGCAGTCACGCCGGAATATGCCCCGCCCGAAAGCAAAGACATGGAAGTGGGCGACTTCAAAAATGAAGGCTGGGACCGCTTCAGCCTGGCTGTTATCCTCTATCGTTTTCTTGTGGGCATTCATCCTTTCACCGGTACACTCAAGCCGCCTTACGACAAGCTCACCACCTATGAAGAACTCATCCGGCACGGCTTGTATCCCAATGGCTCACGCAAAGACTTCTTCGAGGTGATACCGCCTACCCACCAACGACTGTTTACGCTCTATCCGCCGGCAATAGCCAAAACTTTTGAGTGGGTATTCGACAGCTGTCTCTTCGAGCCGGACAAACGTCCTTCCGCCCTCGAATGGTGCCGGCTACTGAAGTTGAAAGCAAAAGCACCGAAGAAAACAAAAACGTCACCAACTCTACAGAAGCGCAATCCCCCACAACATACTGCAATACAAACACTTAAACATATACAAGAAATTGTTTTCAGCAATGGAAAGATAAATGCCGCTTTGCTGCTGCTTTTGAGTGTCTTGTATTTTAGCAGGCTATACAAGGGTAGCCTATTTAAGCTTTGGTTGAGCGTCGAAGTAATGGATAGCATACTGCTGTTGTGTCTTCCATTGACCTGTATCAGTGTGCTTGCCATATTGTATCAAACCTTATTTAGCGGCATTACATACACAAAAACACAAGCTTCCTACCCTCTTACCGGATTTATAGACCGGATAGTATATCGCCTGCCTTCTTTCTGGCTTTCGTTTGCGCCGGCTTATGCGCTTTTAAACCATACAGCTAAACATGCCCGGAAGTACCCTTTCACCCCCGTTTCTGCTTATTCGCTTTTTGGGGCAGTGCTCATATCCGGCGTTGGTACATTCATTAACATAGTAGCGGCTCTCAGCGATTCATGGGCTTGGCTCATAGATATGGCAGCCGTGACTTTTATACTCTTACGAACCGAAAAACTGCTGCTTTCATGGCTGGTGCCGTCCCAAGAAATTGCCCTTGTACAGGCTCCCCGGAAGCACCTGCTGTCGATGTTCACCCTAAGCGTTCTTCACGGCATGGCATTTCTCTTCCTTTTTTACGGAGGGTTCATGCTGCTTAGCGATCACCTATTACCCGCTTCCCTTAAAGGTGTAGCCAACAGCTTGGCTACCGGCATACTATCGCCACTTGCCTGCTTCTTATCTATATGGGTGCTTACTCTTTTGGTCAAAAGAAAGGAACGAAGTAAAGAACGTATGACGCTAAACCGTTATCTTATCAACAGCAGCCATTTGACGCTGTTTCTTGCTGCACAAGCACTTTATCTTTTATTTGTGCCACCATCTGTAGGCGAATGGACGCTTGCAAGTGCCGAACATCCTCATGTAATCATCGTAATCATCGAAAGTATCTTAAATGCGGGCTTACCTGCATTTAAAATCACCCTGATGAAACTGGGTCCCATGGCAGTAAGCGTCGCTTTGTTTTCAGCCTTATCCTCATCCATCATACCGGCAGAAGAGCAACAGCCCAAAGAGGTCTTAAATAAAGGAACCGTCATTCAAAGATAATTTTCCCAATTATATCAACTCCACTCTTTCAGCTCTCACGGTGTGAAACGTGACTTGTCATTTCGAACGGAGCGTAAGCGTAGTGAGAGCTCTCATCACGCCATGCAACAAAATAGATTTCTCGTATGCGCCCGAAATGACAAAAAAGAAAAGCTTCAAAAAAATAAATCTCATCTATTTTTAGCTTACACTCTCAAAATAAAAAGGCGGACGAATACCCGCCTTCACTTTTTATCGTGAAAAAAACAAATACTTTTCCGTTTAGTCGTCTTGCTCTTTGCCTATTTCCAAGCCTTCGCCTTCTTCTGCCTTCAAGTCTTTAGGTTGGGGCAGGTCTTTGAGGCTGTTGATGCCGAAGTAGTCCATAAATTTGTCACTGGTGCCGTAAAGCAAGGGACGCCCTACGGTATCAGCTTTGCCTTTGATAACAATCAACTCTTTTTCCAAAAGCTTTTGAATGGCATAGTCACAGTTCACCCCTCTGATTTGCTCTATTTCGCCTTTGGTTACGGGCTGCCGGTAGGCAATGATGGCCAAGGTCTCCAGAGCCGACTTGGAAAGGCGTTTTTTTGATTGCTGCTTCAACAAAATGCTGATGGAGGCCTGATAAGCGGGCTTGGTCAGGAATTGATAGCCACCTCCACTTTTGTAAACCCCAAAAGGATAAATGTCGGCTTCGTATTTTTCTATGATGCGCTGTAGTGTTTCTTCTATTACCCTCAACTCTATGTCGGCATCAAACATTTCTGTCATGCATTGCCGTATTTCTTCTTCGGTAATGGGCGAAGGGGCACAAAAAATAAGTGCTTCTATATGGTTCTGCAAGAAGTCCATAGACTCAGCGGCTTTGAATGAGAAAGCAAAATAAAGGAAAAAACACAAAAGCAAAAGCCGCTGTTTTCCTTTGTGGCAGGAAATACACAGCGGCTTCCATGTATTGACAAGGTACAAACTTAATAAGCGTTGTTGTTAATCTTTGTTCAATTTGGCTTCAATGGAGTGTTGCGTATGCGGCACAATGCGCAGGCGCTCTTTGGGAATAAGCTTGCCTGTATCAACACAGATACCATAAGTGCCGTTTTTAATGCGCACCAAAGCCATCCTCAACTGATTGATAAATTTCTGCTGGCGTGCTGCCAACTGGTTGATGCTCTCCTTTTCGAGCGTATCGGCGCCATCTTCCAGCAGGTTGAGATTCCCCCCCTCGGTATCGCTGGTGCCTGCGTCGTCCAATTTCATCATCGAACGCTTCAGCTCTTCCAATTCAGCCTCTGCCTGACGCAGTTTTTGCAAAATCAGCTCTTCGAACTCCTTCAATTCCTCGGGAGAGTAGCGGGTTTTTTCCTTTTTATCAGCCATAATGCATGTATGTTTGCGTTCTTGGATGCAAATATAAAACAAGTTTTTGTTTAAAAAACCATTTGTTTTATAAAATAAATCCAAACGAAATTTTAACACAGTATTAAAAAAGCAAAATTAAAAACAACCGTTTCTTTACAAAAAGAAAAAAGATTCAAAACAAAATGGTAAACACACGTACCAACCAGATGTTATATTTTATCTGTTTACGGCAAAAAAACAAGTTTTTACTCCTGCTGCCGCTTTAATTTCAATGCCTTTCCGGAGAAGGAATGCACAAAATTGATTTTTTGTTTTTCACTCTTTTACGCAAAACTAAATTCAAAAGTTGAAGAGAATTTTTTTTTATCACCTTCACCCGGTAGAAATAAAAAAAGCCGCCTGTGGAGGCGGCTTTACTACTAATATTGTGCCTTCAAGCTACTTGGCTTAGTTGGCATCCTTAGAAACAGGTTCTACATACACATAAGACTTCTTGTCGAAGCCTTTGCGCTTGAAGCGCACGATGCCGTCAACCAATGCAAACAGGGTATGGTCTTTACCCATGCCTACATTTTGCCCCGGGTGATGCTTGGTGCCACGCTGACGAACAATGATGTTGCCCGCCTTCGCAAATTGACCACCATATATTTTCACACCCAAGCGTTTGCTTTCTGATTCACGACCGTTCTTCGAACTACCGACACCTTTCTTGTGAGCCATAATTCTTTCGTTTTAAAATTATTTTACAATATCTACAATCTGCAGTTTCGTCAAGTACTGACGATGACCGTTTTTGCGTCTGTAGCCTTTACGACGCTTTTTCTTGAAGACGATGATTTTTTCGCCTTTCAAGTGTTCCAATACTTTGGCTTTTACCTGGGCGCCTTCTACTATGGGGGCACCTACGGACACAGCGCCGTTATCATCTACGAGCAACACCTTGTCTATAGTCAATTCCTCGCCCTCTGCGTTGGGCAAGCGGTGCACGTAGATATAACGGTCTTTTTCTACTTTGAATTGCTGTCCCGCTACTTCAATGATTGCGTACATGTTCGTTTCGTTTTTTTAGACCATTACAGGGTCGCAAATATACAACCTATTCCACTCAATACCAAACCGGAGATGCTTTTTTTAAAAAGCCGGGAGCAAGAATATTTGTCTTTTGCCCCCGGTGCTTTTCTTCTTTTGTCGTTACATGTTGCGACGATACTGCCCCCCTACTTCATAGAGTGCGTGGGTCATTTGTCCTAAGGAACACACCTTGGCTGCTTCCATAAGCGCCTCGAAAACGTTGCGGTTTTCCACGGCTGTTTCTTGCAGCATTTTCAATGCCTTTGGTGCCGCTTCTTTGTTGCGCTCTTGGAAAGCACGCAGGCTGTTAATGGCAAACTCTTTCTCTTCTTTACTTGCCCGCACCACCTTTTCGGGTATATCGGTAGGTGAGCCTTCGGGGTCAAGGAAAGTGTTCACGCCCACGATGGGCAACTCGCCGCTGTGTTTCTTCATTTCGTAATACATGGACTCATCTTGTATCTTGGCACGCTGATACATGCGCTCCATGGCGCCCAGCACGCCCCCACGTTCCGAAATAGACATGAACTCCTTCAATACGGCTTGCTCTACCAAGTCGGTAAGCTGCTCTATGATGAAAGAGCCCTGCAGCGGGTTTTCATTCTTAGCCAAGCCCAATTCAAGGTTGATAATCAACTGAATAGCCACTGCGCGGCGCACACTTTCTTCGGTAGGCGTCGTAATCGCCTCATCATAAGCGTTGGTATGCAGCGAGTTGCAGTTGTCATAAATGGCATAGAGCGCCTGCAGGGTGGTGCGTATGTCGTTGAAAGCGATTTCTTGTGCGTGCAACGAACGCCCCGAGGTCTGAATATGGTATTTCAGCTTTTGGCTGCGCTCATTGCCGCCGTACTTATATTTGATGGCTTTTGCCCAGATGCGCCGTGCCACACGCCCCAGCACCGAATATTCGGGGTCCATGCCGTTCGAAAAGAAGAAAGACAAATTGGGCGCAAAGTCGTCGATGTGCATGCCGCGGCTCAGGTAATACTCCACATAGGTGAAGGCATTCGACAAGGTCAGCGCCAGCTGCGTAATGGGGTTGGCGCCCGCCTCGGCAATATGGTACCCACTGATGGACACCGAGTAAAAATTGCGCACCCGGTGATCGATAAAGTATTGCTGTATGTCGCCCATCATGCGCAGGGCAAACTCGGTAGAGAAAATGCAGGTATTTTGCGCCTGATCTTCTTTCAAGATATCGGCTTGCACGGTACCACGCACTTTCGAGAGCGTGTCCGCTTTAATTTTTTCATATACTTCACGCGGCAGCACTTCATCGCCGGTCACGCCCAGCAGCATCAAGCCCAAGCCATTGTGTCCATGCGGCAACTCGCCGTTGTAATAGGGACGCGGCACGCCTTTTTGGCGGTAAATCTCATCGATTTTGCGCTGCACTTCTTCTTCCAAGCCATGCTGCTTGATGTAAAGTTCGCACTGCTGGTCGATGGCGGTGTTCATGAAGAAAGCCAGCATCATGGGAGCCGGTCCGTTGATGGTCATCGAGACGGACGTTTTGGGGTCTGCCAGGTTGAAGCCGGAATAGAGCTTCTTGGCGTCGTCCAGGGTGGCCACACTCACGCCCGAGTTGCCTATTTTCCCATAAATATCGGGGCGGTAGTCCGGGTCTTCGCCATAAAGGGTCACACTGTCGAAAGCGGTTGACAGGCGATGAGCCGGCATGCCTTCACACAGAAAATGGAAGCGTTTGTTGGTGCGCTCGGGACCGCCCTCGCCGGCAAACATACGGGTAGGCAGCTCACCGGTACGCTTCAATGGGAACACTCCCGCCGCATAGGGGAAGAAACCGGGGGCATTTTCAGTAAGCAGCCATTTCAAAATATCGCCCCAGTCTTTGTATTTGGGCAAAGCCACCTTAGGAATGCGCGTACCCGAAAGCGAAGTAGTATAAAGGTCTTGCTCTATGACTTTGTCGCGCACCCGGAACTGGTATTTGTCTGCTTGGTAACGCTTCACCATTTCGGGCCACTCTTGCAACAGACGCTTGCACTCGGGGTCCAGCTTCTCTTCCAGCTCCCGGTACATTTCAATGAGGTCTTTGAGGTATTCGGGCTCGCCCTGCTCGTATTGTATTGCCTGCACCACGCCCTCGTTTTCTTCTACCTCTATCACCTTCTTGCCTATGTTGGCACGCAACTGCTCAATGGTACCTTTGAGCTGATACATACGGCGGGCTATCTCCGACTGCTCTTGCACAAAGCGGTCGTAGCGCTCGCTGGTCTCGCATATTTCGGCAAGGTAACGCACCCGGTCGGGCGGTATGATATAGACCTTTTTCGACATGCCTTCGGTAATCTCGAAGTCGGAGCGCAAATGTTCGGCACCGGTTTTTTCTACAATTTTATCCATCAGCTTGCGGTACAACACGTTGGTGCCGGGGTCGTTGAACTGCGAAGCGATGGTGCCGTAAATGGGCAATTCCTCATCGGGCACATCAAAAAGCATGTGGTTGCGCTTGTATTGCTTGCGCACGTCGCGCAGGGCATCGAGCGAGCCGCGCTTGTCGAATTTATTGATGGCAATCACATCGGCAAACTCGAGCATATCTATTTTTTCGAGCTGCGTGGCTGCCCCATATTCGGCAGTCATCACATACAAAGAGACGTCCGAATGGTCCACAATTTCGGTGTCGGACTGCCCAATCCCTGAGGTTTCTACAATCACCAAATCGTAGCCCGCCGCCTTGCATATGTCGATGGCATGCTGCACATGCTGGCTCAAAGCAAGGTTGGCTTGGCGGGTAGCCATTGAGCGCATATATACGCGCGGGTTGTGGATGGAATTCATACGGATACGGTCGCCCAACAAAGCACCGCCGCTTTTCTTCTTCGAGGGGTCCACGGAAATGATAGCAATGGTGTGCTCTTCGAAGTCGAGTAAATAGCGGCGCACCAACTCATCGACCAGCGAAGACTTACCGGCACCGCCCGTGCCCGTAATACCCAAAACGGGGATTTTCTTTTGAGCCGCCTTCTGCCGGATGGTTTCTTGTATCTCGCTGTAATCTTCGGGGGCATTTTCAGCCACGGTAATCAGGCGGGCAATCACGCGCGAGTCTTTGGTCTCTACATTTTCCACCAAATATTGCAGGTCTTGAAAACGTGCCGAAGGGTCATGCTCTTCGGTGTCATCGGCACCGGCAGCTGCCAACCGTTGGCGCTTGGCTTTGGGAATATAAGTGGGGAAGTCGGCTTTTTTGAGCACATCGTTGATCATGCCCTGCAAGCCCATGGCCCGCCCGTCGTCGGGATGATAGATGCGCGTAATGCCGTAGCGGTGCAGTTCTTCTATCTCGGAAGGCAAGATGGTCCCCCCACCGCCTCCAAATATTTTAATATTCACCTCCCGCTCCTTCAGCAAATCATACATATACTGAAAGAACTCCATGTGCCCCCCTTGATAAGAGGTAACGGCAATGCCTTGCACATCTTCCTGAATGGCACACTCCACGATTTCCTGCACCGAGCGGTTGTGTCCCAGGTGAATCACTTCGGCGCCCGATGCCTGCATAATACGGCGCATCAGGTTGATGGCGGCATCGTGCCCGTCGAAAAGGGAAGCCGCTGTTACCAGGCGTACATGGTTTTCCGGTTTATAAGGTTTGGTTTCCACAGACTTACACTTTTTAAGTAACTACACTACACAAAAACTCTTTAAGAATAGTACAAAGTTAAGTTTTTTTTATACAATATGAACACAGAATACAAAACAAAGGTGTTATGTTTGCCGGCATTTCGTCAAATGCATGATAATAGTTATTATATTGCCTGTTGTTTGTCATTTTTAGGAAAACTATGAAAGTAGTCATACCGGTAGCGGGCATAGGCTCGCGGCTTCGTCCACACACCCACACGCAACCCAAGTCTTTGGTGCCGGTAGCCGGCAAACCCCTGCTGGGGCACATTATAGACAGCCTGCTGGAAGAGGGCTTGCAGGACTTTGTATTCATTATCGGCTACCTGGGCGACAAAATAGAGCTGTTTATTCGTGAAAGCTATGAAGGCAAGCTCAATATGACTTTCGTGGTGCAGGAACCACGGGAAGGGCTGGCACATGCGCTTTGGGTTGCCAAAGACCTGCTCATTCAGGAAGAGCAAATATTGGTTGTTTTGGGCGATACCATCGCACACCTGAACTGGAAAGCGCTGTTGAGCATGCGCACCTCGGCGGTAGGTGTTAAAAAAGTATCGCAGCCGGGGCTGTTCGGCATTGCCGAAACCGATGCCAACGGGCGCATTTTGCGCTTGGAAGAAAAACCCAAAATACCGAAATCCAACCTGGCGCTGGTCGGTATTTATAAGCTCAAAAACCTGCCGTTGCTTTTCGAGTGTATCCAGTATTTGATAGAGAATCAGCTCAAAAACCGCGGTGAGTACCACCTGACCGATGCCCTGCAGCGCATGATAGAAAAAGGCGAAGAGATTTACGCCCTGCCCGTGCGCCATTGGTATGACTGCGGAAAGAAAGAGACCATTCTCGAAGCCAATGCCATCTTGTTGAACCAAAGCAAGTATAAAACCGACCTTCCGCACTTTCCCAATACCATCATCATTCCGCCGGTTAGTATTGGCGAGAACTGTAAAATCAGCAATTCCATCATCGGCCCCAACGTAGCCATCGGAAATGACGCCATAGTGCAGTCATCCATCATATCCAACTCCATCATTGGCTCCTTCAGCCACCTCGATTATGTGGTTTTACACGACTCCATCATAGGCAACGACAGCGCCCTCAAAGGGCTGCGCCAAAGCCTGAACATAGGCGACAACACGGAAATCAACTTTCAATAAACAAACGTTCAAACATATCATAACATGGCTCAGTTTGTGGACAACATAGATACGCGCTCTGCCGAAAGCATCATTCCTTACTATGAAGACCTGCTGCGGCGCCCCATAGAGAGCCTCGAAGCACTGAAGCGCTGGTTCAGCGACCGCAACGAGCTGGAAGCCCAACTGGCCGAAGCCATGGGCTGGCTTTATATCCGTTACACCTGCAACACCGCCGACCAAGAAGCCAAGCAGGCATTTGAGCAATTTGTGGAAGAAATTCAACCCGTCAGCTTGCAATACACACAAAAGCTCAACCGCAAGGCTTTCGAATCGCCTTTTATCAACCGGTTAAAAGAAGAACCGGCTTACGACATTTATATCAGACGCCTGCGTAAGCAAATAGACCTCTTTCAGGAAAAAAACATTCCGCTTATTACAAGAGTGCAGGTACTGCAACAGGAATATGGCAAAATAGCCGGCAGCATGACCGTGCACATCGACGGCAAAGAATTGACCCTGCAGCAAGCGCAAGACCTGCTTTTTGACCCCAACCGGAACAAGCGGGAAGAAGCCTATGTAAAGATAGCCGAAAGGCGCCTGAAAGATCGCAAAGAGCTGGACGAACTGCTGGACGAACTGCTGGCGCTGCGGCATCAGATAGCTACCCAAGCCGGTTATGCCAACTACAGGGATTATATCTGGGATGAGCTGTGCCGTTTCGATTACACGCCCGGCGATTGTCTGCAGTTCCACGAAGCCGTGGCACGCCATGCTGTTCCCCTGCTCGATGCCTTGGCCGCCGAACGCCAACAGCAAATGGGTGTAAGCAAGCTCAAACCCTGGGACTGGAAAGCCGACCCGCTGGGGCGCCCTCCCTTGCATCCGTTTAGCGACGAAAAGGACTTGATAGAAAAGACCAAAGCCTGCCTGGAACAAACCCATCCTTTCTTTGCCGAATGTCTGGAACGCCTCCGGGAAGCCGGTCACTTGGACCTCTCTTCCCGGAAGAATAAAGCCCCGGGGGGCTATAACTACCCTTTGCCGGTCTCGAACTTGCCCTTTATTTTCATGAATGCCAGTGGCAACCTGCGCGACGTGACCACCTTGCTTCATGAAATGGGGCATGCCGTGCATTCTATTTTGATGGCAGACCTCCCCTTGGCTGCCTTTAAAGAAGTGCCTTCCGAAGTGGCAGAGCTTGCTTCCATGAGCATGGAGCTCATCACCATGCCTGCATGGGATGTGTATTTGCCCCAAAAAGAAGACTTAGAGCGTGCCTACGCCTTCCAAAAACAAGAAATAATAGAAACGCTTCCGTGGGTGGCCTGCATCGATGCCTTCCAACATTGGCTTTACACGCACCCCAAACACAATCATGAACAGCGGCGTAAAGCATGGCACGACATATACACCCGCTTTCATGACCACCTCACCGACTGGCACGACCTCGAAGAATATCATGATTACTTCTGGCAAAAGCAGTTGCATATCTACGAAGTGCCTTTCTATTACATAGAATACGGCATTGCCCAGCTGGGTGCTCTCGCTCTATGGAAGAACTATCAAGCAGACCGGAAGCGAGCGCTCCAAGACTATATGAGTGCCTTGAAACTGGGATATACACGCTCTATTGCAGACATATACGCCACAGCAGGCATACGCTTCGATTTTAGTGAAGCGTATATACGGCAAGTGCTTGAGGTTGTACAAGACATGTAATTCAAACAAGAGCGGCAAGCGCACCCAATTAGTAGAGTGTGCTTGCTGCCTTCCTTGCTTTCACTCAAAAAGTGCTTCGGGCAGCTCTGCCAAAATAAAATGACTGCCTGCCACCACTATCAGTTCGCCTTCTTGGTAGTCGTGCATGGCAGCTTGCAAAGCCTCGTTCACCGAAGTATAGGCACGCGCCTCTAAAGCCTGTTTTTGCAATTCGGCTGCCAGCTGTGTTGCCGCTAATGCGCGTGGCGACCGGGCAGCGCAGCAGTAGTAAGAAGACTTTGCCGCAGGCAAGCAAGAAGCCAAAAGTGGCAAGTTCTTATCGGCAGCCAATCCTATGACCCAACGGCAATGTGCAGGCCGCATCTGTTCAATCTGGCGGCACAACGCCCGTATGCCTTCTTCATTATGTGCGGCATCTGCAAAAACAAGGGCTTGTGTACGCAAGCGCTGCCAACGCCCTTTCAGACGAAAAACAGACAAACACGCCCCCTTGCGAAAAGCGGCTTGGGCTTCTTCATTGCGCCCTTCCGTGGTCATCCACTCTTTGAAAGTCACCCAGGCGGTCAACAAATTGTCTGCCTGATAAGCGGCTGTCAGCGGGGTTTCAATATCGAAACATGCTGTGTGGTCCTGAATGGTTGCCCGGCGCCTTCCGTCAGCCAAGAAAGCGCCCCATGCCACTCCGGCTTTGTCTTCTGCCCACAACAAGCGTGCTGCTTGCCCGGCAGCTTTCTCTTCATACACGGCAGTGGTTTCTGCTTGCCGGCACCCAATCACCACCCGCATTCCTTTTTTGATGATACCGGCTTTTTCGGCAGCAATTTGTGCCAAAGTATCGCCCAAAAATTGCTGATGGTCGAGAGCTATGCGGGTAATTACGCCCATTTCAGGCATTAAAATATTGGTGGCATCCAAGCGTCCGCCCATGCCCACCTCCACTACTGCCACATCTACTTCTTGCCGGGCAAAAAAATCAAAAGCCATCAGCGTGACCCATTCAAAAAAAGTGGGGCGAAAACGCTCTACCAAGGCATGGTGGCGGTTCACGAAGTCCAACACAAAGGCAGCAGGCACTTCTTTGCCATCGACCCTGATTCTCTCGGCAAAGCGGTGGATATGGGGCGATGTAAACAAGGCTGTTTTGTAACCTGCTGCATACAGGGCATTGGCTAACAAATGCGCCACACTGCCTTTGCCATTGGTGCCGGCAATGTGGATGGCACGAAAGCGGCCTTCGGGATGCCCCAGCAGCGCCGCCATTGCTTCCATGCGCTCCAAGCCGGGCTTATAAGCAGCGGCGCCTTGTTTCTCAAAAAGAGGCAGTTGCCCGTAAAGCCAAGCCACTGCCTCTTCGTAATGTTCAAAAGGTGGTTTTTTCATCAAGCTATCCACAGGGTTTGTATGTTCACGAATTCGCGGATGCCAAAGATAGACAATTCCCTGCCATAGCCCGAATGCTTCACGCCCCCAAAAGGCAAGCGCGGGTCCGACTTCACAATGCCATTCACAAAGGCGCATCCTACTTCCAGCTGTTGCGCCAGCTGCTCCCCTTTCAGCGTGTCGGCAGTCCATACAGAGCCGCCCAAACCATAAGCCGAGCGGTTGGCAAGCTGCAGCGCTTCCTCTGTAGAAGAAGCTTTGATGAGTGCTGCCACCGGTCCGAACAGCTCTTCATCGAAGGCGGGCATGCCGGGCAGTACGCCGGCCAGCACGGTGGGCTCGTAGCAAGCACCGGGGTGCTCCATGGGCTTGCCTCCCAAAAGGCAGGTAGCACCTGCTTTTATGCTCGCTTGCACCTGGGCATGCAATTCATCGCGCAGGTCATGGCGCGCCATGGCTGCATAGTCGGTGGCCTCGTCTTCCGGCTTACCGAAACGCAGTTTGCGCATATGTTCGACAAAGGCTTCCGCAAAAGAATCATAAATGCCGGCATGAACAATAAACCGCTTGGCAGCAATACAAGACTGTCCGTTGTTTATCATACGGGCTTGCACTGCCTTAGCTGCCACGGCTTCTATGTCCACATCGGGCAACACAATGAAGGGGTCGCTCCCGCCCAACTCCAGCACTGTTTTCTTCAGACACTCGCCGGCCACAGCGGCCACTTTGCGTCCGGCTGCTTCGCTGCCCGTAAGTGTGACTGCCCGCACCTTGTCATGCCGGATAACCGCTTCTACTGCTCCGGCACCGATGAGCAGCGTTTGGAAAATATGTTCCGGGAAACCGGCATCTACAAACAGTTTTTCTATTGCCAACGCACACTGCGGCACATTGGACGCATGCTTGAGCAAAGCGGCATTGCCTGCCATCAGCGAAGGGGCTGCAAAGCGAAATACCTGCCAAAAAGGGAAGTTCCAAGGCATGACAGCCAACACCACCCCCAAAGGGGCAAAACGCACATAACTGCGAGAGGCGTCGGTACGCACCACTTCTTCGGTCAAGAACTGCCCGGCATAGGTGGCATAATAATCGCATACCCAGGCACATTTCTCCACTTCGGCAATGGCTTCGCGCCGGACTTTGCCCATTTCAACTGTCATAAGTTGCGCCAGGGATTCTTTCCGCTCACGCAGCAAATCAGCCACTTTACGCATCAGCCCGGCACGCTCGTCAAAAGAGCGGCGGCGCCAATCAAGAAAAGCTTCATGGGCTTGGTTTATCTTCTGCTCTATGCGCCCGGCATCTTCTGCTTCGTACGTTGTCAGTACTTCGTTGTTATATGGGTTGCGTGATTCTATCATGACCTTTTGTTTTGTTTTGAAAAGAAAGCTACACGCTTTTTACCTAAAAGCCAAATAAGACTGTCCACTTCCTGCCGCAAAAAGCAGCTGTGGAAACACCTTTTTCCGTCTTTTAAAAAAGGAAAAAACAAAACCGCCTTACGATGCTCGCAAGGCGGTCTGGCAAAGGCTTGAAGCTATATGCCTGTTTAAAAGTCCAAGAAGTTTTCTTCCAGGTCTTCGCAATGGAAGTCTTTATGCGGGCGATGCCCTGCTTTTTGGGTGGAAGCGCCTCCGTTTTTGGCTTCTATCATCTTTTGAATCAAGCGTGCACGCTCTTTTGCAATGAATTCGCGCAGTTGTTTGTCTTCTTCCATGTCATACATCAGGCGCCCATCAACAAAGGTCTTTTCTGCTTTGGCGTAAATAGACAAGGGGTGGTCTGACCATATCACCAAGTCGGCGTCTTTCCCTACTTTGATGCTCCCCATGCGGTGGTCAAGATGCAAGAGCTTGGCAGGGTTTAAAGTCACCATTTTCAGGGCTTCTTCTTCACTCACGCCCCCGTATTTTACTGCCTTGGCTGCTTCTTGGTTCAGGCGGCGCCCCATTTCGGCATCGTCGGAATTGATGGCTACAGTCAGACCTACTTTGTGCATGATGGCGGCATTGTAGGGGATGGCATCTTTTACCTCGTTTTTATATGCCCACCAGTCGGCAAAGGTAGAAGCCCCGGCACCGTGTGCTTTCATCTTGTCAGCTACTTTGTAGCCTTCCAGAATGTGCGTAAAGGTATTGACACGGAAGCCAAAACGCTCAGCCACACGCATGAGCATGGTAATTTCGGAAGCTACATAAGAATGGCAGGTGATAAAACGCTTTTTATTAAGAATTTCAAGCAGCGTTTCCAGCTCCAGGTCGGTGCGTACCACTTTTTTGCCTTTGCTCTTGGCTGCTTCTTCTTTTTCTTTTTCATACTGAAGCGCGCGGGTGAAGGCATCGACCATCACCTGCTCCACGCCCATACGCGTTTGAGGATAGCGGATGCGGTAATCGTCGCCCCAGTTGCTTTGTTTTACATTTTCGCCCAGCGCAAACTTAATGAAGCCGTCTGCCCCTTCTATCAACATTTGTGCCGGTGCCATGCCCCAACGCATTTTGATGATGGCTGACTGCCCACCTATGGGGTTTGCCGAGCCATGCAACAGCTGTGCGGCAGTAACGCCCCCCGCCAACTGACGGTAAATGTTTACGTCTTCGGAATTGACGGCATCGGCCATGCGCACTTCCGCCGAGATGGCTTGCCCGGCTTCGTTCACGCTAAACAAGGCAATGTGTGAGTGCTCATCAATGATACCGGGCGTTAGGTGTTTGCCCGCTGCATCGATGATTTTGGCACCTTTAGGGGCTTTCAGCTCCTTGCCTACGGCAGCTATTTTGCCGTTTTGAATCAGCACGTCGCCTTCTTGAATGATGCCTTCGGCTTCGTTGGTCCACACCACCGCATCTTTGATAAGCACGGTTTCTTGTGGTGGCAGCTGCGCACGTCCATAGGCTACAAAAGGATAAATCACTTCGCCTGCTGCCTGCTCTTTCTTCTCTTCCTCTTCTGCCTTTTTCTCTTTTTCTTCTTTTTTCTCTTCTTTTTCTTCTGCCGCGCCTTGGTAACGGGCTACCCATTCAAACCATTTGCCTTCGGCATCTTGCCCTTTCCCTTCCAACGCTTTGTCTTTAATCCATCCGGTCAAACGATACAAGGTGGCTGCCTCGCCACTTCCCAAGGTGAAGTACAGTGTAAGCAAATCGCCTTGGCGCTGCACATTGACTTTGGTGTCGGTGGTGTCGCCTTCGGCACGCAGGCTCATTTGTGGGGCATGGGGCTTGCCTTTAACCGTCAGGCTTAACTTCTTGCCGTTCATTTCCAGCTCATACTTGCCGGCAATGGGCTTCAGGCTCATGTCTGCCAACACATGGCGCTTGCCCTGCACCCAGTTTTCATAAATGGTGGTTTCTTTGTCGAATATTTCCCCTGAAGTAATGAGGAAATTAGCCCAGGCGCCGGGCTTCAAAACGCCCAGCTCGTTTTCCACCCCCAGCAATTGAGCCGGGCGGTAAGTCAAGGCTTTCAGGGCTTCTTCGGGCGAGAGACCTGCCTCTATGGCTTTTTGCACCTGCGCTATGAGGTCTTCGGCTTTGTCGAGCCCTGCTGCCGTGAAAACAAAAGGAATGCCTGCCTGCGCCAAACGGGCGGCATTCGACGGCGCCAACTCCCAGTGTTTCATTTGCGCCAGCGTTACCAGCTGTGCGTCGGCGGGGTCGCTCACGTCATAGGGCTTGGGGAAGTTGAGCGGTACAATAAAAGTAGCCCCGGTTTGCTTCAATTCATTCAGGCGCATATATTCATCGCCTGCCCCCTTGATAATATATTGCACACCGAACTCATCGCCTATCTTGTCGGCAGTCAGAGCCTGCAAGCGGTGCTCTACCTCGAAAATAGCAGGCAGGTTGCGCTGGCGGTTAAAAGCCTCGAGCGTAAGGTTGTGCTCTTTGTTCAGCTCTTGGCTTTTGGCATACCAGTCGGCATCGTAGTACACTTGGCGAATGAGCGCCACCATGCCCATCAAGGAAGTGGGATAATCCTGCTGACTGCTGCCCCGTTGAAAGGCAAAATGCGTGGAAGCGCGCTCTTTTAAAATAGAGAGGTGCTCTTCGCCTTCCCCTGCCAGGCTGACCAAAGCCCCGCTGCCACGCACAATGCCATCAGGATAGTGCGTAAGCACGGCACCGAAGCCGGCTTTTTTCAGGCCTTCTGCTTCTTTCGCTTTGTTTACAAACATGGAAGCCGCTTCTTGCTCGGCGCGCACGGCTTCGTTCCAATAATAGGCGCCCTGCTTCGAAGATTCGATCTGCGGTCCTCGGCGCCAGGGGCGCTCTTCTACCTTGGGCATGCCATAGTGCGAATACAAATCAATAAACGAAGGATAGACGTGCTTGCCTGCCAAGTCGATGACTACGGCTTCTTTTGGCACAGACACCTTTTTTCCGGCTGCAATGATCCGCCCTTGACGTATCAAGAGCGTGGCGTCTTCTATCTTGGTGCGGTAGTCGAGCCACAAGGTGGCATGCGTAAAGGCATACAATCCTTCTCTGGGCTCTGCCACGCCGTTGCGTGGTTTGGTCTGTTGCGCTTGGCTGTAGTGCCCTGTTATGGACCACAGCCCCAAAACCAACAAGAAATAGATAAAAATTCTCTTCATGAGCTTCCGTATTATGTTTTCTTGTAAACGTTATATAACAGGTAAATATTTTTCTTTGAGTACGTTCACATGATGGATGGCATGGCCTGCCACAACGGCACAAAGGGCCAAGACACTCACCTCCACCCCATTGGCTATGCCACGCCGGGCAAGCACAGTTTCATCGAAGCTTTCAAACAAACACATATTGGCATGGCGCAAATGGTTGAATTCATCGAGCAGTGAGCGCATAGAACGGCGCGCAAACTGTGCTTCTGCCACATAGTCGTCTTCATCGAAACCGGGCAAAGTTTGCTTTTCGCCACGGGCAATGCACATAGCCCTGTAGCTCATCACACGCTCGGCATCAATGATGTGCCCCAGCACCTCCTTGATAGACCATTTGCCGGGTGCATAGGCATAGGCAGCCTGCTCGTCGGTCAGGTTGCCCAACAAACGGTTCACTTCCTCCCGGTTCTTGCGCAGGCTCAACAACAGGTCATCGTCTAAAAGCTGTATGTAATGATGGTATTGCTGCCCCCAGTCAGTTATGCGAATACGGGAAGTGCGAAGTGTATGCTCCATGATGAAATATTTTTGGCGTTTGATTCGTTAAGATAACGAAAGTCGCCTAATCTGCAAGCATGAAACTTTCACGGCTTGCTCTTCGTTAATAAGAACGAATCTAAAAAAGAAGCAGCGCATCAACTGTTTCATTTTTCAGTTGGTTTTTCATAATTTTTTGGAAAAAAGCTCTCTGCTCTGCGGGGGGCTTTTTTGTTTTGTGCCTCTCAAAAAATACGCTTCAGCTCAAAATTTCGTACTTTTGCCTGTTCCTATAAAGCCAAGTATCTTTACCCCTACGCCGGCACTTTTCTCTTCATTGTCTGAGTACCCGTATTCACCAAAAGCAAGCTGTAAGCCATGTCCGATATTATCCCTTTTATCCACTTGCACTGCCACACACAATTCTCACTGCTCGACGGCGCCACACGCATCGAAGACATGATGCGCAAAGCCAAAGAAGACGGCATGAAAGCCGTGGCACTCACCGACCACGGCAATATGTTCGGGGCGTTCAAGTTTGTGGCAGAAGCTCACAAACAAGGTGTAAAGCCCATCGTGGGCTGCGAATTTTACTTGGTGGAAGACCGGCACAAAAAGCAGTTTTCCCGGGAAGAAAAAGATGTACGCTACCACCAATTGCTGTTGGCCAAAAATGCGGAAGGCTATAAAAACTTGTCAAAGTTATGCTCCTTGGGCTTCATTGAAGGCTACTACTCGAAATACCCGCGTATAGACAAAGAGTTGATTGTAAAATACCACAAAGGGCTGATTGCCACTTCTTGCTGTATCGGTGCCGAAATTCCGCAGACTATCCTGCGGCAAGGCGAAGCAGCGGCCGAAGAAAAACTCAAGTGGTGGATCGATGTTTTTGGCGATGATTTCTATATAGAACTGCAGCGGCACCACCTCGAAAACATCGATGGCACGGGCATTTCCCAAGAAGACATCAACCAGACTTTGTTGCGGTGGGCTAAAAAATACAATCTCAAGGTCATTGCCACCAATGATTCGCACTACCTCGACCAAGACGATTGGAACGCCCACGATATTTTGCTGTGTATCAACACCGGTGCCAAGCAAAGCGACCCCAAGGGCGAAGGTAAGGGCATGCGCTTTGCCTTCCCCAACAACGAATTTTATTTTAAGACCCAAGCCGAAATGAACCGGCTCTTTGCCGATGTGCCGCAAGCGCTCGACTTCACCAATGAAATTTATGACAAGGTAGAGACCCTGCAGCTCAAGCGCGATATCTTGATGCCGCACTTCCCTATTCCGCCCGGTTTCAAAAACCAGGACGAGTATCTGAGGCACTTAACTTTCGAAGGGGCGAAACGCCGCTACGGCACCATTACCCCCGAGATAGAAGAGCGCATCAACTACGAGCTCAACATCATTCAAAACATGGGCTTCTCGGGCTATTTCCTCATCGTGCAAGACTTCATAGCTGCGGCCCGCCAATTGGGCGTTTCCGTAGGTCCCGGACGGGGGTCGGCAGCCGGCTCGGTAGTAGCCTACTGCACCGGCATCACCAATATAGACCCCATTCGTTACAACCTGCTTTTCGAACGATTCCTGAACCCGGAACGTGTATCCATGCCCGATATAGATGTGGACTTCGACGATGAAGGACGGCAACGTGTCATCGATTACGTGGTAGAGAAGTATGGATGGAACCAAGTGGCGCACATCATCACCTATGGCACCATGGCCGCCAAAATGGCTGTGCGCGACGTAGGGCGTGTGCTGGAACTGCCTCTGCAGGAAACCGATGCTTTGGCAAAGCTCATCCCCGACAAGCCGGGCACCAAGCTGCAAAAGGCTATAGAAGAAACCCCCGAGTTGAAAGAAATATACAACAGCAACGACCTGAAAGCCAAGGTACTGCGCGAAGCGTTGGTACTCGAAGGCTCGGTGCGTTCTCGGGGCGTGCATGCTGCCGGCATCATCATTGCCCCCGGTGACCTGACCGACTATATCCCCGTTTGTACGGCACAAGATACCAACTTGCTGGTCACTCAGTTCGATGGCAAGGTGATTGAAGATGCCGGGATGTTGAAAATGGACTTTCTCGGGCTCAAGACCCTTACCATCATCAAAGATGCCCTTGCCATGATCAAGAAAAACAAGGGCATAGACATTGACATAGACCACATTCCCTTGGATGACCCCAAGACCTTCGAGCTCTATCAAAATGGCGAAACCATTGGCACTTTTCAGTTCGAGTCGGAAGGTATGCAAATGTATTTGCGGCAGCTGAAGCCTACCAACATAGAAGACCTCATTGCCATGAACGCCCTTTACCGGCCGGGGCCCTTGCAGTTTATTCCGGTGTATATACGCCGAAAGCATGGCAAAGAGCCGGTGGAATACCCTCACCCGCTGCTGGAACCCATCTTGCGCGACACCTTCGGTATCATGGTTTACCAAGAGCAAATCATGCAGGCGGCGCAGGTCCTTGCCGGCTATACGCTGGGCGGTGCCGACCTGCTGCGGCGCGCCATGGGGAAAAAGAAAAAAGAAGAGATGGACAAGCAGCGCGCCATCTTTGTAAAAGGCTGTAAAGAGAAAAACAACATACCCGAAGAAAAAGCCAATGAAATCTTTGACGTCATGGCGAAGTTTGCCGAGTATGGCTTCAACCGCTCACACTCGGCAGCCTACTCGGTCGTAGCCTACCAAACGGCCTATTTGAAAGCCAACTACCCGGCCGAATACATGGCGGCGGTGCTCACCCATAACATGAGCAACATCGACAAAATCAACTTCTTCCTTGCCGAATGCCGCCGCATGGGACTCGAAGTACTCGGTCCCGATGTCAATCAAAGTGATGTGCACTTTGTGGCTGTCAACGACAAAGAAATTCGTTTCGGTCTGGCAGCCATCAAGGGCGTAGGCGAAGCCGCCGTGCGTTCCATCATCGAAGAGCGCAGTCAGCATGGTGCTTTCAAAGATATTTTCGACTTTGTGCGCCGCGTCAACCTTTCACAGGTCAATAAAAAAATCATGGAAGGCTTGGCACTGGCCGGCGCTTTCGACTGCTTCGGTTTAGACCGCAGCCAATATTTTCACGAAGAAGACGGACAAAGCTATATAGAAAAGCTGCTGCGCTATGCCAACGCCTATCAGGCCGAGAAGCTGAAAGCACAACAGTCTATCTTTGGCGACATGCAGGGCGATGTAGCGCTGCCCCCACCCAAAGCCCCCCAGTGCGAGCCGTGGGGCGCCGTGTATAAGCTAAAAAAAGAAAAAGAAGTGGTGGGCTTCTATCTGTCGGGGCACCCCCTCGATATGTATGAGCTGGAAGTAAAACACCTTTGCAACAAGCGCTTGGACGAGCTGGCAGAGTATAAACCCCAAAACAATGGGCACAGTGAGCCCATTCGCATTGCGGGCGTAGTTACCGAGGTGAACCGCCGGCAGGGCAAAAATGGCAACCCTTTCATGATTTTCAGCATAGAAGACTTCCACGGAAGCCTGCAAATAGCGCTTTTTGGCAAAGACTATGCACAGTTTATGCCTTATGTAGAAAATGGTCAGCTGCTTTATATCGAAGGAGAAATGCGCCTGCGCTACAACAGCCAAGACCAATGGGAGTTCCGACCCAAAAAAATGGAATTCCTCAGCGAGTTGCGCAATCAGGCATGGAAAGGCATCCGCCTGCTCATTGATTTGGACAACTTCGACCCGGATACCCTGCCCAAGCTGGAAAAACTGGCACAAGATTACGCCGGCGACAAATGGATGGAAGTGCATTTGTTTGACCCCAAAAAGCAAATCAGCGTGCCTGCTTTTTCTAAAAAATACAAACTGTCGGTAAGCAAGCATCTGCTGGATTCGCTCAATCGCCTGCCGGGCATCAAAGCCCTGCCCGTGCATTGAAAATAGTCAGCCGGCTGACAGACGCATATAGGCTTTTATGCTTATCTTTGAAGAGCAAAACAAAAATTAAACTCTTTTCATGTGTTCTGTGTTTAAAAAGCGTTTAACAACCATTTAAATATTCTATTGTCATGGGAAAAGCTTTAGAAATTACCGAAGCAAACTTCAATGAAATTGTGAATGGCGACAAGCCTGTATTGATTGATTTTTGGGCCAGCTGGTGCGGACCTTGCTTGATGTTGGCACCCACTATAGAAGAGCTCGCCGGCGAATATGAAGGAAAAGCAGTCATCGGCAAAGTGGATGTAGATGCCAACCCCAACCTGGCAGCTCAGTTTGGCATTCGCAGCATTCCTACCTTGCTCATCTTCAAAGGTGGCGAAGTAGTTGACAAGCAAGTGGGCGTAGTACCCAAGACTGTACTGGCTCAAAAGCTGGATGCTGTCGCTGAAAAAGTATAAGTGGTCGTTGTGCCCCCCTTTCGATACGCGCAAAAGAGCATGAGTGAAGAAATTTTGCTCATGCTCTTTTCTTTTTCACAAAAAAACAGTCGCTCAATTTGCCGGATTAAAAAAAAGCCGTACCTTTGGTTTATTGTTTCATAATTATCTATTATCAATCATGTACAAAGGTATTGTAAAATTCTTCAATGAAACCAAAGGTTATGGTTTCATTCGTGACCTCGAAAGCGGTAAGGAATATTTTGTTCACGTTACCGGTCTTATCGACGAAATCAAGTCGGATGACGAAGTAACTTTCGACTTGCAAGAAGGTCGCAAAGGAATGAATGCTGTGAATGTTCAGTTAGCGTAACACATAAGAACACCGGCATCAAAGCCCTGCTCATGAAGAGTGGGGCTTTTTTGTTGCCCGGACATCAAGTGTAAGTAAAAAATATTAAGAAATATTCCCACAAGAGTTGCACAGTCCAATTACTTTGCCTACCTTTGTTTCATAGTATTTATTTAATTATCAATTATTATCATGTACAAAGGTATTGTAAAATTCTTCAATGAAACTAAAGGTTATGGTTTCATTCGCGACTTGGATTCAAATCAAGAGTATTTTGTTCACGTGAGTGGACTTATCGACGAAATCAAGTCGGACGACGAAGTAACTTTCGACTTGCAAGAAGGTCGCAAAGGAATGAATGCTGTGAATGTTGAGTTAGTATAACACATACATAGTAGCATCGACAAAAGCCCCGCTCGCAGAGAGCGGGGCTTTTTTATTGATTCATTCCGAAAAATAAATAAAAAAATATTTAAAAATACAGACTATAAAGTTGCACAACCCAATTACTTTACTTACCTTTGTTTCATAGTATTTATTTAATTATCAATTATTATCATGTACAAAGGTATTGTAAAATTCTTCAATGAAACTAAAGGTTATGGTTTCATTCGCGACTTGGATTCAAATCAAGAGTATTTTGTTCACGTGAGTGGACTTATCGACGAAATCCGGTCAGATGATGAAGTAGCCTTCGACTTGCAAGAAGGTCGTAGAGGAATGAACGCTGTGAATGTTGAGTTAGTATAACATATACATCGCATAACGTTGAAATCCCGGCAAATGCCGGGCTTTTTTTATGGTTTGTGCGTGCTGCTCAAACACCCCCCCCATATCAAAAGCGCGCCGGTGCCTGCCCTCCACATAGCCTTTCAGCCCAAACAAGCGAGGTGCAGCTTGCCATCTCGAGAGCTCTATCAAACCAAGCTACAAAAAGCAGTGGCTTTTTTTGCTTGTGCTCAAATTTTCAGCATTCCCCTCTCTTATTTCTTTTTCTCTCCCACACCAAACAACAAAGGCACCTCTCGTTCAAATGAACGGCAAGAGGTGCCCGGGGCATGCAAGTAAGTCAGTTCTCAATATGAGCGTAAAAGGTAATTAAAAGTCAGGCTGTCTTTTTCAGTTTCTTATCATGGATATAGAGCATCACATCTTCCACCGTCTTGAAGTGCTCGGAATCAGTTTCGGGAATAGACATATTGTACACCTGTTCCAACTCCATAATAATCTCAATGTAATCGAGCGAATCTATCCCCAAATCTTTTACCAAGTGGGCTTCGGGCGTGACGGATGCCGGTTGAATACCCAGCTTTTCAGACAGAATGTCGCGCAATGTTTGTAAAATTTCTTCCATGATTCTTCTGTGTTTTCTGTTATTGTTTTTATTTTAGCAAAAATCAAGCCCAAGATTGTATTTTCCTAATGCTAATTTCGCATAAAATTTACATTAACATATACAAGCATGAGCAGCAAAACAATACTGATTGGTGAAGACAGTTCTGTGATACAGAACCTTGTAAAGCGTGTATTTGAGTTGAAAGACTATCGCATACTGGTTGCCAAAAATGGGCAACAAGTGCTGGATATATTACAAAAGGAAAGCATCGACTTGGTTTTATTGGACCTGAATATGCCTGTACTGGACGGTATTGCCTGCCTCAAACAAATCAGGCAGTTGGACGCCCCCAAGAATCAAGTGCCGGTGATTGCCATCACCGGCAATGCGCCCAATTACTCCGAAGCCGAGTTTCAAGCTTTGGGCTTTCAGGATGTTGTCTTGAAACCCATTAACTTTGATGCTCTTTTTCAAAAAGTGGAAGCACTTCTACATGCATAAGCTATGAGTATTCGTTACAACAAACCTTTTTTACAAAAGCTGGAAGAGCTGCTCAGTGAGTCCGGTTATATTTTACGCTATGAAAAAGGCAACTTCCAAGCGGGCTATTGCATTCTTAAATCACAGCGCATCATCGTTGTAAATAAGTTCTTCACCTTGGAAGGTAAAATCAATTGCCTGATAGACATTATCCGCTCGCTAAACATAGATGACAGCCAACTAAGCGAAGCCGGCCGCAAGCTGCTCCTGCAAATACGGCAGCTTAGCCTTTCATAGCGGCTTGTGCCACCACTTGGCGCCCGCTACCGCTCTCCTGCTCCAAGGTGAGCTTCCAGCTACTTACTTCATAGCTTGCTTTCGTCCGGCAAATGCGGTGCAGCTGCAAATCGGTTAGTTGGTGAGCTCTCCCCTGTGCATCTACCGCCCACAAGCGATAACAATACCCCTCAGGCGGCGGGCTCAACCAAGCACTAAAAACGAAACCTTCCCCCGTTTGACGGTTCCATACAACCACTGCCTTTTGCTGTGCGTCGCCGGGCGTCCGGTACAAAGGCACAAAGTAAGTATGCGCATGCAACAGCACTCTGTACTCATCTTGCATTTGCACGCTCTGTGCCAAAAAGCGCTGCTCCATGGACTGCATTTGACCAACCAACTCCTCATTTGCCTTACGCTCTTTGAGATAGAAAAAAAACAAAAGCACGTTGAATATTACGCTTATCACCATTGCCGCTGTCCAAAGGCGTCTGCCCTGTGGCAAAACACGGCCTTGCACCGGCTGCTGATATGGTAAAGACTGCCTCTTTTCTTTCTGACAATGCGTTTGAATCTGCTTGTCAGCATAGTAATCAAGTGCGCTTTTCATTTCGGAATAAACAGATTGCAGCTCCGGATGGCGTTCCATCATCTTTTCCACTTTTTGGCTTTCTTTTTCGTCGAGCAGGCCCAAGATGTATAACTCCATCTGCCCGGATGCCAAAAAACGATTCACTTCGTGCTTCATGCTCAATATTGTTTCGAACTTTTAAAGAAACCAAACAGGCAACTCAATTGTTTGAAGTGTCTATTTCGCAACTGAAAGTTAAATAAACATAACATTACCCTCCGGTAATGAAAAAACCCTCAAATTTGTTTTAGATTTGCGAAGGATTTATCTTAAGGTAAAATTACTATACTGAATGGCTCAGAATTTCAAGCATAGTCACAACGACTCCTCTTCATGGGTGCAACGTTTCGAAGAGATGCTACTCAACCAAGAGCAGTTTTTCTTTGAAGTGGAAGCCTATGAGGCCATCATTGACCACTACTCTTCGCAAGGCAAATGGGATGAAGCCCTGCATGCCTGCGAGATAGGCATTCGCCAACACCCTTTCTCTTCCGACCTGTTGCTCGACAAAGCCGACCTGCTGACCCGCTTGGGACAGTACGATGAAGCCCTCTCATTGATTGAACAGGTATTGATGCTTCATCCGTCTGAAACGGACGCCCTCCTGCTCAAAAGCAACATTCTTTCAATTCTCAGCCGCTTCGAAGAAGCCATAGATACTTTACGCACCGCCCTGCATTGGGCGCAAGACGACACCGACATATGGTTTCAGATGGCGTGGGCTTACCAGCACTGGGGCAAGCCGGAAAAAGCCATCGCTTTGTACGAAAAAGTATTTCGCAAAAATCCGGCGCACGACCTGGTGCACTATGAATACCTTCACTGCCTTGACCAACGCAATCAAATAGAGCGGGGCATTACCTTCTATAAAAAGGAAATAGACCGCAACCCTTACAATGCCTACGCTTGGTTTTATTTAGGCGACGTGTACGCCCACATAGAACGCTTTGAAGATGCCCTTCATGCACTCGAATACGCCACGCTCATCGATGACAACTTCGGGCAGGCACTTTTTAAAATGGGCAATACCTACATGAACTTAGGGCAGTATGGGCAAGCCAAAGAATGCTATGAACGCCTGATTGAAAAAGAAGACGAGCCGGCTGCCGAACTATTCTGTTATTTAGGCGCATGCTACGAGAAAGAGGGCAATTTATCGCAAGCGCTTCACTACTACCGTGAGGCTTTGCGCATAGACGATGCCTGCGATGAAGCATGGTATGGCATTGCTTGCTGTTTCGAAGCCTCGGAACGCTGGTTCGAAGCCATCCACCATTATGAAAAAGCCTGCAAGCTGGACCCCTTCAATGGCAACTATTATTTAAACTTAGCCAAGCTGGAGTTCAAAGTAGGGCATGTGGTATCTGCCCTTGAGCACTTCCAATATGCTGCCGAACTCATGCCCTTCGATACCGAATGCTGGCTGCATTGGTCTTATGTGTACTACGAACAGGGGGACTACGAAAAGGCCATAGAAGTGTTGCAGGAAGGCATTGACGCCAACCCGGAAGAAGTTGATTTGCTCTATCGCATGGTAGCTTACCTGCTGCGCGATGCGCGCTTCCAAGAAGCTATTCACTATTTAGAGCGTGCTTTACTGCTGGATTTTGACAAGCACGAAGCGCTCTATGAGTTTTTTGAAGACCTGCAAACACAAAAAATGATATTCCGCATGGTCGAGATGTATCGTCCCCAAGCGTAAGCGCTTATTGATTCCATATTGCCCATGCGGCTTCGGCTTGGAGGTAAAGCATCTCCAAGCCGTTTTGTATTTTAGCCCCTCGTTCAATGCCTTCTTTCAGGAAACAGGTCAGTGGCGGATTATATACCAAATCATAAAGATAGAAGGTCGTGTCTATCTGCTCGTAAGGCAAAGCCGGTGCCGTTTCCGTTTGTGGACTCATCCCCAAGGGGGTGGTATTGACAATAAGCCGGGCATTCCCCCACCCCTCCCTTTGTATGTCCCGGTAGGTCAAATCGCCTTTGGTTTTGTCGCGCGACACCATACGGTAAGGCACCCCCAACTGCCCCAGCACATAGGCTACCGCCTTGGAAGCCCCCCCCGTTCCCAAAACCAGGGCTTCATAACCTGATTCTTTAAAATAAGACAGAGGCAGCCAGCGCAAAAGCGCCTGCTTAAAACCTTCCACGTCAGTATTATACCCAACAAGCCGCCCATCCGGCATTTTTTTTATGGTGTTCACTGCCCCCACGGCTTGTGCCCCTTCTGCCAACTCATCTAAAAAAGCAATTACTTTTTGCTTGTAAGGAATGGTTACATTCACCCCTTTCAAAGCGGGATAAGTCTTCCATAAAGCCGGGAAAAGTTCAATATCTTGCAACTCAAACAAATCATAGCGATGCGCTTTCAAGCCCATTTGCTCAAACTTGACAGTGAAGTAGCGCTTGGAAAACGAATGCGATAAAGGATAGCCAATTAAACCAAAAAGTGGCATATGAACGTTTATTTTCAGGTACAAGTTTAAAAACATAGCGCACTTTCAAAAGTACAAAAATAAGTATGCACACTCAACACGACATGCAAGACACGCAAAAAACACTTACCGTAAGGCACATTCGCCGCCACAGCTGGCAAGCATTCATTGCCCCCATTGCGCTGCAGTTTTATAAGCTGTGGCGCCACAACCGCCCCACTTCATTAGAAAAAGAGCGTCGCACCTTCGAACACTTATGCGCCCGCATTCCACTCCCGGAAAACATAGAGCAGCGGCGCACGGGCGCCAACGGTATCCCTTGCGAGTGGCAGCTGCCTGCCGGCACTGAACCCCCACCCGTATTGTTTTATGTACACGGTGGCGGCTTTGTCGTAGGCAGTGTAGCAGGCTACCGCCCTCTTACCCACCGCTTGGCTAACGCCACCGGTTTGCCATTGCTCGCCGTAGATTATTCGTTGGCACCGGAACACCCTTTCCCCACCCCACCCGACCAAGTATTGCAGGCCTACGGCTGGCTGATAACACGTTATGCCCCCTCACAAATCATTGTGATGGGCGACTCGGCAGGTGCCAACCTGGCTTTATCTGCACTCTTGCAAGCCAAGCGGGAAGGCAAACCCATGCCGCGTGCGCTTGTACTGATTTCACCCTGGGCAGATTTGACCCTATCGATGCCCGGTATTCGTAAGAAAGCATGGCTTGACGGCATCTTGCACCCCAAACGCCTGGCCATGGCTGCCGAACTCTATGCGTCCGGACAGGACCGCCGCCAACCCTTTTTATCACCTCTTTTTGCGGAAGAATATGCCGGCTTTCCTTCCACCCTCATTCAAGTGGGCACACATGACCTCCTTTTCGATGAAGGCAAAGCGCTTGCCGAGCGCATGGCACAGCAAGGTGTGCACGTAGAGTTGGAAATATGGCACGGTATGCCGCATGTGTGGCATCTGTTTGCCCACCGCATGCCGGAAGGACAAAAAGCCTATCTTCACATAGCCGATTTTGTCAAACGTCATTTGTCAGTTTCCTGACGCCTTTATCATTTCATAACCATTAGCTTTGGTTTTGTTTACATTGAATCGCTTATTTTCACAGTCGAATAAGCCATAAAATAAAACACAGTCATGACACGAAAACTTTATTTTTTACTGACCCTCTGCCTGTGGCTTGCCGCCGGCGGGGCACAAGCACAAATCGAAGAGCACGCCCATTGGACTCATAACCTTCGTGCCCCCCAACCCCTCCACGTAGGCGACACGATCGAGCTTGTATTCAAAGCCAAAATAGATAACGATTGGTATCTGTATGCTTCGGACTTCGACCCCGAGTTGGGACCTATGGTTACCGAAATAGAAATTGCCCAAATACAGGGGGCGAAAGCAGCAGGACCGCTCCTTTCGGTCAACTCCATCAAAAAATATGATGAGATTTTTGAAGGGCAAGTGGCCATCTTCAAAAAAGAAGGCACTTTTATTCAAAAATTTGTAGTTACGGCGCCCGAAGTCAATATAAAAGGCAGCATCAACTTTCAAGTGTGCTCCAATGTAACGGGCATGTGCGTACCGGGCAGCTACGATTTTTCGGTGAGTGTACAAGCCCGGGCGAAGGAAAGCGGGCATAAAGAAAAAGAGAAAGAAGAAAGCACGGTAAATACTACGGCAGACACCCTTCCGCAAGCCATCGACAGTGTGGTAAGCAGTGGCGCCCAAGTGGTGAAAAGCGTTCAAGACGGCACAGAAATCACACAAACACCCTCACCTGCCACCCCCACCTCCCCCGAAAAGAAACAAAGCTTGTGGCTGTTTGCCCTTACGGCTTTTCTGGCCGGCCTGGCGGCCATCTTTACTCCCTGCGTGTTCCCCATGATTCCCATGACGGTTTCCTACTTCATGAAAGGCAACATTGCACGCAAAGAAGGAGAAGATGAAGAGAGTTATCAGCAGCGGTTGCGCGCCGCACGCCGTCAGGGCATTAGCAAAGCCTTTTTCTATGGTTTTTCTATTATCGGCATCTATACACTTGTGGGCACCTTGGCTGCCGTATTCTTAGGGGCTGAATTTGCCAACGAAGTAAGTACCCACTGGCTGGCCAACCTGATATTCTTCCTTGTATTTGTCATCTTTGCGCTTTCTTTCCTGGGGATGTTCGAAATCACGCTTCCCTCTTCTTTCCTTACCAAGGTAGATAAGCAAGCCGACAAAGGGGGCTTGGTGGGCATCTTCTTTATGGCACTCACCCTGGTGTTGGTGTCGTTTTCTTGTACTGTGCCCATCGCCGGCAGCCTGTTGATTGCTTCTGCGGGGGGCGAAGTGCTTAAACCTATTGTAGGTATGTTGGCATTTTCACTGGCATTTGCCATCCCTTTTACTTTTTTCGCGGCATTTCCTACTGCCTTGAATAAGCTGCCCCGCTCCGGCGGATGGCTCAACTCGGTGAAGGTGGTGCTGGGCTTTATTGAACTGGCATTTGCTTTCAAGTTTTTAAGTGTGGCCGATCAGGTATATCACTGGCACCTGCTGGACCGCGAAGTGTATCTGGCAATATGGATTGCCATTGGCATAGCCCTTACGCTCTATCTTTTAGGGAAGATACAACTACCCCACGATAGCCCCGTAGAGCGCCTGTCGGTGCCCCGCCTGTTGTTGGCCTTGGTCACCCTTAGTTTTGTGATTTATTTGATTCCGGGCATGTTTGGCGCGCCACTCGAAGCGCTGTCGGGCTACTTGCCGCCCATGTCCACCTTCGACAAAATAGAAGTAAAAAGTGCAGGCAATGGCGGACAGGCGGCTACAGATTCGAACTTTCCTGCCAAAGTAAAATATGGCGATTTGTTCGAGCTTCCTCATAACTTGCAAGGCTTTTTCGATTATGAAGAAGCCGTGGCTTATGCCCGGAAGGTAAACAAGCCACTGTTCATTGATTTTACCGGACACGGCTGTGTGAACTGCCGCGAGATGGAAGCCAAAGTATGGAGCGACCCACGAGTGTTAAAGTTGCTACGCGACCAATACGTGGTAGTTGCCCTTTACGTGGATGACAAGACCCCGCTGCCCGAAAGCGAGCAGTATGTATCGTCCTATGACGGCAAACTAAAGAATACCATCGGGCGCAAATTCTTCGATTTTCAAATCACTGAATTTGGTGCCAATGCCCAGCCCTACTACTCGCTGCTGGATACCGACCCCGGCAAAACCCCAAAAGAAAACTTGTTGCTTCCACCGAAGGGATATGACCTGAACGTGGATAACTTCATAGAATTTTTGGAAAAAGGTCTGGAAGAATACCGCAAGCGGCATCAACCATAAGCCAACAGAAAGCCCCGCCAAGCAGCGGGGCTTTTTCATTGCCGGGCTCAGGTGTCTGCCTGCTGTTTGTTCATAATCACAGAGAGCGTTTCGTAAGGCATATTCACCTTTGCCTCGAGCAGTGTCTTCAGGATTGCTTCCCTCAGCTGGAAACGAAGCGCAATATGCTGCTTTTCATCCCGGATCCACACTCTGAAAATCAGTTCTATATTGTAATCGTTGATGCTGTTGAGCACCAACTCGGGCGGAGGCGTGCTCAAGTAAGTGTTCGTATCCTGAACCAAAGCAAACAGAAGGCTGCGAATTTTAGCCAAGTCTTCATCGGGGGCTACCGTAAAAGGTATATCAAGGCGTAAGTGCGGGAAATTGGTATAAGACACCACCATTGAGTTTACTATCTGCGTGTTGGGAATGGAAATCATTTTGCCATCTACTGTCGTCACTTTCGTAGAACGCAACGATATTTCTTCCACACGCCCATATTGTCCCCCAATCTCAATCAAATCACCTACTACAAAGGGGCGGTCCCAAAATATAAAAAGTCCGGATATGATGTTGGAAAGTGCATCTTTGGCAGCAAAACCCAAGGTCAAACCGGCAATTCCCAAACTCGCCAGAATAGAGGCCGGATTTACCCCCATTTGAGTAAGGGCTGCCGAGAAGCCAAAGACATAGACGACCGTTTTGCCTACATTGACCAAAAAGTTTTGCAAGGTTCTGTCCACGGTAAAGCGCCGGAAAAGCATACGGAATAAACGGCGCACCAGCTTCCACAGAAAAACAAAAAATGCAAATACCAGAATGGCGCTCAACAACTTAGGCAAAAAAGCCACAATACTTTCAATTGCGGCGTGAAAATCAAAGTACTTCCGGAAAAGCTCAATAATATATTCCATAGGCAGATTGTTTAACAGTTTTTCATCAATAGCAGAGACAGAACAGCGCCATGGGCGTCACTGCTAAAAACGATAGCGCACTTGCAACCTCAACTCCGAACGCCGGTTGCCCCGGATTTCTTCCAGTCCGCTGCCTATGGTATCTGTGTTAAGGTAGCGCGTTTGCGCATAGCGAACCCAAAGGTGCAGCTGCCGGGTAACATTATAGCGCAGCATCACAAAATAGCGATACCCTTGGTCTTGGTAGGCCGGCAAGGAAAAGGTGTAAAGCACATTGCGCTCATACATGTATTGTCTGTTTTGATAGTCGTCGGTATCGAACACCACAAAGCGCGTGGCAAGCTCCCATTGCTTGTAGCTCAGGTTTATGTCTTGTGCCAAAGCCAAGCCGCGCGTGGTTTTTTGGTTTTGGGTAAAAGAAGAAAACTGAAGCCTGCTTTGCAAGCCGATATATTTTTCGGCAGCGTAGCGCACCACCAGCCAGTAATTGCGGCGGATGCGTGCCCCCAGAAAGTCCATGGCCGTATCGTTGTCCGGTACGTTTTCCTCTTTGTTTTCTTCGCGGTATTGCGCGTACATGGAAATGCGCCGTGTGGGGGCATAAGTTACTCGAAACAAGTATTCATAGCCTTGCGAAGGGGCATCCACCTTGTATTTCAACCAGGGGAAGGCAAACTTATCATAATAAGCAGCAAAGCTCAGTTGCTTGAATGGCGTGAACTTCATGCCCCAATAAAAGCCTCTTTCGTTAATAGGGCGGCTGTTTTCTGCCAAAGCATTGCCGTAAAAAGAATGAAAATCGCGGGCATAGTTCCGGTACAGCAGCGCCATTTCAAGTGTGGGCGTCAAGCTTCCCAACACGCCACTTATTATGCCCATGCCGCCGCTTTGCGAACGCGCCGCTTCACCAAAGAAATTAAAGTTTTGCCAGTTGTAAGAGTAGTGCAAGCCCACATTGTAGTTTTGCTGCCCGTTGAATTCAAACTGATTATAGGTAGTGGGCGTGCGTTTCAACGGCACCCCAAAGCGCGTGTAGATGCCCGTGAGTCCCACTTCCAAACGGCTGTCTTTGGACTTGTAAGTAATATTGGCACCCCCTACTTGCTCATCAATGGCGTCTTTGGCTGCCAGCTCCGTTGGCGTACGGTGAAAGCCGGCGGTCTGTATGCTGCTGATGAAAGTCTCTGTTTGCTCGTCCAGTGTGTCGCCAAGCGTCTGCACATTGGCATCTTGGCGCTGCCAGGAAGCAAAGGCGGTCAGGTCTATGCTGCCTTTATCCAAGCGCAGCAGCTCATAAGTAGCCGCTGCCCCCCTGAAAAAACCGGTTTCGAGTACCGAAGTAAAAGGCCGGATGCCCGTGCTGCTGCGCCGGATCGTCTGTACTGTTTCTGCCCCCTTGCCTATGCGAAAGCCGGCGCCTAAAAGCAATCCTTGCCCTATTTGAATTTGATAATCGCCCAAAGCAATGGCTTTAAAACGTTTTTTATTCCACAATACCAGATGGTAAGAATAGAAATCCATTCCGTATTGCTTTTGGGCGGGATTCCATGCAAAAGCTTCGCCGGCGTCTTTTTCAGCCGTAAACCCCAAGCTGAAATCGCGAATATGGCTTACCCGGAAACGGGCATACAGGTTGTAAGGCGAGCCGGCATAACGCTGCGTGTAGCTGCTGTCGCTTTTGAGCGTGGGCGGCGTGTAACCCTCTTGCGTTTCCAGCGTGCGCGTCATGCGCCATACCAGGTAGTTGTTTTCCTCATGCAAAATACGCGACAAAAGACTGCCATCGCCTTCGTGGATGCTTTTTTCGGCTACGGTTACAAAAGGCAGCAACTTTTGAATGGTTTCAAGGTCGAAACCGGGAATGGCTTGCAGCTCATAAATAGAAATCAGCCGGCCGTAGCGTGCCCTATAGGCCAGAAAGTTATTGATTTGATATTCCTGGAGAATAAACAGCGATGCCAACTCGTCGCGTCCGGCGGTGTTCAAGTCCAAAGGCTCAAGATAAAGCTGATACAGGGCTTCGTAAATATCTTCGTAATTGGCGCCTGATTCAGGGTCTTGAAGTGCAAAGTTATCTTCAATGAACTGCTGCAGGTCGATATCTTGCGCCGGGCGTTGCCCTACGCTCTGCCAAGCGCACAAACAAAAAAAGAGCAGGCAAAAAATACTACTGACGGAACGCATAGGACACAGATATATGATGAACCAAGCCCAAGGGGTTGTGAATCATTAAACCATAATCTACCGATAGTTTCTTCGGACGAATGCCTATGCCAAAAGTGTTTACAAAAGGCTGTGTTTGTACGCCTGTGCGCACATAGAAAGGCTTTGCCAAACGGTACTCAAAGCCCGCCTTTACACGTGCCGGCTGTTCTGTGTCTTTTTCTGCTTCTATATTCAACCACAGGCTTTCGGTAGGGTGGTAGCCAATGCCGGTTTTCAGCACCACCGGCAGATACTCTTCCCTGTAGTCGGAAACCATGCGGGCTTGCCCTAAATTATAGGCATGCATGCCCCAATAAAGCGTAGGAAGCAGCCGGGCTATTCCCCCTATTTCAAACAAAAAAGCCCCTTGCGTGCGCGAAGTGACGCCCGTAGGGTCTTGTACAGCCCGTTGGAAATAAGAAGCCTTCACGCCCACGCTCACCATGCTTATTTTATGAGCAAAAGCAAGCCCGAAGGCCTGTTCATTGAAGAGCTTATCGCCAAAGCGCATGGCCGACACGCCCACTGCCCCGCCCCAAGGCAGTGGCGCACTTGCTCCCAAATAGGCTGTTTGCAGGGCACCAAGCCCATAAGGCTGTTGT
Organism: Thermonema rossianum DSM 10300; assembly: GCF_000426825.1. Taxonomy (GTDB): domain Bacteria; phylum Bacteroidota; class Bacteroidia; order Cytophagales; family Thermonemataceae; genus Thermonema; species Thermonema rossianum. The sequence goes on along the minus strand of NZ_AUGC01000019.1, from coordinate 4,251 downwards.
GCGGCAACGGCTACTTCCACACGCTCTTGCGAAGCAAGCCCCGCCACATTATTGAAAACAGCCCAAGTATCGGACAAAGCGGCTACGGCATTGCCCATAGCGAAAGCACGCCCCCCTGCCGCCGCGGGGAACTGCTGGCACATGGCAAGCCCGCAGGACATCAATACAAAAAAGAAAGAGAGAATGTAAGGATGTAAATTCATGTTTTCGACTTCAAGGAAAATTGCCTTGAAGATACAAAATCCCTTTATTACTTGAGTAATTTTTCTGCCTTTAAAAGTCGATAAGACGCATCGGCCGAAAGCCCCGAGCGCACACAGTCAAGCAGGCGCCGTACCAACAGCAGGGGGGCTTCACTCAGTTGAAAATGCTCCACCAAGCGGGCACAATATTCTATTTCTTTGGGGTGCACAACATGATCGGCCAACATCAACAATGCCACTTCGTGCAGGTGGTGAAAGCGCTTTTTTACAGACATACGCCCTAAAGGCTCCTCCTCTTCTTCCTCTTTCTCCAACATACGGTGCAGCAAAGCCTCGTCGATTCCTTCCTTGTGCGCCCAAGCCAACAGGTATTCATACTCGGCATTGGCCAATTCACCGTCAACCAAAGCCATGCGCACCATGCTTTTCAACTTTCTTTGATGCTCACCTGTCAACCAATTCAAAAAATTCATACTATCAGGGTTATATCCTATTCAAAATATAGCATCTTTGAACAGACATAAAAAATAAGACATCCCGCCGTCGTGTAGGCTTTGCCCTCGTGCACTCCAAAGGCCGGATGCCTTCACTCTTTGCGGCAACAAACTTACATTGCCTGCTTGCATGGTAAGATTGATACACTTTCACATAAAAAATACAATAGCAGCCCATCCACGTCGTTTTTATGGAAGTTGAACCAAAAACATACCCAAATGAGACGAACGTTTCTACTACTGATTGCCCTGCTGACCGGGGCATTTTCTCTCCGGGCACAAACCCGCCTGGTAGAGAAAGTAACTAAAAAAGAAGGCGAGTTGGTCATTCCTTACGAGAAGTACATACTGGACAATGGGCTTACGCTTATCATTCATGAAGACCACTCTGACCCGCTCGTGCATGTGGACGTCACCTATCACGTAGGGTCGGCAAGGGAAGAAATTGGCAAGTCGGGCTTTGCCCACTTCTTCGAGCACATGATGTTTCAAGGCTCGAAGCATGTCGCAGACGAAGAGCATTTTAAAATCGTCACCGAATCGGGGGGAACCCTCAACGGCACCACCAACCGTGACCGCACCAACTATTTCGAAACGGTGCCTTCCAATCAATTGGAAATAGCGCTCTGGCTGGAAGCCGACCGCATGGGATTCCTGTTGCCGGCCGTCACGCAAGAGAAATTCGAAGTGCAGCGCGCTACCGTGAAAAACGAGCGGGGGCAGAACTACGACAACCGCCCCTATGGCTTGGTGCGTGAGTACAAAGACAAAACGCTTTATCCTTATGGGCACCCCTACTCTTGGCTTACCATTGGTTATGTGGAAGACCTTGACCGTGTAAGCGTGGAAGACCTGAAAAACTTTTTCCTGCGTTGGTATGGACCCAACAATGCCACACTGACCGTGGGCGGCGACGTGGACCCCAAAGAAGTGGTGCGTTTGGTAGAGAAATACTTCGGTTCCATTCCGCGCGGTCCGGAAGTGCAAGATTTGCCCAAGCAAATCCCCACACTCGAGCAAGACCGCTACGTATCGTATGAAGACCCTTATATCAAACTCCCGCTGCTTTCCATCACCTATCCCGCAGCACCCCGCTATACCTACGACGAGCTGGCACTCGACTGCGTGGCAGACCTCTTAGGGGGCGGCAAAAACTCTATCCTCTACCAAAAACTGGTGAAAGCACAAAAAGCCGTACAAGTAAGCACCTTCAATGCAGGCTATGAGCTTGCCGGTGAATTTTCTACTTATATTTTGCCCTTCCCCGGCCTTTCGCTGGCCGACATGGCAAATCTCTACAAAGAAGCACTGGCAGAGTTCGAAGCCAAGGGCATCAGCGATGAAGACGTGGAGCGCTTCAAAGCACAGCGCGAAGCCGAGCTGATTTACGGGCTTGAAAGCGTAAGAGGACGCGTTACCCGCCTGGCAGCTTACCAAACCTTCTTAAAGAACCCCAACTTTTTAGCCGAAGAGCTGAAGATGCTGAAGCGCCTCACCAAAGAAGACGTATGGAAAGCCTATCAGAAGTATATACAAAACAAACCGGCCGTATATGTAAGCGTATGCCCCAAAGGTAAACTGGACTTGCGCGCTGCCGAAGACAACTACACCATAGACAGCACGCAATACAAAGCCCCTGATTACGGTTATGAAGGCTTGAGTTATCGCGAACCCAAAGACAACTTCGACCGCAGCCGCCGCCCGCAACCCAAGCCGGCCAAGCTGGTGGAAGTGCCCCCCTACTGGAAAAATACCTTTGCCAACGGGATGCCTGCCATAGGCACCCGCAACGACGAAATTCCCGTGGTAAACATGCTGATTAGCATAGAGGGCGGGCAATTGTTGTTGCATGGCAACACGGAAAAGGTAGGCTTGGTTGGGCTCACCGCTGCCTTGTTGAACGAAGACACCCAAAACTACAGTGCCGAAGACTTTGAAAACGAACTCAAACGCCTGGGCAGCAGCATCAGCATCTACGGCGATGAAACGGGCTTCTATGTGCAAGTCCGTTGTTTGAAGAAGAACTTGCAACCTACCATGCGCTTACTTGAAGAGCGGCTGCTGCGCCCCAAGTTTGAAGAGGAAGATTTTCTGCGCATACAAAAGCAACAGATAGAAGGCATTAAAAACGCCAAAACACAAGCCCGCTATCTGGCTTCGAGCATCTTCGATAAGCTGCTCTATGGCTTAGACGACGTGCGCGCCTACGATACCGGCGGCACCGAAACCAGTGTGGCAGCGCTTACGCTCGCCGACGTAGAAGCCTTCTACAAGATGGCCATCAACCCGGCATATGCCAATGTGGTGGTGGTAGGTGATATCACCGAAGAAGAAACCCGCCAAGCGTTGGCATTCTTGAACAGCTGGAAAGGCGAAAAAAGCGCGCAGCGCATCCCCGGGCTGCATGAGGGGAACCGCCCCGAAAAAAGCCGTCTATTCTTGGTGGACATCCCCAATGCGGCGCAGTCTGAAATACGTGTAGGGCACCCCGCCATGCCCTATCATCCGCTGGGCGAGTACTACCATGCCTACCTGATGGCTTATCCTTTGGGCGGTGCTTTCAACAGCCGTATCAATCTAAACTTACGCGAAGACAAAGGTTGGACCTACGGTGCCCGTGCCGGTTTCAGTGGCACCCGCTACAATGGTTATTTTGTTGCGGCGGCAGGTGTGAAGGCAGCTGCCACCGACAGCTCCATTTACGAAATCATGCGCGAAATAAGTGAATACAAACAAAACGGACCTACCGAAGAAGAAATCTCCTTCACCAAAATGTCTATAGGGCAGCGTGATGCGCTCAACTATGAAACGGGCTTCCAAAAAGCCTTCTTCCTGCGCCGCCTGCTGGAATACAATCTGGAAGGCGACTATGTGAAGAAGCAAAGCGAAATATTGCAACAGCTTACGCCTGCCAAAGCTCATGAATATGCGCGTAAATATCTGGACCCCGAGCATTCGTTCATCGTGGTAGTAGGCGACAAAGCCCGCATCCTCGACGGCTTGAAGCGTTTGGGCTACGACATCGTAGAGCTCGACAAAGACGGCAAGCCGGTGGCTGCTGAAGAGGTAAAAGAAGAAAAAGAAAGCTCTTCTGCCAATGCTCCGCAAAAGCAAGGCGGTGAAGAAAAAAGCCGGAAAGAAAAGAAAAAAAGAAAGAAGCGCCAATAAGCGCTTGTCCTGTAATCGAAGCATCGACAGCTCCTGCCTTCCGGGCGGGGGCTGTTTGTATTTTTAAAGCACCTCCCTTTTATCCTTCCGGGCATTTCCATCTTTTTGCCCTACTTTGTCATTTCAAACATCCTCCCTTGTTTTCGAGCACTTTCCCCTCTTGTCATTTCGAGCGCCCCTCTTTGTCATTTCGAGCGCAAGCGAGAAATCTCTTTGCTGCTTGTGGCTTGGTGGGCATGAGATTGAGATTTCTCACTCGCTTACGCCCGTTCGAAATGACAGGCTGCGCTTCATTCGGGATGGCAGACTGTGTTTGTGTAGTTGCTTCCTCTGATTTGTTATTGAGTGCATCTCCCTTGTTTTCGAGCACTTTCCCCTCTTGTCAT
>NZ_AUGC01000018.1 GCF_000426825.1 Thermonema rossianum DSM 10300 | reverse complement strand
CGTCATTTCAATTCCACATTGGTGCGATTAAAAGTACTCCGTTCACATACAAAGCCGTTTGTTCCTGCTCATTTCAATTCCACATTGGTGCGATTAAAAGCCGTAGGAAATATAGAAGAAAAGTGTGAAAAAGGCAAGAGCAGGCGGTGTTTTTTTGTGAAAGAAAATTAAAAAGTCGTCGAACGGCAGTAGTGCAATTTTGCCCGGGCTTCGACGACTTTTGTTAATTTATTGAAAATCAGATATTTATGTATTGTTTCTCAGGAAAGTAGTCGTTACTTTATGCCTTTTTCCTTTCCGGAAAGTGGCGATCGACGACCATTGATTTTTTAAAGTATTGATAATCAATTGTTTATCTCCATATAGGTGTCTCCACCCTCGAAGCTGTCGCTGCGCAGGGCACGCAGGCGCGCGGCTTCTTTCAGCTCAAAAGCCGGCTGTTCGAAGCGGTAAATCAAGCTGCCGTCGTTTTGTGCCACAGCCTCGCCATGCCAGTCAACGATGAGTTCTTTCATTACTTTGCGGGCTGTAGCCTGTGGCACCTTGATGCTGTTTTTAGGGTCATGGAGCAGTTGTGTTTCGGGCAAGGTGTCGTTGCCGCTGCTGATATTGGTAAATATGTTTTTCATGACCAGCTTGCGCACATTGTTGCGCAGGCGCTCTTTTTCCTTCCGGCTTACCCAAAACGCCCGCAAGACAGGCACAGTGAAGAAAATCACCGAGAACAAGAAAGGCACCCAGCCCAGTATGATGTCGGCATGTGCCCAAAAGCCGCTTGCTACCGGAGAGGGCTTGTAGGCAAAAGCAAAGAAGGCAGCAAAAAGCAAGTTGAATGAGTTCATGGCAGTGATGCCTACATTGCGCCATGTGCTGTTGCCGGTCATGAGGTAGGGGGCTTCGTATTCGTTCCAGTACCACACGACCGGATGGTCGCCTTCTTTCGAAACGCTGCGCGTGAGCTCTTCGAAGTCGCCGTACAAAACACCGTTTTCAGATATGCGGGCTTGCCCGTCGTAGCGCACCAGACACTCGGTCAAGAAATCATTGGCTTGGTCTTCGTTCCATCCTGCCAAGGCTTTCACTTCCGGTATCACCACAATGCCTTTGTTTTGGCGGGCAAAGGCAGCCAGCTCTTTGGGATTGTTCAGCGGGTCTTCTTTGGGGCGTGGCGGTCCGAACACAAAATCATAGACCGAAGCAATGAAGCTTTTCTTTTTGGTCTTGCCTATCTTTGCCGTACGCGGCTCATGAGCTTTGTAGGGGAAGCCGTACGGGTCTTGGCGGTAAACGGTGGCATCGGTGAGGGTGTTCCAAATCCATATTTCCTGAAAGATGCGCGCAATCATGTAAAACACCCCCGAGAGGTCGGGACCCCGGTCTTTGTCGTCGCGATTGGCAGAGGTGAGTGCCAGCAAGCCTGCAATGAGCAGAAGCACAAAAATGACGAAATAGACGACCAAGGTAACGGCAATCCATGCTTTAAAGAACACCTGAAACCCTTTCCAGAGGGCAGCTTTGATTTCGTCCCAGCGCTCGCTCCATGTTTTTTCGTCGCGACGGCGCAAGCTGTTGCCGAAATCATAAATCAAGTCGCCCCCTTGGGTTACCCTCAGGCGGCAGTGATAGCGCTCCATGAGCAGCTGCATGGCTTCGCGCACGTCGTCGAGTGGCAGGCCGCTTTGGGCAGCGGCGTCGGTCAAGCTGAGGTGCTTGTTTTTTTCTATTACATTTTCAAGTGTTTTTACTTTTTGTTTCAGTTCTTCCATTTCGAGTACGTCCGTTTTTTTAGTTCTGTATCAGCATGAAGGCGCTTTGTTAGCATATAAAAGTAGTCTTTCTTGTCGTTTTTTTTAGTTCTGTATCAACACGAAGGCGCCCCAGTAGTAAGGGGCAGGATATTCTGCTTTGAGCATTTGTATGGCATGGCTGAAGGCTTCGTCGATGCTTTGCTTTTCCCGAATATAGAAAGAATAAAACAATTGCATCAGCTTTTGGGTGGCTTGGTCATCTACGCGCCACAGACTCATGATGACGGCTTCGGCACCGGCTTCCATAAAAGCCCGCTGCAGACCATAGACGCCTTCGCCGTTTTGCAGTTCGCCCAAGCCGGTTTCGCAGGCAGAAAGGACCACCAGCTGGCAACCGAGCAGGGGCAACTCTTGCACCTCGGCAGCAAACAAGATGCCGTTCTCTGCTTCGCCGCCGGTGTCGCCACGCAAAGTGTTTTCGGCGCCTGCCAGTAACAAACCTGTACGGTAGAGCGGGTTTTGTATGATTGATTGCCCGGGTGCATCGCCCCACTGCATAAAACGGAAGGCCTGCATTTGCTCTACGGGCAGGAAAAAACCGTGTGTGGCTATGTGTAGAATAAAAGGCTGTTTGATTTGCTTGAGCAATGCTTTTCCGGTTTGCTGCATTTTTTCATAACCGGAGGCTAAGAGGTAAGTAAGAACTGCCAAGTCAGTGGCATCGGGCGATGCTTCCTTTTCGAGCAATTGTAAACTTTTTTCTAAGAAAGGGGCTGCTTCTTGGTAGCGTTCCGCTTGGTAAAGTGTCCATCCTTGTTGGAAGGCTTCCTGCCATGTTTGAGCTTGGGCTGTGAAGGGGAGCGTGGCGCCACACAGCCACAGGATAAAAAAGAAGAGAGCAGGTTTCATTATAGGGAGTGTAATTACGTTCTTTCCTGAAGATACAAAAAGAGAAGGCTACTTTAGCTGCTGACAAGAAAAAACCTTTCTCTTTTTATGCCTTTCTCCTTTAGTGAAGCTGCTTTGTTTTCGTTAGCTTTGTCGAAAAAAAGGAATGTTGAAAGTAAAGATTGTCAACAAATCGAAACACCCTTTGCCTTCTTATGCTACTGCGGGCTCGGCAGGCATGGACCTGCGTGCCAACCTTAACGAAGCCGTTACCTTGCAGCCCTTGGAACGTGCACTCATCCCCACCGGCTTGTATGTGCAGCTGCCCGAAGGCTATGAAGGGCAGATACGCCCACGCAGCGGACTTTCTATCAAAAAAGGCATCACGCTTATCAACTGCGTGGGCACCCTCGATTCGGACTATACCGGCGAAATCAAACTGGGCGTAGTGAACCTGTCCAACGAGCCCTATACCATAGAGGACGGCGAGCGTCTGGCGCAGCTGGTGGTTGCCCGCTACGAGCAGGTAGAATGGGAGCCGGTAGAGACCCTCGAAGCAACAGAAAGGGGCGAGGGGGGCTTTGGCAGCACCGGCATCAAGTAGTTGTTTTTCGCAAGAAAAAGCCTTGCCGGCAATCTTTTGCTTGTCTTTTGGGTTTTCTATGAAAAAACACGTTTTACTATGGAAAACAAACAAGCAGCCGTTGCCGGCGCTACGGGTTTAACAGGCAGTTATCTCTGTCAATTATTGGGAAAAAGTGATGCTTACGCAAAAGTGTGGGCGCTCGTCAGGCGGGAAACAGACCTGCCCCAAGGGGTGAGCCCCTTGCTTGTCGATTGGGAGCACATCGAAGCGACACCCCCGGATGCCCCGCTCGATGAAGCCTTTTGTTGCTTAGGCACCACCATGAAAAAGGCCGGTTCCAAAGAGGCTTTTCGCAAGGTGGACCATGACTATGTGCTTGCCTTTGCCCGTTGGGCTTATGCGCATGGTTGCCGCCGTTTTTTTGCGGTTACGGCTATGGGGGCAGACAAACGCTCTGTTTTCTTTTACAATAGAGTGAAAGGAGAAGTGGAAGAGGCTTTGGCTCAAATAGGCTTTGAAAGCCTCTATATCTTTCGCCCTTCCTTGCTCTTGGGGCAACGCCACGAGTCGCGCCCCGCAGAACAAATCAGCGCCCGCCTGTCCGCCTTTTTCCGCCCCCTCATACCGCTGCGTTACCGTCCTGTGGAAGCCGGGCGGGTAGCTTGGGCTATGTATCGTTGTGCGCAAAATCCGGAAAAAGGAAAATTTATTATTGAAAACGACCAAATATTGAAATTATCTTCCTGATATGCTAACTTTCGCACAAGCATTAAACCCACCAATGACATGGAAGAAAAATATGTAGATCTCAAAAGCCTGCAATTCGTTTTGTATGATGTTCTGAATGCAGAGCAACTTAGCCGGTACGAGCACTATAAAGACCATGACCGCAGCTCGTTCGATATGGTCATAGAGGCAGCCAAACAGATAGCAGACCGCCTGTTGTATCCCAACTATCGTGAGATGGACAAGCAGGAGTCTGACTTTGTGGATGGCAAGGTGACGGTGCATCCGGCTATTTTGGAATACGTGAAAGCCATGGGCGAAGCCGGCATGATTGGTGCCACCTTCTCGTATGAAGACGGAGGGCAGCAGCTGCCTCAGCTGTTGCAGATGGCAATGAACTACATTCAAGGGGCAGCCAACAACGGCGCTACCATGTTTGTGGGCTTGACTGCCGGTGCCGCCCGTCTGATAAAAAATTTCGCCAAACAAGAGCTGAAGGATATTTACCTTCCCAAAATGTTGTCGGGTGAGTGGCAAGGTACCATGGCACTTACCGAGCCGCAAGCCGGCAGCTCATTGTCTGATATCAGCAGCTCGGCAAGCCCCACAGACCAAGAGGGGGTGTATAAAATCAAGGGGCAGAAAATATTTATTTCGGCAGGTGACTACGAAGGTGCCGAAAATGTGGTGCACTTGATGCTGGCGCGCATCGATGGGGCACCGGCAGGTACCAAAGGCATTTCGCTTTTCATAGTGCCCAAGTACCGCATAGAAAACGGACAACTCGTAGACAACGATGTGGTGACTGCCGGTATTTACCACAAGATGGGACAGAAGTGCACCCCCGCCGTGCACTTTGTCGCCGGCGACAAAGACAACTGCTACGGTTGGCTGGTAGGTGAGCCGCACCACGGCTTGAAGTACATGTTCCAAATGATGAACGAGGCACGCATAGGCGTGGGCATCATGTCGGCAGCCATCGCTTCCATGGCTTATCATGCTTCGCTGAAATATGCCAACGAGCGTCCGCAGGGACGTCGCCTCAGCGAAAAAGACCAAAAAACCACGCCGCAGACCCTCATCATCAACCACCCGGATGTGCGCCGCATGCTGCTTTTCCAAAAAGCGGTGAGCGAAGGCGCCTTGATGCTGACGGCACAAGCCGCTTTCTATGCCGATATGCTGGAAGTAACCGAAGGCGAGGAACGCGAGCGCTATCAGTTGCTGCTCGACCTGCTCACCCCCATAGTCAAGACCTATCCTTCGGAGTATGGCATTCAGTCGGTAAGTGCCGGGCTGCAGGTGCTGGGTGGTTACGGATATACGACCGATTTCCCGCTCGAGCAGATGTATCGCGACATACGCATCACCACCATTTACGAAGGGACCACAGGCATTCAATCATTGGACTTGCTGGGGCGTAAAATCGTTGCCAAGAACGGCAAGGCTGCCATGTTGTTGACCGAAGAGATAGGCAAAACACTGCAGGAAGCCCTCACCTTTGACGACTTTAAACCCTACGCAGAACTGCTGCAAAAAGAGATGGGGCGCCTGCAGCAAGTCATGCAAAAGCTGATGGGCTATGCCATGAAAGGCGACGTGGAGCGCTACATGGCTGATGCTGTTTTGTTTATGGAGATGTCGAGTCTGATTGTTGTGGCGTGGATGTGGCTGAAGATGGCAGTGGCTGCCAAGCAGAAGTTGGTTGCCGGTGGCTTGGACGAAGAAGCGCAGCGCTTCTATGAAAGCAAGGTGCATACCATGCGTTTCTTCTTCCACTATGAATTGCCCAAAACCAAATGGCTTGCTACCCGCCTCATGGATGATGTGTTCTTGACCTTGCCCGAGGAAAAAGAGGTAATCATTTAAGCAAGTATGCAGGGCATACGCCCACTGTAGTTGAAAAGCCTGCTTTTGCCGTGAACAGACAAAGGCAGGCTTTTTTTATTGTGCCGTTTCGTCTCTTGAAGCTTACTTTGTTTATTCCTCTTCTTTTTGTGAAATGTTGATGACAGTAATGGCGCCACGCATCTTTTTGCAGTACGGTTCTTCTTTGACGGCATTTAATAGTGCGTCATAAGCCGCTTCATCCAAAGAACTCACCACACTCAGGCATTCGTAGATATAATCCTTGAAGGCGGGACTCTGCACATAGGCGAGGTCTTGCGATGCCTTTTCTTTTTCCTGCTCGTTGAGTTTATCGTAGCGACGGTTGTAGTTGCTCACGATGTGGTCGCTGTCTTCGAGGTCTATGAGCTCAATCAAAAACTCTTGCACGATGGGGTGCAGGCGGTCTATCTTCCTGTAGGCACAGTCGCATATGTCCTCGGCAAGGGCACTTGCTTCTTGATTGGGGTCAATGGCAGAAGGGGTGTCTTTTTCTTTTTCTTCCGTTTTGCTGTCATTGCTGTTGGTGGCAATGTAATAAAGCAAAGGGTAGCATTGTTTGTTGTCAGACAGCTCTTGTTTGAGTACATCCATTTGGGCATCAGACAGGTTCATGCCTTTGATGGTGCTCAGGCAGTTGCCTACTATGCTGCCAATTTCGGCATCCAGAGCGTTGATATCTTCTTGCACCTGCTGTTGGGCTTCGGCACTGAGTCCGGCATAGCGCGATTTGAGGTTGCGCCCTGCAGTTTCTTCGCCCAGGTCCACATAATCGTACATATATTGCACGATGATTCGATGATACTGCTTTACTTTGCTATCGATGCATGCGCAGGCTTCGCCGGTAAGCCGGCGGATGTCTTGTGCCTGTGTGGGTGCCCACAGCAAAGCCATGAAGCTGAAGGCTAAAGAAAGGGAAGCAAGGGGACGTTTCATAAAGTTGAGGGTTTGGAGGTGAGAAATGAGAAATAAAATGAGTTTACTCGCTTGCTTGCCGGGCTTGTCCCAGCAGCATGAAGGTGCGCATAAGACTGCAGGCAGAAGCATTCATGAGGTAGTTTTGAAAGTCAAGTGCTTGCTCATCGCTCATGGTAGCATCCTGCACCAGTTGAGCACAGCGGGCAAATGCCGGGTCGTTGGCGATGTCTTGCATACGCTGCGCATCTTGTTGCACTTTTTGCTGCTCTTCGGCAGACATGTTTTCTATTTTTTCACTGAACAGGCGGGTGGCTTCTGCTTCCCCCAATTCCAGCATGTCTTTCATGTAGCTCTGAATGGCGGGGTGCATGCCTTCAAAATAATCGGAAACGCAGGTGCAAAGGTCATGTGCCAACTGTTCTGCTTGGTTTGCCGGCGGTGTGTTGTTTTGAGCATAAGTAAAAGAAAGGCTCAGCAAAAGAAAGAGGAGAAGGAGAGGGCTTTTCATAATAAACGGTTGTTTGCTTATACTCTTGAATATAAGCAAAATTGATACCGTACCCAATGGGTCATCGCCTTTTTGGGTGTAAAAATTATTTTTTTATCGCCGCCGGCTTTACAGCCACTTCTTCTGTTTGAAGTACCACAAAAACAAAAGGGAGGAGGTAACCATCATAATCAGTGAAAGCGGATAACCATAGGTCCATTTAAGCTCAGGCATGAATTCGAAGTTCATACCGTAGATGCTGGCAATAAGGGTGGGGGGCAAGAAGACCACCGTCACCACCGTAAATATCTTGATGACGTGGTTTTGTTCTATGTTGACCAAGCCAAGAAAGGTGTTTTGTAAATACTCGAGCCGTTGAAAGCTGAAATCAGCGTGTTGGAGCAGTGAGTTGATGTCTTTGATAACAATACGCAGGCGCTCTTTCTCTTCGTCCGGAATCATGATGCTTTTGAGCAGAGACGATACCACCCGCTGTTTGTCTATGATGCTTTCGCGGATAAGGATGGTGTTTTCCTGCAGCTCGGTGAGTTTGAGCAGTATCTCTTCTTGGTACTCTTTGTCCCGGATGATTTTCTTACTGATGTGGTTGGTTACCCGACTCAGATACTCGATGAAGTCGGCATCCAGGTCGATGCGGGTTTCCAGTATCATCATCCATATTTGTGTGCCGCGGCTAATATAACCGGGCGGCATGGTTTTGAGCCGGCGCACCACGTCGGCAAAGGCTTTGAGGTCGTTGTTGCGCAGCGTAAACAAAATACCGCCTTTCAGGATGAAAGACACCTGCCGTGCCACATAGAATTTGTTTTCATACACAACAAAGGTGTTGTTGGCTTCAATCACGCGCTGGTCTTCGTAGTAACGCGAGCTGCTCTCGATTTCGGCGGCTTCTTGTGGGGTGAAAAACTCTATGCCGTAGACTTCTTCTACGATGCGCTTTTCCTGTTCGCTGGGTGACTGCAGGTCAATCCAAATGACGTTTTGAAAATCCTGTATTTCATCTTCCGGATTGTTCAGTTTCACCCATTTGATTTCTTGTACTTCATTGAGGTAAAAAACGCGAATCATACCCCCGCTTGTTTTAGAGGTTCTACCATGCGCAACAAAGGCATCGGCAAGTTAATACGAAATTTATTGTAATCATAACATGGCAGCCTGTTTGTTCTTTTCCTTTTCAAGCCCCCCTATAACCAAAACAAATTCGCCCTTGATGGTGCCGCCTTCTGCATAATGAGTAAGGACGGAATCGATGGTGCCGCGTATGGTTTCTGCAAACAGCTTGCTTATTTCGCGCACGACCGCTATGGGGCGTTCACCCCCGAAATGCTCTTTGAGCTGCTGCAGGGTTTTGAGCAGGCGGTGGGGCGACTCGTAGAGCACGATGGTGCGCGTTTCGCCGGCCAACTCTTGCAAGCGGGTTTGGCGCCCTTTCTTATGAGGCAGGAAGCCTTCGAAAACGAAGCGGTCGCAAGGAAGACCTGACTGCACCAAGGCAGGGACGAAGGCCGTAGCGCCGGGCAGGCATTCTACTTGCAGCCCTGCTTGCACACAAGCACGCACCAACAAAAAGCCGGGGTCTGAAATAGCCGGTGTGCCGGCGTCGGATATAAGCGCCATGCGTTCGCCCTGCTGCATGCGGGCAATCAACTTATTGACTTGGGTGTGCTCGTTGTGGGCATGGTAGCTCTGCAGAGGGCGTTGTATGTCGAAGTGCCGGAGTAGCTTTTGGGCATTGCGTGTGTCTTCGGCAAGGATGGTATCTACACTTCTGAGCACATCGACAGCCCGGAAGGTCAGATCCTGCAGGTTGCCAATGGGGGTGGGTACCAAGGTGAGGTGAGCGACGGTAGGTTCATGCTTGCTCATACTATGTTTACTTAAAGTCTTCAATCATTTTTGCAAAGGTAGGACTTTCTTAGGTGAAAAGCAGCGTAAAGAAAAGAGGCACTTTCCTTCTTTCAGGCAAAAAGGCAGGGAAGGGGTTTTTGTTAGCCTGTTGAAATATGTAGATTTGAAACCAAAACTTTTTGCTTATGGAATCAAATGCTTGTACAATACGGGCAGCGGTGCTCGACGACATGCCGGCCGTGCACGCACTCATTGCCGAGCTGGCAGCCTATGAAAAGGCGGCGCATGAACATACCAATTCACCGGAACAGCTCAAACACGATTTCGCAAATGGTTATTTCGGCTGCCTGGTGGCAGAACAAGAAGGGGAAGTAGTGGGTATTTTGTTGTACTGTTTCCCTTATTCTACCTGGAAAGGGCGCGTGTTCTATGTAGAAGATATTGTGGTGAAAGAGTCGGCACGCGGGCAGGGAATTGGCAAACGTTTGTTCGATGAGGCTTTGCGCTTGGCTCAGGCCGCAGGTGTGGGGCGGGTAGCCTGGCAAGTGCTGGAATGGAACGAGCCGGCCATTCGCTTTTACAAACGCATGCCGGTAACTTTTGATGCCGAATGGATCAATTGCCGCATGACACCCGGACAAGTGGAGGAATATCTGAAAGGGCTTTAAAGTAAGGGGCTCACTTGCTTTGTTTGAAAGGGTTTGAAGTACCAAACAGATTTAGTGTGCCATTGACAAAAACAAAAGTTTTACAATCGTTAACTGTTTCATTTTATGAAAGATATTTCACCAAAAGTAGGGATTATCATGGGCAGCAAGTCCGATTGGCCTGTGATGAAAGAAGCAGCCGCCTTTTTGGACGATATGCAAGTGCCATACGAAGTGCAAATCGTATCGGCACACCGCACACCCGAGCGCATGTTTGATTATGCCCGTCAGGCACGGGCACGTGGCATACGGGTGATTATAGCAGGGGCAGGCGGTGCCGCACACTTGCCCGGTATGGTGGCTTCGCTTACCACCTTGCCGGTTATAGGCGTGCCCGTGAAATCGCGCAATTCCATAGACGGTTGGGATTCGGTCTTGTCTATTCTGCAGATGCCCGCAGGTGTGCCGGTAGCTACGGTGGCACTCGACGGCGCGCGCAACGCCGGCATTTTGGCAGTTCAAATATTGGCTACTTCCGATGACACACTTGCCGGCCTGCTGGAACAGTTCAAAGAAGCACTGAAAGAGAAGATATACCGGCAGCAACAGGACTTGGATGAAGAAAGAGATGTATAGGGTTTGAGTTTGTGAATATGAAAAAGGAAGAAACACTTGAAATTGTGGTGTTGGACAGCCGCCCGCTGGATGTGGGCGATTTGGACTGGTCCGAACTGCATGCTTTGGGGCACTTGACTTTGTATGAGCATACTGCCCCCGAAGAGGTGCTTGCCCGGGCTTCGGCTGCCGATGTGTTGCTCGTCAACAAGGTGGTGCTGGACCGCTCAATCATTGAACAGCTGCCCAAGTTGAAATACATAGGTTTATTGGCCAGTGGCTATAACAATGTGGACATAGTGTGCGCACGCGAGCGTGGCATCATAGTAACCAATGCTTCGGGTTATGGCACCATGTCGGTAGCGCAGCATACACTGGCTTTGATGCTGGCCGCTTGCAACGAGATCCCTTTGCATCATGAAAGCACACATCGCGGTGAGTGGAGCAGCAGTTGGTGCTATTGGAAACGTCCCATCGTGGAGTTGGCAGGCAAACAGTTGGGGGTTGTAGGGTTGGGCAATATTGGTTATCAGGTGGCGCGCATGGCACGGGCTTTGGGTATGTGGGTGGTGGCATACCATCCCGACAAAGCGGAGGTGCAACGCAAAGGGGCACGGTGGGTACCCTTGGACGAGCTCTTTGCCACCAGTGATGTAGTGAGCCTGCATTGCCCCCTGACACCTGAAACGACAAAGCTGGTCAATGCACATCGTTTGTCTTTGATGAAGCCCACGGCCGTGCTGGTCAATACAGCCCGGGGAGCTCTTATTGATGAGGTGGCTTTGTTCGAAGCCTTAAGCAACAACCGTATCAAAGCAGCTGCATTGGACGTATTGGCACAAGAGCCCCCGCCGCCCGGTCATCCCCTGCTTACGCTGCCCAACTGTATTGTGACACCACACAACGCATGGAGTAGCCACGAGTCGCGCAGCCGTTTGCTGGCTATAGTGGCAGACAACCTGCGTTCGTTCATAGAAGGGAAGCCGAAAAATGTGGTCAACGCCTGAAAATGATAGCATTCTTTACTATGCGGTAGGCGGTGGCTGGGGGCATGTGCATCGTTCATTGCGTATTATCGAACAGCATTTATTCTCTGTTGCCAGAGTCTATTTGGTAACGAACCATCACCGCTTTGGGTATGTGCCCCCTGCTAATGTAGAGGTGGTGTATATGCCGCCTTCTTTGGCATACGATGCAGATGCTTATGCCCGTTATTTCCGGGAGCTGCTGCAGCTGACTGCCTGCCGCACCTTGTGGATAGATGTATTCCCTTGGGGGGTACAAGGCGAACTTTTGCGGGTGCTTCCTTTTATAGAGCACCTGCCGAAGGTGCTGGTGAGCCGTTATGTGCAATGGGAGCGCTACATGGGGCATTGCGCGTGCAAGCCCCCTGCTTTGGAGGGGGTTTATTTATTGGAGGAATGCCATCCGTTACAAAAAGCCACCTTTGACGCTTGGAAGGTAGAAAGGCAACCACTGACTTTAAACTTCCCTTTGCCGGAAGGCGATTGCTCTTTGCCGGAGCAGCCTTATGGGGTGGTATTGCATACAGGGAACCATCACGAGTGGCAGTGTCTGGCTGCCTATGCCGGGCAACGGGCGCCCCATCTGCGCTGGTATTACGTGGCGCCCCGTCCCTGTCCTGTATTGGGGAGTGCTTGGCACTATGCGGGGAGTCGCCCTTTGCGTTTGTTGTTGGAAAATGCCAGTTGTTTGGTATCGGCAGCAGGCTTCAATACTATGAAAGAACTTGTTCCTTTTCGCGAAAAGCATCATGTGCTGCCTTTTGCCCGGAAGTACGATAATCAATTTTGGCGATGGGGGCGCCATCGTTTGAACAGCCCGTTTCACGATAACGCTTGAAGTGCGTCCATGCCAGCATCACCGAGGCGAAATAAGAAAAGTATTCGAAGAAAGGATATCCGGAGTGCCCTATGAGCAGGCTTATGGCGAAAATACTTGCCCATAACCAGAGCCAGCGTATGGTAGGGGTGTAAGCCGGCGACTTCCGGGCTACACGCCACACGGCAAAATAACTGATGGCAATAAAAACCAGGTCCAGCCATATGCTTTCAAGCAGCAAATGGCTGAAGCTGCCTATGGTGGCCAGCAGGGGTAATGCCAGGCAGTGTACCAGGCAAATCAGGGCATTGAGCATGCCCAAGCGGTCAGCCCAACGAGTGCCGGAGGTAGAAGAAGAAGAGACAGGCATGAAGATGACAGTTAAGTATTGAATATGCCGTTCGCGACGGTTAAATAACCATTATTTTTGCAACAAAGTTGCAAAAATAAGCAAAATGCCCCAAGTCTTTCAGTTGGAAGTGATGAAATATCCTTGTAAATCAAGGATTTGTTGAAGGGAAAAGCGCCGCAGCAGGGGGTGCTTCTGCTCATGAGGCAGCCGGCTGAGCTGCATGTCATCGAAAAAAGCCAGTTGATCTATGATGGGCGTGTTTACTTCCGGGTCGTGCCCCGGCTGTAAGATTTGGGGAAGCGCTTGTGCAGGTGTTACTTCAAAAAACAACTCGATGCCATGCAAAGGCGGAAGCAGCAGCTCGTGCACAAAAAGGAAACGCCGCGGGGTGACATCCAAGCCACATTCCTCTTCAAATTCCCGTTTGAGGCAGTCGCCTGCCGTTTCGCCGAAAAGCATGCCACCGCCGGGCGGTGTCCATAAATAGCGCCCTTCGCCCATGCGATGGCGTATGAGCAACAGCCGATTATCATGAAACAGCAATCCGCAACAGCGCACGCGCAGACGGTTGCCGAAAGTATCTACTACTTCTTGTGATAGTTCAGACACAGCGAATCACCTTTTTTTCTTGTAGTACTTCTATTTTAGCGGCATCTATGCCCAAAGCGTGCAGCAGCTCACGGGTGTGTGCGCCCAGTGCGGGTGCCGGTGTGGGGGCTGCCGGCACATGATTTTTGAAGCCAATGGGCAGGGCAATGCTGCGGTAGCTGCCCAATACCGGGTGAGGGATTTCCACGAATGCCTGCCGGGCTTGCAGGTGCGGGTCTTTTTCCAGCTCATCGAGTTGGTACACCGGGCTGATGAGCAGCTCGTGTTCGGCATCGAGCCGCAACCATTCGTCCCGCTCTTTGCTTTCGAACAGGGCAGCCAGCCGGGCTTTGCATGCTGCCTTCTTTTCGGGCGAAGTGTTTTGCTCCAGACCTAAGCCTATCAATTCGGGTTTGCCGACGGCTTCGCAAAAGCGCATCCAGAACTTGGGTTCAAGAGCTGCAAAAGCAATCCATTTTCCGTCTTTGCAACGATACACCTCGTAATTGATGAGACCGCCCGAAAGCGGCATGTTTTCGGGCTCGGGTACTTGTCCATTTGCCCAATACTCTGCCATCAGCAGGTGCAGCATAGGAAGGGCGCCTTGGGTCATAGATACGTCCACGTGCTCGCCTTTGCCGCTTCGATGCCGCGCCAAAAGAGCGGCCAGGGTGCCCATGACAGCCATATAGCTGCCTCCGGCTATGTCGGCTATCTGTATGGGGGGTAACAGGGGCTTGCCTTGATGCGTATGCAAGCCCAGAATGCCGGCATAAGCAATGTAATTGAGGTCGTGTCCCGCGCGTGAGGCATAGGGACCATGCTGCCCGAATCCTGAGATGGAGACATACACCAATCCCGGATGTATGGCGGCGAGGGTATTGTAGTCCAAACCGTATTGTGCGAGATAGCCGGGACGAAACTGTTCTACCACTACGTCGGCCATCCGTATGAGTTCTACGAGCAGCTCACGTCCTTCGGGGCGCGTGTAGTCGATGGCTATGTTTTTTTTGGAGTGGTTGAGCGTGAGGTAGTTGGCAGAGAAAGTGTCGCCTTGGGCGGTGGTATAGAAAGGAGGGTAATGGCGCACGTAGTCGGGTTGTTGGGGCAGCTCTACCTTGATGACCTCGGCGCCCAGGTCTGCCAAAAAGAGCGTTGCCAACGGGCCCGGCAACAAACGGCTTAAGTCAATGACGCGTATTCCTTGTAAAGGGGCTTGAGGCATGGTGTATGGGATTTTTTCTTTAACATTGCTTGAAAATACAAAAACTCATGAAGTGGCGCTACCTTTTACCAGTCTTATCGTTTGCTTGCCTTAGCCTGGGGGCTTGCAGTGGGTATGAAGCAAGTGATGACCGTATTTATCCGATGCCCGAACAGGCAGCCGTTACAGGAGAAAAAGCGAAGGAAGTACTTGAAGAGGCAGCCGAAGAGGCGCCTTCTGCCTATGTATATACCAAGCTGGCACAGTGGGCATGGCACAACCGGCGTGTGCCTGTAGCAGCTGCTTATGTAGAAGAAGCACTGCGTCTGGATTCTACCTATGCTTGGGCATGGTATTGGCGTGGTCATTTGCTCTTGCAACAAAAAAAAGCAGGGGAAGCACTCCTTGCGCTGGAAAATGCCCACCGCCATGGCTACGCCGATGCTGCTTTGTGGCTGGATATGGGAGAGGCTTATCGTGTGACAGGTGATTCGGCCGCTTGCATGCAGGCGCTCTTGGAGGCACGTCGCTGCATGCCCTATAGTGCTTCCGTTTTCTTGGCTCTGGGAAAGGCGTATGTGCACTTTGGAGCACCTGCCGAAGCAGAGCAAGCATTGCGTACTGCCTTGGCACATGACAGTCGCAAGGCAACGCCTTATTATTTCTTGTTAAAAGCATTGGAAATGCAGGATAAAAAAGCGCAAGCCGACAGCCTGCTGGAGGTGGCTTTGCGCCGGGTGCCCCGCTCCGATACCATTTGGTATTATCATGCACAACGCTTGGTTAGTAAGGGCATGATAGATAGTGCCTTGGTGTGCTATAAAAAAACTTTGCAGTTGAATCCCTTGCACGTGGCAGCACGCTATCAGTTAGCAGAGCAGTTGGCTCTACGCTATGCGTGGGAAGACGCTTGCGCGCATTTTCGTTATCTGGCAGACCACGGCCAATTGCCTGTACGCACAGCTTTTTACCTGGGACGCTGTGCCATCAAGGAGAAAAAATATGAGGAGGCGGTGGAGTGGTTGGAAAAAGCAACGGAATTGAATCCGTCGGATACGCAAGTGAAAAGCTACTTATACTATGCACGCAGCCTGCGCGACGGTACTTGGGTGCCACCTGCACAAGACTCTGCTGCCGGCGAAGCGGAAAGCAGCGAGGGGGTGCCCATGCCGGCAGTGCCGCCCCCGCCGTCTTTGGAGGTGCCGCAGCCGGTCATTCGAACGCCGCTCATGAAAAAAGATTCGCTTCCTTAAACTACCATTTCACCAAGCGCAGGATGGTGGGCTTGCCGGTGAGGATGTGCAGACTATAAACCCCCGACGGTAGCGCTTTGACGTCCAGCCAGTATCCTTCCTTTTGGGCAGGAAGCGACTTTGACAGCACCAACTTCCCTTGTGCGTTATACAAACGTGCCGTTGCCGCTTGCGCTTTGTTGCCCTGACGGGGTATGAGAAAACATTTGTCTTCTGCCGGGTTGGGATACAGCAGCCATTCATTGTCTGTTTGGGAAGGCATGGTGGCTGTAATTCCACCACCGGTGGGGCTATAGTTTATAGCCCCCCACACTGATTGATATACTTCTTTGGAGTTTGTGTTACTGTTTTGCACCCAAGCTACTACCCACAATTTATCTTTGTCATATAAGTTTTCCGGTAGCCAGGAGAAGAGATATTGCCGCTGTTCGCCTGCTTGGATGGGCATTGTCAGCGGGGTGCCCGAAGGGTCGGGTATCATCTGACGCACTACATAATAAAACCGGAGTCCACTGAGAGAGCCATCAGATAGTGCTTCGCCCTCTATGACAGGCTCGACCGCCGCCACAAAGAGGTTTAAAGTAGTATCTATTGCCGACTGTGCATCTAAAGTGATTTTAGCATTGACGCTTTCTACCGGGTTGCTGATAAACTGTAAGCTCAATTGTAGGGGAGATTGTATGAGTGTTTGCCGGTTGTAATAAGTGCTGCCCCAGTTGTCAAATGCTTGTGATTCGGTGTATCCGTCAATGATGGTTTTGGGCACTGCCGATACCCCGTAGAAAAGCCCACGGGCACCTGCGGCGGCACTACTGCTCTGGTGCAGAGGGTCATTGGCAGAAGGGAAAGAGGTGTGATAGCTGATGAAAGTAGCTTCAGAAAAAGTAGTACTCAGCCCATTGTAAATGCTGCTTACCTCCTGAATGGCATCGTTGTCATAGGTGTTGGTAAAGGTTTCGATGAGTACGTTTCTGTTTCGCTCGCCAATGAATATGTTGTCAATGGCTACTCCATCAAAACTACCGGCACTCACATTGTCGGCATTGCTGCCAAAAGCCAGGCGCAAGCGCAATTGTCCGGCACCTGAGAAGGCATCCAGCGGATAGGCGGCACGCACCCAGCCTTGGCTATTGCCCGACCAACCGACCAAGGCTTGCCCGCCCGGTTGCCCTGCAATGCCTGCGGCATTGTACCATGCAATCCCTTCATTGATACTGCCGACGGTTTGCCAGCTAAGGCCGTTGTCTGTGCTTGCCTGTACTACCAGTCCATCGCTGATGTCGGTATGATAGTAAAGCTCGAAACGCAGCATGGGACGCTGCAGCGTACTGATGTCGAAGCAGGGACTTTCGATAAATGACTGCTCGTTGTGGGCATAGGTACCCCCCTGTGTTTTGTTGAGCCAACAGTTGGTAGCACTTGCAGCACTTAGTGTGGGAACGCCATACGCCCAGCTGTATTGGTTATTTTGTGTTGCGATGCTGCCGAATGGAAGCCAGCCGCCGTTGCCACTTTCGAAGTCTTCGTAGTAAGGTTGAGTGGCTTGTATGCTTATTTGCGGGAATACAAGCACGTAAAGGCTGTCTTGCGCGCTGCAGCCCACATCACTGGTTACAGTTTGCACGATTTTGTATTTGCCCGGCGCCGCATAGTGGTGTGTCGGATTGGGAAGAGAAGAGGTATTGCCGTCACCGAAATCGTAAAGATAGGTTTGTATAAAATCGGGCGAGGTGATGGAAGCCGTGCTTTGAATGTCAATGCCTTCGTCTATGCAAAAATTCTGTACAGTAAAGCCTGCCTGCGGGATGGCACCCACCCGTATCACTTGGCTGTAGTTTTTAGTACAAGCTTGGGCAGTCGTAACCGTGAGGGTTGCATTGTAATTGCCCGCATTGGCATACGTATGTTGAGGGGCATATCCATCATTCAAGGTGCTGCCTTGGTACACTTCGGTTTGGTTGTCGCCATAGTCCCACTGTATTTGCGTGATGGGGTTGTTCCCGTCGAAGTCATTAAGTGTGATGGAAGCATTGAATTGAGAGGGGCTGCCAAAACAAACGACAGGTGCCGAGAAAGAAAGCTGCGGGACGTCATAGATAGTAAGTGTTTGCGGCACTGAACTGTTCGTGCAGCCGTTTTCATCGGTATAATGATAGGTTAGCTGGTAAATACCGGCGCCATCCAGCTCGCTGCCTATGTCCACGGTATTGTCGCCTGTATTCAGTGTGTATGTAAAAGAGCCTTTGATGAACCGGAAATACCCGCCGGCAGGTGTAAGTGTACCGTTGCTGCGTGTGGGAATAAGCGTAACTTCGCCGGCATCTATGCAATAGCTGCTCTGTCCGCCGGAAAAGCTAAAGCTTACTTGTGGTAAAGGGTTTATGTCAAAGGTATAGGTAGGGCTCCGGTCACTACAATTGCCATCGTCATAGGTATAGTAAACGCTGTAGGTGCCTGTGCCTGCTTGGGCTACCAGTTCACTGCCAATCGACACGTTATGGTCGCCGTTGTTTAGTTGCAGGTTGAATGCCCCCTTGGTAATGGTGAAATAACCGGAAGAGGGCGTGATTGTACCTCCATTTACAAAAAAGGGAGAAAAGCTGACTTGTGTATCGGATTCGCAATAGCTGTTACCGCTGGGCAAGGTGAAATCGACTTCGGAGAGTGGGTTGACATAAACGGTTTGAACAGGGCTTGTTCCGGTGCATCCATTCCCGTCTGTGAACTCATATTTGATTTCATAAGTACCTGCACGCGCATTCCGGTCGGCGTCTGCCGGTGCAGGAGGAAGTGGCTCGGAAGGCAAGGGCTCGTAGGGTTTAAATACATTGCCCGCTAAGCTTTCCCAAGTGGACAAAGACGGGCTTATGCGGCGTATGTAGAAGGTGCCGCCCGATGCCGGCAAGGGCGTAAGTGCAATATTTTGTTGGTCGTTGACACAATAAGTGCTTGATAAGCCGGTAAAAGAGGGATTAGGAACTGACAAAATATATAAATCTTTGGCTACGGAGGTGTTGCTGCAACCGTTTTCATCGGTGTAGTGATAACGCACACGGTAGGTGCCCGGTCCTGCAAGTTCACTCCCCGGAACTATGTCGTTATCGCCATTGGCAAGCCTTAAAGAAAATGCGGGGCTGCTTCTGCTGATGGTAAAATAGCCGTTGGCAGGTGTAAGCGCTCCATTGCTACGCGTGGGAGAGAGTTCGATAACAGTCGAGTTGGCGCAATAAGTATCACTGCCATTCGTATAGGCAAAATCTACATCAGGTAAAGAGTATATGGCAAAAGACTGCGTACTGCTCCGGTTGGTGCATCCGTTGGCGTCCGTGTATTCATAATAAACTTCATAAGTGCCGGCATGGGCATTGCTGTCGGCAAGAGTAGCGCCCGGGGGGAGCGGTTCCGATGGCAAGGGGGCTGCCGCAGAAAAAGTGTTGCCGGGCAGCGCTTCCGGTGCAGTAGAAGACGGTGATAGCCGGCGTATGTAGAAGGTGCCACCGCCAGGCGTGCCGCTCAACGTTACATTTCCGCTATTTAAACAATATCCGCTTGCCAGTCCACTGAAACTGACAGTGGGTAAAGTAAGAATAGTAAAGGTTTGCTCCGTAAAAGCGATATTACAATTTTGATAGCCGGTATAGGTATAGCGCAGCTTGTAATTACCGGCAGTAAAAGCAGGCAAACCTAAGCTTAAGATGTGTTCACCGTTGGAGTAGTTACGAAGCAGGTTGCCGCTATTATCGTAAACACTAAAATAGCCTTTGGCGGGGTCAAAAGTGTTGCTTGGATTACTGACGTAGTCAGGATGGGAAGGATCCGTGGTAGTTGAAGGGTCTAATACAAGCACCGCGCTGCCTTCGCAGTATATGCTGCTGCCGGTGAAAGTAAACAAAGGAAGAGGATCCGGATAAGTAGATATGGTCACGGTCTGTGTCGTTGTGCAGCCGCTGCTTCCGCTGCTGCCTCTTACTTCAATTTCATAGTCTGTGCCTGCAGAAAGCATAGACGAAGGCACCACATTGGTAGGCAGTGCCTGCCAGACACCGCCGGGCAGTTGACGTATGCGATAACTTAAATTGATACCGGCGTTGCCGTCCTGCGAGCTTGTAATTGAAATGTTGGCATCCGTGCAATGGTAGCTGCCATTGGCCGGTGCCGTAATGCTTAGTGAGGGGGCGTCATAAATGACCATATCATGCGATAAAGTAGCTTGTCCGCTGCCGCCGCCGTTAAAGCAGTAAGCCAGTTCGAGGGTGACAGTATGGGGGTAACTGCTTATTTCACCGGCTTGTGGGTTGATATAATAGCCCGGAGGATAGGAAATGCCCCCCACTGTGGTTGTGGTGTTGAAGTATTGAAGCACCTTGGCGGGAAAATAGCCGGGCGTACCGCCGTAGCTTCCACCGGCTGTAATATTTATTTTGTACTCATTGGCAGTGGCAGTGCAGTTGATGATATCGCCGGGTGCCAAAATAGTGGGGCTGCCTGAATACAGGCTTGGGTTAGGCGCTATCCTACGCAGGCCGTTGTTGCTGCAGAGCGGGTCGGTAGAATCCAATACGATGGGGTCGGTAATAGCCGGTTGCACTTCAAAAGTGGCTTGTGCCGATGCTGTACATCCGTTGCCGTCGCTATATTCATAAGTGATGACGTAGTTTCCGGGCGAAAGAAGTCCGGGGTAAAATGTATTGGAAAAGACACCGGAACCACTGTAGTTCCCACCTGCAGGTGCCCCCCCGGTCAAAGTAACGGGGTTCTGATTTTGATAAAAGACAGTAACAGGCGGGACGAAGCTAACAGTAGGGAGGGGGTGAATGGTAAACGGTATATTTTGTGTGGAAGTGCATCCGTTTTCTTCTGCTTGTACTTGCAGCGTATAAGTAGCTGACGCCAGTGATGAGGAAGTGGTGAATAAAAAACCACCGCTATAAATATTCAAGGTGCCGTAAGATGCGGCAGGGTTGCCATCTACGGTTACTGTCAAAGTGCCGGCATTAGAAAAGCCGGTGAAAGTAATGACTTCACCTTGGCAGACTGCGTTATCACCATCGGAGCTGCTCACATTCAGCGTAGGCACATTCTTAATGCTGACGGTTATTTCGGTGGCGGGGCTGAGGCAGTTGGTAAGGCTGTTTTGTCTTACTATATAAAACACATAATCTTGTGCCGAAGCAGTGTTAACGCCTAAATCCGAAGCAGTTGCCGCATCGCTGCCGGTTTTACTGACAAGGAGAGTGGAAAGCGACGCATCGGCATACCAGTGGTATGTGTCACTACCGGGCATATCTATTGGAAAAGTGACGCCCGAAAGGTCGTCGCCCACACAGAAGGCGGTAGGAGTGCCCGTTGCCAAAGCAGGTGCTGCCGGTGGTGCATTGGCACTTAGACTTGCCAGGATACTTGTGCCATTTAAGCCGGCTATAACGGAACTGCTGAAGGCAGCACGCCGTATGTTGCCACTGCTTGCTCCTGCCAAGGCTTTTACCTCTAATCCCGAGATGGTAAGCGTATTGACAGCACTATAATCGTTTATGTTGTACTCAATGAATATATAATTGGAAGTGATGCTGTAGCTTTGCAAACTGACACCATTGCCCGTGAACGAGACCGTACCTGTGCCCGGCTTTAACTCAAAATTGTTGGGCGTCTGCAGAATAAGCCATTGTCCGTTGCCTATTTCAAAATTATCTTTCGATACCTCTTCAATGACGATGGCGCCCAGAGGCTCGTAGTTGCTGCCGCCGGCACACAGATTGTTTAACACCGGCGCAGTGATGTTGATACTGCCGGCAGTAGTAAATTGCCAGCCGCCGCTAATGGTGCCGTCATAAGCATCGGCAGAATTATTGGCATCGACAAAAGCACCCGCATCAATCGCCACGCTGTATTCCACATTTTCTATCAAGGAAATACCGGTCACTGTCACCGTATTTCCGCTTATTGTTACATTGCTGCCGGAGACGGATATGTTTACGATGGGCGCTGTACCAAAGACGGGTGTCAGCGTAATGTTGCCACTTCCTTTGCTTACATTTATGTCAAAATGAAACGACAAGGAAGTAGAAACCGGCACATTGATAGCCCCTTGACTTGGAGAGAGCGAAGTCTCCAGTAAATCGGGAGGGGCTGCCCGGAGTGCCGTCAGCGGCAGCCAACATATGAGGTATAAAAGAAGCGTTTTCATAATAAAAGGGAAAAGGTTATTCAATGAATGAGCCGTCAGCAGTGAGGCGTATTAAGGTGATCATGTCGTTGTTTTCGAAGAAGAACGTGCCCAACAGCAATATCTCTCCCGACGGTAATTCTTGTATAAGGCGGGCATGGTCATTGCCTCTGCCGCCAAAGGTTTGCTCCCAAAGCAAGGTGCCGCCCGCAGAGTAGCGGCCTACATAAATTTCTTCATTTTGAGAGGTAGAGCTTATATCGCCGGCAACGAGCAAGTCGCCATTCGCTGCTATAAACAGTGCGATGCCTTCATCCTCGCCGCTGCCGCCTATCGTTTTCTGCCATGCTTTGTTCCATGCTATGATATTACCTTGGCTGTCGCGCTGCAAGTCGATACGCGCCAGGAAAATGTCTTGGTTGCTACTGCCTATCAGGTAAAGATTGCCGTCAGTGCCCACTTGCAGGTCACTGCCCGTTTCATTTTTAAGCGGGTCGCCCAGCGTAAGAATATCAAAGATGGGGGTGGTATTGTTGTCTTGGCGGAAGCCGGCCACTCTGATGCGAGGCGTGCTGCCTGAGACCACCGTAGTGCCACACCAGAAAATGATGTTGTCTTGTTGCCGGATGCGGGCGATGGTGTTGTCGTAGTTGTCCAGCCCGTAGCGCTGCACCTTGGAAAGCAGCACATTGCCCGATAAATCAGTATAAATAAACAGAGCCTTCTGACACAGCTGTGAGGCGCTGCTTTGGCAGTTGACATTATAGGTGGCAGCTATGATGATTTCCTGCCCTTTTATCTCCAGTTGAATAGCCTGCTGTATTTGGTCATTGGGAAAGAAAGTAGCCGATACGTTTTCATCATAAATTTTAGTCCATTCCACGGTCCCGGTGGCGAGGCTTACTTTGCTTAAAGCTACTTTGGTGATGTTTTGCCCGTTGATTTTGGTTGTAATATAGTCGGTAGCTACATAGGCAGCCTCTTGCCCCTGAACACGAACAGCTTTAGCTGTTTTGCCCGGCACCTCTGTTTGCCATACCAAAGTGCCGGCATCTGTGAGCCGGTACAGCATAGCCCGTGAGACCTCCACGGGCAGTTGAGATGCTTCATCGGTAATGATATTGACTTCGGCGCCTGCTATGAGAAAGTCGCCCTGCCCGGTGAAGGCAATGTCGTAGGCAACATCGTTGAGTGCACCGCCCAGCAGCTTGAAGTAGGTGGTTTCGGGCGTAAGAGGTGGTGACAGCCATTGGCATCCGGTAAGGAACCAACATAAGCATGCCGGCAAGAACAATATAGTGCGGGGAGCGACTCTCATATATTTGAATACTTTTTTCTTCTGTTTTGTAAGCTGTTAATTGTGAACGACTTTTATGTTGTTGCCCGAGTGCTTTTTGCGTTTGATTTTCGGGCGGTAAAGCGGATACATGTAACCGAAGTTGATTTGCACCTGTGCCCAGCTGAAGTTATTGTCTATGTAGCCATAACGGGCTATCAAAGCCGTGTCGCTGAATCTGTTTTGAGGGTTGTTGGCAAGGTTAACCGGGTAGTAGGCGTTGACTGCCAACAGAAGATGTCCAATGCCCAGCTTATATTCGAAGCCCATACCTGCTTGAATCCATAACAACAGGGGGGTACGCAGCTTGTCTATTGCATAGTTTTTGTCTTCTACCGAGCGATTGATATTGCCCACTGCATCGGTGCGTAGAAAGTCGGCAGTGCTGCTTAAGTGGCGGGCCATAGCAACACCGCCTTGCAGGTAGAAATTATGCCCTCGAAGCGAGAAGTTGTATTTATTGTTTAAGTTATACTGTACGCTCAGTTGTGCTTGCAGGCTGTTTTGCCGCTCTATAACCTCCAAGCGGCTATAACCAAAAAGAGCTTGCGAAGAAGCATAACTTCTGCTTGTGAAGAACAGCTGTGCATGCATGGCCCAATGAAAACTGAGAGGCTTGGCAAGGTAAATGCCACCTTGATATGCCCAGCGTCCTGCATACTTGGTTTCGGATGGCTGAATGTCGGTACTATAATATTCCTGCACCAACAGACGGGAATAGTTTAAGCCACCTCCGCCGCCCACTATTAAATGAGGGATGATGCGAAAACGACGGTGCAGCATTTTAAACTCATTGGGCTCGTCGCTGCGGTATTGGTATTCCGGGGCGAGGGTAAGCAGTTTTTGCATGGCCTCTTCTGCTTTTTGGGGGTAGTCTTGGTATAGGTACAGCAAACACAGCAGCCTGTAGGCACGCACCTTTTCTTCCCTGTTGAGCTTGCCGCCACGCAAGCAGGGCAGCAGGGCCGGCTCTATGTTGTCGAACAAGCCATCGTCAAATGCTTGCTCTGCTTGGTTGAGCGCCAGCGCACAATCGAGGGTCTGGCTGAAAGCAGGGAGCGCCAGCAGCCAAAACAGGCTACTCCATATGACGAGGCGGTAAGCCTGCACAGGTTTCTTCGTAAGGAATATCTTCAGATACATAGCGTTGCCATTCTTCTTTGCTTAGGTTGTGTTTGAGGTATTGGCACAGTTGTGTGCCCATGTTTTGTATATCTAAGAACCAAAACCTTATTTGGTGGTCATGAGCACCGGCAAACAGGCGCAGGCCGTCAGGGGTGAAGCAGAGGGCAGTTGCCCAGCTCTGATAATCATCCAGCAACAAAGGCTCTTCATTGAGGGCCCGGAGGCGCCATACGCGCACGCTCCGGTCGCGGGAAGCCGTTGCCAAATGTTCGCCGGAGGCATCAAATGCAATGTCTGTAATTTCACGGCTGTGTCCGTAGAGCCGTACTTTTTTGTGGCTGTCCAAGTTCATGAAATATACTTGCCCGTGGAAGAGCCCTATGGCAATATGTTGCCGGTCGGGGCTTATAGCGAAAGCCGACACGGGCAGCCGGCTGCTCCATATCTCCTGTGTTTGTCCGTCTGCAAGTGTGTATTCCCATATTTTTCCTTCTACGGTACTGAAAAATATTTTTTGCGCATCGGCAGTGAGTGCCACGTCTGTAATATGAGCTGTAGTAAGCGGCAGCTTTTCTACAGATTCATCGCCATGGCGGTAAATGTAGAATGTGTTGTCTGAGAGGACAAAGAGCAGTACGGCTTGTCCGTTGTGCATACCGTAGGCAAGAAAGCGGGCGCCACTTCCGGCGGGCAGCTGTATGGTGGTGTGCAGTTTCAGGCTGCCGGTTTGGTATATCTGAATACTGCTGTTGTCGCCGCCCACGGCCAAAAATTGACCTTCAGGAGTAATTGCCAGACTTTTTTGCACGCCGGGCATTTGTGCAATGAGCTTGCTTTGCTGCACTTGCCCGGTATTGATGGCAAACACACGCCCATCGCTGCCACAGCTGTAAATCACAGCCCGTTGAGGATGAGACACCATGCTTCTTACCATATCTTGATGAATGGCTAAACGGTTGAAGTCGCTTCCTTTGTAATTACGCAAAGCATAATAAAGAGCGCGGTATATGTCGGGGTCATAAAGCGAGCCCCCATTGTTCAGATGAAAAGAAGCAGCCTGTTGTGCCAATAGCCCTTGCAGCTCGGCATCTTCTACTACTTGCAATGACTTTAACGCCATGGCTTTGGCAATGGAGAGCAACCGTTGCCGCCGGGCGCGGGCGCGTTGGCGCTCGGCTTCCAGGTAGTTTTGCTCTGCTTCTATTCGCTTTGCTTCGGCAAGCGCAGCATTTTGGCGTGCGATGCCCTCCTGTTCTATTGCTATTTGTTCGTTTTGTAAAGCCAGCTGCCGTTGGCGTTCGGCTTCTTGTTTTTGAAACTCAGCGATACGCCGTTGGCGCTCGGCTTCTTGCTTTTGCGCGATGGCACGCTGTTCTTCTTCGCGTGCTTTTTGAGCATTGCGGCGTGCCTCTTCTTCGCGTTGTTCTGCCAGCAGGCGTTGTTGTTCGGCTTCTTGCTTTTGCTCTATGGCAATGCGCCGTTGCTGCTCGGCTTCGGTTCGTTTCACGAAAGCATAAATCAGAAAGCCAAGCGATATGATGGTAAGCAAGGCAAAGAGTAAGGCTGTTTGCCTTGCTCTGCGCAGGCGTTTTTTTTGCTGACGCCGCTTGATTCGCTCTTCGGTTTCGTACTCTTGTAGCGAGAAGTCCAAAAAAAGCATGGCACGCTCAAAGGCGGGGTGGTGCCGTATGCCCCACTCTAAGGTGGGCTGATTCTTTTCGCGCCAGTTGAGCGCCAACAACAAATCCGGGGGGCGCCACAGGTTGGCTTTGCCTATTTGGTAAAGTTCCGAGGCTTCGCACAAGCGCAAATACATGCGTATGGAGTCGCGCTCTTCTTCTACCCATTGACGCAAGCGCCGCCATATGCGCATCAGGGCTTCGTGCGACAGGTCTATGACACTGTCTTCGGTAAGGGGCGCGGGAAGGGCCGGGGTGAGAAAAGAGCGATCGGACCGGCGGAAATGTTCTACTACTTCTATCACTTCCTGTGGCGGGCAGCCGGCAATCTTGCTTATGACGCCTACAGAGGCCGGCCGCCGGATTCCCAAATTGCTGTTCCCACTTTTTTCTGTTATGGTTTTGAACAGTTTCTCACAAATGAGCTGCTGCCGCTCACTGAGCTCGCTAAAAGCCTCTTCTGCATGAATCGACAGCGCTTCTTGCATGCCGCCAATGGCAAGGTAGTGGGGCAAATCAAGCGGTTCCCCGGGGCTGCTGCGGTGTTGTTGCCAGTATTGCCAGGTGCGCATGAGGGCATGCTGTAGCACGGGGAGTTGGTCGTTTTGCTCACCTATATCGTTCAAAAGGCGTTGCACAAGCCGGGGGGTAATGCTTGCGCCGGCCAGTTGTATGGGTCCACAAATTACCTCTTCGCGCTGTGTGCGGGTGAGCTGTGGCAGCATGTAGCTCCCGCTATTGATAGCCTCAGTTAATGCCGGATAGTTGGCACATTCGCCTATGAAGTCGGCACGTAAGGTCAGGCAAACGAATAGGCGGCTGCCGGCCAACTGACCAATGACTTCTTCCAAAAGAAGTAAAAAGTGTTGGGCTTGGCGGAAGGCGTTGCTTTCGGAAGGGGTGGACAAAGCACGAAACAGCTCTTCAAATTGATCAATCAACAGCAAAACGGGTCGATGGTCATGGTTATGCGCTTGCAAATATTGCCACAGGCTTTGGGTATGACTCATCAGGTGGGCAGCAAGTGCCGGCGAAGCTTGTGCCGGCATTGACGAAAGGGCGAATGTTTGTTCCAGCGCTTGCGCCAGGGCCATGACGGCCGCTTGCCCCGGTCGAACGTTGATAACATGCCAATGAGTGCTGCCTAAAGAGGTGCTTGCTCTGTAGAGGGCCGGCAGAAAGCCGCAGTAGGTAAATGAAGACTTCCCACTGCCGGAAGGGCCTACTATAGCCAAAAAGTGATTTTTAAGCAGCAAAGAAGCCGCTTCGTCGCTTTGTTCATTGCGTCCAAAGAAAAGAAAACTTTCTTCGGCTTTGAATGGGCGTAAGCCGGGAAAAGGGCAAAAGCGCTTCGGCCGGTGAGTAGTAGTATGTATTTTTTCTTTTAGCACTTTAAGATAGTTTTTCTTCCCACTCTTTCAGGAGGTGAGGCAGGTCGCCTGTAGTTTGCAGAGGCATGATTTCTATTTCCAAAGGCAATGCTTGTGTAGTGGGGCTTTTTACAAACTCGTGCGTGGTTATTGCGCAAAGTGAACGAAGGGCAGCAGCATGCCCTTTTATCTTCAAGATATGAAAAATATTCGAGCTTAGCCAATCTGCCGACCCATTGATGCACATAATTAATACATGGCGGCTTTGTTGCAATTTTTGATTAAGAGTTGCCGGCTTGTCTTCGCAAGCAATGTGCAATTGGCTTTGCGTACCGGGCGAAAGGGCGTACTTTATTTGTGGCACAAGCGCCTTGTCTTCGGGTGGCAGCAAGAGCAGTATGGGCAGCCCGTCGGAGGTGTTGGTGCTGACGGGCTGATGGTTTCGTTGCAATCGATCTTTTAAGTATCGCCCGGCTTGCCCTATGGGAAGCACCAGCACTTCCGTTATGGGAACTTCGCTTTCTTTTTGCTCTATTTCATCAATTAATCGCCGGGTATGGCTCTGCCGGCTTTGCTCGGGCGATGCCCAAAAGAAACGGTAAAAAATGTCTTTCTGTCCGTTGAGTTGGCTTTGTTGATATATATTCAGGGCATGGCTACGGCTTTGTGTATGAAACTGCTGCCACTCGCCTCCTGCTTCTGACGATAGCAGGTGTAGTGCTGCCCGGCAATGAGGCAGTAGCGATGACAGTTCCGTGCCGGTATGAGAGGCATCGGGCAATACTCTGAAGCCCCGGGCATAAAGTTCTTGTTTGATGCGCCCGCGTATGAGTGCTTGCCGGGGTGTGGTGGGGTAAAGAAGCAGGGAAGAAAAATAGTCTTGTGCTTGTTTTTGCCTTTGCAGCAAGTCGCTCGCCAACTCATGGGCTATCCGGTGCAGCGTCTCGCCGTTTTTACCGCTGAGCAGAGGGTAAACAGGATAAAAATGGAACAGCGTGTCCGGAGAGCTTTCGGCGTCCAAGTGCAACAAAAACATATCGCTGCCCCTTTCTTTTAGCCTATGCAATAATGCTTCAACGGGCATTATCCCCATATCAATCAGCAGGGCTGTGTTTTGGGGCATGCCGGCATGTTCTATATTGTTCAGCAAGTGAATTTGTGTGTCCGGCACATCAGTGCCCAGTAGCAGGAGCGCACTACGAAGCGAGTCGGCCAATGCTTCTGCCATGGGGGTGTATGCATCGCGTACAATGATATGTATCTCTTGAAAGTTGGGCATGGCTTTTAAACGTTATAAGACACAGCTGCTTTATTTTGCGTGCGTAACCTTAAATAATTGGTGAGCAGGGAGGGGAAGTAGGCGGCATAATACTCAACCACAGCCGGTGGCAAGTATAGAAGCACACTTCCGGGCGCAAGCCGGATGTTTTCTTCTTGTAAGGCAAAAAATATGTGCCCATTGGCTGCTGCCCTGTTGCTACCGTCTTGGGAAGAATACACAGCCCAAATACCTGTTTTAGGGAAGGAGAAAGTGCTATCTTCTGCACGATAACGCTCGCAGTACAAGACAATTTCTTGAATGACCTCTTCGGCCGTATCTTTAAAAAGAGCCGACTGCTGTAGAGAAAAGCCGCAATCCAGCAAAGTAGGCAGGTTTTGCCTGATAAGTAACTGTAGTTCTTGCCTATGGATAGCGGGTAGCCGTTGCAGCACGCCGGCGGCTTGCTCTGCGGATAAGGCATGCAGCGCATGAAAGCTGCTTTCGCGAATCAAACGGTTCGTGTGAAACACATTGGCAATCAACGGTGCCAAATTCTGCGTACTGCCCGCTTGGGCTATGTAGCGGATAGCACATGCGCGGGTCCAAGCGGTTGTGTAGGCATAATCCCTAATGATGAGCGTTTCCACCACTTTTTGAGCAGGCATGGGTTCTATGGGGTAGTATTCCCCCAAATGCTCCAGCTTTTTATTGACGGGAAGAGTGTCAAAGAAGGGTACCAGGCGTTTTTTTAGGTGTTCGTTGAGCAGGGTGC
This sequence comes from Thermonema rossianum DSM 10300, assembly GCF_000426825.1. Classification (GTDB taxonomy): domain Bacteria; phylum Bacteroidota; class Bacteroidia; order Cytophagales; family Thermonemataceae; genus Thermonema; species Thermonema rossianum. The sequence continues at coordinate 17,968 of NZ_AUGC01000018.1, read as the reverse complement.
CCAATAGCTCAATAGCCAATACCTGTGATTCAATGTCTTCTTCTTCTATATTTTGCCGGATGGTGTGCACGGCTTCCTTGTCATACAGGGCAGTGAGTGCCTTGAAAATCGTCTCATAGTTTTCTTTTATTTCAGCCTGCAAAGCATGGCGAAGCGGCCGGGCAACAGGCGAACCGGCAAGCACCTCCAGCGCTACTAAGTCCCAAAGAGCATCTGTTATTTCTTCATCTATCAGGCGATATACGTATTCCTGCAAGTCGTGATGTAGCGGGTTATCCATTGCCATGATTAGGTGGAAGGCTTGTCTGTGTATTGCCGGGTTGGTAGAATGCAGGTACTTGTAAAGCAGCTGAAGGGAAGCTGGTGTGCCCATGCGGGCATATACTTCAAGAATATGGCACAATAAAAAATCGTTTTGCCCTGCTTTGACAAAAAAAGACTCCAAGACAGGCAATGCCCGCTCGCCGGCACGGCAGAGTAAGGCAGCGGCCAGGTGGGCATGCCTGGGCGAATCCATGGCTTCCACAACCATCAGCAATTGATTGTGGGTGAGGCTGTCATTTCCTGAAAATAACTGCCACAACCTTTGCTCTCTTATTTCCTGTGTGGTTTCTACAACAGGGGGAAGGGGTAGGTGGGCAGCACTTATTTCAGGCGCCATGCGAAAAAGTACCGGCGCCACTTGCCGGGCATATACGGCTTCATGAAGGCACAACGCTTCGATGAACTTGTAAGATGGGGGCTGATAGTATTGGTTTGAAGTTGATTCTATGGGGGCTGCTTCCTGCGTGTCTTTGTGCAAAAGACGATGGAGTTGTAAATGGTAAGCTTTACTTAGCTGAAACACACTACCCAGCCACAACAGACTGAGCAGCAAGATGCCTGTGGTTAGGAGCAATAAGTTTGACAACTGCCAATACTGAAAAGCAAGCAGCAGCAGGCCGGCAACAATACCGGCACCGGTGCGTATGTTGCCATCTATTTGGTGCAGTACGCTTAGGCGTGCTTCGCGAGGGATGGGAAAATAGCAAAACTTAAAAGCCGTATCTTCATTAGACTCTTTTAGAGCTGCCAGTGTCATGCGGCTTAATGCAAGCATCATGAAAAAGAGCAGAAAGGTGTTGGAATATTGCTGCCAATCGGGCGCGAAGCCCTCAATGATGAGGCCGGTGGTCAGGAATAAAAGCAACAGAGCCGGAGCAATCATCAGCGTAATGCCAATACCGTATTGCTCAATCAAACGGTCAGTAATGAAGGACTGAAGCAAAAAGGCAAGCAAGAGTGTGCTGCCTTCAAACAAAGCAATAAAATTCTGCAGGTCTTTTTCACGGGGATACAGCACGCCGGCAGAGTTTAAAAAAGTGTAGTCAAGCAGTTGATAACTGATAACAGACAGAAAAATGAAGCCAACCATATAGCGCGTGTATCGATGCCGGAAGATGAACCCGATGCCCCAGTGTTCCTGGCTTGTCTGTGATATGCTGCTGGTGCTGATGATTTGCTCCCGTTTAAGCCACAAGAAGACGGTGTATAATATCAAAATGCCAAAGCTCATGAGCACTCCTATGTCTATGAGATCTTCGGTTTGGGGGAAGTAGTGGCTAAACAAAGGAATGGCAAAAAATGCAGCCACCCCCGCGATGCTTTTCCCGACATCGATGTTGCCGATGATGCGTTTTTGCTGTTTCAGGTTGTAGTAGTGATAAATGGTGCCCCAGAATATCAAGTTCACAAACACAACAAGCACGGCACCCACGACAAAGCTACCAAATACCAGGCGGGTGCGTTGTGTGGGCGTATCGACCCAGGCAAACAGCAGCCGCAAGCTGAGTGTGCTTATGGTGAGCAGCAGCAACACCACCCATGAAAGGCGGTAGTAACTCATGCCGCGCTGCATCTGGTTGAATAAGTTGATGGTGGTAATGCTCAATATTGCCGTAAGCAGAAAAGCCAAGGCAAGATAGCGGCTTTCGTCCAGTTCATTCAAAAATAGCGTGAGTGTGCCCACTTCCATGCCGGCAATATAGATGCCTGCCAGAAAGCCCATGCCTATGAATAACCATAAGGCGGGGTCACGGACAGCAAGTTGAAAACGCATAGGCATAAAACAAAAGATAAAGCGAGGATGTATTCTTATTAAAAGTAAGAAAAAAATACAGAAGCTATTGAATGACAGCTTGGTTATACATGCAAAAGTTGCTAAACCATAGAGATTGGCAGGAAATGCCCGGTTTATAATGCTTGTCCCCTCTCTTTTTTTGAAAGAAGCGCATAAAGGCATGCAGCCGCCGCAGGCGTGCGTTTGTCTGTTAACTCTGCTGACTTCTTTCGCACTTCTTTTATAAAATTTTTAGCTTTGCAAACCAAAGACAAACGAAAACGAAAATCCTGCAATGGAAGAAAAAATAAAAATTACCCTGCCCGATGGGAGTGTGCGGGAATACCCCAAAGGCGTAACCGGCTTGGAAATCGCCCGGTCGATTAGCGAAGGGCTGGCCCGCAATGTGTTGGCTGCCTTGGTCGATGGCGAGATATGGGATGCCACACGCCCCATCGAAAAAGATGCCCAAGTACGCTTGCTTACCTGGAACGACGAAGAAGGGAAATATGCTTTCTGGCATTCCTCGGCGCACCTGTTGGCTGAGGCGCTCGAAGCGCTTTATCCGGGCGTGAAGTTTGGCATAGGACCTCCTTCCGAGCGTGGAGGCTTTTACTATGACGTGGACCTCTCGGAAGTGGAATCGCTGAAAGGACGTGGCCTTTCCGAAGACGATCTGCCCAAGATTGAGGCTAAGATGAAGGAGTTGGCACGTCAGAAAAATCCTTATGTGCGCAAGGAAGTGTCCAAACAGGAAGCCATTGAGTTTTTCAAGAAAAAAGGCGACCCTTATAAGCTGGAGCTGCTCGAAGAACTCAACGATGGCGAAATTACCTTCTATCAACAGGGCAACTTCATAGACCTGTGCCGGGGGCCGCACATCCCACATACCGGCTTCATAAAAGCGGTGAAGCTGCTCAACGTGGCCGGGGCCTATTGGCGTGGCGATGAAAAACGTCCGCAGCTTACCCGCATCTATGGCATTACTTTCCCGAAAGAGGCGGAACTGAAAGATTACTTGCATAAGCTCGAAGAAGCCAAAAAGCGTGACCACCGTAAGCTGGGCAAAGAGCTGGAGCTCTTTACCTTCTCTGACAAGGTGGGGGCAGGCTTGCCCTTGTGGCTGCCCAAGGGGGCGGTGCTGCGCGAACGCTTGGAGAACTTCCTGCGGCGGGCACAAGTAAAAGCAGGCTACCAACAGGTGGTGAGCCCGCACATCGGAAAGAAAGACTTGTATGTAACCTCGGGACACTGGGAGAAATACGGCAAAGACTCTTTCCAACCAATTCGCACCCCCGAAGACGAGGAGTATTTGCTCAAACCCATGAACTGCCCGCACCACTGCGAGATTTACAAGTCGCGCCCGCGCTCTTATCGTGACCTGCCTTTGCGCTTGGCAGAGTTTGGCACAGTCTATCGCTATGAGCAAAGTGGCGAGTTGCACGGCTTGACACGCGTGCGTGGCTTCACACAAGACGACGCCCACATATTTTGCCGTCCCGATCAGGTAAAAGAAGAATTCGCCAAAGTGATTGACCTCGTGCTGTATGTGTTCAAAGCCTTGGGCTTCGATGAATATACCGCGCAAATTTCGTTGCGTGACCCCAACAACAAAGAAAAATACTTTGGCAAAGACGAGGATTGGGAGCGTGCCGAACGCGAAATCATTGAGGTGGCACAAGAAAAAGGGCTCAATACGGTGACTGTGGAAGGCGAAGCTGCTTTCTATGGACCCAAGCTCGATTTCATGGTGAGCGATGCACTGGGGCGTAAGTGGCAGTTGGGAACCATTCAGGTGGACTATCAGCTGCCTGCCCGCTTCGAGCTCGAGTATATCGGTGCCGATAACCAACGCTACCGCCCTGTGATGATTCATCGTGCACCCTTTGGCTCGCTGGAGCGCTTCGTGGCTGTATTGCTTGAGCACTGTGCCGGCAACTTACCGCTTTGGCTGGCACCTGAGCAAGTAGCTGTGCTGCCTATTTCAGACAAATATGCAGACTACGCCGATCAGGTGATGAGCCGCCTGATGGAAGAAGATATCCGGGGCTTTGTGGACCACCGTGCCGAAAAAATAGGGCGCAAAATCCGCGATGCCGAAGTGAAGAAAATCCCTTACATGCTGATTGTGGGCGAAAAAGAAGCAGAGGAGGGGAATGTAGCGGTGCGCCGCCACGGTGAAGGCGACAAGGGGACCTTTAGCTTGGAAGACTTTATCAAGCACTTTAAGGAAGAAACCAAAATCGCAGACTAACTCATGAAGCTTTATTTCCAAGAAGTAGGGGCGGGCACGCCCCTTTTGATTCTGCATGGTCTGTTTGGCTCCGGCGATAATTGGATGACTATTGCACGCCGCCTGGCAGAGGAAGGTAACTATCATATTTATCTGCCGGACTTGCGCAACCACGGGCGTTCACCCCACAGCGAAGAGTGGACCTACGAAGCCATGAGCGAGGATGTGCGGGCGTTTATAGAAGAACACGCTCTGCAGCGCCCCATTGTGCTGGGGCATTCCATGGGGGGCAAGGTGACCATGTGGCTGGCTTGCCGTTATCCGGAGTTGCTACGTGCCATAGTAGTAGCCGACATTGCGCCGCGCGCTTATCCGGTTCATCACGATACCATCATAGAGGGCTTATTGGCTATTCCTGTGGAGACAATCAAAAGCCGCAGGGAAGCTGACCAAATACTGAGCCGCTACGTGCCGGAAACGGGCGTGCGCCAGTTCCTTTTGAAGAACCTGTATCGTACGGAAGAGGGAGGGTATGCTTGGCGCATGAACCTTAAAGTTATAGCCAATCAGCTGTCCAATGTGGTAGAGGGCTTGCCCGGTAATTATAGGGCTGATTTGCCGGCGCTTTTCATCAGAGGCTTAAACTCCGATTATGTGCGTGATGAGGACATCCCTGTGATTAAGCAGCACTTTCCACGTGCACGCATTGCCGATATAGCCGGTGCAGGGCATTGGCTGCATGCCGAGCAGCCGGAGCAGTTTCTGCAGCACTTGAAAAGTTTTTTACAAGAGTTGGATGCCTAAAACCAGCACATCATCGATTTGTGCCTGGTTGCCTTTCCATTGATAGAAGGCTTCTTTGACATGCTCTTTGTGTTCGTTGAAGGGCTTCCCGGCAAGCCTTTCAACGAGCTTGATGAAGCGGCTTCGTTTAAACCTTCGGTTGGATACAAAGCCTATTTGGTCTATATATCCGTCGGTGCTTAATATGACTTCGTCGCCTTTTTGATAGGGAATGACCTCGCTTTTGTATCCCTTTCCGTTGTTAAAGATGTTGTTGATGCCGGCTTGTTGGGGGGTATGACCGGATACCTTGCCTTCGTGCAACAAATAAAGTGGGATGCCGGCACCGGCATATTCAATATATTGTTCGGTGCGGTGGATGCGCAAGACTGCCAGCTCCATGCCGTCGCGCACCACTTTGTCGGGCGAGCTGTTTTGGGTGTGGTCGAAAAGTGAATGTATGTTCTCATCAATGAGCCGGATAAGCTCATGCGGCGGAATGTCGGGATGCAAAATCAGGGCTTGACGCAGTGCCATAATGCCTATGCTGGTGAGAATGCCGCCGGGCACACCATGGCCGGTGCAGTCGCCCAAAATCACGTAAATGAAGTCTTCGCTGTAATGCAGGTAGTAAAAATCACCGCTGATAAGGTCGCAAGGCTGCCAGAAAACGAAAAAAGGAAAAGGCATTTGCTGCAGGGCATCCTGTGAAGGCAAGAGTGCTTCTTGTATTCGCTGCGCATAACTGAGGCTCTCTATGATTTTGCGCTTCTCTGCCTCTGCAAGATTTTTCTGCTGCTGTATCTCTTCAATCTTTTTGCGGATATTCTCTTTTTGCTGATTTTGCGCTTTTTGCAGCTCCTGCAGCTCTTTTTCTATGAGGGCTTTATTTCTTTCGCTTTGTACTTTAAACAAATAATAATTCTGGTCAGAGGTGTCGTTGATTGTGCAGAGTATATAGGGGTGACCGTCAATTAGTTTGGCGTAGAAGCTGTAATCATAGACGCCTTTTTCCTTACCGAAATGAGCGGTCTCTACACGGGGGAAAAAGACGGGGGCGTCCTCGGGTACCATGTGTTCGAAAATACTTTGCAGGCTGCCTATAAACGGGTCAGCCTCGTAAATAGAGTGCTTGTCCTGCAAGGCTGCTTGCAGATCGGGGGTGGCTTCTACTATGCTGCCATCTGCCTTGAACAAGATGCCACTGCTGTAATAGGTACCGTCTTTATGGTTCAATAGGCGCTCCAACAGACTATATGTTGATTTTCTTTCCATCTTGCTCTAATAACTTTTGTGCCATGCTGCGAAACATAGCCTCTACATTTTCCCCGGTTTTGGCACTGGTCATAAAGTCACAGGGGACAGGCGATTGCTCCACCAGATCCTTTTTGTTACCGATCAGCATGTACACCGCATCGGGAAGCATATTTTTTACATAGGCAATGTCTTCTTCTATGTGTTCATAGGTAGAGGGGCGGGTCATGTCGAAAACATAAAAGACGCCCTTTGAGCCTAAGTAATAGGAGGGAGGCACCTTGTCTTGGCGCACTTCGCCGGCCACGTCCCATATCATCATATTCAAGATGCAGTCATCGAACTCTACCACTTTTCTGTCCACTTTTACGCCCAGGGTCGTGTGGTATTGTTCAGAAAAGCGCGAGTGCACGTAGCGTTGTACGAGTGATGTTTTACCAACGCCAAAATTTCCAATCAAAATGACCTTTTTGCTGTAGTTTTTTTTCGATGTCATGGTACTTGTTTTTTAGCTTGTAAAAGTAGTCGTCCGATTTTTCGCAGTGTTCTATAAAGGCTTCTTTGAGCTGTAAGTCATCGATTTCCTCTTTTGGGCGGTTCAGCTGCCTTCGCTCGAAATCCAGCAGATAATCGAGCATTTGTTCTTTGTATTGCGTGGTTACCGTGCCCGATACCACCACAGCCAAATAGTAGCTGCCCGAATCTTTGATGATGATGGTTGTGTCGCCATATTCAATGGCGTTCAAGCCGCCTTTGTCTTTATGAAAGGCATCTTTTACAAAGCTTTTGATGGCTGTGAGCATGCCGGCAATCATGTCTTCATCGATGGTGTGGTTGCGGGTATAATGTGCCAGCAGTATGCCTGAATCTTGTTCTATGATAAAGCCTTCTTCTATGACCGGGCGCTGGGCATTGGCCAATAATATATCTTTCTCCTTGATGCCGAACAGAGATAAAAACTCCCGTTTGATGCTGCTCCAGGAGAAGGTATCGTTGAGTTGTTTGTCTATTTGTTCGGACAGTTTCGCCAGCTCTACTTGTATGTATTTGCGCACCAGCTTGCCAATGATGGGGTAGAGGGCGTCCACCATCTCGTGTTGTGAGTTTTTGATTTGCTGGCGGATGGCTTGTGCCACATTGGCGCCGGACATCTCAGCCAAGCGCTGTTCTATATTTTTTATTTTTTGGTCAACAACGGGCTCCAACACCTTGGGCAGCTCCTTCTCTTTAAGCAAACGGAGTTCCTGAAACACCATTTGCTTGACTGCCTCATTTTGTCGCTCAATCACTTCTTCAAAGAGGCTAAAGAAAACATCTACTTTGCGTTCTTCATTCATTGCGGTCGTGGTTTTGTAGCAGTTTATTCACAAAGTCCATATCCACAATGCCCGAGGGGTACATATTCCACTTGGTTTGTAGTGCCTTGACCGCGTCTTCGGTTTCTTGGTTAAAGATGCCGTCGATGCGAATGGGCTTATATTGTTTCGCAATCAGTTTTTGTATATACCAAACTGCCTCACCTTCATTGCCACGGTGCAGTGTTTTTCCATTTAACAAACGATGTGCATGGTAAAGTTGCGGGGCAATTCCGTTTTCTTCTATATAACGGATGGCGCGGTTATCGAATCCTTTTGATTTTAGTTCTTTGGATTGAATCAAGCGTGCTTCCAGTAGCTTGACTTCTTTGAGCAGTTGCCGGTAGTGGAGCGATGCTTGTACACTCTGCGGCTTGCTTTCATCGGGAAAACGCACATCGATGCCGTGGTTATACCAAGCTTGGCGTGCAAATCGCCCTATTTCATAGCATAATTCAAAGTAACGCTCTACAGCCTGCATGTCATAATAATTGACATCGATGGATTTGGTCTTTGCCTCGTAGTCATAGTGGTTAGGAGGCGAGAATTTGCGAAGTTGTCGATATTGATTGTATCCGATGGTGCCCAACATGATAAGAATTAATAGGAATAAAACCTTCTTCATATTTCTTTAATATTAGGTGATTGATTACTCAATAATAACAAAAGTCGATGAATTGACTCATCGACTCGATAAACGAATTGCCCGGCTCTTTGAATGAATAAGGCTTTTATAGCTTGTTGAGCTGGTTGAGAAACTCTTCACGATAGGTTTTCCCTATGGGAATGTATTTCTTCCCGATGACAACACTGTTGTCTTCTATGGCTTCTACCTTTTCCCGGTCTATAATGTAGGAGCGATGGATGCGACGAAAACGGCCGGGGGCATGCTTTTCCAGCTCTGCTTCAAAATTTTTCATGCTGGAGTAAACCACCAATTGCCGTCCCGTAGTGGTATGAATCACCACATAGTCGGCCATGGCTTCTATGTACATGATGTCGTTTAGGCGTACTTTGACTAACTTCTGGTCTATTTTTACGAAAATCTCTTGATTGCCTGCCGCTTCCTCTTGGCTTTGCCCGTTGGGTTTGTGGCCATGCATGCCTTTCAAAAAAGACTGTGCTTTGTTGAGTGCTTTCAAAAAGCGGTGGAACTCCGGGGGTTTTACAATGTAATCGACGGCATCCAGCTCAAAAGCTTCCACGGCAAAGTTGGGATTGGCTGTTACCAATATGGTAGCCGGCGGGTTTTTGAGCGATTTGAGCAGCTCGATGCCTGAAAGCTGGGGCATTTCTATGTCTAAAAACATGATATCTACCGACTCCTCATTGAGGAAACTGTAGGCTTCTTGTGGATTGTTAAAAACTTGTTTACATTCCACTATGCCGGATTTTTCCGCAAATCCCCGCAGTATGGTAGTCATTACGGGGTTGTCGTCTACGATGATACAACTGAGCTTTTTCATAATTCAAGTATGTGTAGTTTGTGTATGTACGCTTGATGTTATTGTGGTTATACTGCCCCTACCGGGTAGTGGTTTCTTTAGGAATAGATATTGCCTTTTTTTTGATCTTTTCTATTTTCTTTCTCAACAAACTATCAGATGGTTCGCGTTCTTTGGTAGCAGAAGAGGTGTTTTGTTGGGGTGTAATTTCTTTTTCTATTTGCCACAAATCAAATTGCTTGGTGTTGGCACGCAGGTTTAAAGAATCGACGACAGCACTGTAAATTTGATTGATATGGCTGATGTCATGTTCAAGATAGTAGTAATAGGTTTGATAGAAATGGGCAGAGTCGGTGTGATATTTGGCAAATAATTCTTCCCGCAAGGCCTTGAAAACTGCTTTGGCGGTGTCGTTGTTGGGGCGCGAAAACAGGTAAGGCACAGTGGCATCGAGCGTATGCAGGTCTATGAGCAGACGTATCATGCTTGTGTCATCTAAAGCTTCAAAAGCTTTTTGTTGAGACTGTTTGGGGGTGTTGCAGCCCGATAAGGCGATTATCCCAACTTGCAATATAAAAAAAAGCTTGATTTTATGCATCTTGCACAAGATAAATCTGTTGAAAATAGAATAAAAGCAGACGATGCAGGAGCACCTTCACCATATAGTTGCGAAAATAAAAAAAATAGAGTTATCCATCCGGCGTAATGTGTTCAATGAGCTGAAAGGGAACTACCGTTCTTTTTTTAAAGGCAGCGGTTTGGAGTTTACTGCCCTGCGCGAATATCAGTATGGCGACGATGTGCGTTATATCGACTGGATGGCATCGGCCAAAGGGCACGGGGTGTTTTTGAAGGAATACAAGGAAGAGCGCGAGCTGAGCGTGTATATCCTTTTGGACATGAGCGCCTCCATGGCTTATCCGTCAATGCAGAAGTGGCAGACAGCCCGTGAGATTGCGGCTGTCTTGATGTGGTTGAGCCTGCGTGAGCGCTGTGAGGTTACCTTGCTGGGGGCACAGACGACCGCACCGGCTGTTTTCCCGGCGCTGCGTAAGCACCATGCCTTGATGGCTGCACTCGAAAGGTTGTGGGGCTATGCCCCTGCACAGGAGGATGCTTATTTCTCTTGGCAACAGGCTTGCCGGCGCCTGCGCCGCCATTCGGTTGTCATTGTTGTTTCGGATTTTATTCATCCGTTGCGGCAATTTCGCGACTTGGGTGCCTTGCTTTCCTTTCATGAACTGTATTTGGTGCACTTGTTCGATGAGAGCCACTACAGCTTGCCCCCGGTGGGTGTGGCACCGGCCAAAGCCTTGGAAGCGCCCGTCCGGCAATATTTGTATTTCAACAAAAAGCAGGAGCAGGAGGCATACCGCCGCTTTTTTGAACAGCGCTGCCGCCACTTGGATGCCCTGGTGAAGCGGGGACCTGCCCGCATAGCCCATGTGCATACCGGACGGCCTTATGAGCGCGCCCTCTCGCAGTTGTTTATTCAGCTTTGATAGTACTTTACAGACTAAATTTTTACCTTTGCAAAGATTTTTACTTAAAAAATGTGCTTTTCAAAATCAAATGCCAATGATGAATGAACAAAACTCTACACCTGTTCCCCCTTTGAGCATAGCTTTGCTTCCCATCCTTTTTTTAATAGGCTTGCTGAGCATTAATATCAGTATTTTTGGTGATGACGGTTTGAGCGGTTCCAATCAAATTGTTTTGATATTGTCCGGGGCAGTGGCTGCTTTGCTCGCCGGCACACAAGGAGTGTCGTGGAAAGTCATGCGGGCCGGCATCCTGAAAAGCATCGACTCTTCGATGGGGGCTATTCTTATACTGCTGCTCATTGGCTCCTTGGCCGGCACTTGGATGATTAGTGGGGTGGTGCCTACCATGATTTATTACGGCTTGAAAATCCTGAATCCGACCATATTCTTATTTGCCGCTTGTGTTATCAGCGCAGTGGTTTCGCTGGCTACCGGCAGCTCCTGGTCCACCATTGCCACGGTGGGTATTGCCCTGTTGGGTATAGGCAAAGCCTTGGGCTTGGAAGAAGGTGTTATTGCCGGGGCTATCATTTCCGGGGCTTACTTTGGCGATAAGATGTCGCCCCTTTCCGACACTACCAACCTGGCACCGGCGGTGGCCGGCACCGACTTGTTTACGCACATTCGCTACATGACCTACACCACCATTCCTTCCATCACAATCACACTCATTATCTTTTTGATTTGGGGCTTCAACCTGGAAGTGGCAGACCAAGCAGTAGATGTAAGCCATATTCTGAAAGCAATAGAAACAAAGTTTTGGATTCACTGGAGCCTGCTGGTGGTGCCTCTGATTGTTATTTTCATGATAGTGAAGGGGGTACCGGCCTTGCCTTCCCTGCTGGCGGGTACTTTATTGGGCGCACTGGCGGCGCTGTTGGCACAACCTCAATTGATAGTGGAATTGGGGGGCGGCGTCAACTCCTGGAAAGTCTATTATGAAGTACTGATGAAGTCTATTTATACAAGCATGCAAATAGAAACGCCCGAGCCCGTGGTAACAGAGCTGCTGAGCACAAAAGGGATGGCCGGCATGTTGCCCACCATTTGGCTGATATTATCGGCTATGGTATTTGGGGGAATCATGGAATCGAGCCGCATGCTTGAGGCCATCACCCGGCGTATTGTACGTTTGGCGCATTCTACCGGGGCGCTTATTGCCTCTACGGCCGGCACTTGTATCTTTTTCAACATTACGGCCTCTGACCAATACTTGTCTATAGTTGTGCCGGGGCGTATGTTTGCCGACACTTACCGGAAGCGCGGCCTGGCACCCGAAAACCTGAGCCGCACCTTGGAAGACTCGGGCACGGTTACTTCGGTACTGGTACCCTGGAACACTTGCGGGGCCACACAATCGTCGGTGTTGGGCGTAGCCACGCTTACCTATGCGCCTTTTGCTTTCTTCTGTATTTTAAGCCCTCTGATGACCATGTTGTTTGGTTTTCTGAATATAAAAATACGTCGTTTGGAAGAAGCAAAGGATGAATCACCGGTGGCCAAAGACATAGAAATTACCTGGTAGTGGAAAAGCCGTGAAGGACCGGCAGCCGTAAGGTTGCCGGTCTTTGTTTTTTTAGAGCCTTGCCCTGTAAAATAGAGTACCATCATTGGCCGGGCTTGTAACTTTTCATAGTTTTGCCTTGTTAACAAACCGGAAGATTATGTTTTTTAAAAAAATTGCATTCGTATTCTTGGCAGCTGCTTTCTTTGCCTGTGGAACAAACAATGAGCAACAGGAAGCAGAAAAGGCACAAAGCCGGGCAGACGTGGCCCGGCAGGAAGTAGAGCAATTGCACGACAGCATTATGGTGCGCATGGGCGAAATTCACCGGCTTCACAAACAACTGCTGTACAGCCGCGATTCTTTGGGTGTGGACAGTAGCCGGGTGGCTGTATATGCTCGCTCGCTTGATGAAGCTGAAGAAGCCATGATGCGCTGGATGCGCGAATACCGCAAACCGGAAGGCGCCTCTGAGGAGGAGCTGCTTCGGTTTTTTGAGCAGGAAAAAGAAAAAATCAAGAGCGTAGGGCTGCAGATGGAAGAAGCTATCGAACAGAGCAAAGCTTTTTTGGACTCTTTGAAACAAACCAAACCGGAATAAAAGCATGAAATACAGCTTGAAAAAAACATTTTGGGTAGCCGGACTTTTGCTGGCATGCGTGGCATGCAAACAAGAAGAGCGCCGCCTGCCTTATCTGGGTGAAAAGAAGGTGGTAGCCAAAGAAGACGGCAGCGGTGTAGATACCGTTTACCATCAAATTCCCCCTTTCCGGTTTGTCAATCAGGAAGGGCAAACCATCACGGACAAAGATTTTGCAGGCAAAGTATATGTGGCTGACTTCTTTTTTACCACCTGCCCAACCATTTGCCCGAAAATGTCGGCAGAAATGCTGAAAGTATATGAGCACTTTCAAGACGACGAGCGCGTGCTTTTGCTCTCACACAGCATCGATACCAAATACGATTCGGTGCCTGTTTTAAAAGCTTATGCCGAAAAACTGGGGGTGTCGGCACCTAAGTGGCATTTTGTCACGGGCAAGCGCGAAGATATTTATGATATTGCAGAATATTATATGGTTACTGCCGGCGAGGACCCGGCGGCGCCCGGTGGTTACATACACAGTGGCGCTTTGATTCTGGTAGATGGGCAACGCCATATTCGTGGCGTGTACAACGGCACTGACCCGGAAGACACAAAAAAACTGATAGAAGACATTGAACTGTTGCTGAAAGAAAACGCCTCTGTCCATGATGAAAAATGAAATATGGTGGTGGAGCCTGATTCCTTTGCTCTTCGTTGCTTTATTTTTACTGAATTTGTATGTGTTCAGCGGAGAGCATAAGGGCAAGGCGCTTTATACCCGGCATTGCGCAAGCTGTCATGGCGACCAAGGCGAAGGCCTACGCCAATTGATTCCGCCACTGAATGCCTCTGATTTTGTACAGAAGTATCCTGGCCGCATAGCTTGCATCATCCGCTATGGCATGCAGGGCGAAGTGGTGGTAAATGGCAAAACATTCAACCAACCCATGCCGGCAAATCCGCAACTGTCGGAGGTGGAAATAGCCAACATCGTAAATTATGTACTGACTGCTTGGGACAACGACTTGCCCGACCGCTCCCCGGCGCAAATAAAAAAAGACTTGCAGCAGTGTAAGGAATAAAGCCGGGAGTGAACCCCAGCCTTGCTAATCAAAAGCGGTCCGCAGTGGGCTGCTTTTGATATTTTTTTTGATTATGTTTTTGTTGTTGGTATAAATGAAAGTTATTTTAGCGCTATGAATTTGCAACAAATTCACTATTTGGTAGCCTTAGACGAGCACCGCCACTTTGCCAAGGCAGCCGAAGCTTGCTGCGTTACACAGCCTACTCTGACCATGCAACTGAAAAAGCTGGAAGAAGAAATCGGCTTTCAGATCTTTGATCGCAGCAAACGCCCCGTAGAACCCACCGAACACGGGCATATTGTAGTAGAAAAAGCCAAGCGTATTTGGAACGAGTTGAGTCAACTGCGGGCATGGGTGTCCGAAGAGCGTAATCGCCTGGAAGGGTACTACCGAGTGGGGGTCATTCCTACCTTGGCACCTTACCTGTTGCCTCGTTTTTTGAAGGAGTGGAGCAGCCGCTATCCGGAAGCCTTCTTCGAAATACAGGAAATGACCACGGGACGCATCATAGAAGGGTTGCGCAGTGGCGACCTGGATTGGGCACTGGCAGTAACGCCCCTCAATGAAGCGGACTTGCGGGAAGTGCCTGTGTTCTATGAACCTTTTTTGCTCTATTTGCCGGCCAATAGTTTGTTGTTGGCAAAAAAAGAAATAACATTAGATGACCTGGCAGAACAAAGACTGCTCTTGTTGCAGGAGGGGCACTGTTTTAGGGAGCAAGCCTTGCGTTTGTGCGGGCAAGCGCATCGTGAAAGGCCGGCTGTTTTTGAGTTGTCGGCCGGAAGCATAGAAACGTTGAAAAATATGGTCAAAGAAGGCTTGGGATATACTTTGGTGCCTTATCTGAGTGTGTTGCACGAAGCCGGCGCACCTGTGCGCCCTATTCAAGAGGGCGATGCCGTGCGGGAAGTAAGCCTCATCGTTCACCGCTCGTTTATCAAAGAGCAGTTGTTGGCTTCTATTCATGCCTTGCTGCGCAGCCTGGTGCCCGATAGCCTGAAGGAAGCCAAAGCATACCGTAAGGTAGAGTGGCGATGAGTGACCGGGCGGCGTTCGTTCGTCGATTAAAAGTGTTCGTTCGTCCTTGGAGAGTGTATCCTTAAGCGAAAAGCGCAGTCCTGTATTCGGTAAGTATTTAAGTTTAGAGCAAACACAAAAAATAAATGTTTATGAAGACACCTCTCATCAAGTACATCACCTTGGTGCTCTTGTTTTGGCTGCCACTACTGGGCTTTGCACAAGAGACCAACTGCTCCAACGGAGTGGACGACGACGGCGACGGGCTGGTAGACTGCTTTGACGTGCAGGACTGCAATTGTCCCGGTTTTTACTATGGGCAGCCGGAGCCCGGCTGCCAGTACATCCCTGCACCTCCGGGGTACTATGATATGGGCTTGGTTTTTAAGACCGATGTCAGTACGGCAGCCCTGGATCAGCGCTCGGGGGTCTTTGTGATGGATATGGACAACGACGGGATTCCTGAATTGGTTGGTAAAAATCCCCAAAATGGCAATATATACGTCTTCAACGGAAGGGATGGCACGGTGAAGTTTACCTTTTCCGGTCCTCAAACACACCAATATACACAGGTAGCGTTGGGCGATGTGGACAAAGACGGCTTGGGCGATGTGTTTGTAACAGCCAACGATGCGACAATACACCGTTTCGAATACGGAATGGCATCTGCTGTATGGAGTTCAAGCTTGGCGGCAGAAGCCGCAGTGATGTCGCCCCAGCTGGCAGACTTCAACCAAGATGGCATTCCGGAGGTATATGTGGGCAATGCCATTTTCGACGCTTTGACCGGTAAGCGTTGGGTTGCATTCGATGCCAACAAAAATAGCGGTAAACATGAAGGAAGTATAAACAACGATAGGGATGCTTGGCCTTTGGCTTTCGATATCTTTAAAAACGGGGACCCCAAGCCCGGAGGGGATGCTTTTGGTCCTGAAGCAGACGGACTGGAATTAATCGTGGGTAATGAGGTGTATTTGGTGGATTTGGGAGACGGCACCAACGAAGACAGCGGCTCGTTGACGTTGGCGGCCACCGTGTCGGGAACCAACATAGGGGATGGTTTTGTGAGTATTGCCGACTTCAACGGCAACAAAAAAGCAGATGTAGCTGTAATGAGCAAGGGACATATTTATATATGGGAGCCCTTTTCGCAAACATTATTGACACCCTCGCCCTATAAAATTACAAATACCAATTTCGGCGGGCGCATCAATATTGGCGATTTCAATAATGATGGCGATGTGGAGTTGGGTGCTGCCGGCCGGAATATATATGTAGCCCTCGACTTCGATGCCAATACCGGTGCTTTAACAGAACTTTGGACCAAGTCCAGCCTTCAGGATGGGTCTCAGCGTACGGGCAGTACGCTGTTCGACTTCGAAGGCGACGGCATCAATGAAGTAGTTTATTCCGATGAAACCACACTGTATATATGGCGTGGTTCAGATGGGTATGAGCTGGCAGCCATTCCTTCTGCTTCCGGCACCCGTACAGAATACCCACTGGTAGCCGATGTCAATGGTGATGACCAGGCCGAAATCATTATTGCGGCACAAGGAACGCCCGGTCCCAGTAATTCGTCCAATAATGGATTTATTGAGGTGTACCGGGCACTGAACCGCCCCTGGATTACGGCACGAAAAATATGGAACCAGCATGGCTACTTTGTAACCAATGTAAACGATGACGGTACCATCCCGGCCATGCAACAAGACCCTATCATAGCAGGGGTGAACAATGTCTTTAACCGTTTCTTGGTGCAAACCACCATTCTCAAGCAGAATGGAATACCTACCTATGCCGCGCCCAATGCGCAAATTTCGTTTGACCCTAATACAGACATAGACCTGACGAACTGTCCCACGACTATAGATGTCACCGTGACCATTTATAATACCGGCAGTGCTGCTTTGCCGGAAGGCGTGTATATCACCTTCTTTGGCGGCGATCCCTTCAATGGTACGCCTCCGGTACTGCACGTTGCCCAGACTACCCAAGTGGTGCCCCCGGCCGGTTCCACTACACTTACGGCTACGTTTTCACCGCCGGGCAACAACTTCCAGCTCTTTGTACTCATCAACCATGACGGAAGTAATCCTAATGCTTCCCTCCCCATCTCACCACCCGAAAATCTGTATTCGGGGGTAGGCGAATGTGACTATACGGACAACTCTACCAATGGAGCTATTGACATTACCGGGTGCTCTTTAACTGTAACCCCCTGTCCCGATTTAGCGCAAATAAGTCCTGTCAATCAGTGTGCTGCCAGCTTTGATTTAGCTACGGTGCCGGTGACAGACAACAACAGTACAACCGGTACCTTATCCTATTACACCAGCTCATCCGATGCCTATGCAGCTACTAATGCGTTGAGCAGCACTGTGGTGACTACTTCAGGAAGTTATTATGTGCGAAAAGATGCTAACGGTTGCTATGATGTGGCAGAAATTAAACTAACGCTCAACTGTACGCCAACCCCGCAGGATGACAACTTAGTTGTAAACATAAATACTTCCGGTGGTGGCAATCTGCTTGCCAATGACACAGACCCCGACGGTGACCCGTTGACGGCAATGCCGGGGAACTTTACTACGGCACAAGGGGGCACACTGGTGATTAATACAGACGGTTCTTATACCTACACGCCTCCTTCAGGATACACAGGTACAGATAGTTATGTATATACAGCCTGCGACGATGATGGCGTTTGTGCAACAGCTACTTTGAACATCCGGGTCAATTCACCTCCGGTGGCCGGAGACGATATCTTGACGGTGGATGAAGACACACCGGGCAGCGGCGATTTGAGCGGCAACGACAGCGACGTGGACGGTACCTTGACCTACACTTCGGGCACGTTCACGACAGCGCAGGGTGGTACGATCACCATCAATGCTGATGGCACTTACACCTACACGCCTGGGGCGGATTACAACGGTCCGGACAGCTATGTTTACCAGGTATGTGACGATGACGGTGCTTGTGCAACTGCGACCTTGAACATCACGGTGAATGATGTAAACGATCCTCCGGTGGCCGGAGACGATATCTTGACGGTGGATGAAGA
>NZ_AUGC01000017.1 GCF_000426825.1 Thermonema rossianum DSM 10300 | reverse complement strand
ATGGTTCCATCTTTTTTGAGTACAAATCTGACCAAAACAGTTCCTTGAATATGGCGCCTTTTGGCTTCGGGGGGATACTGCACGTTCTCTTGCACATAGGTGCGAATTCTGTTGAGTTCCTGATGCAACTCCTCCTCATTATCCACCCCAAAGGATTCTACCGGTCCTGTGGGTTCCTGTGGGGGCGGCGGTGCTATCACAGGCGGTTCGTCGGTTACAGGCAGCGCAATCACCGGCGGGGTGTCTTGCTCTTGCATTTTTACTACTTCTTCTCTCTTTTTTTCATCGGGCACTTCCGCCAACTCGGGCTCTTCGGGCTCTACCATTTGAGCCGAAGACGGTGACTGCACACCAAAGGGAATGTACTTGCCGACTACTTTCTCAACCTCCTCTGCCTCTAAAAATAAAAATACTCCCAAAGCAAAGGATAACCACAAAAAGCGAGATTGTAAAAAGCCGGATTTTTCTTTCTTTTTCATGCCTACTTGTTTTTAACATAATACAACTACTATATACTGCAAAAACAAATATTTAGCCAACTTATAATTAAGCCGGTTGGTTAAAACAAAAAAGCCACCCTTCCGGATGGCTTTCGTTTGTCTTTTCAGCACACATTATTTTAGCCTAAAGGTAATAGGCATATTCAGCTTTACATCTACCGGGCGCCCACGTTGCTTGGCAGGTTTCCAGCCGCTGGTGCCTTTCAACACGCGTATCACTTCCTCTGCCAAGATGCCGTCGCCTAAGTCACCACCGCGCAGCACTTCCACTTCGCCAATAGTTCCATCTTTTTTCAGTACAAATTTGACAAAAACAGTTCCTTGAATATTGCGCCTTTTGGCTTCGCGGGGATACTGCACGTTCTTTTGCACATAGGTGCGAATTCTGTTGAGTTCCTGATTCAACTCCTCCCTATTATCCACCGCAAAGGATTCTACCGGTCCCGAGGGTTCCTGTGGGGGCGGCGGTGCCGCAACCGGAGGGCCGTCAGTCACGGGCGGCGCAATCACCGGCGGGGTGTCTTGCTCTTGTATTTTTACTACTTCTTCTATCTTCTTTTCATCAGGCACTTCCACCAACTCGGGCTCTTCGGGCTCTACCATTTGAGCCGAAGGCGGGGGTGGCAACTGCACCGTAGGGGGAATGTACTCGAGGGTTACCTCAAATACTTCCTCCATATCTTTTTGCTCAATAGTTTCTTGCTTTTCATAGGTGCGCCACTTGAAAGCTACCAGCACCAGTGAAAGCGAAAGCACCAGCCCCAAGGCAAAGAATAGCCCTGTATAGCGCTCCGGGTCCACTTCCGGATTCTTCTTATACAGAGGCACCTCTGTGTTTTTCTCCGGAGCTTGCCGCGGAGTCTCCTGTTTGCTTTTTTCTAAATCCATAGCCCTTGCTTTGAACTTTTTAACAGTGTAAAACTTCTTATAATACTCTGATTGATTTGTAATTATATACGTTATACTCTGCCAAATATACAAAAAAGACAGCTTAAAGCAATAAAGCCCCCAATAAAGTTTCTTTTTTGCATGTAAGGCATTACAAAAATTTGTATTGGTTTTATGATTGCAAATTTTAAACAAGCCCACTCAGAGCTTGTAAATTAGCACAAAAAGCATCCACCCCAACAATACCCCTACCGTATTCATCAGCAAATCTTCCCATTCGAAAGTGCGCCCTACCGAAGCAAACTGCAATACTTCCAACAAAGCACCATACAGGATGGCTGTGACGATGGCTACCCGTTCAGCATAATAATGTAAGTAAAGGAAAGTAGTTTGCTTGCGAAACCCCACAATAAGCATCAACACCCATACCATAAAAACAAAAGCATGTGCCACCCTGTCGAAGAGCAGAAGATCGCCTGTAGGGGGCATCTCTTGCCCGGGCAAAAGCACCAAAAAGGCAATGAGCAGCCCCCATAAAATGCCAAAAAGGTTGTAGCGAACAAACTCCATGCTTTAGATTAGGCCCCTATCAGTTCGCGATAAGCCTCTGCATCGAGCAGCTCATCCAATTCTGCCAAATTGGTAGGTTTGATTTTCACTATCCATCCCTCGCCATAGGGGTCTTGGTTTACCAACTCGGGCGCATCTACCAAAGCAGGGTTGACTTCCAGAATTTCACCACTGACAGGCAGGAAAAGGTCAGAAGTAGTTTTTACGGCATCTACTGTGCCAAAAACAGCCCCGGCTTCGAGTGTTTCGCCCACGGTGTTCACTTCTACGTAAACGATGTCGCCCAACTCACTTTGAGCGAAGTCTGTAATGCCTACATAGGCAACTTCACCTTCCAGGCGAATCCATTCGTGTTCGCGCGAATAACGCAAATCATTAGGTACGTTCATGATGGTTATTGTTTAATGCGTTGAAACTTTTGTCTATGGCAAATATATGCAAACAGAAAGGTTTTAAAAATCCCTTTTGCTTGTTCTCTTTTCGCGCAAAGGCAAGGTGACAGCCACAAACCAGTAAAGCGTTACGCCGGTGGCAACCAAGGAAAGCAGCAGCACGCCCCAATGTACATGCTGCACAGCATCGGGCGCCAACTCCGGAAAAAAACGCTGTTGAAAGCGCATAAGCAACAAAGCCACGCCGTTGTTGACAAAGTGCCCCCACATGGCCAAGAGCAGGTTGCCGGACCAGTAGTAAATATAGCCCAGCAAAGCCCCCAAAATCCAACGGGGCAGCAAACCTAAAAACTGAAAATGCACTACGGAAAAAACAAAAGCGGCAGTCCAGATAGCCACATGCGGGTTGCGTAACCACGCCAGCAAACGATTTTGCAAAACCCCTCGAAAAAGTAATTCCTCACCCACCGCGGGTAATAACACAATGGCTAAAAAGCCCATGAGCGATTGCCCGGGTCCTTCGAAGCCTACCAGCAACTTGGTAAGTGCCGCCAACTCCTGTTCTTTCTGCACAGCCCACTCGCCCATTGGCAAGCGGTGGTTCCAATATTCCAAAAAAGAAATGGTGGGCAGCAATACAATAAGCAGCAGTGCTACCAGCGCCCAGTGCATGCTTTGATTGGCTGCATCGTCTGCACACCAATGTTTGCGTTGCAAGCGCTCTACGCCATACCAATACAGGAAACTACCGCCGAAGAAGCCGCCCGCGGCTGTCATGATTTGCAAAAAAAGCAAGGCAGAACGGGCCTGATGGGCATTGCCCCATTGCGCCGGTGCCGAAACCATATACTCCAGCTCTTCCAAAGGAAGCCCGTAAGCTACTTTTAGAATAAAAAAAGCGATAAACTGCGACAACACCATGCAGGCAAATACCAATAAAATCAAAGAAAGCAGGCTTTGCCAAGTGGCAGTGCGAAAAGGTAAAGGTTCAGCTAATTGCATATTTTACAGTAAATTTGCGTTCTCAAATAAACACATTTCATTTTTAAGGCACAAAGTTATGCAAAAACATCCGGTACGCATCGGTTCGGTAGAGTTGGAAGACTTCCCCCTGCTGCTGGCGCCCATGGAAGACGTGAGCGACCCGCCTTTTCGGGCAGTGTGTAAAGAGCAAGGTGCCGACCTGGTTTATACGGAATTCATTCCGGCCGACGGTTTGATTCGCCATGCCGACAAAGCCGTGCAAAAGCTCGATATTTATGATTATGAGCGCCCCATAGGCGTACAGATATTTGGTTCGGAAATAGAGCCCATGCGCGAAGCGGCCCGCATAGTGGAAGCAGCCCAACCCGAAATACTGGATATCAACTATGGTTGCCCGGTAAAAAAGGTGGCTTGCAAGGGCGCCGGTGCCGGCTTGCTGCAAGATATTGACAAAATGCAACGCATGACCGCCGAGATAGTCAAGCAGGTGCAGCTGCCTGTAACGGTAAAAACCCGCCTGGGATGGGATGAAAAGTCGATACGTATTGTGGAAGTGGCACTTCGCCTGCAAGATGCAGGCATCAAAGCATTGACCATTCACGGGCGCACGCGCGTGCAAATGTACAAAGGGGAAGCCAACTGGGAACCTATCGCCCAAGTGAAAGCACACCCTGACATAGAGATTCCTATCTTTGGCAATGGCGACATAGACTCTCCCCAAAAAGCGCTGGAATACCGGCAAAAATACGGCGTGGACGGCATCATGATTGGGCGGGCAGCCATAGGCTACCCCTGGATTTTCCGCGAAATCAAGCATTACTTTCAGACCGGCGAGCTATTGCCCCCACCCACACTCGACGAGCGCTTGCGTGTCTGCCTCAAACATCTTCGGTTTGCCGTAGAGTGGAAAGGCGAACGTAAGGCTATTTTTGAGATGCGCCGGCACTACACCAATTATTTCAAGGGGTTTTCACACTTTAAACCGTTCCGCACGCGTTTAGTAGAAGCCGGCTCGCTGGCAGAAGTAGAAGATATTTTGGCTGAAATAGAACATTTCTACACGCATGAACAAGCACCTTTTGAAAACAGTGCCTCCTAAGCAAGAGACCGGTTGGGTTTCGTGGTTGCTGCTTTTAGCCCTGGCACTCATTTGGGGCAGCTCTTTTATTCTCATGAAGAAAGGTCTAAGTGTCTTTTCTCCCGTACAGCTGGCTGCCATACGCGTCAGTTCGGCTTTTAGTGTGTTATGTGTGCCGGCACTTTATCATTTGCGCCGCCTGCGTCATGTGCCTTGGGCTATGTTATTTTTGTCGGGCTTGCTGGGCGTATTCATACCCGCCTTCCTTTTCGGCTATGCACAAACTCACGTCAGCAGTTCTACTGCCGGCATCCTTAATGCTCTTACTCCGGTATTCACCTTCATTGCAGGGCTTTTTATCCTCAAGAGTCAAGCAGTAAGCCGCTATAAACTGGCGGGGGTCATTGTCGGCTTGCTGGGCTCGGTCTTTCTTTTGTTGAGCCGCTCGGGAGGACGTGTCAGCATTGACGCCTATGCCCTGCCCATCGTGGTGGCTACACTCTGCTACGGCATCAACGGCAACCTCATCAAGCGGTACTTACACCACATGAAGCCGCTGCATGTATCTACTCTGTCGTTGCTTTGCATTGCGCCTTTTGCTTTGACTCTTTTTTGGTTTACCGGCGTGCCCGGCATGCTGCAAACCGGTGATAGTAACACTTGGCAGGCATTCTTCTACCTGTTTCTTTTGGGCACCATGAGCACAGCCATCGCCTTGATTCTGTTTAATACGCTCATACAACGGGCTTCGCCTGTTTTTGCCAGCTCGGTTACTTATCTCATTCCCATAGTAGCCCTTTTTTGGGGCATTGCCGATGGTGAAAATATCGGATGGATGCATCTCATAGGCATGTGCTCTATCGTAGGGGGCGTGGTGTTGATTCACCGCGGATAAAAGTCTTCTCCCGGCATGTGACCGGACTCCAAAGAAAAAACCTGCGGGGGGATTTTTCAGCATCCCGCAGGTTCAAACAATATGCTATCGCAATGGCAGCCTCTATGCAGTAGCCAGAACGCTGCTAAGGGCTTTTTCTATCTTGGCTTTCAACTGTGCCAGTTCGTCTTCGGTCCAGGTGATGCGTACCACGATGGAAATCAAACGGCTCATTACGGCATCGGACTGCGGTAACTGCAGGCTTGCGTAATCTTGTGGCGGGGTGATGGTGTGCACATATAACTTGGCCGGGGCTTTCATTTCGCGAATGTGCTCCCAGTTTTTGATATAGTGGAAATGGTTATCATACCAATACTGCACACCTTCCACACCCTCTTTGCGCAAAGCAGCCACCACGGCACGCGCAGTAGCCTCATCGGGCAAGAAGAAATCCATGAAAGTAGCGGCATCGCCGGCTTCGTCAGGGATATGACGGAAAGTGACTTCCGGGAATTTTGCAAGGCTTTCTTTCAATGCCTTTTTGTTGGCACGCTGACGCTCCAGGATATAGGGCATCTTGCGGAACTGTGCCAAGCCGATGGCAGCATTGATTTCGCCAATACGATAATTAAAGCCAATAATGGGGTGCCCTTCCATGCCGCGGTTGTCGCCTATGTGGTCGTGCCCGTGGTCGGAGAATTGGTGCGCACGCTCATAGATTTGCTCGTCGTCGGTAATGAGCGCCCCGCCTTCGCCACAAGTGATGATTTTAAAGAAGTCGAAAGAGAAAGTACCGCATTTGCCAAAAGTACCCAAGGGCTTGCCTTTGTAGCTACCGCCCAAGGCTTGTGCCGTGTCCTCAATCAAAATCAAGTTATGCTTCTTGCATACTTCCATGATTTCATCGAGGCGTGCCATGCTGCCACACATGTGCACCAGCATGACGGCTTTGGTCTTAGGCGTGATGACTTTTTCTATGCCTTCGGGCGAAAGGCAGAGTGTTTCGTCTATTTCGGCAAAGACGGGCACGGCGCCGGCCAACAATACGGCCTCTATCACTGCCACATAAGTAAAGGGCGGCACAATCACCTCATCGCCGATGCCAATGCCACAGGCTGCCAGGGCAATGGCGTCGGCAGTAGAACCGCTGCTGCAGGCATGCGCAAAGCGCACTCCATGATACTGCGCCAGTGCTTGTTCAAATTCTTTGGCTTTCCAGTGGCCTTTTCGCTGTGCATCGAAATTATAGCGAAAGAGAATGCCTGTATCGAGTACGTCTTGTACTTCTTTGCGCTCTTCGGCGCCGAATAATTCAGTTCCGGGCATAATTCTTTTCTTTTTAAGTGTTTTTGAAACAAATAAAGAACAGCAGTAAAATTAAAGATTTTGCAACTATCTCAAATAGGTGACTTGGGGGTTAGCTGTAAATGCTCCCATATTTTTTTCAGATGCGGGTACTCTTTGGCTAAGTAGCGCAGTTTGTCTTTGGTAGAATAAAGCGTGGCAGCATCATCAGATGCGCTGTCTTTGATCTCTATCTTGGCTTCAATATCGTAGGATTGGCCGGTGAGTTCAAGCAGACGCTTGCGCCAAAGTGGTTTATACTCTTCTGTCAGGTGAAGCAATGCACGGCTTTCCACAGACAGGCAGATGGTGTTTTGCCGCACTTCATAAGGTTTCGAAAGCAAATAGTGCAGTTGAGCATCGTCTTTGTGCTCCTGCGCGAGCTGTTGCCATGCCTCCTGCAACGAAACGGCGGGTTCTTCTACCGTCAGGGGGCTTGCCGGTGTGGCAGCCGGCACTTCTTTGCCGCTCCCGGCCGGCTCGTCTGCCATTTTCTTCTCTTTCTGAATCTCGTCCAGTTTGGGGGTGGTGCGCACCTTGCGGGGCACAGCAGGGCGCCGTGCCGGGTCTGCTTCATTCAGTTCATTTTTTTTTTCCTCCACGACCACCGGCCGCTTGGCAAGCTCTATGGCATCTTGCAGATGCGCCAGCTTAAGCAACAAGAGCTCCGTGTGTACACGGGCATTTTTCACCGAACGGAATTCCAATTCAAACTTATGAGCCAGATTGAGCGCCGTCATTATCCATGAAGGTGACAGGCGTTGGGCTTGTTCTTGAAAACGCAACTTGGCGGTTTCGGGCACCTCCAATAGCGAAAGCGTAGCCTGTTCGCGGCTCATCAACAAGTTGCGCAGGTGCTCTTCCAAGCCCACTACAAATAACTGTGCGTCGAAACCTTTACGCAATATTTCATCCAGAACGAGCAATGCTTCGGTCGTTTGCCGGTTGAAGAGCATATCCACCACACGGAAGTAATAATCGTAGTCAAGGATATGCAGGTGCTCCAAAGCACCGGCATAGGTCAGTTTCCGGTCAGTGGAAAAAGTAACCAGCAAATCGAACATGGACAAGGCATCACGCAAGCCGCCGTCTGCCTTCTGTGCAATCAGGTGCAAAGCCGCTTCTTCTGCCTGAACCCCTTCCTTTTCAGCAATGCGCTGCAAATGGCGCACCATATCGCTTACTTGAATGCGGTTGAAGTCATATACCTGGCAACGCGACAAAATCGTAGGTATGATCTTGTGCTTCTCGGTAGTTGCCAAGATAAAGATTGCATAAGGCGGGGGCTCTTCAAGTGTTTTCAAGAAGGCATTGAATGCCGCATTGGAAAGCATATGCACCTCATCGATGATGTACACTTTGTAGCGGCCATGTTGGGGCGGATAGCGCACCTGATCGACCAGGTAACGGATGTCTTCTACCGAGTTGTTGGAAGCGGCATCGAGCTCATGCACATTGAAGGATGCATTTTTTTGAAAGCTCATGCAGGCATTGCAGGTGCCACAGGCCTCTATGTCGGGCGTCAGGTTTTCGCAATTGACGGTTTTTGCCAGGATACGCGCGCAAGTGGTTTTACCCACGCCCCGCGGTCCACAAAAAAGATATGCCTGCGCTATCTGCCCGGTACGGATAGCGTTTTTAAGGGTGGTTGTAATATGCTGCTGCCCTACGACGCTGTCGAAGGTAGCAGGGCGGTATTTTCGAGCCGAAACGATGAACTGTTCCATAGCTGCAAGTTAAGAACTTTTCGGCACAGATTCCGCATCTTGCATGTAGGACGGTATGCGTGGTAAGCTGAGCAAAAATTCGGTATATCCGGCTTGTGTGTGTTTCAGGTGCACGTGCCCGCCCAGGCGCTCCATTGCCAGGCGCACTACGTATAATCCTAAACCTGCGCCGCGGGAACGGCTCCCTTTGGTGAATACGTCAAACACTTTGTCTTTTATTTCTTCTTCTATGCCAATACCGTGGTCCACAATGTGAATATGTACATAGCGCCGCCCACGGGGTACAACTTCTATATCGACCTGTACGCCTTGATAACGGTCGCAGTAGTCAATGGCATTCTGAATAAGGTTTTCAAGCACGAGGCGAAACAAGGCAGGGTCTGCCCACAGCTCCACTTCTTTCGAAACACTCAAAGACCAACGCAGCCGGTCTTTGTACAGCTCCGCGTCGAATTTTTGAAATACCTCTTCTACCATTTGCTGAAAATCTATCTGCTTGGCTACCGGCTCATGGTTGATGATGCTGTTGATGGTAAGCAGGCGGGCTAAGATATAATCCATTTCTTGTGCTGTGTGCATAATGCGCGAGAAGTATTCTGCCGCCTTAGGGTCCTCAACATCATGCAGTGCCACATTCACCAAGCCAAGCACCCGGGCAATGGGTCCTTTCAGGTCATGAGAAGCACGGTAAAGGAAACTGTCCAGGTCGTTTTTTGTGCGCAGCAACTGTTTGTAAGACTCCTTCAACTCCTGTGTGCGGGCTGCCACCTGCTCTTCCAAACTTTTATTGGCAAGACTCAACTCCCGGTTTTGCCTTTCTATTACATGCTGATAAGCCTCCAGCTCTTCGTTCTTTTCCAGTATTTCCCTGCGGTGAGCTTCCACCTCCCTGCTTTTAGCTTCTAAGGCATTCAACAATCTTTTCTTTTCTGCATAACGCCGGTAAATAATCACGACAGCCCCCAACAATACCAGCAAAGCAAAACCGGCAAAAAGTAGTATCAGCAGCTTTTGCCGCTCTTCGAGCGCAGCCAGCTGCTCTGCCTTACGTCGCAGTTCGGCTTCCTTCGTGCGTCTTTCCGCCTCATATTGAAGCTGCAACTTAAAAATTTCGGCACGCTTGTCGCCCGGGTAAATTTTATCTCTGATTCGCTCATATTCACGCAAGTGCTTGTAAGCACGGGCATAGTCTTGTTTTTTTGCATAAATGTCAGACAGCAGGGCATGTGTTTCCATGATGATGCGTTGCACGCCGGCTGCCTGTGCATGATTCAAGGCGACAAGTGCCGACTGTTCGGCTTGCTCCGGTTCTTCCCGGTGATAATACAAACGCCCTATGTTTAAATAAAAATCGGCCAGCTCGGCAAGGTTATTATTGGTTTCTTGCTCCACACGCAACCCTTCTTCAAAGCATGCTTTTGCACGCTCGTAATCTTGCAAACGCAGGTAAATTTCCCCCATATTGCGCAAAACAATGGACACACCTTTTTTTGTACCATATTGCGCTGCCATGTCTAAATACTTCTGATAATAAGCCAGCGCTTTTTCGTACTGCCCCAAGCCGCGGTAAGCATTGGCCAGGTTGTTATAACTAATGATGGTTCCCACCCAGTCTTTGCGCAAGCTGTCTATTTCAAGTGACCTTTCAAGATAGGTGCGCGCCGCTTCATATTCCCCCATGTCGTTATAAATATTCCCCAAGTTATTGTACACACGCCCCATGCCACGAACATCTCGCTGTTCTTCAAATATTTTTAAAGCCTCCAGGTAGGTTTCTACAGCCCGGGCATATTCCCCCAGTTCATAATACATATTGCCCACATATACATGCATATGGGCTGCCTGCAACGTATCGCCGGCCCGCCAATAGTCACTTTCTGCCTTTTGGTAGAATTCTTTGGCTTTTTTAAAATCACCTTTACGGTGGTGCATGATGGCCTCAATGAAGGCATCAATCGCCTGAATATGGTGGTTATTGGAATGCCGGCGTGCCAGCTCATGCAACTGCCGGCGATAGATGTGCATTTGAATCGAATCATTGGCTACAAAACGTGCCGTAAGTTTTTTCAGCACTTCGGCCTCCCGGACTGCATCATTTTGACGACGACACTCCTCCAAAGCCTTTTTCAGACTGTCCACGTCGTACTGCCCACACAGCTCACAGAAGCTTCCGGTAAAAAGAAACAAAGATATGCAAAGAGACAGCCGCCACTTCATGAATACCTGCGATAAGTAAAAGTCGATTAAATATCAAGGTACTACATTATTTACGCAAATGCAAGCGTTCGGTCACTGCCAAAGCAGCATATTGCACCCTCTTTGTTCGGCAAAGTCCATGCGTCCGGTGATACGGAAACGCCCGTCAGGTAACAGGCTGCCCATATCTTGCGTGGCAATAAAAGCACAACTATCAATGTTGGCAAGGTCAATGATATTGACTGCGCCGGCCCTTTGACGGGGGTTCAGCGTTAAGGGGTCATTGGGCTCGCGCAGCAGCACACGCATCCAAGGCGGCGCATCGAAAATGCCTTCACCTTTTGAATAAGCTTGCGAAAGCAGCTCTGTCATACCATACTCGGAATGCACCCTGCGAAGATTCATTTTTTCGCAGAGAAGGGCATGCAGTTCCTCGCGCAACAGCTCCTGCCGTCGCCCTTTCATGCCCCCTGTTTCCATGACTATTAAGCCCGACAAATCGGGCGCATGGCGCTCTGCCAACTCCAGCAAAGCAAACGAAACGCCTATCAATAAAATGCGCCGCCCATCGGCTTGTTTCTTTAACTGCTCCACCTTGCGCAAAAGCTCCTCGTAGTTATAAAGGTAAAACCCCGATGCTTCCGACCGGCTCTGCTCTATGAAATGGCGCACCATCCACACCAAAGAAGACGTTTGGCGTTCGAGATAAGAAGGCAAAAGTGCCAATATGTGAAAGTTCGACAAAGGGCCATACAGACGCTCGAAAATTTGCCGGCTTACGGTGGCATACCATGCCGGGTCTGCCACATAGTGGCGGCTGCGCTGCTGCCCGGTCGTGCCGCTGCTCTCAAACACCAAAGCGGGGGACAAACCCTCGCACAATATTTGATGATCTTTAAACAACTCAATAGGCAAAAAAGGGATTTCTTCTATTTTGTGTATCTTAGAAGCATCAAGCCCCAGCGCCTGAACAAATGCACGATAGACCGTGTTTCGCTCGTATTGATAGCGAAACACATCTAAGGCAAGCAGCTCAAAGCGCTCTGCCGTGCACGTCAATATGCGGTGCATCAGTTGTTGGCGAAGGGGGTTGTTTAGCATAAGCGCAAGGTATTTAAAGGAAATAGAAATGCATATGCAAAAATACAATATTCTGCTTGCCTGCCTATTGACAGGGCTGCTTGGTGCCTGCTATGAAAAACCCAGCTTCCCTTTGGCACCCCAAATTACTTTTAAAGAAATCACGGCCATCCCGCAGCGCGACTCTACCACCGGCTTTTACTTGGGCGACTCGGTTATTATTGCCGTTGATTTCACCGACGGCAACGGCGACATTGGTTTATCACAAGCCGATACCCTTCCGCCCTATCAGCTGTACTTAGATGAAGACTCAACGCAAATCAACCGCTTTTACTTTAACTATTTTTGCGATGTGGAACGCCGCGAATCGGGCAGCTACGCTCCCTTTGCCCTTCCGAACGGTACTACCCTCAACGGACGCATCAGTCCCATTACCGATTCGCCCAACCCTGTTGAAGGCACCATCATCTACAAGACCTTTATACCTGCCTTCTCCAATGACCTACAATACACCTTGAATCCTTACGACACCCTGCGTTTCCGTATTTCCATTGCCGACCGTGCACTCAACGAAAGTAATGTTATCTTTACCGACTCTATTGTAGTTTATCAAACCCCTTGAAACAAAAACAAAACACAGCTAAGTGCATGGAAGGAATTGTTTTTCGCTCTACCGGTTCATGGTACGACGTGCGCACACCCGAAGGCGACTTTTACAAATGCCGTTTGCGTGGCAAGCTACGCCTAAAAGGATTTAAGACCACCAATCCGGTAGCCGTGGGCGACCGCGTGCATTTTGAAGTAGAAGATGAAACAGAAAAGCGTGGCTTGATAGTAGAAATAGAAGCGCGCCGCAATTATATCATACGCAAGTCGGTACACCGGACCGGTCATGCCCACCTCATTGCTGCTAACATTGACCAAGCTATTTTAATTGCCACTTTGGCTATGCCGCGCACTTCGTTCGGTTTTATCGATCGTTTTTTGGTGAGCTGCGAAGCTTACGACGTGCCCGCTGTCATTGTTTTCAATAAAACCGATATTCTCACCGACGAAGGGCGGGATTACCAAGCCGAAATTATGGACATGTATGAGGCTATAGGCTATCGCTGTCTGGATACCTCCGTAACCGAACGTTATCATATCGATGAATTTCGCGCTTTGCTCGACGGCAAAATATCGCTGCTATCGGGGCACTCGGGTGTGGGCAAGTCCTCGCTTATCAATGCCATCAAACCGGAATTGAACTTGAAGACCTCTGAAATATCGCATTACTCCCAAAAAGGAAAGCATACCACCACCTTTGCCGAGATGTTCGAGCTGTGGGAAAATACCTTCATTATAGACACGCCGGGCATCAAAGAAATGGGCTTGGTTGATATTGCAGCACAAGAGCTCTCGCATTACTTCCCTGAAATGCGGAAGTATTTGGGCGAATGCAAATTTCATAACTGCATCCATGTGCATGAGCCGGGCTGCGCCGTACGCGAAGCTTTCGAACGGGGCGAAATAGCCGATACACGTTATCACAGCTATCTGAGCATGCTCGAAGACCACGACAACCGGCGCTGAAGCATTTTTTGAGCGCTTTACTTGCCAAACAATTTGGGGGCAAATCCGTTATTCTTTATATTCAAAATAAGACAAACCATCATCATTATGCTTGACCTTTACGAACGCACCACGCTGGAGTGCAGCAAGCTCATTACGCGGCGCTACAGCACTTCTTTCAGCTTGGGCATTCGCACCTTACACAAGCGCTTTCACGCCCCCATTTACGCTATCTATGGCTTTGTGCGCTACGCCGACGAAATCGTGGATACTTTCCACGGACATGATAAAAAACAACTCCTCGACCGCTTCAAAGAAGACACCTACCGTGCCATAGAAGAAGGCATCAGCCTGAACCCGGTGCTGCATTCTTTTCAGTGGGCTGTGCGTCAATATAAAATTGAACGCGCGCTGATTGATGCTTTCCTGCACAGTATGGAAATGGATTTGTGGCTGACACGCTGCGACCGCCAAAGCTACGAAACCTATATTTACGGTTCTGCCGAAGTAGTGGGCCTGATGTGCTTGCGTGTGTTCTGTGAAGGCGATGAAGTGCTCTATGAGCTACTGAAAGAACCTGCACGCCGCTTGGGGGCTGCCTTTCAAAAAATCAATTTCCTTCGCGACCTGCGCAGCGACTACGTCGAGCGGGGGCGCACCTACTTCCCGGGCATCGACTTTGAGCATTTCAGTGAAAAAGAGAAAAAAGCAATAGAAGACGAAATAGCAGCCGACTTTCAAGCGGGTTACGAAGGCATTTGCCGTCTGCCCGAAGGTGCCCGCTTGGGCGTTTACCTGGCTTATGTGTATTATACCAAGCTGTTCGATAAGATACGCAAGCTGCCGGCAGCCACCATCATGCAAGAGCGGGTGCGTGTGCCCAACTTGCATAAGTTTTTGTTGTTGGCAGGTTCATACCTGAAAAACTTCTTTGTGGGGTTCCCTCAGAAAAACATGCAGATACAAAGGGTGCAATCGAGCTAAAGGCACGGGTTCCGCATGGGCAGCTGCCAAACGCTTGGCACCTTTTCCTTCGAAAGGAAATGCCTGCTGAACTTTTTCCATCCGCAAAAAGAGTTGATTCCTCCCATAAACGAAAAAACCGGGCAGCCGCATAATAGCAAACCGCCCGGTGAAAACTTAATGAGAGGACCATCAGGCATTCACTTTCTCCTCTACTTTATTACGGCGTTGCGCATCCACTACGGCAATGGCTACCATATTGATGATTTCGCGAATAGAGCTGCCCAGCTGCAAGATATGCACCGGCTTGTTCATGCCCAGCAAGATGGGTCCGATGGCTTCCAGCCCACCGGCTTCCTGCAGCAGCTTATAGGCAATGTTGCCCGATTCAAGATTGGGGAATATCAAAGTATTGGCTCCTTCTTTTGCCAGCTCGCTGAACGGATAGTTTTCGCGCAACAGCTGCACGTCCAGCGCCACGTTGGCCTGAATATCGCCATCCACAATAATGTCGGGGTAGCGCTCTTTTGCCAAAGCCACGGCTTTTTGCACTTTTTCAGGCACTGCCCCTTCGGCAGAACCAAAATTCGAGTAAGACAAAACAGCCATACGGGGCTCAAAACCGAAGAACTGCACGCCGCGCTGTGTCAGTTTGATGATATCAACCAGCTCTTCGGCAGTGGGGTTTTCATTTACGGTGGTATCGGCAAAGAACAAAGTGCGGTGTTTGGAATGCAGGATATACATGCCGGCAACGCGCTTCATGGGCGCCCGTGCCCCCACTATCTGCAAAGCCGGACGAATTACGCGGGGGTAATTTTTAGTCAAGCCCGAAATGAAAGCATCGGCTTCGCCGGTTTCCAGCATGGCAACGCCAAAGTAGTTGCGGTCGAGCATGAGCTTGCGGGCATCATAAAGCGTAACGCCCCGTCTTTGCCGCTTTTGATAAAGTATTTGGGCAAAGCGCTCACGACGCTCCTCTTCTTCGGCCGGGTCTATGATTACACAAGCCGAAAGGTCTAAATGCAACTCAGCGGCTATTTGCTCTATTTTTTGACGGTTGCCCAGCAAGATAGGATGCGCAATGCGCTCGTCTGACACCACTTGTGCCACTTTCAGTATTTTAGGGTTGTCGGCTTCGGCAAATACCACCCGTTTGGGATTACTTTTGGCTTTTTGTATGATGGTGGACATCAGCTTTTGGTCTATGCCAATACGCTCTTGCAGCTCCACTTCATAAGCCGCCCAGTCGGTAATATGCCGGCGTGCAACGCCCGATTCCATGGCTGCTTTGGCTACCGCCGGCGAAATGGTGGTAATCAGGCGGTAATCCAGTGGCTTGGGAATCAGGTAGTCTTTGCCAAAAGACAGGGTTTTGTCGCCATAAGCACGGCTTACCGCATCGGGCACCGGCTGCTTGGCCAAGTCGGCAATGGCGCGCACGGCTGCCAGCTTCATGGCTTCGTTGATTTCGGTGGCACGCACATCCAAAGCCCCCCGGAAAATGTAGGGGAACCCCAAGGCATTGTTCACTTGGTTGGGGTGGTCCGAACGCCCAGTTGCCATGATGACATCGGGGCGGGTTTTCATAGCCAAATCGTAGGCTATTTCGGGATCGGGGTTTGCCAAGGCAAACACAATGGGGTTGTCTGCCATGCTCAACAGCATTTCGGGCGTAACCACGTTGCCGCGGGACAAGCCCACAAACACATCGGCGCCTTTCATGGCGTCCTCGAGTGTGTGCAAATCACGCCCGGTAGCAAATTCGGCTTTGATGGCATCCAGGTTTTCACGGTCTTTTCGAATCACGCCTTTGCTATCGAGCATCACGATATTTTCGGGGCGTGCGCCCAAACTCACATATATCTTGGCACAGGCAATAGCCGACGCCCCCGCACCATTGACTACGATGCGCACTTGGTCTATAGACTTGCCCACCAACTCCAAAGCATTGAGCAGGGCAGCTGCCGAAATGATGGCAGTGCCGTGTTGGTCGTCGTGCATAACCGGTATGTTCATCTGCTCACGCAGTGCCTTTTCTATTTCAAAGCACTCGGGCGCTTTGATGTCTTCCAGATTGATGCCCCCAAAGGTAGGCTCCAGCGCTTTCACAATCTTCACGAACTCGGCGGGGTCTTTGCAGTCCACTTCTATGTCGAACACATCAATGCCGGCAAACTTTTTAAACAATACACCTTTGCCTTCCATCACCGGCTTGGAAGCTTCGGGACCGATGTCGCCCAAGCCCAAAACAGCCGTTCCGTTGGAAATGACGGCTACCAAATTGCCTTTGGCAGTATATTCATAAACCTTTTCTTTATCGGCGGCAATCTCTTTGCAAGGCTCTGCCACACCGGGCGAGTAGGCAAGTGCCAAGTCCAACTGGGTGCTCAAGGCTTTGGTAGGCACCACTTCGATTTTACCGGGAACGCCTTCCCGGTGGTAATTCAGTGCATCTTCACGTCTTACT
Source organism: Thermonema rossianum DSM 10300 (assembly GCF_000426825.1). Lineage (GTDB taxonomy): Bacteria > Bacteroidota > Bacteroidia > Cytophagales > Thermonemataceae > Thermonema > Thermonema rossianum. Next base: position 36,878 of record NZ_AUGC01000017.1, on the reverse strand, counting down.
TTTATTGGCATAGTCCAAACTTTTGTTGATTAAGTGCAAAGCTAAAAAAAGCCTTTTATTGAAGCGAAAAGCAAGGTGGAAATATTCGCGCTGCCATCCAAACATTATGTTTTAACAAAAGGTGAAACTTATTTAAGTTTGCAGGGCTGTTCATTTAAATATCAAGAATATGACAACCTTCATGACGCTATTTCAGCGTATTTCCCTGCTGGCATTTGTGGTGGTGCTTCTGTATGGATACAGCCTGCTGCCCGAGGTAGTAGGTTTTCAATTCAATGAATTTCAACAACCGCTTGAAGCTTTTCATAAAAGCCAGTTTTTTTATGTGACGGCCGGTTTTGTGGTGTTTTTCAACCTCTTGATGGTGTTGTTCGTGCAATTCGTAGCCCAAATACCGGTACGCCGCCTTGCCATTGCTTCGTTTTGGACCCAAGACAAAGCCCATGTGCAAGCCACCTTTCAAATATTGCGCGGATGGGCCAATGGCTTTGCCGGCTGGGTCAATGCCCTTTTTGCATGGTTTGTATATCAGTTTGTACATCACAATACCATCACCTACCTTTCGCTTGACCTCTCGCCCTACTTGATGGCAGGGGCAGTGCTGCTGGTGGTGTGGATGCTTGCCCTGCCACTGCGTTTTGCTGTCAAACGCATTTAGTACAGAAAGTATTTTCCACCGCAGCGGAACAATTATCCTCTGCGGTTTTTTTATCTTTAATGCAACCCCCAATAAAAAGAAACGGCTTTGTGGAATCTACTCTCAAACTTATGGCGTATGCCCTCAGGTAATGGTAACCGCATGAAGAAAGTAGTGGTACTGACCGGCGCCGGCATCAGTGCCGAAAGTGGATTGAAGACTTTCCGCGACGCAGGCGGGCTGTGGGAAGGCTACGACATCACCGAAGTAGCCTCTATTGAAGGCTGGCACCGCAATCCGCAAAAAGTGCTGGAGTTTTACAATATGCGACGCCGGCAGCTGGCGCAAGCACAACCCAATGCTGCCCACCGGGCGCTCAAAGAGCTGGAGCGCTGCTACGAAGTAGTCATCATCACGCAAAATGTAGATGACTTGCACGAACGGGCCGGTTCCTCGCGCATCATACATCTGCACGGCGAACTGACCAAAGCACGCAGCAGCCGCAACCCACAGCTTATTTACGACATAGGCTACCGCGATATTCAATGGGGCGACACCGCCGAAGACGGCAGCCAGCTGCGTCCGCATATTGTGTGGTTTGGCGAACCGGTGCCCATGATGGATGCCGCCATTGCCGAAGTAGAACAAGCCGACCTGTTCATAATCATAGGCACCTCGCTGGTGGTGTACCCTGCCGCCGGCCTTATCGACTACGCCTCCCCTCATATTCCCAAGTATTTGGTAGATATCAAGCGCCCCGACATTTCATGGCGCCGTTATCCTCACTTGCACATGATCGAAGCCAAAGCAAGTGAAGGCGTGCCCCGTCTGGTCAAAGAGTTGTGCCCGCAAGCCGATGTATAGCGGCACTTTAGCTAACTGTTTACTTCCAACACTATGATTTTAAGTATAGAAACCGCCACCGACGTTTGCTCTGTTGCCCTGCATAACGAAGGGCAACTGCTTGCTTCCTTTGCACTTCATTTGCCTCAAGCACACGGCAAGCATTTGGCATCACTCATAGACAAACTGAAACAAGAACTATCGCTCGATTTACGGCAATTGAGCGCCATTGCTGTTTCCAAGGGACCCGGCTCTTACACTGGCCTGCGCATAGGCGTAGCCACTGCCAAAGGGCTTTGTTATGCTTTGCAGAAGCCACTGATAGCTGTCAATACGCTTGAAGCCATGGCTTACAGCGCACGCCAATACAACCTCATACAAGATGCCTGGATATGCCCCATGATTGATGCCCGCCGGATGGAAGTGTATTGTATGCTCATAGACCACCGGGGCAAGGTGCAAAGCCCCACCGAAGCCAAAATTATAGACAAAGACAGCTTCAGCGAACTTTTATCTGAAAGATATGTTATCTTTTGTGGGAATGGCATGCCCAAGTGCCGCTCTTTGCTTGAAAAGCATGAACGGGCACTTTTCATGGACCATGTGGTGCCACACGCCGAAGCCGTAGGTGCTTTGGCATGGCAACGCTTCCAAGAAGGGGCTTTTGAAGATGTTGCCTATTTCGAGCCTTTCTATTTGAAAGACTTTATTGCCGGCAAGCCCAAATCAAAAATCAACCCACAATGAAAGAAGAACCGATTGTCAATCGTGTAGCACGCAGCCCGCTTGTGAGCATAGACCTTCAGGAATTCTATCCGGAAGGTGAATGTGTTTGGCTCGACATAGCCCCGCAGCTCTTTCAAGGCATGGTGCTGCGGGAAAAAGATTTTCGCGAATACGTAAAAAGTGAAGACTGGAGCCGCTATGAAGGCAAAAATGTGGCAGTAGGTTGCAGTACCGATGCCATTGTGCCTGTATGGGCTTATATGTTGCTGGCCACATCACTGGCTCCTTATGCACGCTATGTTACCTACGGCACCCTCGAAGACCTGCAGCGCGAGTTATGGCAGCAGCAAATCGACACCATCACCCCCCAAGCCTATCAAGACAAAAAGGTGGTGGTAAAAGGATGTGGCGAAAAACCCATTCCTGAATATGCCTTCACCTTGCTGGCGGCACGTCTGCAGCCCTATGTAAGCAGTTTGATGTATGGTGAACCATGCAGTACGGTGCCCATTTACAAACGAAAAAAATAAGCACATACATGGCCGACTTATATGACCTTATCATCATCGGTGCAGGACCATGCGGGCTGGCCTGTGGCATTGAAGCGCACAAAGCCTCTCTGCGCTACCTCATCGTGGAACAAGGCAGCATAGCAGAGTCTATTCGCCGTTATCCCGTGCATATGCGTTTCTTTTCCACTGCCGACAACATCAGCATCGGCGGCATTCCATTTGCCATTGCCGATGCCAAAGCCAACCGCAGCGAAGCCCTGCAGTATTACCGCAAGGTGAGCGAGTACTTTCAGCTGCACATCCGGCTTTATACCCGCATCGAACGCATTGAGCCGCAAGGCAATTCCTTTGTTTTGCATACACACCGCGGCGAACAGCTCCACAGCCGGGCAGTAGTGGTGGCCACCGGTTATTTCACCTGTCCACGCCTCCTGCAGGTAGAAGGCGAAGACCTGCCGCATGTATCGCATTACTACAAAGAGCCTTTCGAGTATGTGCATCAGCGCGTGGTCATTATCGGCGGGGGCAACTCTGCCGTAGAAGCCGCCCTTGATCTCTATCGCCACGGCGCCAAAGTGCACATGCTGGTGCGCGGGCAAGACTTCAAACCTACTGCCAAATACTGGCTGGTGCCCGACTTGAAACGACGCATTGCCGAAGGGCATATACAAGCCTCGTTTGGATGCCAAGTGCAACGCATCACCCCCACCATCGTGGAATATACGCAGCAGGGGCAAGTGCACCGCCTACCCGCCGATTTCGTGCTGGCGCTCACCGGCTACCTGCCCGATGACAACCTGCTCCGCCAGGCAGGCGTGAAGGTGGACAATGAGCTGGTACCTCAGCACAACGAGCATTTCGAAACCAACGTAAAAGGCTTGTATGTGGCGGGCACTGCCATTTGTGGCATACACACCGAAAAAGTGTACATAGAGAATGGGCGCTTTCATGCCCCCGTGATTATAAAACACCTAAGCCGACGTTTGCAAAATGAATCTACAATCGGCACCCAAAGAAGTGCTCATTGACTATATCCGCCAACTGGAGCAGGAAGTCGCTTTTTTAAAAAAAGACCCGGAAGGCATTTACAAAGAGCTGCAGCGCACCAATGCCGCCCTGCTTGACCTGTTCGACAATGCACACGATTTGATATTTGTGATTTCCCGCTCCGGCGAATTCTTGTTTTACAACCGGGCCTGCCGCGAAAAGCTGGGCTACACACAAGAAGAACTGCAAAAGTTGCGTATTCAAGACCTCATTCATCCGCAATATAAGCACGAGACCTACCAACAGGTGTTTGCCCAAGCGCGGGAAGGGGCTCCCTACCGTCTGCCTTTTCACACGGCACTGATGCACAAAAGCGGCAAAGTGGTTTATTTGGAAGGGCACATCAGCTTGCGTTATGAGCAGAGCCGCATTGCAGCCATCCGGGGCATCTTGTACGACGTGACCGACCGCGTGAAAGCAGAGCAAGCCCAGAACCTGTACAACAGCATTGCCCGCCTGGCTATTGAAAGCGACAGCATGCGTGAGCTGTTTCGCAACATACACATAGAGTTGAGCAAGGTGATGGAAGTAGAAAACTTTTACATCACCCTTTATCACCCGGAAGAAAACACGCTCACTTATCCCTACTACGTGGACCAATACGCCCCGGAAAATGCCCTTGCGGGGCGCCGCCCCATCGGCAAAGGACTGGTAGAGTATGCCTTGCGCCAAGCCAGGCTGGTAGTACTCAACAAGCATAAAATAGAAGCACTTATTGAAGAAGGCGAGCTGGCACTGAGCAACCGGCAAATGGTGCCTTTGGTGTGGGTAGGCATTCCTTTGCGTACAAAAAAAGGAACGCTGGGCGTCCTCTCGCTCAAATCATACCGCAATCCGCATGCCTACACGCAACAAGACCTGAAACTGCTCGAATTCATTTCGGGACAAGTGGCCGTGGCTGCCGAACGTAAGCAAACCGAAATGCAACTGCGCAACCAAACGGCACGCCTGCGCGCCATCTTTGAAAGCGGCTCGCACATCATGTGGACGGTCAACCGCAAGCGCCAATTCACTTCTTTCAATCAAAATTATGTGCGCACGCTGCAAGAGCAATATGGCATCACCCCCAAGCTCTATGAATACCCCAAAGAGCTGAAAGATCTCATGCGGCAAGAACAAGTGGACCTGTTTTGGAAAGAAAAATTCAAACAGGCATTTGAAGGCAAGGCGCTGCATTTTGAAATGACCGTCAAGGACCTGAAAGGCAACGTGCGGTGGCGTGAAATCTATTTAAACCCCATTCCCAACGACGAAGGCGAAATTGAAGAAGTATCAGCCATTGCCCATGATATTACCGAAAAAAAGCTTTCAGAGATAGCCCTCAAAGAAAGCGAAGAAAAGTTCCGCACCATCTTCGAATCTTTCCAGGATATTTACTATCGTTCCGACCTCAAAGGGCGTATTCTGATGATTAGCCCCTCCATCAAAGAGTTGGGCGGCTATGAACCCGAAGAGCTGATAGGCAAACCCGTAACCAGCTTCTATACGCGCAATATAGACAAGCGCTCGGCTTTCAGAGCCATACGCGAGCTTATGCGCAAAGGGCGTCTCAAAAACTTTGAAATAGGTTTGCGCCGCAAAGACGGCACCGAAGTGGAATCTATTTCCAACATACGCCTGCTTTACAACGAGCAAGGCAAGCCTTATGGTATTGAAGGCGTAGTGCGCGACATTACCGAACTCAAACGGGCTTCCGAAGAAGTGATGCGTGCCAAAGAGTTGGCAGAACATTCGCTGCGCGTCAAGGAAAATTTCCTTGCCAACATGAGCCACGAGATACGCACGCCCATGAATGGCATCATCGGCATGATAGACCTGCTCGACAGCACCCCTCTAAGCCCCGAGCAGCGCGAGTATGTAAACATTCTGAAGGAATCGTCTGAAACCCTGCTCAACATATTGAACGACATCTTGGATTTGTCCAAGATAGAAGCCGGCAAGATGCAACTGCGCCCCCGCGCTTGCTCCGTGCATTCCATCGTGGAACGTGTGCACCACCTATTCCTCCCCCGGGCGCACCACCGCGGCAATCAGCTGCGTTTCCGCATCGATGAAGGTGTGCCGCCCTATGTGGTAGCCGACGAAACCCGCCTGGTGCAAGTGCTCAGCAACCTGGTAAACAATGCCATCAAGTTTACCGAGCAAGGTAGTATCGACATTGTAGTGAAGGTGCTGGAAGAACAAAAACAACAGCTCACCCTTTACTTCGAAGTGAAAGATACCGGCATAGGTATTGCCCCGGAAGACCAAAAGAAGCTGTTTCGCACCTTCAGTCAGTTAGACACCTCCACCAAAAAGGCTTATGCCGGCACCGGCTTGGGCTTGGCCATCGCCAAGCAGCTGGTAGAGTTGATGGGGGGCAGCATCGGTTTGCACTCCACACCCGGGCAAGGCAGCCGTTTCTTCTTCACCATACGTGTGCGCAAACACAACCAACCGCTTGCCACACAGCACCAAGACCCCATGCACCGCCTCTATGACATCTTAAAAAAACGGCGCCCGCGCCTGCTGGTGGTTGACGACAACGCCGTAAACCGTAAGGTAGCCGCCGAAATACTGCGGCGCGCCTACTGCCACGTGCAACTTGCCGAAGATGCACGCAAAGCGCTGGAGCTGGTGCAAAGCCAAGACTTCGATTTGATACTCATGGATATTCAAATGCCTGAAATAGATGGCATTGAAGCCACTCAAATGATGCGCGATTTGCGCCACGACCTGCCGCCCATTGTGGCAATGACAGCCTATGCCATGCCCGAAGACCGCCAACGCTTCTTGCAACTGGGCATGGACGATTACATAGCCAAGCCTTTGCGCGCACAGCAGCTTTTACAAAAAGTAGTGGACCTTACCACGCTCTCGCCGCCCGCACCGGAAGAAAAAGGTGCCCCCCGGCAGGCACTGCCCACGCCACAAGGCACCCACTTGCCGGTACTCGATGAAGAAGTGCTTGAACAACTGAGCAAATACGGCGGAAAAGCCATTGTGCAGGCAAGCCTGACTGAGTTCATAGAAGAAAGTCAAGGCATGCTTGATGACTGTTTTCGCTTGCTCAAGCAAGAAGACTACGAAGGCATCCGCAAGTTATTGCACACGCTGAAAGGCACTTCGGGCACCTTAGGGGCAGCCCGCTTTGCACAAGCCGTTACCGAAACCGAAACTCTGATGAAAAAAGAAGTGCCGCAAGACCTGAAAGAAAGGCTTTTGCTTTTTGTGGATTTGCTGCAGCAGGTGCGCGATGCCTGTCGCAAGCGCTTCGGTTTACAGTGATTTTACGTAAATTGCCATCCCTTTAAAGAAGGAACAACACAGCTTTTTCTTTTTTGTCTTTTAAAATTTTATCAACATTTATGTGGTCTAAGCTTGCACGATTCATCTTGGTTTATCGCCTCCCCCTGTTGATTGTCATTTTGCTGCTTACTGCCTTTATGGGCTATATGAGCCGGGGCGTCGAGCGTGCCTACGATTATGCTGCCGTCGTGCCCGACAAAGACCCTGACATGCAGTATTTCAAGCTCTTCAAACAAAAATATGGTGAAGACGGCAACATATTGGCCATAGGTATCCACGACAGTAGCATTTATCAACTGGATAATTTCCGGGCATGGGCAAAGCTGGCGCAACAGCTGGAAGGCATCCGGGGCGTTGAGCGTGCCGTTTCCATAGCCCACCTGCAGTATCTGTACAAAGACACTGCCGACAAGGTCTTCCGTTTCCGCCCTATTTTCGAGCCGATGCCCCAAACCCAAGCCGGGCTTGACAGCCTGCTGGCATTCACCCGCCGGCTGCGTTTTTATCGTGGACAGATATTCAACGAAGCAAGCGGCGCCACTGTGTTGCTGGTGTCCATAGATAAACAAGTGCTCAACACGGCCTACCGCGAAACCGTCATACGCCACATAGAAGATGCTTGTAAAGCCTTTCAAGAGAAAACCGGCATCGAAATTCACTATGCAGGTCTGCCTTATGTGCGTTCGACCATGGCAACCAAAGTCACCGATGAGTTGAATTTGTTTTTGATTCTTTCGGTGATAACCACCGCCGTCGTGTTGTTTCTTTTCTTCCGTTCGTTCAAAGCCGTTGTTTTCCCTCTGATTATCATCGGTATCATCATCACATGGACGTTGGGCTGGATGGGCATCCTCAACTATAAAATCACTTTGCTCACAGGGCTGCTGCCGCCCATCCTGGTTGTCATAGGTATTCCTAATGCCGTGTATATGCTCACGAAGTATCATCAAGAGTTCAGAAAGCACGGCAACAAAATATTGGCATTGGTGCGCGTGATTCAAAAAATAGGTGTGGTCACGCTCATTACCAATACCACCACCGCAATAGGCTTCGGTGTGCTCATGTCCACCAACATTGCTATTTTGCGTGAGTTTGGTGTGGTTGCCAGCATCAATATCTTTTGCACTTTCCTGCTGAGCATTGTTTTAATTCCTGTCTTTTTCTCTTATCTGCCCGAGCCCAAAAGCCGCCATTTGCGCCATTTGGACGGACGCATGCTCAACGGGCTCATCAACACTTTCACGCATTGGGTCACGCATAAGCGCTTGTATATTTACACCTGCGTAGTGGTCTTGGTAGCGCTTTCTATTTATGGCACTTACAAGATACGGGCGGTTTCTTATATGGTCGATGACATCCCCGAGCATAGCCGGCTACGCCAAGATCTCGCTTTCTTCGAAAAGCAGTTTAAGGGTGTCATGCCTTTGGAAATTGTGGTGAATACAGGCAAGCCGAAGGGCACGCGCAGCTACAGCAAGCTGAAAAAAATAAACGAATTTCAGGCATCGCTCGACAGCATAGGCATTTCGCCCCCTTCGCTCTCCATGATTACCTTTCTGAAAGCTGCCCGTCAGGCTTTTTATAACCAAGATACCGCTTATTATGCTTTTCCCACAAAGCGAGAGCTCCCTTTCTTGATGCGTTATCTGAAAGGGGAAGAAGACAAATCGGCGCTTACACGCAGCTTTATCGACTCTACCGAACAAGAAGTGCGTATCTCCATGAAAATTGCCGACATAGGCTCCATACGCATGGATTCGCTCATTCACCGTGTCATAGAGCCTAAAATTGAACGTTACTTGCCCCAAGAAGCAGGCTTTGAAGTGCATATCACGGGCACCACGCCCATTTTCATCAAAGGCAACAGCTATTTGATTCGCAATTTGAAACAAAGCATCTTGTTGGCCTTTGCCTTGATAGCCGTTATTATGGGGCTTTTGTTCCGCTCCTTGCGCATGGTGTTGGTGTCGGTCATTCCCAACTTCATTCCCCTGCTTATCACGGCGGGCATCATGGGGTGGTTCGGCATTCCACTCAAGCCCAGTACGGCGCTGATATTTAGTATTGCCTTCGGCATTGCCGTTGATGATGCCATTCACTATTTGGCACGCTTCCGCAGCGAATTGTTTAGCCGGCGCGTGAGTGTGCGCGAGGCGGTGGTGATAAGCTTGCGCGAAACAGGGCAAGGCATGATTTATACCTCCATCATTCTGTTCTTTGGTTTTGTGATCTTCGTAGGTTCCAATTTTGGCGGTACCGTAGCATTGGGGCTGCTCACTTCCCTGACCTTGTTCACTGCCATGCTTACCAACTTGATTCTGCTGCCCTCGCTCCTGCTTAGCTTCGACAAATATGACCGGCGCCGCTTGGCATGGGCTGAGAGCTACGACGAAAACAAAGAACCTGAAGCATCAACACCTTCGGAAGCAAAATAAGCCCCTTGCAAAGGCCTTCATAATCAAAAAGCGGAAGTACCCGGGTACCTCCGCTTTTCTTTATGAAAGAAAGTGTTCGTCCATCATTTACACTGCCACATGCTCCAATATGCTTTCAAAGAAAGCACGTCCGTCGGTATTTTTGAGCAACTCATCGGCAGCGCGCTCCGGATGGGGCATCATGCCAAAAACATTGCGCTCTTTGTTACAAATACCTGCAATATTCAGCAAAGAGCCATTGGGGTTGGCTTCCTCGCTTACCTTTCCCTGCGCATCGCAATACTGAAACAGTATCTGGTCGTTATCCCGGATGCTTTTCAGCATGTCTTTGGGCGCATAAAAACGTCCCTCGCCATGGGCAATCGGTATTTTGTAGGCTTTCTTTTGCGACAGGCCGGCCGTCAAAATGGTGTTTTGTGTGGCCGGCTTTATGTAAACATTTTTACAGATATAGCGCTGATTCAGGTTGCGCAACAAAGCCCCTTCGAGTAGCCCCGACTCTGTCAAGATTTGAAAGCCGTTGCAAATGCCCATGACATAGCCTCCACGCTTGGCATGGCGGATGACTTCCTGCATGATGGGCGAAAAGCGCGCAATAGCCCCCGCCCGCAGATAGTCACCATAAGAAAACCCACCGGGCAGCACGACAAAATCGACCCCTTGCAAATCCGTATCTTTGTGCCAAAGCTTGACGACCTTCTGCCCCATGACATGGCGCAGAGTATAAATCATATCTTCGTCGCAGTTTGAGCCGGGAAATACCACTACTCCAAATTTCATTTCTCTTGAATTTGTTGTTAAATTGATGGCAATTTAGGGCTTTTTCCGTGTTTTTTAAAAAACCAAACAAGTCATTTTTTAAACATTCATTCATATGCTATTATCCATGACGGGCTATGGGCGTGCCGAGTACCAAGACGCCCATCTTTACATCAAAGTGGAAGTAAAAACACTGAACTCCAAGTACCTGGACCTCAACCTGCGCAGCGGGCGCCTGCTCAACAGCAAAGAAATAGCACTGCGCAACCTGATTCAGCAAAAATTGGTACGCGGTAAGGTGCAGATGAGTATCGACTTTGAACGCATCGACTTGGAAAATCCGCTTCAGCTCGATGAAACCTTAATCACCCAGGCCTATCGCCAATTGGAAGCCCTTGCCGACCGTCTGCAAGCCGACAAACAAGATCTTTTACGCCTGGTGATTCAGAAAACCGAAAACCTCAACAAACAGGAAGAAGACAGCCTGCGTGATGAAGAGTGGCAGCAACTGCTTGCCGTTGTAGAACAAGCCATTGAGCAATGCACACAGTTCCGGCGCCAAGAAGGCGAAGCGCTCAGCCGCCAAATCAACGACGAGCTGGATAGAATAGAACACTACTTGCAGGAAATCAACACCTTGGACCCACAGCGCATACAACACATACGCGAGCGTATTCAAAAGCACCTGCAGGAAATTGCCCAGAACGACCACTTCGACCCGAATCGCTTCGAGCAAGAAATGATTTACTACATCGAACGTCTCGATATCAGCGAAGAAAAGGTGCGTTTGCAAAACCACCTGCAGTATTTTCGTAAATTGATGGGCAGCGCTGAAAGTCAAGGAAAAAAGCTTAACTTTCTTTGCCAGGAAATAGGCAGGGAAATCAATACCATTGGCTCTAAAGCCAATGATGCGCAAATTCAGCAGTATGTAGTGCACATGAAAGATGCCCTCGAACGTATCAAAGAGCAGGTGCAAAACATACTGTAAAGCGCCGGTGGCTACGCTCATTTACTTATTGCCGTCCCGAAGAATAAAGAAATGATATGCTTCGAAGATTTGTATTTCTGCTGCTGTGTTCTTTAAGTGGAAGCGTGGGAATTGCCCAAAACACGCCAAAGTACAGCAACGAGTTTTTGAATATAGGTGTAAATGCGCGGGCCATGGCGTTGTCGAATGCACAAACCGCCACCGTATCTGATGTAACCGCCGGTTATTGGAATCCTGCCGGCCTGATGCACACTTCATATCAATATGAAGGGGCGCTTACACATGCCGAATATTTTGCCGGCATCGCACAGTACGATTATATGGGCTTCACCACGAGCATAGACAGCAGCAGCCGCCTGGGCGTTTCATTGATTCGCTTCGGCGTGGACGACATCCCCGATACGCGCTTCATTTACGATGCCAACGGTGCCATCAACTACAACAACATACGTTATTTTTCAGCTTCAGACTACGCCTTTCTGCTTTCCTATGCCAAAAAAACAAGCGTGGAAGGCTTAAGCTGGGGAAGCAATTTCAAAATCATTTACCGGCAAGCCGGCGACTTTGCCACCGCCTGGGGCTTTGGCTTGGACATGGGCATGCAGTACCGGCGCGGACAATGGCAGTTTGGCGCCATGGCGCGCGATATTACGGGCACCTACACCACCTGGAGCCACAATGTGGCATTGCTTTACGATGTGTATGCCCAAACCGGCAATGAGATTCCCAAAAACTCGGTGGAAATCACCCTGCCCCGCTTGCAGGTGGGCATTGCACGGCAGTTCCGGTGGAAACAGTTCGGCATATTGCCCCAAATCGAGTTGCCACTCACCTTTGATGGCATGCGCAACACTTTAATACGCAGCCACACCGTATCCATAGACCCCTCACTGGGCATTGAGCTGGACTATCAAAAAATGGTGTATGTGCGTTTTGGTGCCGGCAACTTTCAGCAAATCAAAGACTTTGACGGCAGCCGCTCGTGGACCTACCAAATCAATTTTGGTGCCGGCTTCCGCCTCAAACGCTTCACCATAGATTATGCCCTTACGGACTTGGGCGATAATGCTGAAGGTTTGTATTCTCACGTCTTTTCACTCAAAGCAGGCTTTAACAAATAACATCATGATACAGTCGGCAATACAACATCTTATCCGGTGGTTCCTCTTCCTTGCGCTTCCCTTCTGCCTGCAAGCGCAATATGGCAATGAATGGATCAATTACAACCAAAGCTACTGGAAGCTGAAAGTGGTACAAGACGGCTGGTATCGCATAAGCAGTGCCGAATTGGCTGCTGCCGGTTTTCCTACTGCAAGCATAGACCCACGTAAAATACAACTCTTTCATCGTGGCCAAGAGATGGCTATCTACGTCAACGGCGAGCAGGATGGCAGCTTTGACAGCGGCGACTACATCGAGTTTTACGGAAGAAAAAATGACGGCACCAACGATGCCGAACTGTATTACCCCACCCTCGCCAACCATTTGAACCCTTACTATAATTTGCACAGCGACACCAGCGCCTATTTTCTCACCTACCGTCTGGACGCCGGCAATGGCAAGCGCATTACACAAAACAACCTGCCCAATAGCGGCTATTCTTCGCTTCCTTATGGCTGGGCAGAAAGTCTGCAGGTGCCTGCCGAGCAGTGTTCACCCGGCAGAAATTATGTTATCACGGGAAGTTATGTATTCATCAGCAGCTACGACGTAGGCGAAGGATGGGCAAGTACGCCTATCAATGCGGGCAGCAACCGTGTATTTAGCTTTACTATTCAAAGTGCGGCCTATGGTGTGTCCGATAAACCCACCCTCGAAATAAAGCTTGTCAGTCGAAGATATTACACCAGCACGCTCAGTATCGATGTGGGAAGCGGCGGAAGCTATCGCACCATAGGCAGCTTGAATGTAGCCAACTACACCCCCAACACTTTTACCCAAACACTCGAGTGGAGCGATTTCCCCGGAAGCAACGGCACCTTCAATGTGCGTGTTCGCAATACTTCTACCAACGGCACCAGTGCTTCGGTAGTATATGTGCGCCTGCGTTATCCCAAAAGCTGGGATGCTCAAAGCAGCGAGCTCTATTTTGAAGTACCTGCACAAGCAGCTGCCTCTACCGTTACCCTCAATAATATTCCTGCCGGAAGCCGTTTGTTTCACATTACCGACCCTTACAATATAGAAGAGTTTGTGTTGAATGCCGGCACTGCGGTCTTGCCTGCCGCCGGCTCTGCCCGCAAATTTTTTCTACAGAACAATACACTCAACATAGCCGGTGTGGAGCCGGCAAACTTCGTACAAATCAACCCTTCGGCTTATAATTACCTTATTGTATCGCACCCCCGGCTGATGCAACCGGCCGGCGGATACAACGACCCCGTAGCAGCCTACGCAGCCTATAGGGCTTCGCCCGAAGGGGGAAGTTATGCCCCATTGGTAATGAGTATCTACACACTGTATGACCAATTTAACTACGGCGAAACCAGCCCTTTGGCCATCCGCCGTTTTGCACGCTATATGTACGACAACGGAAACCCGGATTTTCTCTTTCTCATTGGTGAGGGCGTCACCCTTCCTTTTCGCGATGTTGCATTCGGCAACGTATCCACAGCTTTGAACATACGTAGCAACCCTGCTGATTTTGCACGAAACTTGATTCCCACTTGGGGCTACCCCGGCTCTGACCTGCCCTTTACTGCCGGCTTTGACCCGGCTTATCCCTATGCACCGGCTATTCCCACGGGGCGCATCAGTTGCAAAAGTGCAGAGGAAGTGGCCGCTTACCTCGACAAAGTGAAGGCGCATGAAAGTACAAGTTGTGCATACTGGCGCAAGCGCCTCATTCACCTGAGTGGGGGCGTCAGTGTGAGCGAGCAAAACGCTTTCCGCTCGTTTGTCGATTTTTATAAAAGCATTGCCGAAGGTGATTATCTGCATGCTGAAGTAAAGACAGTATCCAAGAAAAGTACAGAAGCCGTTGAGTTTATCAACATAGCGGAAGAAGTGAACCGGGGCGTAGCCTTAGTTACTTTCTTCGGGCACTCTGCGGCCACACTTACCGATATAGATATAGGCTTTGCCTCTGTTGACGGCAACGGCTATCGCAATCAAGGCAAATACCCTATGATTTTAGCCAATGGCTGCAGCCTGGGCGATGTGTACTCTGCCAAGACGACCTTAGCCAATGACTGGCTTTACACCCCCAACCGGGGAGCTATTGCATGGAAAGCCAATACCTCATTGGGAGGCGCAGCCTGGTTGCACAATTATTCTACCCGCTGGTATAGCATCGCTTTTGCACAAGATGTATCATTCAGTGACCCGGTAGGCAAAATAGACCAATACGTGGCACAGAGCTATGGCCCGGGACTAAGTCCCGGTATCGACTTGGCACATGTGCAGCAAATGACTCTTCAAGGCGATCCCGCCCTGCGTCTGATTGGTCCCAACCTACCCGACCTGTGTACGCAAAATGCATGGCTTTCGCTGGAGTCTTTTGACCAAGGTGCGCCTGCGGCTCAAAGCGACTCGCTGCGCTTGAAGCTGGTAGTTGCCTCTGTAGGGAAGCACAGCAATCAGAACTTTTCAGTAAAGGTAACCCGCACTTTCCCCGATGGCAGTACACAGGTCTTCTATCCCATACAAAAATATGGACCGGTAGAGCGCTTCGATACCCTCAGCATCACGGTCTATCAACCGGAAGACATCAACACGGCCGGCTTGAACCGCTTTGAAGTAGAAATCGACGGCTTATCGGAAATCGAAGAGTTCAACGAAAACAACAACATCGCCGTGTTGGAATACAACCTGCCGGGCATTGCAGTCATTGCCCGTTTCCCGGCCGAGTACAGTATTGTTTCACAACAACCTGTCAAGCTGATTGCCCAAGGAAGCAACCTGCTGGCCAACGATGCTGCCGAAGTAGTTTTTGAAATAGATACTACCGCCTTTTTCAACAGCCCTGCCAAACAAACAGCTACCCGCCCACTACAAGGTGGCACGGCTACCTGGGAAGTCAACCTGCTGACCGACCAATACCCCTCCGACAGCTTGGTGTATTTCTGGCGTGTAAATTTGGCCAATGCGGTATCGAACCCCAATGCCCTATGGAGTGAAAGCTCTTTTACCTACATCAAAAACAGCCCCGAAGGATGGGCACAACGTCATTTCTATCAATTCAGAAAAAGCATAGACCAACAGATAGAAAAAGACTTTGGCAGCCGGCAATGGAAATTTGCCCAGGTAAACAACACCATCAAAGTACAAACCTATGGCGCTGCCCATCCCGACGTAAACAACACCTCGCTCTATATCAATGATTTTGGTATTGTTTTCAACTATCCTAACAACACCTGCGCCAACAACCAGCTGATAGTCATGGCTATTGATGCCGAAACTAAAAACCCCTATGTGCTAAGCAGCCATGGTTTGTGCGGGCGCGTTCCCGGCTATGTCAGCTCTTTTACGGATGCCGACCTGCAAGCAGGCCTGTTACAAGCCTATGTCAACACCTTGCCCGTGGGCGACTATATCGTGGTATTCAGCAAAGGGCAGATAACTACGGCCGGCTGGCAAGCCGCACAAAGCGCCTTGCTGCAGGTGGGCGCTTCTCCGGCGCAAACGGCTACCTTACAAACCGGCCACCCCTATATTCTTATCGGACGGAAAGGGGGCAGTGCCTTGGCAGAAGTTATTTCTTCTTCCATTACCAACCCAACCGGCGATGCCATCAGTGCAGAGGTGCAACTTGGTGGTGGTTTCAATAGTGGTACTGTTACCTCTTCCCTCGTTGGTCCTGCTGCCCAATGGGGGGCTGTTTTCTTTGAATGGCGTTCAAAAGAAAGCCCTGTCACCGACCAAACCACCATCGATGTTATCGGCGTACGATTCAATGGGCAGGAACAACTGTTGTTTTCCAATGTGTTCAGTGGGCAAGACCTGAGCAGCATCGATGTAAACACCTACCCTTATTTACGCCTGCGCATGAACACCAAGGATGAAACCAATCAGACGCCTTCACAACTAAGACAGTGGATTGTTCGTTACCAAGGTGTTGCTGAAGGATTCTTAAACATAGAAGCCGCCGGCGGGGCTGCCACCTACCAAATCCCCGACAAACTCGAAGGGGAGCCGCTCAGTATTCCTTTTGTCTTCGAAAACATTTCTGAACGATACTTTGAAAGCGACTCACTGGAAGTAGAATACACCCTTCAAAACAGCACTTTAAACAAAAACGCTACCTACACATTTAAAATAAAGGCGCCTGCCCCCAAACAACAAGAGAAGTTCACCATTCATATTCCTACCGAACAATGGGCAGGCAGCAATAAACTCAAAGTGTATGTGAACCCGCAAAAGGTAGCCGAACAGTACTACGACAACAACCGCCTCGACCTTGAATTTAAGGTATTGGAAGACAACAAAAACCCAAACCTTGAAGTAACTTTCGACGGCATCCGCATTATGAATGGCGATATAGTATCGCCCAACGCACTCATTCGCGTGCGCCTGCACGACGACAACCCCTATCTCATCAAACAAGATACCAGCGGCATGACCCTTGAACTGCGCCGCCCTTGCGAGGGCTGCACCTTCGAGCGCATTTATTTTTCTAATCCACAAGTGCAATGGACTGCCAAAGAAGGGGAGTTTGTCGTAGAGTACCAGGCACAAGATTTGGAAGATGGCGTGCATGCCCTGCGTGTGCAAGGCACCGATGCCAAAGGAAATGCAGCAGGCACACAGCCCTACGAAGTAGAGTTTGAAGTCATCAACGAATCCACCATTTCGCACTTTTACCCTTACCCCAACCCTTTCTCAAGCAACTGCCGGTTTATATTCACCCTTACGGGCAAAGAGGTACCCGAAGAAATAAAGATTCAAATCATGACAGTTACCGGAAAAGTAGTCAGGGAAATCACGCAGGATGAAATAGGACCTATTCATATTGGACACAATATCACCCAATACGCATGGGATGGCACCGACGAGTATGGCGACCGCCTGGCCAATGGGGTGTATTTATACCGTGTGCTGGTGCGTCTTCATGGAAAGATGGTGCCCCTGAGAGCAACTGCCGGCGACCGGGCTTTCAAAGAAGGCTTCGGCAAGCTTTATATTTTGCGTTGAGTCGCTTTTCTAAAGCCGTAAGGACAATGCTTACATCCGTTTTTGCAGCAATACCCTCGCTTGCGTAAATAATGTTCGGTAAGCACCATAAAACCCTGCTCATTAAAATAATAATCAATGCCCTCCTGCAAAGGGGGGCTTTTTTTGTGTCTTTTCATTTTGCTTCCCACTCCTTAAAAAAACAACAAAATTGGAATTTATTAAAAAACAATAGAAAAATAGCAAAATATTATTACACCCACGATTCACAAGCCAAATTTTTGTATAACTTGAGGGAGATTTTTTACAAACTTTAAGTAAGGAAAATTTTCTTCTTATGGAAACTATTTATGAAAGCAAGTATCAACGGGTTCTCTACAATCCGGAACTCAGTATCTTTGAAGAGATATGGCTTCCGGAAAGTGAGTATATGAATGATGACATTTACAAACAGGAATTCCGCGACATTCTGAAGGCGGCACAGCCTTACCGGGGCAAAACAGACAAAATATTTATTGACGCCGTCAATGCCATGTATGTGGTTAGTCCGGAATTGCAAGAATGGCACAATCAAAATGTATTTGCCAAGTTGATAGAAATGGGGGTTACCCGTTTTGCCGTGTTGCTGAGCAAAGACCTTTTCACACAGGTATCTTACGAGCAGACTTTTGAAGAAGCAGAAGATGCCGGTTTCCTCATTGAATATTTCGACGATCGCGAGCAAGCCCGCCAATGGCTTCTCGAGCAGCACGCATAATCAATCCGGCACCTTACAACGATTGCAAGCAGAGTGCTCCGGCACCCTGCTTTTTCTTATTCTACGTACAACACCAACCCTTTGAGATACTCCCCTTCCGGGTGATAAATATTTACGGGATGGTCAATGGGCTGCGTAAGCTGGTGAAGGATGCGCACGTCACGTCGCGCGTCGGCTGCACCGGCAAATACCGCCTTGCGGAACATGTCTTTGTCTATGTTGCCGGAACACGAAAAAGTAAAGACCAAACCACCGGGCTTTATTTTTCTAAATGCCAGCAGGTTGAGCGCTTTGTATCCACGCATGGCATTGGGCACAGCACGCGCATTCTTGGCAAAAGCCGGCGGGTCCAATACTATGATATCATAAAAATGGTCAGGTGTTTGTTTTTCAAGGTATTTGAAGCCATCCATGGCAAAAGAGGCATGCTTTTCCTGTGGCAATTCGTTCAATGCCACATTACGCGCCGCCGTTTCCAGAACTGCCGGGGCAATATCTACCGAGTGAACGAGCTCCGCACCATGTGCCAGTGCATATACGCTAAAACCACCGGTGTAGCTGAATGTATTGAGCACCCGCATACCACGGCTGTAACTTCCCAATAAGCGACGGTTATCGCGTTGGTCCAAGAAGAAGCCGGTTTTTTGTCCTCGTGCCACATCCACGATAAAACGCAAACCGTTCTCTTTAATTTCCACTTCCGGGCTTCCGGGTGCAGCCGCATACCACCCTTCCTCCAAGCTTACTTGTTCGATGCGCTGTGCTACCTCTTTGACATTGAGATAAATAAAGCGGACGCCATAAGAAAGAAGCACCTCTGCCAAAGCAGGCAATAGATGCTCCACGCCTTTGATAAGGACCTGAACAACAGCCACCTCATGATACACATCCACAATCACGCCGGGGAAGCCATCCCCTTCGGCATGAATCAAGCGGTAAGCATTGGTATGGTCACTGATGACAAAACGCCGGCGCAGACGATAAGCATCCGCTACTTTCTGCTGCCAGAAAGCTGTGTCTATAGTACATAGTTCCCGGCTAAAATGAAAGATGCGGCATGCTATTTGGCTTTGGGTAGAGAAAAACCCATAGCCCAAACGTTCTCCATGGTAGTCTTGAATTTCTACAATTTCACCATTGCCGGCTTCTACGGGTTCTGCTATGGCTCCCGAGAATATCCAAGGGTGGCGATGCAACACGGCTCGTTCCCGCCCCTTTTTCAGTTTCAAAACCGGATATTTCATCAGCTCTTTCCTTCTACGTAATCCTGTAAATATGAATAGCGGGGTGTCAGCTTGCCATCTTTGGCAATGGTAGCCCGCGCAAGTACCTCCTCCTTGTCTCCGTTCATAAAGTGGGGGAAAACATTTTCTATAAACTGCCTGCCAAAAGAACGGGACGCATCTAAAGGCAACTCACAAGGTAGATTATCCACAGCCATGACCGTCACAAAACGCTCATTGCTGAATGGTGCCCGCTCTTTGCCTGTGAAGGGGTCAAAGTCATACACCGGCGATTCGATGGTTGTTGCCCGGATGGTAGAAGGCACAGAGCCACGAATGTCGCAAGTGATATCGGCAATAATTTTTATCTTGAATGCCGGAGACTGCATGTCATCGACCGTAAAGAGGGGCTCGGAGCGTGGATTCCAGAAATGGCCGGTAATCAGCATATCGGCAGTAAGGGCATACTTCAAAAAGTCGCTATGAAAACGTTCCGGATGAGAATAGAACTCCTGCTCATCGAAATAAACACCTTCGTTGGGTGCGTAATAATCCCGGGATGCCAGCTGGGCATAAACGGGCTCTTCAAAGGTTTGCCCTACGAACTCTTGCGGGCTCACTTTTCGAATACCTGCCGCATCCAACACTTCCGCCGCTCCATTGCCCACACGTCCGCGCCCGGTGAGGGCTATTTTGTAATTGGCAGGCAGCTTTACCTTTTTCAGCTCCTTTTTCAATTCTTCGTAATCTTTGCAGGTATAAGCTCGCTTCAGTTCGTAAGCACCAAAACGTTTGCCATAGGTCCACAAGGCATTGTAAGCCCCCACGATGCCGGCAAAGCGCCCGAAGGCAATCAGGCGGTTGCCGGCTTCATCTGTCAGGCATTCGAAGTCAATCAGTGTAATATTTTTTTGCAAAATGGTTTGTAGCAGCTTGCGGTTGTAAGGCTGTTTTTTGATGGTATGCGAGAAAAACATATAGGTTTTCTCCGGAATCAGGGCATCGACGGGCACTTCCTTCACACCTAAAAGCAAGTCTGCCACGCTGATGTCGTCCACGACCGGCAAGCCGGCTTTTTCATAGTCTGCATCAGGCACACAGCGCACCTGACTTTTTTCTACATATATTTGAACCTCCGGATAACGCTCTTGCAAAAGCAGGCATTGCTCCGGCAATAAAACAACACGCTTATCCGGGGGTGTTTTTCCTTCTCGTATCAAACCGATTTTCATAGGAAATACCTTTTAAACAAACTGCTTACGCAGCAGGGGTTTTCAAAGGTGCGAATTTAGTACAAAGATGGCAAAGAATATAGGAAAATTACAATTTTATTTGGCTTTTTTATAAACAGATATCCGGAAATACCCAATAAACAAAAAAGCAAACCACCGGTGGATGATGGTTTGCTTTTGCAAAAGTCACGTTACTGGCCGGCCATTATTTTTTCGAGGCAGGTGTATATTTTTCAGCCAGCTCCGTCACTTTATGAGACAGTTGGTTTACCTGCTCCTGCAAATCATATTGCAAATCCTTGGCTTTGTTTTTCAAGCGGCGACGGGTTTCGGAACCACTGTAAGGCGCAACCAGAATACCTGCCATAAAGCCGACAGTTGCTCCTGCCAAAAAAGATACAAGAAGAGAAGTTGTTTTACTCATAGTTATTGTGTTTTAAGAGTCTATCGAGGTTTTACCACTCTTTGTATCCGCAAAAATTATGCAATAACTGCACTTTCTGTCTGCACCTCCTGCACTATTTTTTTCACCAGTCCTTGCAACACCTTACCCGGTCCGCACTCCACAAAGTGCGTAGCCCCGTCACGATGCATGTTTTGCACGCTTTGTGTCCAGCGCACGGGGGCTGTGAGCTGTGCAATCAGATTTTTTTTGATGGTTTCTACCTCGGTGGCAGGCTCTGCATTTACATTTTGATAAACAGGGCAAACAGGGGTCTTAAAAGGCGTTTCTTCAATGGCAGCCTGCAACTCTTGGCGTGCGGGCTCCATAAGCGGCGAGTGGAAAGCGCCACCCACTTGCAAGACCAAAGCACGTTTGGCACCGGCTTCTTTCAAGCGCTCGCAAGCACGATTGACCCCCTCTACCGTACCGGAAATAACCAGCTGTCCGGGGCAGTTATAGTTGGCAGGCACCACCAAAAAAGCATCGCCTTCGGCACTCACTTCCTCGCATATTTTTTCTACCACGGCATCCTCCAAGCCTAAGATGGCTGCCATAGTAGAAGGCTGCTGCTCACAGGCTTTTTGCATGGCTTCGGCCCGCTTGGCCACCAAGCGCAGCCCGTCTTCAAAGGCAAGCGCCCCTGCTGCCACTAAGGCAGAAAACTCACCTAAGGAATGCCCGGCTACCATATCGGGGCGAAAATCGGGCAGCAAGCGTGCCATCACCACTGAATGAATAAAAATAGCCGGTTGCGTTACATTGGTCTGTTTGAGCTGTTCTTCGGTACCTTCAAACATAATATCGGTAATACGAAAGCCCAAAATATCATTGGCTTTTTCGAAAAGCTCTTTGGCTTCGGCATTGCTTTCATAGAGTTCTTTGCCCATACCGGGAAACTGTGCGCCTTGTCCGGGAAATACGTATGCTTTTTTCATTTTTTCCATTTATTTTAGTATTTAACAATGGGTAAAGATAAGAAAGGCTGCCCGAATGATACAAAAAAAGACCTTGGCTTTCACCAAGGTCTTTTCGGCCATGCGGTATAGCCAAGCATATCAGCGCAAGTCAACTACTTCTACCCCCGGGTAGTCGGCAGGGTTGAAGGTGAAGTATTTGTCATCTACTGCTACATTGAACTCCAAGCGCGTGAAGGTGTATTTATAACGGTTTTGGTTCTTTTCAAATATCTCGAAGCTTTTGATGGAATGAGTAGCCTCATTGATGACCAGGCGAATTTTGAAATGATTTTTGTTTCTGTCGATGGGCTGCAGGTCAATGACATTGTATATTTTGCCACGCTCGGCTATGCGCTCCACCCAAATGTATTTGTAGTCGCGTTTGTAAAGTGTAAAGATTTTATCCGGTGTAATTTCCGATTCGTCGGGCTCATAGTCCGAGATATTCACCTCGTTGGTCTCTTTCAGATAAGTCCACAGCGTGGTTCCGTTGTTGATGACTTCCTGCTCGGGCAGTATCAGGCGGTACTTATCGCCTTTCATCACAAAAACGCCTTCAGTTTTTTCATATACATTGTGCACCGGGTTGCGCATCTCGTAGGTAAAGTAAGCCCGCAGGGCTTCTACGTTCTTGTATTTTTCCTCTACCTTTTGCAAAATCTCTGCGGCTTTTTGCTCGTAAGCGGTTTGTGCATAGCTGCTCCAAGCTATCACAAAGGCAAGACACAGGAATAGGCTTTTTTTCATCATGTTCATCACTTTTTCTTTCACTTATTTTAAAGGTTAACCATGTTTGTTGTTTAGTTCATTCAATAACTGTTCCAAAGCATACTCATCGGGTATAAGTACCTCACGTGCCTTGCTGCCCTCGAAGGGTCCTACGATGCCGGCTTGTTCAAGTTGGTCGATGATACGCCCTGCCCGGTTGTAACCTATTTTTAAGCGGCGTTGCAAAAGCGAAGTACTGCCTTGTTGATGCATGACCACAATGCGGGCTGCTTCTTCAAAGAGGGCATCGCGGTCAGACAAATCCACGGCGCCGGCTTCATTTTCGCCCGCTTCGCCTACATATTCGGGCAGCAGATAGGCCGAAGCGTAGCCCGGCTGCTCGCCAATGAAATCGCAGACGGCTTCCACTTCATGCGTGTCGATGAAGGCGCATTGTACCCGCACCAGGTCGGCGCCTGTAGAAAACAGCATGTCGCCCATACCAATCAACTGTTCGGCACCACCGGTATCCAGAATGGTGCGCGAGTCCACTTTGGATGTTACGCGGAATGAAAGACGTGCCGGGAAGTTGGCTTTAATGATACCTGTAATAACATTGACCGAGGGGCGTTGGGTAGCCACCACCAAGTGGATGCCTATGGCGCGCGCCAGCTGTGCAAGGCGTGCTATGGGCTGCTCTACCTCTTTGCCGGCGGTCATCATCAAATCGGCCAGCTCGTCAATAATCAACACGATATAAGGCATGAAGCGGTGCCCTTTCTCAGGATTAAGCCGCCGCTCCAGAAACTTCTTGTTGTATTCTTTAATGTTACGGCAACCTGCTTTTTTCAACAGGTCGTAGCGCGTATCCATTTCAATACACAACGAGTTCAGTGTATTGATTACCTTGGAAGTATCGGTAATGATGGCTTCCTCTTCATCGGGCAGCTTGGCAAGAAAATGACGCTCTATTTTATTATAAAGAGTGAGTTCCACCTTTTTGGGATCAACCAGCACAAACTTCAACTCGGCAGGGTGCTTTTTATAAAGCAAGGAAGCCAAAATCACATTCAAACCGACGGATTTACCTTGCCCGGTAGCCCCTGCAATGAGCAGGTGTGGCATCTTGGCAAGATCTACCATGAAAATCTCGTTGGTTACAGTCTTGCCAAAAGCAATAGGCAAGGCATATTTCGTATTGCGAAACTGTTCACTCTCCAAGATAGGGCGCAAAGCAACCAATTCGCGTTTTTTGTTTGGCACCTCAATGCCAATGGTGCCCTTACCGGGGATGGGCGCAATGATGCGAATCCCCAAAGCAGACAAGCTCAGTGCAATGTCGTCTTCAAGGTTTTTGATTTTGGAAATACGCACCCCTGCTTTGGGCACCAGCTCATACAGAGTAACCGTAGGGCCTATGGTCGCTTTGATGGACTCAATGCCAATGCCATAATGCCCCAGTGTTTCTACGATTTTATCCTTATTGGCTTCCAGCTCTTCGCGCGTCACCTGCACACTTTCGGCGGGTGCATCGTCGAGCAAGGAAGTGGGCGGCATTTGATAGCGCGACAACTCCAACCGCGGATCGTAGGTCGTACTTAGGCTCCCGGGCGTCGAATTGTCCAAAATGTCTTCTTCGTCCTCGTCTTCCTCGTCCTCGTCCACAACCGCCGACACAGGGGGCAAGTCCGTAGTATTGACCACCTCTACCGTAAGGGGCGCATCTTTTGATGGTTGTTTCTCTTTGCCGCTTTGTTTTTCTTCTTCTTCTTCAAGTGAAAAAGTAATGGTAGATGCTTCTTCTTTCTCTCCTGCCTCCTCCTCTTCTTCTGTATCCGCAGCAACAGGTTTGGATGCTTTCTTAGTAGCTTCGCTGTGCTGTTGCTCTTCCTCCTCCTCGCCGATACGAACCAGCTTCATGCCCATCTTTTCAACTTCTTCTTCTATTTTCTTTTCGTCTTCATAAAGCAAACGGCTCACTTCTTCGCCTTTTTCCTCCTCGTCTTCTTCATATTCATCGCTTTCTTCCTCTGCGGTATCCAACGAAGGCGTTGCGGGCGGTACCGGATGCTTCTTCGATGAAACGGCTTCCATGCCGTGAGCGGCCATACGCTTGAACGCACGCCACTGCTTCCAATCCACGGCTGTGATGTTCCAGAAGTAAATGGCAAAGACAATGAAGCAAAATGCCAGCCACAAGGGAGTGCCCCAGCCAATGAGGGCGTGGGTCCATCGTGCCAGCTCGTAGCCCACACCGCCGGCAATCAGTGTAAAGTAGTTGCCACCGGGCAGTGTCACAGCCAAATAACCGAGCGTGTAACTAAGCCAAAAAGCCAAAAAGAGAAAAAGCAAGAAGGTGCGCTTAAAAGCAAACAAACGCACCCGGAAAATAAGGTCCACGGCTGTGTGTACCAGCAAAGGCACAATAAAGAAAGCGCCTAAGCCCATCCAACGAAAGATGAAACGATAAGACAGCAAGGCCCCATAAATACCCAGCCAGTTTTCCACTTCGTCGCCGGCTTCAATTACGCCGGTGCTGTCGATGGCTTCCACCACGCTTTGGTCGGCTTTGGCTGTAAACAAATAAGAAGTGAAAGCCAAAAGCAGGTAAAAAGCCATAAAAAACAAAGCAAAGCCCAGCACCAGCTGCAAGCGTCTGTCTTTCAGCAGCCCTATTCGTTTTTTGGCTCTGCGTATAGGTTCGTTTTTGGGTGTATTCTTAGGTATGTTTTTGGTCATAATGTCAACAAGCAGGCATGTTTTGCAAAAGCTAATTTAACGAAATCATTTCAACTTTCTTCATGCAACAGCTGTTCGAGACTGCGCTTCACCAAAGCAGGCCCGGCATACACAAAGCCGGTATAAAGCTGCACCAGGTCGGCACCGGCACTCAAGCGGCGGCACACGTCACCGGGCGTCATCAAGCCGCCTACCGAAACAATGGGGAAATCGTCGCCCGCATATTTGCGCAACAGCTGTAATATTTCTTCCGAACGCGCGCGCAAGGGGGCACCACTAAGCCCACCGGCGCCTATGGCTGCCACTTTTTCCGGGGGGGTACGCAGTCCGTCCCTGCCAATAGTAGTGTTGGTGGCAATAATGCCGGCAATGCCGGTATGCTTTACTATTTCAATAACATCTTTCAATTGCTCTTCGCTCAAATCGGGGGCTATTTTCAATAAAATAGGCTTGGGCTGCGGCTTAGCCATATTGCGACGCTGCAGCTCTTCCAGCAGTTGCTTTAGCGGCTCTTTTTCCTGCAGTGCCCTTAGGTTGGGCGTATTGGGCGAACTCACATTCACCACAAAATAATCCACATATTCGAACAGTTTTTCGAAGCAAATCACGTAGTCTTCTACGGCACGCTCATTGGGGGTGGTTTTGTTTTTGCCTATGTTGCCGCCTATCACAATGTTCGATTTGCGTTTTTTCAAACGCTCCACGATGGCATCCACCCCATCGTTGTTGAAGCCCATCCGGTTGATGATGGCGCGGTCCTGAATAAGGCGAAACAAGCGGGGGCGGGGATTGCCTGCCTGTGGACGGGGCGTCACAGTCCCTATTTCCACAAAACCAAAGCCGAAATATTCCCACGCATCTATCAACAGGGCGTTTTTATCGAAGCCTGCCGCCAACCCTATGGGGTTACGGAAGCGAATACCCCAATACTCGCGTTCCAGGCGCGGGTCTTCTACTACGAAAAGCCTTTTGCACAAAGCTTTGACAAAAGGCAGGCGCATGAGCACGCGCAAGCAGGAAAAGGTAAAAAGATGTGCCTGCTCGGCAGGCAATAAAAAAAGCAAACGGCGAATCAGTGAATACATCCCTCAATTTTATTTTTTGGGTTCTCGAACGAAGAAAGCAAAGCCACCTTTTTCGCCTATCAGCTTCACGTCGGCATAAGGTGCCATGCGGTCTTTTTGGTTGGCTTTCACCACAAAGTAGGCGGGCTTGTCTATGTCGCCCTGCAACAACCACGCTTCGTCTTTACTTTTGGGGTTGGCTTGTGGCTGCACACGGGCATAGAAGTAATGAGCGTAGCTCTTAAAGCCTACCGGACGCACATACACATCTTTTCCCTGCAGGCTTTCGTAGAACTCAATGGCCGGTCTTTGCGAATAGGCTTCTATCTTGGGCACTATCACTACCAGATAGCCCATCAGACAGACGGCCGTGGCATAGCAAAGCCACAACAAACCGGCACGCAGGCGGTGCTGCCATATCCAATAGATGCCTACCGAAGCCAGTACTACATAAATCAAGCCCATCAGGAATTCCCAACCGCCCCAATGTACCTCTGTTTGCAAGCAAGCCACCGCGAAGGGGTCTTTAATAAAGTGGTAGAACGACTCTTTGAAATAGGCAAACAAAGGAAGGGCCGTAAGCAACAAACCAAAAACGGTAGCCACAATCAATAACAAGCGGCGCACATACAGCGGCAAAGGCTTTTGCTCTTCCATGTGCCAGTACACTACATAGGCAGCCAAAAAGGAAAGCGGGAAATAAGACAGCGATGAATAATGCACGATTTTGGTTTTCACCAGAGTGAATACAATCATTACCACCCAGAAGAGTGCCAACATCCAACGGCGCAGGTGCAGGGGGTCGGGGCGCTGCTCCTGTTTGCCAAAGGCGGGCAATGCCAGCACAGACATGGGGAAGCAACCCAAAAACACCACTACAAAATGATAAAAGAAAGGCTGCTCGTGGCCGGCATCCGGTGTGGTCAGCAAGCGAATGTGGTAACGGATAAACTCCTCAACAAACCAGGTGCCATGTTGAATGAGTTCCAGGCCATACCAAGCAAAAGAAGTCACAAAAGCAGCGAATGCAAACGCAAGTACATCTACCGGGCGTGCTACCTTACGAAAGCCATACCAAGCCCCGAAAACCAAAAAACTCAAGCCCACCATCAACAAGCCCACCGGTCCTTTGGTTAAAATAGCCATGCCGGTAGCTGCACCGGCCAGCGTTGCCCATTTCAAAGCGAAGGGCGTCTTGTAAGCTGCTACAGCACGTGCCAAGCCATACACTCCCATGAATATAAAGTAATTGAACACGGGGTCGATGATGGCAGATTTAAAATAAAAATGCGGCAAAAAAGAACCCAAGTAACACAACCCCCAAATGAAACCAAAGCGCCCATCGTAATGGCGCTTTCCTATAAAATAGAAAGTAAGCAGTGTAATTACCCCAAAGACGGCATTGGGAAAGCGGGCTGCCCATTCATTCACCCCAAAAAGCTTCATGCTAAGCGCCTGCAGCCAGAAGAAAAAAGGCGGTTTTTCCCAAAAAGGCTCAAAGTTGATTTGCACGCGTGTATAGTTGCCCGTCACGAGCATTTCACGTGCCGACTCGGCAAAGTTGATCTCATCCCAGTCGAAGAGATGCACTTTTCCCAGAAAAGGAAAGAAAAAGACCATCCCCGACAGCATCAAAATCAGCCAATGGTAGGGATAGTCTTTATCGAAGATGCGCTTTATCATAACCTTACTTTGTTGTTGACGTACCGGTTTGTTTTTTGAGCAACTGCCAAGGCCACACACCCCAACGATGCAAACGGTAACGCAAAGACACACGCAACACACCCAAGCCATAAATCACGCTGCGCTTGAAGTTGATCGAGGAAGCCTCCTCAAAGTAGCGTGTGGGGCAGGTTACTTCGGCTATTTCATAGCCTGCATTGAATATTTGCGCTATGATTTCGTTATCGAAAATAAAATCATCCGAGTTTTGCTCGAAGTCTATATTGCGCAATACCTCTGCCGAAAAAGCCCGGTAACCGGTGTGGTACTCCGACAGCTTTTGGTTCAGCAGTATATTTTGGAAGAGTGTCAAAGCGCGATTGGCTACATATTTGTACAAGGGCATGCCGCCACGCAAAGCGCCTTTTCCTAAGATACGGGAAGCAAACACTACCGGATACACCTCCTCACCTATGATAGACACCATGGCGGTTATCAGCTTGGGCGTGTATTGATAGTCGGGGTGTAGCATCACCACAATGTCGGCGCCCAAGGCAAGCGCCGTCCGGTAACAGGTCTTTTGATTGCCCCCATAACCCTTGTTTTGCTCATGCCGAATCACGTGCCGTATGCCAAGCTTGCGCGCCAGCTCAGAGGTATCGTCCGAGCTTGCGTCATCTACCAGTATCACTTCATCTACAATATCAAAAGGGATTTCCCGGTAGGTTCTTTCCAGTGTGCGGGCTGCATTGTAGGCAGGTAAAACAACGGCTACTTTTTTTCCTGAATACATGTTGGTTCAATGATTTTGGCACACAAATATAAAAGCATTTCGGGGCACTGCCAATTAAGCCAAACAAAAAGCCGGGTGCAGCGGGCTGCACACCGGCGGTCATCAACAAACAGTCGGCATTATATAGGTAGCTACAATGAGTAGAAAAGCCTTTATTCCGGGCGGACATACACCTTCTTTCCCCTGCTGTTGTAATAATAATGCCCACCACGGGGGCCCGTATAGATCGGGCGCACGCTTGCCGGCATCGAGTAGGAAGGCACTGCATAAGACGGACTCGCCGGGCGCTGTGGTCTTGTAGTTACCGCAGGGTTGCGGTCATTGTAATCATAGTAGCCCACATAGCCATCTCTGTCTGCATCCTTCCACAGGTTCTCTGCATGCTTGTAAGCATGATTATACACATCACGATAAGGACGGCTTGAATAGTGGTAGTTGTTGTCAAGGGAATGCCATCCGTTTATCCCTTGCGCTTTCACTCCACTTATTACCAAAAGTATGCCAAAAACGATAAAAAGTGCTTGATTTTTCATCAGTGCTTTTTTTGGGTAAACGTTGCAAATATAAAGGCCACCCAAAGCGGAAGGTGTCTTTTGCAAGCTTGCAACAAACAAAACAGGGATGCCCACGAGAGCATCCCTGTCATAAAACAATGTAAGTTATAGGATTATGGTTTTTGTTCCGGTTTCAATACGGCACGAATAAATGCATTTGTATCCAAATACTTTTTCGCTACGGTTTGCAGGTTTTGCTTCGTAACGCTCTGCAGCTTTTCTTCCCACTTGAGTATGCCTTCGGGGTCCATCTGTTCAAAGTAACGGCTTTGCAGGGCATTCAACCAATAGTTGTTGGTCTGCAGTTCCACTTCCTTCTTGCGGCGGTATTGTTCTTTTATTTTCTGCAGGTCTTCTTCTGCTATTTTGCCTTCCTGCACTTTCTTTACCTCCGCCAGCGCCAAAGCAGTGAGCTCTTCCACACGTTCAGGTGCACAAGGGAAAGAAATGCCGAATCTGTAACCGGCAGAGGGCGATTTTGTCATGTAGCCGTAAGCGCCTACGGTGTACACCCCCGAAGCTTCCTCGCGTATAGTTTCAACCAATTTGATATTGAGCAAATCGCCCAGCATTTGCAGCAAGAAAGCCTCTTTTTCGTCATAGGCGGGCAGCTCGCCGGCAAAGACCATTTGCACCATGCTTTTTGGGTCACTGCCTTTGTAGAAGATAGTATCCACTTTGCCTTTTGGGGGGCGTACCCCGCGGTCTATCCACTTCTCTTTGCGGTTGAGCGAAGGCAGCGAGGCAATGTAGCGCTCAACCATGGGCTTGAAGGTTTCCGGGTCTATATTCCCCACAAAAAGGAAGGTAAAATCCGAGGCATCGGCAAAGCGCTCTTTGTAGAACGCAAAGCCCTTATCATAGTCTATCTTGTCGTAATCCGGCAACCAAGCGTCGCCATACGGATGGTAATTGCTCAGCAGCCTTGCATATTGGTCATAGAAGTAATACATGGGGTTTGCCATCAGGTTGGTCATAAAGCCTTTGCTGCGTTGCAGAGCAGAGCGGAAAGCCTCGGGGTCGTGGCGCGGTGCCACAAAGTAAAGATGCAAGAGCTCCAGTGCTGTCTGCAGGTCTTTAGGTGTTGTTTTTCCACGGAACCCTTCCAATAAATTACCGATGGTGGGGCTTACTTCTACATTTTTTCCTGCCAGCATCTTAGACAGCTCGGTGGCAGAGAATTGATACACGCCACTCTCAGCAACCACGCCGGCTATAAATTCAGCTGAAGGCAGGTTCTTTTCATCGGCAAGCCAGCTGCCCCCATAGCTGAAGGCAGAGATAAGTACCTCATCATCCTTGAAGTTGGTAGGCTTCAACAGCACACGTGCCCCGTTGGACAAGGTCCATTCTATCACACCCAAAGATTCTATTGTGTGTTCAGCTGTCACTTTACCCGGCTTCAGCTCTATGCCCTGCATCAAAGAAGCAGCCAACGCTTTGGCTTCGTAGGGCTTCACTTCCTGCTTTTGTGTCTCCTGCACCATCCGGCGCACCTCCTCTTCGGTAGGCATTTTCACCCCTTCTTTTTCAGGTCCCTGCACTACTACCACCATGTTTTCTCCGGTAATCATTTGCTTTATCAAGGCATTCAAGTCCTCGAGCGTGATTTTATCGAGGTGCTCTTTCGCAAAAGCATATTTATACTCTATGCCGGGTGCAGGTGCTCCTTCCAAGTAATGGTTCACATATGCCCAAACCAAGCGCTTGGATTCGGTTTTTTGACGGTCATTGTATTGCAATTCCAGTTCTGCCAAATATTTCTTCTTGTAAAGTTCAAATTCCTGCTCCACAAAGCCGTAAAGCGCCGCCCGGCGTGCCTCGGTCAGCAGGGTTTGCAAAGCATCTTGCAGCTTGCTGCCGTCGGTTATGGCATCAAGCGAAAAGGCATCTTTGGTACGCACGAAGTTGCCGTAATTTGCCCATGCATAAGAAAAAGGCGGCTCTGCCGAAAGGCGCAACTCCTCGAGGCGCTCAGAGAGCATCCCTTCTACCATTTCCATCTTCAGGCGTTCCAAGTAATCTTGCTCGGTTTTGATGCTTACAGGTGCTTTTTTAAAGAGCAGCTGCACCGAAGGAAAGGCTGCCTCTTTGTCGCTTGCCACCGTTACAAGCATCTCCTTATGGTCAGGCACGGGGTAAAACTCACGCTTGGGCGCTTTCTTGGGGGCTTTCAAATCCCCAAACAGCGCTTTTATCTTTTGCTCTATTTGTGCGGGGTCTATGTCGCCCACCACCACTACTGCCATCAGGTCGGGGCGATACCAATCTTTATAAAAGCGCACCAAGTCTTTATACTTGAAAGTCTTTAAGCTTTGCTCAGTACCAATAGGCAAGCGCTTGGCATAACGCGAGCCTTTCAAAATCACAGGAAACTGTTTGTCCATCATACGCTGCTCGGCACCACGCCCCAAGCGCCACTCTTCGAGCACTACGCCACGCTCTTTTTCTACTTCCTCGGGCTCGAAGGTTACATTGCTTGCCCATTCGCGCAAGATTTCAAGCCCTTTATCCACCAATTCCGGTTTGTCGGTAGGTACCGGTAGCATATACACGGTTTCATCAAAACTTGTATAGGCATTCAAATCCCCACCGAACTGCACCCCAATAGATTGAAGGTAACTTACAATTTCATTTTTAGGAAACTTTTTAGTGCCGTTAAAAGCCATGTGCTCAACGAAATGAGCCAGACCTAACTGCTTTTCATCTTCGAGAACAGAACCGGCATTGACCACCAAGCGCAACTCTACCCGCTTTTCGGGTTTTTGGTTGTGCCGGATGTAATAGGTCAGTCCATTCGGCAAAACGCCGGTTTTCACATGCGGGTCCAAGGGAATGGCACGATTTGATACACTTTGTGCCCAAATAACTCCTCCCCAAAAGACCAACCATACGGTAAGTAGTGTTCTTCGTAGTAACATAGACAATGTTTTTTGGTTAATGTGCCCAATTTAATAAGTCAAGTTTTTTTATCAAAAAAAATAAAAAGCACATATATTGCTTTTTAAGATTATTGAAAAATATAAAAGGCGATTAAGCCAAATTAAGTAGTTATACAAATTTACGATTCATTTTATCCGTATGCTTTTTCAGAAACAATCAAACAATATCTACGAAAAAAATAACCTTAGCGAGTACTCAATTGCTCCACTAAGGTTATTTTTTATTTTTCCTAAAAAACAGAGGATAGCAATATTTTCAACAACCATATCACCTCCATGCATCCAGCTCACGCCACTTCTTTGCCGCTTGTTGCAAAGAGAAAGGCGAAGCAGCACCCCTCATCCTTTGTTTGCGGTTTTCTTCCTCTATTTGTGCTTTCAAATAATCGTGGCGCGATGCGTAATAAGACGAAGGCTTGATTTGCCGGCGCACCTGCTCTACCTCGTCTTCCAGGCGTTTCTGCTGCAGGTACTCCACGCCCACCAGACGAAAAACCAGTTTTTTGTTTTCCTCATATGCTTCCAATATCAGGCCGGGCAGCCCGTTCAGCTTCCACGGACCATGGGCATACGGAATAGAAGGCGCATACCACGCCACATATTGCCGCCCCCGGAAACGCCCCACTGCCTTTTTGCAAGCTACTCCCGATATGACACGCTGCTCTGCAGGCTGCACAACCCAGCGTATCTGCAAGGACTCGCACGCTTCGTTGCCTCCCATGGACCGGCTTGCCACCCACTCCCAAGCTTGCTTTCCGGAAGCACAGGCATTGTAGAAATAGTACTCCCAAGGATTCAGGCGAAAAGGCATCTCGTTTGGATTGATGAGCGCCGTCCCCTCTTCTTGTGCCTGCTCCATCTTTTCAGACATCCAGCGCATTTGCTCTTCTTCGGAAGCGGGCTCTGCCCGCTCTACATAAAGCGATGCGGATGCATCAAAATACAGGTCTGCATACCATGCATTCTTTTTGGTAGCTTCGGGAAAGTGCGCGCTGTCTTTCCACCTCCAATCTTCCACCACCAAATACCTGACATGCGTAACCTGTGCGCGAGCAGGCATACACTGTATGATGAATAAAGCAACGATAAACACACTTTGTAGTCTCATGAGATGGTTGTTTTCATTTATTATCTCTTGTTTCTTACCACGACAGCCGGCAGCCAAGCAACACATAACGTGGCAAAAGATTGAAGCTTCGTGTGCTGCCCGCCACATCGCTTGATGCATTGATTTGCAGCACCTGCCGGTCGGTCAGGTTATAGGCACGTATGAACAAAGGGAAACGCCCTTCTTCATGCCAGTTGATAGATATTTCTGTATCGAGAAAATGATAAGCATCCTTTTGCTCCGGCAAATACACCACCTGATTATTGATTTTCCACAACAGGCGTTCGTCCCAGAAACGTAAAGAAAAATTCAGGTAAGCATTGAAATAGCGGTTGTCGAAAGAAAAAGTACTGCCTGCTTCTTCTACGGACGTCATGCTTTGCTGCATCTCCGCGCCTGCATAGTAATTGAACCACCCAAAGAAACGCGACTCAATGAATACAGCGGGCATCAAGGCATATGCCACAAAACGGCGTTCTCCTACGCCAATCCCTTCATTGAGGCTTTGTGTGCGTGAAGCGTTGAGTTCCACATGTGCTTTGGAATTGATGAAATACAGCGGGAACTCCCATTCAATGTTTTGGGCGAGTGTGGCACTATTGCCTGCCCAAATGAGCTGCGTGTAATCGAGCAAGGGCGCAAAACGAAAACGGGAAGAAGAAGCCGGCAGGTGGTAGGTATAAGAGAGATTCCAGCGCAGCCAAGAAGCGAAACCATGATAGCGCGACAAGCTTAAGTTGAAGCTGTGTGAGCGCAATACCGCCAGGCTGTCGGCACCGGTATAAATGCGGTCGAAGTTGGGCAAGTATAGCATGCCATGCACAGACCGCAAGGTAGGCAACTGTGTTTGATAGCCATAAATGAAGCTCCAGGTAGAAGTAACCTTATCGCTCTTTTTTTCATAGGCAAAGCCGGTGGAAGCGCTTCCCAACCAAAAGCCGGAATGCTCTTCCGCATCGGCCTGCCTGCGTTTTGCGTATGCACGCCGGGCATGCAGACTGCTGCGCCATTTCAAGGCTTTCGTAATGGCATAATGATGCGACAACATAGCCCCCACATCTTGGACCTCCAAGCTTTGGGACTTTCCGAAGTCAACAGGTGCAAAGCGTTCGTTGTTATCGCCTTGCAGGACGGTGCTGCCCTGCAAGCGCTCTTTGTGCGCCGTGTAGTGCGTGGTGTATTCCCAATAACTGCGTGGACTCAAACGGTACACGCCTTGCAGCTGCCCGCCCCACCGTTCAAAATAGCTGAGTACCTCTTGTTCTACGCCATTGGCGGCGAAGTCAAGCCTGAAAAAGTCTGCATAACGATCGGCCTGCGCGCGGGCATCGAGTGCTTCGCGCAGCGAGTCGGCATGGTAGTAGGCCGATACCACCCAGGCATGGTGTTTGTTCCACCGCTTGGTGAGTTTCAGCTCGTGGTCTTGGGCAAAATAGCGGCGTTGTTGGGCTTGTGCCAGCCGGTCTGCCAACAAGCCATCGATGAAGGTGCGATTGGTTTGACTAAAAGGGCGGTTGTTTTGCTGCCATACCGTATTCAGTTCTATGTTTGCCTCTTGGTTCAACTCCACAAACTGCCGCAGCCGGATTCCTCCCAGCCACTCGTGCAGCTGCTCGACATGCTCATAGGCGCGAGAGAAGGCAGCCCCTGCTGCCGCATAACGGCTCGACTCGCTGAATGCTTGCTGCACGCGGTCTTCATAATACAACACGGTGGCTGTAGATTTCCAATCAGCGGCAGGGCGAAAAATTAAGGTATTAAGAGACTTTACGCCGTCGTTGAACAGGTTGCGCTGTTTTTGCAAGGCTACAGGCGACTGCAGGTAAAAATCATTGAGATAGCCGTCGCGCACATCGCCAAAGTCGAACGGACTGCTGCCAAACGGATCGAAGCTGTAGCGATTCATCAGGTCATTGCCGGTGTTGTTGTGGTTGGTCAAGCTCACCAGCTTATTGACACGCCGCTTGGCTTTGGCTTCTTCCACGGCCTGCCCTTTCGCCCACAAATAAAGCAAAGAAGCAGAGACTTCACGCCGCCATGTGTCGGTGCCGGTTTTTACATCGGCGCCCGAAGCAAGGCTTACGGAACCGACAAATTTTCCAAAGCTTTTTTTCTTGACTTTTAAATTCAAAATCAGCTCGTCGGTTTGCGACAAGCCACGCAAGGCAGGATTGTCTTCGTAGTTATCCACAAAGTGGAACTCCTCCACCAAGTCAACCGACAGGTTGCGCGTAAGCAAGGTATAATTCGAGCCGGTCAGGTCGTCATCTTCCAACATCACCTTCGACACCCGCTTCCCACGCAAATACACGATGCCGTCTTTATCTACCTCCACGCCCGGCAGTTTTTTCAAAGCATCTTCCACATTGCGCTCGTTGCCTTCCAGGTAGTCCTCTGCTTTGTAAATGGTGCTGTCGCCATTTTCTTTGATTTCATAGCGTTGCCCTTCAATGACCACTTGTTCTATATTCATAGCGAATGGCTCCAAGACGATGGGCGCCAAACGAAGGCGGGCGTTCCTGCCCCACTCCACCGGCAAACGCTTTTCGCGGTACCCCAACGCTTCTATAATCAAAAGCGCACGCTCCGGGAAGCGTCCTTCCATTTTGAAGTACCCCTCCGCATCCGTGATTTGCTGCGCATGCAGGTGCATTGAGCTGTCAACCAGTGACACAAAAGCCGACGCTACGGGACGCTGCAGGCTGTCGCGCACCCACCCTTCCAAAACATGCTGCGCCTGCCCTGCCATTGCGTGAAAAAACAATAGCAGAGCCAATAACCCTCTCCGATACATCATTTATCCTTTTTATTCAGATTTCAATATTGTAATTCTGATTTTACCGTCCCCTTATTCTATTTCTATTCTTGACACTACCCATTTTTATTTCTTCCTGCGTAGTACTTTGTCAAGCGCATTTTTTTGGATTTGTAGCGAATATTGGTCCATTTCCCTACCTTTACTAATAACGGTTTCGTCCAATGACACCTCTATGTCGTAGTCCGTATCGGCGAGCATTCTTATAACCTTAACCATGCTTTCCATCATAATATCATAGTACTTTTCCCTGCTCACTATTTTCACTTTCCTTTTTTTCTTACTTATATCCTCCACCCGGGGTACTTTTACCTGTTCCGACAAAGTAAGGCTCTTAAAAAGGAAATTCACTTGCCGGGAAAGGTCGTGAGCTTCTACAATCAAGCCCGGCAAGCCATTCAGCAACCAAGGCCCATAAGGAACCGGTATTTGCGGGCAATACCAAGCCACATAAGTACGCCCCCTAAGGCTCCCCACTGCTTTCCGGCATAGCAGCTCGCCTATTTGCTTTTCTTCGGGGAACACCTTCCA
>NZ_AUGC01000016.1 GCF_000426825.1 Thermonema rossianum DSM 10300 | reverse complement strand
CTGCACCGCCGGAGCTTTCCTCAACAAGGGATGCCCCTCGATGAGCATATGGGGTATTACCTCAAGTTTCCCTGAGCTATCCCCCAGTGCAGGGCAGGTTGCATACGCGTTACGCACCCGTGCGCCGGTCGCCGGCATCTTCCCGAAGGAAGACCCGCTGCCCCTCGACTTGCATGTATTAGGCCTGCCGCTAGCGTTCATCCTGAGCCAGGATCAAACTCTCCGTTGTAAAAAAAGTTTGATTCCCGACAACGTGAACTCTCTTTCATTAGGTCAAAGAACGTCTGACTCCTAAGAGCCTTTGTGCCTTCCTTCCAAAGGCGGGTTGCAAAGGTAATTACTCTTTTAATTCCTTGCAAACTTTTTGTTAACTTTTTTCGCCCTGCGCTGCCCGCAAAAGCGATTGCAAAGGTAAAACTATTTTTTCATTCCCTCCAAATTTCTGCCCCTCTTTTTTTTCGGAAGCCGCCTGCCGCCGCTCCGTTTCCCTCATTTGCGACTGCAAAGGTAGGTAACTCCCAAATTCTACGCAAGACATCGAAAGAAAAAATTTTTAAAACCAAACATAAAAACAAGATTACCAGATAATTACAAATATCAAAAATCAACAACTATGCACTCGGTACGGCGGTTCAGTTGTCTTCCTTCCTCTGTATCGTTAGAAGCGATAGGGCGTGACTCTCCATAACCGACTGCCTTTAAACGATGAGGGGCAATGCCATTTTCCACCAAGTAATCTACTACGGCTTGTGCCCGTCTGTTGGACAAACCTAAGTTCTTCTCTTCTGTACCTATGGCATCGGTATGCCCCGCGATTTCAAGCTTCAAAGAGGGGTGCCTGCGCAGCAGCTCCACCAAGCGTTTTAGTTCTTGCACAGACTCGGGGCGCAGTTCTGCCTTGTCAAAGTCAAAAAACACCATCAGGTTTATCTTCGCTCCTTTGCGCAGCGGCTGGAGCGGAATGGTACGTTCAACCACTTGATATTGTTGCGCCGCCGGTATTTCAAAGTATTCACTATGAAACAGATATCCTTCTTTTTCGGCAGTAATTAAGTAGCGTTGTCCCGCACGCATTACAGACTCAAAAAAGCCAAGCGGGTTACTTGTTTGGAACTCATCTTCCAAGCGATTGTCATTCAGGTTAAACAGTTCCACCTTTGCCACCAGCTTTTGTTTGCTTAAAGCATCTATCACCATTCCCTTCAGGACCACCACCGGTGGTAATCCTTGTTGTTGGGGGGCATCTATTTTCCGGATGTTCACCTCGACTTTTGCCTGTAAACTTTGATTTTGCTTTTTGATACGCTCAAGCGAAGGCATTCGAATCGTATAAATATCTTTTTCTCCATACCCCCCTTCTTTGGCAGAGGCATAATAGCCGGTTTTGTTGTCGGCAGAAAGCACAAAATAAATATCATCGTCAGCAGTATTGATGGGATACCCCAAGTTGGCAGGCGTACTCCACTCTCCATTCTTGTAGGTGCTCATAAAGATATCGAACCCTCCCATAGATGTATGCCCTTGTGAGCTGAAATAGAGGGTGGTGTCATCGTGAATAAAGGGGGCATCTTCATCGTAAGGGGTGTTTATTTTAGAGCCGAGGTTAATGGCCGGTCCCCAAGAGCCGTCGGCCTGCAAATGGCTGCGATAAATATCCAAGCCACCGTATCCGCCGGGGCGATCACTGGAGAAATAGATGGTTTTGCCATCTGCCGTAATGCTTACCGAGGGCTCTCTATATTTAGTATTGATATTTTTGCCTAAATCAACCGGTTCGGACCAACTCCCGTCACTCCCGTCAGGCTTCTTTTGAGACATATAAATATCGCCCATGCCCTTTTGCCCGGGTTTATAGATAAAAAGCGTGTTGCCATCGGGTGAAAGTGCAATGCAAGCATCATGCGAGTCTGTATTGATGGGTGGGGGCAGCTTTTCAGGTACTGTCCACTTCCCGTTCTTTTTATAGGATATGTAAATATCTTCGTAATAATGCCCGTCAGCGGGGTCAATCCCGCCACCGGTAGTGTTGTCGCGACGCGAGGTAAAGATAAGCTCAGATTCATCGGCAGAGATAACAGGCACATAGTCAGGGAAACGGGAATTAATGGTTGGGCCTATGTTTTCTATGACTACGGGTACCGGATCACGCATATACTGTATGCCGTAATTGCATTCTTGGATTTTTTTCTGCACTGTGCGGTGCCGCTCAGCATTCTTTTCTGCATCTTGTGTTTTCAGGTACTGCTCATATAAAAGAAGTGCTTCTTCGAATTTGTGATTGTATTGGTAGGCTTGTGCCAAATAGAAGGGTAACGACTCTTTATAATCCGGGCGGCGTTCATGTAGTTCTTTGAGGTAGGGCAGCGACAGATCTTTATGAGATGTGTTGAGGTAACACAGGCCTATGCGGAACAACAAGTGGTTTTTCTGCTCTTCGTCCAGTTCTTGCGAGCGGTTCAACAGGTCTAAGTATTTGGGCAGTGCCACCGTGTATTCGCCATAGGCAAAATCCTCGTCTGCCTCTTTAAGCAGGCGTTTTACTGATTGTGCCTGAAGCGCAGATATTCCAAAAAGAATCGCTGCAAGTATCAAAATAACTTTCTTCATAGCTTCCATTTCGTGAAGGTACAAGGTACAAATTAGTGATTTTATTTAGATTTTTCCATAAAACTCACATCTCCTACAACCAAAAAAAGAGGCAGGCGCTGCTTTCATTAAGGCCTGCCTCTTGAGCTTGTCTATCAATGGGATTTATTTTTCAGCCAACGCCAAGCTACGCTCAATGAAGTCATGTAACGCCTTGCCTTGCAGCTGCCCTTGCGAAAGCAGTGCCAGGTCGTAGGCATGGCGCAGCAGTAATTTTTGGCGGTCGGCATCAGCTTCTTGTAGCACTTTTTGTATGAAGGAGTGGTTGCCATTGATAATAATTTGCCAGTCGGAAGGCAAGTGTTTGATGGGCTGCCCCTGCAACTGTGACATTTCTTTCATCCGGCGAATGAACTCCGGCAAGGTAATCACTACCGGCAGGTCATGTATTGACAGCGCTTCTACCTTGATATTCAGCTTGTCGTCTTGAAGGGTTTCCTTGAAGAGTTTGATGATTTTTTCCTCTTCTTCTTTGGTGAGTGCATGCGTGGCGTTGGTATCGTCTTTTTCGATGAGCTTCTCCACAGAGTCGGCGTCCACGCGCTTAAAGCGGAAAGCGTCGAGCTTTATTTCTAAACGCTGAATAAAATGCGCATCCAAGATGCCATCCATCAATAACACATCGTATCCGCGCTTGCGTGC
This sequence comes from Thermonema rossianum DSM 10300, assembly GCF_000426825.1. Taxonomy (GTDB): domain Bacteria; phylum Bacteroidota; class Bacteroidia; order Cytophagales; family Thermonemataceae; genus Thermonema; species Thermonema rossianum. The sequence goes on along the minus strand of NZ_AUGC01000016.1, from coordinate 51,971 downwards.
TGCTTCAATGTAAGTATATTGTTTATCGGTGTCTTGTGCATAAAGCGCTATGATGGTACCGTGTTTGTCTTTTTGAACGGCTTCTATTTTTTGTTTGTATTCGTCAATGGTAAAGTATTGCCCTTCGGTGTTTTTGAGCAAACAGAATTTTTGCGCCTTTTCAAAAAACTTGTCATCGGTAATCATCCCATATTTTACGAACAGCCCAAGCCCCTCCCACTTTTCTTCAAAGGCTTTGCGGTCTTTATTGAAGAGCTCTTGTAGTTTTTCGGCTACCTTCTTGGTGATGTACTGATTGATTTTGCGCACGTTGCTGTCGGACTGCAGGTAGCTGCGCGATACATTTAGCGGTATGTCGGGCGAGTCGATGACGCCATGAAGCAACATGAGATATTCGGGTACAATGTCGCGCACTTCATCGGTAATGAACACCTGCCGGCAGTAGAGTTGTATGCGGCTTTTTTGTATGTCGAACTGGCTGGTGATTTTCGGGAAGTAAAGAATGCCCGTCAAGGTAAAAGGATAGTCAACATTCAGATGAATCCAAAACAGTGGGTCTTCGGCAAAGGGGAAAAGTTGCTTGTAGAAGCTCAAATAATCTTCGTCCTTTAAATCTTGGGGCGATTTTACCCACAGAGGCTCGGTGTCGTTGATTTGCTTGCCATCGAACCACACAGGAACGGGCAAGAAGCGTGCGTACTTGTCCAGTATTTCCTGCAAGCGGAATTTGTTGAGAAACTCCTCGCCTTCTTTGCCTATGTGCAGAATCACCTCTGTGCCACGCTCTTGTTTTGTGGCTTCTTCTATTTCAAAGTGCGTATCACCCGCACAACGCCATTTGACTGCCGGTGCTTCCTCTTTATAGGACTTGGTGATAAGCTCTACTTCGTCGGCTACCATGAAGGCAGAATAAAAGCCCAATCCGAACTTACCTATGATGTCATTGCCGGCTTCTTTATAGCGCTGTACAAACTCGGCAGCCCCCGAAAAAGCCACTTGGTTGATGTACTTCTTCACCTCTTCGGGGGTCATGCCTATGCCGTTGTCTTTTACAATGATTTTTTTGCCCTCTTTATCTAAGATGACCTCTACTTTTAGCTCGCCCAATTCACCTTGAAACTCCCCTATCGACGCCAAGCGTTTTAATTTTTGGCAGGCGTCCACGCCATTCGATACCAGCTCACGCAAGAATATTTCATGGTCGGCATACAAAAACTTTTTGATGATGGGGAAAATATTTTCGGTACTTACTTGAATTTGTCCTTGCTCTTTTATTGCTGCCATAGTGCTGTCCTCCTTTTGGTTTTTTTACTCCTGTTGTTCGGTAAGCAAAGGGTATTCCAAGCACAAGACTCTGACATTCTGTCATATTTATCTCTTGGCTTGATTATTTTGTATATTTTGGCTTGTTGTTTTGTGATTAAATGAAAACGATAAACTAGATGAAGCGGGAAGAGCGATACCAAAAGGTTTTGGATTACTTTCAGAAAACCCAACCCGAAGCTCAAACCGAGCTGCACTATGAAACCCCCTTTCAACTGTTGGTAGCCGTGATTTTAAGTGCACAGTGTACTGATGAGCGAGTAAATAAGGTAACCCCTGCCCTGTTTGAGCGTTACCCAAGCCCGCAAGACTTGGCACAAGCCAAAGTGGAAGATGTATATGAGCTTATAAAAAGTATTTCCTACCCTAACAATAAGGCCAAACACTTGGTAGGCATGGCCAAAATGCTGGTAGAGCAATATGGTGGCGAAGTGCCCGACACGATGGAAGCGCTCGTAAAGCTGCCCGGTGTAGGACGCAAAACCGCCAATGTGATTTTGTCGGTCATTTACGACCAACCTGCCATGGCGGTTGATACCCACGTGTTCCGTGTTTCGAAGCGCCTCGGCTTGGTGGATGAAAGTGCCAAAACCCCTTTGGAAGTAGAGCAAGAACTGGTCAAACACATACCTAAAGAGCTGGTAGCCCGTGCCCATCATTGGCTTATCTTGCATGGACGCTACGTGTGCTTGGCCCGGAAACCCAAGTGTGATGCCTGCGGCTTGCGCGCCTACTGCCTCTACTATGAGCAGCAAGTGGCGCCTTTTGAAAATAAATTGAAATAAACATTTTTTGTCATGGCCGTTCATTGGTTCAGTCTTCTGTCTAAAAGCATTACAGGCGGTATTGTTGGTTACTACACCAACGACCTGGCCATAGATATGCTTTTCCGCAAACGCTTTGGTCTGGGGGGCATCGTGCTCAAAACACATCACGAGTTTGTGGAAAACATCAGCCGGCTGGTAGAAGAAGACATCATCACCCATCATGCAATAGGGGCTGCGTTCGACACACCGCAATTTCGCGCCGAACTGCAAAAGACGGTCGAGCAGCTTTTGACGGAAGAAATACCGGCATGGATTGCCCACACGCCACGCTTAAACGAAGTGCCTGACTTGGCTATTGCCGTTGAGCATATACTCTTCGACCTGGAACCTGCCATTGAGCTGGCTTTAAAGCGTATTTTTCCTGCGGTCAGCCGCCATTTAGAGTTATCTACGCTCATCAGCGAAAGACAAGTGAAGCATGTGGGGGGGCAACTGGCCGGTATCCTGCGCCGCATTTTAGCCAAACATGAAACCGATACCGAGTGGCTGCATTACGTGTTCACATCATCGCCCAACGGCATTTTGCATGCCCCTCTTGAACAGGTCATTCAAAAGGATATTGTTGCCGAATGGATAGCTATCCTGCGCCAGCCTTTGTTGTTTGTGCCGGCTGAGTTGCGCTATAATTTTTCTGCCCCCTTGCGCGATAGCTTACAAAGTGCCGTACACACTCTGTTGCCCCCCAAAACCGTAGAGACACTGGTTTACCGCCTGGGCGAAGAGCGTCTTTCCGATTACATCAGCGAAGCAGAATTTGCCGGCATGTTTCATGTGTTTCGTGAGAAAGTACGCGGCCTGCTGCAAGAGCCCGCCGGCAAGCGCATCCTCGAAACCTTCCTGAAGCTTCTCTACGAACAGCTGCTCAAGGTAGATACCACACTCTTCGAGCTGCTGGATAAAAACATGGGAGCCCACTTCAAAGACTTTTTGCTGCAGCGCCTGCCCGGTGTGCTTGAAAAGCTCATTGCTTTTATTCAGAACGAAAAGCATTTGATTGATGAGCTGATCGACGAAACGTTTCGCCGGAATACACAAACGCTATTACAAGAGTGGCTCATCGACCTGTTCGTAGGCAGCGTAAGTGCCGAAACCAAAGTGGTCGATAAAATCATCCATTACCTCGAAACCTACGACGCCCAAACACTTGCTCAAGAAGGTGCCAACTACTTGCTGGATTATTTGCAAAAAAACAGCATAGGCAGCATAGTAGCCCATATTCCCAAACACCGTTTTGTGGAAGTGCTGTTGCCTTCCATACAAAAGGGAATCACAGACGAAATAGACAAACTCAAAGCAAAGCAGCTGTATGTTTACTTGAATGAGCCTTTGCGCAAATGGCTGCCACTGAAAAAACTTGCCCCCCAAATAAGCCGCCGGATAAGCGAAAGCCTGCCGCAGCAGATATACACTTTCTTAACCGATGAAAAATTCGAACCGGCATGGCAAAAGTTGATAGAACGCCTGTCTGTCAATCAACTATTAGGGAAGCCGCTCATTGAAATACTCGATGAGCATCAGCAAGGGCAACTCATACAAGACCTGGCACGCTGGTGGTACAAAAGTATTCACTCGCCACAGCTTGCTTTCGACATAGAACAAGCCTTGTATGCTGAAGTAAAAAAACGCAACCTTGAAACGCTCATTCCCACACAGCAATGGCTGCAATGGCTTCCTTCGCTTAGCCGCCAAGCCACTGCCCTCTTGCGCACGGAATATGAAAAAATAGCCGGACAGCCATTGTTGCCTTTTTATAATCGTATTCAGAAGAACGAGAAAGTTGTAGATACCCTTACGGAACGCACCAAGCAAGTGCTTGTCAACAATGCCGAGGTCTTGTTAAAAGGGCGCATAGAAGAGCTGGTGCGCAATAACCTTAGCAAGCTGCCCCCCGAGCGCATACGCGATATGGTGGAAGAGTTTATGGGCAAGGAAGTCAAGCCCATCACGCGTTTGGGGGCACTGCTGGGCGGCATCGCCGGTGCCGGCCTATATGCCTTGCCTGCCCTGCCCGGTTGGGGCGCCAACCTGGCGCTGTCGGGGGCTGCCTATGGCATCACCGGCTACGGTACCAACTGGCTTGCTTTGAAAATGATATTCCGCCCCTACCGTCCCTATTACATAGGTAAGCAGCGCTTGCCATTTACGCCCGGTGTCATTGCCAAGAACCAAGCCCGCTTTGCCGAAAATATGGGGCGTTTTGTAGGCGAACAGCTGCTCAACCAAGACAAGCTGGTAGAACGCTTCCGTGAAAACCGCACGCAATTGGAAGAAAAGGCTGTTCAATTGATTCAAAAAGATGACTACCGCCTGCTAACCCAATTGATAGAAGAAAACCGCCCACAGCTCAGCCAATGGCTCAGCGAAAGCAGCTTGCGGCTGATAGACCAACATTTTGGCGTATTGGTGCGCCCTTTGATTAAGGACACCACCGAGCGCCTGGGCAATACCACACTAAAAGAGTTTGATACAAGCGCCATACGCAGCAATATTTTAGAGTATTTACAAAGTGAACGCTTTACCGAACGCCTTGGCCGCTTGGCAATACGCCGCCTGGAACAGATAGGACACTGGAGCGAAGATGATTTCAAACGCCTGTACACTTACCTGTTTCCAATATTTGCACAGCAGTTCAACCATTTTATCAACAGCCGGCAGCTGCATGAGTTCCTGTTTAACCGCTGGCAGGCATGGCACCAAAAGCACCAAGCGGCAAGCCTGCATGAAATCATTCAAAGCTTTCCTGATAAAGACTGGTTACCCACTGTCAGCAAACAACTGATTCAAGCATGGATGCAAACGCCCCGCCTGGCGAAGCGCGTAACAGACATACTACACGCCCGCCTGCAGAAAGAAATAAGCCCCGAACGCCCCATAGAAAGCCTGCTTGGCGGACGCCTGATGGTAGAAGTCGAACACTTGCTTGAGCATACACTGCAAGACTTTATGCAGAAAGCCATCCGCTGGATGCAAGAAAACAAAAGCCGCCTTGCCGAAGATATCTATGCCAAAGCCAAAGAAGAAAACGGCATGGCAGTGCTTTACAAGCGCACAATTAAAGATACCGTTTACGAGCTGGCCGATGATATCATCCCTGCTTATCTGGAGAGTCGCCTGCCGGTCTTCCGGCAGCTGTTACGCCAAGAAATACACCAAATAGGCAAGCTGCCCATCGGCGAATTGAATACGGGCATTGAACACAAGCGTTTATCGGAAACGGTGCATAGCTTTTTGCACAACCAAGAGTTTCTTTACATAGCCGGCGAAATAGGCAGCCTCTCCGTGGTGGAAGTGAGCAAGCGCATCCGCTTATCTGAACTTGTGCAAGAAACCTCAATTGAGCAAATCACCAAATGGCAAGCCATTTTTCAATGGCTTACGCCACCGCTCACCATTGACGACAAACAGCAGGCAACACTGATGCAAGACTTTCAATGGATAAGCCGCCTGCTCTACCGGCTCTACGGGCGCGAAAGCCTCTCTGTTTGGATAGAACGCCTGCGTATCGACAAAACGCTGCCGGCTCTTTTGGTGCCGCTGATTCGGCATCCACGCATTCAGAAGCAGCAGAAGCTTTGGGTAGATGAGTTTTTTGCCGTATCGAAAAATAAGCCTCTTAAAGACCTGCTTGATACTGAACAGCTGCGCATCGATGCCCAAAATACACTGCACAAGCTTTGGCATACGGAAGAGTTCAAACATGCATTGCAAGAGAGTCTTACAAGCATTTACGATAGCCTGCTGGAAAAACTGATAAGCAACTTGCCACTGGAAACCAAAGCTTTTCTGGTGAAAAACCTGACACACTATGCCATGAACAGCCTGGAGGTGCACCTGCCGACTTTGCTTCAAAGCATCAACCTGCGCGGCATTGTAGTAGAAGAAATCAAGTCCATGAATCCGAAAGAGATAGAAAAACTGTTCCAAAGCTTTGCCGGACGCTACTTCCGTGAACTTATCAACTACGGCTTTAGTTTTGGTATTGTCTTCGGCTTGCTGCTGGATGGCATCCTGCAAGCAGGCCTTTCCCTTAGTCATTGAAAACTACTAACTTTGCAAACGGTTTTAAAAAAAGAACAAGCATGCACAACGATCCGGAATTACAAATACAAGGCAAATATTTAGGTACCATCACCAAAGACTTTGCAAAAATTAGCCACTTGCTCAAAGAAGCAGCCTATCAGATGAAAAAGCGGGGAATTTCCAATTATCCCATCTTCCCCATATGCAAAGAAGAGCTGAAGATAGGCAGGCTGCTGCTCGATAAAAGAGAAATTAACAGCGAGTGGAATTTTTATATTTCTTATGCCGAAATCTTCCGCCAACAGGGGCTTATTACGGATGAGCATTTTACCGACTTCGAGCAGGTGTATAAGCCCATAGACGAGTATTGCTGCCTTTTTGTGGTGGATAAAGAGTTTATGAACTTCGTCTTCTTGCCCTATCCTCATGACGAAGAAGAGCCACTGGCTTAAGCCGCCTTATATTGTCGTGTGCCCTTGGTTGCTTGCCAAGGGCTACTGCGCCATGGCTTTGTATCCGTTTGTTCTATTGAAACAAGCCCACTTGCGCCATGACCGGCGTCTTATGCTGCATGAACGCATCCACCTGCGTCAACAATTAGAGCTGCTTATTTTTCCTTTTTATATCGTTTACTTGCTGCATTACTTGCTGCTGCTGTGGCGCTTTCGTAACCATTGGCAAGCCTACCGCCATATTTGCTTTGAGCGCGAAGCCTACGCCCACGAACACAACCCTGCTTACCTGACACAGCGCCCGTTGTGGGCATGGCGCAAATACTGGACATAAATTTTTGGGGGTATCAAAGCAGCGACTCCAGAAAATCCAAAATAGGCTTCACCTCGCTGTCCCAGTAGGTATAATCATGGCCGGCAAGCGGAAAATGACACTCTACTGTAAGTTGAGGGTACACCTTACGCAACACTTCACATAAGTGTTGCGACTGTGCCGGTGGCACTACTTTGTCTTTCCGCCCATGCCCTATGTACACCGGGGTGCGCCATTCCAAAATACGGTAAATGACGTTATCTACCGTTTTCCAACGCTCTGCAAACTGTTGATAACTGCCATAATAGCCGCGCATCAGATTATCGGAAGGCATTTTGGTTTGGTCATAGTCGCCCGAAAGCAGCGCGGCACCTTTCCAAAAGCCGGGCATATCTAAACACAAAAGGGCAGCACCGCGGGCCCCGGTCGAAAGCCCCACCACAAAATTGTTTTGCCCCGGCTTCAGCAAGCCAAAACGTGCCCTTACTTCCTCGATGACCTGCTCCCGCAACCATGGACGCGTGGGGTACTGCCGCCAATCGGGACGTGTTTCGGGAAACAGCTGTTCGGCATATACGCTCTTGCCCATTTCGGGCATCACTAAAGCAAAGCCACGCTGCAGGGCTTGCGTGCACATGCTCGAGCGCTCGCACCAATCGGTGCGCGAAAAGTTCCAACCGGGCAGCAGTAAAATACAGCCTTTGGGCGGCTGCCCCGGCAGCCATACATCTACTTTATGCCCGGCAATTTCCAACGTGTGTTTTTGAATTGAATCCTTCGACATGCTTTCACTGCTTTTCATAAAGTCGTCTTCTCTTGTGGCAGCCATGCCACAGAGTAAAATACAAACCAACGGCAAGCAAAGCTTAATCATAAATTACATATTTTGCCCGTAACTGCTTGTATTTTTCCAAGTCTTTCGCCCACTGTCTTCTGATTTCCGCGGCACTCTTACCGGCTTCTATTTGCTTGCGCACTTGGTCTGTGCCACAAAGCGTATCGAAGTAGCGGTTGAAAAACTGCTGCTTGTCAGGAAAACGATTGTAAAAATCGATGATATACTCAATGGCAAGATAAGCGGGCGGTACCTGCTTTCGCAAATCAAGCCCATAACATGTTTTTCCTTCATAAAGCGGGTGTTTGGCGCCCATATTAGGGTGTGGCGTAAAGCGGAATGAGCCCATGCCGGGATGCGGATAACCTACCACCTGAAAGGGAAAATCTGTGCCACGTCCGACACTCATAGCCGTACCTTCGAAAAGGCAAAGGGTCGGATACCAACGAATGGCATGGTAGTTTGGCAAGTTGGGCGAAGGGCGCACCGGCGGCTCATAGCGCATACTATGTTTGTAGTTTTCCATCTTTACTACCGTGAGCTTGCAGCTGTCAGCCGCCTGTATCCATCTTTCACCTGCAATCATCTGTGCCAACTCGCCCACCGTAAGCCCATGCACAACAGGAATGGGATGCATACCTACAAAGGAGCGAAATTGGGGGGCTAAAACAGGTCCGTCGATGTAGTCGCCATTTGGGTTGGGGCGGTCTAAAATGATAATTTCTTTTCCTTGCTCTGCGCAGGCCTCCATCACATAATGCATGGTGCTGATGTAAGTATAAAAGCGTGCACCTACATCCTGCATGTCGAACACCACCACATCAATGTCTTGCAGGTGCTCGGGACGGGGCTTTTTGTTTTTCCCGTACAACGAAACAATGGGAATGAGTGTTTGCTTGTCGCGTTCATTTTGCACATGCTCGCCGGCGTCGGCTGTACCTCGAAAACCATGCTCGGGCGCAAATATTTTTTCCACCTGTATGCCCCTGCTCAAAAGGGTATCTACCAAGTGTATATGTCCCACCATGGAAGTGTGGTTCACCACAAGGGCTACTTTCTTGCCTTTAAGCAAAGGCAAATAGACTTCCATGCGTTCAGCGCCCAAGCGTAATTGGCTTTGCACCGCTGTGTCCTTTGCCGTAAGACGCTGCCCATGCCCTTCATAACGGCAGGAAGTCAAGCAAAGGCTCAAAACCATCAGGTATTTGAGAGAGAAAGGAAAGATGTGTATTTTTGGCAACATCGACAGCTATAACTTTTTTTATTTGTGCTTCCTTCTATACGAACGATTCAATGGGCACGTTGGGTCGCTTCCCGTTTACAGCAGCGCGCGGCTGACCGTCATGCATTCAGCCGCACTGCCACACGTATTGCCACAGCCACATTGGCAACAGGCATTGCCATTGCTTTGCTTTCTTTTGCTGTGTTGCTGGGATTCAAATCGCAAATACAGCAAAAGCTATTTGCTTTTCACGGCCACGCCCGCATCATCAAATTTAGCAATAATCGCTCATTCGAGCCACCACCACTCGACACACGCCGCCCCTGTTTCGATACCATCAGGCAACTGCCCGGCATACACCACACGCAACGGTATATAGAAAAGGCAGCCGTTTTGCGTGCCAACGATGAAGTGTTGGGGGTGGTGCTCAAAGGCATCGGTCAAGATTTTGACAGCACCTATTTTGCCCCGAACTTGATTGCCGGACGGCTGCCGGCACGGCATGGTTCCAAAGAAGCGCTTGAAGTGGTGGTCAGTGAATATATAGCCAATACACTGCGTGTGCAAACCGGCGACACCTTGTTGGTAGCATTCATACAACAGCCCCCACGCTTCCGTAAAATGGTCATTGTAGGCATCTACGATACCGGCCTGAGCCTCTTTGATGAGCATTTTCTGCTTACAGACATACGATTGCTTCAAAAGCTCAATGGCTGGGATGCCCACACGGTCACCGGCGTGGAGGTGTTCCTTAAAGACTTTGACACCTTCCCCCGGTTCTTCCCTCTCATTGACGAACTATTGGATATGGACCTCTATCTGGAGACTGCCCAAAGCAAGCATTTCGACATGTTCGACTGGCTGATATTGCTCGACAACAATGTGTGGGTGTTGCTGGGCATCATCGTGGCAGTCATTGGCTTCAATCTCATCTCCGTGTTGTTTATTCTTATCGTAGAACGCACCTCCATGATTGGCTTGCTCAAAGCCATGGGTGCCGGCAACCGGCAAATCAAAAGCATTTTCGTATGGCAAGGCTTACGCATTGCCCTGGCCGGCTTGGCATGGGGCAACCTGTTGGGTATAGGGCTGGCTACGGTACAGTATTTTTTCCGGCTGATGCCCCTTGACCGCAAACACTACTTCATGGATTACGTGCCCATTCAATGGAACTGGCTCTCCATCGTAGGGGTAAACATAGGGGCATTGGTTATTGTATTCTTGCTGCTATGGCTTGCCGCCGGCGTCATTGCCCGCATCCGCCCCATCAAAGCCATCCGCTTCGACTGAAGCAGGCCGGCGGGCTATGAGTTCCACCGTTCAAGATGCTTCACCAATACAGCGAAATCTTTGGGGTAAGGGGCTTCTATTTCCACCGGGCTGTCGTCCATATTCCGGAAGGCTATTTTATGGGCATGCAGAGCAAAGCGCTGAATGACAGGCAACTCTTCGCTGTCTTTCTTTAAGTTATAACGGCGTTTCAGCTGGGATAAATACAACCATTGCCCGCCATAAGTTTCGTCACATACGATGGGGGCGCCAATGCTTGCCAAGTGAATACGTATCTGGTGCAAGCGCCCGGTAACGGGGAAGCACTGCACCAAGGTATAGTCACGATAATTACGCAAGGTATTGAATACCGTAATGGCCGGCTTGCCTTGTGCCCAATCGATGCGCACAATTCCTTTTTGCGGCTTTGGAAATATGGGCAGATTGACCACGTGATTTTCAAACGAGTGCACCCCTTCGGCCACAGCGTGATATTCTTTTTTTACCTCGCGGTGCTCGAACTGTATGGCCAAATGGCGATAGGCTTCGGGGTGTTTGGCTATCACCAATGCTCCGGATGTTTCTTTATCTAAACGATGGCACAACTGCGCGCCTTCGTGATAATCGCGGGCTAAAGACAAAACACTCACTTTCCTGTCAACGCCAAAGCGCTCGTCTAAGCTCGATAAAAACGGTGGTTTATTGATAACTATATAATGCTCGTCTTCGAAAAGAATCATCTCCTCTATACGGAAGAACTTTCCCATTGTCGTTTGATTTGTTTTTTTAAATTACTCTACTTCCTCGTAATCGACATACTCGCCGCCGTCGAATGACCGCTTTTTGGGTGGCACGTAGTCTATTCGTATGTCTTCTTTGCGCCTGCCGGCTGAAAAATCTTTGCTATGATAACCTATGAAAAACTGTACAGCCACCTTGCCTGTCCAATACAGCAGGTAGCCAATGCCAAAAAGAATGATGAGAAGTTTAAGCACAGCTTCCGGGTTTAAGTTCCACAAAACTAAAAACTTTACTCTTCTTCTAACAAGAAAGTCCGGAAAGCCGTTTGCAATTCGGTCAAAAGTTTGGATTCACCTGCCTGCCGGCATACCTCTATGCCCTCTTCAAATACGGCACGTGCCTGTGCCAGTTGCCCCAGGTCCCAATACAGATGCGCCAACGCATAATAGGTGGGTGCGTAATGCGGAAAACGCTGCCGCAGCTGCTCCAAATAAGCCAGTGCTTCTTGGGGGGCTGCTTGCTGATATTCCATCGCCAAAGCATAATACAAGAAGGGATCGTCCGGCGACTCTGCCAACATTTCTTTCAATTTTCTTATACGTTCGTCATGCATACTATTTTTGTATTTAAGCTATATTCTGTAACTTCACGGCTGCACAAGGAGTTATGCAACACAAACAAACATAAAACGCAAACCTATGAAAATATTAGTGTGTATTACGCATGTTCCGGACACCACCACCAAAATTAAATTCACTCCGGACAACAAGCAACTCGACAAAAACGGCGTGCAGTTTGTGATTGGTCCTTACGATGATTATGCACTTTCGCGTGCCATAGACCTCAAAAACGAACTGGGCGCTTCGGTGACCATCCTGAACGTAGGAACAGCCGAAACCGAGCCTACCATCCGCAAAGCATTGGCTTTGGGTGCCGACGATGCCATCCGCATCGATGCCGAGCCTACCGATTCTTACTTTGTGGCTCAGCAGATTGCAGCCGTTGCCAAGCAAAACAACTATGACCTGATTTTGATGGGGCGCGAGTCTATCGACTTCAACGGCGGTGTAGTGCACGGCATCGTAGGTGAAATGCTGGGAATTCCCGCCTTGTCGCCGGTAATGAAACTCGACATCGAAGGCAATGTAGCCAAGATGGCCCGTGAAATTGAAGGTGGTAAAGAGTATCTCGAAGCCGAATTGCCGTTGGTATTGGGCTGCCAAGAGCCTATTGCCGAGTGGAAAATACCTAACATGCGCGGTATCATGTCGGCACGTACCAAACCGCTGCAAGTATTGCCTCCGTTTGCCGAAGATGTACTGACCGAAACCGACAGCTTCGAGTTGCCTCCGCCGCGCAAAGAGTGCAAGCTCATCGATCCCGACAATGTGGAAGAGCTTATCGACTTGCTGCAAAACGAAGCCAAAGTACTCTAATCTACATTCTTTTCTGAACCTCAAAAACGGAACGAAATATGTCAGTTTTAATATTTGTTGAAACCAATGAAGGCAAAGTAAAGCCTTCGTCTTTGGAAGCTGTAGCCTATGGTGCTAAAGTAGCCGAAATGGTTGGCGGAAGTGCCACCGCCTTGGTGCTGGGCGAGCTGCCCCAAGAAGAGCTCGAAGCTATTGGTGGCTATGGTGCTCAGAAAGTGATGCACGCTGCCGACAGCCGCCTCAACCAAGTGAACCTGTTGGCATATGCCGAAACTTTGGCACAAGCCGTAGAAGCCAGCGGTGCACAGGTAATCGTGATGGCCAAGTCGTCGTTGGGCGACCCGGTAGCTGCCCGTGTAGCCGGCCGTTTCAAAGCCGCCTTTGCCGGCAATGTGGTAGAGTTGCCTGCCAAAGAAGGCGATTACTTGAAAGTGAAACGCAGTGTATATACCGGCAAAGCATTTGCCTACACCATCTTGAAAGGCGAAAAGCAAATCATTGCCATCAAGAAAAATATTCTTCCGGTAGAAAAAACCGATGCAAAGGCAAGCATCGAAGCTTTCAGCCCCAATCTGGATGACGCGCTCTTCAACCGTGTAAAAACAGTGAAGGTAGAAAAAGCCAGCGACGAAATATCATTGCCCGAAGCCGACATCGTGGTATCGGGTGGCCGCGGCCTGAAAGGACCCGAAAACTGGGGCATGATTGAAGAGCTGGCGAAAGTGCTGGGTGCTGCTACCGGCTGTTCCAAGCCTGTATCGGACATGGGCTGGCGCCCGCACCATGAGCACGTAGGCCAAACCGGTGTAAAAGTAAGTCCGAACCTTTACATAGCCATCGGTATATCGGGCGCTATTCAGCACTTGGCCGGTGTAAACTCCTCGAAGTGCATTGTAGTAATCAACAAAGACCCCGAAGCACCTTTCTTCAAAGCCGCCGACTACGGCATTGTGGGCGATGCCTTTGAAGTGGTGCCCAAACTAACCGAAGCCCTCAAAAAACGCTTAGGCAAATAGGGATGCACTTCAATAGCATATTTTCAAGAGGCAGTCTTGTAGAAGGCTGCCTCTTTTTGTATTTTTAGGCGTAAAATCATCCAACTCTTTTATATTTGCAAGCCGGAAAGGCTTGGCAAGGCTTTTTTGATTGTAACCTTAAAAAACGAAAATAACCGTGCAAGTAGAGTTAGAAATATTAGGTTTGTCGAACAGCCAAGCGCAAACCGGTTCTTTTGCGCTTATTTTGGGCGAAGTGAACGGTAACCGGCGCCTCCCTATTATCATTGGCATGTTTGAAGCACAAGCCATTGCCATAGAGATAGAAAAAATACGCCCCAACCGCCCCATGACACACGACCTCTTCCGCAGTTTGGCAGAAGCTTTCGACATATCGGTGCGCGAAGTCATCATTTCCGATCTTCGCGAGGGGGTGTTTTATGCCCAACTGGTTTGCGAGCGCGACGGACAAACAGAGGTAATCGATGCACGCCCTTCTGATGCCATTGCCATTGCCATCCGCTTCAATGCCCCCATTTATGCCGAAGAATCTGTTATGGACGAAGCCGGCATTGTCATCAATACCGAAGATGAAGAGCAAGGAATGGAAGAAGAAGTGGAGGCAGGCGAACGCCCCGAAAGCTTTGAAGAGCAGCTAAAGCATCTGCCTACCGACCAGCTTCAAAAAATGTTGGAAGAGGCGCTCGAAAAAGAAGACTACGAAAGAGCCGCCAAGATACGGGACGAGTTGAACCGCCGCAATTAGTCTGCCTTTTTTGTGCGCTCGCCTGTCTGTCGTTGGTTTCGGGGGTGAAAACGATGGACAGTATCGCGCAGATAGTCCATATCCAAATGAATATACACTTCGGTGGTGGTAATGGACTCGTGCCCCAGCATCTCCTGCACAGCACGCAAGTCGGCGCCCCCCTCTATCAGATGCGTGGCAAACGAGTGTCTGAAAGTGTGAGGGCTCACTTTTTTTTGAATACCGGCAATCTTTGCCAGCTCTTTGATGATAGTAAACACATAAACACGCGTTAGCTTGGTGCCTCGCCGGTTCAGGAACACATATTCTTCATGCCCCTTTTTCTCTTTTACATGCTTGCGCACGGTGTCTAAATACAACTTCAAGTATTTGCGGGCACTGCTGCCTATGGGCACAAAACGCTCTTTATCGCCTTTACCTATCACTTTTAAAAAGCCTATCTCCCAATAGAGGTTCCCTGTTTTCAGCTCGATGAGCTCCGAGACACGCAGCCCACAGCTGTAGAGCACTTCCAACATGGCTCTATTGCGCAAGCCTTCATCAGTAGAGAGGTCAATAGCCGACAAAATAGCATCTATTTCCTCCACACTGAGCGTATCGGGCAGGCGCCGCCCCAGCTTGGGCGCCTCAAGCAACACGGCGGGGTCTTCCGATATCAAATCTTCGAGCTGCAGAAAGCGGTAAAAAGCTTTGATGCCGGACAAGATGCGAGCCTGTGAGCGCTCGGCTACCTGTAGCTCCCGGTTCAGATAGTACAAAAAGCCGGACAGCTGCTCGGTATGTAAGCTGAAAGGGCCTGCTGCCGGCTTCAGCACCTCCACGGCATATGCCTTCAGCTTGCGCACATCGCGCACGTAGGCCTGCACCGAATTGGCAGACAGCGCCCGTTCGGCCGAAAGATAGTTTTTAAAGCGCTCTATGTATAAATCCCACTGTTTGGCAAGTGTTTCTGTCATAAGTCATCATTTCCGGCTTTGTTTTTAGCCTCGTCGTTGTCTTGCAACAGATTGTATATCAAAAAAACTACAAACCCGATACCGGCAAGTACAATGGCTATTTTCAGAATCCCCATAATGAAGCGGAGTGCCAACAGAATAATAGCTACCGCTGCAATCAGATAAATGACTTTTTCTATTTTTCCCATAACCGAAGGTGTTTTGGTTTGTATTGCTTAGTGCACTTCATGAAAGAATGATAGCAGCGCCACTGTTTAAAATTGAGCACTTAGTTAATAACTTCAAACTCAACCCTGCGGTTGCGCCGCTTATCTTCTTCGGTCACTTCGGGCACCAAGGGGCGCGTGCTGCCATAGCCTACGGCTTCGATCCGGTCGGGCGGGAAATTGCCTTTTTGAAGGATATAGTTACGAATGGCTTCGGCACGCCGCTTAGAAAGCTCCAGGTTGAATTGCTCGTTTCCGTCCGAGTCGGTATGACCGGAAATGCGCAGGCGCACGGTGGGGTTATCTGCCAAGAAAAGAACCACCTTGTCTAAGTCGGGCTCCATTTCCGGCAAGATATCGGCTTTTCCCGGTTCGAATTCAATAGACGCAAACTGGAACTTACGGAATTTAAGGGAAGTAGCCTTCAAGGTAATGGTTGTGTCACCTTCCAGATAGAAGCGCTGTTGTATGCGGAAGAAATCCTCGCCGGTAATAATGACCAGGTAGTTGTTGTTTTTTATCAAGTCGAATTCATAAGAGCCATCGGGGCGCAAATATTTTGGGGCAATTTCAATGCCGTTGTCTAAGTCAATAACAGCCACAATGCCTTGAAAGGGGTTGCCCGTTTCAGAGTCCACCACATAGCCTTTGAACAAAGTGGTTGCTTCGGGCTGCGCTTCCATAGGCAGCGGAAAAGAGTAAAGGTCCAGATTTTCTATATCCTCCGGTTCGGAACGGGCATAGTACAAATACTCAGCTTTGGGGTCTATAGCGAAGTAGTACTCACTGCCGGCCCCATTCACCAAAGGACCAATATTGATAGGCTCTTGCCAGCGCCCCCCTACCCGGTAAGCTTTGTAAATATCGAAGCTGCCAAAGTTCACCAAATGACCATCCGAACTAAAGTAAAGGACGTCATACACCGGATGCATAAAAGGGCTGACTTCATTGCGCCGCGTGTTGATGGTTGGGCCTAAGTTTTGCGCCGGTGCCCATGTTCCATCCGGTAGTTTATAGGTAAAGTAAATATCGGAAAGCCCAAAACCACCGATGCGGTCAGAAGCGAAGTAAAGAGTGTCTTCGTTATGAGACAAAGAGGGATGCGAATCCCAAGCCACACTGTTTACATTGGGCCCCAAGTTTTCCACACGCCAAGTGCTGTCGGCTTGCAAATAAGCCACATACAAATCGCAGTTGCCGTAGCCATCGGGGGCTTCGCAACGGGAGAAGTAAATGGTTTTACCGTCTTTGGAAATATGGGCAGACCCTTCGTTGTAAATCGTGTTCAAGCCTTTGAACTCTTCTGCCATATCCCAGTAATCATCTACCTTGCGGCAGAAGAAAATATCTTCATTGGGCACTTCTTCGCCGGTGGCCGTCTTTCTTTTGTTTCGTTTGGAAGTAAAAATCAACAAATTGCCCGAGGGGCTGATGGCAGGGGCATAGTCGGGTGCCAATGAGTTGACCCAATCGCCCATATTGAGCAAAACGCCTTGCGGTGGACGCAAGGTATCGATAAGCTTGCGGTATTCTACCAATTCATAATAATACTCCAAAGGCACATAATAGTCCCGGTCGTTGATGGTGAGCGAGTCATAATATAATTCCATTTGACGCACGTTGGGCCCCCTGTGGTGCTTCAATACGATGCGATACATACTTTTGGCAAGTTCTATGTCGTCGAACAGCTCCATCAGCTTGCCCAACTGCCACAACAAGTCGGTATCGCGATAGAAGTTTTCTACTCCAAAATTCATGACATAACGGTAAAGAAGCTTATAAGCTTCTTCAAAGTCACGCTTACGAAAGGCCCGGCGAATACTCTCCAACTCCTTTTCGTTGTAGTAGTAGGTACGCTTGTTCACATAAGGGAAAGCAAAAGTACTTCCCTTATATCGAGCCAGCACACTGTCGGACTTGATAACAAAAGACTCCTTGTTTACCTTGTCAATTTGTGCGTAACTCTGAACTATTGACAAGTAAAGTATGAAAAAAACGACTCCAAAGCGCAAAAAAACACTGCTCATAGTAGTATACCCGATTCAATGAGAAGTCACAGTCACTTAGTTTTTATTACCTTTGCAAACTGTAAATACAAGTAAACAAAAACACGCATCCTATTTACTAAGTAAAGGAAATTAAAGCAATAAGCCAAACATTGCATGCCTTTACTATACGCAACAAGCACCCTTTTGGATACCTAATCATATAACTTTGTAACTTTTATGATAAGACATATGCAAGCAGACGAAGGATTCGAGATGCTTCCCCTGCTCAACGAGGAAGAAGAGGCCGGCCTTCGTAAGCGCCCTATACCCTCCCCTTTGCCTATCTTGGCCGTACGCAACACAGTGCTGTTTCCCGGTGTCATCATTCCGGTTACAGTGGGGCGCGAGAAGTCCATGCAACTCATTCAGCAACATGGCAAGCAAGGTTCTATCATTGGCATTGTAGCGCAAAAAGATGAACAAATAGAAGACCCCGGCAGCCAAGACCTTTTTCAGGTAGGCACAGCCGCCCAAATACTAAAACGTGTCAACCTCCCCAACGGGCAGGTAACCGTCGTATTGCAAGGCTTAGGGCGTTTTCAAATTCAACAGTACGTCCAAGAGGAACCCTATTTCATAGCGGAGGTTGAACCTCTTTTAGAAACAGATGCCAACACCCACAGCGACGAAGCGCTGGCACTTAAAGAAAACCTGATGGATGCCGCCCGTCGCATGATACAGTTGCATCCGGAGCTCTCGGAAGATGCTTACGCCACTCTGTCCAATATTGAAAGCTTTCATTTTCTGGTCAATTTTTTATCGGTGCAGCTGCAAATAAGCCTGCCCGAAAAGCAACGCCTGCTTGAAGAAAATGACATCATTCGCCGGGGCATGGCACTGCTCGAGCAGCTACTCAAAAATATACAGCTGCTGGAGCTGAAAAATGAAATTCAAAAGAAAGTACATAGCGACTTAGACAAGCAGCAACGCGACTACTACTTGCGTCAGCAAATCAAGGTGCTGCAGCATGAGCTGGGCTATGAGCACGAAGGTGCCCTGGTGGAAGAGTTCAAAGAGAAGGCGGCTCAAATGGACTGGCCCGAAGAGGTAGCCAAACACTTCGACAAAGAGGTGAACAAGCTACTGCGTCTGGCACCGGGCATGCCTGAATATGGCATACAAGTCAACTACCTTGAACTGCTACTTGACCTGCCATGGGGGCGCTTTTCGCAAGACAAGCTGGACCTTCAACATGCAAAAAAGATATTAGACCAAGACCACTACGGGCTGGAAAAAGTAAAAGAGCGCATCTTGGAATTTTTGGCAGTGATGAAGCTCAAATCGTCGCTGCAAGGTCCTATTCTTTGCTTATATGGCCCTCCGGGGGTAGGCAAAACCTCCTTGGGCAAATCCATTGCCAAGGCGCTGGGACGCCAATACGTGCGCATGTCATTAGGTGGCTTACACGACGAAGCCGAAATACGGGGGCACCGAAAAACCTATATTGGTGCCATGCCGGGCAAAATCATTCAGTTACTACGGCGTGCCGGCTCATCTAACCCCGTGTTTGTGCTGGATGAAATCGACAAAATAGGCAGTGACTTCCGTGGTGACCCTGCATCGGCTTTGTTGGAAGTGCTGGACCCCGAGCAAAACAATGCCTTTGTGGATAACTTCTTGGAAGTGCCGTTTGACCTCTCGAAAGTGCTTTTCATTGCTACTGCCAACACCTTGGATACCCTGCATCCTGCCCTCCGCGACCGGATGGAAATCATAGAACTAACCGGATACACTATAGATGAGAAGTTGGAAATAGCCAAGCAGTACTTGGTGCCTAAACAACGGGAAGCCAACGGATTGAGCGGCAAGCAGGTGCGTGTGCAAGAGAATGCTTTGCTTACGCTGATTGAAGAATATACACGGGAGTCAGGTGTCCGGCAACTCGAGCGCCAGGTGGGCAGCCTCATGCGCAAAGTAGCCAAAGCCGTAGCCATGGAAGAGGCGTACCCCAAGGTTATTAAAGCAAGCGATGTGTATAAATTGTTAGGAAAACCACCTTATCACAAAGAGCTAAGCGAAGAGAATTTGCCGCATGGGGTGGCTATAGGGCTGGCTTGGACGCCCGTCGGCGGTGATATTCTTTACATCGAATCGCTGCTCACCCGCGGCAAAGGTAAGTTGACCTTGTCGGGACGCTTGGGCGAGGTGATGAAAGAATCAGCTACCACCGCTTTTACTCTTTTAAAATCACAAGCCGAAGCTTTAGGTATCGACAGCCGTCTTTTTGAAGAGTACGACTTACATATTCACGTACCTGAAGGCGCCATTCCCAAAGACGGTCCTTCGGCCGGCATCACCATACTTACTTCGTTGGCTTCGCTATACCTGCAAAAACCCGTACGCAACGGATTGGCCATGACCGGCGAAATCACCTTGCGCGGCAGAGTGCTTCCGGTAGGTGGCATCAAAGAAAAACTACTGGCAGCCCAACGTGCGGGCATTCAAGAGGTGATTTTATGTGAAGCCAACCAAAGAGATGTGGAAGAAATCAAATCGCCACTTATCAAAAAGCTCAAGATAAAATACGTGCGCACGGCGCAAGAAGTGCTCAAGCATGCTTTACAGCTTTAATTGAAAGCCGCCTTTTAAGGCGGCCTATTTGTTTGTCAAAAACTTTATATTTTTCAATATTTCATTATATTGAGACAATCAACTGAGCACCTTTACCGTCTAACCCAATGGAAGCATGAAAGCCTCTCGCGCCGGATTATTCATAGTGCAACTTATGCTCATATGGCTCTTGGCAAGCCCGCGTGTTTATTCGCAGGGGCAAGCCGGCACGCATTATCTCTATCATTCTGTGTTCATTTATAATTTTTGCAAATACATACAATGGCCCGAAGACAACCGCCTGCATATTATTGGCGTGCTTGGTGACTCGCCTATTTTGCAGGGGCTCTACCGCATGGCGCGTGCCAAGAGTTCGCCTTATATGCGTTTTATCATACGCAAGTATGAGGACATCGACGCCATAGAATCCAACTGCCACATTTTATTTATTCCCAACTCTTTCCCTCTCAACAACTATCGAAAAACACAGCTGATTCAAAAAATCAGCAAGCTGCCGTTGCTTGTCATCACAGAGAACGAAGAGTACATTCAAGAGTTTAGCGGCATCAATTTCATTGTAAGAAATGGAAAACTCCTTTTTCAAATCAATCCGCAAAACATCGAAAAAACAGGCTTGAAAGTATCTTATCAGTTGTTACGCTTAGGAATTATTGTTCAGAATAAATGAAAACCTTTAGCCGGCTTATTTTGCTGCTTGCCTGTGTTTGGGCTGCTTGCCGTCATGCAACAGCCCAAGCCTACAGCCAACAGTCATTTCAGGTGCTGAACCTTGCCTCCCACCCTCGCGGTGCCGCGCTGGGCGAAAGCCAAACCATTGCCGACAGCACAGACCTTTTTGCCTGGATGACTGCCCCTGCCATGCTGAATGGCAACAATACGCGCAGGGCGGCCTTTGGCTTTCAGAGTTTGCGCGAGGGCATGACCTACAGCAGTGCCACCATGGTGCTTGCTTTGCGTCGGCAGTATCCTTTGGGCATAGGCATCCGGTATTTGAATTATGGTAAGATGGACGCTACCGATGCCAGCGGGCAAAGCACCGGCACTTTCCGTGCGGCCGACTATGTCATAGAGATAGGAAGCGCCCACCGCATGGGAAACTATGGCATAGGGCTTACAGCCAAGTGGGTAAACAGCCAAATTGCCGAGTATGGGGCGCATGGCTTCGCCATGGATTTGAATGCGGTTTTTATTCACCCCACCGCCGATTTTCATTTCAGCGTACTGTTGAAAAATATTGGTTTTGCCACTGCCGCCGTAGGTCAAAGCACTACGCCACTGCCCTTCGATGCGCGCATTAGCAGCATTTTCAAGCCGGCCCATATGCCGGTCCGGTTTTATCTGACGCTTTCACGCCTTCACGACTGGCAACAAACCAAAGGCATAGAAGGTGCTTCCGAGTGGCTCAGCCATACAGGCGTTGGGGCTGATATACTCCTGCACAAAGCTTTTCAGCTGCAGGTGGGCTTTGACGGACAGCGCAACCAATCGTTGCGTTACCGGGACTTCTCGCATCGCGCCGGCTGGTCGCTGGGTTTCCGCCTTTTGCTAAGGAGACTACAAGTTTCTTATGCACTTAGTGGTTATCAGGCAGGTTATCCGCGCCATTTTTGGGGGTTGCAAATTCATTGGTAGTTTTTTAAAAGAGAAAGGGGCTGTTAGTAGCCCCTCTTCTGTTGATTTATTTCGAAGTCAGTTGCTTATGCAAGCACTTCCTCTACCGGCACATACGGCAGGTTGAAAGCTTCTGCCACTGCTTTATAAACTACTTTGCCATGTACTACATTCAAGCCGAGCTTAAGTTCATTGCTGCGCAGGCAAGCTTCGCGCCATCCTAAGTCAGCCAAACGCAAAGCATAGGGCAAGGTGGCATTGGTCAGTGCCAGGGTAGAAGTGTAAGGCACGGCACCGGGCATGTTGGCTACACAATAGTGCAATACGCCATCAATGACAAAAGTGGGGTTTTCGTGTGTAGTAGGTGTGCAGGTTTCAATGCATCCGCCTTGATCTACTGCCACATCTACCACCACCGTGCCGGGACGCATGGTCTTAAGCATATCACGGGTAATGAGCTTGGGTGCTTTTGCCCCGGGAATCAGCACGGCTCCAATAATCAAGTCAGCTGTTTTTACAGCTTCGCGGATATTGTATTCATTCGACATCATGGTGCGCACATTGGCAGGCATAATGTCAGCCAAATAACGCAGGCGCTGCAGGTTCACATCCATGATGGTCACGTTGGCACCCAAACCGGCCGCCATCTTAGCCGCTTGTGTACCTACTACCCCTCCACCAATAATCAATACATTGGCAGGCATTACCCCCGGCACACCGCCCAATAAAATACCTCTGCCACCTACGGGCTTTTCAAGGTATTTGGCACCTTCTTGCACGGCCATACGCCCCGCTACTTCAGACATAGGAATAAGCAAAGGCAGGCTGCCATCTGCTTTTTCCACGGTCTCATAAGCAAGGCAAACGCCTTTTTGCTCAATCATTGCCTTGGTCAGCGCTTCTGAAGAAGCAAAGTGGAAGTAAGTAAAAACAAGTTGCCCCTCGCGAATCAGTTTATATTCCGGTTCGATGGGTTCTTTTACTTTCACAATCATTTCTGCCTTGGCATACACCTCTTCGATGGTGTCGAGCAGTATGGCTCCTGCTTTTTCATAGGCTTCATCGGCAAAGCCGCTGCCTTCACCGGCACTTTTTTGCACATACACGGTGTGTCCACGCTTTACGAATTCTGTAACTCCTGCCGGAGTTACGGCTACGCGGTTTTCGTTATTCTTGATTTCCTTAGGTACACCAACTATCATGATATTGACTGTTTTAAAAACCGTGAGCAAATATAGGTATTTGAATAAAAGAAAGAAACGATTGAACAGAATAAATACACCGCTTTATCATAGGCTTTCCGATAAAGGCACAAAAAAACAGCGCTACGGTTGGTAGCGCTGTTTGGTTTATCGTTGCCTTATGGCTTAGCGAATAGCATCTTGGAACTCGGTAGAGTTGAAGTAGTTCATGAATTCCAAGTCTTTGGCAGCACGTGCACGCAGATCGCTATCCAGCTCGATGGCTTTTTTCAGGGCTTTCAGCATCTCGGTCGCGTTGCCTTTGCGGGCAGCGGTGATAGCTTTGCCATAGTAGCTCAAGCCATCGTTCGGAGCAGCTTTGATAGCCGCATCGAAGCTTACCATTGCTTTGTCGTAATCTCTGTGCAGCAGCTGAGCCAATGCTTTGTTGAAGAGTACTTTATGGCCATTGCCGGCAGCAGCAAATGCCTGCTCAGCTTCTACGTATTTATTGTCGTCGTAAGACTTGGCTTGCTTCATCAGCATGATACCTTTGGCGCCATTCAACTTACGCATGGTGGCGGGGTTGTCGCTGCCTACTTCAATAGCGCGGTTGATGGCTTGTTCAGCTTTGGCTTTGTCGCCTTTCATGGCATATGCCAAGCCAAGGTTGTAGTTTACTTCGGCAGTTTCGTTTTTGTTCTTAGCTATTTCCAAGTGGGTGATGGCATCAGAAACCAGTTTTTCACGTTTAGCACTGTCAGTTTCTTTCAATGCCATTTCCAGCTTAATAGCAGCCAAGTTGTTATGAGCTACATAGCTGTCATTTTTCTTGATGGCAGCTTCATAGATGGCTACTTTCTCTTCCATATCAGGTGTCATGGAAGCAGCATAGAGCAATTCAGCTTCGGTCAGCTCATCGGTAGATTTTTCACCTTTGGCAATTTGGCGAGCCAAAGAGGCAATCTCAGCATCGGTTTTTTGCTTGGGACCTTGCAATACGTCGGTACGGGCATAACGCAACTTGGGATATACCTCGTCCATCAGTACATCATAGTAAGGCTTGTTGTGCAGGGCTTTTTCGCGCTCTACAAAGCTGCCTTCACCTTGCATGATGCTCTTGATTTCTTGCTTTTGCTCAGCAGTCAAAGTAGTGTTGGCATCTACGAGGCTGAAGAACTCAGGCAAGGTTTCATCCAAAGTTTGGGTAGTAATTTCGAAAGTTACTTTGTCAAGTTCTTCTTTGGCGTAGTTGTACTTCTTCATTTGGTCGAGATAGTACTTCTTCATCACCGCAGCACGCTGATCAGCCAAGTTGCGGTTGATGGTTTCGCGACCTTCGGGCGAGTGCGAACCTTTGATGTTTACGGTTGATTTGCCGTCTTTTTCTACGAGCATTTTAGAAGCTACGAAGGCATCGATGGCAGCGCCTTTGTCGCGCACTTCTGCGCTTTGCAGTTTTGCACTGCCCTGCTCGAAGTTGAAGTCAACATATACTTGCTTCACTTCTTGCTTGCCGTAGCCATGGTCAAGCACAGCGAAGGTGCCTTCGCCTTCGTTGCCCAAGCCATAAGGCTCATCCAAGAGGTCTTTCACCAAAGTAGAGGTGGTAATCACGCCTTTGGCTACGGGCATCTGAGCCGTTGATTTTTCTTTGTTGTTTTTGGTGCTGCGGGCAAAGCCTTTTACTACGAGGTCGCCACGCTCGAACTGTTCTTCATAGTCGAAGCTCATGGCTTTTTCGATGCGGGGCTCTTCCTCGTTGCTTTGCGGCAGGTAGTCGTTCGATACAAAGGTGATAGAGCCTACATCTTTTTTGAAGGTCTCTTGTCCTTCTGCTGCTCCCTCATTGACAAAGAACACTTTCAATTCGTATTCAGTGTCTTTTTTCAACATTTTTACGGGGAGCTTGGCAGACATTTTAAAGCTTACTACACCGCCGTGCAGTTCCAGTGGATTGGGGTCGACCTTTAAGTCTTGTTCTTTTGCCATCTTGGTCATTTGGCTTAAGCTGTTACAACCAGCTAAACCTACTGACCCGGCAATGGCAAGGGCAATAAGAGCGTTGCTATACTGTTTCATAACTCGTTTGTTTGTTTAAGTTGTTCAAATTTTGCGAAAAATAAACAATTTTACTAAATTCAATCAAGAATTTTGCAAAAAAGGCGCTCAGCCTTTTGCATTTGTCAAGTTAAACGAAATGGGGCATGGAAAGGTTACGGGATTTTATTGAGTGGCGCTTTTTTGGCGTGTGCACGCTGCTTGCCGAGCGGCTTGGTGTGTCTATTTTTAGTGTACGCCTTTTCTTCATTTATTCTACCTTCTTAACCTTCGGCTCACCAGTGTTCGTTTACCTTGCCATTGCTTTTATTACCCGTTTACGTCGTTTTTTGCGTTGGCGCCGTGCTTTGCTTTTCCGGGAAGGGTAACTGCCAACACAAGTCAGAAAACCGCCTTTTTTTACGGGCGAAATAGTTCCACACAATACTTCCCGGATAGGTAACTTTTTGCCATGCAGATGGAGACACCACACGCAAACGTTTTTTATGGGCATAGAAGCTTCTATGCGCTTTTATGACTGCCCACAGATGGCGGAGGTCACAGCTTTGCACAGATAATGCAAGCGCCGCCGGTGCATCGGCCAGCAAGCGAAGAAAAATCTGCCATTGTTTTTGGCGGGGCGGCAAATGTTTGTAAAGCAGAAATAAGCTGTTTCGAAAATTAAGATAGGTTTTTTGCGGATTCTGCTTGTGCAGGGTGCCACCGCCCACATGATACACCACCGAAGCAGGCACACAGTAAACACTGCGCCCATTTGCCCACAAACGCAGGCAAAGGTCTATTTCTTCCATATGTGCAAAAAACAAGGGGTCGAAGCCTCCCATTTGTTCCCAGTCGGCAGCACGCACGCAAAGGCAGGCACCGGTTGCCCACGCTACCGGAGCGGGGCTATCGTACTGCCCCCTGTCTATTTCACAGGTATTGAACAGGCGCCCCCGGCAAAACGGATAGCCATAACGGTCGATGAAGCCCCCTGCCGCCCCGGCATATTCAAATTCGGAAGTAAAGGGGTTCTCTGCTTCCGGATTGTAACGCAGTACCTTGGGCTGACAGGCTGCTATGCGTGGGCACGCATCCATCAGGTCTATCATGGGCGCCAACCATCCCTCAGCCGGGCAGGCGTCGGAATTCAACAGAATGAAATAATCGTATTGCTTGGGCAAAGCCCCGATGCCCCGGTTATAGCCTTCACAAAAGCCGTAGTTTTTCCCCAGTGCCACACAAGCTACTTCAGGCATGTGTTGCCGTAGCCATGCAAGGCTGCCGTCGGTGGAGCCATTGTCCACCACCCAGCAGTCGGCTTGTGGCGAGCGCGCGCATACCAACGGCAAAAACGTCTTCAGCCAGTGCAACCCGTTATGGTTCAAAACAACAATGGCGACCTTTTTTTGCATGAGCCCTTAACGATTCATCAAAAAATCCAAACCGGGGATGTTGGGCATGCTGTCTTTCATTGTCTTTTGAAGATATTCTTGGGCTGCTTCTTCGGCTTTTTGCATAGCTACATTGATGGCTGCCACCACCAAATCTTGAAGCACTTCTTTTTGCTCAGCGGTAATCAAAGAAGGATCTATCTCTACCTTCAATACTTGCTTCACACCATTGACACGCGCTTTTACCAATCCTGCCCCGGCTTCGCCTTCGGCTTCTATTTCTTGCAAGTGCGCTTGTGCTTCTTTCATTTTGGCTTGCATCTCTTTGAGTTTGCCCATTATATTGAACAGGTCCATAATCGTATTTGATTTTTTAGGTTAAATGTCTGCTTCAAGGAGGGGTAAAGGTACGAAAATCACTGCTTAAACTTAATAACCAACAAGGTGTAATCGTCGCGCAAAGGACGGTTTTGTAAGAAATGATTCACTGCGCGGTTGATTTCCATCATAATTTGTTCCGCGCTTTCCGCTGCATGCAGGCGTATCAAGTCCATAAGCCGCTCTACCCCAAACTCTTCGCCTTTTTCATTACGCGCTTCGGTGATACCATCGCTGTATAGCACCAAAATATCGTGGGGCTGATAGGTCAATGTTGATGTCTTGTTCAGCTGTAAAAAACGCTCGCTATTCACAATGCCCATACCAATGCTGGGGTGTTTAATAAGTTCGACCCGGCGCTTGGCGGCACTGTAATAGATGGGGAAGCAATGCCCCCCCCGTAGTATCTCTACCGTATGCCGGCGGGTGTCGATATGAAGCAACGAAAGCGCAACAAAAGTACCCTTGGGCACACAAGTATTCACTGCCTGATTGATATATTTTGCCAGTACCTCAAGAGGCAGCTCGAGTGGGGCAAGCCCCTGAAAAATGCCCTTCACCTCTGCCATATGAAAAGCAGCACTGGTGCCTTTTCCTGAAACATCGCCTACGGCTAAATACAGGCGGCTTTCATCGACGAGATGGAAGTCATAGTAATCGCCTCCTACTTCATGGGCAGCCGTGGAGATGGCTTGTATCGATAATTTATCGGTAACCGGGAAGCGTGCAGGCAACAAGCTCTGCTGTACGTTTTTGGCAATTTCCAGCTCTCTCTTATACCGTTCTGTATTGATGATTTCTTGTATAAGACGTTTGTTTTCAATAGCCACGCCTACCTGTTTGACAAAAGTATCGATCATTTCAATTTGCTCTTGCTGAAAAGGCTCATCGGCATAGCGTAACAGCAGCAAATCGCCCAACTTGTGGCTGTGGCTTACTATGGAAATGCTGTGATGCGTCTTAAAGGGAATAGCTGTC
The DNA here is from genome assembly GCF_000426825.1 of Thermonema rossianum DSM 10300. Taxonomy (GTDB): domain Bacteria; phylum Bacteroidota; class Bacteroidia; order Cytophagales; family Thermonemataceae; genus Thermonema; species Thermonema rossianum. The sequence goes on along the minus strand of NZ_AUGC01000016.1, from coordinate 24,409 downwards.
AAAGTTTCTTTCGGCACATTGCTGCCGGGCAGGGCTTCCAGCAAAGCGTGATAAAGCTTTTGGTTCTGAATATGTGCTTTTACTTTACGTGCTTCGGTAAGTGAAATGTTTTTTGTAAACAAATGGGTGGACATTCCATCCGGCGCCACTGCCTCCAAAACCACCGCATCGGCTTGGGCTGTGCGATAGGCTTGCTGCAGCAAGTTTTCAAAAAGCGCTTCTTCGGTATCACTAATTTGCAAGGACTGGGTAAGCTCTTGAAAAGCAAGGATGTCTTTTAGTTTGCTTTCAAATATGCGGCTAATAGGAATATTGAACAACAATACCAAGCTTGCGAGTATGCTATAGAGCACCACAAAGCCGGCAGCAGCCAGCAGATATACGTTATAAACGACGTTGAACTCAAGCAAGTTGCGCTGATGGTAATTGTAAAAGTAAAGACCAAAGTAGCCATATGCAAATACGGCAAGCGCTATCATGACAATGGCTTTTCCCTTCTCATTCACATCCAAGTAGGCAACCCAACGCAGGTTTATCGAGAGCATGAAGGCAAGTACCCCCAATACCAACAAAGATATCCACACCGGCGGGGCACTTACGGGAAGGCGAAAGTAATTAAAGATAAGTGTAGCCAGCAGTAAATAACTAAATACTGTCCAGTAACGATGTACGCGCCGGGGCGCTTTTTTGAAGAGTAAGTTACGATAAGTAAACAGCATGATATGGCTCGCCAAGGCAAAAAGAACTATATGCATCAAATAGCTGATGTACACATAGCGCGCTGCCCAAGACAGTAAAGAAGTATGCCACAAGGTAAGCAGCAGTTGCACAGCTGCTCCAAACAACATGATTAGCAACAAATAATGCGCTTGGCGCTTCAGATGAAAAAGCGCTGACGCTTCCCGGTATTTTTCAGACTTATAGTCTGCCCAGAAATAACAGCCTATTAAAAAAATATTGATAAATGCCCCCTGCAGATAAACATCGACATGCACCAGCCAGCCTTCCCCTACACTCAGCAAGATATAGGCGGTCGTATTGGCTGTAAACAGCAGCAACCAGCCCAATATGTTGGCATATAAGTAAGACCTTAAAGCTTCTTTTCCGGGCTGCCACATAGCACTATATACTTAAATGGCGGGCAATCAGTGCGGCTACGCTTCTAATCTCTACCAATGGATGACCGGCATATTTCAGTGCATTGGGGTGTGTATTGGTCGCTATGATTTTTTCAAAAAGACCTGACTGCTGAATCCGTTCCACGCACTGCCCCACAAAGATACCATGCGTAGTAATAGCTATAATGCGACGGGCACCAGCCTCTTTGTAGGCTTGCGCTGCTTTTATAAGCGAGCCACCTGTGCGAATCATATCGTCATAAATGATGACGGTCTTTCCTTCTACATCGGCATTCACGCCTGTAATGGCTGTTTGTTCGCCGCTCAGTCGTTTTTTAAACACAAAAGCCGCTTCCACGCCCATGTCATTGGCAAGCGATTCTACCCACTTGGCACGGCCGGCATCGGTGCAAGCCAGCACAAAATGCGCCCCACCATACTGCCGTGCGGCTTCTATAATCACAGGTTTGGCATAAACATGCAATGCTGTTACATTGCCTTCAAAATAGTGCGGTATGCCTTCGGTGTGCAAATCAATCAAATAATACTTCACCAAAGTACCTGTATTGGGGATTGCCGACAGCAGGCGGGCACGGGTTTTGGCAGTAACGACCTCACCTTGTCGCACCGCACGCTCCATGGTTGAGTAACCAAAGAAAGGAATAACAATCCGCAAAGACTTGGCACCATATTTGGCAATGGCATACGCCAAGTCATAGAGCTCGAGTGTATCCACATCGGAAATGGTTCCGCCAATCAGCATAACGTCGCGTCCCTCCACGCCGGAGAGCAAACACTGATAACGCTCGCCGTCGGGGAACACACGCCGCTCTACCGCCCCTTTTTCTACTGAAGGCATCAAATCGGCTACTTCGTCGTAAAGATAGCGGTAATTCTCGGTGCAGAAAAGTAAAGGTGCAGGCATAAAGGCAGGCATTCGATTTAAGAAAGCAATATATAAAAAAATATAGTTGCAGAAGCGGTAGAGCATAAAACAAAAGAAAGCGGTACAAGACCGCACTTGCCCGCTTTCGTCATATGTTCACTCAAACAACTTTCGGCCTACTGAATAAGCAAGCGCTTACTGAGCCACTCCCCTTCCATTGTTTTTATCTTTACTATGTAAAGACCGGGCGGCAAGGCCTCCACATTCACTACCTGCTCTTTGCCCTGTGCTTGTAAGTCAAGCTGCAATGTACCATAGGTGTCGTATAGGTGGATTGCTTCGATATCTTTCGAGCAACGCAAAGTAACAATTCCGCCGGTAGCCGGGTTGGGACTCATATTGAAGCGTGCTGTGGCTGCTCCTTCTTCTGTCACTTCCACCGCTTTCCATTGCGAATGGCTTATGGTGCCGTCTCTGTCTTCGATACGCAAGCGGTAGTAAAGGGTTCCTTGCTGCCAAGGCATATCCACGAAGCTATAAGAGCGCAACAAACGGCTTTCTCCGGCAGCAGCCACTTCGCCTACAGCCTCTACGTTTTTCATGTCTATGCTGCGCTCAATCACAAACTTGTGTGTGTTGATTTCCTGGGTAGTAAACCATTGTAGTTTTACTTCCCGGCGGGTGGGCATGTATGCAACCTCAAAACCGTACAGCTCTACCGGCAAGGGCACAAAGCCTCCCGTTATTGACCAGCCGGTACTTGCGCAGTTGCCTGCGGGGCAAGGGCTGCCCGGCGTTGAAGTGCTGTTGTTGCAAGTGGTGCAATCGCGTCCGTTTTGTCCGGGAACAGCTATCACATTCGTAGCAGCGGAAAAATCCTTGTTACTAAGGAAAGCACCTACACCACCGCCGCCACCGCCACCGTGGGCCGCATTATGATTCACATTGCCGCCATTTCCACCACTTACTTCAATGGTCAACAAACAAGGCATTGTGATATTGCCGGCTTCTACAAGAACGCTTCCGCCGGCACCGTCGTTGCCGGTGCTGTTGGGGGCATCTTCTCCATTGGCACGCAAAGCAGGTGCCGCCCCACAATTGGTAGAAGTAATGGTTCCGGCACGCAGGATGATGATTCCGCCGCCATTGCCGCCACGGCTGGCCCGGTTGTTATTTTGTTGACCGGCGCCACCGCCGCCGCCCATAAATATTTTGTTTACGATGGGATCATACATTAAGCCTACCCCGCCAATACCGGCACCTGTAGTGCCTCCGGCACCGGGCCACCCTCTGCCGCCATTTCCGCCACTTCCCAAGTTGGCACCACCACCGCCACCGGCATTATGAGGATTGCCACCACCACCGGCATTGGCTACTTTGCCACGCCCGTTGGGCTGATTGGGCAGGGCAATGCCTTCACCCTTTGCTGCATAGCCATTATTATTGGTGCGGTAAGTATTTTCATCATTTGAGCCGCCATTGGGTTGAGAGTTGGGACTTCCCCCTCTGAAGCCCAAACCACTCACATCTATGGAAGCATTCAGGGTGAGCGTATTTTGCACCTCCAAAGCCACCACACCACCGGTGCCATCTGCGGCACTCCAAGGCTTGGCAGTTACGTCGCCCGCAATAGTCAAGTTACTGTAAGAAGGTACAGACACCAGCTGCACTGCCCCGGCAACATCGTAGGTGCGTGCTACGGTGTTAAAAACCACACGGTAGTTACCCCCTCCTAAGTTGATGAGGTTGCTTACTGTGGCAAACTCATAATTACCGGCATTACCGTAATCTCTGAGCTCGCCATATCTGTCGTTGTTTCCATTTCTGGCAGAGGCGCCCTTCATTTGAATGATTAGCACCGTACGCCCCGCTGAGAAGTCAGATACATTGCCATACACATTGTTCATGTCAAATTGGTTGCCGCTAATATTGGTAACGCGCGCATAGGAATTGATAACGCCTCCCAAAATGGTTTGTGCAAGCACTTGCCCTGTCCACACTACACTTAAAACCAAAGCGACAATAAACTTTTTCATTTGTACGATGCATTTTTTCACTCTACAAAAATAGTAAGACACTCACTATCAGAAACTAAAAACTCGATAAAGAACACACTTGACTCGATAAAGGAGCCACTTTACTCGATGAAGTATGCTTGCCGAGTATTTATTGTTTAATACAGATTATTCTACAAATGATGCAACTATAATCCTGAAACTTACTATATTTGTACACACATTCAACATTCATAGCTGGTTGAAGGATTGGGAGACTTGCAGCATCTTTATGCTGTAAGTCTTTGTTTTTTATTTGCCGGTAAGTGATTATCTTTCATCAAGTCGTTTATTTATTGACAGCTGCAACTTACATGAACGGTACGCCGCCGGTAGTATTTCGCCCACTGATGCCCGATGACGCGGAGCGCCTCTTAAAGCTATATGAGGGGCTGTCGGCTGAGTCGCGCTTTTATCGTTTTCAAACCTATACAGAGCATCTGGATGAAAGCACGCTACGGGCATATGCCCAACAATTTGCACAAGTCAATTACCAACATGACTTCGCTTTGGCTGCTTGCCTGAGGCAGCAGGCAGAAGAAGAGATTATAGGCGTTGCCCGCTACATGCGCCCTTCAGAAAAAGTCAAGAGTGCCGAATTTGCCATTGTTGTGCGAGACGACTGGCAGGGCAAGGGACTGGGGCACGCGCTCATGCTGCGCCTTTGCATACATGCACATGCGCAAGGCATTTGCCGCCTATATGGCACTTTCATAGGACACAATGAAGGGATTGTGCGCCTTTTGGTGCGCTTGGTACCTTCAGATTTTTTGAAAATAAAAATAGAAGATGGTGAAGGGCACGTGTGCATTCACCTGAAAGACGAATGGCTGCTGCCCTACAGAAAAAAAATAAGGGAAGACGAGCTGCTGCCGCCTTCCCTCAGGGACCATGAACAAGATAGCGATTAGCGCACAAACAACAGCTCGCGGTATTTGGCAAGTGGCCAAAGTTCGTCGTCCACCATGAGCTCAAGTTTGTCGCCACGATAGCGGATTTCATCAAATAAAGGCTTCACCTCGTCAGTATAAAACTCGGCGCGCCGGCGTATGTCTTCAATCTTATTGGCTTCTTTGCGCTTGTCTATCATTTCTTTGACCTTCTTCTGCAGCATGTTTACATGCTCAGCAATTTTGCGAATGGTGATTTTAATAGATTCGAGATTTTCTTCTTCAATGCCGGCACGCTGCATGCGCTCGAAGGCCTCAAGCAGGCGGTTCTGGTAGTTGATAGCCGCCGGAATAATGTGATTGAGTGCCAGCTCGCCCATCATGCGTGATTCAATCTGGATGCGCTTCACATAATCTTCCAACATGATTTCATAGCGAGCCTCCACTTCGCGTTTGGTAAACACACCTTGACTTTCAAAAAGCGCCACCGATTCGGGCTTCACAAAGGCTTGCAGTGCCCGCACGCAAGATTTAATGTTGGTCAAGCCGCGTTTTTCGGCTTCTTTTGCCCACTCTTCCGAGTAATTATTTCCTTCGAACAAGATGCGCTTCGATGCTTTGATATAGTTACGCAGCACGCGTACGATGGCTACTTCTTTCTTTTCGCCCTTCTCTATGAGTGCATCCACGTCCTTCTTGAATTGCTGCAATTGGGCTGCTACTGCCGTGTTCAATACAATCATGTTCGAAGCGCAGTTGGCAGAAGAGCCCACGGCACGGAATTCGAATTTGTTTCCGGTATAAGCGAAAGGCGAGGTACGGTTGCGGTCGGTGTTGTCACGCAAAACAGGCGGTATCTTACTGATGCCCACCTTCATGTAAAGGTTATCGCCTTTGTTGATTTTGATGGTAGCTTTTTCTTCCAGCTCTTCCAATACCTTGGTCAATTCGTCACCTATAAATACGGAAATGATAGCCGGCGGGGCTTCATTGGCACCTAAGCGGTGCTCGTTGCCTGCCGACATGATGCTGGCACGCAGCAAGTCGGCATGGTCGTGCACTGCTTTGATGACGTTCACAAAGAAGGCAAGGAAGCGCAAATTTTCCTTGGCTTTGGTACTGGGAGCCAAAAGGTTAACCCCGGTGTTGGTCATCATAGACCAGTTGTTGTGTTTGCCGCTTCCGTTCACCCCTGCAAAAGGCTTTTCATGAAAGAGCACCTTTAAATCGTGGCGGTCGGCTACCTTCTCCATGATGTCCATCAGCAGCAAGTTATGATCAACTGCCACGCTGGCCTCTTCGAAAGTGGCAGCACATTCAAACTGCGCCGGTGCCACTTCGTTGTGGCGGGTGCGTATCGGAATGCCCAGCTTGATGGCTTCGGTTTCAAAGTCTATCATAAAAGCACGCACACGTGCCGGAATAGAGCCGAAATAGTGATCTTCGAGCTGTTGCCCGCGCGCGGGGGTGTGTCCAAAGAGGGTGCGCCCACAGGCTACCAAGTCGGGGCGGGCATAATACAAAGCCTTGTCTATGACAAAATACTCTTGCTCGGGTCCCAAGGTAGCCATTACACGGCTTACCTCCCGGTCGAAGTACTGACAAACAGCAGTAGCAGCTTTGTCAAGGGCATGCAGGGATTTGAGTAGAGGCGTTTTGTAGTCCAGCGATTCGCCGGTATAAGAAATAAAGATAGTAGGAATACAAAGCGTTTTGCTGCCGTTGATTTCCATAATGAAAGCCGGCGAGCTGGGGTCCCATGCCGTGTAGCCACGGGCTTCGAAAGTGGAGCGAATACCACCACTGGGCAGCGAAGAGGCGTCGGGCTCTTGCTGTGCCAATTCGGAGCCTTTAAACTTCTCGATGGCTCGCCCTTCGCTGTCTATGTCAAAAAAGGCATCATGTTTTTCTGCGGTCAGGCCGGTTAAGGGCTGGAACCAATGGGTAAAATGGGTAGCCCCTTTGCTGATAGCCCAGCTTTTCATGCCGGCGGCTACGGCGTCGGCCAGCTCCAGGTCGATGGTTTCGCCATGCTCTATGGCATACATGAGTTTTTTGTAGGTCTCGTGGCTGAGATACCGGCGCATGGCTTCTTTATTGAAGACCTGCGTAGCAAAATAGCGAGTTACATTTTCCTCCGGCTCTTGCACTTGTACGGCCGGGCGGTTTTGTGCGTCGAGGAGGGCGCGAAAACGAAGTGTTGGCATGTTTTTTTAATTTTAGGTTTAATTCGATACCCCAAATCTAAAAAACAAACACTTTCTATCAAAAATATGGTTAAAAATTTAACCTTAATTTAAGAAAATAACACAGTTTTTTCAAAAAACAGGTTCAAAAAAGGACCTGTAAAGCAAAAAAGAGCTATTGATATGTATCGACACAAAACATGTATCTTTGAAAGACAGTAAACAACAGACCTTTGGCAAAGGAGCGAATTATTTTAGGCATTGACCCGGGCACCCAAGTAATGGGCTATGGATTGATACGGGTAGAGGGCAATCGTTTGGAAGCCATACACTATGGCGTCATTGAGTTGCACAAGCTTAGCAGCCAGGCGCTCAAGTTGAAGCGTATTTACGAGCGTGTCAGCCAATTAATAGAACACTATGCACCGGATGAGGTAGCATTGGAAGCCCCCTTTTACGGAAAGAACGTGCAGTCTATGTTGAAGCTGGGGCGGGCGCAAGGCGTAGCTATGGCGGCAGCACTGGTGCGTGAAATACCTATTATGGAGTATGCACCGCGTAAAATAAAGCAATCGATCACAGGCAATGGCAATGCTTCGAAAGAGCAGGTAGCCGGCATGCTGGAAAGGCTCCTCAATATACGTTTCGAAGACGACACCCTCTTGGATGCCACCGATGCCTTGGGGGTGGCTGTTTGTCATTACCTGCAAAGTGGCTTGCAAATCAGCAAGGCGAAAAGTTGGGATGCCTTTGTGAAAGAAAACCCGGATCGCATAAAAAAAAGTCGCTGAGTGCTTTGTCTTCTTCAATGCTAACTATACTTTTGCCTTTTAACAAGCAAACAGACAGTAATCTTATAGCCTTCATAAAAAGCATTTACTTATGTTAAGAACGCATACTTGTGGAGAACTTCGAATACAGCATGTAGGACAAAAAGTGACTTTATCCGGCTGGGTACGTGCCATTCGCGACAAAGGGCACCTGCTTTGGATAGACCTGCGCGACCGCTACGGCATCACTCAATTGCTGATTGAGGAAGGCAAAGCACCCGAAGCGTTGCTCAAAGTTGCACGCACCCTGGGGCGCGAGTTTGTAGTGCAAGCAAGCGGAACGGTGATTGAACGCGCTTCAAAAAACGACAAAATTCCCACCGGCGACATAGAAGTGGCCGTTGATAGCCTGAAGGTGCTTAATGCTTCGGATGTGCCCCCTTTCTTGATAGAGGATGAAACCGATGGTGGTGAGGACCTGCGCATGAAATACCGTTACTTGGACTTGCGCCGTGACATCATGCGCCGCCGATTGGAGCTACGTCACCGGGCAGCCCGTGCTACCCGCGAATATTTGGATGCCCGGCAATTTATTGAAGTAGAAACGCCGGTACTCATCAAATCAACGCCGGAAGGAGCCCGCGATTTTGTGGTGCCTTCGCGGCTGCATCCCGGGCAGTTCTATGCCCTGCCCCAGTCGCCACAAACCTTCAAGCAAATATTGATGGTCGCCGGTTTTGACCGCTACTATCAAATAGTGAAATGCTTCCGTGATGAAGACCTGCGCGCCGACCGCCAGCCCGAATTCACGCAAATAGACTGTGAGATGTCTTTCGTGGAGCAAGAAGATATCTTGCAAATGTTTGAGGGCTTGGTCAAGCATATATTCAAAAGCGTGAAAGGCATAGAACTGGACGACTTCCCGCGGATGAGCTACGACGAAGCCATGCGCCTGTATGGCAGCGACAAACCCGATATCCGTTTCGGCATGACTTTCGTCGAATTGAACCACCTGGCCAAAGGCAAAGGCTTTCAGGTATTCGACAACAGCGAGCTGGTGGTGGGCATTTGTGCTCCGGGATGTGCCAATTATACCCGCAAACAGCTGGATGAGCTCACCGACTTTGTACGACGCCCACAAATAGGTGCCAAAGGATTGGTTTATGTGAAATACCAAGAAGATGGCTCGTTTAAGTCGTCGGTAGATAAATTCTTTTCACAAGACGACCTCAAGCAATGGGCAGAGGCTATGGGCGCTCAAGCCGGTGACCTGCTGCTCATACTTGCCGGCGAAGCGGATAAAACGCGCAAGCAACTTTGCGAGCTGCGCTTGGAGATGGGCAACCGCCTGGGGCTGCGTCCCGAAAATGTTTACCGTCCTTTATGGGTGATTGATTTCCCACTGCTGGAATGGGACGAAGAAACCCAACGATATTATGCCATGCACCACCCCTTTACTTCGCCCAAACCCGAAGATATTCCTTTGCTTGACAGTGAACCGGGCAAGGTACGCGCCAATGCCTACGACATGGTCATTAATGGCGTGGAGGTAGGCGGCGGCTCTATCCGTATCCACGACCAAGCGCTTCAGAAAAAGATGTTCCAAATTTTAGGCTTCAGCGAAGAGGAAGCAGAAGCACAGTTTGGCTTTTTAATGAATGCCTTCCGCTATGGTGCACCGCCTCATGGGGGCATTGCATTTGGCTTTGATCGCTTGTGTGCTTTGATGGGTGGCAGTGAGTCTATTCGCGACTTTATTGCTTTCCCCAAAAACACTTCCGGCCGTGATGTAATGATAGAATCCCCCTCGCCCATTGCACCCGAACAGTTGGAAGAACTGGGGCTTTGCCTGAAAAACCCTCGATAACCGGGGGCGGCTGATAAAAGAAGCAGCCTGTAAAGCGGCTGCTTCTTTACGTTTCATTTTTTTTTGAAGAAAACACTTGCATATTATTTGCCGGTATTTTATATTTGCAACGTCAAAACAATGACAAGCCTCCCTAGCTCAATTGGTAGAGCAACTGACTTGTAATCAGTAGGTTGCAGGTTCGAGTCCTGTGGGGGGCTCTCAAACGAAAGCCGCACTGCATGGTGCGGCTTTTTGTTTTTATCTATTCTTTCGTTTCTTTTTACACAAAATTCATCTTTTGCCACTTTTTTATGCCGGTCAATTTCATTAAACTGCTTTTGTTTTTCAAACCAAGCTTGTCTTATGCTAAACACCTTCAATAAAACCAAAATAGTAGCAACCGTGGGGCCGGCTTCTCGCAGCCCGGAAATGCTTTTGGCGCTGGCGCGCGAAGGGGTCGATGTTTTCCGCCTCAACTTTTCGCACGGTTCACATGAAGAGCATCTCGAGGTCGTACGTCACATTCGTGCCATCAATGAACAATATGGGTTCAACCTGGCCATATTGCAGGACCTGCAAGGTCCTAAAATACGCATTGGCGAAATAGAAAACGGCGAAGTAGAACTCAAAAAAGGGCAACGCTTCGTCATCACCATAGAAGAAACCACAGGCAATGCCGAACGGGTAAGCACGACCTACCAAAGCCTTCCGGAGGATGTCAAAGAAGGCGAAATCATCTTGCTCGACGACGGTAACATTCAGCTCAAGGTGCTGGAACGCACCGAAAAGGAAGTTATCACTGAAGTGCTCTATGGTGGTGTGCTTAAATCAAGAAAAGGCATCAACCTGCCTTTCAGCCATCTGTCCACGCCCTGCCTTACAGAGAAAGACACCGAAGATTTGTATTTTGGACTGGAAGCAGGTGTGGACTGGATTGCCCTTTCGTTTGTGCGCACGGCTACCGATGTGCATCTTTTACGCCACCTTATCCGGCAAAAAGGCAAAAATACGCGCATCATTGCCAAGATAGAGAAGCCGGAAGCCGTAAAAAACATAGACAGCATCATAGAAGCCGCCGACGGCATCATGGTGGCACGTGGCGACTTGGGCGTGGAAACCTATGCCGAAGAGGTGCCCGTCATTCAAAAAATGATTGTGGATAAATGCAAACGGGCAGCCAAGCCGGTGATCATCGCTACCCAAATGATGGAAAGTATGATACAGAATCCCCGCCCTACTCGTGCCGAAACCAACGATGTAGCCAATGCCGTCATTGACGGCGCCGACGCCATCATGCTCAGCGCCGAAACGGCAGTAGGCAAATATCCGCTGGAGGTAATCAAAAGCATGGTGCGCACCATTCACTTCACCGAAACACACATTAAAAGCATCTATCATCAAAACTTGGAAGTAGCCAACCAACAGTCCCCCGATTTTATTCACCACAGCTTGGTGGCGGCAGCCTGTACTTTGGCTAAGCATACGAATGCCAAAGCCATTGTGGGCATGACTCATTCGGGCTTTACGGCATTTCGCACCGCAAGTCACCGGCCCGAAGCGGATATTTTTATTTTTACCAGTAACCGGCAGCTGCTCACTGCCCTTAATTTGGTATGGGGCGTGCGGGCTTTTTACTACGACAAATACGAAAGCACCGACACTACCTTCCAAGACATAGAAGACATTCTACGGGAGCGGGGCTTCATTCGCGAAGGGGATGTTATCATTAAAATGGCAAGTATGCCTATCAAGGCGCGGAAAAAAACCAATACACTCAAAATCAATATTGTGGAAAAACCCAAACCTTAATTTCAAAAAGACGAGCCGTGTCCCTTCAAAGGTACGCCTTTGGGGGAACACGGCAAGAATGACCTGTCTTGCTTCAAGATATGCATGCCACTATCAAACCGGAAGGCAAAAAAACGCAGCCGGCAGTTTCCGCATAAATGTAAAAAAGCTGCCCGTTCACAACGAGCAGCCGGTACAATACTAATAAACCGGGTTACTCAATCATTACAAAGCCATTATATCCTTCACAATCGATATAGATCCTCCCTTTTTCATCTAATGTAATTGCATCAAAAGAAAGGACATTTACAGGAAGCGTCACCGTCCACTGTTTCCATTGTCTGCTTGCTTTATCGAAAGCCCGGATATAAGCCGTTCCTTCTTTTACATAGAAAAACATCCAATAGTTTCGCAGCATAAGCGGGTTCAATGAAATACGATAACCACCGGAAATCCAATTAGTGGGCAAAATGCCATCCGGTACCGCGAGGGTTTCAACAAGTTCTCCGGTTTTTATATCGCTCAGTTCCAAATAATACTTGCCTTCTTGTTTTTTGTAAAGAAGTGCATATGCGTATCTGTCATCATTGGAAAAGGAAACGTATCGTTTATCTTGTGATAATGTTTTTTCCCACAATACTTTCTCCTGCTTCATATCCAATGCAAACATTTTAAATGATAGATTGCTCACGCCTACTACTATCAAAGCCAAGTCTTTGTAAGCAGAACTAAAATATTCCCCAATCCAGAGTTCTATTTTGTCCGACAGCACGACCCTTTTCTTTAAAGTGCCGTCCGACGAGTAAAAAAGGATTTCATTATCATATGCTTTCAGTACTGCAAAGCTGTTATAGTTCGACACGAAGTAGTTTGTAAAAGCATTTATTTCCGGCACCCTCATGCCTTGTCCGTTGTCCAGGTCGATGATATAGCAATCGCCATTGGAATTTCCAATTGCATATTTTCCTACAACGCCACGTAAACTAAATAATCCGGGGGTGCTGCGCTCCCAAACAATGCTCTTGTCGTCAATCTTCATCATAATCAGGCGGGCATCTCCTGTTCCAACTCTTTCATGAATCAGGGCCATGTCTTTGTAAATCAGGATGGGAGCCCCGGGAGCTTCAATATAATAATAACCGGTGTACAGTACGTCACCTGTATTTACATCTACGAGGGAAGACATCCCCCAGGCGTCCCTATAAAGAGTAATGCCATTGTAATAGCTTATCAAATCCGCCCCATGCCCTACATTATAGAACTTTGCGGATGAGTAGTTGCTTCTGCCGGAGATGTAATCGAAGCGATTCTTTGAGGCATTACTTGAAACAATTCCACGATCGACTACCGATGGCGCCACGTCTTTGTCTTTTTTACAAGCAGTAAGCAGCCATATACCGGTAAGTAGCACAAGTGTCCAAGCGGTGTAGCGTGTCATAGTTGTTTTCTTTTTAAGTTTAACTTGCCAAGGCAATGGTACGAATATACGGTCTGCTGCTTATGGACGGGCTTTTTTGCAAGCTTGCAACAAGGTTGTTTATTCAAAAAAAAAGAGGCGACTTCCAAAGGAAGCCGCCTCTTGCGGTGGAAGAGTTCAGGGCTATGATTACGCTTCTATTTTGTCCACTACTTCGAACTTCACTCGTTCTTCGTTGCTGTCGAAGGATACGTGCACCACGTCGCCTTCTTTTACTTTGCCCGCGATGATTTCTTTCGACAACTCGTTGAGTATGAGTTGCTGAATGGCTCGTTTCAGCGGACGGGCACCAAATTGCGGGTCGAAGCCTACGTCTGCCAAGAGGTCGTAGATGCTGTCGTCCACTACCAATTCGATATTTTCGGCTTCGAGGCGTTTGTTTACTTGTTTGAGTTGTATTTCTACTATTTCGCGGATGTCTTCTTTCGACAGCGGGCGGAACATAATGATTTCATCCACACGGTTCAAGAACTCGGGACGCAAGTTGCGTTTCAGCAAGTCAAGCACTTGTTCTTTGGTTTGTGCCACCACCTCGTCTTCGTTCTCGGGGGTGATGTTTTCAAAGTTGGCTTGAATGAGCTCAGCCCCCATGTTCGAAGTCATGATGATGATGGTGTTTTTGAAGTTGACCGTGCGCCCTTTGTTGTCGGTCAGGCGCCCGTCGTCAAGCACTTGCAACAAGATATTGAACACGTCGGGGTGCGCTTTTTCTATTTCGTCCAAGAGCACCACCGAATAAGGACGCCGGCGCACTGCTTCGGTCAATTGTCCGCCTTCGTCATAGCCTACGTATCCGGGAGGCGCACCGATGAGACGGCTCACCGAATGGCGCTCTTGATACTCGGACATGTCGATGCGCACCATGGCGTTTTCGTCGTTGAAGAGGTAGTCGGCAAGGGCTTTTGCCAGCTCGGTTTTACCCACACCGGTAGGACCTAAGAAGATAAACGAACCAATCGGACGGTTGGGGTCCTGCAAGCCGGCACGGCTGCGCCGAATGGCATCCGATACAGCACGGATGGCTTCGTCTTGCCCTACCACACGCTTGTGCAGCTCGTCTTCAAGGTGCAAGAGCTTTTCCCGTTCGCTTTGCAGCATCTTCGATACAGGGATGCCGGTCCAGCGCGATACGATTTCGGCGATGTCCTCGGCAGTAATTTCTTCTTTCAACATGGGTTTTTCGCCCTGTATTTCATGCAGCTGCTTGCGCAGTTCTTCCAAACGCTTCTCGGCTTCGAGGATACGCCCATAGCGTATTTCAGCCACACGCCCGTAGTCGCCTTCGCGCTCGGCTTGCTCTGCCTCGATGCGCAGGTTTTCGATATCTGCCTTGATGCTCTGTATTTGCTGCACAAGCTCTTTTTCTTGCTTCCACTTGGCTTTCAGTGCGTCGCGCTGTTCCGAAAGCTCGGCGATTTGCTTAGAAAGGACTGCCTCTTTCTCCTTGTCGTTTTCACGACGGATGGCTTCGCGTTCAATTTCCAATTGCATGATGCGGCGTTCCAGTTCGTCGAGCTCTTCGGGCATAGAGTCTATTTCGATGCGCAAACGTGCCGCTGCCTCGTCAATCAGGTCTATGGCTTTGTCGGGCAGTTGGCGGTCGGTAATATAACGCACCGAAAGCTCTACGGCTGCAATGATGGCATCGTCTTGAATGCGCACGCCATGGTGTACTTCATAGCGTTCTTTCAAACCACGCAAGATGGAAATGGCATCTTCGATGCTGGGCTCATCGACCATGACCGGTTGGAAACGGCGCTCCAGTGCTTTGTCTTTTTCTATGTATTTCTGATATTCTTTGAGCGTGGTAGCCCCGATACAACGCAGCTCGCCACGTGCCAAAGCCGGTTTCAAGAGGTTGGCAGCATCCATGGCGCTATCGCCGCCTGCACCGGCACCAATCAAAGTATGGATTTCGTCGATGAACAAAATGATTTGGCCATTCGAGTCAGTTACTTCTTTAATCACCGACTTCAAACGCTCTTCAAACTCGCCTTTATATTTGGCACCGGCTACCAGCAAGCCCATGTCAAGGGCTACCAGTTGTTTGTCTTTCAGGTTTTCGGGCACGTCGCCGGCCACAATACGCTGTGCCAAGCCTTCTACAATGGCAGTTTTACCCACACCGGGCTCACCCAACAAGATAGGGTTGTTTTTGGTGCGCCGCGATAGTATTTGCATCACACGGCGAATTTCTTCGTCGCGCCCGATGACGGGGTCCAGCTTGCCTTCTTTTGCCAGCTTGGTCAGGTTCTTCGAATAGCGCTCCAGTGAGCGGTACTTGGCTTCAGCATTTTGGTCGGTTACACGTCCGCCACCGCGCAGCTCTTTGATGGCTTGTATGAGTTGCTTTTCGGCAACGCCCATATCTTTCAGCAGCTGCGCTACGCGGTCTTTACCACTCAAAAGCCCCAATAAAATATGTTCAACGGCAACAAATTCATCGTTGAAGTTTTTGAGATAGTCTTCAGCGCGCTTGAGTGCTTGTGCCGCATCGTTGGACAAATGCGGGCTGCCACCACTCACCTTGCCATAAGAGCTGATAATTTCTTCTAATTTGCTTTTCAGGTAGTTCAGGTTTACGTTCAGCTTCTTGAACAGAAAACCTGTTACATTTTCGTCGCTTTCCAGGACGGCCTTGAGCAGGTGTCCGGTTTCCACTACAGAGGTCTGATTGGCTTGTGCAATAGACACTGCCTGTTGGATGACCTCCTGCGATTTGATGGTATACTTGTCAAAGTTCATATCTTATCCTCCTTTTTAATTGTTGTTTTTTGCCTTTTTTATATACAAAGGGCAAGCCAAAAGGCAACACAAGGACATAGTGGCAGATTTTGTCATAAAAACATTGTAAAACAAAGACAAAGTGTCTGATTTTGAGACAATCGTAGGCAGTTTCTTCTTTCCGGGAAATAAAAAAAGCACGGGCGAGCGTGCCCGTGCGATATGTTTTGTGCAGTTAGGTTTTTTTATTGCTTTGGTGGGAAGGTCATGCCCAAGTTATGGAAGGTAAACGCCCATATGTCTGCCCATTCGTCTATCAGCTTGCTGACCGGCTTGCCGGCGCCGTGTCCGGCTTTGGTATCGATACGAATCAACACCGGGCGCTCGCCTTTTTGATGCGCTTGTAAGGCAGCAATAAACTTAAATGAATGAATAGGCACCACCCGGTCGTCATATTCGGCAGTGTAAACCAAAGTAGCCGGATAGTCGGCATCTTTTACATTGTGCACCGGTGAGTATTTGAGCAAATATTGAAACTGGGTGGAATCCTCACTGCTTCCGTACTCATTGACCCAAGCCCAACCGATGGTAAACTTATGGAAGCGCAGCATATCCAATACGCCCACGCCCGGCAAAGCCACCTGAAACAGCTCAGGGCGCTGTGTCATGCAAGCCCCAATGAGCAAGCCACCGTTGGAACGCCCCGAAATGGCTATTTTTTTAGGGTTGGTATATTTTTCTTGAATCAGATATTCGGCAGCGGCAATAAAATCATCGAATACATTTTGCTTGTTTTCAAGCATGCCGGCTTTGTGCCATTCTTCGCCATATTCTCCTCCACCGCGCAAGTTGGCTACAGCATAAATGCCCCCGGCTTCCAAGAAAGGAACTATGCGCGGGTCGAAGCCCGGCAAGATACTGATATTAAATCCGCCATATCCATAAAGATAGACGGGGTTGTTGCCATCTTTTTTCAGACCCTTTTTGTGAGTTAAGAACATATGCACGGGCGTGCCGTCTTTGCTTTTATAAAAAACCTCACGCGTTTCGTAAGCCTCACTGTTGAAGGTGCTTTTAGGACGGAAAAACACTTCGGTTTGTTGTTTTTCTATGTCGTAACGATACACCGTAGGTGGGAACAGATAAGAGTTGAAAACAAAGAAAGTCTCTTTATCGCTCACTTTGCCGGTAAAGCCCCCCACAGTACCCAGGGTAGGCAACTGTATTTCGTTTTCAAGCTTACCGTTGACATTGTACACCCGCACCCGGTGGCTTGCATCCTTCATGAAAACGGCAATCAAGCGGTTGCCCACATGCGCCACACTGCTTAAGACTTCGTCTTTCGGCTCGGCAATGATGGTTTGCCACTGCTTCGGTGCAGGCTGCCGGGGGTCAACCAATACCAAGCGGTATTTTGGCGCACCGGCATTGGTCAGCAGCAAAATCTTGTTGCCCAAGGTACCTATTATGCTGTTTTCATATTCGGTAGTATTGATAAGCGGTTTAAAAGCAGCCTGCGGCTGTGCCAAGGGACGCCACCAGATGGCATTGCCGCCGGTGCCTTCAGGCATATGAATGAATAAATACTGCTCATCATCAGTGGTTTGAGTGTAGAAATTTTGCAAAGGACGCTTGGGGTCTTCATGCACCAGCAGGTCTTCATCTTGCGAAGTACCTACTTTATGATAATACACCTTGTGGTATTCGTTTTTCGCCTCGTATTCTTTTCCTTTGGGCGGTGCATCATAGCGGCTATAGAAGAAACCATCGCGATACCAGGAAATGCCCGAGAATTTCACCCAACGCAAATGGTCATCGAGTGTCTTTTTGGTTTGTAAATCAATAATTTTTATTTCTTGCCAATCGGAACCACCTGCAGAGGTAGAGTAAGCAAAATAACGCCCGTCGTGCGAGATACTCCAATTACCTACTGCCACTGTTCCGTCTTCGGAAAGGGTATTGGGGTCAAGCACCACTTCTTCCGCACCGTTGATTCCTTTGCGCCGGTAAATCACACTTTGGTTCTGAAGCCCATCATTCTTGGTGTAATAGTAATAATCCCCCTCGCGCGTGGGTGCACTCATGCGCTCGAAGTTCCACACTTCTTCGAGGCGCTTTCTAATAGCCTCACGAAATGGAATTTTATCCAGGTAAGAAAAGGTAAGTTTGTTTTGCGCGGCTATCCACTCTTGCACCGCCGCCGAATCGGTATTTTCCAACCAGCGGTAAGGGTCGGCTACTTCCGTGCCGAAATAGTTATCGACCTGCTGAACCGTTGGGGTTTCGGGGTAAACAATTTTGTCCATTTTGTTTTGGGTAGTTTCTTGTGTTTGACAAGCCCCCAAAAATAAGCATCCGAGCCAATAGAGATATTTTTTCATAGGCTTTGATATTTTTTTGTTTTTAACGTAGTAACGATAAAAAAGTCAGAGAAGTATAATTATCTTTGTTCTGAAGACAACCATTTCTTTTCATGTGGCTTTGGGTTATCATCATCGGATTTTCTGCACTGGTGCTATTGGGCGTTTATTTGGAAAAACGAGCAGGTAAACGCGTCAAAGCCATCATGCGGCGTATGGAAAACAAAATAGAAAGCAGCCTCAGAGGGCTGTTTGGCAAATATTTAATAGACGGCACCATCGATACAACCGAGGAGGAGCAGATTGTGAAGCAAATTTATGACAGCCTTCGTGGCGATTTCGAGGTACTCATTGCCCATATAGAATCCGAAACCGGCGGGGTGGACCTCACGGGCATGAAATGCCGCTATTTGGAAGCACTCTACCATAAGCTGCCTCTTTATTACAAAAAATACACAAGCGGCAAGACCGAAATGAACACCGAAGACCGGCAGAATCTCGAAAGACTACTGCTTGAATGCATCACCTACACGGTCAGAGAGCACCGCATGAAACTGGACCAAGGCGATACCGGTTTCTTACAGCTGCCTTAAGGCTATTTGTCTTTGTGCTATTTTTTGTTTTTTTTCGACTGACAATATTCAACAAACCTCAAAGCTATGCTGGCACTGGTCGGTCGTTACTTTATTTTTTTGGGTAAAATGCTGTTTTTGCGTGAGCGCCCTCGTATTTACCTGCAAGCCATCTTGGACGAATGCATCTATATCGGCATTAGCTCCGTATTCATTGTAGTAATTGTTTCTACTTTCATAGGTGCGGTAACGGCCATCCAAACCGCTTACAACTTGGTCAGCCCACTGATTCCTAAGTATATCATAGGGCTGCTGGTGCGCGATACCACCTTGCTGGAACTTGCCCCCACCATCATCAGCATCATTTTAGCCGGCAAAGTAGGTTCCAACATAGCCGGCAACCTGGGCACCATGCGCATTACCGAGCAAATCGATGCTTTGGAGGTGATGGGCATCAACTCGGTGTCTTATTTGGTGTTTCCGAAAGTCATTGCTGCCCTGCTTACCTTTCCCCTCCTGGTGATTATGGCGGGTTTCTTGTCTATGTTGGGCGGCTATGTTGCCGGCGTACTTACAGGCGTGGTTACCGAATATGAGTATGTAAAAGGGCTGCGGGAGCAATTCGTTCCTTACAACATCACTTTTGCACTTATTAAAACAGTAGTGTTTTCTTTCCTTATTACCACCATATCTTCTTTTAAGGGCTACTATACACAAGGCGGGGCGCTCGAAGTAGGCCTATCGAGCACCCAGGCAGTTACAAGCAGTTGCATTGCCATTTTAGCTGCCGACTACGCCTTGGCTGAATTGCTGTTATAGTTGTCTTCTAACTGCAAACGTACAAGGTTGTAATAAATGCCCTCTTCATGGGCAAGCAGCTCTTCGTGTGTACCTGCTTCGGCAATACGCCCATTTTTCAGTACCAATATTTTATCCATGCTGCGCACGGTTGCCAAGCGATGGGCAATCACAATGGTTGTGCGTCCTTGCATGAGTGTTTCCAATGCCTGCTGCACTGCCTGCTCCGATTCGGCATCCAATGAGCTGGTGGCTTCGTCTAAAATCAGAATGGAAGGGTTTTTTAAGATGGCACGGGCAATGGCAATGCGCTGACGCTGTCCGCCCGACAACTTCACGCCCCGCTCTCCCACAACGGTATCGAGTCCATCGGGGAATTGAGCAATGAAGTCCCAAGCATTGGCTTGGCGCGCCGCTTCTATGATTTCTTCGTCGGTGGCAGCGGGCTTACCATAGGCTATGTTTTCGCGAATGGTGCCGCCAAAAAGAATGACCTCCTGCGGCACAATGGCTATATGGTTTCGCCATGCGCGGGTGTCGAGCGCCTGCAGGTCTTCTCCATCTGCCAAAATACGCCCGCTCAAAGGGGCGTAAAACTTCAAAAGCAACTGAATAATGGTTGACTTCCCTGCCCCGCTATGCCCTACCAAGGCTATCTTTTCACCGGCACGTATATCGAAGCTAATGCCCCGGAGTACCTCCACCTCCGGACGGGTAGGATAGGCAAAGCGTACGTCTTCAAAACGAATATTGCCCTTCACTTGCAAGGCGGGTAAATCTTTCTCAAGCGCAGGCACTTCGCCTTGCTCTTCGAGTATTTCCAAGATGCGCTCCGAAGCCCCAATGCTTTTTTGCAGCTGAGCGTACAAATCACTCATGCCACCAAGCGAGCCGCCAATGAAAACCGTGTACAGAATGAAAGAAAACAGTTCGCCCACTTGCAACTCGCCCGCTTCTACAAGCGTTGCTCCATACCAAAGCACCAACACAATGCCCCCAAACAGAGCAAAGATGATAAAAGAGATAAAAACACCACGGTAACGGGCGGCATACAGTCCGCTCTGTACGACTTCGTTCAGGCGACGACGGTAGCGCCCCAACTCAAACAGCTCATTGACAAAGGCTTTTACTACCTGTATGGCCTGGAGCGTTTCTTCCAATACCACATTGGCTTGCGCCAGCGCATCTTGGCGGCGACGTGACAATTTACGGATAAAACGCCCAAAGAGAATAGCTGCCACAATCATCACCGGAAAAGTGGCCAGCATCACCAGTGCCAAGCGTGCAGAGGTAAAGAAGATGACCGTCACGCCAATCAAGAGGGTCATCACTTGGCGGAAGAGCTCTGCCAGATTAAAGGAAAAAAGGCTTTCGAGCTGTGTGATGTCGGCACTCAAACGGCTGGTAAGGTCACCGGCACGGTTTTTTTCAAAAAAAGACAAGGGCAAGCCCAGCATCTTTTCATACAAAGTGGCACGTATGTCGGCAATAGAGCGCTCCGTGACGATAGCAAAAAGCCAAATGCGGAAATAAGAAGCCACCGACTGAATCAGCAGGATAACTAAAAAAGCAATAGCCACCCGGTCCACTGAGTTGAACCACTGCGCCCAACTGTCTCCCTCTATGATTTGCTTGGCTTTTCCAAATAAAGAAGTGTTGGCAGCATCGGTGATCTTGCCCGCAAGCATGGGAAATGCCAGGGCAGTAAGCGTAGAAACCACCAGGAAAAACATGCCTATGATGAAGTAACTTTTATAAGGAGCCGCAAAACGGGCAATACGCCACAGTTTTTTTAAACCCTCTTTGCTTAGTCGTTTTTTCTTTAAGTCTTTTTCTTCGTCTTTCTTCGTTTCCATTGTCCATTCACTTTGTCATTGACCATGCAATTTACAACAATTTGCCCGATGGTGGTGTTCAGTTACACGTGGTGCAAGCCTTACTCTGGCATTGCTTTTGAATAGTAAAGACATGAACTTGCGAGTTGTCTTTTTCTTTGTATTTTTATTGTGCATTCTAAAAGAAAAAACTGACATGGAGATTTTGAATCACCTGCTCACTACTGAGTCGCTTATCAGCTTAGTAACCCTCACATTCATGGAAATTGTGCTGGGCATTGACAACATCATTTTCATTTCTATCATTGCCAGCAAATTGCCGGACCACCAGCAAAAGAAAGGCACTAACTGGGGCTTGGTTATTGCCCTTATTCCGCGCGTGATTTTGCTGCTTGCCCTCTCTTGGATGATAGGCTTGAATCAAGGCCTGCTACAAATAGGCAGTTACGAACTAAGCGGACGCGATTTAATCTTGCTGGCCGGTGGCCTCTTCTTGATTTACAAAGCCACTACCGAAATCCATCAAAAACTGGAAGGCGACGAAGAGGTAGTTCGTAAGGGGGAAGAAAGTGGAGATGCTGCCTTTTTTAAGGTCATCGCACAAGTGGCGCTCATCAATGTTGTATTTTCCTTCGACTCTATTCTCACAGCCATAGGTCTTGTGGATGCCGACAAACCGGAAAACCTGTGGATCATGATTATAGCTGTAGTTTTATCCATGCTTGTGATGATGTTGTTTGCCTACCCTATTGCCCGCTTTGTGGAAGAGCACCCCACTATCAAAATGCTGGCACTGGCTTTCTTGCTGATGATCGGTACTTTGCTCACCGTAGAAGCACTTCATTACGAAGTCCCCAAAGGTTATATTTACTTCTCGATTGCCTTTTCTCTGTTTGTGGAATTGCTCAACTTGCGGCTTATCAAGCGTTCCCAAAAACCGGTACACTTGCATCAACGTTATGTAGCAAGTCAAGATGATCAAAGCGCACCGAGAAAGCACGAACCGGTACACAGTCTTATGCCGGAAGAAGAGAATAAGAAATAAACAAGTTGCGACATGCCTGCCTTCAAGAGTTTGAAAGAATTGTATTTGCATTATAAAGAACAGCACCCCACCAAGCTCAACTATGAGCAGTTTGGGGCGCTGGCTTCTTTTTTCCCTACCTTGCTGCTTATTCACAGCGATGGTGTCATTGATAAACAAGAGGCCATCTATATCGAAAAATTAAGCGTAAGCCTTAGTAATCTTTTTCGTGAAGAGTGCTCTTCCGAAGGAGCTCTGAAAATATTGCAAACGGAATTTAAAACGCAACTTGAGTATCTGCTCAATCACATGGAGGAATGGCAAGACACCTTCCTTGATACATTGAAAATGCATCTGACACAAAACCCCGAAAGCAAAGATCTGATAGCCAATGCTATTGAAATATTTGCAGTAGCAGCCCATAAGAACAAAGCAGAAGAGGTCAACATGTTGCAACATATACGGGAACGCCTTGAGTTGAAAGATGAGTAAGCATGAATAAATGGTGGAAATACCTCAAGTGGGAGTTTTGGCCTTTTTGGTTTTTCTATATCCCCGTTTACTTTTACTGGTTTTACTTAAGCTTACGTGCACGCTCCTTTGCTTTTTTTACTGCAGCCAACCCCGGCATGTTTCTCGGCGGATTCACCATGTATTCCAAATATGACATCTTACGCCGTATTCCTTCGCAATATGTGCCTAAAAGTCTATGGATAGCAGAAAATACCCCAGTTGAAGAAATCATCAATAAAATAAAGAAAAGAAAATTACGCTATCCTTTGGCAGTGAAGCCGGATCGTGGGGAACGAGGTTTCGCCGTGGCACGCATCGAAAACGAGGAACAACTTCGTAACTTTCTTGCAGCATACCCCGCCTGGGAGTGGCTTGTTCAGGAGTGGTGCGATGCCCCCATAGAGCTGGGCATTATGTATTGTCGAATGCCCGGTGCTTCACATGGACAAATCACCTCTGTTGTAGTGAAGGAGCCTCTGCAAATAAAAGGCGACGGGACCCATACAATCGGCGAGTTGATTAAAAAAGACGAGCGTTGCCGTTATCATCTCGATTTTTTACAAAAAACATACGCTTCCCGGTGGAATGAAATCCCCGAAGCCGGTAGCAAAATACAGCTCACTCATATAGGAAACCACAGCAGGGGAGCCACTTTTCGAAATGGTCATTACCTGCTTACCCCTCAATTGCAAAGAGTTATCAACGAAATTGCCCGCCATATCGACGGCTTTTATTTTGGGCGTTTTGATTTGAAAGTACCTTCCATAGAAGACCTATATGCCGGTCGCAATATCTGTATTTTAGAATTGAACGGCGCCAACTCAGAGCCTACTCATATCTATGACCCCGGCATGCCTCTATGGAAAGCTTACAGGGATTTGTTTAAGCACTGGCAGATGCTTTACCTCATCAGTGTAGCCAATCATAAGCGAGGTGTGCGATATGCGCCTTTTTCTTTGCTGTTGAAAGCCATCAAAAGCAATTTGTACAAGCGCAAAACATA
Source organism: Thermonema rossianum DSM 10300 (assembly GCF_000426825.1). Taxonomy (GTDB): domain Bacteria; phylum Bacteroidota; class Bacteroidia; order Cytophagales; family Thermonemataceae; genus Thermonema; species Thermonema rossianum. The sequence goes on along the minus strand of NZ_AUGC01000016.1, from coordinate 562 downwards.
CGGGCAAAAGTAGGGTACCTCATATGGATTAACAACATAACAAAGCACACACCCAGCCCATCCTTTCATGCCCCCTTTTGTCATTTCGAGCGTTAGCGGGAAATCTCTTTTTGCTTTTTGCTTCTTGCGGCTTGGGTTGATGTGCTCTCTCACTCGCTGCGCCCGTTCGAGATGACAAGAAGGAAGAAGGAAGTCGAAAGAACCAAAAAGGACAATTACAAAAGAATAAAAACCCGGCTGTTTTGGGGCTTACACCTCACACCCCCTAAAAACAAAAAAACCCCCTTTTCCAAGGGGGCTTTCAGTGTTCATGTGGCGGCGACCTACTCTCCCGGGTGTGACCCCAGTACCATCGGCGCTGGAGGGCTTAACTTCTCTGTTCGGAATGGGAAGAGGTGTTCACCTCCGCTCATGCCACCAACAATATCTTTATCAATGCCTTTAAGCTCTCTACATACTGTCTATATCGAAGACTACATCCACGCAAAGAAGTCTCTCGGGGTATTAGTATGACTCGGCTCAACGGCTCTCACCGCTTACACCTGTCACCTATCTACGTCCT
>NZ_AUGC01000015.1:3288-66899 GCF_000426825.1 Thermonema rossianum DSM 10300 | reverse complement strand
TCAAGGTTTGAAGGGGGAGAGGCTCGATAAACAAAGTACAGAAGGTGATTACACGAACACAACCTGTCATCTCGAGCGCGCGCAGCAAGTGAGAGGTCTCAAGCCCACCAAGCCACGGGAACTAAAAAGGGATTTCCCGCTATGCGAGAAATAGAACAACGGCTTGCCCGCCTGCGGGTGGTGGGTTTTTCGTCGTCCCTGCTACGCTCAATGCGCCAAAGCATAGAAGGGCATTATCTGTTGTTTGAGATAGAACTTGAAACGAGCTATACCTTTCAACAACCCACCGAAAGAAGCATCATAGACGAAATTTCAATAGACGTATGAGACCTAAAACTCAAGCAAGCAGCAGCCCCACAGCCGGTACCCAAGACGGCGTATGTCTGCTGGTACACAATGCCCCGGCGGCTTACAGCTATTCGGAACAGGTGTTCACTTCGCTAAAGCAGGCACAGGACGCCGGCTTAAGCGAGAGTGCCGACGCCACGTACGGCTATTTGCTCTATGAGCATATACGTGATTTCTATAGCGAAAACCCCAACGGAGAAATCCATTTGCTTCGCTTGCCGGAAGCGGCTACCTACAACTCTTTGTTTACGCCCGGCAGTGCCGGCTACACAACCCTTTCGAACTACTTGTCGTCGCAAAACGGGCACATCAGCATCGTGGGCTTTTGCTTACGCCCGGCGGTGGAAAACCACAGCGGCTCATTGAGTGACGACCTGCTTTCTGCCATACCCATGGCGCATAGCTTTGCCATGCAGGAGTTTGCGAAGCTGCGCCCGGTCGTATTCATTTTTGAGGGGCGTAAATTCAGCGGTACGGCAGCGGCAGCGGCGGACCTGCGTGCTTTGGAGGCGGGCAGCTGTGCGGTAGTGATTGGGCGTGACCGCCTGCGGGCAAGCGCATTGTCAAGCATAGACCCCAACTACGCGGCTATAGGGCTATTTTTGGGCAGTTTGTCAAAAGTGCATGTGGGGCGCAACGTGGGCAGAATCCGTAACGGACGCGTATTTGGCGTGCAGCGCCCGGAGCTGTCGGGCGGGCAGGCGCTTCTGCGCGGTAGCTTCAGCGATGATGATTTCGACATCATCCACGACAAAGGGTATATCTTTCTTGACAAGTACCCCGGGCAGTCCGGTTTTTTCTGGTCTGATGACCCTATCTGTACGTCTTCTTACAGCTCTGATGCGTATATATCGTCGGTGCGTGTGCGCAACAAAGCTGCTAAGATTGCGGCGGCTACGTATGTTTCGCGTCTGAAAGATGGGTTTGAAATAGCCCCTTCGACCGGCCGGCTGAGCCCCATTGTGGTGAAGACCCTGCAAAACGAACTGGAGCGCGCCATTGTGCAGGAGATGGTGACGCCCGCTGATCCCGGCCGTGAACGCGAGATATCGGGGGTGAGTGTGCGCATAGACCCCGAACAAAACATCTTGGCCACCGGCAAAATAGTTGTAAACTTGACGGTTTACCCCTTAGGAGTTGCCCGTACCATAGAAACCAACATTGTTATTGAGAACCCTACAAATAACTGATGACTATGAGAGAATACAGCGGAAAAGATTGTAAAGTGGCGATGCTGGGCAGGGAGGTGGCTGCTATCAGCATTAAGTATAGCGCTAAACAGGAGAAAAAGAGCACGTATGTGTTGGGCAAAGCAGAGCCTTATGCAGAGATAGTGGGGCGCAAGGAGTTTGACCCACAGCGCATCTACCATTAAAAGAAAGATTACGACGGGGCAAGGCATTGTGTCTTGCCTTTTTTGTTTTGTTGTCCGGTGCTTATCACCCGGCACAAGCACAGCCTGTCATCTCGAACGAAGCGCAGCGAGAGCGAGTGAGAGATCTCAAGCCCACCAAGTAACCAAAGGGAAGGAGATTTCTCGCTACGCTCGAAAAGACAAAGGAGGGGGCTCGAGATGGCAAGAGGGGGCGAAAAGGCAAGGAGAGATGCTCAAGGTTTGAAGGGGGAGAGGCTCGATAAACAAAGTACAGAAGGTGATTACACGAACACAACCTGTCATCTCGAGCGCGCGCAGCAAGTGAGAGATCTCAAACAAAACAAACGGCAAGAAGGAAATAGATTTCTCGCTATCGCTCGAAATGACAAAGGGGAGGAGATGCTTGAAATGACAAAGGAGGACAAAAAGACAAGGAGCAAGGACAAAAGAAAGCAAGCAGGCCGGCGGCATTGAGGGAGCATTCCCCCGGAAAAAGGGCGGTGCACACAGGCGTCCATAAAAAAAGGCATGTCTTGCGACATGCCTTTTTTGCTTAGAGAAGGGTAATTACTTCTTACTTGCCCTGCTTGAACTCATCGAACTTCGAACCTTCGGCTTTCTCTTCACGCGGAAAGACGTTGTCCGTGGTGTCGATATCGGCGGTTTCTTCGTTCGGGTCAAGCACGATGGCCACCACCGGTTTGTCGCTTACAAACACCTTCGATATTTCTTGGTCGTTGTAGCGCCAGATTTCGGCAGGCAGGCGTTCGATGCGCGAAGTGCCGTCGGCAAATTTCAATTCCACAATCACGGGCATAATCAAGCCCCCTTCGTTTTTGAATTTCACGCTGTAGAAATGCAGGTTTTCGTCCTTATAGATGCGCTTTTCGGCTTCGGTAAAACGAATGCCCGAAGTGGCTTCTATTCGTTCCATCATCTGTTGGTATTTCTCTTTAGGAAACACCTTTGTTTCGAAGGGGCTCTTGTCGTTTTCTTTTTGGGCAGTATAGTGCACCACCGAGGCAATGGCTATGTCGCAAGGCTCGGTGCTGTAGAACCAACCGCGCCAGAACCAATCCAAATCCACACCTGAGGCATCTTCCATGGTACGGAAGAAGTCAGCCGGCTGCGGGTGCTTGAATTTCCAGCGTTGGGCATAGGTCTTGAAGGCGTAGTCGAAGAGCTCATGCCCCAAGATGGTTTCACGCAAGATATTCAGGGCGGTAGCCGGTTTGCCGTAGGCGTTGTTGCCAAACTGAAGGATTTGTTCCGAGTTGGTCATGATGGGCACCATTTGGTCGGGGGCGCTCTTCATATAGGGCACGATGTTTTTGGCAGGTCCGCGCCGCGAAGGATAAGGCGATACCACATCTTTTGCCCAAGCCTGCTTGGGTACTTCCTGTTCGGTGAGGTATTGCAAGAAAGAGTTGAAGCCTTCGTCCATCCAGGTCCATTGGCGTTCGTCGGAGTTCACAATCATGGGGAAGAAGTTGTGCCCCACTTCGTGAATGATAACCGAAATCATGGCGTATTTGGTGCGGTCGGGCACGCTGCCGTCCGGGTTGGGGCGCCCGCCGTTGAAGCAAATCATGGGGTATTCCATGCCAAACACGGGACCATGCACCGAGATGGCGACGGGGTAGGGGTAGTCAAAAGTATAGCGCGAATAGGTTTTGAGTGTAAGCGCCACCACGTTGGTCGATTTTTCGCCCCACAGCGGGTTGCCTTCTTTGGGGTAAAAGGACATAGCCCACACTTTGCGCCCGTTCACATCGACCTGCATGGCGTCCCAGATAAACTTGCGCGAGCTTGCCCAGGCGAAGTCACGTACGTTTTCAGCTTTGAACACCCACGTTTTGGTGTTTTTGGCACGCGACTTTTCATTTTCGCGGGCTTCTTCTTCTGTTACTATCAAAACGGGCTTATCGGATTTCTTGGCTTCTTCCAGCCGCTTGAGCTGCGTTTTGCTCAATACTTCTTTGGCATTTTGCAGCTCGCCGGTGGCTGCCACAATATGGTCGGCGGGCACGGTGATGGCCACTTCGTAGTTGCCGAACGGAAGGGCAAACTCGCCGCGTCCCAAGAATTGTTTGTTTTGCCAGCCGTTCACGTCGTCATACACGCACATGCGGGGGAACCACTGCGCAATTTCGTAGAGGTAGTTGCCGTCTTCGGGGAAGTACTCATAGCCGCCGCGTCCGCCCATTTTGTTGGCATCGATGATTTTGTGTTCCCAATCGAGCGAGAAGGTAAAGGTGCCGCCTTTGGGGGCAATGGGTTGGGGTAGGTCAATGCGCATCATGGTGCCCACGATGGTGTAGGGCAGGGGCTTGCCGTTGGCATCGCGCACATTGCTGATTTTATAGCCGTGTTCGGAATTGACGCCCGCCCACCACATCATGGTTTGGTAGGAGGGGTTGTCGTCCATTTCAAAGGTCATGCTTTTGTAGGTGTTCGACTCTTTGTGGAAGCGGTTTTGGTCGAGCTGCACCCACAAGTAGCTGATGGCATTGGGCGAATGGTTGTAATAGGTGATGGTTTCGCTGCCTTTGAGCGTTTGGGTTTCGTCGTTCAGGCTCACCTGAATTTTGTAGTCGGCACGCTGCTGCCAGTATTCGTGCCCGGGCGAGCCGTCGGCTGCGCGGTACACATTGGGTGTGGGCAGCAGTTCGTCCAGCTGCTCGAATTTGGTGGCGGGGTACTTGCGGTATTCGGGCTTTTGCTGTTGTGCGTACGCCTGCATGCTCACCCCCCACAGGAGCAGCAAACCAAGCGTATAGCGGATTTTCTTTAACATAAATGAGTTTGTTTTGAATGAAACATAAAATAAACGACTATCAGACAGGTATGCGTTGAATGAGCATCCACAAGGCAGGCACCAGGGCACTGCCGGTAAGCAGGGCGGCCCAGTCGCGCGGGCTGCGCCAGCAAACAAAGATACTGCCAATGATTAAGATACACAAAACGATGAGCAACTGTCCGGCTTCCAGTCCCAAATTAAATGCTAACAATGGTTGAAAAATAGACTGCGACTGCAGCAGCAACGAACGCAAATAATTGGAAAAGCCCATGCCGTGGATGAAACCAAAAAAGAGCGCACCGGCATAGCGCATGGCAGGGGCGCTGTTTCGCTGCGAAAGCCGCGGCAGTGCCCACAGGTTCAGCACACAGGTCAGCGCGATGGTCAGCGGAATGAGAAACTCGACCCATGCCCCCGGCAGACTGAATACGTTGAAGGTAGCCAGCGCCAAAGTGACCGAATGCCCAATGGTGAAGGCGGTAACCAAAATGAGCACTTCGCGCCAGCGGGCTAAGGTGTAGGTGGCACACAAAGCAGCCAGAAAAAGCATGTGGTCGAAACCATTGAAGTCGGTAATGTGGCGCAAGCCCAACTTAAAAAACGATTCGAACATTTGTTTTTGTATTTTTACCCTGAAAGAAAACGCAAGAAATCGCTAAATTCATATACTTGCCATCTTATTTTTTGAAAATGCCATGAGTAGAATTTTTACTTTGTTATTGATAAGCAGTGTCTTTTTTCTCAATATACAGACAGCTGGCGGGCAGTCTGTTTTTAAAAAAGGAGTTCGTGCTTTGGCAAAAGGCGACTATGAGCAGCTGGAGGCGGTTTTGCAGCGCGCTGCCAAGCGGCACACCCGGCACCCTTTGCGTTTTTGGTTGTGGGCATGCTACCGGGGCATCGATTCCCTGCCCCATCATAACTATGAAGAAGCCCATTTTTTGCTCGACCGGGCGGTGCAGGCATGGCAGGAAGGCAGTGCGCGTGAGCAAAGCCGCTGGCTGAAGATAGCCCGCTTGACTTCTTTCGATTCTTTGTATCGCTACCGTGATTATCTCGACCGGCGTTTGCTTGATCAAATCAAAGCTGGCAGCGACCTGCAGGCTGTGGAGCACTACCTGCAGGAGCACGCCCATTCGCCTTACAAGGTGGAAGCCATCACTTGGCGCGACAGCCTTGCTTTTGCGCAAGCCCAAGCCGCCGACACCTACGATGCCTACGAAGAGTTCATTGCGCGCTACCCGGGAGCGCCACAGGTAGAACAAGCCCGCCGCCGCCGCGATATGCTGCTTTTCGAAGAATGGACCAGTGAAGGCAAGTTGCAGGATTATCTCGACTTTTTGGCACGCTTTCCCGATTCCTATGCCCGGGACGAAGCCGAACGGCGCATCTTTTATTTGAGTACGGCCACCTTCCGCCCGGAAGATTTCCTGCACTTTCTGGAGAACTACCCGCAAAGTTCCATGCGGCGTCATGCGCTGCAATTGGCTGCCTGCCTGGCCATGTTTCACGACCGGTGGGCGCCGCTTGCAGCTTATGCCCACGAGCCGGAAGTGCTCTATTGGAAAGAATACGCCCCCTTGCGCAAGCAGTGGTTGTTTCCTTATTTTCAGGATGGATGGTGGGGCGTGGCCGGGCCCGATGGCAACATATTGATTCCGCCCCATTTGGAACGACTGTGGAAAGAATACGGTTGCGCGCCCATCACCGACGACTTCATTGTCGTGGAAGACCGGCACGGGCGCTTGGGCATTTACGACAGGCGCGGCAAGAAGCTTTTCGGGGCTTTGTTTGAAGACTTGGAGTGGCTCGGCGATGGCTTGGCGTGGGTGGCTACGGCTGCCGGTGAAGGCTTGGTGCATGTTACCGGCATGTGGTTGATTGATGCCGTTTATGAGCGCTTGGAGCCTTTTGTCAATCATACTTTTCTTGCCCGTAGGGGGGGCGTCTGGGGGCTGCTCGATGTGTACGGGCGTGTGTTGCTTCCTTTCGAATACGACAAAATAGAGCTTTGGAGAGAGGAGGCGCTGCTGGTATTGCATAAGGCCGGCAGCGCAGAATTGCTGCCGCTGCAGCAACTGGAAAGCCTGCAGCAAGGCGAGGTGTATTACCCCCTGGCCATTTTCGACGAAGTGGCACCACTGGAAGCCCATCACTTAAAGGTGAGGGCAGGAGATGCCTATGGGGCACTCGATGCCTCGTTGCAGGTGGCTTTAGATGTGACTTACAAGGAAGTAGATTTGAAGAAAAACACTTGGATAGTGCACACCGGCCGGGGCGTGTGTTTGTTGCGCATGAGCGGGCGCCCTTTGGTGGCCGACACCTTCCACTATGCCCGGGCAGGTACGCACTATATCGTGGCACGCCGCGACAGCCTGTGGCATATTTACGACTATCTGGGGCAAGCTCTTTTCCGCCAGCCTGCCGATACTGCCTACTTCTTAGGCTCGGCGGTGCTTGTGCAGGCAGGCAAAAAAACAATGCTTTTGCTCGAAAACAGGGCATGGCAAGACAGAAGCGACTACCATGACTTTCAGCTGCTGCGCACTTCCCATGATGCCGGCCGCTATTTTATACAAATGCGCGACCGGCGCGATAAAATAGGTGTAATTGACCGCTACGGACAAGAGCGCCTGCCTTTCCGTTATGAGGCTGCATATATGTTGGACAACTACCTTATAAAAGTGCATGTCAAGCGGCGTGTGGGCTTGGTAGATACCAGCGGTCAGGTGGTTTTGCCCATCGAATACGAAGGCATCGGCGATTTGATTGAAGGCACCATTCCCTTGATGAAACGGGGGCGTTTTGGGGTGTTTGTGCCCGGGCAGGTGCTTATAGAACCACAATTTGAAGCTTTGCTTCACCCCGAGGGGCGCTATTGGCGTGCGCGCCTTCAAGGCAATTGGGGGCTCATAGATGCCGAAGGCAAAAAACTGCTGCCTTTTCGTTATGAACGCATAGAGGCTGTTCATGACAGCTTGTTTCTGGTGAAGGCAGGCTTGCAATGGCAGCTTGTCAATCCGTTGAGCGGGCAGGTATTTTGGGAAGGTAGCAGAGTGGAAAGCTTCGATTGCGAAAACTCGCGACTGCTGTTATTGTATCAAGGCAAACAAATCCGGATATGGAAAGATGGCTCATGGATGGCTTGTGCGGAAGATTACGTACAGCCCTATTGTGTGCAAGGCAAGTGGGTGCTTCGGAGTGAACAGGCAACCGATGCGCAGGAAACACGGTGGCGCATTGCATGGAAAGACCTTGACGGGCAAGTGTTTTTTGAGACCTTGATGCGGGAAGAGGAGCTTTTCGAGTGGGATTGCGATTGATGCCGCGTGTGCACGGTCGAATATTTTTCTTAAATTCATTCAAGGAAACAACTATTTTCTTATATTGCTTGTAATTATTGTACCGGGTTCAAAAAATGAAAAAAATATGAATCGTCAGTGGAAAATACTTTTATTGGGAGTTTCTATGGCCTCTATGTTTGCCTGCCAAAGCAATCAGGAGGAAGGCAAGGTGGAAGAAGCCGATACCGTAGCTGTTGAACAAACAGCCGAAGACAGCGTGACGGTTGAAGATATTCAAAAAGTAACGGCGCACTTTCCTTCGCCCGTAGATTTCGTTTCTTATATCAATCATGCCGACTTGGCATACCAAGCCACTTGGCTCAACCCCATTGACCGGGTGAATCAATACCTGGGCCGTCCTGAAAAGGCTGCTTTGAACTTGGGCGTTTATCTGTCCGATTTAGGGTATCAGTCTATTTACATGAAAAGCGAAGCAGCCCTGCAATACCTGAAAACAGCCAAGCAGCTTTCGGACCAGCTCAACATACTGAACGAAGAAACCAACACCTACCTCAAACGTTTTGAAGCCAACCTGAGCAACCGTGACTCGCTGCTGACCATCACGCGCGAGGCTTACTATTCCATTGATGAGTACTTGCGCGAAAACGAAAAAACCGACTTGGCCGCTCTTATCGTTACGGGCGCTTGGATTGAAGGGCTTTATGGCGGTGGCAACATCTTGACTTCTTTGCCCGCTTACTTCGAAAACGAAAAATACCGTCCTCTGATTTATCGCATTGGCGCGCAAAAAAGCTCTTTGGAAAACATCATTGCCATGCTCGAGAAAATCGACGACGTGGAGGAGGTAAAAGCCATCACTGCCGAGCTGAAAAAGCTGCTTGAACTCTATGCCCCGGTGGAAGTGGTGGAAGCAAGCAGCGAAGAAGAAGCCATCGTGGACATAGCCGAGGTGCAGAACATAGAACAACTGACCGAAGAGGTGGTGATTAACAGCGTGAAGGAGGTGAAAATAGACAAAGCTACCTTCGAAGCCATCTATAAGCAGATAAGCAAAATACGCGAGATGATTGTAAAGCCCTAAGCGATAAAAAATGGAGTATCTGACAACCACCCGCCCAAACAGCAGGGTGGTTGTTTTGTTTATATACCTTACCGGGCTGCTGAAGCTTGGTTTTTCTTTGTGTGGACATTATCTTGAGAAACAAATCTTGTCTTTATGAGTGAAGAAGTACTGAAAGCTTTGATGCAACTGTTCGGCATCACTGCCCGCCTGGACGGTGTGACCGAAGTTGAGCGCGAGTTGGTGTATGATTTCTTGAATCAACAGCTGAACCAACAAGACGTGCCCAAGTACTTCGAGATATTTGAACAATATGCCACTCAGCGGACATCCAATGTCTATGAAGAAGGAGTGAAGCTTACGCCGGTGCGCCTTTCGTCGCGCATGTTGCGTTTGACTACGCAAATCATCAAAGAGCTTACCCAACAGCAGAAGGTCATTGTATTGATTCGCCTGCTTGAACTGGTGAATGTAGATCATCGCATCAGCCCGCAGGAGGAAGACTTCGTGGATACAGTGGCTACGGTGTTTAATATAGAACCCGGTGAATATCAGGCCATCAAGCGCTTTGTGATGGAGGAAAGCCCTTTGCCCCACTTGCAAGAACCACTTTTATTGTGCCTGCAAGCACCACCGCTGCCGCCGCTTGTCTTTGAGCATGCCATGGCAGTGCCACAGCTGCAGGGCGCAATCTTGATTTTGCGGGTGCCCAGCGTGGAGTCTTATTTTGTGAAATACATTGGCGACAAGGAGTATTACCTGAACGGCGTGCTCATGCACCCGCTGCATATTTACCCCTTGCCACCGGGCAGCAGCATACGCGGGGGGCGCATTGAGCCCATCTATTATAGCGACGTGGTGCGTTTCTTTTTGAAAGAGCAGCACCGCCAACCCATTGTTTTGCATGCCCGCAATATCAGCTACCGTTTTCCGTCGGGCGTGGATGCCGTCAAGCCTTTGTCCATGAAAGAATACGGGGGCAACCTGGTGGGCATCATGGGGGCAAGTGGCAGCGGCAAATCTACCTTGATTGAACTGCTGGCAGGAATCAAAAAGCCTTCGAAAGGAACGGTCACCATCAATGGCGTGGACGTGCATGCCGAAGAGATGGCGGGCATCGTTGGTTTCGTGCCACAACAAGACCTGCTCATTGAAGAGCTGACGGTGTACGAAAACCTTTATTATGCTGCCCGTTTGTGTTTTGGCAACCTGCCGGAAGAAGACATCAAACAAAAAGTGGAAAAGACGCTGCAAGACTTGGGCTTGTACGAAGTGCGCCACCTGGCTGTGGGCAATGAAATAGACCGCATATTGAGTGGGGGGCAGCGCAAGCGCCTGAACATAGCCTTGGAGCTGTTGCGTGAGCCTTCCGTGCTTTTTGTAGATGAACCCACCTCGGGGCTCTCGTCGCGCGATTCGGAAAACGTGATGGACCTGCTCAAAGAATTGGCACTGAAAGGCAAGCTGGTGATTACGGTCCTGCATCAGCCTTCGTCCGATATATTCAAGATGCTCGACAGCCTCTATATCCTTGACTTGGGCGGCTATTTGATTTATTCGGGCAAGCCGGCCGATGCCTTGATTTATTTTAAGAAAGCAGCCAATCAGGTCAACAGCGAGCATATCGAATGCCATGAATGTGGCAATATCGACGTAGAGCAGATTTTCGACATCATCGAAATGCGGGTGGTTGATGAATATGGACGTTTTACCAACAGGCGCAAGCGCACCCCCCGGCAGTGGCATGCGCTTTTTCAGAAGTACCTCGAAGAAAACAACACCACGGAGGAAGACGAAGGTGTCTTAAAGCCTCTTGAGAGCCACCTGGTGCGCCCTTCATTCCTGAAGCAGTGGTTTTTGTTTGCGCTGCGCGATGCACGCATCAAACTAAGCTCGCCTTCCTACATTACCCTTGCGCTGCTTCAGGCGCCTGCTTTGGCTTTTCTGCTGGCTTATATCAACCGCTATTATCCTTTGGAAGAAGGGCATAGCCATTACACACTGTATCACAACAGCAACTTACCGGCTTATATCTTTGTGGCGGTCATTATTGCGTTGTTCATGGGCATGACCATCGGGGCGGAAGAAATACTCAAAGACAGGCGCATTTTGTTTCGCGAGCGTTTTTTGGCGCTGAACCGTCATAGTTATCTGCTGGCAAAAACAGCCGTGCTGTTCGCTATGTCGGCTGTGCAAACCACCCTGCTGGTCTTGGTAGGCAACCTGACCATGCGCATCGAATGGGCTTTGTTCGATGAGTATTGGCTGGTGCTGTTTTCGACGGCTTGCTTTGCCAACCTGTTGGCACTGAACCTGTCTTCTGCTTTCAAGAAGTCGGCGGTGATTTACATAGCCATTCCCGTTTTGCTTATTCCTCAACTGATATTGGGCGGTGTGGTGGTGCGTTTCGACCGCATGAACCCCTCTTTGGTGGCACATACTACCACCCATATTCCCGCCATCAGCCATTGGATGGCATCCCGTTGGGCTTTTGAAGCCCTGATGCTTGAGCAGTTTCGCGACAACAGCTTTATGCGTCCGCAATATGAATGGAAGAAACAAATTGCCGAAAGTGAGTACAAAGCCATCTTCTTATATGAGCGTCTGCGGGCAGCCCATGATTCCATAGCCATGGGGCAGCGTCCGGCTTATTGGGCATCGATGATTGGTAAAACCATCGAAAACGATCATTTCCTGCGGCAGCACCCCCGCTATGTGCCTGTGGTCAACATGTTGAAAGAGAGCGGGGTAGAGCGTTTGTCTGCCATCACCCCCATGCTTGATTCCCTCTTGCGCCACCTGCGTGCCTATTACATGGAGCGGGGCGAGCTGGCGCGTTTGAGTCTGCGCCGTTGGACCGGGCAGCAAAGCCGTACCGACTCTGCCAAGCAAGCCTATCAAGCCCTGCACCTGCAAACACACAACGAAGCGGTAGAGCGTTTTGTGAACAATATCGACATGGGCAACTTTGTGCGCCTGACCACCGAAGGTTTCCGCCCCAATGTATATTTGGCTTATTTGGATGGCGAAGGCTTCTTTTCGCACTTTTTTGCCCCCAACAAATGGCAGTGGGGCAGGGCATGGGATACCTTTTATGTCAATCTGCTGGTCATATGGTTGATGAGTCTGCTGCTTTACTGGGCACTTTATGTGCGCTTGCTGGAAAGAAGTATGCTATGGCTGGAACAATGGCAGATGCGTCGCAGGCGCCCTACGGACAATATGTGAAGCCGTGTTTTTTGTTTTTCTCTTGCATTGTCCTTAGATTTGGAGCTTGCGAAAATGCTTGAATGTTAGAATAATTCAAGTTATTTGTGTTTGCTCTCAAAACAATATTTTATGTTTGCCTATATACGCGGTGTTTTAGTTCAGAAAGAGCCTACTCATGTAGTGCTTGATGTGCAGGGCGTCGGCTATTTTATCAAAATATCATTGCACACTTATGCACAGATAAGTGCCAAAAAGGGCGAAGAACAGCAACTATACGTGCATTTTCACGTACAAGAAAACGCTCATAGCTTGTATGGTTTTGCCTCGGTGGTGGAAAAAGAGCTTTTTTTGATGCTTATGAGTGTGTCGGGTATCGGTGCCAATACCGCTTTGATGATGCTTTCGGCAATGAACCCGCAAGAGCTGACAACAGCCATTGCGCAGGAAGACGTGAAGCGTCTGAAAGCCATCAAAGGGATAGGCGAAAAGACAGCCATGCGGGCAGTGGTAGAGCTGAAAGACAAAGTGCGCAAGCAAATGCCGGAAGCTGTTTTGGACGATGCACACGCACAGCCTTACTACCGCTTGCAGGAAGAAGCCGTGCAGGCCTTGGTGGTGCTGGGCTTGCCCAAAGCCACTGCCGAGAAGAATGTGCGTTCGGTGCTCAAAAACCTGAAGGGCGAAGAAGTAGCCTTGGAAGAACTGATAAAACGGGCACTCAACGTGTAGCTGCGGTGTCGTTTTTGATAAAAAACAGGTAGTGAAATAAAGTCAAAAAAGAAACAGCCTTGACGCTCGGAAATATAACTTTATCTCTGATTCTTTGGTTTGGTATTACCGCTTTGGCGTTGCAGCAAAAAACATTTGTGCCGCAGGAGCGCATGCCTGATGCGGCACTAACCCCCGCAGTGGTGCTGCCCAAAGACACCCTCGACACATTGAAGAAGTACAAGCCGGAGCGTTTTCCCGCTTTTCGTCCGCGCTATCGCTGGGCAGACCCTTTTTCTTACCGCCCCAGCCGCTCGTTGTTTGACCTGCAGCCCTCTGCCCTGCAGCGCGAAGTGCGCCTCGATACCAGCTTGCGCTATTTCTACATAGATGAACGCATTGGCAATGTGCCTTACCGTTATCCCACCCTCTTGCCTTACGACACCCTCTTCCGCATAGAAGAGCGGCGGGCAGCAGAAGACTTTTGGCGGAGCGAAGGCGCCGGCGTAAGCGAAGAGTCCACCACAACGACCGCCAAAGGTTTTCGCCCCCGTATTCCGGTTACCAACCGTTTGTTCGGGCGAATCTTTGGCGGTGATTACATAGAATTTCGCCCCACCGGCTATGTGAACTTGGATTTTGCCTACCGCTCGCAGCGTATTGCCAACCCGGCTATTCCGGCGGCACGCCAGCGCACCGGCACCTTTGACTTCGACCCGCAAGCCAACTTGAACCTGACCGGGCAAGTGGGCGACAAATTGCGCATTACGACCAACTTCAACACACAAGCCAGCTTCGATTTCGAAAACAACTTCAAAGTAGAATACACCGGATACCCCGAAGAAATCATTCGCAAGATAGAGTTTGGTAATGTCAATTTTGCCCTGCCTACCTCATTGATTCAAGGCAGCCAGAGCCTGTTCGGTGTAAAAACCGAATTGCAATTCGGGCGCTTGCGTGTGCAGGGTATCTTTTCGCAAAAGCGCTCTACGGCAGATCAGATATCCATACAGGGCGGGGCGCAGGTGCGTAAGTACGAGATACGCGCCAGCAATTACGACGAAAACCGTCACTTTTTTCTTTCGCACTTTCACCGCAACCGTTATGAGCCGGCTTTGCGTACCTTGCCGCTTATCAATTCGGGCGTACTCATCACCCGCGTAGAAGTGTATGTAACCAACCGGGCAAATACGGCTACGGGGCTGCGCAATATAGTGGCTTTCACCGACCTGGGCGAAGGCAGCCCCTACCGCAGCGGCAACCCCTTCATAGGCAGTGGCAACCCGCAGCAACCGGCAAACAACGATGCCAACCAGCTCTTTGCCAACCTTACGTCCAATGCCGTTTATAGAGATGTGGAGCAGGTCATTGGTGCGCTGCAGGCGCAAGGACTAAGCAATGGCGATGACTTTACCGTTTTGCGTTCGGCACGCAAGCTGGAGCCTACCGAATACAGCTTCCATCCCCAACTGGGCTATATTACGCTCAATACCCCTTTGCGCAACGACGAAGTGTTGGCAGTGGCTTTTGAATATACCTACAACGGGCGCACCTACCGCGTGGGCGAGCTTTCGGATGACTACCTGAACCGCCCCGAAAGTGAAGCTATTTTCCTGAAAATGCTGCGCCCGGCGGCTATTCGCACCGACCTGCCCACTTGGGACCTGATGATGAAGAACATTTATTCGCTCAATGCTTCGCAAATCAAGCAGGAAAACTTCCGTTTGCGCGTCATCTATCGCGATGACCTGACCGGCCTCGACAACCCCGCCTTGCACGAAGGCACTCAAACCAAGAATGTGCCTTTACTCAAGCTGTTGGGCTTGGACGAGCTGAACCCGCGCGGCGACCGGCAAATAGATGCACAAGGCAATTCCATAGGCGATGGTAATTTCGACTTTGTGGAAGGCATCACCATCAACACCAATCAGGGGCTGATTATTTTCCCCGTGCTGGAGCCTTTTGGGCAGCACCTGAAGCAATACTTCGACCCGGCCACAGAAGCCCAACTCATCGACAAGTATGTCTTTGAAGAGCTGTATGAAACCACCCGCAACGACGCCGAAAATAACTACGCCAATAAAAACAAATTCTTTCTGGTGGGGCAGTATGAAGGCAGCTCGGGCAGCAGTGTGTTCCTGCCCGGCATCAATGTGGCGCAAGGCTCGGTGATTGTGAAAGCCGGCGGCATACAACTTACCGAAGGCACCGACTACATTGTGAATTACAGCACCGGGCAAGTAACCATCATCAACGAAGCCATTTTGGCATCGGGCAAAGAAATTACCATCGATTACGAAAAAGCCGACTTCTTTAACCTGCAGACCCGCACCTACATGGGCGCCCGCTTCGACTATGCCCTCGACCGCGACGTGAACATAGGTGCTACCATTGTAAACCTGCGCGAGCGTCCTATTCTGACCCGTGTGGCGATGGGCTCAGAAGCCATCAACAACACCATGATAGGCGCCGACGTGTCGCTCAAGAAAGAATCCCGCTTCCTGACCCGCCTTACCGATGCCTTGCCGCTGGTGCAAACCAAAGAGAAATCGAGCATTACTTTTCAGGCCGAAGTGGCACAGCTGCGCCCCGGGGCTGCCCGTCTCAGTGGCGCCGTCTCTTATATCGATGACTTCGAAGGCACCCGTACCCCCTTTGACCTGGGGCGCACCGCCAATTTGCGTTGGAAGCTGGGCGCCACCCCGCCGCAGTTCATAGACCCGGCAAACCCCGACCCCCTGAAAGCCAACTACCGCCGTGCATTGCTGGCTTGGTACAATATAGACAACACCTTCTTCCGTAGTGGTGCCAACGGGCGCCCTTCGAATATCAGCGACCAAGACCTGCAAAACCACTATATGCGCCCGGTGGTGCCGCAGGAGATTTTCCCCAACCGTCAGTTCAACAACATCGTTACCAACGAAACAACCTTTGACCTCGCTTTCTTCCCCGATGAGCGTGGTCCTTACAACTTCAACCCCAACCTGACCCCCGACGGCAAGCTGCCCAACCCCACGCAGAACTTTGGAGCTATCACCCATGCCATCACCAACCAAGTGGACTTCGACAATGCCAATGTAGAGTATATCGAATTCTGGTTGCTCGACCCCTTTATTTCCGGTGAACGGGGGCGCGTGATTGTGGACGGCACCAATGGCACGAACAACACCACCGGCGGCGAGCTGTATTTCAACCTGGGCACCATCAGTGAAGACGTGATTCCCGACAGCCGCCATTTCTTTGAAAACGGCTTGCCCGTAACGACTGACGGAAGCAAAGACCAAACCACTTGGGGCTATGTGCCCAACCAGCCTTTCCTTATCAATGCCTTCAGCAATGAGCCGGGCGCACGTGCCCTGCAAGATGTGGGCTTAGACGGCGTGCGCAACGATGAAGAACCGGATTTTTATCAAGGCTTTTTGAACAGCTTGCCCCCGGCTTTGCGTGCCGTGATAGCCGAAGACCCCTCAGCCGACAACTTCCGTTTTTATTTCGACAGCCGCTGGGATGCCAAAAATGCCAAAATCATTGAGCGTTACAAGTATTACAACAACACGGAAGGCAACTCGCCGGAAAATGCAGGCAGCGGCTTGATTACGCCTGCCGGTACCAACCTGCCCGACAACGAAGACCTGAACCAAGACAATACGCTCAACGACCTCGACGCTTATTATGAGTACCGTATTTCGCTGCGCCCGCAAGATTTGGTAGTGGGCAAAAACTACATTGTGGATAAAGTGGAAGTGTCTGACCCCGACATTACCCAAGGCGACAAGGTCACGTGGTATCAGTTCCGTATTCCCATCCGCGAGCCCGACGGCAAAGTAGGCAATATTGAAGGATTTAAATCCATCCGTTTCATACGTTTGTATCTGACCGGCTTTGCGCAGCCGGTAGTGCTGCGCATGGCGCAGTTTCAATTGGTAGCCAATCAGTGGCGCCGTTATTTGGGCGACCTGAGTCAGAAGGGCTACCAGTTGCCTTCCGAGCCCTACGACCCCTCTTTCGTGCTTTCTACGGTGAACTTGGAAGAAAACGCAGCCATCGACGGCGAAAGCATGCCCTATGATTTGCCGCCCGGCGCCATTCGCGACCGCGATGTAACCAGTATCAACAACCGCGAGTTGAACGAACAATCGATTCAGCTGTGTGTGGAAGACTTGCAAGACGGCGACGCACGGGCTGCTTTCAAGAATGTGAGCTTCAACTTTTTGTTCTACAAGCGCTTGCAAATGTATATTCACGCCCACGACCTGACGGGCGTGACACAAGACGGCGAGGTGTCAGCCATCATACGTGTGGGCACCGACTTCACACAGAACTATTATGAAATAGAAGTGCCGCTGGAACTGACCACCCTGCAGGAAGTGTTGAGTGCCCCTTCGCGCCAAGCACGCCAAGAGCTCATTTGGAAGAGTGCCAACGAACTCGACATAGCCTTGGATGAACTGGTGGCAACCAAAGTGGCAAGAAACAACGAACGTGGCTTCCGCAAAGACGTTTTCATTCCCTACACCCGTCAAGTGGGCAAATACCGCATCACGGTAGTAGGGAACCCCGACTTGAGTGCGGTAACCACCTTGATGCTGGGCATCAAAAACCCCAAGTTGGCAAGCGGCGACGACGGACAGGCCAAGTCCGTGTGTGTGTGGTTCGATGAGTTCAGAGCCACGGGCTATGACCAAACCAAGGGCGTGGCGGCTACTTCGCGCCTCAATGTGCAGATGGCTGATTTTGCCAATATTACTGCCAATGCCAAACTGGAAACCTTCGGCTTTGGTGGCTTGAACCAGCGCATTTATCAGCGCACCTTGAACAACACCAAGAGCTTCGATGTGCAGGCAACCATTGCCTTGGATAAGTTTTTCCCTGCCAAAGCCGGCTTGCGCATCCCGCTGTTTGTGAGCTATCAGCGCACCAACATTTCACCCGAATATGACCCCCTGGACCCCGATGTGAAGCTTGATGCTTCGGTTCAGAAGTTCGACAGCGACGCCGAGCGGCGCCAGTACCGTCAGTTGGTAGAAACCAACGAAACGCGCCGCAGTATCAATTTCACCAATGTGCGCAAGCTGAAAACCAATCCCGATGCGAAACCTCATTTGTGGGACATTTCCAATTTCGCCTATAGCTGGGCTTACAGCGAAATAGAGCGCAGCGACATGACTACCGCTTCGTATAAACAACAGCGCTGGCGCAATGCCCTGAGCTATAACTTCAGCTTTCAACCCAAGCCGTGGGAGCCGTTCAAGAATGTGGCATGGTTGCAATCGCCTTGGCTGCGTCTGGTGCGCGATTTCAACCTCATCATGCAGCCTACGTCCATCAATTTGCGCGGTGAGCTGGACCGCACTTTCACACGCACGCAGTTCCGTGATGCCGACTTTTCGACTTTTCAGTTTGCCCCCTTTTATGAAAAATACTACACTTTCAATCGCTTCTACAGCCTGCAGTTTGCCATTACCAAAAGCTTGAACCTGAACTATAATGCCGATGCTTTTGCCATCATCGACGAGCCCGCAGGCGAAATAGACACCCAAGCCAACCGCGACTCGGTGTGGGCAAACATCAAGCGTTTGGGGCGTATGAAAAACTTCAAACAGACAGTATCGGCAAACTATAAGCTGCCACTCGACAAGCTGCCCCTGACCGATTGGCTAAGTGCCGATGCCGCCTATACGGTCAACTACCAATGGCAGGCAGCTTCTTTGGGCTTGGAAGACAGCGTGGGCAACGTGGTGATGAATGCGCGCGAGCAGAGTGTGCGCACACGTGCCGACCTGTTGAAGCTGTACAACAAAGTGAAGATTCTCAATGAAATCAATCAGCCCCGGCGCCCCGGCACACAAGTGAAAAAAGACACCACCGTGGGCAAAGGGCGCGAAATACTGAAAGCCATTTTGCGGCCGCTCATGATGGTGCGCAATGTGAACGTGAACTACTCGAAACAAGAAGGGACGACCCTGCCCGGTTTCTTGCCGCGTCCCAAATACCTGGGCATGGATGAAGCATGGCAAGCCCCCGGTTGGGAGTTCGTTTTGGGCAGCCAAAACCCGGATATTCGCCGCATCGCTGCCGAAAATGGCTGGCTGGTAAAAAAAGAAGACACCACAGGGCTATTGATTAACCAGCCTTTTCAACAAACCGTAACCGAAAACCTGACGGCACAGGCAAACCTGGAGCCTTTCCGGGATTTTAAAATACAACTTGACGCCAAGCGTTCGCGTACGGTGGGCTACAATGAAATTTACCGCTATGACCCTGCCACCAACAGCTTCCGTTCGTTGTCGCCGGTGCGCACGGGCAGCTACACGGTGTCCACCATTCTTATCAATACCGCCTTTGAAAGAAGCGACAAAGGTTTGGTTTCCAATACCTTTGAGCGGTTTGTAGCCAACCGGCAGGTGGTCCGGCAGCGCTTGGAGAGCCTGAACCCCAACGCCGGCAGCTATGACCTGAACGGGCAGGATGTGTTGGTGCCGGCTTTCATGGCCGCTTACAGCGGGCAGTCGCCCCAGTCGGTGGACCTGTCGGCTTTTCCGGCCTTGCCTTTGCCCAACTGGCGCATTACCTATAACGGATTGAGCCGCTTGTCGTTCTTGAAGCAGTGGTTCAGCAACATCTCTTTGTCGCACAACTATACGGCAGAATACCAAATCAACAACTATACTTCTTCTTTGCGCTACCAAGACGAAGAGCTGATTGGCGCACAGGTGTTTGAATACAACTACCTGCTGCCTTCGGCACTCAACGACCAAGGCTTTTATGTGCCGGTATATGTGCTCAATGGCGTGCGCTTGTCGGAGCGTTTCAATCCTTTGATTGGTGTGAACCTGCGCACCAACAGCAACCTAAGCCTGCGCGTAGATTACAACAAAGGGCGCGAAATGATTCTTAACCTTTCAAACACGCAGGTGACCGAATCACGCAACGAGGACTTCATCATAGGGCTGGGCTACACAGCCCGCAACATGAAACTGCCCTTCCGCAATAGCGACCGGGAACGCATCGTGCTGAAAAACGACGTGGTTTTCAGAGTGGACTTTGCTATTCGCGACACGCGCACCATACAGCGGCGCATAGGTGAAGAAAACGTATTTACGGCAGGTAACCGCAATTTCCAGCTGCGCCCCAACATTACCTACAATGTGGATCAGCGCTTGACTTGCCAGGTTTATTTCGAGCGCCTTATCAATACGCCGCGCGTGTCGAATGCTTTCGTACGTAAAGACACTGCCTTTGGCTTTCAATTGCGCTACAACTTCACGCAATGATGCCCGGATACTCAGGCAGTAGTGCCCGAAGGGCTGGTTTTCAGGTTTTGCCCGTCGCGCTCGTGTAATTGACTGAATACCCAAGCCGACAACATGGTAAGGCAACCAATAATCAAGAAAGTATAGCGGAAAGCCGCATGCGTGTCGTTGCCGGTAAGCCATGTTTGTTGTTCCATGCTTTTGAGCACCACCAAGCCGAAAGCCACCCCAAAGCCTATAGCCAGCTGCTGATTGACAGACACCAAAGAGTTGCCACTGCTTGTGTGGTAGGGGCGCAGGTCGGCTACCGAAATGGTGTTCATGGAAGTGAACTGAATAGAGTTGAAAAAGCCCAGCAAGGCAATCAAAGGCAAATGCCAGTAAATGGAGGCTTGTGCGCCGGGCAGGGCAAAGCTGCAAATAAGCAAACCTATGATGAGCGTATTGACCACCAGCACACGACGATAGCCCCAGCGGTTGAGAACACGCACGACCATCGACTTGCTAAGCATGGCAGTGAGTGCCATGGGGGCTACCATCCAGCCCGACACGACCGCCGACTGCTTGTAAGCCAGTTGAATCATCAGCGGCAGGAGCAAAGGCACCGAGCTGATACCCAAACGCGTAGCCAAGCCACCAAGGATACCGATGCGGAAAGTGCGTACCTGAAACAAATTGAGCGGAAAAAGGGCATACGCTTGGCGGCGGGCATGCCGGTAATAGGCATAAAGCAATGCCAAACCCACCAGCAGCGTCAGCAAAATGGGCGTGAGCCGCAAGCTGTTGCTGAGCAGTTCCAGCGAAGCGGAGAGCAAAAAAGAGGCAGTCCCAAACAATAGGAAGCCTTTGAAGTCGAACTTGGCAAAGGTGGCGCGGTAGTCGGGCAGGTAATACAGGCTCAGTACGATGCCCCCCAATGCAATGGGCAGGTTGATGAGGAAAATCCAATGCCACGAGAGGTAATCAACCATATAACCACCTACCAGTGGTCCCAGAATAGGACCAATTAAAGCGGGAATGATGGCATAATTGATGGCACGCAGAAATTCGTGTTTGGGAAAGGCTTTGATAAGTGCCAGTTTTCCGACCGGTATCATCAAGCTGCCGCCCATGCCTTGTAACACGCGTGCCAGCACCAGCTGTGTGAGGTTCTGCGCCATGGAGCATGCCAGCGAACCCAGTGCAAACAAAGCCAATGCTGCTATGAACACACGGCGTGTGCCATAGCGGTCGGCCAGAAAACCGCTGACCGGCATCAGCAGAGCCACCGTCAACACATAGCTGACAATGGCCATGTGCATATCCACAACGGCTTCGTTCAGGTCGCGCGCAATGGCAGGAAGCGAAGTGTTGAGTATGGTGGAGTCCAGCATCTGCATAAAGATGGCAGTGGCCAAAATAAAGGGAAGAACACGCTTGACTTTTCCGGAGTCTTGATAACTTTTCATGAAGGCAAAAGGCAGTTAGTGAAGATAAAAACGATGGGGCTGCTTTTTACTAATCAATCAACAAACGGAGGCGCTGAATAGTGCCATGCCGGCAGAAGGGGCAGGCGGTACATAAAAGGGCATGGCGCTCTTCAGCTCAATCCTTTGCCACGCCTTTTGGCTTGTGCTGGGTGGCAGCGCTTGCCTGCTTGGCTATTGAGGGCTTTTTTTCTAAATTGAGGGCAAAATGAAGAATGCATGATAGACTCTTTGCGTAAGCACATTGAAACATCACTCGAAGCAATACCTTACCCCGAAGCCCCCGCCAACCTTTATGAACCCATACGCTATATTCTTTCATTGGGCGGTAAGCGCATTCGTCCGGTACTTGCTTTGATAGGCTGTGGTCTGTTCGATGAGCAGTGGCAAAAAGCCACCCCCGCCGCTTTGGCTATAGAGCTGTTTCACAACTTCACTCTGATGCACGATGACATCATGGATAAAGCCCCCATACGCCGGGGTAAGCCTACCGTGCATCACCGCTGGAATGAGAGTGTCGCCATCTTGTCGGGCGATGCCATGCTGGTCAAAGCATATGAGCAGTTGATTCAAACCCCTACTGCCGAACTGGTGCGTTTGTTGTCTTTGTTCAATACCTGCGCACTGCAAGTGTGTGAGGGGCAGCAGTATGACATGGATTTCGAGCAAAGGGCAACGGTCAGCCGCCAAGAATACCTTAAGATGATACGCCTTAAGACGGCCGTCCTGTTGGGATTCAGTCTGCAAGCCGGAGCTTTGGTGGGCGGAGCCGGCTTGGCCGAGCAGCAGGGGCTGTATGAGCTGGGCGTCAATATGGGCTTGGCTTTTCAGTTGCAAGACGACCTGTTGGACGTATATGCCGAGAAGGACTTCGGCAAACGCATCGGAGGCGATATTGTCGCCAACAAAAAAACCTTGCTGTTGATTGAGGCTTTGGAGCGCGCCGATGAGCATCAACAAAAACAGTTGTTCTTTTGGCTGAATACAGAAAATTTCGACCCCAACGAAAAGGTGAAGGCAGTCAAAGAAATATACGACGCCATTGGCGTGCGTGCTTTGGTGGAAGAGCAGATGCAGCTATATCACCGGAAAGCCGAAAAGGCACTCAATACCTTGCGTTCGCACTGCCGCCCCGACTTCGTGGCTTTGCTGGAGCAACTGATGCAAAAGCTTCTTGTCCGTAAAGTGTAATTTTCAATACCCGTCTTTTTCAAAAACTTACATTTATTTATGCAACACTATCAACAATACATCGAAGCAAACAAAGAGCGGTTCTTGCAAGAACTGTTTGATTTTCTGCGCATTCCGTCGGTGAGCACCGATCCTAAGTTCAAGGATGACGTAAAGCGGGCTGCCGTCTTTTTGCGCGATAAGTTATTGGAAGCCGGCGCCGACAAAGCACAGCTTTTCGAAACAGCCGGACATCCTATTGTGTATGCCGAAAAAATAGTGGACCCCCAAGCACCTACGGTACTGGTCTATGGGCACTACGACGTGCAGCCGGCCGACCCCTACGAGCTGTGGGAGAGTCCGCCCTTCGAGCCTGTCATCAAAAAGACAGACATTCACCCGGATGGCGCCATCTTTGCCCGCGGTGCCTGCGACGATAAAGGGCAGGTGTATCTTCAAGTCAAGGCATTCGAAACCATGGTGAAGACCAACGACCTGCCTTGCAATGTCAAGTTTATGATTGAAGGGGAGGAAGAGTGCGGTTCCGATAACCTTGAGCCCTTTTTGAGGGAATACAAAGATATGTTGAAAGCCGATGTGATACTTATTTCCGACACCAGCATCATCAGCAACGATACCCCTTCCATCGAATGCGGCTTGCGTGGGCTTTCTTATGTGGAGGTAACCGTGACCGGACCCAACCGTGACCTGCACTCGGGTGTGTATGGTGGGGCCGTTGCCAACCCCATCAACGTGCTGTGCGAAATGATAGCTTCGCTCAAAGATGCCAAAGGGCGCATCACCATCCCCGGATTTTATGATAAGGTACAGGAGTTGAGCGCCGAAGAGCGGGCTTTGATGGCACAAATACCTTTCGACGAAGAGGCGTATAAGAAAGACTTGGGGGTTGAAGCTCTCTTTGGCGAAGAAGGCTATACCACCATCGAACGGGCTTCCATACGTCCTACCTTGGATGTAAACGGCATTTGGGGTGGTTATACGGGCGAAGGTGCAAAGACTGTACTGCCTTCAAAAGCACACGCCAAAATCAGCATGCGCCTGGTGCCCGACCAAGACCCCGACGAAATCACAGAGCTGTTTACCAAACATTTCCTTTCCATTGCGCCGCCCTATGTGAAGGTAGAGGTGCATCCGCACCATGGCGGTAAGCCGGTGGTGACGCCCATCGACTCGCCCGGCTTTCAGGCGGCAAGCCGTGCTTTCGAGCAGGTTTGGGGCAAAAAGCCCATCCCCACACGTGGCGGGGGAAGCATACCTATCGTAGCTTTGTTTGAAGAAATCTTGGGCTTGAAGAGTGTGCTTATGGGCTTCGGTTTGGACTCGGATGCCATCCATTCGCCCAATGAGCACTTCGGTCTGTTCAACTTCTACAAAGGTATAGAGACCGTACCGCTCTTTTATCAACACTTCAAGGAGTTGGCAAAATAAGGGCATAAGCAACAGAAGCAAAAAGCGCCACTTGTGGCGCTTTTTGTCCTTTAGTGTCCATGATACATTTCGAGCTTTTCCCTCGTCGTTTCGAATTCTCTTCCTTATCACTTCGGTTTCCCCTTTGTCATTTCGAGCGTAAGCGGGAAATCCCTTTTTGGGGTATGGTTTGACGAGATGTCTCATTCCGTTCGACATGACAAAAGATGAATTTGGTTGAATGAGCTTATGCTCCGTTCGACGCGATAAAGCACATGTGATTTGAAAAAGTGCCTCGCTTCATTTGAGCTGACAGCTTTTGTTCATTTTTAGTATCTTCAGACTAACACCAAAAAAACAAACCATGCGCACTTATCTGCTTATTTTCCTGGTCATCATAGCCCTTGCCATGATAGGTATAGGCATTGTCATGAAACTACTGCCGCCGGCATTGACAGGCGTGGGCTTTCTTGTCATCGCTTATTTGCTGCATAACTCACCCAAGCACCATCCATAGGCGCCACAGGCTGCAAAACAACAAGCTGACCAAGGCAATGGGGAGTAATACCTTCCAGCAAAGTGTCATGAGCTGATCTACGCGCAGGCGTGGATAGGTCCAGCGCATCACGATTTGGAAAAAGACCAGCAGCAGCATCTTGCTTGAGAGCCACACCACAGCCCAGATGGTGCCGCTTACGGAAGTGCCTGCGGCCGTCCAGTCATTGAGGCGTAAAAAGCCGAGGTTGGGCAAAGGCGTATGCCATCCGCCAAAGAATAAAATCACGGACAAAAGACTCACCAAAATCATCATGCCGTATTCTGCCAGAAAGAAGACGGCAAAGCGAAAGCCGGAATATTCGGTATGATAACCACCAATGATTTCCGACTCGCCTTCGGGAATATCGAAAGGTGCACGATTGCACTCTGCCAAGGAGGTGATGTAAAAAACCAAAAAAGGCACCAGCAAGAAAGGAAAGCGCACGATATTCCAGGTGAGCAGTCCCCCATAAGCGCGCAAATCGGCCGGCAGGGCAGGCAGCCCCAGCCAGTGCAGGGAGCTTGGTGCCCGGCTTCCCTGCATCTGCACAATGAAGCTCAAATCCACACTTTGATAGAGCACCACCACCGAAAGCAAGCTCATGGTAAGCGGCACTTCATAGGAAACCATTTGAGCTGCCGAACGCATGGCGCCGAATAGTGAAAATTTGTTGTTCGAAGCCCAGCCGGCCATCAAAATGCCTATGACGTCGAGTGATACGATGGCCAACAGAAACAATAAGCCTGTTTCCAAAGAGGCGTGTTGTATGGGCGGCGCTATAGGAACCACCGCAAAACCGGCAAAAACAGCCGGGAATATCAAAAAAGGCGCGATGCGAAACAGCCACTTGTCGGCAGCTTGTGGCACGATGTCTTCTTTTTGCAGAAACTTGAGCAGGTCGGCTACCGGCTGAAGCAAGCCATAAGGACCTACTTCGGTGGGTCCCATGCGGTCTTGGATGAAAGCGGCTATTTTACGCTCTGCATAAAAAACAATAAGCACATTGACCAGTACAAAGCCCAGATAGATGCCGAAGGCAAGCAGTGTGTCCATGTAGTATCTTCTTTGCTGCTTTACAAAAGTAGTAAATCATAGCCTAAATGAATGAGCGCATCGCCGGCATTGACTACCGGGTTGTTGTTCAAGCCGATGATATAGCCTTCATGGGGGGCTTTCACAAGGATGCGCACGCTGCCGTAGGGGTCGGTGATTTCGGCAAGGCGTTGCCCCTTCTTTACATAGTCGCCATATTCTACCAAGCTATGGAAAATGCCGGCTGTGCGGGCGCGCAGCCAGCTGGTCTTTTGTAATACTTTTGTAGGATACACAGCCGGGGGTGGAGGATCGCCCGTAATCATGCCCATGCGGTGCATCAGGCGCATCACGCCGGCAATGCCTTCTTCTACAGACAGCTTGTCGATACGGCTCGATTCGCCGCCTTCGTACACCAAAACAGGTTTGCCCAGCTTGGCAGCGGCTTTGCGGAAAGAGCCTTCTATCAGCCCGGAATTGAGTATAAAAGGGGGTGCAAAAGCTTTGGCAAGCGCTACGTTTTGTGTCTCTTTGAAGACACAACGCAACTGCGGAAAGTTGCTCAAGGCTTTACCGCCGGTGTGGAAGTCCACGCCGAAGTCGATATGGGGTACTATTTCGTTCATGAGCACATGGGCAATGCGCCGTGCCAGCGAGCCGGTGGGTGCCCCCGGAAAGCTGCGGTTGAGGTCCTTGCCGTCGGGCAGGGTGCGACTGCCTTGCAAAAAACCGTAGATATTCACCAGCGGAATGGCAATGACGGTGCCCGCATCGGGCTGCAGCCGTTCTTCGGCAATGAGGCGCCGCAAGATGGCAATGCCGTTGATTTCATCGCCGTGGATGCCCGCAGTGAGCAGCAGGGTAGGTCCGGCAGCCTTTCCCTTGTAAATAAAAACGGGCATGTCAATCAAGGTATGAGAGGGCAGTCGTTCAATTTCTATGTCTATGCGCTTGAACTGCCCGGGTAGAATGTCGTCGAGATCTATCATGGAACGGAAGTATTGCTTTTAGCATATGAAAAAAGCCCGGCTTACCGTTTGTAAGCAGAGCTTTCGGCTTGTGAGTGTGTTCGTTTATGGAATGTAAGAGACTTCTACGGGGAAACGTTTGCCTTTGGCGCCTAAGGCTTCATAGGCAGCCTTCGATATTTTGATAATCACCTTGTTGCGCACATCCGCTTCGGGCAGCTTGCCTATGATGCGGACAAACACATTCTCGCCATTGGCTTGGTTTTTTACGGCGATGATGGTACCTATGGGCGCGTCTTTGTGCAAACCCACATAGCTCGACACCGATTCGTCTTCAATCACTTCGCCCATTCCTTTTTCTATGATTTTCTTGTAGCCGGCTACTTCCACAGTTTGCACGGCGTCTTCATATTCGGGGGTGTGTGATTCATCCGGCACTTGGCTTTCATTTGCAACGGATGGCTCCGTATTTTTTGGTTTGGGTGTCTCTTTTACTTGTTTTTCTTTGGGTGCCGGTTGCTCCTTGGGTGTATTTTGCTCGGGAGCCGGTGTTGTTTCAGGGCGTTTCTTGGGATAAATAGTGAGCTTTTGTCCTATATCCAAGGCGTCACTTTCGAGGCGGTTCCATTCTTTAATGTCGCTCACTTTCACGCCATAACGCTTCGCAATCACGTACAGGTATTCACCTTCCTGCACTTCATGCACGATAGCCGCGCTGTTTTCTTGTTTGCTGGCATAGGTGGTTTGCCGGGGGTCGGAGACAATGAGCACTTGCCCGGCATAAATGCTGTTATCGGCAAGTTGGTTCCATCGCTTGATGTCTTCTACTTCTACTCCATACTGCTTGGAGATGCGGTAGAGGGTTTCACCGGCTTGCACGGTATGCTTCTTTACTCCTTTGAGTGTGTCGCGCTGTGCTGAATAGAGCACGGGCCGGTATTTCTTGTAAGGGATGCGTACCAAATCACCTATCTTCAGCACTTGCAACTTGGGGTTGGCTGCTTGTATTTCTTCCACACTTACTCCATATCTTTTTGCCAGTGAGTAAAGCGTTTCTTTAGGTTCTACTTCATGAATAATCCATGCTTGGGTGCCGTCTTTCGACACCTCCAGGCGCACCGAATCGGCAGGGATGGGGGTGGCATGTGCCGTGAAATTGCCGGTCCACACAAAAGCAAAAAGCACGCAAGCACTCAAAAGTGATAAAATGTATCGCATAGCTTACTGTCTGTTTCTTTGTTGGAATTATTTTTCTTCTCTTTCTAATTGGAAAGATATTAATTCCGTACGATTTTTAATAACAATCAGTTCATTTTTTAGCACAAAGAACAAGTCGGCATAGGTATTCCGCAGCTTATGATCCAGCATAAAGTGAAGGTAGGGGGTGCCGTCGGCATCGCTTACCAGCAGGTAATAATCAAAGTAGTTGCCGTTTGGCAAGTAGTAGCCTAAAATATGCCAGTCGTCCAGCTCGATGTAGTCAATGACTCTTTGTGGGTATTTGTCTTTGGCAAAGATTTGAATGAACTGTGTGAGTGTATCGAAGTGGGGGTGGTGTTCGTTGTATTGCAGCGGGCTGACAGCCATTTGTTCGAACAACCGCCGGATGCCCTGTTTAGGATTGTTGATAGACTGCGGTTTGCCCGTATGCAGGTCCAGAGCGCTGTATTTGGGCAACAACTCGCCCCGCTTAAATACTACCAACGCATCTTCTTCTTTGAGCAAAGTGTAATAGGCATATTCATGGCTCTCCCATATTTTGGTTTGCCTGAATACGTCATATACAAAGAAACCGCGTTGGGTAGGCTGCTTTTCGTCTTCGTAATAAAAAAAGACGATTTTGCCTTTATGGGCGGCGCCCATGCTTATCCACCAAGGGTCATCGAAGCTTTTGTCTGTCCACAATAATTTGTGCTTAAGCAGGTCTATAACCGAAAAGTAGGTTTTACGCTCTTTCTTGTCGCGCAACTCTACTACCAAAAGGTCTTCTACGTCGTCGGTAAGGACACGCCAGATGGGTAGCTTGAAGGCATGATGAAAGTTGACCGGAAGGTTTTCTACTGTTTTCATAGAAATGTTTTTTCACTTGCTTAAGAGGAAAGTGTAATGATATAAAATAAGCTACTTTTTTTGGGAAAAAAGTAAAAAGCACAAATAAAAAAGCCAAGTAGTTGGTAATAAAGGCAAAAAGCCTACCACAGACGGCAGGCTTTTTTTGATTGCAGAAAAAGTAAGGCGCTTAATGCGGCAGTTTATCGCGCAGGAAGCCGTAGGCCATGGTGCCCAGCACGGCAGCACCAATCATAAGCGCAAAATGCAGGAAGCCGGCGCCCAAGCCAATGAACATGGGGCCCGGGCAGGCACCGGTCATAGCCCAGCCCAAACCAAAGAAGATGCCCCCGAAGAGGTAGCGCTTATAAGTGGGGGCTTTGGGCGGCACTACGATGCGCTCGCCCCGCACGTTGCGGATGATGCCTTTGCGTATCAGCCAGTGGATGAATATGCCGAGCACTATGGCTGTGCCAATGACACCATACATGTGGAAGGCGTGGAAATGAAACATTTCAAAGATGCGAAACCAAGAGATGACCTCTGCCTGCACCATGATGACGCCAAAGGCAATGCCTACAACAAAGAAGCTAATCAGCTGACGCAATGCCGGTTTTTTGTTTTTATTTTCGATGGGTTTATCTGCTACTTTCATTGTGTACTTTCAACTTTAGAGGTTCAACATTATCCCAAAAGGAATGGAATGATTAGATAGGTGCTTATGAGCCCGCCAATAAAAAAGCCTATCACGGCTACGAGTGAGGGCAACTGCAGATTGCTTAATCCACTGATGGCATGCCCGGAGGTGCAACCACCGGCCCAGCGGGCACCGAAGCCCACCAAAAAGCCGCCCACGATGGTAAGCACCAAGCCGGCAGGGCTGCCGAGGTTTTCAAGAGAAAAGATTTCCATAGGATAAAAGCCCTGCTGCGGGTCGATGCCCATGGAGGCCAACAAGGTGCGGGTAGCTTCCGACAGGTTCAAAGCTGCGCCTTCGGGATACATGAAGTGGTAAGCAATGAAGCCCCCCGCCATGCTTCCCAGCAAAAAGCTCAGGTTCCAGCTTTGGTGGCGCCAATCGATGTCGAAGAAGTCGCAACGGCGCCCTACGCCGGTCATGGCACAGATGGTGCGGAAGTTAGAAGAAACACCAAACGATTCGCCCAGCCATAAGAGTGCCAACATCACAAGGGCAATGCCTGCGCCTGCCCAGTACCAGGGCAGATAGGCTTGTGCTTCTACGAACAATTGATTCCAGATTTGTTCCATACAGTTTCAGGATTTTTTTTGCAAATATATGAAAATATGTTGATTATTACAATTTATAGCTTACGAGCAAGTGAAACAAAGCCAGGTTGAGCTTTCCGAAACGCTGTGCATCGTTGAGCTTTTGTGTGAGGGGCGTTTTGTAGGTAATGAGCGCCGAAAGGTTCCAGTGTGCGTGCCGGTAGCTTAGCTCCGTATTGAAATGCTGATAGGTAGCCAAGCCGTAGCGGTTCGAGGCATAGTTGCCGGGGGCGGGAGTTTGGTGCCATCCCCAGTCGGTACGCAGCTGCCAGTGTTTGCCCCAATGCGTCCGGTGCTCAAGCACGACTGCTTGGGTGAAAGCAAGCCCTTCGCTTCGTTCGCGTCTTTGAAAGGTAAAAAACGGGTCGCGTCCCCACTCGCGGGGAAAGGTGAAGGGGGCATTGCCGTTCAAATACAAGTAACTGATGCCCAAGTGGTGCTTGGCGGCAGGCGTGTAAGACACCTTTGCCCCGAGGCTATAGTTGTAGCCTTGAGCGGGGAAGTAGTACCAGTCCGTGGCGGTGTTGGCATCGCCCTGCCATTTGTTTTGATAATGCCCCTGCCAAGCTACCGTCCATTGAGGGTGCAGGCGGGCGCTTCCTTCGGCATAGTAAAGGGTGAACAGACGGTCGGCGGCGTAGGCGTAAAAGTCTTGCCGTATGCTTTTGCCATGCAGCCCCCCATGGACAATAAACAGGTAGTCGCTGTCTATGTTACCGGCATAAGCATGAGGGGTGCCGTCGGCAGCCCTGCCCGAGGGATACAGACCTATGCTCTCTTCTATGCTGCGCCAACCATCGGTATTGCGTACCCACACGGCTTGAATGCCATAGCCTTCCAGCAGCCATTGTTGGTTTTTCCATTGCAGATGCGCCCCTTGGGCAAGGGTCGGAATCATGCGTCCGTCTTGCGGGTTGAAGAAGGGCGTCTTGATGCGCATGCGCCCATACGCTGCCTGCCATTGCTTGGCATGAAAGCGCACATAAGCTTCGCCTATGTCGCTGATATGGCGGTTGCCGGGGTTATTTACATCAAGCAGCCCGATGGCATAGCGGCTGCCTTTGCCTGTAAGGGGGTCGGGGGTATCGAAGTTGCCGCCGATAAGCTGCGCGCTGTAAAAAGCAGCCGCTACTTCCCAGCGTTTGCCTGCCCGCAGGCTTGCTTTCAGATGCCCGCCGGTAGTCAGGGCATAAAAATCTTTGGGTGCACCTTCGTTCAGTTCATACAAGAAATAATTGCGCCACTCGCCCGAAGTCTGCAGGCGGGGCAGGCTGTCGGCAGCAGGCTTTTGCTGAGCCATCAGTTGAGCATGAAGGGTAAAGTAAGTGAGGATAAGAACAAAATAAGTGCGCATGGTTTTATTTCACGTTTTTGCCACCATAAAACTCAATGATGGGCGGGAAAGGTCCGTATTTGTGTTGTATGGGCGGAAAAGTGTCGGCATATGGTCCATAGGGCGCCGATACCGGTTTGCGTTCAAGGCTGCCGGGATAATCTTTCTCTTTGCCCGGCTTGGGGGGGCGTGGGTGGTGATAGGCATTGATGAAGGCGGCTACGTCGTAGGCTTCTTCATCGCTGAGCATGGGGGCATCGGCCGTAGCTCCAAAAGGCATATTGGCTTTGATGAACTTGGCAGCAGTGATCAGACGATGCATGCCGGCGCCGTCGTTGTAGCTGTCGGGTCCCCACAAGGGCGGGTATTGATAGCCGCCGGCTTGGTTGCGCACGCCTTCGCCGTTTTTGCCATGACAAGAAGCGCATTTCAGCTCGTAAATCTCTTTGCCGCGCAGGGTGTCGGCAGGGCGGTCGGGCAGGGTGATGTCCGGCAAGCCTGTGCCCTTGATTTTTTCGCCTGTGGGCACGCCACGGCTAATCCACTGCATGTAGGCAACCATGGCGCGCATTTCGCGGCTATCGACAGGCAAGGAGCGCCCGTTCATACTGCGTTCCATGCAGCCGTTGATGCGTTCTTCTATGCTGCCTACTTTGTTTTCACGCCCACGGTATTGCGGAAAGCGCCCCACCACACCTACATAGGGAATGCCGTAATACTTGGTGCCGGCGTCGAGGTGGCAATTTTGGCATGCCAGGCGGTTGCCCGCATAACGCATCTTAGGATTGGGGGCATCCGGTCCCAAATATTTGTAAGTCTCGTGAATGAGGGCATAGCCATAGCGTACCAAACTGTCGTAGGGGCTGTTGCCCAGACTGCTCAAATCGGGCTTTTTGAAAAAGTCTTTCGTGCCGGCTTGGGCAGTGTTTGCTGCCGTCATGGTGGGCACCGTGAGCGCAGGTGCGGGCTGTGCTACCTGTTGGCGCAATTGTTTGTTTTCTTGCAGCAGCCATACGTCCAATCCCATGAGGATGATGACCACCAGCCCAAAAGCAAAAAGCAACAGCACGATGATTTGCAGCAACTTGGCTATGAATTCAGATGTTTTCATGGTTTGTCTTCATTTGAGAATACTTTTCAATAGGCAAATATATAAACATTTTTTCATATGAAAAAAGTTTGCCTTGTTTTGTTACCGGAATAAGCTTGCCGTGCCCTTTTATGGCAGAAGCAGGTCGTAGTTTTTCATGCTGAACCTCAGGGCACTTGTCCTTTCGAGCCGAATGCAGTGAGGTGAGAAAACTCAAGCTCATTAAACCAAAATTTATCTTTTGTCATGTCGAACGAAGTGAGACATCTCGTCAAACCATGCCTTTTTCCCCAAAAAAGAGATTTCTCGCTAACGCTCGAAATGACAAAAGGGGGCACTCGAAGTGATAAGAGAAAAGAAGGTGCTTGAAAAAAGCAAAAGACCTTGAAAAAACTACTTTTCATTTCGAATGAAGCCCGGCGGAGTATGTCCTTTCGAACGGGGTGTAAGCGTAGCTTATCCTTTCGAACCGAATGCAGCTTGTCATCTCGAACGAGCGTGAGCGAGTGAGAGATCTCAATCAAGCCAAGCTACAAGAAGCAAAAGAGATTTCTCGCTAACGCTCGAAATGACAAAAGGGGGCACTCGAAACGGCAAAGTAATGCCCGGATATTAAAAGAAAACTTGAAACGATAAGGGGATGAGAAAAGCCACAAAGGCAAAGAAAGAAGGAGGAGGCAAAAAGAAGAGGCAAACAAAAAAGCCCTTTCTTACGAAAGAGCCTTTTCAGAAAAAAGACGGGCAGTCTTAGTTGAGTCTATAGGGAACAATGAGCGTAAACTGCGGAATCTGCACATGAAACTCTTTGTTGTCGAGCAGGCGCCGCATCAGGTAGTAGCCATACATTTTGCCTATATCGGTGCGCAGGTTGCAGCCCGATACGTATTCGTGTTTTTGCCCGGGTTCTATGACCACCTGTTTGCCCCGCACGCCGGCTCCTTCCACTTCTTTTATCATCCAATTGGAGTCGAAGACAAACCAATGCCTGCGCATCAATTGAATGGTGTAGGGGCTTTGGTTTTCGATGATAATGCGGTAAACAAAGACATAGTGGGCATGCAAAGGACTCGAGTAGTCGGGTTGGTATTCGGTTAGTACACTGACACGCACCCCCTCCGTAACTTGTGTAACCATAGCGTTGCAGTTCTTGTGAGTGAAGTTGTTCTTTAAAATAAAGGTACTAAGATTGCCTTCGACACACAAGAAAATGTAGGAAAAAGTGTTTAATTTTTTGTTTTTGAGGGGGTTATGTGCCAAATACCGGATATGGGGCAGCAAAAAGGCACCGGGCGTTTATCTTTCTCGAAAAACAATGCGTTCTTTTACCCATGAAGAACGCCCTTCCAAGTCTGTTTCTACACGATGTATGAGTAAAACCAGCGGTTTGGACGATACACCTTCTACTAAATTTTGCAGGGTTTCTTCCCATGTATCGCCTAAGTACATATCGAGCCGGATGGTAATGGGCTCAATAAGTGCTTCGAATGTGGCAGTTGCGCGGTTGTAACTAAACAGGTGATAAAACTTGTAGTTACTGGTAAACCACATGGGCAATACGCCTATTTCATCGGCACCGTCGCCGGTTAAATCGCCTTCGTTGACCAAATAACCACTGACCGCACTCTGTACTTCTATGGGGTTTAAGTTGGGGTTGGAAAAAATGACATATCCCACGCAAGGCTCATATACACAACCCATCTCTACACTGGGAGCGGCATACAGCCATGCATACTCTTTGACACCATCGCCATTAAAATCACCTTCCACGGCAGGCACATGTCCATATTCAGCGATGCTATAGGGTTCTCCCTGCGCCTGCAGGGAAGATATGCCGTAAATATGCATTGCAACAAGGAGTATTCCTTTTGCCAATAAAGCCCGGTACCTACAAAGCCGATTCATAAAAGCTGATTGATAAATCTATGTCTATTTCAATTCCACATTGGTGCGATTAAAAGAAGTGTCCACCTTTTCTTCATCTACATAAGGAAGGAATTTCAATTCCACATTGGTGCGATTAAAAGTTTAGCCTCCCATTAACATAAGGGGTGCCATTACTATTTCAATTCCACATTGGTGCGATTAAAAGAAATAGTAGAGCTTCCGGGGTTAAGCCCCACAGACAATTTCAATTCCACATTGGTGCGATTAAAAGTTACTATCGTTTACAATCTGAGAATAACCTTCCTGCGATTTCAATTCCACATTGGTGCGATTAAAAGAGCAATACCGCCGCTTCCCTGCCATGGGTGATATAGCATTTCAATTCCACATTGGTGCGATTAAAAGCAACTCAGAGTAATTTATATTGGGTATCATATAAAAATTTCAATTCCACATTGGTGCGATTAAAAGCGAATTGAAACAACTCAAAAAAGACTTCAACGCCCTAATTTCAATTCCACATTGGTGCGATTAAAAGCCATGAATGATATACTGGGGGCAGGGCTGAAAGAAGAATTTCAATTCCACATTGGTGCGATTAAAAGCAAGACTTTGCCCGGGTTCCCTGTATCAACACCACATTTCAATTCCACATTGGTGCGATTAAAAGCGTTTTTAAGTTCCTGTATTTCAGTAAAATATGGCATTTCAATTCCACATTGGTGCGATTAAAAGAAGGGGGTAAAAAAAATAATGATGCGGGGCAGTTCGATTTCAATTCCACATTGGTGCGATTAAAAGTTTTGGTGACAAAGCGCAAGCAGGCAATATCACCGGATTTCAATTCCACATTGGTGCGATTAAAAGTTTACAAGAGGCTTTTATCGCACGACAGAAGCAGCTATTTCAATTCCACATTGGTGCGATTAAAAGAAAGCCGAGGTTACGCTATTATAATCAATTAAAGCCAATTTCAATTCCACATTGGTGCGATTAAAAGACGGGTTGGACGCCATGCCTCCCAATATGATTATTTATTTCAATTCCACATTGGTGCGATTAAAAGATGGTACGGTTATCGTGGCAGAAGATGGTATGGTAAATTTCAATTCCACATTGGTGCGATTAAAAGACCCGTTCGAGCAAGGGAATAAAGGGCGGGGGCTAATTTCAATTCCACATTGGTGCGATTAAAAGCCCTGCACGGCACCGACATACTTTTGGAAGTGGAATTTCAATTCCACATTGGTGCGATTAAAAGCGTGATGTTCAATAATTTACTGGTAGTTATCGACGAAATTTCAATTCCACATTGGTGCGATTAAAAGGAAAGGCGCCGAAATGACGCCTTAGTGGTTTTAATTATATTTCAATTCCACATTGGTGCGATTAAAAGTCCTTGTGACTCACGTAGCCCTGGCGAACTTGGAACATTTCAATTCCACATTGGTGCGATTAAAAGGGCAGGCACCGAAATAGAATTATTGCTCACCAATTTAAATTTCAATTCCACATTGGTGCGATTAAAAGAAGAATGAACGCCCGTTTTTAAGCGCTACGAAGAAGTATTTCAATTCCACATTGGTGCGATTAAAAGGCACCGCCATCATCCACGCAGCGCTGGCTAATCATCATTTCAATTCCACATTGGTGCGATTAAAAGCCGTAAGCAATATAAAGCAAAAAGTGCTTTTTTGCAAGGGTAGGGGGCACTTTTTTGTGAAGGAGGAGAGAAAAAAGTCGTCGATGGGGAGTAGTGCAATTTTGCCGGGGGTACGACGACTTTTGTAATTCATTGATTGTCAGTTGATTGTGCCATAGCTTCTTCGATTTGCTTCTTCCTGTCTGCTGATAGGGACGCCGGTTGAGTGTACATCGACGACATTCGTTTTGTTAAACATTTGTTTTTCAGTGTTTTACAAAAAGTTGTCTGTTGTGTTTTTTTCCTTTCCTATGATTTGTTTATCGAGCCGGTGCCCGTGCCGGCTGCTGAATATAATGAAGCTGTCGGTTTCGGGGTCCATGAGGCTACGCGCCTCATAGATGAGTTGTTGCAGTTTGGCTTCGGTGATTTCGCCTTCGAAGACCGAGTTTTGTATCCAATGCAAATAACGGCGGCACAGCTTGAGCATCTTGGCCGTGCGCTCTTGGGCTACATCATATACGGCAATGACATACATTTTACCACCAGGCTTTAAAGGGTTTATAGGTTTGAATATTCAAAATGTGTTTGATGAGCTTGTAGCATTCCAGGCGCACGAGGTGTTCATAGCTGACTTTCCGATTGAGGGTGCGGTGCCGGATGGTCGTTTTCAGGCGTTCTTCCCACTGCTCTACAAATTTTCTGGCAGCCGAAGGGCGCAGTACGCAGCGGTTCAGCTCGCGGCGGAAGTCCGAAGCCTGCAGTATCTTTTTATTGAGCACACTGAAAATGGTGCGATCGACAAGCAGCGGTTTGAATATTTCGGCAAGGTCGAGCGACAGGCTGTAGCGCCGCATGCCCGGCTCGTGCAGAAAGCTGATGGTGGGGTTGAGCTGGGTGTGGAATATCTGTCGCAGGCAGAGGGTATAGCACAGCATGTTGCCAAACGAAATGAGGGTATTGAGTTCGTTGGCAGGGGGTTGTTTGCTGCGCCGCTCAAAGGCAAAGCCGGACACGATGTGCTCAAAGCACTCGTAATAAATTTGGCGTATGTTGCCTTCTATGCCCATGAGGGTTTCTATGTCGTGGCTTGATTCGATGTGTTGCATGAGCCCTTCTATTTGGGCAATGGGGGTGTGCAGGGGCGTGCCGCGGGAGGCGTAGTAACGCAGGTTTTTCAGCATGTTGAATGCAGCACCTTCCACAAAAAGGCGTGCCAGCATCAGGCGCTTGGCTGTATGCAGATAGTGTTGCGTTTGGGCAATCTGCACTTTGCCGGCAAGCAGATAATCGCGCGGCATGAATGAGCCGGTGTAGAACTCGTAGTAATTGAAGAAATGCACGGCAATGCCTTGTTGCCCTAAGAAGTTGTACAGGGCGCTGTTGGCATCCAAAGCACCAAACACGTAGAGTTCTTTCACGCTTTCAACAGGCAGGTAGCGGGCTTGTCCTTCGTTGCCTTCTTCGTCTGTGGGCACGAACTTCAGGGTGTTGTCTTTGCGACTCAAGCGCCCGGGATTGAACAGATAATACGATTTCTTCATGGCATTTATTCGGTTTCGTCTATGTAGCAATAGTCATAGTAGGCACATTGGCGGCACAGCGGACTGCGTTGCAGGGGCGGGCATTGTGCATCGCGCAAAATCTGCACAATGGCATGCAGCTCTTGGCGGAGCCGTGCCTCGGTGGCCGCATCGAGCGGTGGCACTTCGGTGGTGCTGCGCAACAAAGGATATTCTATGATGCCGCGGCATCCTTCCATGCCGTTTTCTTTCAACAGGAGTTGATAAAAGCGCAGCTGGGCGATGTGTGCTTCTTCTTTGCGGTCCGATTTTTTGGTTTCGTGAATGGTGCGGCTGTCGGTGTCCAGATAGTCGAGCACGCCCAACAGCTGCACACCGGGGCACAACTGTGCCCGCAGTTCCAACTGGCGATCGCGTGTGCTGCGGCGCCCATAGCTGTGCTCATCTACCAGCTTGCCGGCATATACCAAGTCGCTGTTGTGCTCCATATGAATGCCATGATGAAACAACCACAGCTTGCGCCGGCAAATGTAGTAGTAGTTGATATGGGTGGCTGTGAGCTGCATGGGGGCTACTTATAGAATAAAATCAGTCTCAATTGTTTGCAAATCTATTCCTTCTTCGAAAGAATAGATGTTAGTCCAGTTTTCAAGATAAAAGAAACCAAGCTGATCTTTTCCATAAGTAACCAGGTTATGGTTGGATGATTTGGTAAAGAATGAAAATGTAAAAAGAGCCATCAAACTACTTAATTGCTTAAGAGCTATCTTGTTATCCATAAAGTCTTGAATATTAGTATTATGTTCTACTATGCTTTCGTAAATATGCCATACATCTTTGCCACTCACACAATTGTCTTGGGTGGAAATATGGAATGCTTCCAGAAGCTTTTTCTCTTCAGTGCTAAGCGTTTCAATTGGTATATTAAGAGGGACGAAGACAGATATAGAAGATTGTTCTATGAGGTGAAAGTTTTTGTGTATATCATCAAACTTGAACTGGCAAAAATGATTCATATAGTCTTGGAGTGTTCCTGCCCGGAAAGGATCTTGATTGTTTTTTTGTAGCTGCTTAATAACAGACTGATAAAAGGAAGAAAAGTTTTTGGTATTCAGTATACTTATTCTTTTTTGTCCTCCTTCGGGGTCCCGGGCAAGTGTTTTATATCGTAGATCCTTTCCATAAACGGCTTCTTTACTGTCTAAGTCAAACAGGTAAACCCAATTCCCTTCTTTGAGGGCGTTTCTGTTTACGCGTCCTGCTAGTTGCTCTTCGCTGTCAGGAATGCTGATGTCTTTAAAGCCTGTGTCCATGTCTATATCAACCCCCGCCTCAATTACTTGTGTCGATACTAAAATAACTTTACTGATGTGAGTATTTTTTTTGAGCAAATGAATAACCTGTCTGCGTCGTGGCTCCAATATTTCACCTGAAATCAAAAAGGTCTCATAACCAGATTTTTTAGCATCTTCTTTTATAAGCCGGTAAAACTCGTTGGCTGTTTTTTTCTTTATAAACTCGATAATGGTTCGGGAGCAATTGTTGTTTTTTCGTGCATACTCTTCTGACTTTTCTAATACCTGTTCTTTCAGAAACTTTAGGTAAGCTGCTCGCTCATCAATGCTTTTGGGTTTGGAGTATTGTAAAAGCTCAGTGCTGAATTGTACTCTTTGTCCAAAATTAGGATTGTTAAAAAATGCGTTTCGGTTGGAAATTAAACGAACAGCTTTGCCTCGCATAGGAGAGCTTGGAGGAAGAAGTGAGTCAATGTAGGGTAATGTAGCGGACATTAAGATGACACGCATATTAAAAAGGCGCGCATATTCCGACAACAGAAAAACAGTTTTATCCCAGTGGCTTGGACTATAAGCCTGAAGCTCGTCAATGATTACCACCGAGTTCGCCATTCGATGCAATAAGTAGTTAACTTCTTTCCGATTGCTTTTTAATATATCGAAAAATCGAATGTGGGTCATCAAAGTAAAGGGATAATTGGCAAATAAGTTGGCTATATAGTTTTTGCGCTTATTGCCGTAAAAAGCATCCTTTTCTTCCGAGTGAATGGTATTTTCTTTTTCATTAAATCCTGCTTTTGAGTGTAATTCAACAATTTCATGGCTGCCTAATTGAAGAGTTTCAGCAATGGTTCGGAAGGTTTGAGTAGCAAGGGTAGTGAAGGGAAACACATATATTACTTTATTCAACTTATCGTCTAAATTGAGCAGTTCAAGTGCCAGTGCCAAGGAAAGATTAGTTTTTCCACCGCCTGTAGGGGCTTCTAAATAAAATAAATGGCTTGTTGAATTGGCACGAAGCTTTGAAATGGCTTCTGCAGCAAGCTTTTGCCGCAGTATATTTAAGTTCTCACTGCTCTTTGATTGTAGTGCATCAAATGGAAGTGTGTTATAGAAGTCTATTTTTTGACACAATTCACGATTGTAGCTTTTATTTGAGTAGAAGGCATTTGTATAACATTTCTTATCTGTGTTGGAGATGATGCCCCAATCAGAAATGGACATTTGGTTCATATACTCGAAGGTAGCACAGAAGTCTGCTGCTGTTAGAATAGAAAAACAGATCTTGAGTAGTGCTACTTCTGAAAAACAATTACAAGTGGATGGCTTGAACACTTCATAAAAATGGTTGAACAATGCTTGCCATTTCTCAATGTATTGAGATGCATCCTCGTGAATATCGTCAAGTGCAAATAAGGGGAGAAATTGCCTAAGAGATTGAATATGTGTGGTGTCGAGGTTTATCTTATTCTCTATAGTAGAGGCATGATGCCGGGTAATAGCATTCGATAGTAGAAAAACAATTACATACAATATTGTCTTAGTATCGTCATCAAAACCTTTCTGCTGAATTTGTTTAATGTGATGATGCAAAAAAATGAAAGTGCTTAGTCGTGAGTGCTCACTTCCTATGCTTAATTCCTTATCGGGAGTAAAGTGGGTACAGTTATTCATGCGTTGAACCTGAAAGTTAGGATTGACTTTCCCATAGTCATGAAAGTGAATGGCAGAAGCAAATATTTCTTTTATGTAAGAACCAGCTTGCTCATCAAGCTCGTGTTTGGTCATTATGTCTTCTATAGTTGCATTTACAACGTCATCTAAATTGTGCGCTTCTATGATTTGAAGGGCATAGTGGTTCACTAATTCGATATGTTCCTGAAGAGTTTCTGGCTTTTGAGCCACTGCCCCAGGCAGGTGTGCCCAATATTTTTGATGATTGGGTAGCCACGCCTGGGGTAATGGCATAGAACAAAATATTTCACGAAAAGAGCTGAATGATTTCATTATTACCTTTTTCGTCTGTGAGTTTATATAGTCCTTTTACCGAATAGTTACTTTTTAGTGGGGTATCTGTGTAAGCGAAGTCGTCTAATTCGTACTGCATTAACTGATGATCGTACCGTACCGGAAGACGCTCAAAATAAGTGAAGTTACCTAAACTTACGGGGTTAAAGGCACGCCGTCTATGTTTACCTTCCTTTACAGGCTCATTCTTAGTAAAGATGGAGTGGATAACAAATGAAGACTCCTCGGTAGGTCTGAATGGCTCAAAGTCGTATTCCTGCCAATTATCCCACCAAATAGAATATTCATTTTTGCCTAAATAAGGTAAGTAAACTGCATCTTTCTTGTGTAAATTTTCATAAAGAGTTTGGTAAGCTTCATTGTCTTCATCAAAAAGGATGTAGCAGCGGTAAGAAGGTGCTAAAAGGGTTTGCTCTTTCACAATTAATGTACCACCATCTTTATTGGCATAACCTACTCCGTTGACATATTCAATAATAAGTTTTGTAAAGTTTCCATCTTGGTGTTTTAAGGGGCGTATGCCTACTTGCAGATTTCCTAATTTCTCATAGTATTCACCTATCCGGTGGCTAGTTGGTACTCTTTCTTTGTCAGATCGGCTCTTTTGGCTACGCTTTTTTTTACTCGGTGGGCTTTCAAACCCACCGAGTCCTGCGATAGCGCCTAAGATACCAAGGAGTGCCGGCCTGTGTAACATGTTATATGTCAAATATACCGGGTCATTGGTATCTGCTTTTTTTAAGCAGCCAAAGTCTGCGTGGAAATCTACTGATATGAGCTTATTCATTGGCTTGTCTCTTTTATTTCCTGACCATTGATAAGGTTGAAATGCTTGGCTTTTTCTTGGGGCAAGTCTTTAACCTCGCTTTGTTCCGGTAAATAGTATATTTCTACCGACTCAATCTGATCTTTATTTTGGTCAAGAATATTGGCTACTTTGGAGCAGTCGATGATAAGTTTACCATCTTCTTTCTTGCTTAAAGAAACGAGGGGAGTAAAGTTGGGCAGCACTCTTTTAGAGCCTTCTTTTAACGTAACCCAAAGCAAAGCTTCATTGTCTGTGCCTGCTTTTTGTGCAGACTGGTAGTAACTAACGCCTACTCGGAAGGCTTCTTTTATTTTTTGAATATCTTCATGAGTCAATACGGGAGCGTCTTCATCCAATATTTGTACAATGGGGTGCAGGTTGTGTGGGTTAATAGAGAAGTGATGAAGGTAATGCCCCTCTTCAAGCTTTGATTGCCGCCCGAGCGTTGTAGCAGTGTTATCTACACTCCTTTCATTTGGGTTGCGAAAAGGAGAACTGATTTGCTCTGTGAAAATATTATTTTCTATCCATATATTGATGCCGTGATTGACTTGTACAGGTCCATGAATGGAAATTGCCACATTTGTGTTTTCACTTCCCTTCATTGCAAAGGTAGCCCCAAAGGTGCGGACATCGAGACAGCTTAAAAGGTTATAAGCTACCGTTTCTTTATTTTTGTCCTTGTCTTCAGGAAAAGTAGACTCATATGCTTCTTCTAAACTCATGGGCACAAAGTCTTCTTTCCATTTTTTAAAATAGAGGATTTTTTCAACAGGATACTCTTTTACTAAATAGTGTTTAACAGCAAACTTAAATGCCTTATCAGTGGCATATACGACACCATTGGGTAAAGTACGGGGTTGGTGTGTAAAATCAGCATTGTAGTTTGAGTTCAGCGAGCGAACCAAAGCGAAACCATAAACTCGATTTTTAAATTCTTTTGCCATAGTTGTATTCTTTTTAAGTTTTGTTGAAAAATATTTCTGAATATAAGAGTTGAATGCTTACTATTTTTCAATTAATTAAGGACGATTCACTTGTTTCGTTGCTTGGGTCTCTAAAAAGGACTGAGGGAGCAAAATAGCCTGCCAGTATCATGGGCATGAGTGTTTTTACGTCACGGGCGTCTGTAGTATATCCCATAACCTCACTCATTAGCTTATCGAACGCATACCGTGTGTTACCACTGTACAATGTGATTTCATGTTTGTAAGTATCAAACGTTTTCGCAATCGCAAGCTTCAATTGTTCCGGTTTTGCTTTTTGTAGAAATGGCTCAAGTAGAGCGTGTGTGCGCTGTGCAGACTTGCTGTGTTGCAGCAAGTAACGTATAAGCTGACCAGCAGCAAAGGCGAAATCATCGTCATTTCTAATGACCGCCTGGTTGTCTGAACTAACTGCTTGCTTCAAGTGATTGAGTACTTCTCTTGTTTTGTTTATCATATCGATCTTATTTTGGTTAGAATGCTCAAAGTAAGAGTAGAGACTGAACCAAATGTCCATTTTCTCTCGAATAGCTTTGTCATTTTTCATATCTTCATCCCGACGAATGAGATCCAATATGCTTTGCCGCATGATATCATGGAATATAAGCCAGGTAATGGCTTGTTTTCTGGATTTGTAGATATAGTCATAAAAAGCTTTTCTATATTTTAGTAGCAGAATATAAATCGTATCGGACATATGCTTGGGTTCTATGTTGGCAAAATACATGGAGCGGTTATTCTTGATGAGTTGCCCGTCAAAAATGGTATTGGCTATTTTTAGCTCAAATTCAAAAATGTTAGTGATTTTAATGTCAGCAACATCTGCTACCTTTTTCTTGGCACTTTTAAAGAAGTTGCTGATGGTTATGTTATCAATACGATAACTAAAAGATGATACAAAATCTATGTCTGCTATTGCTTTTTTTTCAAAGAATATTAGGTAATAATTTGAAAGGTCGCTTTGGTGGTATTCAAACAAGCGCTTGATAATCTCATGCCAACTCAACTTTTTTTCATCATTATTGTAAAGTCTTACTACTTCACCATTCAACTCTTTCTTATCTAT
The DNA here is from genome assembly GCF_000426825.1 of Thermonema rossianum DSM 10300. Lineage (GTDB taxonomy): Bacteria > Bacteroidota > Bacteroidia > Cytophagales > Thermonemataceae > Thermonema > Thermonema rossianum. The sequence goes on along the minus strand of NZ_AUGC01000015.1, from coordinate 23,247 downwards.
GAAGATAGGTAGTGGATTGGGAAAAACACCATTCTTTTGAAGTTCAAAGAATTGCCACACAGCCCGACCCTCTGTCTCTTTAATTCTCCGGTTATAGAAGAATGGAGCAGACTGATGTGCCATAAATATTTTCTTATCGGTAAACTTGCTAATGCTGTCTGATATGCCAAGCGTCTGTTCGTTGATGGTTTCACTTTTAAGCAAAACCATTTCTTGTAAATATCTTTCACGTGTTAATCGGTAATCTTCCAGACTGGGGTTATCCAAGAAAATCCAAACCTCTGTGTCATCGTCTATTTTCTTATATTCTGGAAATAAAGAAAGCCAATCAAAGAGCGATTCTTTACAGAATTTCTCGAAGTTTTTAGCCCATTTGACTTGATTTTGATTTTCAGGGTCAATGAGTTCTTTCGCACGCCTGAAGTAGTTATCTAAGCTTGACTCTATATCTTTCTTCGATGCTTTGTTAAGGCTTTTCTTTTTGAATCCAAAAGCAAATGGTGATGCGGTATAAATAAATATCTTTTTACTTGAGTCAAAGCTTCTGTTTGCTGAAAACGAATGCTTGCTGAGTGCTTGTCTTGCCATGCACCATGTTAAAAACTCATCTATATCTTCCTTTTTTCCCGCACTGAAAGCACGTACTTGCACCTCATCCTGAATCGGGGTGCCATTTTCATCTAAACGCAAACGGAAGTATAAACCTTTTTTGAGTTTTTTACCCCAAGTAAAGACTTCAGGCTCAAGGGAGGCTACAAAGTTGACAATTTCGGTAATCATATTTTTTCTTAGTTTTCTGTTTTCTAATCGTTATCATGCACCACCTGCACCATACCCATGCCGGCGGCGGCATTTTTTTCGCCGAAGCCGGCGTAGTATCCTATTTCATGCAGTTCGATGGGGGCAGTCAGTTCGAAGCTGAACTCATAGCCACGCAAGTCGGTGGTTTTGACCCGCAGCAGCTTGGAGCGGGGCTCGCTCAGCAGGCGGAAATCGAAGGGCAGGTGGCAGGGCATGCTTTCTTCGAGAGGCGCTTCATTGCTAAGCACCGTGACGCCCTGCCATGCACGCCATTTGCGCAGCAGGTTTTGCAGCAGCAGAGAAGCATATTCCGGTGCGTCCGGTGCCAGATATTGCGGATAGGGGTTGCCCTCGTAGAGGCGGCTTATCAGAATGGGCGATTCGCAGCGGTAGCGCATCGTTTCTTTGAACGCCGGTGGCGGCAGCATACGCACCGTCTGCACCTCGAAGTCCACATGGTAATGCCTGCTGCCCAGCGAAAAGCGTTGATGTTCAAACAAGCCGGTTACGAAGTGCTGCAGGGTGTCCGGCACATGAAACGAGAGCGTCAAGGTGGTAGGGGCTTCTTTCAGCACCAGCATTTTACTTTGCCGGTCAACGCCGTAGCGGCGCGGCTGCAGCTTGCCGAAAGTAAACAGACGGTATGCCCGCTTGCCATAGACGTGCCCTTGTTGATGCAGCCATTCGGCAAAGTCGCCATCGGCTTGTGCCAGTGTCTTGTAAATCCATGAAGACAGGTGATACTGATAGTTGAAATCCACCTTGGCTTCATTCGAATGTTGTAGTGTCAGCTGAATTCTCATTGCGATGATTTTATTTGGTTATCTGTGATTGATGGAAGTAAATCTACTATTGCAGGTATGACAAAAACTGTCCCACCTCAAAAATTTTTTTCACCTTTTTTCAGAAAAACCATTTTTTCAAACTGTGCCTGCAAGTGTGCCACCAGCTCACCGGGTGCCACAATATCGATGACGTGCTCATGATTGCCCAAAAGGAAGTTGGTCAGCCCTATAAATTGATGATTGACCTTGCAACGAAAAGCATAGGTTTCGGCATCTATCCTTTCGCAATATTGGGTGCAAAGCGGAAACTGCTCTATGAGCAGATTATAGCCGCCCGTTTTCAGGCGGACATCCACCGTTACTTGGTCCTCATCTACAATGAGGAAAGGGTCGGTAGGCAGGGGGCGGTGCTTATGTTCATATTGCCATGGTTCATCGAGTACCACCACCTCGCCACAGCGCGAAGGGCGGAAAATACGGTTGCCTTGGCGGTGCAGGTCATAGGCAAAACACAGGTCTTCGGCTGCCCGCAGCTCGAATACCTCTACCCGGCGGTCTTTCGTTTCGTTGGAGTTGACCGAACGGTAGTTCTTCAACAACACCTGCCGTTTTTGCTTTTGTGCTTCTGCCAGGCGTTCTATTTTGGTTAAAAAAGGCTTGGGGTAGGCCAGCAAGCCCAGTTTATGGAAATCATAAAGTGAGCCCAGTTTTTCTTTCAAGCGGCGCGCTTTGTTTGCCTGCAAAGGCAGGCTGTCTATGGCACGATAGAGCATCTCCTGCTCTTCGCCGGAAAAATAAAGCAGGTCGCGCAACTCCTTGCCTTTCTCTTCTGTGCGCAGCGCATAGCGGTATTTGCGGTCATAATCGACAACAAAACCGGCATTGCGCAGCTCTTCCAAGTCTCGTTTTATGGTGCGCTCATTGACGCCCATCTTCTCTGCCAGCTCTTTGAGCGTATAGACATAGGGGCTTTGAATAAGCAGCACCAAAAGGCGTAACACGCGCGCACGGGGGCGATTTTTGTCAATCATGGGTTCAATCCTTTATGTGTGTGGTAGTGGGCAACGGTGTACCCTGTCGCATGACAAAATAATGATTTTCCAAAATATTACACATTTTTTGGCAAGCTTGTAATGGAAAAGGACGGAAGCGCCAAACCGTACTTTCCCCGCCGGCACCGCTTGTGTTTCTTCAAAAAGCACTAACTTTAAGCCCCTAAGCGTAGAAAAGATTTTACAAACGAGGCAATTAAAAACATATACACAGACTATGGCAAAACCAACCATCAAAGAGCTATTGGCCATGGCGCCACAAGAGCAGAGCGTGGAAGTATTGGGCTGGGTGCGCAACCGCAGAGGCAGCAAGCAAGTAGCTTTTATCACTGTCAACGATGGCTCTACCATTCACAACATACAGGTGGTCGTTGACTTGAACCAAATCCCCGAAGAGCAGCTGAAAGACGTGCATACCGGCGCTTCGGTGCGGGTGTTGGGCAAGCTGGTGCCTTCGCAGGGCAGCGGGCAGGCTGTGGAGGTGCAAGCCCAAGAGATAGAGGTACTGGGACCGGCCGATCCGGAAAAATATCCCTTCCAACCCAAAAAACACTCATTGGAGTTTGTGCGCGAAAACGCACACCTGCGTGCCCGTACCACCACCTTTGGCGCTGTGTTTCGCATCCGTCATCATGTATCCTATGCCATCCATAAGTTCTTCCATGAAGAAGGTTTCTTCTATGTGCATTCGCCCATCATCACGGCTTCCGATGCCGAAGGGGCAGGGGCTATGTTCCGGGTCACTACCCTCGACCCCAAAAACCCGCCCTTGACCGAAGACGGTGAAGTAAACTTCAAAGAAGACTTCTTTGAGCGCCCGACGAACCTGACTGTTTCCGGGCAGCTCGAAGCCGAACTCATGGCTTTGGGCTTGGGGCGTGTATATACGTTCGGTCCTACTTTCCGTGCCGAAAACTCGAACACAACCCGCCACCTGGCAGAATTCTGGATGATAGAACCCGAAGCCGCCTTTTACGACATACACGACAACATGGATTTGGCAGAGCGCTTTGTGAAGTACGTCATCCGGCATGTGCTCGAGCATTGCGCCGATGACCTGGCTTTCCTGGAAAAGCGCCTGCTCGACGAAGAAAAGAGCAAGAAACAAGAAGAGCGCAGCCCCATGCCGCTCATCGAAAAACTGAACTTCGTGGTAGAAAATGCTTTCGAGCGCCTGACCTACACCGAAGCCATCGATATATTGCTGCAGTCGAAGCCGCACAAGAAAAATCAGTTTCAGTTTCCTGTATCATGGGGCATTGACCTGCAGGCAGAGCATGAGCGCTATCTGGTAGAAAAACACTTCAAAAAGCCGGTTATCTTGACCGACTACCCCAAAGAAATCAAGGCTTTTTATATGAAGCAGAACGACGACGGCAAGACCGTGCGTGCCATGGATGTGCTCTTCCCGGGTATCGGAGAAATCATTGGCGGCTCGCAGCGTGAAGAAGACTATGACAAACTCAAGCGCCGCATGGAAGAAGTGGGCATCTCTACCGAAGAAATGTGGTGGTACCTCGATACCCGTCGCTTCGGTTCTGTGCCTCACAGTGGCTTTGGCTTGGGCTTGGAGCGTTTTGTGCAGTTCATCACCGGCATGGGCAACATTCGTGATGTGATTCCTTTCCCCCGTACACCCGGTAACGCCGAGTTCTGATGCAAAACAGACAGCCACAACCGCCCCCGGAGCATCTGAAAAAGCAACTATGGCAGGCACTGCGCGGCCCGCTGCCGGGCTGGCGTGCCCATATAGACATGGCCCCTCCGCAGCGCTTCCCCGACAAGGAGCCGCGCGACCTGCCCCCACCACCCGGTGCACGCTTGGGGGCGGTGCTGCTGCTCTTATATCCCAAACACGGCAGCTGGCATATGCCTTTCATCGTGCGGCAAAAATACCCCGGTGTGCACAGCGGACAAATCGCTTTTCCCGGCGGTAAAGTAGATGAGACCGACCCCGGTTATGTGCATACGGCACTGCGCGAAACAGCCGAAGAAGTGGGGGTGGTTGTGTCGCCGGAGCAGGTGATAGGAAAACTAAGCCCGCTGTATATCCCCCCAAGCAATTTCATGGTCTATCCGCAGGTGGCAATGATAGACTATACACCTGCTTTTACACCGGAACCCGCCGAAGTGGCCGAAATATTGGAAATCCCTTTGCACCGCTTCGATACTTGCCGCGACACCTACCCGCGCCGGTGGCAAGGGCAAACGTACCATATCCCTTGTTTCCGTGTAGGAGAGCATGTCATATGGGGCGCCACTGCCATGATGCTCAATGAGTTTTTGCAAATCTGGAAGGAAATAACTTCCTGACCCGCTTAGCTACATTTTTTTCACTGAACGAAAACAAAAAAGCCGCCTCCGGGCAGGACGCAGCTTGTAAAAACCACTTTTTTTTCTATATTGAAACAATCAATCAACCTCTTTTTTTATGCATTCTATTGACAATGTAAAACTCGATTTTTTACGTATAGAAGACTATGAAGACCTGAGCGAAGCCATGCGCGCAGCCTATCCTTCCATGCCGGGCGTATGGCAACGCCGCCATATTGAGCGCCTCGTAAAACTCTTTCCCGAAGGGCAGGTAGTGGTGCGTGTCGATGGCAAGCTTGCTGCCTGTGCCCTTGCCATTATTGTAGAAGACGACTTGGCCGAAGAGCATCACACTTACCGTGAAATTACCGGGAATTACACCTTCGATACCCATACCCCTGATGGTGATGTGTTGTATGGCATTGAGTTGTTTGTTCACCCCGACTATCGCGGCCTGCGTCTGGGACGGCGCCTCTATGACTACCGCAAAGAACTGTGTGAACAACTGAACCTCAAAAAGATAGTTTTTGGCGGACGCATTCCCAACTATCATCAATATGCGAATGAGCTGACCCCCAAGGAATACATCGAAAAAGTAAAGCATAAAGAAATACACGACCCCGTGCTGAACTTTCAGCTGTCCAACGATTTCCATGTGGTACGGGTGCTGAAAGGCTATCTGGAAGGTGATGAAGCTTCGCAAGAATATGCCGTTTTGTTGGAATGGGACAATATCTATTACACGCCGCCGCAGCGAAAACCCAAACTGAACAAAACGGTGGTGCGTTTGGGGCTGGTACAATGGCAAATGCGCCTCTACAAAGGACTGGACGACCTCATGCAGCAAGCCGAATTCTTCGTGGATGCACTGTCGGCGTACCGTGCAGACTTTGCCCTCTTCCCCGAGTTCTTCAACGCCCCCTTGATGGCTGCTTACAACCACCTGTCCGAGGCCGATGCCATCCGCGCTTTGGCTGAATATACACCGGTGATTTCGCAGCGCTTTTCAGAGCTCGCTGTCAGCTACAACATCAACATCATCACGGGCAGCATGCCCCTGCTTACAGACGAAGGCAAGTTGCTGAACGTAGGGCACCTATGCCACAGAAATGGTAAGGTGGAGCAATATGAAAAAATACACGTGACCCCCGACGAAGCAAAGGTTTGGGGGCTGGAAGGAGGAAAACAACTGCGTGCCTTTGACACCGACTGTGGCAAGATAGGCATCCTTATATGCTACGATTCAGAATTCCCCGAGCTTAGCCGCCTGTTGGCGGACGAAGGCATGCAAATTCTTTTTGTACCCTTCCTCACCGACACCCAAAACGGCTATTCGCGTGTACGCCACTGCTCACAGGCGCGTGCCATTGAGAATGAGTGTTACGTAGCAATTGCCGGCAGCGTGGGCAACCTGCCCAAAGTGCACAACATGGATATTCAGTATGCCCAATCGATGGTGTTCACGCCCTGCGACTTTGCCTTTCCTGCCAATGGCGTGAAGGCAGAAGCCACCCCCAATACCGAGATGATATTGATTGCCGACGTGGACTTGGACTTGCTGCGTGAACTGCATCAGTACGGCAGTGTGCGCAACCTCAAAGACCGCCGTACGGATGTGTACCGGGTGGAGCGTGTGAAGCAAGAACAAGTGTCTGCCGGTTCCGGCATGGAGCACCCAGCTGTTTGATTGCAAGCTTGCAAAGAGGCAGCCTCAGGGGGAGAAACGCTTTTATTTGTTGTATGATTTCACTCAAAAATACATATAGCCATGAAAGCGATTCGTTTTCTTCTCCTCCTGTTGCTTGCCTCTGCTTCCCTTTGGGTGCAACAGGCGCAGGCGCAAGTCGCCTTGCTTGACTCCCTTCGTAAGGGGCGAGCCAGCACCTTGGTGATGAGCGCTGACTCTGTGGGCATTTTAAAAATAACATTCAATGCTACCGGCTCCTTGGACGCCGCTTCGATTACCCGGAGAGAGTTTGTCAAAGGACCCGGAGCAGTCTCTATGCGCTGGGTGCTCAACATAGAGACCGGGCAGCTAAGAGTCTATTACGATGGTAAGCTGTTATTTGAAAAAAATTTGAATGAAATCAGTATTGGAAAAGCTCTTTTAAATGATGGCAGTTTTTGCGATGTAACACGTTTTCTCATGGATGAGGGGGAAATCTTGGAGACATACTCTAAAAAAGAATCCGGTGAAAAACGTCCTGTGTGCCTAATCTGTTATTTGCCGGATACTGACCAAGCCTTGTTTTGCTTTGGCAGCGTTTATGTGTCGCTTCTTTAATCAGCCGGATAAATAACTTCCATGTATAAACATTGGTATGCAAACAATATAAATGTCATTCATATGAACTTGAAATGTCTTCACCGGTTTGTTACTGCCATCTGTATGGCTTTGAGCATGATGTGTGTGCCGTCTGCTTGGGGGCAAATTCCGGAAGATATGCATGAAAGCGAGCAAAAGGCAGAATCTGATTCGCTTCTTGATGCCTATCGTGGTCAGAAAGTGATTTTTTTGGCTGCCTCCTCTTTCAGAGAAGCAAATACCGGGCAATCCGGCAATGCGCTAAGCATGTCTGTAGAGCAATCTTCGATATGGATATTGAATATAAGCCGGGGAGTAGCAGAGTTTTACATAGAAGGTGATTCGTTGCCTGTCTCCTTGGTACTGCTTTCCATGGATCACAAGGAAGATCATAAGCCCATCGGACCGCCCCCCGCAAACGCAGAGCAATACACAGACGCTTTTTATGCTTCTTTGCTTACTACTACCGGCAAAGCCGTTTCTATGGTAATAGAAATGTACCGGATCAAGAACCGGGAGACTTTGGAGGTTGTCGTTTACCTGTGGAGCGAGGAAATCAATGCCCCCGCGGTGCGTTTCGATGATGTCGGCCTGGAATTTTTGAATTAAAGAAGCAATGAGGGTGCCTCTGCGGCACCTTTTTTCTGTTGCGAACCCCGCTAACAAGCTTGCAAAGCTGCATGGCGGAAGGTGAAAATGCCTTCTTTTGTGTGTATGTTCAAATAAAACACACACAGCCATGACAGCAGCTATTCGTTTGGTAACTTTCCTTGTGGTGGCGCTTTTGTGCCAAAGGCCGTGGCAGCACGCCCGGGCGCAGCAAGTGGTTCTTATTTCGGATGGCGTTGCCGTAGTTAGCATCGAAGGTGAAATATTGGATTCTTCCCGTGTGCGTCATGTTATTCGCCTCGACATAGACAATTCGATACTTAGAATTACCGGCAATAATGTGGATTGGCGTTTTGCTATCCTTGATGCGCAAAAGATGGAAAATGAAGATGAAGATGAAGCGGAATCAAGGGAAGTGTGGGTGATGAATGCCATCGACCAGAAGTCTGACTCGTATGTTATCTTTCTCTACAAAAGACAAATAAGTGAGGAGCAAAGCGTTATATCTATGATAGCGGTGTTCGATAAAGAAGATCAAAGCAGTATTGCATTTTATGACCTGAAACTTCTATGAAACACATTTGTCCCGGCTTGGTCCGGGCTTTTTTATTCTAAGCCTTTGCTCATTTCGTCTTTTCTTCCTTCCTGCTTCGCTTTTGTTGTTTTGTTTTCATCCTTTAGTCATTTTAAATGTCCTGCTTTGTTGTTTCTCGCTTTTTCCTTTGTCTGTCATTTCGAGCGCAGCGAGAAATCTCGTTTACTTCTTGTCGCTTGGTTTGATGAGATCTCTCACTCGCTTCGCTCGTTCGAGATGACAAGCTATGCTTCGCCCGTTCGAAAGGATAAGCTGCATTCGGTTCGAAATGACAAGCTAAATTTGATTTGAAATGACAGGCTTTGTGACCCTTGAAATAACAGTCCCGCTTGGTTTCGTTGAACATGCCTAAGAAAACAGCTTCGTAGCCGTTTCCGATGGGCATTTCCATTGGGGCAAACAAAAAACAAAAAAGCCCCTCATGTGAGGGGCTTGGCATAGCATATGTTTACGCCTCTTGCAAGAACTGCCGCAGCACGTAGTTCAATATGCCTTTATGGCGGTAATATTCCACTTCTATTTCCGAATCGAGGCGGCAAATGACGTCAAACTCGATGGTTTCGCCATTGCTTTTTTGTGCCTTTACGCGTAAAACAGCCTGCGGCTTGATGTTGTCATCCAGCCCTTCAATGCTGAAGGTCTCGGTGCCGTCGAGCCCTAAGCTTGCCGCCGATTCGCCCGCTTTGAACTGCAGCGGAAGCACACCCATGCCAATCAGGTTGCTGCGGTGGATGCGCTCATAGCTCTCGGCTATCACTGCCCGGATACCCAGCAGGTAGGTCCCTTTGGCCGCCCAGTCGCGCGACGAGCCACTACCATACTCCTTACCTGCCAGTACCAGCAGCGGGGTGCCGTCCGATTGGTATTTCATTGCCGCATCGAAGACGGTCATTTCTTCGCCCGTAGGCAGGTAGGTGGTGTAGCCGCCTTCGCGTTTTGCCAGCTTGTTTTTGATACGCACATTGGCAAAAGTGCCGCGCATCATCACTTCGTGGTTACCACGGCGCGAACCGTAGCTGTTGAAGTCTTTGGGTTGCACGCCTTTGGCGGTGAGGTACTGGCCGGCGGGCGAGTCGGGCTTAAACGAGCCGGCAGGCGATATGTGGTCGGTGGTAACGCTGTCGCCTAAGTACAACAGCACGCGTGCACCTTCCAGCGACTCGATAGGCTCGGGCTTTTCCGGCAGGTTTTTAAAGAAGGGGGCTTCTTGTATATAGGTAGAGTTTTCGTCCCATTGATAAATTTCACCTGTAGGAGCCGGCAAAGACTGCCACAAGTCGTCCCCCTCGAATATCTGCCCGTAGTTTTTACGGAAATCCTCAGGGGTAATTACTTTTTTCATTACCTCGAAAATCTCTTCTTGGGTAGGCCATATGTCTTTCAAATACACCGGTTCAAGGTTGGGGTCATAGCCCAAGGGCTCGTTGAGCAGGTCTATATCCACGCGTCCGGCAATGGCATAAGCCACCACCAGCATAGGCGAAGCCAGGAAGTTCATTTTTACCTGCGGATGCACCCGCGCCTCAAAGTTGCGGTTGCCCGACAGCACACTGGCCGTCACCAAGTTGTGTTTTTCAATAGCTTCGGCAATGGGGGCAGGCAACGGACCGCTGTTACCAATACAAGAAGTACAGCCGTAGCCTACTACGTGGAAACGCAGGGCTTCGAGCTCTTCCAGCAAGCCGGAGCGCTCCAGATAATCGGTAACTACCTTCGAGCCGGGCGCCAAGCTTGTTTTTACCCATGGTTTCACATCCAAACCACGCGCAATGGCTTTTTTGGCAACCAGCCCGGCACCCAGCATCACACTTGGGTTCGAAGTGTTGGTGCACGAGGTGATGGCAGCAATGACAATGGCACCGTCGCTCAGCAGATATTCCTCATTGTTGAGGCGGACACGTACCGTGCGTTGTTTGTTCTTTACTTCTTCAACGGCTACTTCGGCACCGGCGGGCTTGTACTGCGGGTGGTCGGTAAATGCCGTTTGGCTGCCCCCCTCATTAAGCCATGTGTTCTCTTGGCGCTCTTCGGGCTCTATGTAATCGCGTTGATGCTCTTCTTTCAATAATTTTTTGAAGCTTTCTTTCAGGTCTTTTACCAAGATTTTGTCTTGCGGACGCTTCGGACCTGAAACGGTGGGTTGCACGCTGCCCAAGTCCAGCTCCAGCACATGTGAATACTCTACGGGGTCTTGCGCGTTGCGCCACAGGGCGTTGGCTTTGCAGTAGTCTTCTACCACGCGTATCCACTCGTCGGGGCGTCCGGTCAGAGCCATATAGTCGAGCGTGCGGTCATCTACGGGGAAGAAAGTAACCGTACAGCCAAATTCGGGCGACATGTTCGAGATGGTCGCACGATCCGGAACGGTGAGCTTATCCAGCCCGTCGCCAAATACTTCCACAAACTTGCCCACAACCCCGAATTGACGCAGCAAGTGGGTGATGGTCAGCACCAGGTCGGTAGCGGTGGTGCCGGCAGGCAGCTCACCGGTAAGCTTCAAGCCTATGACCTGCGGTGTGAGGAAGTAAATGGGTTGTCCCAGCAGGGCAGCTTCTGCCTCTATGCCACCGACGCCCCAGCCCAATACACCAATACCATTGACCATGGGCGTGTGGGAGTCAGTACCTACCAGCGTGTCGGGAAAGAGCACGCCATCTTTTTCCATGACGCCCTTGGCGAGGTATTCGAGGTTTACTTGGTGGCAAATGCCCATGCCGGGAGGCACTACCGAAAAGTTTTTAAAGGCTTTTTGTGCCCATTTGAGCAGCTGGTAGCGCTCTTTGTTTCGCTCGTATTCCAACTCCACGTTGCGGCGGAAGGCATAGCTCGTACCGAAATATTCCACCTGAATGGAGTGGTCAATGACCAGGTCCACGGGAATAAGTGGATTGATTTTCTTCGGGTCTTTGCCTTTGCGTTGCATTTCAGAGCGCAACGAAGCCAAATCGACGACGGCAGGCACGCCCGTGAAGTCTTGCATCAAGACGCGCGCCGGCTTGTAAGGAATTTCCTTGTCGCTTCCGGCTGCTTGCCAGTTGAGCAATGTCTCCAAGTGCTCGGTGGTAATGCCGAAGTTGTCGAAATTGCGCAGGGCATTTTCCAGCAATATACGGATGGAATAAGGCAAGCGGCGAACAGAAAAGCCTTTCTCTTCTACTGCAGGCAGTGAATAGTAATCATACTTTTTGCCGCCCGATTCAAGAGAGCGGCGTACCTCTTGTGATAACTTTTGCAGGTCCATAGTATTCATGTTTTAAGTTTAATCGTTCATTCATGCTACTGTAGTAACAAAAACAAAAGATAAAAATTCTTAGCAGAGAAGCAATTTTTTGCCACTAAAAAGACAATAAAAAAGCCACTGTGGTCACCACAGCGGCTGAAGTTAGGAATGCATACTAAATGTATTGAACGGAAGCATGCCACGGCTTTAGCCGACAATTTGCATGAACTTCATGGCAATGCCCATATTGCCTTTTACTTTCAGCTTGCCCATCATAAAAGCGCCCATGGGGTTGAGGTCGCCATCCAACAGTTTTTGTGCATCATTGGCAGAAAGTTCCACCACACATTCCGCTTCTTTGTCTTCATTGTGCACTTGGGGCGGGGTGGTGGTGGCATCTACATATACCACACCTGCATCGGTTACAAACTTGATGGTGGAGCCCAGCGAGCTGTTGTCGCCCAAAAGGGTTTTCATTCGTTCAGTCAGTGTGTTTAAACTCATAGTTGTTTTGTTTTATAATAGGTTTTGAAGCATTCAAAAAAAGCAAAATTTTATCACTTATTCAATGATTTGTGCAAAATTTTCCTGCCATTGTCAATAGAAACTTGGCTTGTGTGTGAGCGCTTTCCATGCAATGCCCGGGCTTTTTTTAATTTTGACCTTTAAAATGTTGCATTCAAACGACCGTGTATCGTGCAAGCCATAGACGTAAAAATAGAGCCTTCTTGGAAAGAAGCCCTTAAAGAGGAATTTAGCAAGCCGTATTTTCATGAGTTGGTGCAGTTTGTCAAGGAAGAATACCGCAAGCACACGGTATATCCGCCGGGGAGGCAGATATTCCGGGCATTTGAGGCCTGTCCTTTCGACCAAACCAAAGTGGTCATCATAGGGCAGGATCCTTACCACGGACCGGGACAAGCTCATGGCTTAGCATTTTCCGTGAACGATGGGGTGCCCATTCCCCCTTCATTGCGCAACATATTTGCCGAAGTGCACGAAGACGTGGGCACACCGCCGCCCGCATCGGGCAATCTGGAGCGTTGGGCGCAGCAGGGCGTTTTGCTGCTCAATGCCATCTTGACGGTGCGGGCGCGTGAAGCCGGTTCGCACCGCGGCAAAGGATGGGAGCAATTTACCGACGCGGTCATCAAAGCGCTTTCGGAGCAAAAAGAGCATTTGGTGTTTTTGTTGTGGGGGCGTTATGCACAAGAAAAAGGCAGGGTGATAGACAAAACCAAGCACTTGGTGCTGGAAGCCCCGCATCCTTCGCCCTTGGCACGAGGTTTTCGCGGCTGCCGCCATTTTAGCAAAGCCAATGCTTACCTCCGCGCTCATGGGCAAACACCTATAGTGTGGTAAAACCTTTGGTTTGCACCTCTTGTTGTGTTTTTCTTATTTGGTATTGAATTTTAAAAAGAAAAAATATGGAATCGATGGTACTCTATGAAGTGTCGGAGCGCATTGCTTACATCACGCTGAATCGCCCGGATAAGCGCAATGCGCTGAATGATGAAATGGTAGAAGCTTTGTATGCAGCCTTTTGCCGTGCCGAAGAAGATGAGCAGGCAAAGGTGGTTGTGTTGCGTGCAAGAGGCAAGGCTTTTTGTGCCGGCGCCGATTTGGCTTATTTGCAGCAGCTTCAAAAAAATAGTTATGAAGAAAACCTGGCCGATTCTTCGCGTCTGAAAGCGCTGTTTCATAAGATTTACACGCTCAAAAAAACGGTGATAGCCCAAGTGCAGGGGCATGCCATTGCCGGAGGTTGCGGGCTGGCTACCGTCTGCGACGTAACCTTTTCCGTGCCCGAAGCCAAGTTCGGATACACCGAGGTGAAAATAGGTTTTATTCCGGCTATCGTTTCTTTGTTTTTGCTGCGCAAGATAGGCGAGGGGCGTGCCAAAGAGCTGCTGCTTTCGGGGCGCTTGATTGATGCACAAGAAGCACTGGCTTTGGGCTTGGTGCATCGTGTGGTAGAGGCAGACCGTCTTGAAACCGAAGTGAAAGCTTATGCTTTGCAGCTGTGCACACAAAATTCGGCTTCTTCCATGGAGCTTACCAAACGCATGATTGCCGAAATACAGGAACGTACGCTTGAACAAGGCTTGCAGTATGCAGCCCAAATGAATGCCATGGCACGCGAAACCGATGATTGCCGCCGCGGCATCGCTGCTTTCCTTGAAAAAAAGCCTTTGGAATGGTAGTTTTTTGAATGCTCGCTTGCGCTTTTGTTCATAAATTGGGTAGATTTGGAGTTTGTTTGTAAAATGCCTAAATTTCAATTGCTTACAAGACTGAACGAATGGAAACAAGCAGAATAGAAACACATTGGCTCGAGCCGCTGAAGACAGGCGAAAAAACATGGATTTGGCATCCCGAGTTTGAACCTGAAGACGACGGCCTGTATGCCCATATACTATTCTTGCGCCGCGATGAAGAAGGGAAAGAGTGGGTGTGCGATGCGGTGATGCATACCTTGGCAACACTCTACCACTATCAGCTGCACGAAGAAGCCGAAATGCGTTTGAAAGCGCTGATGCCTGCCTGGCGTGGATGGGAAGCTTTTGCCGAGCTGCCCGAAGCCATGCAAGCCAAAGCACAGGCCTTGTATGATGAAATAGTGCAGGAGTTGATAGAAGAAGGCGAAGTGAAAGTACAGGAAAGTGTGGAGGTTTATCGCGATGAAGCGAACTGCTTGGAAGAAATAGACGTATATTTAAATAAGGAAGCCATAGACGTGCCTGCCATTGATTGGTTTGTGCAGGCATACCGGCGGCAATCGGTATCCTTGGATCCCAACTTCTACAGTTTTGAAGAAGAGATAGAGTAAAACAAAGCAATGTATGTGGAAATTTAGGCATATTCAATCAAAATTGTGGGTAAGTGCACTGCTGCTGCTGTTGGTAAGCATGACAGTAGGGGGGGCTGCCTTTTTCTATGTGCGCTATATTGCCCACTATGAAGATTTTAAGTCCCACAGCGAGCAATTCAATGCCCATGTTCATCGAGCCTATGCGCTTATGCAGGCATTCCTGGAAACAGAGCAGCGCAACGAGCATTATATGGAAACCGGCAAAAGCCATGTGCTCTTCGAATACGAAAAAGTGAAGCAGGAAGGCAACCGCCTGCTCTCACAGCTGGAACAGAAAGAAGGTGTGCAACATGAGCGCATGGCGGTAGAGCTGGGCGTCGATTCTCTTTTGAGCCGGACCGGCGCCGAATGGCGTGCCTTTGACAAAACCTTTGCCCGCCTGCAGGAGCGTGTCAAAGAAAAAGGATTTGTGACAAGCGGTGCCCTGGGACAAATGCATGTGGCTGCGCGTAAGCTGCACCTTATACTCAAAGAGCAGGACACTTTGGCTTTGGCGCTGTTTGAGAAAATGCGCCACTATGAAAAAGACTTCTTTTTAAAAAAAGATGCCCGTTTGGTGCGTAGGGTAGAAAAGGCAGCACAAGAGCTGGAAGCTGCCCTGCCGGCAAACATGAATTCAGCCTTGCGCATGACCATCAAAGACAACCTGAACGATTACCTGCAAGCTTTTGGCAGGGCAGTGGCCTTGGAAAAACAAATAGGGCTTGATGACAACAGCGGCTTGCGTGCCGAAGCAAAACAATGGATGATTCAGCTGCACAACGACAGCCGCCTGCTGGCCGGAAGCACCGCCCGCCATATCGACACGCTTTGGTGGCGCGCCAAGCTTATCTTTGGTTCCGCCCTGTTGCTGCTGCTCATGATGGGCGTGGCCGTAGCTGTCTATCAGCACTATGCCGTGGCCCGTCCTATCCGTCGTCTCGATGCCATTACTTCTACCGTGACCGAAGACATCAACAACGAAGAAGCTACGCAGGCATTGGCTGAGTTCGACGATGAAACAGAAGTGGGCGAAATAGCCAAGAACTTCAGCGCCATGGTCACCAAGCTGAAAGCAAGTGTGGAAGAAACCAAAAGCCGCGACGAAAAACTGGCAGAATATATTCGTGAAGAAGCCAAGCGTAAGTGGGCAACCGAAGGCTTGGCCATCTTTGGCGAAATTTTGCGTTCCAACTACAACGACCTCGAACGGCAGGCTTATGAAATCATTTCCACTTTGGTAGAATACACCGAATGTCAGATGGGCGCGCTCTTTATTGTGAACGATGAAGAAGAGCCCCCTTATCTGGAATTGAAAGCAAGCTATGCTTACGGGCGCCCCAAACACTTGAAGAAAAAAGTGGCATGGGGAGAAGGTATTGTGGGGGCCGCCTGGCGCGAAGGCGATAAAATAAGTTTGACAGACATACCGGAAGATTATCCCAAAGTCATCACGGGCAGCCTCATTGAAGGCAAGCCCAAACACGTGCTGGTGGTGCCTCTGCAAAGCGATACCACCGGTATTGTGGGCGTGATTGAGCTGGCCGCCATCCGCATCATAGAAGAAGATAAAATAGAGTTCATAGAGCGTCTTTCGAGCCGTATTGCTTCGACCATTGCGGCGGTGCGCGCCAACGAACGCAACGCAAAACTGCTGGAGGCTTCACGCAAATACGCCGAAGAGCTCAAAAACAAAGAAAAAGAGCTGGAGGTCAAGGTGCAGCAATACGATCAGTGGATTCGCGAGCTGGAGAAAAAACTCAATGCCGTTGCAGAAGAAGCACATGTTTACCGCAGCATTATCAATCGCATTTACGAGGGCATCATCCTTACCAACGAGCGTTTTATCATTACCAAAGTGAACCGTTATGTATTGAAGCGCTTTGGTTACCGCCGCATGGAGTTGGAAGGGCAGCCTGTGGACATCCTTATAGAGACCAACTACAGTAACATCATAGACTTGCGCCAGCGACGCTTTCAGCTAAGTTACAAGTCATTTACTCAGAGCGTCACCGGCAAAGTCATTGATGCCGAAGGCAAGGTGCATCCTGTGCAGATGATGGCCGGCAAGCTGGAAATCGATACCAAGATTGTGTATGTATTTTTGTTCAACGAAGTGCCCGTGGGCGAAGAAGATAGCATCGATATCAGCTTCTTCGACGACGACAGCACCGACAATGACGACGCCATCCGTATTTAAGAAGCGCCTTTTCAACTTAAAAACGCAGAGTAAGAAACGCTTACTCTGCGTTTTATTATTAAATTTGTGAGCTAATTAAACGAGAAGTCATAAACAGACAAGATTCTATGGAGTTCAGAGAAATTGCTTGTGTAACCGGAAAGCCCGGGCTCTATCGCGTATTGAAGCCTATGCGCAATGGTATTTTGGTGGAAAGCCTCGACGCGCAAAAAAAGAAGCTTCCCTTGGGGCCATCTGCAAAAGTAGCCATCTTGCAAGAAATTACATTCTATACCGATGATGCCGAAGGGGCTTATCCTTTGGTAGAGGTGCTTTATACCATGAAAGAAAAATATGGTGAGCAGCTGCCCGTGCATCACAAAACAAGCAGTGATGAAGAAGTAATGGCTTTCTTTGCCGAAGTGCTGCCCCAATACAGCCGTGAGCGTGTGTTTACTTCCGACGTGCGCAAGCTGCTGAAGTGGTATGAAATCTTATTGAAAGAAGCACCGGCAGTGCTGGAGCGCCCGCAAGAAGAAAAACCTGCCGAGGAGCAAGCCGAAGCAGCTGAAGAAAAGCCCAAGCGCAAGCGAAGCACCAAGAAAAAAGCTACCGAAGAAGCCCTGGCAGAAGAAGCGGCAGCCGAAGAAGCACAGCCTAAGAAAAAAACCACCCGTAAGCGCACTACAAAGAAGAAATCGGAAGGAAGCGAAGAATAAGCGGCATTAAGAAGAGAATATGTATAGCCTGAAAATAGGAAGGTTCCATCCTTTTGAGGCTTTTCTTCTTTGTCATTTCGAGCGCAAGCGAGAAATCTATTGCTTCTCGTAGCTTGGCAGGATTGAGATCGCTCACTCCCTTCGCTCGTTTGAGATGGCATGCTACGTGAAGTTCGAAATGACAAGCCTCTTTTCACACCGTGGGAACGGAAAGACCGGAATCGACATAACTTGGGCAAGAAGCCTATCTTTGGGTAACATCCCCAAAAAGAGAAAAGGAAGGAGTACTCCTTCCTTTTTTTGTGCAACACTGCTTGTAAAGAGCAAAGCCTTCTGCTAAATACCATTTAAGTGGTTGATACCGGCGATTTAAATCGCTCTACGAAGCTTTTACACAGCGCCGGGAAGTCCTCTTCGCTTGCCCCTTGCAGTGCATCGATAAACGCCGAGCCCACAATGGCGCCCCGGGTATAGCGGCAAGCCAACTCAAAACCACTTCTGTCTTTGATGCCAAAGCCCACCATTGCAGGGGTTTGCAGCTGCATGGAAGCCACTCTTTGCAGATAGGCTTCGGTGGCAGATTGGGCGGCGTTTTTGGTGCCCGTGGTGCTGGCTGTCGATACCAAGTAAATAAAGGCATTGCTGAGGGCATCTATTTTACGGATGCGCGCTTCGTCGGTTTGTGGCGTAACCAGGAAAACAGCCGCCAAACCATGCTTTTCAAAAAGGGGTTTGAACTCACGCTC
Source organism: Thermonema rossianum DSM 10300 (assembly GCF_000426825.1). Taxonomy (GTDB): domain Bacteria; phylum Bacteroidota; class Bacteroidia; order Cytophagales; family Thermonemataceae; genus Thermonema; species Thermonema rossianum. The sequence continues at coordinate 5,072 of NZ_AUGC01000015.1, read as the reverse complement.
ATATTCATCAAGCGTCAAGTCGGGTAAAATAAGACCATCGATGCCCACCTTTTCACAGTCGGCACAAAAGCGCTCCATGCCATACTGCATCACCGGGTTGAGGTAGCCCATCAGCAAAACCGGCAGCTGTATTTCATCGCGCATGCCGGCCAGCTGCTCGAACAGCAGCGATAGGGTCATGCCGTTTTTCAGAGCTTGGGTGCTGCTGTCTTGTATGACCGGGCCGTCAGCCAAAGGGTCGGAAAAAGGCATGCCTATTTCTACCAAATCGGCGCCGGCTGCCTGCAGTGCACGCAACAGAGGGCGCGTGCTGTGGAGGGTGGGATAGCCGGCAGTAAAATACACATTCAATAAATTGCCTTGCTTCTGCAAGAACACATCTTGTAAACGGTTCATAGCTGTTGATACTTCGGTTTATTTTTTCAAGAAACGTTGCAATTGCTTTTGTAAGTGCATGCACATGTCCATCAGCTCTTCGCTTTGTGCCGAAGGCATGGGCACTTCGCGGCTGATAAACAGGACAACCTGCCATATTTCAAAGATTTCGCGCAGGTTGAAACGCATGCCTTCCCATTCACCATCGAGCATGAGCAGGTAGCCTTTGTCACGCAGGTGATTTTCTACTTGCCCATATACCAGCCCGTGCCGTTGGGTAAGCAGCAGGCAGGGCGTACGGTCGTGCAGGCGGTACCAGTTGCGGGTATATTCACCTATAAACAGGGCATTTTTAAAGCCCATCTCTTCGGTACTCTCAAAGGCACGGTATTGCTTGCCACGGTCCAGCAGGCTGAGTTGTATTTTGGGCAGTGCCTGCACGAAGTCATTGTTTTCAAAATAAGCCAAATAGTCGGGTAGCTGATGGCTGCGCACCAAAGGTATATCTGCGGAAGTACTGACAGGGCTGTCTTCAAACAACTCGTCTAAGGTAGGATAGCGCTCGGTAGCCGAAGGGCGTTTCTTTTCGTGCGTGCTTCTTTTATTGAAAGAGGGTTCGTCTTCTTCCGTATCATCGTCGAACAAATATTTGCCGCTGTGCCCTTTGTTTGTTTTTTTGAAGCGGGGTGCCGGAGGTTCCTGGAAGTCATCGTCATCGTCTTCCAACCACTGTGGTTCGTCGTCGTCTTCTGCCGGGTCTGCTTCTTCCGTTTCTTCTTCAAAAAGAGGTGCCTCGGGGGCAGGTGCGCCTTCTTTGGGAATACCTTCGGGCACCACACTTGCCGCACGCTTCACCTTTGCCAAATCTATGGTGATGAGCTCATCTACAGTAATGCCGAAGAGGCGGGCAAAACGCACGAGGTTCTTTAAGTTGGGCGCTGCACGTCCGTCTTCATAGGCTGCCAGCAGCGAGCGTTTGATGCCTATGGCTTGGGCAAGGCGTTCTTGAGTATAGCCGTGCAGACGGCGCAAGTAGCGTATGTTTTGGCTTACTAAGCTCATAATCTTGAAGGGTCTTTCACAAATATAATCAGACGGGCGGCTTTTTGAAAATGCTGCCCCGAAGAAAGTATTTTGTTGATGGTTGTGGATGGAAAAAATACATTGTAAGTATTGACTCGTTTTTTTTTTTTTTTCTTTGCAACGGTTATTGAAGAAGGGAAGCTTCCCGCTGCGCAGCTCAATGACCGTCTTTACTCCCTGAAAGGGTACCTGGCCCACGGTGTAAAAGTGGGGTTGTATTATTGTAAACTAAATTCAGTAAAAAGATGAAAAAGATAGCTCTTTTGTGTCTTCTTACAGGAGGAATGGCATTGACCTCGTTTGCCGGTAATGGAAAATCTCAGTTG
>NZ_AUGC01000015.1:0-3278 GCF_000426825.1 Thermonema rossianum DSM 10300 | reverse complement strand
GGTTGCTGAATGGCTTGCCGGGCTTGATTGTAGAAGCTCACGACCTTTCCCGGCAAGTGAATTTCCTTTTTAAGAGCCTTACTTTGTCGGAACAGATAAAAGTACCCCGGGTGGAGGATATCAGGAAGAAAAAAAGAAAAGTGAAAATAGTGAGCAGGGAAGAGTATTATGATATACTTGTTGAGGCTCTTTTCAGGTTTGCAAGAATGCTTGCCGATACAAGCTACGACGTGGAGGTATCGTTCGAAGATTGCTGTAAAGAGGGCAGGGAGAGGGATTGGTATTCCTTGCAATTGTGTGAAAATGCTTTTGAAAAAAGAACCAAGCGCAGAAAAAAATAAAAGCAATGTATGCTCCTATTGCCATGCTTTCCTGTAGCTATGCCTTGCTTTTGATGCTTAAATTGAACCAAAAACCAATCATACCACCATCATGAAAAAACTAAGCATCTGTCTGTTTGCGCTCTTGTGGTACCTGTCTTGTGTGCTTATGGCACAATCCGGTCTTCATGGAAAAGTAGAATATCTTGTGATTGAAGATTTTGACTGGCATGATTCTACCGGGCTGCCTGCCCCCGATGTTTACAATGCGTGCCGGGCCGAGCTTTTGTTTGATGCCCGCCGGGCTTTCTGTCATGAATATTTTGAAATGGATGAAGAGAAGCGTGAAGCCATCATGCAAAAAGAGCTGGAAAGATTGAAGCAGGAAGCAGCCGAAGCAGATGAAGAAGGGCGCAAAGAGCTGAATCTTACCATTGAGGTCCCCTCATCCAATAAGCACTACTATGTACTTACCGAGCGGCAGCCGGCACCGGTGCGCTTGACGCTTATGGCTTGGGCAAGACGTTCTTGGGTATAGCCGTGCAGACGGCGCAAATAACGTATGTTTTGGCTTACTAAGCTCATAAGCTTGAAGGGTCTTTCACAAATATAATCAGACGGGCGGCTTTTTGAAAATGCTGCCCCGAAGAAAGTATTTTGTTGATGGTTGTGGATGGAAAAGATACATTGTAAGTATTGACTCGCTTTTTTTTCTTTGCAACGGTTATTGAAGAAGGGAAGCTTCCCGCTGCGCAGCTCAATGACCGTCTTTATTCCCTGAAAGGGCACCTGTCCCACGGTGTAAAAGTGGGGTTGTATTATTGTAAACTATAATTCAGTAAAAAGATGAAAAAGATAGCTCTTTTGTGTCTTCTTACAGGAGGAATGGCATTGACCTCGTTTGCCGGTAATGGAAAATCTCAGTTGCAAAAAGCAATGGAGACGTCAAAAACTGACCAGGTTGTGGTACAGAGTCCGCCAGAGTTGCAGGTGGGAGCGTGCCTCATCAAAGTGGAAGTCCCTCTTTTTAAAGGGAAGCTTAATTTTAAAATTAGACTTGGGTGTGCATATGGTACAATTAAATAAATTTTGGGAGTTATGAAAGCTTTGATAATCGGAACGTTGTGCTGTGTGTTAAGTAGTGGTCTTACTTTAGAAAAGGGCATTGTTGACTATGGAGGAGCTTCAGTTTATTCTAAGTCTAAAAAAGAAGCTATAAGCATCGCCTCCGAGCAGTCGGTAGCGCCGCAAGGCGAGGGATGTCTTATAAATACGCATGTGCGTGTTAAAGGGAAAGTGATAAGAGTGAGACTTCTTTGTGTCTCACTTAAATTAAAGCTTAATTAATATTTAAGTAGGGAGCTTCCTTTTTTGCAGTTGGAGGCTCCTTTATACTTAACTTATGTGAATAAAATATATAGAAGCTATGTTGTTTCGTATCGTTTTCATTATTAGCCTTCATTTTTATCCTATCCTTACTTATGGGCAATATGTTGTCTCTACTAGTGGCGAGAGTACGCAGAGGCTACAAGTACGCTACGAAGTAAAAAACCGGGTGTTTGAAGGATACGATACGCGGTTTGAAGGCACATTATGCCTCAATGGCGGAAAAGATACTTTGTGCTATCAGGAACTGTTAATGTATGATGATAAAAAGAGAGTATTTTACCACGTACAAAAGAATGGCGAAGATGTAAAGGAGTATAAGCTTTCCTTGGGAACAAGCACTTTTGCAAAGAAAGAAAAGAAGAAAAGAAAAAAGAGGAAGAAAGAAGAAGAGGATGAAAGTGGAACGTTAGACTCTCTTGTGATAATAGAAAATGCTTCGGACTTGCTTTTAGACTGGGATAAGTCAAAAGCCGAAAGCAAAGTCATTCAGGGGTATGTTTGCTACAAAGACACCGCCCGCAAGGATGGCAAGGCACTTTATGAGGTCTGGTATTGCCCCGATTTACCTGCCGGCGGTCCTTGGATTTTGTGGCATCCCGAGGGCTTGGTTTTGGAAGCGCGCACACTGGATCAAAGCTTAATACTCGAGGCAAAAGAGGTGCAGTACACAGAAGAGGTGCGTTTTTTGCCCCTTGGGCAATGGGAGGGTGTTCAGCCCATGAATCGCAGCGAATATATCAAGTGGGGAGAAGAGTTCGGGGCTTTTATGAAAGAGCAGATAGTTCAACAAGTAAAGCCCTATTTGAAGCTTATGAGTGTAAGTAATATCCGAGGTATGGCCAACGGGAGCATGTTTGGGCTTTTGAGAGATCCCGGGGTGCAAGCCATTGTCAAAAAAGCACTGGACGATGCAATAGAAGAGCTAATTAGGCTGAAGCAAAAACAATAAGGAGCAATAACTAAGGTTAAAAGGTATTGAAAAACAACACTAACAAGTGCAGGTATGAAAAGAAGCATGTTCGTTTGGTTGTTTGTATTTTGGGGAGTGCTTGCATCCTGCTTGCGGGCAGGTGCCCAAAACCGTCTTTCCGGGAAGGTCGGATACCTGGTTGTAGAAGACTTGGATTGGCGCGATTCATCACAAATGCCCCCCTTGGTGAAGCGAAATGTGAGGGAGGCTACTTTGTATTTTGATGCTGAATCTACCTTCTTTATAGAGCGCACAGAGGGTATTCCCTTGTCCGGTGTAAAAGAAAACATTGACAGCTTGGCAGCGCCTTTTATGGGAATGTCACAAGAAGAACTGGCTATGGAATATGCCGAAAATGGACCAAATGATTTTTTTATTGAGGTGGAAGAAGAAGAAATAATTGCCTTCCGGGGTGATCGGTATTATGAGTCAGTAAGCACTTTAAATGAAATGAGCAAAGTGCCCTTCGCTTACGCCGAACACCGGGACTCCGTAAAAATCAATTGGAAGGTGTTCCCCGAAGAAAAGCAAATAGGCGAGCTGCTATGCCGGAAAGCAGTGGGGAGCCTTAGGGGGCGTACTTATGTGGCTTGGTATTG
>NZ_AUGC01000014.1 GCF_000426825.1 Thermonema rossianum DSM 10300 | reverse complement strand
GTGCAAGAGAACGTGCAGTATCCCCCCGAAGCCAAAAGGCGCCATATTCAAGGAACTGTTTTGGTCAGATTTGTACTCAAAAAAGATGGAACCATTGGCGAAGTGGAAGTGCTGCGTGGTGATAATTTAGGCGATGGGGCTCTGGCAGAGGAAGTGATACGTGTATTGAAAAGTACCAGCGGCTGGAAGACTGCCAAGCATCTTGGGCGCCCGGTAGATGAAAAACTGACCATGCCTATTACCTTTAAGCTAAAATAATGTGTGTTGAAAAGACAAACAAAAGCCACCTGTAATGGGTGGCTTTTTTATATTCACCACAAGAAGGAGGTTGCGCGTCTTCTTTGTTCTTTTGCTTTTTTTATTACCCGCTATGGGCTTAAACAAGGGGGTTTTTTTAAATTGAGACCAAAAGCCTAAGTATGGACATCACTGCTTTTTATGAAACCCTGCTTCAAAACCTGAATGAGGGCGTTCTCATTCTGAAAGAAACCGGCGAAGTGAAGTATGCCAATATGATTGTAGAGGAGCATTTGGGGTATCCGCCCGAGCGCCTCATTGGCAGTAGTTTCTTGAAGTTGCTCGACGACAAAGATGCCGCTTATTTTAGCCGCCGCCTGCAGGATGCCGTGGAACGCAAGCTGCCGTCTTTCTCCATGCAGCTTAAATTGCGCACACATAAGGGACGCTGGGTGCTTTGCAGCTTGCAGTTACGCAATTGTTTGGCATTGGCAGTGGTACATGGGTTTATAGTGTCTGTGTTTCCGTTGGAAGCCCCGGAAGGAAGAAGCACCGGCGCGCAAAACAAGCAAACAGAAACAAGCAAGCACGCTGCACTTTATGAAAGATTACGTCTGTTGATAGAACGCAACGAGCAGGCATCGGTATTACTGAACGAAAAAACGCAAGTGATAGCAGCCAATGCCGCTGCCTTTGAGCTCACCGGAAAGGTGATTGGGCGCCCGTTGCAGGAACACATTACTTTGCTGCGCTACTTGCCCACTACCGAACATGAACGTTTTCGCCATCTGCACGAGCAAAGCATGCGGGGATACTTGGGCGACATGACTTTCCCGAAGGGGAAGTACCTCATTAAATTGGACCTGATGCCCATTTGGGCTGCTTCGGGTGAAGTGGTCGCGGTTATGGTGCATATAAAAGAAGTCAGCCGGGAGGCTCAATTGCGTCAGGAGCTTGTGTATCAGCACCGGCTGCTTGAAGCTTTGGACCGGGCCAGTTCAGAAATGTTGATTCTGATTGACGAACAGCTGAAAATACGTTGGTTCAACCGGCAAGCGGTTAAAATGGCGCGTCTTTTCTTTGGAAAAGAGCTTAAGTTAGGCACTGACTGGGCTTCCTTGGTACAACTGAAAGACGAAGAAAAGGAAAACTATCTGCAGCAGTTGAAAGAGAACTTCAGTGGCGAAAGTTATTTTCAAGAAGCGAAGATTACCGACATTCACGGAGGGGCACACTGGCTGCAGCTGACCTACACGCCCATGGAGGCGGATGAGCGTAACATGATGATTATAAGCGCTCTGGATATTACTAAGGAGCGGGCGGCCAAAAAACGCCTGGCAGCACTTAACCGGCAACTGATAGAACAAAACAAAGAGCTGGCGCGTCAGGAAGCGGCTGCCCGTATGATGAACGAACAGCTGCGTAATCAACAAAAGCAGTTGAAACATGCTTTTGAAGAGCTGTCGCGCCGCAATTTTGAGCTCGACCAGTTTCTTTACAAGGTGGCGCATGACATCCGGGCACCCATTACTTCACTCAAAGGGCTGGTACATTTGATGGAGCAAGAAGGCGTTGCCCCGGCGCTGCAGGGCTATCTCGACCATATGAAGGGCAGCATTCGCCGCTTAGATGGCTTTATTCGCAATATGTACACCTATGCCAGCATAGAGCAAAAGCCGCTTAGTTTTGAACCCCTCGATTTTGAAGCGCTGCTTGCCGAAATAGCCTATGAGTTGAAAGAGGCACTGAATGAACGAAAGGTAACACTCGATTACAAAATACTGGGTAAGCAACAACCGTTTGCCGGCGATAAAGTGCGTTTGCATACCATATTGCACAACATCATATCCAATTCCATTCAATATGTCGATGAGAAGAAAGAGCGGCATGAAATTAAGGTGGAAGTACAGCTTTTGCCCCGGCTTGCCAAGTTAAAAATAGAAGACAACGGCTCGGGCATAGACCCACATTTGCAGGATAAGGTGTTCGATATGTTTTTCCGCGGCGATGAACGCTCCAAAGGGGCCGGGCTGGGGTTATATATCGTCAAACAAATCATTGAGCAGCTGCAGGGAAAAATAGAACTGAAAAGCAAGCCGGGTGAAGGCACTTCCATTGAAATAGAAATCCCCAATCAAGTATCTACAAATTAAATTATCAATTATGATAGCAGTTATACAACGAGTCTTGGAAGCGTCTGTAACCATCGATGGCAACAAGCATAGCGAGATAGGTAAGGGACTACTGGTTTTGTTGGGGGTTGGGCAATCCGATACACCCGACGATGTAGAATGGCTGGCGAAGAAGGTAGTAAATATGCGCATTTTTGAAGATGAAGACGGCAAAATGAATCGCTCGCTTATCGAGGTACAGGGCGAATTGCTGGTGGTAAGCCAGTTTACTTTACATGCCTCTACCAAAAAAGGCAACCGCCCGTCTTTTATCGAAGCGGCACCGCCCCAATTAGCCATCCCTTTATATGAATCTTTTGTAGAGCAGTGTGCCCGCTTGATAGGAAAAGAAGTAAAAACAGGGGTGTTCGCCGCAGACATGAAAGTAGCCCTTGTCAATGACGGTCCGGTAACCATCATAGTAGATACAAAAAACAAACGCTAAGCTTATCGGCTCATTCCCGGTGTTTATCGAGCAAAAGAAGGCATTGACGGAAGTATTTCCTTCAATGTCTTTTTTTATTGCCTCATTTGCAAGAAGAAAACATTGGAACTGGTCTTTTTTTTGCTCAAGTGCAAAACGTAGATGTTTGAGAAAATGCTGATTAACAATAAAAAAGTAAGGCAAACTGCCATTTGGCAAAACTTTATTTGTTGAAAAATTTAAAAAGTGAAACTTTTAAATGGTTTTGTTGTTTGTAAATGGTTGTTAATCAGTCTTTTGTGAGTAGATTTTGTGAGGTGTATTTTAGAAAAAGTACTATATTTGCGCGGCAATCAAGCTAACTTTATTATATGGAAAACCTTTTGGGTTATTTATCTTGGTGGGGAATAGGGGCAGGCCTGTGGATTTTATGGCGAATGGCAATCACCTGGGTGCGCTACCAAGCACGCAACTTGCAATATCAATGGCAGCGTGTGTGGTATAGCCGCCTGAACCTCTTCCTTCAAAATGAGTACAAACTGCTGCTTGTTATAAGCTTTTCGATATTTGTACTCAGTCTGGTGGCTCAAATTTATCATGTAGAGCCCGAAGCCTTCACCCACTTTTTCTGGGTTGCTTTTGCTGCTTCTTTTCTGTTAGAGGGAGTAGAGTATTGGGTACGGAAGCGCGACCCGGGGCGTGGCTTGCGCAGCGAGTTGGCAAAAGCATTGTTGATACTTAACAGCCCTTTGAGTATCATGCGTTTGCTGGTACTGGGCTTGCTTTTTCCTTTTGCCTTGTTACTCAAAGAACCGCAAGCGGCACACGATATCGCCATATTGATAGTAGAGCTTACTACCTATGCGCTGGGGGCTGCTTTGCCTGTGCTTAGCCGCAAACTTTGGCAATATGGCACCCGTCGTGAGGCTGTGAACAGCACCTTCGATGTCTCGATGATGAGCATCGAGCGTTTCGACGCCTTGTTGGTAAACTTCTTCTCTGCATTATTGCTGGTAAGTGCCCAACTGGACCTGCCGTTCAGTCCGGAAACCCTTGCCTCTGCCAAGCCGCTGGCTATAGTAGGGGTGGCATTGTTGTTCACCGGCGTCTTGTTGATTTCTGCTGCCATGAAGGTGTATCGTCGCTATCGCGGACGCGGCTATTGGCGTGTGAAGCTGGCAGGCGGACTATTGATGGCAGCGTGGCTGTTGTTTATCAGTCACTATACTTTGCCTGACTATTGGTTAAGCCACTTGATGGTTTACCGCAAGCAAGATTTGCAAGTGGCTTTGTTGGCTTCTTTGCTTGTGAGCTTTACCACCACTTATATTATCGCCCTTTATCGTTGGGTGCAGCAGCAGTACACACACCATCTGGTAAAACGCCCCGTATTGCATCGTTTGCTTACCTATAGTTTACGCTTTTTAATTACGGCGCTGTGTGTATTGGCGGTGCTTGCTTTCGTTGCCTATGCTTACCGGCATTTGGGGCTCCTTGGCTTGTCGCTAAGTTTTGGCGTGTTGCTGGCAAACATAGATACCAAGCTCAGTTTAGACATTGCCCCTTTGTGGGAGGCAGAACGTCCCAAGAAAAAACTTGCAGGACTTGGGGTGGGAGACTAAACAGGCTTTTTGCATATCGAACACATAAACTATCAGTAGGCAAAAGTAGTTTTGGTTGATGTGGCTTCCCCTGCACAGGGGGAAGCTTTTGTTTTTTTATCTTGATTGCTTGGACTACTGCCATGCAGTGTCGTATAATTGCAAAAAATATTGGCTTTGATAAGAGAAACTGATTGCATATCATGAAGAAAGAAGTACAATTACATGATCGCCATTTTGAACTTTTTTTAGATGCCGAAGCCATTCAGGCAAAGGTAAAAGCGCTGGCAGAGCAAATCAGGAAGGATTATGACGGAAAGCCGCTTGTTTTATTGTGTGTGCTGAGTGGGGCCTTTCGCTTTGCAGCCGATTTGGCGCGTTATTTAAACGACCGTACTGAAATAGCATTTATCAAGGTGCAGTCCTATGAAGGCATGATGAGCAGCGGGCTGGTGCGTGAACAACTGGCGGCTACTGTCAGTTTGTCGGGAAAGCATGTGTTGCTCGTAGAAGATATTGTTGACACAGGGACAACCATTCGCTTCTTGGTAGAAAAAATTTACCAAAAAGCCCCCGCTTCCTTAAAGATAGCCACGCTATTGTTGAAGCCGGATGCGTTGAAACACCCGGTGCAAACAGACTACGTGGGCTTTGAAATTCCCAACCATTTTGTGGTGGGCTATGGCCTTGACTACGAGGAGCAGGGGCGTTGTCTCAATGATTTATATGTGTTGAAAGCATAAGTTTATTCTCTTGCTGGCAAAGGAACCACCGGCAAGCTGGCAAAGCCTGCCTCGCTGACCGACTGCACGGCAAATAAGTAATGATCCTTGGAATAAGGGAGGCGTATGGCGGTATCCTTGGTATCGATGTGCTGTTCCCACTGCGGCGCTTCGGTCGAGCGAATCAACACACGATAATAAGCAGGGCGTGGCCCGGCAACAGGGGCTTGCCACCGCAGTTCGGTGTGGTTGCTAAGTCCGCTGACAGACATGCTCACGTTTTGTGGGGCGGCCGGTGCCCATGCCAAAGCGGCAGCCGTAAGCACATTCAGCACGGTGTTCTTGCGCAGGTAGTCAAAATCCATGAATTCAGGTAAGTCGCCATAGCGGATGCCTTTTTCAGTACGCACATTTTGGTGTTGATGAGTAAAATCTTCATTTTCTTCACATACCCGGATAGCGGTAAAACCGGCTTCATTGAAAGGGGTATGGTCACCACCGCGTAAAAAGCGATCTTTTCTGTACACCATGCGCACCTCAAGGTGTGGGATGTGTTTCCGGGCAATATCTGCCATGTAACGGGCCAACTGCCGGCTGGAACTTTCATTTTCATACCCCAACAGGCGCAACAGACGCACTGTTTGTTCATCGGCAGCGGCGGGGATGCCTTCGCTAAAAACACGCACCCGGGTATTCTGCCGAATGCCCAGCTCCGAAGAATAACTGTTGCCTACAATATCGTTGTTGAGTACTGCCACAATTTCCCAACCTTCTTGTCTGGCTTTCTGTGCCAGATGGCGCGAACCATACAAGCCCTGCTCTTCGCCCGAGAACAGTACAAACAACAGGCTGCAGGGAAATTCATATTGAGAGAGCACACGGGCTGCTTCCATAACTAATGCACAGCCCGAGCCGTCGTCGTTGGCACCCGGGGCATCTATTGTAGCATCCATGACATCCGAGGCGCGGGAATCCAAATGAGCAGTAATGAGAATTACACGCCGGTCGCCGGTGTCGGTGCCGGGTAGCCAAGCCATTACATTTTTCATCTCTACTTTGTGTGGAATACGTCTGCCATCCGGCTCTACGGTGAAGGCATCGAAGCTTACCTGCAGGCGCGGGGAGTAACTCTTGAACTGTTGGTAAGCCCAGCGGCGGGCAGCGCCTATGCCCCTTCGGGCGCCGGTCGTGTCGCTAAGTGTATGGCGTGTGCCGAAAGACACCAGCTTTTCTACCGTTTGCCGGAGTTGTTGGGCAGAAACTGCCTGCTGCAGCAGCTGCAGGTCGGCGGTTGTTTGTGCAAGTGCATAGCTGCTTATACAGCTTATCAATAGAAGGGTAAACCGGTACTTCATATTCATTTTTGTTTGGTTCTATGCTGTTTTACTTAACGAAGTGTTTTGTTCTTTTATTTTTTTGAGAAATTATTTTGTGTGTAAATGGTTTTTTGTTACATTGTATTGTAATTATCAAAAAAGCCCGCATGCTCTCACTGTATGAAAGTTTGGTTCATTCGAAAGGCAGCCTTCAAGAAAAAGAAGATTGCCTGGAAATAACCTTTGTGGGCTTCCCGGAGAAAGCCACGGTTGAGGGCCTGTTGAAAGCGTTCGAAGCGCAAGTGCACGCAGGGAAACCCAAGCAATGGTGGGTATTTGACTTTTCCGGATTGTCGTTGCTTGATTGGGCATCTTTTGAGTTGCTGGGCAAAACCTTGAATAGCCTGGCAAGCGCTAAGCCACCTGTAAATGGGATGGTTTTCATAGTGCCTGAAAACCCTTTTGTGCGTGTATGGCTTGAAGAGGAACTAAAAGAAATAGAGGATATTGTTTTGACAGCTTATTTCGATTCTTGCAAAGAAGCCCGTCTGTTTATGAACCAAGTGCTTTAAAAACAACGCACATGCTTATGATGAAACACTGACTGCTTGCTCAATACCCGGTTGCACAACCGGGTATTTTTTTATAACTTCAGTCAAGAAATATTGAAAGTACCATGGTTCTTCCCGAGACGGTCATCCATCTGTTGATTAAGTTGTGCGGCATACGCAAGCAGCTGCGCTGGCAGATTTATTGCAACTATGTGGACGCCGCCGGAAGAAGCATCTTTCATATTGTTCTCTACGATACGGAACGTAATAGTCAATTTGCAAAAATTACTTTTTATGCCGACAGCCTGGAAGTGTTGCAGTGCCACTATGCAGGCTACAAAGCCGATATACCTGTGGAACTCACAGATTTGCTGCTCGATTTGATTTATTTTGAAATGGAGCAGGCGCGGGCTTCTTGATTTTACGGCTATTTGTTTGCATGAGTCAGATAGAGTAAGTATTTTAATGAAAAAACTTATGCTGTTATCTTAAACAAGCTACTCATGCGACAAGTCAACTGCCTTCTTTTATTTGTTTTTCTTTTTTTGTTTTTAAACTGTGGATGGGCGCAGCAACCGCCGCGCATGACCATTCGCACGCCGGAATTTGAAAAAATAGCAGCCGGGCAAAAAGCATGGATACTGGCAGATACGCAGGCATGCTATCAGGCAACAGAACTGCTGGCACATCCGGAAAAGTATCCTTTTGCACCGGCAGGAACAGAAAAACCCAACTATGGTTATACAGATGTAGTGTATTGGCTCTATTTTGAGCTGGAAAATGTTTCAACGTCCGATATAGACACCTGGGTAGAGGTAGATTACCCGCTCTTGGACACCTTACACCTATGGGTGCGCGGCAATGACACCACAGCCTATTTCTTGACCGGCGACCGCCTGCCTTTTGATGCACGCCCCATGAATTATAAAAACTTCGTGTTCCCTGTGAAGTTAAAAGCAGGCGAGCAAAAGCAGTTCTTGTTTCGCATCACCAGCGAGGGCACCATGAGTTTTCCGGTTTATGTGTGGTCGCCCATGGCTTTTACCGAGAGCAGCAATGCCACACAGATAGGCTTTGGTATTTATTACGGTATCATGCTGGTGATGGCTGTGTACAACCTTTTTCTTTTTTTCTCTCTGGCCGACCGCAATTACCTTTTTTACGTGCTCAATATATTGGCTATTATTTTGTTTCAGGTCTCTTTCAACGGCTTGGGGTATCAGTATTTGTGGCCCGCCTTCCCGGCTTTACACCATGTGAGCGTGCCTTTGTTTATTGCCGTGCTCACACTTACAAGCTTAAACTTTACCTATCATTTTTTGGAAGTGCCTGCTTATTGGCGCCGCTTGTCTTATGTGCTTATGGGCGGCATGTTGCTTGCTTTGATAGAAATACTTGTTTCTTTGGCAGCTCCTTACCGTTTCAGCATTAAGCTCACGACCATCACCGCACTGCTGATGACTTTGACCATCTTCTTTACAGCCGTGTATGTGCACAGAAGAGGCTATGCACCGGCCAAATTCTTCCTGCTGGCTTGGGGTATCTTTTTATTGGGGGCTTTGCTTTCTGCCATGCGTGGCTACGGCTGGATGCCCAACAATTTTGTAACTACCTATGCCGTGCAAATAGGCTCGGCGCTTGAAGTGGTTTTGCTTTCTTTCGGCTTGGCTTATAGAATCAACCTGCTGAAGCAACAAGTGGCAGCGGCAGCGCTGGAGCGGGAGCGTCTCGAAAAAGAAAAAGAGCGCGAGCAAAAAGAGTTTATTGAAGCGCAAAACCGCAGACTGGAACAACTGGTCGCTGAGCGTACCGCAGAGATAGAAAAACAAAACCGGGACATACGGGCAAGCATACAGTATGCCGAAAAAATTCAAAGGGCAATTTTGCCGGCAGAAGAGCTTATAAAACAATACTTTCCGGACTCTTTCGTATTCTTCAAGCCGCGTGATATTGTGTCCGGGGATTTCTACTGGTTTTCGGAACGGGAAGGCAAATTGTTTTTGGCAGTGGTGGATTGCACGGGGCATGGCGTGCCGGGGGCTTTCATGTCTATGATTGGCTATGCCTTGCTCAATCAAGTGGTGAATGAAAGAGAAATAGACGACCCCGGCGAAATATTGCTTCAACTGCATAAAGAGATACGAAAGGCTTTGAAGCAGGAAAAAGAATCTTTGGTAAAGGACGGTATGGATATAGCCCTTTGCATGATAGACACGCAGAAGCAAAGCCTGTACTTTGCCGGTGCGGCACGTTCGCTTTATTACATACAGTATGGAGAGCTGCACGAAATCAAAGGGGCGCCCTATTCGGTGGGGGGCTTTGAGCGGGGCAAAAAGCGCACCTATCCTACACATGAGCTTCCTTTGACGGACAACATGATATTGTTCCTTGCTTCCGATGGCTTTGCTGATCAGTTCGGAGGGGTGCGCGATCGTAAGTTTATGGTTAAAAACTTCAAGCGCCTGCTGCTGGAAGTGGCCGGAAAAGATTATGTGGTATTGGGCAAGCAGGAGCTACAGCAAGTTTTTGAGCAGTGGAAAGGCGACAGGAAACAAATAGACGATGTGCTGGTTGTTGGGCTGAAAGTAGAAAAAGAAGTGCTTGTCCGCCATGCCCCGCAAAATGTAACTTCCAATGTACTGTAAACGATAACCATTGATTACTTTATGAAAGTAGTTGTAAACCTGCTGTTCGCTTGTGTTTTTTCCATCGTATGCAGCCACACATGGGCGCAACTGTCCCGTTGGGAAGCAGTGCGTACCGGCGATATACAAACCTATGTAAGCTTAACCGAACACGCTTTTTATTTGGAAGACCCCACAGCTGCGCTCAACATACGGCAGGTAGCCTCGCCAGCTTATGCCGGTAAGTTTCAACCGGTAGGGACAAGCAACCTGAATGCCGGCTATACTGCTTCGCGCTATTGGATGCGCCTGGTGCTGGAAAACCCTACCGATGAGGTGAAAGACTACTTTTTGGAACAGGCTTACCCTCTTATCGATACCGTAGCGCTTTATGAAATCGACGAAATCGGAAATATCACGGAGCGCTTGGGCGGCGATATGGTACCACGGCACCTGGCAGAGGTTGATTTCCGGCACCCTGTCTTCCGTCTGCAGTTGGCGCCTTTTGAAAGAAGAATTTTATATATGAGCTTTCGCACGGAGGGGACCATGAGCATTTCTTTACGCCTGTGGAACCCCGATGCCTTCCTTGATTACGTGTCGGACAATCAGCTGGGCTTTGGTATTTACTATGGCATCATGCTGGTGATGCTACTGTACAACCTGGTGATATTTTTCTTTTTGAGGGACCGGGTTTATCTGCTCTATGTGCTGAATATTTTTGCTATCATGCTCTTTCAAGCAGAATACACAGGCTTTGCTTTTCAATATTTTTTGGGAGAACTTCCTTGGCTCAATCACCGCTTGTTCCCTGCTTCTATTGCTGTTTTAGCCGGTTCGGGCATTGCCTTTGCCTATCGCTTTTTGGGGGTGGGGCAGCTCTCAAAACACCTGAAAAAGCTTTTTTGGGTTTTGTTGGCAGTAGTAGCTTTAGAGTTCTGTCTGGCCTGGTTTCTGCCACATACGCTTTCCAACAGAGTCAATGCGGCAAGCAGTATTTTGATGGTTTTCGTGTTGATTGGAGTAGGCATATATGCCTTGCAGCGAGGGGTGGCAGTGGCTCACTTTTTCTTGTTGGCTTGGAGCTTTTATTTATTGGGCGCCCTGATGACCCTCTTCCGTGCTTTTGGTTGGCTGCCTACCAACTTCTTTACTTTTTACAGTATTCAAATAGGCTCGGCGCTGGAGGTTATATTGCTGGCACTGGGTTTGGCTTACCGGATAGATTTGCTGCGGCGCGAAGTAGCCGAAAAAGAGCGGCGTGCCCGCGAAGCAGAAGAGGAAAAAGCCCGCTTGATGCAAGAGCAAAATTTGCGCTTGGAAGAGCTTGTAGAGGAGCGCACCCGGGCATTGGAACAAACCAACCGGCGTTTGACCGACAGCATACGTTATGCAAAACGCATACAAGAGGCCATTTTGCCTCACAAAGAAGCCATACTTCGCTGCTTTCACGATGCGTTTATTTTCTTTCAACCGCGCGATATTGTGTCCGGTGATTTCTATTGGTTTGCCGAAACAGAAGACAGGGTGCTGGTGGCTGCGGTAGATTGCACCGGGCATGGGGTGCCGGGGGCTTTCATGAGTCTTATTGGCAATACTTTGCTCAATCAGATAGTGTATGAGCGTGGCATTACACGCCCTTCCGAAATCTTGCGACAACTGCACCATGAGGTGCGCTCCGCTCTTAAACAAGAAGAGGGCACCGGCAGCGACGGCATGGATTTGGCGCTTTGCTGTTTTCACAAAGAACTGCAAGTCATCGAGTTTGCCGGAGCCTATAACCCCTTGTGGTATGTGGCCGATGGCGAATTTTTCGAAGTAAAGGGTGATAAAATGCCCATAGGGGGAATCCGGCGGGGAATAGACCGCCATTTCACCAATCACTTGATAGATATCAGCCGTTATCAAAATGTGGAGTGTTTTCTGTTTTCCGATGGCTTTGCCGACCAGTTCGGTGGTCCCAAACGCAGAAAATACATGCTAAAGCGCTTTCGTGAGACCATCTTGCGCGCATCAAAAGAGTTTGTGAGTGCCAAATCGCAGCATTTGTTTTTGCACAAAGAGTTCGAAGAGTGGCGGGGCAATGAAAATCAGGTAGATGATGTGCTTGTCATGGGCTTGCGGGTGAAATGGGAAGGCAGGTATGCGGTGCAGAGAGAATCATGAGTGCATAGTCTTTTAAAATTTTTCTACCGGAAGAAATCAAATGGTTTATGCGATACGTTCACACCAATTTGATAGCCAAAGACTGGCGCCGTTTGGCAGATTTTTATATCAATGTATTTGGCTGTGTGCCTGTGCCCCCCGAGCGTCATTATGAAGGGGAAGACCTGGAGCGTGCCACCGGCATAGAAGGGGCTATTTTGGAGGGCGTACATCTGCGCCTGCCCGGCTGGGGGGAAGAGGGGCCTACGCTTGAAATCTTTTCGTATAACAACCTACAAGAAAGTCTGCCCGCTGCGGTGAACCGTCCGGGCTACACCCACATTGCCTTTGAAGTGGAGGACGTAGCGGCTATCCGCCGGAAAGTGATAGCGCATGGGGGCAGTGCCGTGGGCGATATTGTAACGCTCACGGCCCGCAACGGTGCAAAAGTAACTTGGTGTTATATGCGGGACCCCGAGGGAAACATGATAGAATTGCAGCGTTGGAGTAAGCCCTAACGCATCCGTCCAATCAGCCATAAGACCAGAGACAGCAGCAGGCTCAAGAGCAGGGAGCTGGCCAAGGGGAAGTAAAAGGTAAAGTTTTCGCGCTTAATGATGATGTCGCCGGGCAGTTTGCCAAAAGAAAAGAAGCGGCCGGCAGCCCACCACAACAAGCCCAATAAAAACAAACTGCCCCCTACCAGCATGAGCCATTTGCCTATGTTAGGTGTATCCTGCATTGCGTCTTTGTTTTTTTGCGTTCATAAGACGCTTTGCAGCGGTGCAATGGTTCGCAACTTTATGTTTTTGCACCGCTTGGCTGCACAGAGGTGTGCTCTTTGGGCTTGTCTTCATAAAGAATGCGTACGGCAGGGCTTTCTGTGTCTTCGTACTGCCCACTGCGTACAGCCCAAAAGAAAACGCCTACAAACAAAGCAGCTACCGTTGTGCTGACCAAGACCAATAAAATAATTACAGACATGGCTACTGTTTTTTTGAGTTGATTTTAGAAAAATGCCTGAAGCCCAACCATTGAGCACCAAGCGTGGCTACTACTACCACCGATACCGAGCTTAGCGGCATCAAGATGGCTGCTATTACCGGCGACAACGCACCACTCACTGCCCAGGAAATACCTATCAAGTTATAAATGAGCGAGAGTGCCAGGTTGGTATATACGACATAGCGGCTTGCGCGCGCATATCGTAAAATATGGGGCAGTTGCTCGAAGGCATCGGCACGAAGCAGGGCATCACAGGCAGGGGAAAAGGCATGTATCTCTTCCGAAATGGCCATGCCCACGTCGCTTTGCTGCAAGGCGCCCGCATCGTTCAGGCCGTCGCCCAGCATCAACACCTTTTCGCCGGCTTGTTGGCAACTTTCAATAAAGCGGCTTTTGTCGTGCGGGCTTTGCTCCAAGTGCATTTCTTCCGCTTTGAAAAACGGACTGAACAACTTGGCACTGTGGGCATGGTCGCCGGACAAAAGACTGAGCCGGTACCCCATGGTGCGTAACGAGCGCAACACTTCGCCCAGCCCTTGACGATACACCGGACGCACCCGGAAGAAACCGGCTATTCGCGTATTGATGGCTACATACACATAGCTTTCGGCACTTTGGGGCGCGGCAGACAAACCCACAAAAGCAGCGCTGCCCATGCGAACGATGTCACCGGCTATTTCGGCTGCGATGCCGGCACCTTTTTGTTCGCGAAAGTTACTTACTTCCAGCAGAGGAATGTTGCCCAGCAGTTGAGCGATGCTGCGACTCAAGGGATGCGAAGACTGTGCCACCAAAGAAGCCAAAAGTTGTTTTTCTTTGTGGTTGAGCGGCTGCCCTTGCCATTCCACATCGCTGCGGCTGCTCTCCGTCAAGGTGCCTGTTTTGTCCATGACGATATGTTGCACTTCGCGCAAGCGCTCAATTACCTCTTGGTTACGAACAAACAGCCCCCGTTTGGCAAGTACGGTCATGGCGGCACCTAAGGTAAAGGGTGTGGAGAGCGAAAGTGCACAAGGACACGCCACAATGAGCACGGCACTGCCCACCATCCACCAATGCGGGCTATCCGGTGAAAGCCAGTACCAAATGACAGAAGACAGCACAGCCAGTGTCAGCGTGGCGAAGGTGAAATACTGTGCCACCACATCTACAAAACGCCTTTGAGCAGGGCGTTCTTTGCGGAAGTTGTCCCAAAGTGATACCAGGTAGCTTTGCTCTACGGGCTTTTCTACTTGCACTTCAATGGCTTGTCCTATCACCTTGGCACCGGCATAGAGGCGCTCACCTTGGTGAGCTTCCACCGGACGCGATTCGCCCGTTACGAAGCTGTAGTCCAAATAAGCCTTGCCACTAAGCAGCACGCTGTCGCAGGGGAGTACCTCTTCGTGATGCAGCCGCAGCACATCACCTTTGTCCACTTGTCGTATAGGCACGCTGCGGTAATAGCCCTGTGGGCTTTTGCGCTGTACGGCAAGGGGGAAATAAGAACGGTAATCCCGCTCGAAAGAAAGGTGTTCGTAGGTTTTGTTTTGTATCCACTTGCCGATGAGCAGGAAGAAAACCAAGCCGGCCAGGCTGTCCCAATAGCCGGCTTGACCGGCCACAAAGGTATCGTAAGCACTGCGCAATAAAAGCGCCCACATGCCCAGTGCCAGGGGGACGTCCAAGCTTAGCTGCCGGTCTTTGCCCGAAAAGAAGTTGCGCAACGAGTGCCGGGCACCACGCAGGTAGTCGCTGCCCCCGTAAAAGAAAGCCGGGAGCGCCAGTGCGGCATTCAAGTATTGAAAAAAGCGCAGGTATTGCCCTTCTACAATCTCTTGCAGGGAGAAGTATTCCGGGAAGCTTAGCAGCATAATATTACCGGCACAGAAGCCGGTCAGCCCCAGTTTCCAGTACAAGCGGTAATCGGTAGTGGGGCGCTTCTCTTCTGCCGCTGCATTGTCCATACGTATCAGAGGCGCATAGCCCAGGCGTGCCAGCAATACGGCTACCTCTTTGAGTGACAAGACATCCGGACGGTAATGCAATTGCAACACTTTTTTGGAAAAGAAAAGGCGCGCTTCTTCTATGCCCTCTTGCAGGCGGGGCAAATGCTCGAGCAACCAAATGCAAGAACTGCAATGAATGGTGGGAATATAGAGGCGCACTACCGCCAACTGTTCGTCGCGATAGTCAAGCAGGCTGTTTACCACCTCTTCGCTGTCAAGAAAAGCGTATTTATCTTCCCAGCTGTCGTGCTCTATCTTTATGCCCGCGCCCTCGCTCAACTTGTAATAGTCGCAGAGCCCGTTGTCTTGCAAAAGACGATAGGCAGCTTCGCATCCTTGACAACAAAAGACTTTGTCGTCGTAGTGCAAGGCAGTAGATTTGCTACATGCATCACCACAGTGATAGCACCGCAGTTGTTGTTCTGTCTTTGCCATATAGTGTGTGTCTGCTTCTAAGGTATCGAGAACGAAGCTACACACATTCAAACAGGGGCACAATGACAGCGGTCAACTGCCTGTTTGGTTCCGGTAAAATTTTTTCAGTTTTCTTTTAACATGCAAAAACCTGTAAATACCTACAAGCAACAGACAAGGCGCCAACACCAGCAAAGCCCATCCCAATTCCCTGACTTCCTGAAGCACTTCTACCTTCAGTATGGCAAAGCCGGAGCTAAGAAAGACTACAAAAGTGCGAAAGTAAGCCAAAAAAGTACGCTCATTGGCCAGCTGCGTTCTTTCCAAAGCCAGCCAGTCGGTCAGTTTCAGAGGTTGCGTATTGTTTGGGTCCATTGTTTGGTTTTGGGGTGTGGTCGTCATGCGAAAGAATTAAAAATGCAGTATAAAGTGTTGTTTAGGTTGTTTTTGCCGTAAGAAAAGCAGCCCACAGCGAAACAAGTCAATGCTAATGCCAAACTGTGCCTGCCGGTGTAGCTTTTGCCATGCCGTTTCCATTCCGGCAGACCAATGGATGTCATCCAAAACCACCAGGCTGTCTTCGTGCAAGTAAGGCAAGCACTGCTCTACATAGCGCATGGTCGGTTCATAACGATGGTTGGCATCTATGTAAAGCAAGTCGATGCGTTGTATGCCGGGCAGGTGCTGCGGAAGTGTCTCGTCTATGTTGCCTTCTATGGTTGTGATGTTGTGCAAGTTCAGTGAACGAAAATTCTCTTGAGCTACTTGCAGCAGGCTGCTTTCGCCTTCGAATGTATATACGCGCGCTTGCGTGGATGATTTGGCTAAATATGCCGTAGCAATGCCCACATGCGTGCCCAATTCTACGATGGTGCGGGCGTGCATGTAAAGAGCAGCCCGGAAGAGCAACCTGCCCAGTTTGGCAGGGGCTGCGGCACGCTTTACCAGCTTATACAGCCGTTTGTCCGACGGATGGCGAGAGCCTGCCCCGAAACCTTTTAATTCCAATAGTCGATGGTCTTGCAAAAGCCGGTGGCGTAGTTGCTCTATCTCGTCGAAGGCATAGTAAGCTTCCCGTGCTTTGATGACCTTCAAATAAAAATCGAAAACAAAGGGCGAGTGAAGACTATGTTCGTCTTTGGCACGCAACAAATACTGCAGATAAGCACTCAGCATGGGCATGTTTCAAGTGTAGGACAATCGGATGGGCAATTTAAGAAAAACTCACGCGCGGTGGTTAAACAAAAACAGCTTGAGCCATGCAGGCAGTGTTTTGCCAAAAGACAGCTGCCAGGGCAGCACACCGGAGCGGCTACGCGGCGGGTGTCTAAACCTTAAAAGGAAGACTGCCGGGCGGAAGAAGCGCCGGGCATCGTGTAGAGACGTTCAAGTATTTGGCGTTCGGTGCGGCTCAAAGCCAAATCGGCATACATCTTTTTACGAGTAGGATACATCATGGCAAAGAAAACCACCACGGCCAGGGCGGCCACAAAGAAAAACCAATGCTGTGTGACGCAAAAGGCAAGCAATACAAAAAGGATGGTTCCACTCACAACACCATAGGTAACCATGAGCATTTGGCTGTATAGCTTCACCTTTTTTTCTATTGAAGATGTGCTTTGTATGCTTTTTAACTTGGTTTGTGCCAGCATGCGTACAGCCATTACCATGGCAAGCGTGAGCAGGGGCACCAATATACCAAAGGCTATATTGAGTGCCGGGTGAGGGTGCAGTACATGCTCTATTTCAATCTCGAAATAACAGAAAGCGGTAAATACAACTTGTGCTATGAGCAACAACAAGTGGGTGCGGTGTATTTGCTGCATACAACGGTCAACCAAAAGCTGCTTTTTCATGGCGGGAAACAGGTTTTTTATATGTAACACACCGGGCGGCAAGGAAGTGCTTGCAAGCATGCTTTGTTACAAGGCATTTGCTTCTTTCTCTATTTCATCCATTTCTTCTTGCGACAGCGCCAAATCATTTTGCATCTTCGCTTTGGAAGGAAAGGCTCTGAGCAATACGGCTATCAAAAGAATTGCCGGTATGAAGAACCAAGGGTTTTTATTGATAAAGCCTAAGACAGCAGAAATCATGGTGCCCCCTTCGAGGCCTGCCCAAAGCACTAACAGTGCCACTTGATAACGCTTTGCTTTGACAGCAGGCGAGGCCACTGCCTTGGCGCTTTCTGTCAATTTCCTTACTACCACCATATAAATGACCGCCGGCGACAACAAGGCGAAGCTCAAAATATACAACATGATGGGACTGTTGGTCGGAGCGCCGGCTGGGGTGTTACCACCATTGGTCAAGAAAAAAAGCACGGCTGTTATGCCGGTAGCGCTTATGCTGATGGCTTTATGAATAAACGATAGTCTGCCAAAATAGCTTTTGAAAGGAGATGGCTGCCTGGTCATGGTACGTTTGTTTTTTTCATATTAGGAAATAAAAAACGCATCTACAATGAAAGTGGCAACTTTATGCCTGTTTTTTTAGAGGTTCAGGCGTACTGTCTGCCGGTTGCCGGCGCCGTCCCACACATGCAGCTCAAAACGGCCTCGTAGTGGCTCTTTTCGTTCCGGGTCAGTCCATAGGGTGCGGTTTTTAGACTCATATTCCATCAATAGAAACTGACCATTGAGGTAGGCTTCGAAGCGCTCAATGCCTGCCAGGTTATCACTTACACGGAAAAAGAGTTGCCGGGTGGTGCGACGCAACAAATGCACGGCAGGGGGCTGCCGGTCTTCTATGAGTCGGTATTCGCCCAAGCGCTGCGCTTCAAAATACAGGCTGTCGCCTGCTTGGCGTACTGCTTCCACCTTCGAAAACCGGCTTCCGTTTACATAATACAAGCACTCGCCGGCCCGCAGAGGCCTTCCCGGCGCATAAGCCACGGTGATGGAGTGTGCCAGCAGTTGGCGGGCTTCACCAATTTGCAGCTGTCCCGGTGCCGTTTCGCCCACTTTCACGTATAGCGGAGCATAGCAGCTGTATGGATGCACATATAAGCGCAGCTTGGGGAAGTGCAGTGTATCGGCTTTGCCGGCAGGTAAAAGATGATATGGAAAGTAAAAGCGTTCCGTACCGGCTTCAGCCCAGTCGGGGATGCCGTCGGCGATGTCCCACAGATAAACAGCCTTGGGGTAGCTGATGGCTGCCAGTGGTACTTTGAAAGGCAAGCCATTGCGATAGACCAGCAAAAAAGGGGGTGGCTCACCAATGCCGCTGAGCCTCATGTGCAGGCGCCCGTGCTCTTCAATATCCCAGTCGAGGCGGGGGGTGGCTACGATGGGCAGCTTGACAGGTGTGACGGCCTGCGGCTTTTGCCCGTAAAGTCGCAAACGGATGCTGCTTTCATTGCCACCGGCATCTTGCAATACGATGTGCACCTCATAGTTTTTCCCTGCTTCTATGTGCAGAATGCCGTCACCTTGATAGATGCCCAGCCGGTTGTCAGGGGTCAGGTAACAGCGTTGAAACAGCGCTCTTGTTTTGAGATATACATCATAGTTGATGTGCCGGTTGATAGAAAAGGTTTCGCCCATGGGGAAATCATCGAGTCGCCAGGCAAACAGCTGTTTGCCGTTCACTTCCAAACGCAGGCTGCGTATGGCATAACGGTGTTGGGCGGCCGTCATGTAATCCCATGCGCTTACTTCCAAGCCTATGGCACCGTAAGCACTGATGGCGTAAGGCACTTCATATTGCCCATTGCCTTTGTGCACTACACCAAACACACGGCGCTCAATGCCTTGTTGTATGCGGCTGTGGGCGCGCAAAGGCATGATGGCCACTGCCTGCACATGTGGCGGGCGCCGGTCGGGCATCAGCCACGGGAAGAAGCGCTGAGGGTCCAATACGTTGTCGTTGACATTGCGTATTTCATAATGCAGGTGTGGACCAAATGAAAAACCGGTGTTGCCCACATAACCTATTACTTCCCCTTTTTTGACAGGCAACAGTTCAGGCAAAGGAAACAGCTCTACAAAAAACGATTTTTGGGCATATTGTGCTTTACGCACATATGCTTTGATTTTGGGGGCAAAGTCGCTCAAATGGGCATATACGCTCATGTGGCGGCTTTGAGGGTGAAGCAAATACACCACCTGCCCGTATCCACTGCTCGATACCTTTACCCGGCTTACATAGCCGTCGGCAGAAGCATAGACAGGGGTGCCTATGGGGGCCCGTATGTCTAAACCACCGTGAAAATGGTTGTTGCGCAGCTCGCCCATATTGCCTGTAAGGTAGCGGTACTCTTCGGGCAACGGATAAAGCCAGTCCGTTCTGTATTCCGAAGGCTGAGCCGGCAGCAGCCTGCCCGGAACAAGCAGGCAGGCCGTGAGCAGCAGACGCCACACAAGCCGTGAAAAAAGCATAGGGTGAGGGGTTATTTAATTTCGAAATCCAACATTTTACGCCCTTCCAGATAGGCGGTCAGGCGATCGCCGATGGCCACGGGGCCTACGCCCGAAGGCGTGCCGGTGAAAATGATGTCGCCGGTTTTAAGTGTGAAAAAGCGCGAGAGGTAGGCAATGAGGTAGTCTATTTTAAAAATCATCATCGAAGTGTTGCCTTTTTGGCGCACTTCACCGTTCACTTCCAAATGAAAGTTGAGGTTTTGCAGGTCGGCAAACGTTTCTTTCGGAATCCATTCCGAAACAGGTGCCGAGCCGTCGAATCCTTTGGCTATATCCCAAGGGTAACTGTTTTGTTTGAGCTTGGCTTGTATGTCGCGCGCCGTGAAGTCAATGCCCAAGCCTACGGCGTCATAGTATTTGTGGGCAAATTGTTCTTCTATGTGCTTGCCTTCTTTGCATATACGGACGATGACTTCCACTTCGTGGTGTATTTCTTTGCTGAAATCCGGGTAGTAGAAGGGGGCATTGTTGCGCAGAAGTGCAGTGTCAGGCTTTAGAAAAATCACCGGTTCACCTGAAAACTTATCGTAGGCGCTTTTCATTTCTTCGATGTGCGCCGCATAGTTTTTACCTACAGCCAGTATTTTCATAGAATTTGCGTTTGTTTTTGGCAAGAGATGATACACAAACTTAGAAAAAGAAAATCAAATGCAGGCAGCCAAAAAAATAAAAGGCTGCTCATTACGGAAACAGCCTTTATTTTGATAGCGCGAATGCATTTGTGGTGATTTATTCACCGTGCAGCCAAGCTTTTTTGGCAAGCAGTTCTTCTTCGGTTTCTTCGTAGTCGGGGTCTTCCACGCAGCAGTCCACCGGGCACACAGCCGCGCATTGGGGTTCTTCATGGAAGCCTACGCACTCGGTGCACTTACCGGACACAATGTAGTAGAACTCATCCGACAAAGGGGGCTGCGGTTCATGAGCATCCACCACGGTGCCGTCTTCCAGTTCTACTTGCTCGAGAGCGGTGCCATCTGCCCAGCGCCATTCCACACCACCTTCATAAATCGCTGTGTTGGGGCATTCCGGTTCGCATGCACCACAGTTGATGCACTCATCTGTTATCATTATAGCCATAGCAATCGGTCATTTTAAGATTATCGGTTGAAAAAGTCATTGTCTGTACAAAGTAACTAAACCCTGAACAAACAAAAAAGTTTCTTACCGGCGGCTTTTTTATGATGATGCTTTGGCTGCTATTTCTTTCAGCGAAAAACGGTACACCTTGCGCGAGGGCACCAGCCAAAGCAAAAGAAAACCTATCAGGAAAAAGCACATGAGAGCCAGCACACTGTTGCGCATGGTGCCGGTGAGGTCGTCTATAAAACCATAAGTAAAAGTACCCAACACAATGGCCAGCTTCTCACTAATGTCATAAAAACTGAAATAGGAGGCAGTATCGTCGGTGTCGTCGGGCATGAGCTTGGCATAGGTAGCCCGTGCCAGTGCCTGTGTGCCGCCCATGAGTAAGCCCACCACCGCAGCCAAACCATAAAATTGCCATTCGGTGTATGTGTAGTAAGCAGCCACACAAACCCCCACCCAAACGATGAGTGCTATTTGCAGGGCACGCACATTGCCCCATAAGGAGGAAATGTAAGAAAACAAATGCGCGCCGGGCACCGCAATCAGCTGCAAAATGAGAATGGTGATAATGAGCTTGTCGGCAGACAGCTTCAGTTCATTGGTGCCAAAAAGAGTGGCTACGTACATCACCGTTTGCAAGCCCATGGTAAAAAAGAAGAACGCCAACACAAAGCGCTTGAGCAGCTTTTGGTATTTGATTTCATGAATGACTTTGCGCAACTCACGCAAGCCGTTCAAGATCCAGTGTTTGGTATCGTCGTGGCGGCTATGGTCGTTGGGCAGCCCCCGGAAAGTGATTTGTGCAAAGCCCATCCACCATAAACCCGTAAGCACGAAGGCAAGGCGGGAAGCCGTGCCACTGTCGATGTTGCCAAACCACTGCGGCTGCAAGATGGGCAACAAGCAAATCACCAGCAGCAATACACTGCCCACATAGCCCCAGGCAAACCCACGGGCACTCAAACGGTCATAATCTTCTTCCGGGGCAATGCGAGGCAAGTAGGAATTGTAAAAAACAATGCTGCCGCTAAAGCCCACCAAGCCCAGCAAAAAAGCACCCAGTCCCCAAGGCAGGCTGTCGATGTCTTCGAAGAAATAAAGCCCCATGCAGGCAAGGCTGCCCAGATAGCAGAACAGCTGCATGAATTGTTTGCGCCAGCCGCTATAATCCGCAATGGCTGTTAAAAAAGGCGAAAGAACAGCCACCAATAAAAAGGCAGCAGAAATGGTATAAGAAAAAAGAGCCGAGCCCGACACTTGCACACCGGCAACATGCAGCAACCGGTCCTGCACAATGGCTTCGTAATAAATAGGAAAAATAGTAGAGGTGATAACCAAAGAGAAAACCGAGTTTGCCCAGTCATAGAGTACCCATGCCTGTTGGGCGCGTTTTTGTTGCTTCCCGTCGAACTTGTTCATGTTTAAACTATTGGTTTAGTATTTTTTGGACAAGCTAAGAAAAAAACTTATCTTGAATTTACCTATCTAAAAAAGCATGACCTATGAAAGAGGTATCCCAAGCGGGCAGTAGTGTTCCCCATTTTATAGAGGGCATTAAGCCCAAAGAAACCCTGTTGGATAAATTTTACAGATGGGAGCGTGAGTGCCCCGATAGAGTCTATCTGCGGCAGCCCTACGGGCAAAAGTGGAAAGAAATGACTTTTGCAGAGGTGGGCAAAGAGGCGCGCCGCATGGCTGCCTACTTCGCTTCTCTGGGCTTGAAACGTGGCAACCACATCGGGCTGCTTGCCAAGAACCATGCCTATTGGATTATTGCCGACTTGGCAATCATGATGGGCGGTTACGTATCGGTGCCCATTTATCCCAACATCAGCCGGAAACAGCTGGAGTATATCATCAAAGACTCAGACATCAAGCTGCTGCTGGTAGGCAAGCTGGAGAACTGGAAGCGCTTCTATGATGCGCAATTTGCCGTAAAGCATATTTTGGCTCTGCCCGATTCCAATATTATGGGGCTCGAGAGCTGGGAACATATTCGAGGAAACTATTTGCCCGTAGAGGGTTATCCCAACGTCGATTTCGACGATTTGTTTACACTCATTTACACATCCGGCACCACGGGGCACCCCAAAGGGGGCAAGCTCACCCATTTTGCCATCTCTATTTGTCTGGAAGCGAACCGCCCGCTGTTGGAGCTGGAAGACGATTGCCGTTTCTTTTCCTACTTACCGCTGGCGCACTCTGCCGAACGGGCTGTCGTAGAGGCTTTCAGTCTTGAAAGTGGCGGCAGTGTTTCTTTCTATGAAAACCGCGATACTTTTTTGTACAATCTGCAAAACACGGCGCCTACACACTTTTTGGCAGTGCCTGCCGTATGGCAAAAGTTTTATGAAGGCATTATGAGTAAGATGCCTGCATGGCGTCTGAAGCTGCTTTTGAAAATGCCGCTGCTCAACCGATTGATAAAGAAAAAAATACTGCAAGGGCTGGGCTTGCATAAGGTGCGCTTGGTGATGACGGGCGCCGCACCCATGCCGGCAAACCTGCATCGTTTCTTTGGTGAGCTGGGTCTTGAGATACAAGAAGTCTATGGAATCACCGAGATGGCAGCGGCTGTGTGCATGCACCGAAAGGGCGATGTGCGCCCCGGTACGGTGGGCAAGCCTTTCCCTATGGTGCAACTGCGCATTGACCCCGATAGCAGCGAAATTATTGTAAAAGCCCCTTGGATGTTCATCGGCTACTATCGCGACAGCCATAAGACTGCCCAAGCCATCGATGCCGAAGGATGGTTTCATACAGGCGACCGGGGGCATCTTACCGAAGATGGGCACCTGGTGCTGGAAGGACGTCTGAGCGATGAGTTCAAGACGGTAAAAGGGGAGTTTGTGAATCCCAATAATATTGAACCGCTTTTTGCACTGAATGAAAATATTGGACAGGTGTGCGTGGTTGGCGAAGGATTGTTGCAGCCGGTTGCCTTGGTTACCCTCTCGGAGGCAGGGCAGAAAGAGCCGGATATTGTGTTAAAAGTAGGTATGGAAGTAACCATGAACCGTGTGAATAGCGAGCTTTCCGATGTGGAGCAGATAGAAAAAGTCATCATTCTGCCCGAAGAGTGGACAGTGGACAACGGCTTGCTGACGCCTACCATGAAACTGCGCCGGAAGGCAATTCATGCGCGCTATGCTGCCTTGCTTCCTACCTGGTTGAAACACCCCGAAAAAGTGGTTTTTGTATCGAAGCAAGAGTTGAGTTATCTCTACGAACAGACAGAGTGAGCAGAAGGGCGGCTTGTGAGGTGTAGCGAATAATTTTTCTTTTTTGCCTTTGAACTGCTATCTTTGGGCAAAAGAACTGCTTATGGATTTACTCTTTATCCGTTGGGATGTGGACCCCGCCATCGTTGAAATATTCGGCAGGGAGATTCGCTGGTATGGACTCATGTTTGCCATTGCTTTCTTGCTGGGGTCAAACATCCTTGCCAAGATATTTAAAATAGAAGGCAAGCCCGAAAAAGACCTGGATAAGTTGACGGTCTATGTTATCATAGCCACCATAGTGGGGGCTCGCTTGGGGCACTGTCTGTTTTATCAGCCCGACTATTATTTGTCGAATCCTGTGGAAATTTTGAAGATATGGGAGGGTGGGCTTGCCAGCCATGGGGCAGCCATTGGCATACTCACAGCTTTGTATCTGTATAGCCGTTCCCGTCCGGACCAACCCTTTTTATGGGTAACAGACCGGGTGGTGATTCCCGTAGCGCTGGGTGGCGGGTTTGTACGCCTGGGCAACTTGATGAACTCGGAAATTGTGGGCAAACCGACCGACTTACCTTGGGGTTTTATTTTTGTGCGCAATGGCGAAGACTTTGCCCGGCATCCTACCCAAATCTATGAGTCGCTGTTTTATTTCTTTACGTTCTATGTACTCTGGCGCATTTATCAAAAGCACCAAAGTAAGCTGCCGCAAGGGGCACTGCTGGGCTTGTTCCTGGTGATGGTTTTTGGCTTCCGCTTTTTGGTAGAGTTTGTCAAAGACAACCAGGTGCCTTTTGAAGACCAACTGCCGCTCAATATGGGGCAGATTCTAAGTATCCCTGCCGTCTTGGGCGGGTTGTGGCTCATGGCACGCGCCTGGAAAAAAGACGTAAACACACAAATATAATTCCTCTTTCAGGAATTCATGCTTTAGCACCTCCCCGGAAGTCCTTGGGAGGTTTTGGCATATAATTACTCATTTATTTTCAACCTAAAAAAACATAAACCACATGAAAACGAAAGAAGAGATTGTGAAAGATTGGTTGCCGCGTTATACCGGCACCCCCTTGGAGGAGTTCAGAGAGTATATTTTGCTCACCAATTTCCACAATTACGTGGAAATGTTTGCCGAAAAGTTTAATGTGCCCATACGCGGGCTCGACAAGCCCATGCAAACAGCTTCTTCCGACTTGATTACCATTGTGAACTTTGGCATGGGGAGTGCCATGGCGGCTACTATCATGGACTTGCTTTCGGCAGTGAGTCCCAAGGCTGTTTTGTTTTTGGGAAAATGCGGTGGACTGAAAAAAGACATTGCCGTGGGCGACCTCATCCTGCCCATTGCTGCCATACGGGGCGAAGGTACCAGCAACGACTACATGCCCCCTGAAATTCCGGCTTTGCCTTCGTTCCGCCTGCAAAAGGCAGTCTCTGCCATGATTGTAAAAAACGACATGGACTATTGGACCGGCACGGTATATACCACCAACCGCCGGGTGTGGGAGCATGATGTGGCTTTTAAAGAGTATTTGCGCAAAACCCGGGTGATGGGCATCGATATGGAAACCGCCACTTTGTTTATCGTTGGTTTTGTCAATAAAATACCGCATGGCGCTTTGCTGCTGGTATCCGATGTGCCCATGATTCCCGAAGGGGTGAAAACCTCGGAGAGCGACAAGCACGTAACGCGCCAATTTGCACCGGTGCACTTGCAAATAGGTATCGATTCGCTCACAGAACTGGCAATTTCGGGCGAGTCGGTGAAGCATTTGCGTTTCGAATAAGCGGCAAGTGGACAGTTGCCGGTAGGAATCACCGGCAATTCTTGTTTTATTTACCTCCTCGAAAAGTAAAAAATACCATTCAAGCATGCATTGGACAGACACACATTGCCACTTGTATCTCCAACAGTTCAACGAAGACCGGACGCAAACCATAACGCGTGCTTTTGAGCAGGGCGTCCGCCGTATTATTCTGCCAAACATCGACCGCACGTCCATAGATGATATGTTGCAGCTCGAAGCTGCCTATCCCGGGCATTGCTTTGCCGCCATGGGGTTGCACCCCTGTTCGGTCAAGGCAGATTTCGAAGAAGAGCTGCGCGTGGTGGAAGAGTGGC
Organism: Thermonema rossianum DSM 10300; assembly: GCF_000426825.1. GTDB lineage: Bacteria > Bacteroidota > Bacteroidia > Cytophagales > Thermonemataceae > Thermonema > Thermonema rossianum. Next base: position 47,587 of record NZ_AUGC01000014.1, on the reverse strand, counting down.
TGCAGCGTCGCCCTTTTGTGGCAATAGGGGAGATGGGCACCGACCGCTATTGGGATACCACCTTTTGGGAGCAGCAGCTGGAAGCATTTAAAATACAGGCAAGCTGGGCAAAAAGTTTGGACCTGCCCTTGATTATCCATTGCCGCGAGTCTATGGATGAAACCATTGAACTGCTGGAGCAATTACAAGATGGTTCTTTGCGTGGTGTCTTTCATTGCTTTACCGGCACGGCAGAACAGGCATCCCGCATCGAAGCACTCGGTTTTTATGTGGGCTTGGGCGGTGTGACCACCTTCAAAAAAGCAGGTATGGAGCGGGTGGTGCCGTATCTGAACCCGGAGCGCATCCTCTTGGAAACCGATGCGCCTTATTTAAGCCCCGTTCCTTACAGGGGCAAGCGAAACGAGCCCGCCTATATCCCCTTGATTGCGCAACGTGTAGCTGCTTTGATGGATATGCCGCTTGAGCAGCTATCCAAACAGACCGAAGAGAATGTACAGCGCCTTTTCTTTTCTAAAAAACAATAGCCTATGCCGGTAGATCAGCTCATAGAAATAGACACCGCTTTGCCCAAGCCGCCCCGCGCTCATATCTTGGTACTTTACACGGGCGGTACCTTAGGCATGCAGTACGACCCCTCCGGGCAATATCTGGTGCCTTTCGATTTTAGTCAAATACTGGAACGGCTGCCCGAGCTGCGTCGTTTCGACTTTCGCATTACGGTGCTTACACTCACACCACTGCTCGACTCAGCCAATATCACCCCCGCGCATTGGCAAGAGTGGGCTGCTATCATCGAGCAGTACTACCATGCCTATGACGGCTTCGTTATTTTGCACGGCACCGACACCATGGCATATAGTGCTTCGGCACTTAGCTTTATGTTCGAAAACCTGCAAAAACCCATCATCTTTACCGGGGCTCAATTGCCCATTGGCGAGGCGCGCAACGATGCACGTTCCAACCTGATTACTGCCCTGGAAATTGCTGCCATGAAGCACCCCGACGGGCGTGCGCGTGTGCCGGAGGTGTGCGTGTATTTCGACTATCACCTATGGCGTGGCAACCGGGTGAAAAAGGTGGAAAGCGAGGATTTCGATGCCTTTGATTCGCCCAATTATCCCTTTTTGGCAAAAGCCGGCATCCGTATCCGCTTTCAGGACAGCTACATTTTGCCCTATCCTGCCGGCGCTTCTCTGCGGGTGCACAAGCAATTTGACCCATCCGTGGCACTGCTGCGTTTATACCCGGGCATGCCGCTGCCTTTGATGGAGGCTGTGTTGCTGCATTCTGCCGCCAAAGCAGTGGTTTTGCAGACCTACGGCTCGGGAACGGCCCCCACAAATCCCGGTTTTTTAAGACTTTTGGAAAAAGCCTTACAAGCTGATAAGATTTTGCTGAATGTATCGCAGTGTTATGGGGGGCGTGTGGTGCAGGGAACCTATGAAACCAGCCATACATTGGAAAAAATGGGTATTTTAAGCGCTGAAGACATGACTGTGGAGGCAGCCATCACGAAGCTGATGTTTTTACTCGGAAAAGAATGCCCTAAAGAAGAAGTGAAAAGACTAATCAAAGAGAATGTGCGTGGTGAAATAACCAAATGATGGTACATGAAGATACCACCAAACAAAATTTGCATGTAATTAGGAAAATAATCATATTTGCATCGGAAGCTTCGAAGCAAGGCTTGATTTGCTTTTGTTTCGGCTTCTTTTGAAGAAGTACAGAGAGGTGGCCGAGTGGTCGAAGGCGCACGCCTGGAAAGCGTGTATCCCGGAAAACCGGGATCGCGGGTTCGAATCCCGTCCTCTCTGCTATTTATTTTTAAATCGATTCATGGTTCTAAATTCAAGCGTTTAAACAACTAAAGTGTTGAGTATGAAAAAGCTATTCTCTATTTTCGCCTTAGCCGGTCTTTTGTACGTGCAAGCTCCCGTGTTTGCTCAAACTGAAACCGACACCACCGCTGCTACCGAAGAAGCAGTAAGTACGGACACTGCGGCTACCACCGAAGAAGTGGCACCGGTTGAAACAGAAGCTACCGCACAAGAAGCTACCGCACAAGAAGAAACAAAAGCAGAAGAGCCTTCTTTCCATCAGTTTGTACTTGAGAAGTTTATCGAGGGTGGGGTAGAGTTCATGTCTATCATCCTCGTCTGCTTGATTCTTGGTTTGGCTATCTCTATTGAGCGTATCATTTACTTGAACCTGAGCTCTACCAACACCAAGAAGCTTTTGACTGAAATTGAAGAAGCACTCAAAACACAAGGTACCGACGGTGCATTGAAAGTAGCTCAAAACCATAAGGGTGCTGTAGCCTCTTTGTTCGCTCAAGGTTTGATGCGCATAGACGAAGGCATCGAAATGGTAGAAAAATCTGTACTGGCTTACGGTTCGGTAATCATGGGTAAGCTGGAGCGTGGTCTTGTATGGGTTTCTCTTTTCATTGCCATTGCACCTATGCTTGGTTTCATGGGTACTGTATTGGGTATGGTAGCCGCTTTCGACAAAATCCAGCAGGCCGGTAACCTCGATGCTTCTTTGATTGCCGGTGAAATCAAGGTGGCTCTTTTGACTACCATTGGTGGTTTGATTGTAGGTGTGATTCTTCAAATCTTCTATAACTACTGCGTGTCGAAAATCGACAGCATGGTAAATGAAATGGAAGATGCTTCTATTAGCTTGGTTGACCTCTTGGTGCGTCATAAAGCTGGCTTGTTGAAGTAATGCCTTCTTCCCTTTCTCTAAATCTTAATTTTCAAGATGTTATGAAAAGAATTTTGAATATACTTGCCCTTTGGGGTATCGCCAATATATCCAACCTCGCCTATGCGCAAGGAGGAGCGGAGGTGCCTGCCAGTGTCAACATCTTAGTGATTGTGGCTTACATAGCCATTGGCTTGGCAGCAGTACTGGCTATCTTCCTGCCCATCGTAACCAATCCGGACCCCAAGAAGTTAGCCAAGACCGGCATCGGCATCTTGGCCTTGGGCGTTGTTTTCCTGATTGGCTGGGCTGTAGCCGGTTCTGACGTGCCGGCACAGCTGGCAGAGCGTTTCGGCGTCACCGCCGGTTCTATCAAATTATATGGAGGCGTTATCATTACCTTCTATATATTGCTGGCGGTCGCTTTCCTGAGCATCATTGTTACCGAAGTATTACGTATCCTTAGATAATCAGCATCATGGCAAAAAAAGAAAGACAAGCACCGGAGATTAGTGCAGGAGCCATGGCCGATATTGCTTTCCTGTTGCTGATTTTCTTCTTGGTAACGACCCAGTTCCCCGCCGAAGAGGGGATTCCCATGGTCTTGCCTGCCAAGAAGGACCCCAATCAGGAACAGGTGCAAAAGGAAATCAATGACCGCAACCTCTTTAAAATACTGGTAAACCGCAACGACGAGTTGCTGGTAGAGGATGAAATCATGGATTTGGCCAATCTGAAAGATGCGGTGAAGCGTCATATTACCAACAACGGGCGCGACCCCAAACTTTCAGACAGCCCCCAAAAAGCGGTGGTTTCCATCAAAGTGGACCGTGGCACCAGCTACGATATGTATATCAAAGTGTTGGACCGGGTGAAGCAGGCTTATCATGAGGCCCGGGCCGAAGCCTTGGGTATTACCGTAGAGCAATACTTGGCTATCAAAGAGGATAAGCTCCCGCCCGATATGAAACAAAAGTATCAGCAGGTGAAAGAGCGTATCCCGATGATGATTTCGATTGCTGATCCCAATAAAAAGAAATAATCATGCAAGGGCATTTTAAGAAGAAAACAAAAGCAAAACAGGATATACCCACGGCGGCGCTACCCGACATTATCTTCATGCTCTTGTTCTTCTTTATGGTGACCACTCAGCTCAAACCTGAGCAGGTACTCGTAGAGCAAGAACTACCGCATGCAAGCCAGATACAGTCGATAGATGACCCCACCGTGGTGAGCTATGTGTACATCGGACCGCCTATCAACAAGGCCGCTTATGGTTCGGAGCCGCGTGTACAGGTGAACGATGTACTGCTTGAACCCAGTGCCATTGCCCCCTTGCTCTTGGAAGAGCAGGCAGCCCTGCCTTTGGAAAAGCGTGCAAAGATGATTGTATCGCTTAAAATAGATAAAGACGTGAAAATGGGGGTAGTGAGCGATGTGACCAATACCCTGCGCGACAATGAGCTGCGGATGGTATTGTTCAATGCGGTGAAAGCAAGTGCTTCTGAGCAATAAGAGCAGCTTTGCTATCAAATGGATAAAGGGAGCCGGATAAGGCTCCCTTTTTTTGTGAGGCTTTATTTGCCTTTTTCAAGCAAGTGTGCTTTCAAAAAGCGCAAGCTTTGTTCATAGGCCTGTGCCGTAGCTTCGCTTTGATAACGCGGGTTGCTTGGATTGGCAAAGGCGTGGTCGGCATCGTACAAATGCACCTCTACGGACTTGCCGGCCTCCTGCATCGCCTGTTCAAAAGTTTTTACCACTTCGGGGGTAATCCAGCGGTCTTGCTTGGCAAAGATGCCCAAGACAGGTGCCTGCAGCTCTTTGAGCTTTTCCACATTTTGCTCCGGCATGCCATAGTATATGATGCAAGCGCGTGCTTGCTTGCCCAGCATCAAGGCTGCCTGCATAGACCATCCGCCGCCAAAGCACCACCCGATGGTGGCTATGCGCGCTTTCTTGCCTGCATAGGCTGCGCCACCGCGAATGATTGCCCGGATGCGTGCCTCTTGAGCGTTTTGCATGAGCCGGGCCGCTTCCTCGCGTGTATCGGCTACTTTTCGATCGTAAAGGTCCAAAGCCAGAACGTTCACTTGCCCGTTCAGGTCGTGGTATAGCTTTTCGGCTTCTTTTTTGATATGGTCGTTGAGGCCCCACCATTCGTGAAAAACAAAGAGCCATAGATGAGATGGACCTTTTACCCGCAGCTCGTAGGCGTGGGCGGGCTGTCCACCGGCCACGGGAAAGGTGATGTCTTTTCCTATGTCGCTCACGTGCCGGTAAGGGCGCGGGCTTTCGTGCCGGCTGTTAAAGTTTTTGTCTGCGGCAAAGGCGGCAAAAGCACGGGTGGCGTCCAGACAGCAGCTGTGCGACTGGGCATAAAGCCAGCTGCTCAGCAAGCTCAAAAAGAGGGTTGTTAATATTCGCTGCATAACCTTATTATTTAGTTGAACGTAAGCAATTTAACGGATTTGGCTGAAAGTGGAAGTTTTTAAACGAAAATACTTGAGCTTATTCTATTCTTTTTATACCTTTGAATGGGGAGGTTTTAGTGTAGTTGATGGAAAAGTACAAGAAGGCACAATTTTTGAAGAGTTCTAAAAATTAAAGACAAGATGATGCGCACGTTCTGTTTGATGTTTTTTTGCATTGCAAGCGCACTTTGGAGTGCTCAAGCGCAGCAAATCAATAGTGGTGGTAACTATTGGGCTATTTATGGAGGTGTAGGGGCTGCTAACTACTTTGGCGACTTGGCGCCGGATGATAACCCTGCCAGTACGAACATTTCATATACACGCCCCAGTGTGATGGCGGGCGTGGCACGGCGTTTCAACAGCCGCATGCAAGTGGAAGCGGAATTTGATTACTTGCGCATCATGGCTTCGGACTTTCGTAATGCAGACCCCAACGATCAACAGCATAAATACCGCTATTTGCGCAATGCCAACTTCCGCAATGACGTATTTGAGTTGTCGGTGCGTTTGGCAGTAGATTTGGTGCCTTCCCGTGGGTATTTTTACCGTCGGCCCATGTGGCGCCCTTATGCTTTTGTTGGGGTGGGGGCTTTTTATCATAACCCCAAAGGGATGACTCCCGATGGAAAGTGGGTGGCTCTGCAACCCCTGCGCACCGAAGGGCAAGGACTTACCCCCCGCTATAATCCTGACCTGAAGTATCCTGATAAACCGTATTCTTTGATTCAATTTTCGGTGCCTTTCGGGGCGGGTGTGCGCTATAAACTGACAGATAACTTGGATTTGAGCTTTGAGTTCGTATATCACTATACCTTTACCGATTACCTGGACGATGTAAGTGGCAACTATGCCGATCCGCGTGACCTCTTGGAGCAAGTGGGACCTTTGGCGGTGATTATGGCCAACCGCACCACCGAAACGGTGGATCCCATCACCGGCAAAACGCGTAATTTCCAGCCGGTAGCCGACTCCATAGGAGGGCTCACCACCGATGAGTTGGGCAACTCCACGGTGATTGGCTTTGGACGAGGTGGTGACCAGCGGGGCAACAGCAAGGAGTTGGATAAAATCATTACCGTGGGCTTTAAGCTGACGTATATTTTTGCCGGAAAGGTGCGTTGTCCTAAGTTTAGATGATAAGGTGCCGCTCAGCGGGTGCATGCCCGCTTGATGCTTTTGAATGACTTGGTATTAAAAAAATGAATGCGCTCTAATGCAAAAAGTAACTTTTCTGCTTCTTACGATATTCTTTGTGTTTGGCGCTGCTCTTTCTTATGGGCAGCGTCATGAGTTAGGTGCCGGTGTGGGAGTTTGGAACTACAAAGGCGAACTGGCGCCCTATATCAACTATCAATCGCCCCGTTTGGGTTTCTCTGTGTTGTGGCGGCAAAACTGGAATGAGGCTGTCTCTACCCGCCTTAGCGTTAGTCATGGGAGCATCGAGGCACATGACAGCGATTTGAATACCCCTCTGGCACGCCGTCGGCAATACAGCTTTCGCACGGAGTTGACCGAAGTGGCAGCTATTTTTGAGTATAACTTTTTCTACTATCGCAACCCCGGCCGTTTTCAGGGATGGAGTCCCTATCTGATGATGGGCGTAGCTGCTTTTCGTATGAACCCCCAGCAAAACTTGTCGCCCGATTATAGCCTTTACCAGATGTCGATACCTATGGGCGTAGGGATGAAGGTGGTTTTGGGCGAGCACTGGAATCTAAACGCAGAAGTGGGGGCACGTAAGACCTTTACAGACTATTTGGACGACCTCTACACCAACGACCGCCTGTTGCCGGCCCGCCCGGCGAAGTACTATACCGGCAACACCTACGATAAAGACTGGTATTTCTTTTCGGCAATTCACCTGACCTACACTTTTTATGCCAAGCCTTGCCCCTCTTTTTACAAGTTTTAAGAGCTAAGAGAATAAATGCAAGATTCTTGCTAAATTGCAGCCTCTAAAGCAAGAGTCTGAGTGCAGGCTTATTCCAAAGAACAACACGAATGGTTTCATTAGACGATATTAAAAAACAGGCGGTTCCTAAGCATATCGCCATCATTATGGATGGCAACGGGCGGTGGGCAAAACAACGAGGGGCAGCCCGTGTGTTTGGTCATCAAAACGCAGTGGAGGCAGTGCGTGCCGTGGTGGAAGGATGTGGCGAAGCCGGTGTGGAATTCCTTACTCTTTACGCTTTTTCTACCGAGAATTGGGCACGCCCCCGGCAGGAGGTAAATGCCCTCATGAGCTTGTTGGTATCCACCATTCGCAAAGAGGTAAAAAAACTCAATGAGAACAATGTGCGCCTGAAGGCCATTGGGCAGTTGAGCGATTTGCCGCAAACAGCGCAACAAGAACTGCAAGATGCCATGGCTCTGACGGCTCAAAACAGCGGATTGACGCTGACCCTGGCTCTAAGCTACAGCGGACGCTGGGACCTTACACAAGCCATGCGTCGCATGGCCGAAGATGTGCGTTATGGCCGTCTGGAGCCCGCCGCAGTCGATGCACAGACCATCAGCCGCTACCTTTCTACTTCTTTCATGCCCGAGCCCGAGCTACTCATTCGCACCAGTGGCGAAATGCGTATCAGCAACTTCATGCTTTGGGAGCTGGCTTACACAGAGTTGTATTTTACACCTATCTTATGGCCCGACTTCCGCAAACAACATTTGTTTGAAGCCATTCGTTCTTTTCAGCAAAGAGAACGGCGTTTTGGAAAAATCAGTGAACAAATAAAATCAGAATAATACAATGCAGCGTTTTTTGAAGAGTTTCCGGGTACTTGTGTGCCTATTGTTGCTGACAAACTTGGCGAATGCACAGAATCAATCCGGCGAGTACGTCATTGCAGGCATCAATATCAGTGGCGTCAAGTTTCTCGATAGCAACGCCCTACTCAACATGGCAGGCTTGAAAGTAGGCGATACCTTGGAAATTCCCGGCACACGCACGGCTACCGCAATTAAAAAATTATGGGATACGGGGCTTTTCGGCGATATTGAAATTACCGCCACCAAGTTCGAAGGCAATAAGGTTTATCTGAATCTTTATCTGCAGGAACGCCCCAGAGTATCGCGCATCCAATTTGAAGGTGTAAAGCGGGGCGATGCCGATAAACTGCAAGACAAAATCAAAGCAATTAAAGGGAAGATTATTTCTGACCCCTTGATAAAAAACGCTTTGATTACGGTAGAAAAATACTATAAAGACAAAGGCTTTTATGCCGTGAAGGTAGATGCCGTTCAGCAGAAAGATACTTTGCTTTCCAATAGCGTGATATTGAAACTGAAAGTAAACAGGGGCAAGAAGGTCAAAGCAGACGAAATTATTTTTGAGGGCAACGAAGCAGTATCGGACAAGCGTTTGCATCGCCGCATGAAGATTAAAGAGAAACGTTTCCCCCGTATTTTTACCTCGTCTAAGTTTGTGCCTAAAAAATATGAAGAAGACAAAAAGCGGATTATTAAACTATACGGCAAAGAAGGTTATCGCGATGCACAGATACTGCAAGACTGCGTATATTTTGTGAAGCCCAACCGCGTAAATATTTACATGAAAATACATGAAGGTCCTCAATATCATTACCGCAACATCACTTGGAAAGGCAACTTTGTATATTCCGATGAATACCTTTCGCAGGTGTTGGGCATCAAGAAAGGCGATATTTACGACCGTGAAGAGCTGGACAAGCGCCTGAACTTCAGCCTGACAGAGCAAGACATCAGCTCTTTGTATATGGATAACGGCTATCTCTTCTTCCGCATTACCCCTGTGGAAATCAAAGCGGAAGGCGACTCCATCGATATTGAAATGCGTATTTATGAAGGTCCGCAGGCTACCATCAATAGTATTTTCATCAGTGGTAATACCCGCACCAGTGATCACGTGATTTTGCGTGAGATACGTACCATACCGGGGCGTAAATTCAGCCGCCGCGATATTATACGTACAAACCAGGCGCTGAGCCAGTTGGGATACTTCGACCCCGAAAAGATACAGATAGAACCCATACCTCACTTGGAAACAGGAACTGTGGATATTAAATATACCGTAGAAGAAAAACCCAGTGACCAGCTGGAGTTGTCCGGTGGCTGGGGTGGTGGCATCGGCTTTGTAGGTACTGTGGGCGTGATTTTTAATAACTTCTCTTTGCGCAAAGCCGGTAAGCTGAGCAACTGGCATCCGGTGCCTGCCGGCGACGGGCAGCAGCTTGCTTTACGGATTCAAGCCAACGGACGTGCCTTTCAAACCTACTCCTTGACCTTCACCGAGCCATGGTTGGGCGGGAAAAAGCCCAATGCCTTTTCGGTAAACTTCAGCCACTCGGTGCAGCGCAGTGTGATTAACAATCGTGTGTTGGGGGGCTTGCAAGTAACCAGTGCTACCGTAAGCTTGGGGCGGCGTCTTAATTTCCCCGATGACTACTTTGTTTTGAGTAATGCCTTGAGCTTCCGGCAATACACCATCGACAATTACAATACCGGTTTGGGATATAACAACGGGGTTTCGCGTAGCATCACGCTGAGTACTACGCTGGCACGCAACAGCATCGATAACCCCACCTTCCCCCGCACCGGTTCGAATATTTCACTGAACGTAACCATGACACCGCCTTTTTCTTTGTTCGATGACATCGAAGGCAGGAAAAACTACGAGGCTCTTAGCCCGCAGGAGCGCTTCAAGTGGATAGAATACCACAAATGGATGATAGATGCCTCGTTCTTTACGCCTATTGCCGGTAAGCTGGTATTGAACACGCGTGCCCACTTTGGTTTTCTGCAGACCTATAGCAAAGACAATGGCGTGGGACCGTTCGAGCGTTTCATCTTAGGGGGAAGCGGTTTGTCGGGCTTCAATTTCTTGTTAGGTTCCGACATCATCGGCTTGCGTGGCTACAAAGACAACTCTATTATTCCGTTTTCTACGGGTGTGAATGCCGGCACAGGTGGAACTGTATTCTCTAAGTATGTGATGGAGTTGCGTTATCCGCTTTCATTGAACCCCGCCGCTACCATTTACGTACTGTCGTTTGTAGAAGCCGGCAACAACTGGGCAGATTTCGGACGCTTCAATCCTTTCAACATGTACCGCTCGGCAGGCTTTGGAGCACGTGTCCTGATGCCTGCTTTCGGCATGATCGGTATCGATTATGCCGTTGGCTTTGATGATGTGCCGGGGAACCCGGGCGCCAATGGCGGTCAGTTCCACTTTACCATAGGTCAACAAATACGATAAAGTATGGTTCGTTTATTTTGCTTCTTGCTCTTCTTTGCTTGTTTACATTCGGCACATGCACAAAAATTTGGTTTTGTAGATGTGAATTTCGTCTTGCGTAAAATGCCCGAGTACCAACAGGTACAGCAGGACTTCGACCGTTTTGTGCAGAGGGCTACACAAGAAATAGAAGCCAAGTTTCAAGAGGTAGAAAAGCTGAAGCGCAAATACAACAGCGAAGAGCTTCTGCTCACCGAAGACATGAAGCGCGAGCGCCTCGAGGAAATTGCACAAAAAGAAAAAGAAGCGCGCGAGCTGCAGCAAAAAACTTTTGGCTATGAGGGGCTTATTTTCTTGAAAAAACAAGAGTTGCTCACACCCCTACGTGAAAAATTGAACAAAGCATTGGAACGTGTGGCGCGCCAGCATCAACTACAGGTTATCTATGATAAGTCCGGTGATTTTGTGGTGGTTTATTTAGACCCCCGTCATGATTACACCGACTACGTGTTGGAAGAGTTGGGCTTAGGCGACCCGGAAGACAACCCTAAAGAAAATGCCAATCGTTAATTTTGTATATTTGGTACAGTTATTGGAATCTGTTTTAACCATGAATAAAAAAGGAAAATTTATGATGAAGAAGATTGTTGCATTGAGTGCTTTATGCTTTATGATGCTTGGTATCTCGACAGCCTTTGCGCAGCAAAAAATTGGCTATTTCGATCTGAACTATGTATTGCCTCAGTTGCCCGACTTTAAAGTGGCGCAATCGGAGTTGCAAGCCTATCAAAGCAAGTTGGAAGAAGATTTCAAAGCCAAACAACAAGAGCTGCAAACCAAATACCAAAAGTACTTGAACGAAGGGGCATCTATGCCTGACCCTACGCGCCAAGCGCTGGAAAAAGAAATAGGCTCGTTGCAAGAGCAGCTGCAGGAGTTTCAAAACAGTGCGGCTGAATCTATTCAAAAGAAAGAGAACGCTTTGTTGGCACCTATTTACAAAAAAATAGAAGAGGCCATCGTGGCAGTAGCTAAAGAAAACGGTTATACCTATATTTTGCGCCGCGAAGCGCTGCTTTACGAGCCGGAAGATGGCACCGGCGACATTTCGGATTTGGTATTGAAAAAGCTGGGCGTAACTTCCGTAGAGTCAAAATAAAGAACATACAATGTAGTTTTTTATTTAAAAGAGGGCTTTATGCCCTCTTTTTTTTATATTCACAAAGACAAAAAACAATTAAAACTTTTATGACATTTGTCTTTATCTTACTGCTTGTGGCTCTGTTGCTGTTTCTGCTGGAAATATTCGTGATTCCGGGCACCAGTATTGCTGCTTTTTTGGCATTGATTAGCTGGGGAAGCGCCATCACACTGGCGTTCATGGAATCGCCGGAATGGGGGGCTGCCTTAACAGCTGCCAGTCTGCTGTTAGGCGGGCTGGGTATTCGCTATTTCCCTGCTTCACGTATTTTTAAGCGTTTTAGTTTAAAAGCTTCGCTGCCCAGCGGAAAAGACACCCCTGCCGAAGTGCCATCTTATACCGGTGCTGCCCGGGCCATTTCCGACCTGAAACCATATGGACGTATTGAGTTGCCCAATGGCGAACAGCATGACGCCCGCTCGTTAAGTGGCTTCATACCTACCGGTAGCGAGGTGGAGGTAGTCAAAGCCGAAAAGCAGTACTTCATTGTGAGAAAAGTAGCACCTGATAATCCTCAGCTTAATTGATTGTCAACTATAAACCAAAACGAGTATTCATATGGGAACCCTTATTATTGCAGCTGTTGCTATCGTCCTGTTTTTCATTTTCATGTCCTATTTCCCTATTAGTTTATGGATTACGGCACAGTTTTCCGGAGTAAACGTCGGGCTTTTGAATATGACCTTCATGCGTATCCGGCGGGTGCCGCCACGCGTGATTGTCGATGCCTTGATTACTGCCGAGAAAGCCGGTCTGAGGGGTATTACTGCCGATGCTTTGGAATCGCACTATTTGGCAGGTGGCAATGTGCAAAAGGTAATCAGTGCTTTGATTTCTGCCGATAAAGCCAATATAGAGCTTTCTTTTGAGCAGGCTGCAGCCATCGATTTGGCAGGCCGCGATGTGTTCGAGGCAGTGCAAATATCGGTGAACCCCAAGGTGATTACCACACCCAAGGTGGCAGCCATAGCCCAAGACGGCATTCAAGTGATAGCCGTTGCGCGGGTGACCGTGCGCGCCAACATTCGCCGGTTGATTGGGGGCGCCGGAGAAGACACCATCCTGGCGCGTGTGGGCGAAGGCATCGTTACTTCCATCGGTTCTTCTCAAAGCCATAAGGAAGTACTGGAAAACCCCGATAAGATTTCTAAGCTGGTGCTTTCCAAGGGGTTGGATGAAGGCACAGCTTTCGAAATTCTTTCTATAGACATTGCCGATATTGATGTGGGCGAAAACATAGGGGCTAAGCTACAAGAAGATCAGGCTGAAGCCGATTTGAAAGTAGCAGAAGCCAAAGCCGAAGAACGTCGTGCCATGGCTATAGCCTTAGAGCAAGAAATGAAAGCCAAAGCGCAAGAGGCACGTGCGCAGGTGATAGCAGCCGAAGCCGAAATCCCGAAAGCCATTGCCGAGGCACTGCGCAATGGCAACATAGGTGTTATGGATTATTTACGCATGCAAAACATTCAAGCCGATACCAGCATGCGTAAAAGCATCGGTGGCAGCGATACGCCACGTGATAATGACAATAACCCTTATAACTAAAATTCCCTGTAGCCTTAATAAGAAAACAGTGAGAGCGCAGCCGTACAGTTGCGCTCTCTTCTTTTATTTTTGATACACCAAAAAACTTTTACATGCCTGTTGGGGCCTATTGTAAGCGCACGCGCGGGTCGATAAGGGCATAGAGTATGTCGGCAAGAAAATTGATGACAACGAAAGTAGCCGCAATCACAATTGTAGCCCCCATGAGTACGGGTAAATCCAAGGTGCGTACGGCTTGTATGGTTTCATATCCCAGCCCCTTCCAGTCGAAAATAAGTTCTACGAAGAAGGCACCTGACATTAAAGAGGCCAACCAGTTCGAAACGGCCGTAATCACCGGGTTCAATGCATTGGGAAGGGCATGGCGCCAAATCACGCGGCGGCGCGACAACCCTTTGGCATAAGCCGTGCGGATATAATCTTGCGACAAGGCATCCAACATGGAACTACGTGTAAGCTGTACAATGATAGACAGGGGGCGAATCCCCAAGGTCAACGCCGGCAATATCAAATTTTGGAGTTGCAGTTGGCGCCCGTAATAGATGGTTTCTACCCAGAGGCTTCCGGTTCCGTTCAAGCCGATGTAGGGTCCGAGCTTATAGCCCAGATATAAAGAAATCAAGCTTGCCGATACGAAGGAAGGCATGGAGATACCGGCTACCGAGCCCCCGATAATCACGTTGTCAATCCACGAGTTGGCACGGGTGGCTGCCCATACGCCTAAAAAAATGCCCACCACCGTGGCAAACGCCATGGCTGCCAACGCCAAAATGAGGGTGAGCATCAGTTTGTCCAATATAAGCTCACTTACCAAGCGCTTGGTTTGGAAAGAGCGGCGCATATAGGGCATTTTGACCACTACCACCTGTTCACCTACGCTAAACAGCGGGGTATAATTGTATTTTTTGCGCTCTTCCGGTGTGTCGTGGTGCATAGATACGGGGGACAGGTCCCGCAAATAAAGATATAGTTGGGTGGGGAGTGGTTTGTCTAGGCCCAGTTCGGCTTTGATGGCTTCTTTTGTCATGATATCGGTGCGTTGCCCGGCAATCATGCTTACAGGGTCACCCGGGAGTGCATAATAAAGCAGAAATACCACAATGACCACCCCAAACACAACAAGTATGCCTTCTGCCAAGTGCCTGACCACATAACGCCAGAGCACCGGGTTCACCAAATTGTAGCTTAAGCCATAGCCTTTTCGTAATAAATTACTTATCAATTTCATACACTCAATATAATTCTGTCTGCACAAGTTATTGATTTAATATGTAGCGAAGCGAAGCCGGAAGGGCTCTGTATGACCATTTTCCGCGCACGTATCCGTCTTGCAATAGAAGGTAACCGGGATTGCTGCGCACCATGGTTTTGGCTACCGTGTGGTCTATGGATGCAACAACCACATGATGCCAGCCGGCCTGTGCCAACAGCACTTCCAGTGCATCGGGCGAGGCAGCGCTCAATACACTTACTTTCACGCCGGAGTTTATCAACTCTTCTATGACCGGTTTCGCTTTCGAAAGTCTCTGGAGCAGCTTTTCATTATCGTTTACATCATGGATGACTACCAGGAAGCAAGTGCCTTGAAAAAGGCTGTCCGTAATGTCCGTATCCCCTTGGTATGCACGGAAATCTGTGATTTTGGGAAGCGCTTCAGGGTTCAGCAGCTTCATGTCCACAAATGTATAGGTGGTATCGGTGGGATACTCTTGGAAGACGTATTGCTTGCCTTCCTTTTCCATGATATACTCATATTGAAAAGCTGCGGAGGGTTTCATCAGGGAAGGAATATGGTTGCCTACGCGATAGGGGCGGAAGTCCAATGGAGGCAGGTAAGCGATGGCATACCATGCCAATCCCACACTCAATGCAGCCGCTGTGAGGGTGATAACCAGTCCGCGCTTGGCGGTAGAGCTGCCCAGCTGCTTTCTGCGTAAAAAGAGATAGGCAATCAACAGCAGCAGCACTACGTCTTTTATGAACGACTCTTTGGGGGTAAGCTTGATGGCATCGCCAAAACAACCACAGTCCGTTACTTTGTTGAAATGCCACGAGTAGAAAGTGAGAAAGGTGAAAAACACTATCATAGCCAACAGCGCACCGATGGCTTGGCGCCGCCGGTAACCACTAAGAAGCATCACGCCCAGCACTACTTCCAAAGAGCTAAGCAGCACCGAGAAAAAGAGTGCATAAGGAATCAGTGCTTCGAAGAAATGACTTGCCCAGTTTTCGTTGCCGGTGTGGGGGCGCACATCTTGTGCAAACACTTCGAAATACTCTTCCAACTTGATTTGGGTGCCTACCGGGTCATTGAGCTTGATAAGCCCCGAGAATATAAACAAGCCCCCTACCAGAATAATTGCCAGCCGGTCAATGTTTTTCATTTGCCTTGAGTTTTATTAAGCAAAATACCGCATAATTCAATATATCTTGATAATTGGCTTCCACGCCTTCCGATACCAGTGTTTGTCCCTGTTTGTCTTCTATTTGTTTGATGCGTAAAATCTTCATTAAAATGAGGTCGGTCATGGAGCTGACACGCATTTGCCGCCATGCTTCGCCGTAATCGTGGTTTTTGCGGCGCAGCAAATCCAAAGTGGCTGCCACTTGTTCGTCATATAAACGACTGACTGTTTCGTAGTCCAAATGCAAGGGCGCATCGGCAGGTAGTGACAACTGAATAAGCGCCATCACGCAGTAGTTGACAATACCGATAAACTCTTGGCTGATATCTTCGTCAATGGCCTGTGTGCCTTTTTCTTGAATGGAACGGATGCGTTTGGCTTTGATAAAAATTTGGTCGGTCAGAGAGCTGGGGCGCAAAATGCGCCATGCCGTACCATAATCATGATACTTCTTTTCAAAGAGTTTTTTACATTCTTTGATGATCTCTTTATATTCGCTTTCCGTGTGCCGGAAAGAAGTGTTTTCATCCTTGGACATACACCTAAGGTTCCCGGTCATTGTTCTTAAAGCATGATTTCTACGATTGTCAAAGATATGAATTTTTCAAAAACGCTTGGCGCTGTTTCGATACGTGGACGTCTAAAAACTTTTGAGCGCCCCCAGATTATGGCTATCTTGAACGTAACGCCCGACTCTTTCTTCGACGGGGGGCGCTATAACCGCATTGAGGAGGCGCTGCGGCGGGCTGAACGCGCGCTACACGAGGGGGCTGACTGGATAGACGTGGGCGGATACTCTTCGCGCCCCGGTGCCGCAGATATCGAAGTGCCGGAGGAAATGCGGCGGGTGCTGCCTGTGGTGGAAGCACTGAAAAAAGAGTATGGCGAGGCAATATGTCTTTCGGTAGATACTTTTCGCGTAGAGGTGGCAGGTGCCGCATTGGAAGCAGGTGCCGATATGATTAACGACATCAGCGGGGGGAACGAAGCCATGTGGCGCCTGGTGGCCCGGCACCGGGTGCCCTATGTGATGATGCATATGCGCGGCACGCCACAAAACATGCAACAGCTGACTGACTATCCCGAAGGAGTGACTCTTGAGGTAGCGCGTTTCTTTTCAGAACGCATTGCGCAGTGCAGAGCGTGCGGAGTGCATGATGTGATACTGGATCCCGGTTTTGGTTTTGCCAAAACACTACAACAAAACTATGAGCTGTTGCGTAATTTATCATGGCTTGGTCAGTTCAATGCGCCCATTTTGGTAGGTGTTTCCCGTAAATCTATGATATACAAAGCGCTGGGGGTAACGCCCGCAGAGGCACTCAACGGAACCACTGCACTCAACTGCATGGCACTCTATGCCGGGGCATCAATTTTGCGGGTACATGACGTAAAAGAAGCCAAAGAAATTGTTACCTTATTAGAGCATTTGAAGTCGTCTTAAATTCAGAATTTCCGAAGAAAATATATGCTTTTACTGGCTGTTGGTTTTTTAGAAATAAAGTTTGTCCATATTCTCGACATTCTGTTGGTGGGCTTCCTTATCTTTCGCCTTTACAAACTGGTGAAAGGAAGTATTGCCGTGCCTATTTTGCTGGGCGTTTTTTCTTTGTATATCGTTTATCTGATTGTCGATGCTTTGGGCTTGGAGTTGCTCAGCAGCATCTTGGGCCAGTTCTTGGGCGTGGGGGTGTTGGCAGCCATCGTCATCTTTCAGCCGGAAATTCGCAAGTTCTTGCTTTTTATCGGGCGCAGCACTTTCAATAAGGAGCGTCCATGGGTATGGTGGCGCCCCAAGCAGGAGGTAGGGGTGGATTTAAGCGCCATACTGGATGCGGCCAAAGCCATGTCGGCTACCAACACAGGCGCATTGATAGTGCTGAGCCGCAGCAATGACTTGAAATTTTATGCCGATACGGGCGACCGTCTGGATGCCCTGCTCTCGAAGCGTTTGTTGTTGGCTATCTTTAATAAATACAGCCCCTTGCATGATGGTGCCGTAATTATAGGGCGCAACGGGCGCATTGTGGCGGCACGTTGCATTTTGCCCGTCACGGAAAATGACCAGGTGCCTGCGCAGTTGGGCTTGCGCCATCGTTCGGCAATAGGGCTTAGCGAAGTGAGTGATGCGGTAGTGTTGGTGGTTTCGGAAGAAACCGGGCAAATATCACTGGTTGTAGATGGAAAAATATACCGTGACATCACTTTGCAAGAGATGCGTAAAGTGTTGAAAGGCTTGCTAAGTAGCGGCAATTGGATAGAACGCTCGGTAGAGGAGTTGTTGGGTGAAGAAAAAAATGCCGTGTCGGCATGAGTTGGATTAGCGGTCGGGGATCGTGCTGCCTTCCAAGTCCTCGAAAGTAAACACCACTCGCTTGTGGGTGAGCTGCTCTAAAAAAGGACGTAATACAATTTCTGCACTTTCTTTGGTTTGTTCAAGCAGGCGGCTTTCGCGGGCTGCTTCTTCTATCTTTTCTTCGGCACTGCGGTAACCGGCTTCTATCAGCTTGGTTTTTTCCACGGAGGAAAGCCATCCCACATTCACGTCATACACGCGCGAGCGCCGGTGATCTACTTTGACATAGCAAATTTCGGGTTTGGGCAGATGCATGATGATGGTGCTATCGTTTTCTATTTTGATTTTGCGGAGATCTATGCAGCCTACGGCTTCGCCGGTTATGATGAGTAGTGCACGGCTGTGCTCATATAGGCCCTGGCTAAGCAAAATACTTTCGAGCACACTCACTTCCGAAGGGGCTATCTCTACAATATCTTTGAGTTGATAGCGCACCAATTCAAGCTTTCCCATGCGGCTTACTTTCTCTACAATCAAGTCGTGCTGAGCCGTGAGCGGAACGTCGCCGGAGCTTTGCCATTGCCGGCGCACCAGTTCATACAGGGCAATGGCGGTAATCATGGAAAGCACAATAATGATGACTTGTCGCATGTTTGCTATACTTGGGTTGCTTTTATGTGAATATAAAGAAAAAAGCGGCACATCAACAGTGCCGCTTTTCTTTTCTTTCTTGTAAAAACTCTTTTTAAAGAAGATTTATACAATCAAAGAGCTACCTATCTCAACCAATTCTACTTCAAAGATAAGGTCTTTGCCTGCCAAGGGGTGGTTGGCATCGATGGTTACGCTATCTTCATTTATAGCGGTGATTACTGCGGGTATTTGACGCCCGTCAGCCAAGGTAACGCCTATTTGAGCGCCTGCTTCCATAGGAAAGCCCTCCGGAAGGTCTGCTTTCGGGAAGTCAGCAATCAACTGCGGAAGAGGATCGCCATAAGCTTCGTCTTTAGGTATGTTGATTACTTTCTTTTCGCCTACTTGCATGCCCAATACGCCGGCTTCAAAGCCGGGAATCATTTGTCCTTCGCCCAATTTGAACTCGAGGGGCTCGCGTCCTTCTGAACTGTCGAATACTTCGCCATTAGTTAGTTTGCCTGTGTAGTGTACTTTCACTACATCGCCATTTTGTGCTGTACGCATAATCAAATGAAAATTTGAATAGATAATTGAATTAGAATTACAAATATACAAAAAAATAGCAATCGCATGCAATATGCACATGCAATGCAGTTGCTTTGTTGTACTAACAATTTTTTAACATAACATTAATGCTTTGTTGAAGATGCAGGCAAATGAAGTCTGTAGTTTTGCAGCATTTGTAATACCTAAAAAACAAATGCTTATGCGACTTTTTACACTTTATTTGTCTGCACTCTTGATAGGGCTTGTATCTGCCTGCACCGGTCCGGTTGCTCCCATACCGGGACAAGAGACTGCCTACAGCACGCCCAAACGCGAAGACAACATGGCCTTGGGCAATCCCAGTGGTGCCGGCACCGCCCATCACAACTACCTGATCAAGCGCCCGCAGTACGCCATGTCATATCACCGGTACAGAGCTACGCCCAACTGGGTGAGTTGGCACCTGAACAAAGCATGGTTGGGCAGTACACCGCGGCAGAACGACTTCCGCACCGATACCTCTTTGCCGTCTTACTGGTATCGTGTCAGCCCCAATGATTACAAATATACCGGCTTCGACCGGGGGCACTTGTGTCCTTCGGGCGACCGCACGGCCAGTGTGGAAGACAACTCAGCCACCTTTTTGATGAGCAACATGGTGCCGCAAGCCCCCAAACAACAACCGTCAGACCTGGGAACAGCTTGAAAGTTATTGCCGTCGCTTGGTAGATGATGGCTATGAGCTGTATATCATTGCCGGCAACCGCGGAACCGGGGGCGAAGGCAGCAATGGTTATGCACGCACCATTGCCAATGGCAATATTACGGTGCCTGCTTACCTGTGGAAGGTGATTGTGGTTTTGCCTGAGGGAACCAATGACCTGAGCCGCATCAATACTTCCACGCGCACCATTGCCGTGATTATGCCCAACACGCAAGATGTAAACCAAAAACCATGGACAGATTACCGCGTTTCTATTCGCGAAGTGGAACAGCTGACCGGCTACAACTTCCTGTCGAATGTGCCGCAGTGGATTCAAGATGTAATAGAAACACGGGTAGATAACCAATATGTGGCACCGGAAGAATATGCCCCCACTTTCTAAAATGCCCCTTCTTTTAAAAATATATTAACCTTGATTCGCTCGCACGACATCTCATCATAGGTTAAAAGCTAAGCCCCTTTGCATTGCGAAGGGGCTTACTTTCTTTTTGGGTATTCAGTAATGCAAATCCGGTGAGCTTTGTAAGGACGGAATGGTAAAAAACAAGCAAAGATTACCATCGCTATTTTTTACCACAGAGCACACGGAGCGGCCCGGAGGGAAATCATTATATATTCTCTGTGTTTCTCTGTGCCCTCTGTGGTTTGTTTTTTATGCTTGTTTATTCAATAAAGCTTTTAATGCTAAAGTAGAATGCTGCTTTGTCTATACTTTGTTAACAATACCTTTTTACTTTTCGCCTAAAAAGCACTAAAACAGCTGTTTGAGCGTTGTAAGCGTTAATTGTATTGAGCCAAAACAAGCGTTATGAAACTTAAGAAAAAGCGACTTGCTTTATTTGGCAGCCCATGGGCAGGCAGTTGACACTAAGACAGCGCATCATGAAGTGCCGCACGCACAAAAGCACCGGAACGCAGCGCATAAATGACGCTAAGCTCGTCCATAAGGCTGCTTTCTTCTATCAGGAAACGCAAAATCTGCTGTGGCGGCAGTTGTAAAAAAAGCTTACTGAAGAGTGCATCGCCTTCCATACGCTTATGGAAAAGAACATCCAGAAATATGCGGTCATAGCGGTGGAAGCGCCATGGCGGGCGGTAATCGGGCGGGGTTTGCCCGCGGGCAAGTGCCGCAATGATTTGCTTGCAGTGTTTTTGAATAAACAGGAAGGCATAGCCACTGCTTCCTTTGGCACAACCGGCAGCCGTACCTATGGGCACAAGCCCCCCCTTCGTGTGCCGGAAGCCTTGAGCCGCCATGGGAATCACGCCAAACTCTTCTTCTTTGATTTCGAAGCCCGACAGTTCCCCGTAGTGTTGCTCTATGTATTGCTTTAGTTGGTGGTCATAAGCAGCGGGCGGAAGCAACGCCTTGCCAAAGACCGTGAATTCCACGAGCGCTTCGGTGGGCGAAAAAGGCAGTATGTACATAAAACGGCTTTCGCCGGCTTGTTCAATACGAAAGTCCATCAAGGTGGCGGTGCTTGCGTCGAAGCAGGGACGCTTACTGCGCAGTACATAACCTTTGAAATGCTGTAGCAGAAAAGGGTAGGGCAGTTCTGCGGGCTTTTGTGGTAGACGGTAGCGGCTATCGAAAATCCATTGAGCCTGAAACCCCCTGCCGTCGCTCAGGCGGACCTCACCGGCAGGTGTTGCTTCTGCCACCTCGCCCACACAGAACTCTACGGCAGGTGCCAAATGCTCAAAGCAATAACGGTAAAAGTCGATACCCCGAATCATGTAGTAGCGGAAAGGGGCAATGGAAAAACTACGGCTGCCATATTGGCTGTGAAAGGCAAGCTGTTGCCATTGGCGGTAAACGATTTCCTGAAATGGGGGGGTGCCGGTGGTCCAGAAGCACCAGGTACGGTCGTTCTGCTCTTTTTTTTGGTTGTCTATAAGCAAAACGCGCTTTTGGCACAAGGCAGGATGCCGCGACAGCTCATAGGCAAGGCTTAAACCTGCCGCTCCGGCACCAATGATGATATAGTCGTAGCTTTTAGCCATTTTACCCTTTGGGGAAGTAGAGTATTTTTTTCGTTTCGAAGAATTCCTCTTCGAAGAATTCCGACAACTCGAAAACCTTGTAGCGCTTGCGTCTGAGTTCTTGAAGCTCTTCGCTCAGGTCGCCCCCTTTCAATAAAAACCAACCGTTCTTGAATTTGTTGAAACTGTTGGGCAGAATTTTACTTTGTGTCCAGTTGTATATTTTTTTGGCGGGGGCTACTGCACGGCTCACCACAAAGTCCACTTCCACATCTACTTTTTCGGCGCGGTTGTGGTGAGTGGTTACGTTGTCCAGCTGCAAAGCTTCGGCTATGTGCTGCACGGCATTGATTTTCTTGCCAATGGAATCTACCAGGTGAAACTCTACCTTGGGAAACATGATGGCCAGCGGAATGCCGGGAAAGCCGCCGCCGGTGCCTACGTCCATGATGGCGGTCATCGATTTGAATTGAATGACACGGGCAATGGCCAGAGAGTGCAAGATATGGCGCTCATACAGGTGGTCAATATCTTTGCGCGAAACCAAATTGATTTTGGCATTCCACTCGCGATAAAGTGGCTCAAGTGCTTCGAAGCGGCTGCGCTGCAGGCTGTCTATTTCGGGAAAATATTTTGTAATCAATTCCATGTTGTTTTTTGCGTTTAGGGTTTAGAGCCGTTGCGAAACGACAGGCAATATTTGCTTCTTCCACTCATAGAAGTCGCCGGCAATAATATGCTGGCGGGCTTGTGTAACCAACCAAAGATAAAAAGTAAGATTGTGAACACTTGCAATTTGTGCGCCCAAAATTTCTTTATTCATGATAAGGTGGCGCAAGTAGGCTTTGCTGTAGAAAGTGCTGACATAGCCGCCCAGCTGCTCATCGATGGGGCTGAAGTCTTCCTGCCATTTTTTGTTGCGTATGTTGATGATGCCTTGTGTCGTGAACAGCATGCCGTTGCGGGCATTGCGGGTAGGCATCACACAGTCGAACATATCGACGCCCAGTGCAATGCACTCTAAAATATTGGCGGGGGTGCCTACGCCCATCAAATAGCGGGGTTTGTCTTTGGGCAGAATGTCGCACACCAGCTCGGTCATTTCATACATCATCTCAGCGGGCTCGCCTACCGACAAGCCCCCGATGGCATTGCCGTCGCAGCCACACGAAGCCACAAACTCGGCAGAGGCCCGGCGCAGGTCTTTATACACACTGCCCTGCACTATGGGGAAAAGCGTTTGCTCGTAGCCATAGAGCGGTTCGGTCTCTTCTATACGCCGGATGCAGCGCTTGAGCCAGCGGTGGGTCATTTCCATCGACTGCTTGGCATAGTCATAATCGCAGGGGTAGGGGGTGCACTCGTCAAACGCCATGATGATGTCGGCGCCTATAGCCCGCTCTATATCCATAACTGTTTCGGGAGTGAAGAAATGCTTGCTGCCGTCGATATGCGATTTGAAAGCCACGCCTTCTTCGGTGATTTGACGGTTGTCAGCCAGTGAATAGACCTGATAGCCGCCGCTGTCGGTGAGGATGGGGCGTTGCCAGCCGTTGAAGCGGTGCAAGCCCCCTGCTTTTTTGAGCAGTTCAATGCCCGGGCGTAAATACAGATGATAAGTATTCCCTAAAATGATTTGCGCTTTGATGTCGTTTTCCAGTTCGCGTTGGTGTACTGCCTTGACGGTGCCGGCAGTGCCTACCGGCATGAAGATAGGGGTTACAATCTCACCATGGGCGGTGGTTATCTTGCCGGCTCTTGCTTTGCTTTTCGGGTCCTGTGCAATAAGTTCAAACTGCATGCTTTCAGAATTCTTGGTTTTGAGCACTGATGAAAAAAGGAAAAGGCTTGTTTGCTTGAAATACCGTAAAGCCTGAAATGGGCATGCAATTTAGGAAGTTTTTTGTCAATGCTTTTCCCTTTGTTTAAATTTCTATTTTTGTGCATCGAACCACAAGCCGCATCACTATGCATTGGACTTTTTTCTTTATGTATGCCTTGGTCATCTTGCTTGGCATACGCATCTTATGGCATCTGTTGAGTTTGTTGTTATGGCGGCATGCGCCGCGCCCCGCCGAAGGGCATGACTTGCCCGGGGTGTCGGTGGTGGTGGCTGCCCATAACGAGCTGCTCAACCTGCGCGAACTGCTGCCTTTGTTGCTGGAGCAAGACTACCCGCTCTTCGAGGTCATCATCGTGGACGACCGCTCGTGGGATGATTCCTATGAGTTCCTCTATCATCTGCGCGCCCGCCATCCCCAACTGCATATTGTGCGGATAGAGCAAACGCCGGAGCATATTACACATAAAAAGTTTGCTATTACCATGGGCGTCAAAGCTGCCCGCTACGATATTGTTTTGCTGACCGATGCCGACTGCCGTCCGCTATCGAAGCAGTGGATTCGTTATATGGCTGCGCCTTTTATAGCCAAAGAACAAACGCAAATAGTATTGGGCGCCTCTCTGTATGAACAGCGCCCGGGTTTTCTCAATGCTTTGATTCGTTACGAGACACTTTACACCTTGTGGCAGTATGCTACGGCGGCCTTGATAGGGCTGCCCTATATGGGGGTTGGGCGCAACTTGGCTTACCGCCGCAGCTTCTTTTTAAAACACAGAGGCTTTGGTCCACACCAACGTTTGGTAAGCGGCGACGATGACCTTTTCGTGAACCGTTTGGCAACCGCAAAAAATACCGCCTTGTGTGTGCATGCCAAAGCCATTACCGTGAGCCGCCCCAAGGTGCGTTGGCGTGAATGGTGGCGACAGAAGCGGCGTCATTTGAGTGTAGGCAAGTATTACAAAGCCGGCCATCGCCTGCTCTTGGCTTTGCTTTTCTTGTCGCAGTTGGCATTCTACGTGGCTTTGGGGTGGGTGGCCGGACACATACAGGGCATTGTTTCGTTTGGTATATTGCAATGGATAGCGGCCGAAGTGGCTTTGCTTCTTGTGTTGCATCCGTTATGTATGTTCTTGCTGGCTAAAAAACTGCGTGCTTCCATTCCAATTTTATTGTTGCCATTTTTAGAATTGTCCTATCTGTTGTATATTGGCATAATAGGATTATGGGCACTACTCACTAAAGTGGAAAAATGGAATTAGATAAGTTTGGTTCAAAAGAGTTTTCCGACAAGGCATTGCACGACTTCGCCCTGGTGGACAGGGCGTTGGAAGGCGACCAAAGCGCCTTTGCCGAACTGATGGAGCGCTATAACCGCTCGCTGTTTCATATGCTTTTGAAAATGGTGCGCAATGTGGACGACGCCGAGGATTTGACCATGGAAGCTTTTGCCAAGGCGTTCAAAAACTTAGATAAATTCAAAAAAGACTTTACCTTCAGCACCTGGCTTTTCCGTATTGCCACAAACAACTGTATTGACTTTATCCGTAAAAAGCGCCTGCAAACCACCAGTATCGAAGATTTTTATACCGACAAAGACGGAGAAACTGCCAGTCTGGATATCAGAGATGATGGTTTGGATCCACAAGAAGAAGCCATCAAAGCACAAAAAATAGAAATCATTCAGGAAGTCGTAAGCAAGCTGCCTTCAAAGTACCGCCGTTTGGTGCGCCTGCGTTACTTCGAAGAGCTGGCATATCAAGAGATAGCAGAAGAGCTTGACTTGCCGCTGGGTACGGTGAAGGCACAATTGCACCGTGCGCGCGAGCTGCTTTTTGATATGATTAAAGACAAAAAAGAGCACATCTGAGCCCGTCTCCTAAAACATCTTCAAGAAGTTCTCGAGCAAGCGGCTGCCGGCATCGGCGCTCTTTTCCGGGTGAAACTGCACCGCATAAAAATTGTCTTTATGTAGCCCGGCGCTGAAAGGCACGCCATATTCACAGCGGGCAATAGCATAGCGAGAAGTCCACTCGGCATAGTAAGAATGCACAAAATACATGTAGGCGGGTGCATCTATGCCTATCATCAAAGGGCTGTGCAGCTCATCGACGGTGTTCCAACCCACATGGGGCACCTTTAATGCACCATTGCGGTCAAAAGCCTTTACATCCACATCGAAAATGCCCAAGCAATCGGTATTGCCTTCTTCCGAATGGCGGCACATCAATTGAAGGCCGAGACATATGCCCAACACCGGCTGGTGCAAGGAGCGGATGACCTTGTCCAAGCCTTTATTTTTGAGGTATTGCATGGCGCTGGATGCTTCGCCCACGCCCGGAAAAATAACCCTGTCGGCACTGCGTAATAACTCGGCATTGTCAGTGATGACCGGCTCCACTCCCAAACGTTGCAAGGCAAACACTACCGATTGAATGTTGCCGGCGTTGTATTTTACGATGGCTACTTGCATGTTTTACTCTCTGTCTGCTTTAAGCAAAGAAAAGCATTCTTTTTGGCACTTGCAACGCCACTTTAAAATTTGATTTCGGCAGAAAACTTGATACCGAAGGGCTTAGCTTGCAGGCTGTCGAGATAAGTCAGGCGGTGAAAGAAGTCCACCCGGAAGAACTTGAAGATATTGTCAATGCCATAGCCTACTTCCACATAGGGTTTTTGGAAAGACAGCTCAGAAAAGCCCTCGACCAGCTGCCCGTCGGCTGTTTGCTGCGCCAGCAGCGCTTTGTTGCTTGCCCGGAGCCCGCCCCATACGGCATTGACCGAACCCACCAGACGCCATTCGAGCTTGTCGTTCACACGCCGGATGAGTGGCAGCTTGTTCAAAATGAAACCTTCGAAATAGTGCGCATAATGCACCGCCACGAAGTGGTCGCTTACAAACTCAAAGCCATTCATTTGGTTGAATGCCCTTTCCATGAGAATGGGCGTATTGTTGCCCAAGTGGGTGCGCAGCAGCGGATAGGGAATATCCGAAAAGATATAGCCGGCCGTAATGCTGTAGTTGGCGTGCCCTATGCCGAACACATTGGCGTTTTTTTGTGCCAGTTCCAGATATACTTTTTGATATTGGAAATCGCCATCGAGCAATCCTTTGAAACCGAGGATGGTCCAAAGTGTCAGGCGTGGGTTACGGTTGGCTATGTCCACCTCATCGAGATTGGCATCGCGCGTGAGGCGCACGGCACGTTGCAGGCGCAGCATGCCTATGACTTCGGTGGTGTGGATGCTGCTGTTGCGTGTTTGGGTGTCGGAGGGCGCAGGGTAATAAGCAAAAGGATAAAGCGGGTCCAAGGTGCTTTGTTGCAAGGTGAGCTGGGCGCGCACCAGCTGCGACAGGCGGCTATCTATCCATACGCTGTTCATGGTGCGAAAGAAGGGGCGGCGGGAAGCCAAATCAAGAAAGCGGTTCGAGGCGATGAACAGCTCCGGCAGGTCGTCTCTTTGGTCCAATTGAATCAGTGGTTCTATATCTGCCAGATGGCGCGCACCTATGAGCGTAAAGCGTTTCCTGCTCAGCACATGATAAAGACGCAGGTCATATTTCCAGCGCTCGTCTTGTGTGCCGTAAGCCACATAACCTTTGAACATCCACTTGTCGCTAAGGTGGTAGTTGGTGCGCAAGCCAAACCCCAGGCGGTGCCCTTCTATGTTGTTCCATGCGTAATAGCGGGCATAATGCCCGAAGTCAATCACACCTTTGCGCAAATAGCCCGTGGAAAGCACCTTGATAATGCCCGTATAGCGTTTTACCGAAGGCACTTGATTCAGCGTATCGATGAGGCGGTGAATCTGCGGGCGGAAGTCTGTACTGTCGCCGTCTATGGCACGGTACACCCTCAGCTTCTCGAGCTGTACCTTTTCGGAAGGCAGTTTCTTTTCCCTGATTTCATAAAAGCTGTTGGGATACGCTTGGTTGATGTGGTAGTTTTTGTAGTAAGAGTAGGTGCGGGCTACAATGGCGGGTATCAAGTCGGTAAATTCCGATATTTCGGTTTCGAAAAACATGCTTTCGGGTAACCATACGCCGCTTTGCGTGGGCGCCAGCACCTGCTCTACGGCAAGCGAGCGCACAAAGTTAATGTTGGCATTGGGGGTAATGTGAAGTTGCACCTTTCGCAGGGCATAATCTTCTTTGGTAATCCATATCCTGCCGGTAAAGGCAATGTCTTCTTCACGCAAGGGAATCACCTTGAGCTGATAACACATGAAGCCGCCTACTTCGAGGCTGTCTTCCAACTCGTAATCATAGACCAGCCACCACCCGTTGGCTAAAGGTGAGGGGAAGTACTTGCCCAAAATATTGATTTGGTTGCGGTAGAAATTATAATCGGTAAGATAGGTGTTGGAAAGAATATCTTGCAGAGCGGGGGCGTCTTCTATGCCTATGCCGGTGAGCTGCTGAGCTTCGACGTCTTCGCGGCGTTTGTAGGGGCTGTGTTTGACATATACCCGGCTTACTACCTCATTGACAATAACGGGAATGAGCGTATCGCCCTCGGCGGTGCGCAGCATGTCATAGCCGGCGGCCACTTGGCGCATATCTCTCACGAAACGC
This sequence comes from Thermonema rossianum DSM 10300, assembly GCF_000426825.1. Taxonomy (GTDB): domain Bacteria; phylum Bacteroidota; class Bacteroidia; order Cytophagales; family Thermonemataceae; genus Thermonema; species Thermonema rossianum. The sequence goes on along the minus strand of NZ_AUGC01000014.1, from coordinate 19,440 downwards.
AGTTTGCTGATGCCTTTGTCGCTGCTTTTTACATATCCTTCAATGCGGTTGTAGGCTTCGTAGTCGTAAGCTTCCAGGCGGCGTTTGTCGTGCTCATCTTTGCGCTTGATGGCTTCGCGTATGATGCGGTAAGCCGGGTTTTCGCCGGGGGTTACCACCACTGCCTCAAGACTCAGTGCGTCGGGTTTCAGGGTGAAAGACAATCCCGTTTGCGACTGCGCCTTCAGCAGGGGATATTCTATGGTTTGGTAACTAATGAATTCAATGAGCAAGGTGTCGCGCACAAAGTCAAAAGTAAGCACAAAAGTGCCGTTCTCGTCGGTGGCTGTGCCTATATGGGGGTGGTTTTTTAAATACACATTGCAGGCAGGCATGGGCAAACCGCTTTCGCCATCTATGACCTTCCCCTGCAGCGTAATTTGCTGTGCCGCAAGTTGAAAGAGAGGGAGGTGGCACAGCAGCACAAGTAGATACAACCGCAGAGAGTATCCAAGTAAAGGTTTATTCATAGCCGTCATCCGTTAGCCTCCCTATGGGGTTTGGTTTTAATACCTAAATGTAAGAAATTGTAAAGCAAAAAAGCACTTTTATGCCTGCAGCTACTTTTATGCCAAAGCACGGTATGGTTCGGGTCTTGCTGTTGTGTGTCATACTGTGCATGACACAGTGTCGCTCAAAGAAACAGTTGTTGTCGCCCCCGCCGCCTGCCCCTTACTACCATACGCCTGTTGTGGAGCCCTTGGTTTCTACGGCAAGTGCCCGTCTTGAGCTTCCTTTCCGTTCATTGTCCGGTTTTGTCAATGCACAGCTGCCCGCCTTGCTTTACGAAGACCGTTTTTCACAGACGGGGATTGAAACCATCTATTTGCGGGTGTATAAACGCGCCCCCATCTCTTTTTACGGCAGGGGGGAGGAGCTCATCACCACCGTGCCTTTGCGCATTCATGCGGAGGTGAGTGCGTGGACTGTTGCCCGCAGCCTGAATTTCGCCTTAGACCTTTCCTTTGCTACCCGCCTCTCTTTTACTTCGGGGTGGGCTACCGATGCCCAAACGCGCCCCCATGGTTTTCGATGGGTAGAAAAGCCCTCTTTTTCCATAGCTGGCTTGAATTTCTCACTCGAAGAACCCATCGGGAAGCTCATCAAAGAACAGCAAGCAGCTTTAAGCAAAGTGCTGGATGAAGAAATAGAAAAGAACATACAACTTAAAGAATACATTCAGCCGGCATGGGACGCCATGACCGGCGTGTTTGAACTGTCGCCCGAATACCACACTTGGTTGGTGGTGGAACCCCGGGCAGTAGCCATGGCGCCCATCGAAGCGCGGCCTTATGGTTTAACTTCCGCTCTGAGTTTCCGTTTTGTGTCGCGAACGGTCATAGGCGAGAAGCCGGCAACGCCCGCCCGCAAGCCTTTGCCGCCCCTTTTGAACTTGAACAACCCGGACAACCACTTTGAAATATACCTGCCCGTAGGGATTTCCTTAGCCAAGGCAACGGACCTTTTGCGCACCCGCTACATAGGTGACTCCTTCAGCAGCGGGCGAAAGTCGGTAACCATACGCGACATAGCCCTCTACGGCAGCAACGAGTCCCTGATTATCGCTTTGGACATGGAGGGGAGCTATACCGGCAAGCTGTATTTGCAGGGCAAACCGGCTTATGACCCACAGCGCCAAGAAGTATTTTTGGATGAGGTGGATTTCGACCTGCAAACGAAAAGCTTTTTAATAAAATCGGCCAACTGGTTGCTGCATGGCAGCTTTCGTAAAAAGATAGAGGCTTATTGCCGCTTTCCTTTGGAGGCAGAGCTGACCGAAGCCCGCCGGCAAATAAACACCATGCTCAGCAACTACCGCCCCCACGAAATGCTGCTGGTCAATGGCGAAGTGCACGACTTGCTGCCACATGAAGTAAATATCGCACCGGATAATTTATTGGTTACTTTTCTGGCCAAAGGCGTGCTCAACATTCAATTGAATTTGTAAATTCAAACAGTATTCAAAAAAACAAACAACCCTATGAAACCTAAAGAGCATGCATTTTTGATCATCGATGCACAACAAGACTTTTGCTCGCCCGAAGGCGCCCTTTATGTGCCCGGTGCCGACAAAGACATGAACCGGCTTGCCAACTTGATATTGCATGAGATTGAGCACATCGATGCCCTCTACATTACCTTGGATACGCACCATGTGAATGATATTGCACACCCCTCTTTCTGGGTAGATGCCCACGGCAATCCCCCCAAGCCCTTTACCCAAATTACGGCGGCCGAAGTGAAGGCGGGAAAATGGAAAGCCCGCTTTGCGCCCGAAGAGGCTTTGGCATACCTCGAGCAGCTGGAAGCACAAGGCGAATATCCACATTTTATTTGGCCCGAACACTGCTTGTGGGGCACCAAAGGCAATGCTTTGTATCCGTCCGTAGCGCAGGCTTGCACCACTTGGGCGCGGCATCACGGCAAAAACTATGAAGTAGTGGTGAAGGGGACGCACCCGCTTACCGAACACTTTGGCGTGTTTCAGGCACAAGTGCCCCGCCTGGATGCCCCCGAGACCCAACTGAACGAAGCTTTTTTGGATGCCTTAGACGCCTATGCTCACATATGGGTAGCCGGCGAAGCCAAATCGCACTGTGTAGCAACCAGCCTCAAGCAAATCATGAATTACCGCCCCGCGATGGTCAAAAAACTGCATATCATAGAAGACTGCATGTCCGATGTAGAAGGCTTGGGGCATTTGGCACAACCCATCTACGAGGCTTTGAAGCAACAAGGCGCTCATTTTGTAAAGAGCAGCGAACTGCATTTGAAGGCTGTGTAAAGAGCACAAAAAAGTCCGGGCAAGCCATGCACATGCCCGGACTTCGTATGTTTGGCAAGCAGGAGGGCTATTCTTGTGACATCCAAACCAGTTCTGCCAAATCATACACTTTGATGCTGTCTTCTTTTTCTTTGTTCTTTACCCCGTCGGTCAGCATCACCAGGCAGAAGGGGCAGTTGGCAACCACTGCTTCGGGCTGTGTGTCAAGTGCTTCTTCTATACGCTCTATGTTGATATCCTTTTTGCCTTCTTCCGGTTCTTTAAACATCTGTGCACCACCGGCACCACAACACAGACCGAAACGGCGCGAGCGCTTCATCTCTACAAGGTTGGCGTCCAGGCTTTCAATGACCTCGCGTGGGGCTTCATACACATCATTGGCACGCCCCAAGTAGCACGAGTCGTGGTAAGTCAGGCGTTTGCCTTTGAAGGGACCACCTTCTTTGATGCGCAACTTGCCGCTGTCAATCAGTTCTTGCAGCAGCTGCGTGTGGTGAATCACCTCATAATTACCGCCCAAGTCGGGATACTCATTTTTCAGTGTGTTGAAACAGTGGGGGCAAGCCGTCACGATTTTCTTCACCCCGTACATGTTCAGCGTTTCCACATTGCTGATGGCTTGCATTTGAAACAGAAATTCATTGCCCGCGCGGCGTGCAGGGTCGCCCGTGCAGTTCTCTTCGGTGCCCAGCACGGCAAACTTAATGCCCACCTTGTGCAGTATTTTGCAGATGGTGGCCGTTACTTTTTTGTATCGCTCATCAAAAGAGCCGGCGCAGCCTACCCAAAAGACGATTTCGGGGCTTTCGCCTTGTGCTTGCAATTCGGCTAAGGTCGGTACTTTTATTTGTTCACTCATGATTCAAATCTTTTAAGTTCAGTTTTTGATGAAGTTGAAAATGAGAAGAAAGGACTGTAAAACGCCCGCTTTAGTCTTTATTGACCAGTTCCACCCAGTTGAAGCGGTCGGTGGGGGGGAACTTCCAAGGCGACATGCTGGTTTCCAAGTTATTGAACATCATGTTCCATTCGTTGGGGGTATCGCCTTCTTCCATGGCCACATAGCGGCGGATATCCAAGATGATGGACAGCGGGTTGATGCTCACCGGACAGGCTTCCACACAAGCGTTGCAGGTGGTGCAGGCCATGATTTCTTCTTTGGTGATATAGTCACCGTACAAGCTTTTTTCTTCCTTAATCTTTTCAAGCGACTTGCCTTCTTGCAATTGGCGCACTACCTCTTCGGCACGGTCGCGCGTATCCATCATGATTTTGCGGGGCGAGAGCTTCTTGCCGGTAATGTTGGCGGGGCAGTTGGCCGTGCATCGCCCGCACTCGGTACAGCTGAAGGCACTCATCAGCTGAATCCAGTTGAGGTCGGTCACGTCTTTGGCACCGAAGCGCTCGGGTGCCGGGCTGTTGTCTGCTTGTGCCAGTCCCAAGGCAATTTTCACTTCTTTGGTTACCTCGTCCATGTTGGGCATTTTACCCTTCGGCTCCAGCGAAGCAAAATAAGTATTGGGGAAGGCAAGGGCTATGTGCAGATGCTTGGAGTAGGTAACATAAATGGCAAAGCCAAAGATGCCCAAAATGTGGAACCACCATGCAAAACGCTCATAAAATACGAGGGTGGAGGTGTCCATGTTTTCAAACAGAGGCTGCAGCCATTGGCTGAACCAGAAGCTGCCTACTTGCACATAGTGCTCTACGCCACGGCTTTGCAGAATGGAATCCGCTGCATTCATACTAAGGAAAAACCACATGAGGGTAATTTCGAAGATGAGAATGAGGTTGGCATCCAAGCGGGGCCATTTTTTCATTTCGGCCGACCAGAAACGGGGTACTTTCAATACATTGCGGCGGATGAGGAAAATGGCACAGGTAACAATCACGCCCACGGCAAACAGCTCGAACAGGTTAATGAGCCAGCTGTATGCACTGCCCAAATAGGGGGCAAACAGACGGTGTGCACCGGTGATGCCGTCCAGTATGATTTCCAGCACTTCGATGTTGATAATCAAAAAGCCGGCATACACGATAAAGTGCATGATGCCTACCAAGGGTTTGTCAAACATTTTTTTCTGCCCGAAAGCCAACAGCAGCATGCGACGGAAGCGCTCGCTTTTTCTGTCATTGACCGGCTTTTTTTTACCGAGAAGAATGGCTTTCCGGATAAAATTCACCCTTCTGGCGATAAAGAAGCCGGCTGCACCTAAACAGAGCGCAAAAAGAATTTGAGGTAAATAACTCATAGCCAACGTTTTTTGGTTTAATGTTAAATTTTTTGCATAAAATTGTTTGTAAATATAGAATGTTTGCTCTAAATTTGCATTGCAAATCGGAACAAAACACGGAGCGGTAGCTCAGGTGGTAGAGCAAAGGACTGAAAATCCTTGTGTCGGCGGTTCGAGTCCGCCCCGTTCCACTTCGAAAGGGCATCTGTTTGAGATGCCCTTTTTTATTTTTCTTGCTCATGGAAGCCATGGCATCCATTGCCGGCGGCAGGCAGCCAATGCCGGGTGCAAATGATGCAGGCTGCTGTCCGACAGCTTTCGTAAGTAATCGAACGCATCGGTGACGATTTGCCGGTGGTCGAAAGCCAGGGGGGGCAGGTCGTCGAGTGCCCACCACTGCAAAGCGGCAGCATCATCATGCGCCACTGCCTTTGCTTCGTCCATTTGGCAGACGCCCAAGAACACCACCGAAACTACCCGTCCGCGGGGGTCACGCCCGGGAGCGCTGTAAACACGCCATTGATACAGCGCCAAGTTTTTCAAGCCGGTTTCTTCCTGCAGCTCGCGCGCGGCGGCTTGTTTTATGCTTTCGTGCTCGTCCATGAAACCGCCGGGCAATGCCCAGCAGCCGGCAAAAGGAGGGCGTTTCCGCTCGATGAGCAGCAAATGCGGCTTCCCTTCCCGGTCGATACCCAGCAGGAGGATGTCGGCGGTGAGGGCAGGGCGCGGATAGTCGTAGGTGTAAGGCATGGATGTTTGGGTTTTTAGGGAGTGTCAGTGCCCAGCAAAAGTTCGGTGGGAGCTTTGCCAAAGTGCTTTATCAGCAATTGGCGATAACGTGTGCTGCCCACAAAGCCTTCAAGGAATTCGTCCCATACGCCTTTCCAGTCGGAATTAAGAGGCATAATAAATCCAAAGTCTTCGTAAGTGCTGCCTACCGGGTGCACTTTCACGGGCAATTTTTGTTTGTTTGCCTCTACATAATAGGGGAAGTCTATTTTTCCAAAGGACTGAGGGGTTTCGGCTATCCTATATACCAGAGTAGCCGCCGAGCTTATATATTCTATAGACATTTCGGGGAAGTATTTTTGCTTCAACTCCAGCAGGTCTTGTTCGAAAGTGGAGTTGCGTACGGTGAAGGCCGTGCAACCGGCAAATACTTCCGGCATGTCGGTCAGGTTATACAGGGTAGGCAACGATTCATGCGAAGCAAGCAGCGCCCGGTTTTTAATATAAGGGCGTGTGAATTTCATCACTTTCTTGCGGGCATCGGTGATGGTGATGTTGGCCAAGCCAAATACACCGCCTTCGGCATTGATGACGTTGCTTAGAAAGATATTGAAGTCGTCGTTGGGTTTGTAAATAGAGAGAATGACACGCACCCCTTTCTCTTTTTCAAGAAACAGAATAAACTCTTTGAGAATATCCACACATAAACCGCTGAGTTTGCCTGCTTCATTCTTGTAGATAAACAGAGGCGTTTCTATGTAAGTGATGGTGATTCGTCCTACCCCGCGTTTTTCGGTAGTTTCCCAGCTGTCGCCACTAAGGCGTATGGTCTGCGCTTGGGTTGTGTTTGCAAGCAGCAGCGCGCAACAGCATAGTATAATCAATTGAGTCACCCGGTGCATAGTTATGGTTTTGATTTTGAGGATTGAACCGTTATCAAAGTTAGGAAAAAAATGGAATAGGGAACCGGGCTTCTGTTAAAGAACAAAGCTTTCTTTTGTTTTTTTGTTGCTGTACTCGCACACACGCAAGCTTTGGCTTCGTTGTTGTTTTGGAACTAAGTCCGGTATTTTTTAGTTTTACGAAAGAATCAAGCCCCATGCTCACTTGTTCATGAAAGCCTTTTTGTCCATATGGTTTGCCATGGTGATGCTGCTCAGCCAAACCGGCGTGAGCGTGTGGCGTCATTACTGCGGCAGCCATCTGGTAAAAGAGCAGAGGGGCATTGTGGTGCAGCCCGAAGGCTGCGGCATGGAGCAGATACAAGCTGAAGGCAGCCCCTGCCCCGGCGAAGCGCTTTCGAAAGCCGCCTGTTGCACCAATGAGTGGCACCTTTTGCAGCTGAAAGAAGATTACACACCTTCACAGGCCGCCTTGCCTTTGGCTTCGCCCGTGTGGGTGCTGTTGTTGGTTGTTTTCGTTCCCACCGTTTTTCTTCGCCGTCTTTTGCAGGCGCCCGTGCCCCTTGCCGTTTTTTCGCCCCCGCGGCGAAAGGGCAGGCAGTGGTTGCGCCTTTTGCGTCAATGGAGAATATAGACCGGCATACGTCTTGGTAAGCCGCAGGTAGTTTGTTGCCTGCCGGCTGTGCTTTTGTTTTTGTGCTTTCAACCAAAACGTACAGACGTATGCTGAACGCTATTATTCGTTTCTTCCTTGAAAATAAACTGTTTACCGTACTTGTTTTATTGATTTTCGTTGGCTGGGGCTTGCTTACAGCCCCTTTCGACTGGGACTTTCTGCGCGCTTTGCCACGCGACCCGGTGCCCGTGGATGCCATTCCTGATATAGGTGAGAACCAGCAAATTGTGTTCACGGAATGGGAGGGGCGCTCGCCGCAAGACGTGGAAGACCAAATCACCTATCCGCTTACTACTTACTTGTTGGGCGTGCCGGGGGTGAAGACCATCCGCAGCACTTCTATGTTTGGTTTTTCAAGCATTTACATCATCTTCAACGAGGATGTGGATTTTTACTGGTCGCGGGCACGCATCTTGGAAAAACTGAACGCCCTGCCCGCGGGCTTGTTGCCCCCGGGCGTGCAGCCTGCCTTGGGACCCGATGCCACCGCTTTGGGGCAGGTATTCTGGTACACACTCGAAGGGCGCGACGAGCAGGGACATCCCACCGGTGGTTGGGACCTGCACGAACTGCGCAGCGTCCAGGATTACTACGTGCGCTATGCCTTGAACTCGGTGGAGGGCGTGTCGGAAGTAGCTTCTATTGGTGGTTTTGTGAAAGAGTATCAAATAGAAGTAAACCCTGATGCCCTGAAACTGTACGGCATCACCTTGAAAGAGGTGGTAGAAGCGGTGCGGCGCGCGAACCGTGACGCCGGCGCCCGCACCATTGAGGTGAACCGCGCAGAATATCTGGTGCGGGGCTTGGGGTATGTCAAAACTGTAAAAGACCTGGAAGAGGCGGTGGTTACCTTGCGTGAAGGCACGCCCATACGCCTGAAAGACATCGCTTGGGTGCGTGTAGGTCCGGCTCCCCGCCGCGGTCTGCTCGACAAGGAAGGTGCCGAAGTGGTAGGAGGCGTGGTTGTTGCCCGCTATGGCGCCAATCCGCTGGAGGTGATTCAAAAAGTAAAAGAAAAGATACGGGAGATAGCGCCCGGCTTGCCTGAAAAGAAGCTGTCAGACGGGCGCGTGAGCCGGCTGACCATCGTGCCTTTTTATGACCGTTCCACGCTCATTTACGAAACCCTCGGCACTTTGGAAGAAGCTCTGACGCTCGAAATCCTGATTTCCATACTGGTGGTGGTAGCAATGGTGTTGAATTTGCGGGCGTCGGTGCTGATTTCTTCCTTGCTGCCCATAGCCGTGCTGATGTGCTTTATTGCCATGCGCTATTTTGGCATCGATGCCAACATTGTGGCTTTGTCGGGTATTGCCATTGCCATAGGCACCATGGTCGATTTGGGCATCGTGCTTTCCGAAAGCATCATTCAGCAAATAGAGCAGGCACCGCCGGGGCAAAGCATGCGCGAAACGGTGTATAAAGGCGCCGCCGAAGTGTCGGGTGCCATCTTGACGGCCGTAGCTACTACCGTCATCAGTTTCTTGCCGGTGTTTGCACTGCAAGCCGCCGAGGGCAAATTGTTTCACCCCTTGGCATATACCAAGACGTTTGCACTGGTGGCCTCCCTTTTGGTGGCATTGCTCATCTTGCCGGCTTTTGCTCATTGGTTCTTTGGCGTACGTTTCGATAAAAGCAAACTGCGTTGGGTGCGCCTGCTGCTTCTGCCCGTAGCATTGCTTTCCTGGTGGGTGGCAAGCACTTGGGCTGCCGTGGTGCTGTCTTTGTTTGCTTTTCGCGCTCTTTTGGAACTGCCCTTCCTGCAGAAGCGTCTGCCCCCTGCGGTGGCAGCCTTCAACCGCCAATATGGTGCCGTTCTGATTGCCGTCTTTGCGGTGCTGTGGTTGCTGGCAGACTACTGGATGCCTTTGGGTGCTGCGCGCCCTTTTTGGCAAAACATGTTGATGGTGGCTTTGATGGCGGGCAGTGTCTTGCTGCTGTTTACCCTTTTGGAGCGCTATTACCGTCCCATGCTTGCGTGGTGTTTGGAACACAAAAACATCTATCTGGCGATTCCCTCGACCTTGCTGCTTTGGGGATTGCTGGTGTGGCTGGGCTTTCAAAGTTTGTTTGGTTGGGTGGCGCGTGGTTTCGATGCCGTGGGGTGGAACATACGCACCACTGCTCTGTGGAGTACCATGGTGCATGCTTTTCCCGGTATTGGCGAAGAGTTTATGCCTTCGTTGGATGAAGGCAGCTTCTTGCTGATGCCTACCAATATGCCGCATGCCGGGGTGGAACACAACCGCGAGGTGCTTGCACAAGTTGATATGCTGCTGGCCGGCATCCCGGAGGTGGAGTTGGTCGTAGGCAAAGCCGGGCGGGTAGAGTCTGCCTTAGACCCTGCGCCCTTGTCTATGTTTGAAAATATCATCAACTACAAGCCGGAGTATGTAGTTGACGATAAGGGGCACCGTGTACGCTTTAAGGTAGATGAAGCCGGGCGCTTCGTAACCCGTTCGGGCAAGGCCTACACCAACGAAGAAGCCCTGGCGGCCGGGGTGTCGCCACAGGAGCTCATCCCCGACGACGGGGGGCTGTACTTTCGCAACTGGCGTGCCCACATTCAGTCGCCCGATGACATATGGCAAGAGATAGCGGCACGCACGCAAATACCGGGACTCACTTCCGCACCCAAATTGCAGCCCATAGAAACACGCCTGGTGATGCTTCAGACAGGCATGCGTGCGCCCATGGGTATCAAAGTGTACGGTCCCGACCTGAAAACCATCGAACAGTTCGGCTTCGAGCTGGAAAAAATACTCAAACAGGTGCCTTCAGTGAAGGCAGAAGCTGTGTTTGCCGACCGCGTGATAGGCAAGCCTTACCTGCAACTGCGCATCAAGCGTGAAGAAGCTGCCCGCTTCGGTTTGAAGGTGGAAGATATCCTGCAGTTTATAGAAGTGGCCATCGGCGGCATGCCGCTGAGCACCACGGTCGAAGGACGCGAGCGCTACCCGGTGCGGGTGCGTTACCCGCGGGAATTGCGCGACACACCCGAAGCCATTGCCAAAACCTTGATTGCCACACCCACAGGCGCACAAATACCTTTGGAGCAGGTCGTAGAAATAGAGTACACCCAAGGACCGCAAGCCATCAAGAGTGAAGATACCTTCTTGGTGAGTTATGTGCTGTTTGATAAAAGAGATGGCTTTTCCGAAGTGGAGGTGGTGGAAGCAGCCCGCCGGGCTATTGAACAGCGCATTTCAGCAGGAGAGTTGAAAGTGCCTGCCGGGGTGAGTTTCAAATTTTCGGGCAGTTATGAAAACCAAGTGCGCGCCGAAAAACGCCTTGCCGTCATTCTGCCGCTGGTTTTGGTGCTTATTTTCCTGATTCTCTACTTGCAACTGCGCGAAGTATCCATGGCACTGATGGTCTTCACCGGGGTGGCAATAGCCTTCAGTGGTGGCTTTGTACTCATTTGGTTGTGGGGACAGCCCTGGTTTGCCGATTTTACCCTGTTTGGGCAAAATCTTCGCCATCTGTTTGGCATGCACCCCATCAACCTGAGTGTAGCCATTTGGGTAGGCTTCATTGCGCTCTTTGGCATATCTACCGACGACGGTGTATTGATGAGCACTTATTTGCGGGAATCTTTGAAAAAGAACCGCCCTGACGGCATGCAAGCCCTCAAGGAGGCAGTCATCGAAGGGGGAGCCCGCCGCATACGGGCATGTGCCATGACCACGGCCACCACTGCCATTGCCTTGCTGCCCGTGCTCACTTCTACCGGGCGCGGCGCCGACATCATGATTCCCATGGCTATCCCTACCATGGGCGGCATGCTCATCGACATCAGCTCTTACTTCCTGGTGCCTGTATTGGTATATTGGCGTGAATCTCTGAAAATGAAACGACATGAAAACAAAAACAATGCATAAATACGGTTTGGCACTGCTGTTCGTGATGATGGCTGGGGTGGTCCGTGCCCAAATACCGGAGCTCTACCGCCGGCAGCTCATAGAGCAAAATCCCGCCTTGCAAGCGCAGCGTAAGATGGTAGAGGCTTACCGGCAACGCAGCCTGCAGGCCGGTTATTTGGCTGAACCCACTGTAAGCGTTGGCTGGTTTTTGTTACCTGTAGAAACCCGTTTGGGTGCACAGCGCCTGCGTTTGTCTGTCAATCAAATGTTGCCTTGGTGGGGCACATTGAAAGCCGGGCGGCGTGCGGCCGCTGCCGAAGCCCGGGCGCAAGCCTTATACTGGCAAGCCGGGGCAGCTCGTGAGTGGATGCTTTTCAGCAAGACCTACTGGGCGTGGTTTGAGTGGCAGGCTTGGTATGCCATTGAATTGGAAAATGTACAGTGGCTGGAGCAATATGAGCCTATTTTACGCAGCCGCCTGGCATCGGGAAAGGCTTCCATGGCAGACTACCTGCGCCTGGATGTGCAATTGCAGGAAGCGCGCCTTAGTTTGGAAGCCCTCAAACAAAAAGCCTATCCATGGCAGGTACAACTCAACCGCATGCTCAACCGCCCAGACAGCACCCGCCTGTTGCCGCCCGATACCTTACTGCCACCTGACAGCCTTTTGTTGGCAGTCGATAGCCTGATGGCGGATGCCCACCCGCGGGTACAAGCGCTGGAGCACCTGCAGGCAGCCGCAGCAGAACAACAGACCTTGGCAAAGCTGCAGCGCAAACCACGTTTTGGGCTGGGGCTTGATTATGTGGTGGTAAGCAAGCGTCAAGACATGAATGTAGAGCAAAACGGGCGCGACATACTCATGCCCATGCTGTCGGTGTCTTTGCCCCTGTGGGGCAAGCGCTACCGGGCAGCCGAAGCCGAAGCCCTTGCCCGTCAACAAAGCGTGGAATATGAAATGCGCCAAACGCTCAATGAGTTGCAGAGCCAAGCTGCCCAAGTGCAGTTTGAACTGTGGGAAAGTTACCGTTACTACCGGCTTTATGGCGAAAACATCGACAAAGTACACACAACCCTGCAGTTGTTGCTGACAGCCTACGGGCAAGGTCAAAGCGATTTTGAGGAAGTGCTCCGGGTGCAGCAGCAGCTGTTCGAATACAAGAAAAAGCAAATATCGGCTTATGTGCGCTTTCAAAAAGCCAAAGCCGACTGGGAATATCTGAACACACAAACCTACTAATATCATGAATCAACACGCCTCTAAACACGATAACCACACACAGCATGCCCATCATCATGGACATGCGCAGGAGCACAACCACGGGCATGACCATCACGCCCATATGGTATCCGATTTCCGGCGCCGCTTCTGGATTTCTTTGATACTTACCTTGCCCATCCTTTTGTTGTCGCCCATGCTACAGTCATGGGTGGGCATCTCTTGGCAGTGGGCACCGGCTGCTTATGTACAGCTCGCCTTGGCTACGGCTCTTTTCTTTTACGGAGGGCTTCCTTTTCTGAAAGGTATGAAGCAGGAACTGGGGCGCCGTCAACCCGCTATGATGACCCTGGTTGCTTTGGCTATTTCGGTAGCTTATTTCTACAGCACCGCAGTAGCTTTACAACTTGTTGAAGGTAAGCCTTTCTTTTGGGAATTGGCATCGCTCATTGACATTATGCTACTGGGACACTGGTTCGAAATGAAGTCTGTCATGGGGGCTTCGCGGGCGCTGGAAGCACTCAGCCAGTTGTTGCCGGCTACTGCCCGGCGGCGCAAGCCGGATGGCAGCTTTGAAGAAGTTAAAGTAGAGCATTTGCAAGCGGGCGATGAAGTAGTGATACGCCCCGGCGAGCGCATCCCTGCCGATGGCGAAGTCATAGAAGGCGAGAGCTATGTCAACGAATCGATGCTTACGGGAGAGTCGGTGCCGGTAGCCAAGAAAGCGGGTGACCGGGTGGCGGCGGGTTCGGTCAACGACCATGCCGTTTTGGTGGTACGCGTTACCCATGTAGGCAACGACACCTACCTGAACAAAGTCATAGCCATGGTACAAGAGGCACAAAAAAGCAAGTCGAAAACCCAAAACTTGGCAGACAAAGCCGCGGCATGGCTTTTCTACATAGCGCTGGGAGTGGGGGCGCTCACCTTCATTATTTGGTGGAGCAGCGGCAGTCCGCTCGATTTTGCTTTGGAACGTGCCGTTACTGTCATGATTATTGCCTGTCCGCATGCATTGGGCTTGGCAGTTCCTTTGGTTGTGGCTATTTCTACTACTATTTCAGCGCAAAACGGCTTGCTTATTCGCAACCGCACTGCCTTTGAAAATGCCCGCAAAATCAGTGTGATGGTTTTTGACAAAACCGGCACGCTCACCCAAGGCAACTTTGGCGTACGGCGTTGTGGCTCCCTGCATCCTGACTACACAAAAGAAAAGGTACTGCAGCTGGCTGCCTCTTTGGAACAACACTCGGAGCACCCCATTGCTCATGGCATAGTGAAAAAAGCCCAAGAGGAGGGAGCGTCTCTTTTAGAAGTTACAGCTGTGGAAAATATTACCGGCAAGGGGATTAGAGGAGAGTATGAAGGGAAGGAGCTGATGATTACCAATACGGCTTTTTACAAGGAGCAATACGGCGACTTGCCTGCAGAGGCAGAAGGCGATGGCACCGAAACGGTAGTGTTGCTGATATACGATGGGAAGCCAATCGGTTATCTTGCTTTGGCAGATGCCTTGCGTGAAGAGTCAAAACCGGCGGTAGAGCAGCTGCATCGCATGCATATCAAAGTATTCATGGCCACCGGCGACAGCCATCGCGTGGCAGAGGCAGTAAGCAAGAAGCTGGGCTTGGATGGCTTTTATGCCGAAGTATTGCCCGACGAAAAGCAGCGCATCGTAAAGGAATTGCAACAACAAGGTGAATTTGTGGCCATGACCGGCGACGGAGTAAATGACGCGCCCGCTTTGGCACAAGCCGATGTGGGGATTGCCGTAGGTTCCGGCACAGACGTTGCCGCCGAAACGGCAGATATCATTTTGGTAAACAGCAACCCGCAAGACATTGTGCATTTGATTGTGTTCGGCAGGGCTACTTATCGCAAGATGCGCCAAAACCTGTGGTGGGCTACCGGCTATAATCTCTTTGCCTTGCCTTTGGCCGCCGGTGTGCTGGCCCCCTGGGGCATTATGTTAAGCCCTGCCATTGGTGGTGTATTGATGAGTGTAAGTACCATTATCGTTGCTTTGAATGCTCAATTATTGAAAAAACAAGTAAAGTTGCATCAGTCATGAAAACCATACTTCGATATTTGAAAGACCGCCGCCTGTTGGCTTTATTGTTGTTTGCTGCCGGTTTGTTGGCGGGTTATTGGCTCAGTCCTTCAGCCCCTGACCGTGCGCCTGTTGCCCATGATGAGGGCGCACACACGCAGGCGCAAGTTTGGACTTGTTCCATGCACCCGCAAATACGCCAAAACGAACCGGGTAAATGTCCTATTTGCGGTATGGATTTGGTGCCTGCCAATACGCTTGATGATGGTGGGCAAGCGCCTGCTTATGCAGTAAAAATGACACCCACGGCCATGGCACTGGCGCAGGTGCAAACCTTCAAGGTAGAAAAAGGGAAGCAGGTCAAGCAGCTGCGTCTCAATGGGCGGGTGGCCGTCAATGAGCAGACCGTGGCCACACAGCCGGCACACATTCCGGGGCGGGTCGAGCGCCTGATGATAAACTTTACCGGGCAGTATGTGCAACGTGGGCAGGTGATGGCTTATATCTATTCGCCCGAGTTGATTAGCGCCCAAGAGGAATTGCTGCAGGCAGTGCGCCTTCAAGGCACCACTTCGCCACTGGTGGAGGCCGCCAAGGAAAAACTGCGCAGCTGGAAGTTCACCGACCGTCAGATAGAACACATCATAACCGGAGGCAGCGTGCAACGGGTATTTCCGGTGCTTGCCAATGTGTCGGGCTATGTGGTGCGAAAGCAAGTGAATGTAGGCGATTACGTAAGCACCGGGCAAAGCCTTTTTGAAATTGCCGATCTCTCTACCGTGTGGGTACTGCTGGATGTGTACGAAGAAGACTTCCCCTGGATACAGCGCGGCATGCGGGTAAGCTATCATTTGCAAGCATTGCCGGGAAAAACTTTCGAAGGCATCGTCGATTACATCGATCCGGTAGTGGATCCCCAAAGCCGCGTGGCACGTGCCCGGGTGGTGCAAGCCAACCCCGGCGGGCAGTTGAAACCCGGTATGCTGGTGGTGGCAGAGGTGCAAGCCGCCCGCCGGCAAGCGGCACAAGCCCTGCTGGTGCCCAAAACGGCTGTGATGTGGACGGGCAAGCGCTCGGTGGTATATGTGATGAGCCGGCATGACAGCGGCATTTACTTCGAAATGCGGGAGGTAGTGCTGGGTCCTTCTTTGGGTGACTTCTACGAAATAGAAAGCGGTTTGCAAGAAGGCGAAGAGATAGCCGTTTACGGCACCTTTGCCATCGATGCGGCAGCCCAGCTTGCCGGAAAACCAAGCATGATGAATCGGCAGGGGGGAGCAGCTTTCACCGGGCATCATCATGGCGGCATGCATGCGGAGGCCTCCCCTTCCAAAACGAAGGCGGATGCAGTGCCTGCAAGCCTGTTACCCTCTTTGCGCCTTTTGCTTGACGACTACGACCGCCTGAAAAACGCTTTGGTCAATGACGACGGGGAGGCAGCCCGCAAGGCAGCACAAAGCATGCTGCGCCATCTAAAACAGATACCCATGAAAGCATGGAAGGGCGAAATGCATGGCTTCTGGATGCAACAGACAGAGCGCATTCAACCGGCAGCGGCAACTATCGCCCAAACCCAAGACATAGAAAGCATGCGTCGTGCTTTCTTGCCTCTTTCCGAAGCCTTTATTGCTTGGGCAAGCCGTCTGCCCGTGGCTGAAGATACTTTATATGTGCAGCACTGCCCCATGGCAGATAATAATGAGGGCGCCTATTGGTTGAGCCGTGAAAAAGACATACGGAATCCCTATTTTGGAAGCAAAATGCTGCGCTGTGGTTCGGTGAAACAAATGCTTACACCCCGTCAGTAAAGCTTAAAACATGGATTCGCTATGAAAGATTGTTGCAAAGATGCCTTTCAGAACCATCGACCGCCCAGACAGTGGAAACAATGGCTCAATCAAATCATCAGCATCCTGCTGGGCTTGCTGGTGTTGAGTATACTTCTTTTTCAAATCTTTAAACCTTAAAAACAAAAAAGTTATGATGAAAAAAATCGTAGTAGCTCTTGCCGTGGCTTTTGCCATGAGCCTGACCGCCTGCTCCGGCGAGAAACAAGAAAAACAAGAAGAAAAACAGGAGCAGCAAAGCGAACAAATGCCCATGCATGAAGAAGGGCACGAAGGCATGCACGAAGACATGCACAAAGAAGAAAGCCATGAAGGCATGCATGAAGAGCACATGCAGCAAGCCGGGGTGATGTATCAATGCCCCATGAAGTGCGAAAAAGACAAGATGTATGACAAAGAAGGCGAATGCCCGGTGTGTCATATGCCGCTTGAGAAAGTAGAGGCAAAAACTGAAGGTCAAAAAACCGAATAAGACAGTCTCAGTATGGCAGGGGGCTTCGCTCCCTGCCGCCTCTTGCTTGATTGCGAGTATTAAAAAAATTAACCAAACTTCTAAAAGTCATGAAAGCAAAACACTTATTCATTTATATGTTAGGATTGTTGCTGTTTGCGGCATGCAAGCCGGAAGCAGAGAGCAACACAAAGCAAAAAGAAAAAGAACACAAGCAATCCACCGAAACTACCACGGACGAAGCGAAGGCATCGCCGGTATCGACGAAAGCCATCGTGGATAGCTACCTTGCATTGAGCCGGGCACTTGCTGCCGACGACGCAGAAAAGGCGGGCGAAGCCGCCAAGCAGCTGGAAGCTGCCTTGAAAGAGCATGCACAACAGCCGGCTGCCGGACAAGCAGAAATAAAAGAAATTCTGGAGAGTGCCATGGAGCATGCACGTCATATACAAGAAAGCATCGATGAAATCCATCACCAAAGGGAGCATTTGAGTATCTTGAGCCAAGACATCAAGGACCTGTTGCAAAAACAAGGGGTAGAACAAAAACTCTACTGGGCACATTGCCCCATGGCTTTCAACAACAAAGGAGCCTACTGGATAAGTGCCACAGAAGAGATTGCTAATCCCTACATGGGCGCTAAAATGCCTGCCTGTGGGCGGATAGAGTCAGAAATAAACAAACCATGAGCCGTAGACTTCAATGGATAATAGGGGCAGTAGGCATCGTTTTTCTCATGCAGCTGCTGCCTGCCCCTGCTGTTGAGGCACCCCCGCCGCATGAGTGGCGTCACAAAGATTTCATACGCCAAGTGAAGCCACCGGCAGAACTTGCTGCTTTGATTCGAGCTGCCTGCTATGATTGTCACAGCTATGAAGGGCGCTTGCCTTGGTATGCCCACCTGCAGCCGGGCAAATACTGGGTGCGCAAACATATACATGAGGGACGTGAAGAGCTGAACTTCTCTTTATGGAGCGATTACAGCAGCCGGCGGCGTCGCAACAAACTGAATTCCATTGTGTCGCAAATCAAAGACCGGAGCATGCCCCCTGCCTACTACACCCCTCTGCATCCGGAAGCCCGTCTCACCTCCTTTGAACGGCAGCGTTTAATTCGCTACTTTGAATCTCTGATGTCACAACCATAACAAACGCAGCTATGTCTTACCCCACTCAACCCGTTTGCCTGCCCGACACCAATCTGCCCCGTCTGGTAGTAGTCGGCGGCGGTTTTGCCGGCATGAATCTTATCAAACACCTGCCCAAAGGGCGTTTTCAGGTGGTGCTTATCGATAAAAACAACTTCCATCAATTCCAACCCTTGCTCTATCAGGTGGCATCGGCGGGCATAGAACCCGACAGCATTGCTATGCCCCTGCGCAAGCGCTTCAAGGGCTATCCCGGTTTTTATTTCCGTATGGCCGAAGTCTTGGAAATAGACGCCGTGAGGCGCCGCCTCATCACCGACATAGGGTGGATTGCATACGATTACTTGGTGATAGCTACCGGTAGTGAAACCAACTACTTCGGCTTGCACGACGTGCAGGCAAATGCTATCGGCATGAAAAGTATCCGGGACGCCCTGAATATGCGCAGCCTAATTCTGCAAAATCTGGAGCAGGCGGTTTATACCTGCGATAAACAAGAACAACAAGCCTGCACCACCTTTGTGGTAGTAGGCGGTGGACCCGCCGGCGTGGAAATGGCAGGCGCACTTGCCGAATTCAAGCGTTATATCCTGCCTGCCGACTATCCCGAATTGCACCAAGAAGACATGCAAATTTACCTGCTGGAAGCCGGCAACCGCCTGTTGGCAGGCATGTCGGAAAAAGCCGGGCAGAAGGCGCTGAAATACCTGCAAGATTTGGGCGTGCATGTGGACTTGGGCGCCATGGTGCAATCCTACGACGGCGAAAC
This sequence comes from Thermonema rossianum DSM 10300, assembly GCF_000426825.1. Taxonomy (GTDB): domain Bacteria; phylum Bacteroidota; class Bacteroidia; order Cytophagales; family Thermonemataceae; genus Thermonema; species Thermonema rossianum. Next base: position 729 of record NZ_AUGC01000014.1, on the reverse strand, counting down.
GGTGCGCATCAAAGACCGCGAACCATTGCGGGCACGCACCGTCATCTGGACCGCCGGCGTGAAGGGCAGCCATCCGGGCGGGATTCCACGGGAAGTGGTGGGCGCCGGCAATCGCTTGTTGGTCGATGAATACAACCGTGTGAAAGGCTTTGAGCGCATCTTTGCCATTGGCGATGTGGCTGCTATGGTAAGCGATGCCTACCCCAAAGGGCACCCTATGGTGGCACAGCCCGCCATTCAACAGGGCAGGCATCTGGCAGGCAACCTGTTGCGTTTGTTGGAAGGGCAGCCCCTGCGTCCTTTTGTGTATCATGACAAAGGCAGCATGGCGACCGTAGGCAAGCGCAAAGCCGTTGCCGACATAGGCAAGCGCCGTTTGGCCGGGCGTCTGGCTTGGTGGCTGTGGTCTGTGGTGCACTTGCTGGCCATCAGTGGTTTCCGCAATAAACTACTGGTCATGCTCAACTGGATGTGGAGTTATTTTACCTATGAAAAAGGCAACCGCCTCATTATTCGGCGCTATAAACCCCGGGCGCAACAGCAAAAACCTGCCGGACAGCCGGAGACATAAACCCCCGGCACCCCGCCCAACCGAGCTTTCCCTTTGCCATCCCGGGCGAAGCACAAGCGTAGTTTGTCATTTCGAATCTCACGCAGTGAGGTGAGAAATCTCATCAAACCAAGCCACAAGAAGCAAAGAGATTTCTCGCTGCGCTCGAAATGACAGGG
>NZ_AUGC01000013.1 GCF_000426825.1 Thermonema rossianum DSM 10300 | reverse complement strand
CACACAGCGCATCTACCATTAAAAGAAGGATTGCGACAAAAGTTCTTTGTTTATCTCCATAGCTTTTTTTAAAAAACACACACAGCGCATCTACCATTAAAAGAAGGATTGCGACGGCAAGGCATTAGCCTTGCTTTTTTATTTTAGTCCCCGTTGCTTATCATCCTGCATAGGCGTAGCCTGTCATCTCTCACCCCCGGCAGTTTGTCATCTCGAACCGAACGCAGTGAGGTGAGAGATCTCAGAGCCACCAAACCACAAAAAGCAAAAGATATTTCTCGCTTGCGCTCGAAATGACAAAAGGTAGGATGCCTGAAATAACAAGGGGAAGAGAACGAAATGACAAAAAGAGTAAAGCCCGGAAGCAGGATAAAGAAACATGGCACCGGGCTGCACGTGTGTGCCGCTTATGTTCAAAACCCTCTGCTTTGAGCCATCCGTGAAATGTCCTGCAATTTTTATAGCTTTGCGCCTTGTGTAAACCATTCGTTTTTTTGCCATGAATGTAGATTTAGTTTTGAACAACTTTACCAATCCGGCTTTTTTGTTTTTCCTGCTGGGGATTGTGGCGGTACAGCTGCGCAGCGACCTGCAAATTCCCACTACCTCTTCCAAGTTTCTTTCCTTGTACCTGCTTTTTGCCATTGGCTTCCGGGGAGGGCAAGAGCTGGCACACGAGCATTTTTCATGGAGTGTGGTAGGGGTCATAGGTTTGGGGCTGGCTTCTGCTGTCGTGATTCCGCTTTATTCCTTTTTTATTTTGCGCCGGCGTTTGAATGTATATGATGCCGGGGCGGTGGCGGCTTCTTATGGTTCGGTCAGTGCCGTTACTTTCGTGACAGCCACGCTCTTTTTGGAAAGCATGCAACAAAGCCTGCACGGCTATATGGTAGCCACCATGGCCATGATGGAAGCCCCGGCCATTATCGTGGGTTTGTTGTTGATCAACTTCTTTGGCGATCGTGCCGAGCGTGTAAGAAAACGTGTGGCCATACACCATGCTTTAACCAACGGCAGCGTGTTGATGGTGTTGGGCAGCTTGTTTATTGGTTTGCTTGCCACCGAAAAGCAGGCGGCGGGCATTCGTCCTTTTACCAATGATATATTTCAAGGTTTTTTGGCGCTCTTTCTGTTGGATATGGGCGTTGCCACCGGCAAAAACCTGAAAGCCTTTTTTAAATACGGCTGGTTTGCCTTGCTTTTTGCCCTGCTGATGCCCTTAATCAACGGCGTGGTGTTTGCCTACATGAGCGGATGGTTTACCGATGTGGTGTCTGACCGCTTCTTGGTAAGCGTGTTGGCAGCCAGTGCTTCTTATATTGCGGTGCCGGCAGCCATGCGCATTGCCGTGCCAAAAGCCAACCCGGGTTTGTTTTTGCCTATGGCTTTGGGCGTGACTTTCCCCGTAAACATTACCATAGGCTTGCCGCTTTACTATGCCCTGGTGTCAAACTTTTAACAGCCGGTCCATCCAGGCAAAGTAAGTGTTGTGGAAGTTCTTTTTACTGCTTTCTGTATATTGAAGAAACGCCTGCGCCACCGGTGACAGGCGTTTTTCTTTGTGCCAAACAAACTGCCACTGCGTTTGCAGGGGAAAATCGGGCGAGTCGATCAGCTGCACCTGCTCGAGCAACAGCTCGTTGCGCAGGCTGACAAGCGGTAAAATAGCCCATCCCATATCGGCTATGATGGCTTGCTTGATGGCATCGCTTGAGTTGAACTCACTGAAGCGGTGCGGTTGTATGCCTTTTTGCTTCAAATAATCTTCCGTGATTTGACGGGTGCCGGAGCCCGGCTCGCGCAGGAGCGCCGGGGCTTGTTGCATCACTTCTTCGAAGCGCAGCTGCTGCCAACGCGACTGCCGCCCCATGACAGGCACCAAGTAATTGGGCATGAATGCTTGGGTGTTGAGAGGAACGGAGGTGGGCGGAAGGGTCATCAGGGCGAAGTCAATGCGGTTTTGTTCGAGGTCTTCGACCACCTGGCGCTTGTCTTTGACCCACAGCTCGATTTGTACTTGTGGATAGTAGCGGTTGAAATCCCTGATAAGAAAAGGCAGTAAATACTGCCCGGTATGCACGGCCGACAAACGCAGCTTGCCTTCTACCAATCCCAAGTAAAGCGCCTGCTTTTGCTCTATCTGTTCGGTCATGGCAAGCACTTCGCGTGCCAAGGCAGCTATTTCCTGCCCGAAATCGGTGATGTGCAGCCGACGCTGAACCACTTCATACAAAGGCAGTTGGAACTGATGCTGCAGGTTTTTGAGCTGCACCGACACCGCCGGCTGGGTCAGATGCAGGGCTTCCGCCGCCGCCGTGATGCTGCCTTTTTCTACCACTTCCAAAAAGATGCGCAGCTGATGCAAAGTGTAGTTCATAAAATTTGTTTATGATAAGCATTGAAAATTTAAATAAAAACTTATGAATTGAAAAAACTACCTTTGCAAAGGCATTAAAAAAATGTTATATGGACACCTTAAAGAAAGTAACTTATTGCGTAGGGGATGGAATAGGTCCCGAAATCATGGAAGCCGTGCTTTCTATCATGGAAGCAGCCCAAGTGCCTATTGAGTGGGAAGAAGTGGTGATTGGCGAAAAAGTGTATTTGTCGGGCAATACTTCCGGCATCAGCAGTGAAGCGTGGGATACCATCCGGCGCAACAAGGTATTTTTGAAGGCCCCCATTACCACACCGCAGGGCGGCGGGTATAAGAGCCTGAACGTAACCATTCGCAAATCTTTGGCGCTGTTTGCCAATGTGCGCCCGTGTCGCAGCTATGCGCCTTTTGTGGAAACCAAGCATCCGGACATGGATGTTATCATCGTGCGCGAAAACGAAGAAGACCTATATGCAGGCATCGAGCATCAGCAAACCGACGATGTGGTGCAGTGCCTGAAGCTCATCACACGGCCGGGTTGCGAGCGGATTATACGCTATGCTTTTGCCCTGGCCCGTCAGCAAGGACGCAAAAAAGTGACTTGCTTTTCCAAAGACAATATCATGAAGCAGACCGACGGGCTCTTTCACCGGGTATTTGACGAAATAGCACGCGAATATCCCGACATAGAGACCGAACATATGATTGTGGACATCGGGGCGGCTCGTTTGGCCGACACGCCCGAACGCTTCGACGTGGTGGTAATGCCCAACCTGTATGGCGACATTTTGTCGGACGTGGCCGCACAGATTTCCGGTTCGGTAGGCATGGCCGGCTCTGCCAACATAGGTGAGCAGTGTGCCATGTTTGAAGCCATTCATGGTTCGGCGCCCGATATTGCCGGGCAAAACATTGCCAATCCTTCGGGCTTGCTGCAGGGGGCTATCATGATGCTCAACCATTTGGGCTTGGGCAGCTACGCCGAAACCATTCAAAACGCCTGGTTGCGCGTGATTGAAAAAGGCATCCATACAGCCGATATTTACCGCGAGGGGGTAAGTACACAAAAAGTATCGACCAAGGGCTTTGCCGAGGCAGTCATTGCCCACTTGGGCGAGAAGCCCGTGCAGCTCAAGCCGGTGAGCTATGAAGACGGCCTGCAGATTCAGATTCCCAAATATGAGCGCCGCCCACGCAAAAAAGAGCTTTTGGGGGTAGATGTGTTTGTAGATTGGGACGGCAGCAATGCCAACGAGCTGGCCGAAAAACTGCAAGCCATACAGGGCGAGCACATGCGCCTGAGCATGATTACCAACCGTGGGGTGAAAGTATGGCCCAACGGCTTCGACGAAACCTTCTGCACCGACCACTGGCGTTGCCGCTTCGAGTCGGCAGAGCCGATAGCCGCTGCCGAAGTGCCGGCTTTGTTGCAGCGTGCTTTGGAAGCAGGTATTGACGTTATCAAAACCGAAAACCTTTATACCTTCGACGGACAACGGGCTTTCTCTTTGGGACAGGGACAGTAAACAGGGTTCAAATAGACGAAAGCCGCAAAAACAAAAGGGAGCCACGCTTGTGGTTCCCTTTTTTGCTGTGGTTGACCGGCGGGCAGTCATTCTTGTTTTTGTTTTTTAAAGGACGAAAACAAGATGCCCACTTGTAACTGATAGCGGTTTTGTGCAAGCACTTCGCCGGCCGACAGCTTTTGGTCTATGGGGCTTTGCACAAGAAAGCCCACCTGCACTTTTTGTTTGAAAAACAGGTCCAAGCCGGCCACTGCATTGTGCGAATAACCGCCGGTGCTTTCCATCACCTTCCGGCTGTTTTCATCTTTTTGTATCCATTCGCTGTAAATGCCGGCATGTGGCATGATGCCGAAGCGGCGCAATTGATGAATGTAGAAGAATTCGGTGTTTTGTGTAAGGCGATGCCCGAAGCGGTAGTGGTCCCGGTTCGCCGTGTTGTGTTTGTAGCTCCATTGGCTGCTGATGCCCCATCGTGTGAAACGGAACGTATAGAGTGCCGACAGCAGGAAGTCCCAACTGCCCGTGCCTATTTGAAAGTTGGGATTGGCGGCCGGGTCGTTGTAAAGGTCGCCTTGGGAGTCATACACACCGGTGGGGGTTTTTACGCCGCCGCCCAACCAAAAGGCATGCTTCCAGCTTCTGACACGGGTCGTGTCTTGTGCCGTGTCCCATACACGATACATGCCCATCACCATGGCGTCGCCCATGCCTTGCAGACTGCTTTGGCTGCGGCTGCTTTCCACTTCGCGAGTATGCAGCCCATAGGGCACGAACACCATGACCTGCACGCGCGGGTGCACGTAGAACCGCCCCCATATTTCGGCAATATGGAATTGCTCTTGGGTGCGCAGGTAATCGGAGTTGACATGCGAGCGGAAGCCCGCCTGACGGTAGCGCAGCCCCACAAAATGGCGATGAAACTGCGGCATGATGCCGAAGTAATAGCTGCCCGCCCCACAGCCGCATATCTCGCAGGCTTGGGTATTGCTTACAGGAAGCAGGGCAATGACGAGTAAAAGAATGAAGTAACGCATGGCATAAGGGGTTTTGGGGGGTTAGAACTCAGACAAGCGCGGGTCGCGCACAAATGATTCATCGTTCAAGGTTTCGAGAAAAGCCAGCAAGGCTTCTTTTTCTGTTTCGTTTAGCGGAATGCCCACACGCCCGCTTTGTTGCAAGCGGGGATCGAGGGTGGGGGAGGGCTGCACGCCACTGTTGTAGTGTTCGAGCACTTCGTTTAAGGTGCGAAAGCGCCCGTCATGCATGTAGGGGGCAGTGTAGCGCAGGTTGCGCAAGGAAGGCACCTTGAATTTGTAAAGGTCCGAAGGCTGCAAAGTGATGCGGTAGCGCCCCGTATCGACGGAGTCCGCCCCTTCGATGCGCACGCGGCGCGGTGCCAAACCATTGTTCCGGTAACTGAGGTCGGTGAACAATACACCGGCGTGGCAGTCTGCACACTTTTGTTGAAATATGCGCAGCCCTTCCTGCTCCAAGAGACTGAGGGTGTCGCGTCCCTGCAAATAGCGGTCATATCTTGAATTGGCAGAAACCGCCATGAGTTGAAATTGTGCCAAGGCCATCAGAAAGCGGGCGGTGGTGATTTCTTCACTGCCGAATGCTGCTTTGAACATTTGGCGGTAGGAGGCATCTGCGCGCAGTTTTTCAAGCACATTGCTCAACTTTTCATCCATTTCGTTGTGTGCTTCAATGGGCGAGATGGCAAACAGGTCGAGTTGAAACACGCCCCCATCCCAGCCAAATTCTTTGTGCCATGCCAGGTTCATTACCGGCGGCGCATTGCGCAGCGTCAGTTGGTCGTCGATGCCGTGGCTCAGGTCGTGCCCATGGTGGGTAAAGGCAGAGGTAGGGATATGGCAGCTGCCACAGCTGATGCTGTTGTCGCGCGACAGGCGCGTATCGTAGAACAGCCGTTTGCCCAGTTTAAAACCGGCCGTGGTGACAGGGTTACGGCTGAAGTCGTAAGCCGGTGGCGGAAAATGAGCAGGCTGTTGCCATTGGATGGGCACTTCTTCCACCTGTTGTTGGCATGCGCTGCAAGCCAACAGGCACAGGTACAGCAAGAGGTGCCTCGTTTGCTTGATATAGGCTGGCTTCATGGCTTTTCGTTTTTTCAGGGAAGCGGGAGCACAGGCTCCCGCAGAAGGTTAGTCTTCATGAATGTGGTCCAACACAAACATCTCTTTGTAATTGTCGGCAATGGCAGTGGCGAAGGAGTTGAACATAACTACGGGGTGCTCAGCTATCTTCAATGAAGTGCTGCCGTTGAAGAACTTCAGCACGTCCACAATCAAATGCAGCGAGGGGGTGTGGTCGCCGTTCACCATGACAGCTTCGCCAAACTCGATGCGGCGGCTTCTGATGCAGTTGATGCTGGGGGTATCGTAGCCCCCATAACCGCCAATATGGTATTTGAATACATTGCCGCTTTCAGAAGACTGTGGCGAGGTGCCTTCGAACTTCACGAAAATATAGCCGGGGTTCCAGCTCCAGTACATATCCTGTGCCTGTCCGGCGGGGTCCAGCACGGGCGGGCGCTCCGATACGTCTTTGGTGGACATCAGGCTGTCCACGCCAATGATAAACTCAATGGCGGTGTATTTGCCTGCAGGCAGGTTTTCGACTTGTATTTTTTGCAGACTGTTGTCGGTGGGGTCTATCAGAAAATAATTTTGCTCTGCCGGCAACACATACTCACTTCCATCTTCTTTGATAAGGCGGAAGTTGCTGACAAAATATTTGAGCAGGGTAGGCGTGAACGACTCCCCACTTGATGGGTTGGTGAAGCTTTGATTGAGCGCGAAACGCTCGGTGCCCACAAAATGGTCGAATTTGATTTCCAGCTTACCGTTGGTTTGAGGCACCGCCTCGTCTTTTTCGTTCTTTTGGCATGCAGAAAGTGCGGCCAGGATAAATAGCGACAATATGAATAGCTTTTTCATGAGTTCTTTCTTTTGGGTGTTTGAAAATGACAATGAAAGGAATGGAAAGGCATGCGAAACAGCTACACAAAGAGCTTGTGTACACTGTCCGGACCTTCGTTTGGACATAAACATGCCCGGGGCTTGCGCAAAGTCAAGCTTTGCACAGCATGGCGGTACAACAGAAAGAACTCAGGCTTTGGGCGGTGGGGGCAATATGTCCGCAATGAAGCCATACCGGTGCATTCTATAGGGCGGAAGCAGGGGCAGTGCCCGCAGCCATGCTACCGGTAAAACATATAGGTTGGGTGCATGAAAAAACCAAGGGTGAAAGACGAACGAGGGTAAGCCAGGTGCTTCTTGGGTTTGTGCGTGTTCGGCTTCGGCTGCCAACAACTTTTTGTGTAAATAACACTTGCCTTCACAATGCATGATGGCATTGTTGCGGTTTTCACAGTACAAACGCGCAATTTCTTTTTTGTGCAGCAAGTAGTGGATTTGCCACATCTGCCCCTGAAAAACATACAAGCCCATGACTGTCAGGTAGCAGACAGCCATCAGGCGGAGTAAGCGTATGTTGGTCCTTAGCGTTTGCACGATTGGGGCTCTAATGATGATGTGGTAAAAATAATGTACGCCACGCCATGCAGGCAATGACGGTAATCATATGCTTGAACGGTCTGCAAAAGCCATTGAACGGCTGTTTGGGTGGCGAAGGTAGAAACTTTGATCGTTTCGGACAAGTGTTGCAAATTTAAAAATGCTTATTTACCTTTGTGGTTGTATATGCAACTATTGTATATTGCAATGGAATTTCAGGTAGAAGATTTATATAATTTGTTGGTTGGACGCACCTCTACGGCTATCGGGCGGCGCCTGCTGCGCAACTTTAAGGCGCACGGCCTGGATATCAGCCAAGAGCAATGGGCTGTGCTGGTAGAGCTGTGGCGCGAAAATGGGCAAATTCAACAAGAGCTTGCCGTAAAAACCTATAAAGACAAGCCCAGCATCACGCGCCTTATCGATAAACTGGAGGCGCAGGGTTTGGTCCGGCGCCATACCGATGAGGGTGACCGGCGCATTAAACGGGTGTTTTTGACCGAAAAAGGCAAGGCGCTCGAAAAAGACGCTATGGAAATGGCACAAAAAACACTTGATGAAGCCATTAGGGGCATCGATGCGGACAAAATATTGATATGCCGTGAGGTGCTGTATCAAGTTTATAAAAACCTTGAGGAAAGTGAATAGTAAGTAAAAAATTTTACACAAAAAGTTGCATAATTAACTATTGTTTTTGCAATTAATTTTAAAAAAGCAAAAAAATGAAAAGAATTGCTCAACTTCTCATTTTCAGCATGTGCATAGGTGCCTGCTCTTCGGCCTTTGCCCAAGGCACTATAGAAGCGCAGGAGCGCTTTTTGTTGGAACAAGCAGTTCAAAATAATTTGAACTTCAAAGCCAAAGAACGCCGGATTCAGCAAACCGAAATTGAACGCAAGGCGCTGTGGCAACGCTACATTCCGCGTATCGAAGCCGATGCGTTGTATATGTATTTCGACGCGCGCATGCAAGCCGATGCCCAAACGGTGCAAATACCTTCGGCGCTCTTGCCCTTGCCCCCGCAAATTGGTGGTTTGCTGCCCCCGGTGCTGACTTTTTTCGATGGAGAATCGGACTTTACCACTTGGGGACAAGCCGCTACTGCCGGCATCACCGCCAAAATGTTGCTTTTCAGTGGGGGTAAAATCCCCATGGCTCTGAAGGCAGTGAAACACAAAGAAAGTGCGGAGCATTTTATGCTTCGGGCAGAAAAAGAAGAACTGGCAGAAGAAGTGCTGAGTACTTATGAGCAGTATTGGCTGTTGGAGCACAGCCGTTTGCTGTTGGATGAAAGCCGCAAGCGTCTGCAAAAAGAGCAAGAGCGGGTGGAGAAAGCCATTGCCGCGGGGCTTGCCACGCCTTTCGACCGCAACAAAATACAGGTAGCCCTGCTTTCTCTCGAAGCCAAAGAAGAGGAATATGCCCGCAACCGCCGCTTGATAGTGCAAAAGATAGCGCTGCTGACAGGCTTGCCGGAAGCCGAAATCCCTGCGCCTGCCGATAGCCTTGCCCCTTGCCGGGAGGAGGCACAGGCGGAAGGAAGCCCCGAGCAGCGCCCCGAATGGCAGGCAATAGAAGCCCGCTATCACGCCTACGATGCCAAATTACGCATGGAAAGGCTTTTCTTTCTGCCTAAAATACAGGCGTTTGCGTCGTATCGCTATGCAGTGGTCTTTCAAAATGATTTTTACACGGACTACCGCTTGAACGAACAGGCGCCGCCTTTGGCTCTGCATCTCGATAAATTTCAGCTGCAGCCTACTTGGATGGTGGGGGTAGGCATGAAGTGGACCCTCTTCGACGGTATGGAAGAGAAACACCGCATAGAGAAAGCCAAAATAGACCGTGAAGTGGCAGCGCAAGAAGGTGAATACAAGCAGCAGCAGCTGCAGCTGGCTTACCAAAAGGCGCAGACCGATTGGGAGTTGGCAAACAAAGTGTTGAGCATCAAAAAGCAATCGTTGGAGGTGAGCCGCCACAATCTGACTTTGGCAAGCCGCAGCTATGCGCAAGGCTTGTTGTCGGTAACCGATTGGCTCACTGCCGAGCAAGACTATGCCCGTGCAGAGCTTGAGTATCATCAAGCCATTGTGGAGCAGCGCAAAGCCTATCGCGCCTATTTGAGAGCGTCAGGACAAAGCCTTTTCGAAGCAGTAAATAAATAGTATCCCCATCCTTCACATGATAAAACAAACAAACGCGATGAAAAAGAAAATGATATGGATTGCCTGTGGTTTGTTGGCGCTGCAGGCATGCAAAGAAGAAAAAGAGCGTCATTTTGAAGGCAAAGTGTACAGAGAAGTGGTAAGTGTGGCACCCAAAATAGCCGGGCGCATCGAACACCTCTATGTGTCGGAAGGCGAAGTGGTCAATGCCGGCGACACGCTGGCTGTGCTGGAGGTGCCCGAGGTGGCCGCCAAAAGGCAACAAGTGGAAGGTTTGCTGCAAGCCGCCGATGCTCAATATCAAATGGCATTGAACGGTGCTACCAAAGAGCAGCTGGAGCGCGTGGAGGCGCAGTATAAGGCAGCCAAAGAGCAATATGAGTTTGCACGCAAAACGCTCAAACGTTTGGAAGCTTTGGCGCAGGACTCTTTGATAGCCCCCCAAGCTTTTGACGAAGCCTTCACCAAATACCAGTTGGCATATGCCCAATGGCAGGCGGCATCGGCTGCCCTCGAAGAAGTGAAAAAAGGCGTGAGGGCAGAAAAGAAACTGGCAGCCTTGGGGCAAAAAGAGCAGGTGGAAGGCGCTTTGCAGGAGGTAGCCATCGCCGAAAAAGAGCGTGTGTTGTTGGCACCTGAGCACATGAGCATAGAAACCATTGCGTTGCATAAAGGCGAGCTGGCATTGCCCGGTTATGCTTTGTTCCGCGGCTACAGCCTCAACGAGACATATTTCCGTGTATCGGTGCCCGAAGCCGTGGCTGTCAAGCATCGCCCGGGCGAGGAAGTGCAGCTGCAGCTGCCTCATAGTGGCGGCATCCTAAAGGCGCGCATTACAAGCATTCGTCAGCTGCCTGCCTATGCCACGGCAAGCAGTGCTTATCCGCAGTATGAGCTGAGCGAGTATCTCTATGAAGTAAAAATGAAGGCAGTAGATGCTGAAGCTGCCAAGCAGTTGTTAACTCATCAAACCGTGATTTGGAAGCCATGAAGCAATGGATGAAACTGATTGGGCGGGAGTTCCGCCTGTTTTGGAACAACAGTGTTTTGCGTGTTATCTTTTTGGGGGCACCTTTGTTTTATGCCGTCCTGCTGGGTTTGGTCTATCAAGACGGCAAAGTGAACCACTTGCCGGTGGCTATCGTGGATGAAGACCATTCGCCTTTGAGCCAAAAGGTGATTGACATGATAGATGACACCGAAACACTAAAAGTGGTAGCTGTTTTGCCTTCGCGCAGCCAAGCCCCCGCCCACATGCCGCGCGTGCATGCACTGGTGATCATTCCGGATAACTTCGAGGCTGATATTCTGTATAAACGTCAGCCGGAAATAGTGGTTGAAATCAACACAGCCAATATTTTGACCGCCAATTATGCGGCACGTGCTTTGCAGCAGGCACTGGGTACTTTCAACGCCGGTTTGAGCATAGAAGGTCTCAAAAAACAGGGAAAAGCCGAAGCCATTGCCTTGCAAGAATTTCAGCCGGTGCGGGTTTTTTATCACCGCCGTTTCAATGAAAGTGCCAATTATGCCTTTTTCTTATATCCGGGCATGCTGGCTACCATCCTGCAGCAGGTCTTGCTTTTGGCTTTGGCGCTGAGCATGGCTGCCGAATGGGAAGGGGGAAGCTGGCAGCGTGAGCTGCTTCCCCTGCGTAAGTCTGCGGCTTATTGGCTGTCGGTAAAGACGGTGCCTTACTTGCTCATGTCGGCAGGCATTTGGCTGTTGTATGGTTTGTTTTTTAGCATCTTCCGGGTGCCTTTGCCGGCGCACCTGCCCGAGGTGTCGGCAGCCGCTTTATTGATGGTGTTGGCTGCTTCGTCTTTGGGTGTGCTGGTGAGTGCTGCCCTGCCCAATCAGCTGAAAGCAACGGAGGTTTTGATGGTAGTGGCCACGCCCAGTTTTGTGTTGAGTGGTTTTACGTATCCTTTGAGTCAAATGCCACAAGTCATACAATACATAGCGCAGTGTTTGCCTCTTACGCCTTTTCTGGAGATTTACCGTGTGGTAGGTGTGATGGGTGCGCCGCCACAAGAAGCAGCCGGTGCCTGGCTGACACTTGCCGTGCAAGTACCGGTTTATGGTGTCTTGGCTTGCCTGGCGGTGTATCGTCTGCAAAAACGCGGGCAGCACATGTAGCGTGCGTGCAAGTTTAACATTAAGCTGATTGGCCCCCTCCGGTTTGCCCTGCTTTTGTACGCTATGGGCAAACTTTGAGGGGGATTTTTATTTGAAAGAAATTCTTATGACTGTATTTGGTGAAAATTTCCAAAAAAAGTTCTGTGTGACTTTTGTTGCATGAAAAAATATTTTTACACTTGCAGAATCGAAGGCTTATTAATTCACCAAAAACTTAATGGTATGAAAAAGTTATACTTGCCCGCTGTGTTGGCTTTCCTTCTGGCAGGAGGTAGCTACACAAGCGTTTACGCACAAAAAGACCAAGTGCGCCGTGTAGAAGTAGATGATGAAACCGGCACGCCCACCTTCATCGAGTTTGAAGTGGGGCAGCTGCTTTCCCAACGTCAATCGATGCCCGAGCTCTTTCGTTCGGTACTCTCCATGCGTCAAGGCGAAGAAATGCGTTTGATGCAGGTAAACCCCGATGGCGAAGGGTTCGTGCATCAAAAATATCAGCTTTACTACCAAGGGATTAAAGTAGAGCATGCGGAATATTATGCACACATCAAGGGGGCATATATTCAATTGCTCAACGGACATTACGAGCCGGTGGAAGGCGTAAGCACCAAAGCCCGCTTGAGTGAAAAGCAAGCTTTAGACAACGCATTGCGCCAACTGCAGGCGCGCCGCATGATGTGGAACCTCGACCCCGAGGTGCCGGCGCCCAAGGGTGAGCTGGTGATTGTGAAAACAGACCCTGCCTTGGCAGGCAAAAAAGCTTATGCACTGGCGTATAAGTTCGATATCTATACTGCCGAGCCGCTGGCACGCGACTACGTGTATGTTGATGCACAAAGCGGGCAAATTGTGCGCAAAGACCCGATTATTAAGCACGCAGTGGCTACGGGTACAGCTGCTACACGATACAGTGGCAGCCGCAGCATTACTACCGACAGCTACAATGGCAGCTTCCGCTTGCGTGATTATTCGCGCGGTAACGGTATTTTAACCTATGACCTCAATCAAAGCACCAACTATAACAGCGCAGTTGATTTTGTAGATAACGACAACAACTGGACCAGTGCCGAGTGGAACAACGCAGCCAAAGACAATGCTGCCTTGGATGCACACTGGGGCGCACAAATGACCTATGACTATTGGAAGAACGTACATGGGCGCAACAGCTTCGACGGCAACGGCGCCGCCATCAAATCTTATGTGCATTATTCTTCCAATTATGACAATGCCTTCTGGGATGGCCAGCGCATGACTTACGGCGATGGCAGTGGCACCTATTTCGATGCACTCACTTCTTTGGATGTAGCAGCGCATGAAATTGGGCATGCAGTGACCACCTATACTGCCAACCTTACCTATTCTTACGAATCGGGAGCGCTCAACGAAGGCTACTCCGATATTTGGGCGGCTTGTGTAGAATACCATGCAGCCCCTGAAAAATCCATTTGGTTGATAGGCGAAGACATTGAGCGCCGTTCCGGACATGTGGCATTGCGCTCCATGAGCAATCCCAAACAAGAGGGACAACCCGACACCTACAAAGGTACCAACTGGTACAGCGGCTCCGGCGACAATGGCGGTGTGCATACCAACAGTGGTGTGTTGAACCATTGGTTCTATATCCTTTCTGTAGGGAAATCCGGTACCAACGACATCGGCAACTCTTACAACGTGACAGGTATTGGCATTGAAAAAGCAGAAAAAATCGCCTTCCGTGCCATCAGTGTTTACCTGACCTCTTCTTCCAAATATGCAGATGCCCGTACGGCTACCATTCAGGCGGCTAAAGACTTGTACGGTGCCGGTTCGAACGAAGAAATTCAAACTACCAATGCCTGGTATGCCGTAGGTGTAGGCAGTGCCTACAATGGTGGCGGCGGTGGTACTTCGTACTGCAACAGCCAAGGAAACAACAGCAGCTACGAATGGATAGCACAAGTAAATGTAGGCAGCTTTACCAATAGCTCCGGTGCCGCCGGATATACTGACTTTACCTCTAAGACCATCACCTTGGCGCCCGGCGCTTCGGTGAATGTAAGTCTTACCCCCGGTTTTTCAAGCTCCTCTTACACTGAATACTGGAGAATCTGGATAGACTACAACGGTAACGGCAGCTTCGATGACAGTGGCGAGCTGGTGTATTCTTCGGGCGGAAGCAAAACAACCGTCAGCGGCAGCTTCACTGTGCCCACGTCTGCTTCGGGCACTACCCGCATGCGTATTTCCATGAAATACAACGGACAACCTACCTCTTGCGAAACATTCTCATATGGTGAAGTAGAAGACTATACTGTGGAGTTTTCGGGTTCGGCACCGGCACCCTGTAATACGCCTGCCGGCTTGAGTGCTTCGAACATTACTTCTTCGAGTGCCACACTCAGCTGGGGAGCCGTGTCAGGTGCAGCCGGTTACGATGTGCGTTATAAAGCCACCTCGTCTTCTACTTGGACTACCACCAGCACCACTTCTACTTCTTTGAACGTAAGTGGGCTGAGTGCTTCCACTCAATATGAGTTCCAGGTGCGTACACAGTGCAGCGGCAGCACCTCCAATTACTCTTCTTCTTACACCTTTACCACTTCGGGCAGCACCCCGCCGCCTTCATCTTACTGCTCGGCAAACGGAAACAACGATTATTACTTCTGGATTGATTACGTTGGTTTGAACAACATGACCAACACAACCGGTAAAGATGGTGGTTATGGTGATTACACCTCCAAGACGGCTACTATCACCAAAGGAGCTACCGAGCGTCTTTATATAAGTGCAGGTTATAGAAGCACACGATATACCGTTTACTGGCGCATATGGATAGACTTTGACGGCAATGGCTCGTTTGATGCCGATGAGGTAATTGTAGAGGGCAGCTCAAGCAGTGCAGGCCAACTTTATGGCGACTTCACCGTGCCTACTTCAGCCATTACCGGCACTACCCGCATGCGTGTATCCATGAAGTATGGTAGCTATGCAAGCAGCTGCGGCAGCTTCAGCTATGGCGAAGTGGAAGACTATACCGTAAGCATTGGCAATGCGTTTGGAATAGGGGCACAAGAAGTGGCTCTACGCAGCGGTAGCTTGCAAGGCGATGTTCAATTTGCTGCTTTGTATCCTAACCCCGCCACTTATACTGTGCAATTGGTACCGGGGTCGGTAGAAAGCGGCAGCCTGGTGCGTGTGCTTGACCTGCGTGGTGCAGAAGTGCTGCGTCAGGTGGCCACAGGCAATAACTGCACCTTGGATGTACGACAGCTGCAAGCAGGTATCTATATTGTAGAAGTGCAAAACGAGCTGGGTGTAAGTCAATATAAGTTAGTGAAACAATAAACGTGTTTTGTGAAATAGTTTGTTTTGACCGGGGAAAATTTCCCCGGTTTTTTTATAGGGCAAGTGGTCATTAAAAAACTAAAAAAAGCAAATCAGTGTTGCAACACTGATTGTTGTTTTAACTAAAATAAGCTTGACCTATGAAAACGTGGAAAGTAGATCCGGCTCATGCATTGGTGGAGTTTACTGTACCTCACATGGTGATAGGCGAAGTGAGTGGCATCTTCCGCCACTTCGACGGCACCTTGAAAGTACCTGCTTTAGAGTTTGACAAGGCTCAATTGAGTGCACGCATCGAAACGGCCAGTATTTTTACCAATAATGAAGCAAGGGATGAGCACTTGCGTTCCGCCGATTTTTTCGATGCAGCGCATTTCCCCTATATGACTTTTGAAAGCAATCGTTTTGTGCCCAAAGGCAACCGTCCTTATGACATTGAGGGCACCTTGACAATTAAAGGGAAAGCGTTGCCCTTTACCCTGCATGCGCAATACAGGGGGTTACAAGTGGATCCATGGGGCAATGATCGTTTGGGCTTTATGGCAGAGGGTAAACTCAATAGGCTTTTATGGGGGCTGAAATGGAATAACCTGCTACAAAATGGCGCTTATCTCATAGGGCATGAGGTGTGCTTGCGCATTGTTTGTGAGTTGGTGACCGAAGAGGCTTATCAAAAATTATTCGCACAGACATAAAAACAACGCTTTTTTAACTACTGTAAGCGCGGCATAAAATATGTTGCGCTTTTTTGTTTTTATGGAATAAAATTTTTTACTTTTCAAAAAACAAAAATATATCTACTATGAAACAAAGATTAACACTCCTCTTCACGATGCTGTGGCTGTGTGCAGCACATGCCTATGCCCAGCATACCGTGCGAGGCACGGTAAAAGATCAGTCCGGCAAAGCATTGCCCGGTGCCAGCGTTTATTTGAAAGGCTCCTCATCGGTAGGTACGGTTACCGACATGAACGGAGCCTTTGAGCTTACATTGCCTGCTGCCGAAGGTGTCTTGGTGGTCTCTTTCATTGGCTACAAAGAGGCCGAAATACCGGTTACCTCTTCCACGAGCAATATAGATGTGGTCTTAAAAGAAGATATTGCCGGTTTGGAAGAAGTGGTGATTTCCGGTTTGGCATCGCAGACCAAAAGGGCGAACCTTGCGACCTCAGTACCTAAGCTGACCGCACAAGAACTGACCGGCGTAACCATGCCTCAAACTGTAGACGGTGCCTTATATGGTAAATTTACAGGAGCCAATATCGTAGCCAACTCCGGTGCGCCGGGTGGAGGTATTTCCGTCCGTTTGCGTGGTCTTACCTCCATTACAGGAAGCTCGCAACCGCTCTTTATCATCGATGGGGTGTATGTTGACAACTCCTCGATTCCGGCAGGCTTAAATGTGGTATCGAAAGCAGCAGCGGGCGGGAGTCAATCGAATCAAGACAACCCTTCCAACCGGATCGCTGATATCGTGCCCGAGGACATTGAGTCTATCGAAATTTTGAAGGGACCCTCAGCCTCTGCTATCTACGGTTCACGGGCTGCCGCGGGGGTAATTATCATCAATACCAAGCGCGGACAAGACGGCTTGCGTATCAATTTTGAGCAAAACATAGGACAAACGTCTATGATCAACCCCTTGGGGCAGCGCCAGTGGGATGAGCAAAAGGTGCAACAATATGTGCCTGCCGAGCTTGCCAACTTCCAAGCGGCTAAAGCCGCCGGGCAGATTTTTGATTACGAAAAAGAGTTGTACGGCTATAAAGGACGCTTAATGAATACTTATTTAAGTGTATCGGGCGGAAATGAAAAAACTACCTTTTACAGCTCGTTTCTGAGAAAAGACGAAGAAGGGATTGTGAAAAACACCGGTTACTTAAAGACAGCGCTTCGCTTGAATGTAGCTCATGACATCACAGACAAAGTGAAGCTGTCTATGGGGGCTAACTACATTCAGAGCTCGGCAGACCGGGGCTTCTTCAATAACGACAACTCCGGTACAACCATGGGTATCTCCTACATATCTACTTACCCTTGGGCCTATTTATTCCCCGATGCCAACGGCAACTACCCGAACAACCCTTATGCGCCTTCAAACTTTTTGCAAACCCGTGATTTGGTCACCAACAATGAGTCGGTGCGCCGCTTTGTGATGGGGGCTACCTTGGATGCGCAACTATATCAGTCGCGTAAATCACAGCTGAAATTTGTAGGTACTGCCGGTTTGGACACCTACACACTGTTCACACAGGCCATTTTCCCGCGCGAATTACAGTTCCAAAAAAATGGCAATGGCACCAATGGCGCCTCTATTCAGGGAAATACCAACCTAATCAACAAGACCTTTCAAGGCTTTTTGGTGCATGAGTTTTTCCCGAACAACAAACTATCTTTTGCTACTCAAGCCGGTTTGTTGTATTTGGATTTTTACCGGAACACCATTTTGGCCACGGCTACTCAGTTGATTGGCTCGCAAACCAATGTGGACCAAGCCGGGTCTTTTGCCTTGGATCAAACCGTGGTTCCTGAAAAAGACTTCGGCTACTACATACAGGAAGAGGTCAACTTCGATGATAAGATTATCGCTACGGTAGGTATTCGTGCCGACAAATCTTCCAATAACGGAGATGCCAATAAGCTCTACTACTTCCCGCGTGCCAACATGGCTATTAACATACATAATTTTGCCTTTTGGAATGTGGCGGCTGTCAGTCAATGGAAGCTGCGTGCTGCCTATGGCGAAGCCGGGCGCTTTGCCAATTTCGGCTCTACTTTTACCTCGCTGGGCAACACCCTTATAGACGGACTTGCCGGCTCACTGGTAGGCGGCACGCGTGGCAATACAACCATTGGACCCGAGCGCCAAACCGAGCTGGAAATAGGAACCGAGTTGGGCTTCTTGGATGGCCGCATTTCTTTTGAAGCCAACTACTACATCAAAACAGCCAAAGACCTTTTGTTGACAGCACAAGCACCTGCTTCTTCCGGTTTTGCAGTGGAAATAAAAAATGCCGCAGAGCTGCAAAACAAAGGTATAGAACTGGGCTTGCGGGCACAGGTGGTAAAGAGCGGCGATTTCGAATGGAACACATCCATCAACTGGTGGCGCAACCGTGGACTTGTGACGCGCCTCGACGTGCCGGCATTCAATACCGGTGCATTTGGTGCCACACTGGGTACTTTCCGCATCGAGGAAGGCAAAAGTCCTACACAAATTGTGGGCATAGACCCCAATGGCGACCCCCAAACCGGCCTGAAGGTGTTTGGCGATGCAACCCCCGACTTCCAAATGTCATGGCAAAACTTCATCAACTATAAGAACTGGGAGCTTTCTTTTCTGTGGCATTGGAAAAAAGGCGGCGACAACATCAATTTAACCTTCCTATTGTTTGACCTCTCAAATACCTCGCCCGATTATGACGACCGTGACCTTGACCCAAGTGGCACCTTGAACAATGGCGATTACCGTAAATCGCAATTGGGTGTGTCGGCAGCCCCCTTTGTAGAAGATGCCTCCTACATCCGTTTGCGTGAAGTAGGTTTGTTCTACAACTTCCGCGAAGAGCAACTTACTGCCCTTTTTGGCGGGAAGTTTGTAAAAGGCATTCGCCTTGGAGTATCCGGCTATAATATGCTGAACTTCTTTAAATACCGCAGCTATGACCCCGAGGTGTCCAACTTTGGTGCCGGTGGCCTTTCTACCGGTGTGGAAGTAGCTCCCTTCCCCTCGGCACGTCGTGTGTATTTCCATGTGGGCTTCAAGTTCTAACTCTAAATTCGAATAACCATGAAACGAACGTTATATATTTTTCTTGTCGTTGGCATGCTCATGATAACAGGCTGCCAATTGGACCAACTCAAAGACCCGAACAACCCTACTGTCGATTTGGTGAATAACCCTACGGTGGCTGAACTGCAAAACCTGGTGTCCGGCATAGAAGCCGGCATGCGCAATCGCTTGGGCACTTACTATGATGCCGTTGCCTTGATTGGGCGGGAGTATTACCGCTATTCGGCTTCCGACCCTCGATTTACCGGTGACCTCTTAGGAAAAGGAAGCAGTACCTTGGATAACAATACCTTCTATACTACCGGGCCTTACTATGAGCGATACCGTGTCATCCGCAATTGCTATTATCTACTCGATGGTGTGGACAACACCACCGCCCCACTTACCGATGCACAAAAGAATGGTTACCGGGGCTTTGCCAAAACCATCATAGCTTATCAATTGTTGCTGGTGCTCAACATGCAAAATGAAAATGGCATCCGTGTAGATGTAAAAGACCCGGACAATTTGGGACCGGTGGTGTCTAAGAGCGAAGCATTTCAGTACATTGCCAATTTACTTGATGAAGCCGCCAATGATTTAAGCAATGCAGGTAGTGAGTTTGCCTTTGATTTGAGTACCGGCTTCGATGGCTTTGATACACCGCCTACTTTCCGGCAGTTTAATCGTGCTTTGGCAGCACGGGTAGCCGTGTACCGTGAAGATTGGACCGGTGCGCTCACCGCACTCAATGGCTCCTTCTTGGATGTAAACAATAATGGCACTATCGAATTAAGTGACTTGCAAAGCATAGATTTGCAAAAAGGACCTAAGCACTTCTTTTCTACTGCCGGTGGTGATGAGTTGAACCCTCTGTATTTACCTCTGAACAATGGCGGTGAGGTGCGGGCTGCTCACCCTTCTTTTGTGACAGATGCTGAAACAGGCGATAAGCGTGCAGATCCTAACGATGACGCGGGGAAAATACGTACGCGAGCAGAAGCATTCAGCGCCGATGGACTTTCAAGTCCTTATGACACGTGGGTGTATCGCTCCAATGATGCGCCTATTCCCATTATCCGTGCCGAAGAGTTGGTACTTATTTATGCAGAAGCCAATATTCAGTTAGGAAACACGACCGATGCCGTCAACGCATTGAATGTCGTGCGCAATGCTGCCGGCTTAGGCAATTATGCCGGTGGCACCACTCAAAGCGAGTTGATTGACGAGATGCTTAACCAACGCCGCTACGCCCTTTTTGCCGAAGGGCATCGCTGGATAGACATGCGCCGCTATGGGCGTTTGAATCAGCTGCCTATAGACCGTCCGGGCGATGATGTGTGGGAGTCTTTCCCGCTGCCCGCCAATGAAAATGTCAACTAACGCTCACGGCAAATATTGAAAAACAAAGGGGTCCTTATTTCCGGACCTCTTTGTTTTTTGGGTGAAAATAGAGAGCCGCTCTTTTTATTGATTTTTGAAAAAATATAATTATTAGTTAATTTTGCATTTAAATAAGCTTTACTGATATTAAAAAAGTCATATTTGACTACTCTTTCAAAAAGCAAGTTTTTATAAAATATTTTTCATTAAAATGAGCATTCGTTTAAAAGTATTTCAAGACAAAGAAGTAGCACAAGCCAAAGACAAGCATCCGGTATGGGTTGACTTCCTTTACAAACATTTGGGTGAATTTGGCGATCAACCCGGCGCCATATTGAAAGCAATAGAGTATATCGGCGAAAAAGGAGGAATGCTGGTAGAAGCCTACACAGAAGAAGAGCAACTGGTGGGAGTTGCCGTCGTAAACCGTACCGGCATGGATGAATACATACCTGCCAACATACTGGTGTATGTGGCAGTGGATGCTTCACAAAGGGGAAAAGGTATCGGACGGCAAATTATCACTTTCTTGACCGGAGAACTGCAAGGCGGCATTGCCCTGCATGTGGAACCCCACAACCCTGCCAAACGGCTCTATGAGCGCCTGGGGTTCACCAACAAATATTTGGAAATGCGCTTTCAAAAGTAAAACCAATCCTTAGCGTTTCATGGCAGTATTGACATTAGACAGAAAAAAGCTACAAAGCAACTACAAATTCATAGACAAGCGGCTGAAAAAGCATGGTATAGAGTGGGGGGTAGTAACGAAGTTGTTGTGTGGCTATAAGCCTTTTTTGCAGGAGATTGTGCATCTGGGTGTAAAAGAGCTGCACGATTCGCGCATCAGCAACCTGAAAGCCATCAAAGAGCTTAATCCCGGCATACAAACCGTGTATATCAAGCCGCCGGCTAAGCGCAGCATTCCCAATGTGGTGCGTTATGCGGACGTAAGCTTGAACACGGAGCTGAAAACCATAGAAATGCTTTCACAAGAAGCCCAAAAGCAAAACAAAGTGCATAAAATACTCATCATGATTGAGTTGGGCGACTTGCGTGAAGGGGTTTTGGGGGAAAATCTCCTGCACTTCTATGAGCAGGTATTCCATTTGCCCAATATACAAGTGGTGGGCATCGGTGCCAATCTCAACTGCTTATATGGTGTGATGCCTTCGCATGATAAGCTCATCCAACTGTCACTGTATAAACAGCTGATAGAAGCCAAGTTTAACCGGCAGATTCCCTGGGTCTCGGGGGGCACCTCTGTGGTTTTTCCTCTGTTGCAGCGCAAATTGTTGCCTAAGGGGGTGAATCACTTTCGCATAGGCGAGCTGTTGTACTTCGGCTTAGACTTGTTCAAGGAAGAAACCATTCCCGGCATGCACGACGATGTGTTTCAGTTGCACGCCGAAATCATTGAAATACAAGAAAAACCGGTAGTGCCCATTGGTGAGTTGGCAGCCAACCCTTCGGGCGAAGTGTTTGAAGTAAAAGAAGAAGACTACGGAAAAAAAAGCGTGCGTGCCATCATCGATGTAGGTTTGCTTGAAACCTCACCCGATTATTTGATTCCCTACGACGAGCACATTCAGTTTGCCGGCGCAAGCTCCGACATGATTGTGCTGGACCTGGGAAATAATCCAGAAAATTTAAAAGTAGGCGATGTGGTTTCTTTCAAGCTGAAATACATGGGCGCCTTAGGCTTGCTTAATTCCCGTTACATAGAGAAGAAAGTGGTTGAGTAGCAGGAAGATACTACTTAACATAATCAATCTTATTTTACATACATAAAGATATTGCCGGCGTCGTCAGTGGCTTTTTTATAAAACGATATAAGCCGCTGCCGTAAAGGCAATGATTTCCTGCCTGCCGGCGGCAAAGGTGTTTCTGTGGCGCCAGTCCAAGCCCAACTCAAATTTGTATTGCCGGGTATTCAGAAAACCCAGTACAGCCACGAAGCGATACTCTACACCTTCGGGTTTATTGCGGTAAAGCCCCAAGATTTCGGCAGCAGTTTTGGCGTACAGTTCGCCCGTATCGAGGCGGCGCCCGCTTAAGCTGCGTTGCATTGCCCAACGGTAGCGCAAGCGCCAGCGTGTGGTCTCACCGGCCGATATTGTTTGGTCGAGGCGCCACCGGTGGGTATATTGCCAAGCGAACAGCTTGCCCTTATATACCCATTGTTGAATAAAACGGTACACCCATTGTCTGTCTTGAATTTCATAACGCAACATCACGCCGCCGCCCAACAATTGGGACAGGGAAATGCTGCGGCTTACAAACAGTTCCACATCTTGGCGGTCGCTTTGTAGAGGGCTATAAAACGCGCGGTGCTCCCACTTGTTATTGAAACTCCAATAATCATTCAGGCGGGTGTGCAAATTCACTGCTCCCATCAACGCCTGACGTCTGTTTATATCTTGTGCCAAAACGGGATAAGCCATAAAAAGGTAAAGTAGTAAAAAAACCCACAGTTTTCTCATCCTCAATAAATCATGTTTTCAGTTTTGTGCTCTATTATCTTTCTTTGTTTCAAAAGATTGCCACGAAGGTCAAAAAGCAGCTCTTTGCGTAGCTCTTTCCCTTCATGCGTGCGAAGGCGGACTTCCATTTCCACTGCTACATCAGCACAAGCGTCTGCCGTTATTTCTCTTTTCCGGAACAACATGCACAAACAAGAAGCATCGCCGGTGTATTGCCATTGCACCCTTTCTATTTTGCAGGCGGCGTATTGTTCCGTGAGATAGTTGCGAACAGGCGACTGCAGACTATCGGGCAAGTCACGGAAACGAACCAAGAGCTCTACATCTTCCAAATGTCCTGTGCTGTCGAACTTTACGCTGTATCGCCGGTGCCCCAAACGAAACTTGCATTCATAGCTGTATGTCTCTAAGCCTTCTTCATAGTACCACTTTGGCGCCTTGAGTTCCTCCGAAGGAACGCAGTAACGTATCCACACATAGGCAGGACGCGGCACTTTGTCTTCTTTTATACGCTGCTCCCGTTCGTATTTTATTTCCTGCTCTTTTTCTTGTGCATAAAGGAGCCCGGGCAGGCAGCAGAACAATAGTGTATAAAAAACAAGGCGAACGGCCATAGCTCCGGCAAATAGTTAAACAGAGCAAAATTATAAAAAAAGCCCCACCACGCCGGTAGGGCTTCTGCTTGGTAGAAACGAAGGAAATAATGCTGTTTAGCGTTTCACAATCTTTTTCTGCAGCACCTGCCCATTCGAATAGCGCAACTGCAGCACATACACACCTGCCGGCAGCTGCTCCATCGAGCTTGTTATGCGCTTCCCTTCTCCGGACAAGCTGACCTGCTCAATGTCAAAGCTACGCCCATGAACGTCTATGCATTGGATATGCACCGACTCGGACAAATAAGGCAGCTCTATGGTTACATTGCCGGATACCACAGTGGGATATACCGCAAAGTCGAAGGCACGTGCCCCGGGTGTAACCACTTCGCTATAAGAAATCTCTCCGGTCACGGTCTTCATGCCCAAGCGATAATAAGGTACCTCGTCAAGCGTTATGTTTGGTTCATCGTTTACCTCATATACCATTCCTTGCCCGCCACGGGCAGAGGTTTTGCCTGCTTGGCGGCTTGCCACCCGCGCAAATGCTGCTTCTTTGCCTACACTGCGCTCTATCCAATATTCTTTTATGTGAGTGTCTTCGACTACTTCCCACTGTAGCGCTACCCGGCGCTTATCCACCCACCGGGCCTGCAAGCTGAGCAACTCTACCGGCAGGGGGGTAAAGCCACCGCCTTGCCCGGCAAAGCCCGAAAAGCCGTTGAAGAACGTACCTTCTATCCAGCGGTCGGCAAAACCGTAGTTGCCGCGCTGCAGGCTGCTTGCATAAGATACCAAAGAGGGATTGCTTGCTGAGGCAATGGCTCCCGGATACTTGACTATCTGCATGTCGGTTGTGAATGATTTGCCTGTAGCTGCTTCCCAGCCGGCAATTTCTGCATTCGAGAAGTAGAGTCGAATGCGGTAGTTGCCCGTGGGGTTGTTATTGGCAGGAATGATGCGCAGCGTTTTGTCCGTAGCTGCATTGGCGGGGTCGGTATCGATAAAGTTGCTTGCCCCCGTGCCGGCTCTGTCCACATATACTTGCGTGCAGCCATAGTTATGGCCGGAAAGGTTTTCCAAGCGCGCTATGAGGTTGCCGCTGTTGCTGTCACGCACATAGAGTGTGTCGTTCGGACCAAAATAGTAGGTGTTTCCTGCCGGGTCGGCAGATACGCTGTATTGCACGGGTGTGCCCGCAAAGGGCAGTGCCTGCACTTGTACGTCATCTACTACAAAAGCCGGGTCACTACCCCAAAAATCATCATTTATCCACCAAAAGGCAATACGGAAACGCGTTCCTTTAAACTGAGCCGGAATGTTGATGGTTTGAGCACTTACGGAGGTAATGCCTTGATAGGGCCCTCCAATCACCGTGTAGTAACTCATCGCTTCATCCAAAATAACCACTGAACCATAGTCATAATAGGTACTGCCTACTGCCTCACCATTACAAAGCATTAAAAAGCTTAACTGCAAATCGCTATAAGGATATGCGGTGGCATCTATTACCGGACTTATCAAAAGAACATTGGCACTGCTTGTTTTGTCATATACTCCCGTACCATCTGAGATATACACACTCCGGCTACCGTTCAGCACGTAGCTATTGCCCAAATACCAATTATTGGCACTGCTTATATTAGAAAAGGCCGTCCACCCTGTCAGCGCTCCTTCAAAATTTTCAAACAATAATACACCGGATGTCGCAGGAGGGGCAGGGGCTAAGTCGTTATCCGCTATCTTAATTACAATTGACGGATAAGCCCCCAAGGAAGCATCCCCTGCATTTATATTGAGTGTTATTATCACCTCTTCGGCTGCTTCGGTAGCATGATCATCATACACTCTCAATATAATATTTTGATAGCCGGTAATTCCGGCTAAAAGCGTAAGAGGAAAGGGCGTAATCACATCGTAGTCAACACCTTCTATGGCACTGCCTCCAAGTGTTATTCCCAATGTATTGTCGAGCGTTAATACACCTGTGATTCTTACGGGAATTAAAATATCGGTATAAGCTCTACAATCGCCCGGCAAGGATGGGTTTGTTGCCACTTCAACAGTGTTCATTAAGTTAGCAGTGAAGCTGACAAGAGGAACACTTGGTGCAAGGATACCTGTTACTATCAGTGAATAATCCTGCGCCCCACCACTAAGTATGCCTTTATGAGACACAGTAATTGTATAGGTAGCACCCGGTGTGGGCGATGCAATATAAATTTTCTCTACGTTGTCGCGAAAATTATCGCCGGTTGTGGCAGCCGCAGCAGGCAATGCGGGGTCAAGCACCCAGGGCAGGTAGGTAGTACTTCCGTCGCTTACGCGCACGTCCAAGTCATTGACCAGCATTAAATCCGTTGGGTCCTCCACATTCGTAGGTGGCGGCGTACCGGCAGGGTCGGTCCAGCATATGGTCACCTCCAAGGGAGAAGTACCTAAAGCCGTTACACTAAACACATACGTAGCCCCATCGTTTAGTGTGCGCTCCTCGATGAGCGCCCCACCGGTAGTGGCCGCTTCCTGAATGGTCAGGGCAGCCTTTTCGGCATTCAACAAGCCCCATCCATGGATATAATCAGGTCCCGGCGCACTTCCTGCTTCCCGCGCCGTATGAATAACCAATGCCCGCAAGGTAGCTGCCTGCATGTAGCTGCCATATAAACGCCGGTAATATTCCTGCAACAAAGCCAACGAGCCGGTCACCACAGGAGTGGCCATGGAAGTGCCCGAGCCATAGGCATAGGCATTATCGGCAGCCGCCCCCGCCGAATAGAGGTTCACACCGGGCGCTACCAGGTCAGGTTTAATACGCCCGTCATCGGTAGGACCCCAAGAAGAAAAAGGAGCAATACGCACACTTTCGGGACCGGTATAAGTGTCTCCATACACTGCACCAACCACCAAGGCGTTTTTTGCGTTGGATGCCCCCAACAATAAATCGTAACCACCATCAGCACTATTGTATCCACTGCCGCCATCATTGCCGGCTGCTTTTACAGGCAGATAATAAGGGAAGGTATAGGTGATTTCGTCCCAATTGGCAGCATATTGGTCATAAAAACCAAACATCCATTGGGGCATTCCCCAGGCACTATAGCCATAGGAGTGATTGGAAATCAGAAGGCCCGCCGCCGCAGCCTGTGCCATCTCCGGCACATCGCCGTTCCAATCGTAGGCCCAGAGCCGGGCTTCCTTTGCCATGCCTCTTGCTTGTGGGCTTATCCCGGCAGCAAGAAGAGTACCACTTACATGTGTAGCATGGTTGCTTCCACTTGTATATAGAAAACCAACGTTGTCTATTTGGCTAACACGCCCTGTAAATTCTTGATGAGTAGCGCGTACGGCTCCTGCGTCCCACAGTCCAATGGTCAGGTTACTTCCTTCTAAGTTTAATTGAAGCTCACCACCGGTCCATAGCTTGTGAGTGCCAACATTTTGCGCAGCTGTCAAGTTACAGGTGGTAAAGAAGAGGGGCTCGCCGGTCGGCAAAATATCATATAAAATGGTGGGGGCTGAAAAACGATTTTCTTCCAAATCTTGTTTACCTGCCAAGCGGAATTGTTCAATACGCTGCCGGCGTGCTTGTTCCTGATGCTCTAAACGGCGCAACAAATTGTGCCTTGCCGGCTCGTCTGTTTGCGCATTTGCCGGTTTGTTGCCTGTCAGCAAGACACCTACCACTAAAGATAAAGAGAAAACCATGGACCGTTTCATATACTTGTCTTTTTAAAGTTAGTGATAACAAAACCATAATTGTATTTTTCCTTTTTGCTTCTTCAATAAAACAAGAATGGACAAAGAAGATCAACTTTGGTCACCAACGAGAGGGCAGCGGGCAAGCAATAAGCACCGGTAAACAAATACAACTTTTTTTTTGATAGACGCAAGCCCGATCAATTAGAGAAGTAATAAAAAGGTTAACATGCACCACTTTTTAAGTTGACAAAAACAACCTTTTGTTAAAGGATGCAAAAAACGCAATTTCAAAATTTTATTTTGAAAAAACACCTAAAATCAAAATAATATAAGTATGCACTTTTGCAAACAAAGTATAAAAGCTGCTTGTTTTCATTTATTTTGCACTTAAACACACAGGATACGTAAAAACTTTAAACTTACCTGCATTAAACGGAGCTATGTCACTATTCCAAAGCACTATGCCACCTCTTGCCGAGCGCATGCGTCCCAAAAACCTCTCTGACTTTGTAGGTCAAAGTCATTTAATAGGTGAAAAAGGTAGTCTTCAGAAACTCATCGACTGTAAACTATTGCCCTCCATGATACTTTGGGGACCGCCCGGCACAGGCAAAACCACGCTTGCCCGTCTGCTGGCAAATCAATGTGGTTTGCCTTTCCAATCTCTTAGCGCCTTGGAAGCAGGTGTAAAAGAGATAAGACAACAAATAGAACAGGCGGCCCGCCGGGGCACCACCGTCTTGTTTATCGACGAAATACATCGTTTTAATAAAGCACAGCAAGACGCACTGCTCAAGGCAGTAGAAGAAGGCAGCATCAAGCTGATTGGTGCCACCACCGAAAATCCCGGCTTTTCTGTAAACAATGCCCTGCTTTCCCGCTGTCAAGTGTATGCTTTATCGCCTCTTTCAGAGCAGGACTTGTTGCAGATTGCCCGGCGTGCCATAGCCCGGGACCCTCTGCTCCAACGGCATGAAGTGCAGCTGAAAGAAACCGAAGCCTTGCTGCGCATGGCACAAGGCGATGCCCGGCGCTTGCTCAATCTGTTGGAACAATGCATAGAAAGTCTGAAAGAAGAGTCGCCCATTGTCATTACCAACGAAGTGGTGCAAAGCATTGCGCAACAACAAGTGCCCCTTTATGACAAAAACGGCGAAATGCATTATGGCCTCATTTCTGCTTTCATCAAGTCCATGCGGGGCAGCGACCCCAATGCCGCACTTTACTACATGGCCCGCATGCTACAAGGGGGCGAAGACCCGCTATTCATTGCCCGCCGTATGCTTATTTTTGCTTCGGAAGACGTGGGCAATGCCAATCCGCAAGCATTAATTTTAGCCAACAGCACCCTGCAGGCAGTGCAGCAAACAGGCATGCCCGAAGCACGCATCATTCTGGCACAGTGTGCTACTTATCTGGCAAGTTCGCCCAAAAGCAATGCCTCTTATGTGGCTATCAATCAGGCCATGCAGGCAGCATCCGAAACAGCACAGCTGCCCGTGCCTTTGCACCTGCGCAATGCCCCCACCCACCTTATGAAAAGCATGGGCTATGGCGAAGGTTATGAGTATCCGCACGATGCACCCAACCATTTCGTAAAAAAACATTATTTGCCCGATGCGCTGCGGGGGCGCATTTTTTACCGCCCCGGCGAACAAGGGAAAGAAAAGAACATTTTGGAACGTCTCAAAGCCCTATGGAAGGGCATTTACCCCTATGATAAACACTAAATAACGCCCGGTGAGCGTTTTAACAAAAAATGCTTATGAAACGATTCTTACTCTTCATTGCATTGCTTGCCTCAGCCTTCGTATTGGGCAGGTGGAGCAGCGATATCACACCTGCCGACGTGCAGTCGGCTGCCAAGCTCATAGGCTTGACCTTTACGCCCGTGGAAATAGATTCGATGCTGGACGGCCTTCAAGAGCAAAAAGAAAGCTTTCAGGCATTGCGCGAACAAGATTTTCCCAATGAATTGCCACCGGCATTTACGTTTCATCCGGTACCAGACAACTACGTACCGCCGCATACAGGGCCAGATGAGCTGGTGTTCCAAGATGACGCCCTCCCCAAAATCAAGCGCCCCAAAAACGACGAAAAGCTGGCTTTTTTAAGCATTCGCGAACTGGCTTCGCTGCTGCTTTCCCGCCAAATCACCTCCGAAGAGCTCACGCGCTTCTTCCTGAACAGGCTTAAAAAATATGACGACACGCTACACTGTGTCATTACCTACACCGAAGCTCTGGCGCTGCAAAAAGCCCGGCAAGCCGACCGCGAACTGGCCGAAGGGCACTATCGTGGCCTGCTGCACGGCATCCCTTATGTGGCTAAGGACCTGCTGGCCACCAAAAATTACCCGACTACCTGGGGCGCCGCCCCTTACCGTTCGCAGCAACTCGACTACGACGCCGCCGTGATTGAACGCCTCGACGCCGCCGGCGCCGTTCTCATTGCCAAAGTATCGCTGGGGGCATTGGCTTGGGGCGATGTGTGGTTTGGGGGGCGCACACGCAACCCCTGGAACCCGGCTACCGGCTCAAGTGGTTCTTCGGCGGGCTCGGCTGCCGCTGTAGCTGCCGGCTTGGCTCCTTTTGCCATCGGTACCGAAACACTGGGCTCCATTGTGTCGCCTTCTACGGTTTGCGGCGTTACGGGCTTGCGTCCCACCTTCGGGGCAGTCAGTCGCTTTGGTGCCATGGCTTTAAGCTGGACCATGGATAAAATCGGTCCCATAGCGCGCTCAGCCGAAGACTGCGCCATCGTGTATCGTTATTTGCACGACGCCACCACACACGATCCACGCGACCCTTTCCATATTGCTACTACCTTTAGCTACCGTTCCGATCTTGATTGGCGGCGACTGCGCATCGCTTATGTGCCCACACCTGTCTCTTCGAACACCTACGCAAACGACAGCGCCTTCGTGGCTACGCTCTTAAAAGCCGGCGCACACATCGACACCGTCAGCCTGCCCCCCTACCCCGATATTACCTTCATCCTTTGGGCAGAAGCTGCCGCCGCTTTCGATGAGCTCACACGCAGCAACCGCGACGATGAGTTGGTACGGCAAAACAAACAAGCGTGGCCCAACTACTTCCGCATGGCTCGTTTCATTCCTGCGGTAGAATACATACAAGCACAGCGGTTGCGTTACCGTCTCATTCAAGCAATGGAAGAGCTCATGAAGCAATACGACGTGGTGATTGCCCCCTCTTTTGCCTCTTCACAGCTCTATATTACCAACATGACCGGGCACCCCTGCGTGGTATTGCCCACAGGATTCAGCCACAGTGGCATGCCTCAAAGCATTTGCTTGCTGGGACGATGGATGGGCGAAGGGGCTATCTTGGAAGTAGCCCACGCCTATCAGCAACTCACCCAACACCATAAAAGGCGTCCTCCGTTGGTAAAACACTAACCTACATCCACTCCCAAGCGCTGCGGTAGGCACCTATGCTTTCTACATACTGCAAGAAAGACTCGTAAAAAGGATAAGCGCCCACGGTGCTGCTGTCGCCAATGACCACCAAGCGATACTTGGCACGGGTCATGGCGACATTCATGCGCCGGATGTCTTTCAAAAAGCCAATATCCATCGTTTCGTTGCTGCGCACCATGGAAATATAAATCACTTCGCACTCTTGCCCCTGAAAACCATCTACCGTACTTATCTTTAATTGTATGTGCGAAGGCAGCGGTTGTGCCTGCAGCAACTCTTTTAACAGAGCCACTTGTGCACTGTAAGGGCTTATAACACCTATCTGCACGGGGGCAGAAGCCGGGGCACTGCCCCACTCCTCTTCAAGGTGTTTGCACAGCACACGCGCCTCGCCCTCGTTAAAAAAGCTGCCATCGGCATTTTGCTTTTCTTCAAAACCGGTGCCGGCAGTATCTATAAAAGTTATCACTCCGGAAGGCGGCAAAGCCATGATATGCTTGCCAAGCGTGGGCGCTGCTTGCAGCTTTCCTTCATAAAAATGACGGCTTGGAAACTCCATAATTGCCGGATGCATACGGTATTGTACCTCCAGCATGCATGCCGCTTCCGGATGCGCATGCATCAATTTCTCGAAAAGAGTCTGCTGCAAGCGTTGAGCCCGGGGACTGTCAGAAAGCACAGTAGGCGGCAGTTGGCAGTGGTCACCCGCCATGATAAGACGCCCGGCTTTCATCAGTGGAATCCAAATGGCCGGCTCCAAAGCCTGTGCCGCCTCATCTACAAAAACAGTGTTGAAATGCATGCCTTCGAGTAAAGAATGGGCGCAACCTACCAGTGTGGCACATATGACTTGTGCCTGCTCTATCAGCTCGCGCAATATTTGAGTTTCCAGCTGTTGGGCATCTTGCCGCACCTTGCGCGCCTCGCGGTAAAGCAAGCGACGTTGTTCGGCCTCTTCCTTGCCATAGCTGCGTTTATACTTACCTGCCAAAGCACGGTATTCTTCTGCCTGCCGGTACCATTCTTTTAAGCGCTTGAAGTCCGGATGTTTTTGCTTTTGAGCATCTACGGTAAATTGCCATAATTGCTCATCGACGCGTGCCGGATGGCCTATGCGCAATACGCGCAAGCCCTCGGCTGCGAGGCGCTCACACAAAATATCGACCGCCGTGTTGCTGGGCGCAGTGGCCAATACCCGCTTTTCTGTTTCAAGTGTTGCTTTTATGGCTTGCACCAGCGTATTGGTTTTACCCGTACCGGGTGGCCCATGCAACAGTGCCAGCTCATTGGCCGTCAGTATTTTGCGGATGGCCTGCTGCTGCTTTTCGTTCAAAAAATCCGGCAAACGGGGGCTTGTTTCCGGCTGACGGAAAGAAGGCGTGTATTGTCCGGAGAACACCTCAAATAAATGCATTCTGCTCGATTCTTCTTCTTTTTGCCAGGCTTGCAGCGCTTTTTCCATCTGAAGCAGAGACTGCTCGTCAGGCACCTGTTCTACTGTATATTGCTCTCCTTCTTCCAAGAAGTCGGGCAGCTGATCCCCCGAAACAGCCACTGTTATTTCTTTTCCTTCTGCCCATTGCACGACTACCCCGCGGCATTCAATAGAAGAGGCGTCGCCCCTTGGCAACACACGCACGGCATCGCCCACACGCCAGGCGCGATGAGATGCTTGTAAGTTCAATATGCGGAAATGCAAGTACCATACTTCCATCCCCTGATAGCCTATCTGTGCCAAGCGAACGGGGCTTAGGCAAATGCCGGACTCTATTCTTTCTTTGAGCGTTTTTTGGCTTGTTTCACGTACAAAGCGGCTTCTTGCTTCTTCTTTTTCTGCCTGCAGGGCTTCCAACAGCTGCCGGAAATAGTCGGTAGGTTTGACTTTCATTTGCCATGTATTTTTCAACAAAGATGCTAAAAGTGCTTGGCTCCGGTGGGCAAAAAATAAAAAAATAGAAGCTCCACCCAAGGGGCAGAGCCTCTGATTATGTCTTAATGAAAATCGATGGATGATGAAAAAATCTTAATGTTTATGATACAACTCAGCAGTCATTTCAGCCAACTTGTCGGGCGTGGTGCGCTCATATTGGGCAGGAAGTTTAAATACTGCGGGCTTCACTTCGCCCGCTTCGAGGCGGGTAGCGCGCACAATCATGCGCGTGCCTTGTTCATCAACCACTTCGTACTCCAAGGGCAAACCTTCAATGCCATAAAACTGAAAATCAATATGATGATAAGCATTTTTGGGCAGGTCAATGTCTGTGGCTACATAAGCATACACCTGCTCGCCGTTGTCGAGGGTGATGATGGCTTTGCGGCATAAGTGCCCTAAAATTTCTTTGGTTTCATTGGTGTAAACAAGGCGTTTCTTGCCGTCGTTGTCGTTATCGGCTTTTTTATCGGCAGGCACCAGCAAGCGGTGGGCTTCTTCTTGATACACACAGGGCTTGCCTCCCAAGGGCTTTGCCAAACGCTCATGAAACTGTTCTTTGGTTTCTATGAAGAAAAAGCCTTCGTCGTTTTCGAGGTTGGTAAGCGTAGAAAGCACCGAATGCGACAACTCCAAGCTTACTTTCATTTCTTTCCCTTTCACCCATACAGCCATCAGGCTTTGCTGAAGCTGCTGTTTCACCTCTTGAGGCGCATCTTTTATCTCGAATTCATAAGCTACGAAGCCTTCAAAAGTAGCACTTTGCTGGGCTTGTGCCCCCAATCCAAAGAGTGCCGCCAGCAAAATAAACGCTGTTTTTTTCATGAAATCCATCATCATCCAACAGTATTTTAGTTGTACATGTTACAAACATAACAATATTTAACATACTAAGCAAGTTTTTTTCAAAAAAAATACTTTTTTAATAAAACAATTACTAAAAATCAAATAATTATGCAGATTCATACGCTATTTTCAATGTAATTGAATTGCACAAAAAACAAAACATTATACAAGTTCACAAAGTTTAAGTCCATCATATCACCTTTGCAATGAATCAACAAAAACCCTTCATGAGCAAGCTGGTATCAGTAGGCAGTGCTATCAATTTTTTACTACTTTTGTTAACTGTCAAAAAACACAAGAGTTATGAGAATACGCCAAACACTGACTTTTACACTGCTGCTGTTCGTAGTTTTAAGCTTGCCGGGCGCTCAGGAAGCGCGGGCTTGGGGACAAACCGGGCACCGGGTCGTGGGTTACATTGCCCAGTCTTTTCTGAATAAGAAAGCAAAGAAGCGCCTCCAAAAGCTTCTGAAAACCGAAGACCTGGCGCTCTGCAGCACTTGGATGGACGAAATACGCTCCGACGAACGATATGACCATACCCACGACTGGCACTGGGTAACCATACCCGACGGCATGCGCTATGAAGATGCAGAAAAGAACCCCAACGGCGACGTGATTGAGCGCATAGAGTTCATCGTATCTGCCCTGAAAAGCGATACGCTTTCACAAGACCAGGAAGTGGAATATTTGAAAATGCTGGTCCATCTGGTAGGGGACTTGCACCAGCCCTTGCACGTGGGCACCGGCAAAGACCGCGGTGGCAATGATGTGAAAGTAAAGTGGATGTGGCGCTCATCGAACCTGCACCGCGTATGGGACAGCGAAATGATCGACGACAAGCAATTGAGCTATACAGAGCTGGCGCATGCCCTGCTTTTACAAGTAAATAAAACACAAGTAGAAAGTTGGCTGCAAGGCGACGTACGCAGCTGGGCAATGGAATGCGTAGCCCTGCGCCCGCAAGTATATGACACAGGCGACACTGAAAAAATGGGCTATCTTTATCTTTATCGTAACTGGCCCACGGTGGAATTGCAATTGCTTAAGGCAGGCATACGCTTGGCTTACCTGCTCAACGAAATTTATGGTTAAATACCGCTTTATGCGAGTGCCTTTTTTTGACCTAAGCCGGCAAAGTCAAAAGCTGAAACATATTCTTTTACCAAAAATCGAGGAAGTACTGGACAGCGGGCAGTTTAGCGGTGAAGCCTGCGTGTCCACACTCGAGCAAAAACTGGCAGCAATTTGCGGCGTGCCCCATGTGCTCGCAGTCAATAGTGGCACCGCCGCTTTATTTTTGGCACTCAAAGCCCTCAATATAGGCAAAGGCGATGAAGTGATTTTGCCTGCCAACACTTATGCTGCTTGTGCGGCAGCAATCAGACAAACGGGCGCGCGCCCTGTATTCGCCGACATAGATCCATACAGCTGGCAAATGGACCCGCAACAGCTGCCCCACCTGCTGACACCCCACACCAAAGCGGTGTTGGCAGTGCATCTCTATGGCATCCCCTGCGACATCAACACCATTGCCCGTTTTTGTCAGGTACATGGCCTGTGGCTGATTGAAGACGCAGCCCAAGCTTTTGGTACGCAAATAGGGCAACAAAAAGCCGGCAGCTTCGGCGATATGGCAGCCTTTAGCTTCTACCCCACCAAAAACTTGGGCACTGCCGGCGAAGGCGGGGCAATTGCTTTCAAAGATCCAGCCCACCGGCATTTGCTTCGTGCCTTGCGCAACCAAGGCAATGTGCAAAAGTACTACCACGAAGTAGCAGGTTATAACTTCCGTATGGGCGCTCTGGAAGCCGCCATCTTGGAAGCCAAACTCCCCTTTCTGGACGAATGGATAAAACGAAAGCAAGAGATTGTAACTACCTACCGCCGGGCTGTCGATACACCTTACATCCGTTTTCCGCAAGAACCTCCCAATTGCCGCCCGGCTTACCACTTGTGCGTGGTGCAGGTACCCGACAGGCATCATTTTTTGAAATACCTTGATAAAAAAGGCATTGGTTACGGCATACACTATCCCGTGTGCTGCCACCAACAGGCTGTCTTTCGTAGCGAAACAGCCCACTGCCCCCAAGCCGAATACCACGCCGCCCACTGTGTAAGCTTACCCCTGTTTCCGGAACTTAGCCCACAGGAAATAACCTATGTGGCAGAGGCACTAAACGTCTATCGTCCACGTTAATGGAAAAGAGAGCAGGGCTTTTGTGTTTATTGATTTTCAAAGAAAAAATATGCATATTTGTAGAAGAATAAGCATCCATCTTTAAATCTTGCACCCATGAAACCAAATAAAATTATAGAACGCCTGCCTAAACACCTGAAAGCCTTTATTGTTGATCAGGAATACGACCGATACACCGCTTTGGACCATGCCGTATGGCGCTATGTCATGCGTCAGAACTATAACTATTTGCAACATGTTGCCCACGAATCATATATAGAAGGCTTGCGCAAAACGGGGATTACCATAGACAAAATCCCCCATATTGACGAAATGAATGAAATACTGGGCAAAATAGGATGGGCTGCCGTCACCGTGGACGGTTTCATTCCTCCCGCTGCCTTTATGGAATTTCAAGCCTATAACGTGCTGGTAATTGCCGCCGACATACGGCAACTCAAGCACATAGAGTACACCCCCGCGCCCGATATCATCCACGAAGCGGCCGGGCATGCCCCCATCATTGCCGACCCGGCTTATGCCGAATACCTGCGTTATTTTGGACTGATAGGCAGCAAAGCACTGTCTTCAGCGCAAGACTATGCCTTGTATGAAGCCATTCGTCACCTGTCTATCATTAAAGAAGATCCCAATACGCCGCCGCACGAAATAGCCGAAGCCGAAGAGCGTATCAAAGAAATAGAAGCCAACATGGGCGAGCCATCCGAGATGGCGCGCATCCGTAACCTGCACTGGTGGACAGTAGAGTATGGTCTTATTGGCGACTTGAAAAATCCTAAAATATATGGTGCGGGACTGCTCTCTTCTATTGGCGAGAGTGTGTGGTGTATGAGTGATAAGGTAAAAAAACTGCCATACAGCATTGAAGCCGCCGACGTATCGTTTGATATTACCAAGCCCCAACCACAACTTTTTGTGACTCCGAGCTTCCATTACTTATCGGAAGTTTTGGATCAGTTTGCCGATACCATGGCACTGCGGCGTGGCGGCATGTATGGCCTGCAGAAAGCCATTGAATCGAAAAATACGGCTACTGCACAGCTCAACAACGGTGTGCAGATATCGGGCACCTTCGTAGAAGTGCTTGCCGACAACACCGGCACCCCGGCCTACCTGCGCACCCAAGGACCTACCATGCTTAGCTACAACGGGCGCTTGCTCATTGGGCATGACAAAGACTACCATGCCGAAGGATATGGCACGCCCATAGGGCTGCTCAAACAAACCGACCAACCCATCGGCAAAATGAGTTATGGCGACCTGCGTGCCTTAGGTATAGAAGAAGGCAGGCGCTGCCGTCTTGAATACCGCAGCGGCGTGGTAGTAGAAGGGCGCCTGCTGAATGTACGGCGCAACAGCCGTGGTGAAATCATCTTGATGAGCTTTGATGAGTGCAGTGTGGAAATGAACGGCAAACGTTTATTCGAGCCTGCATGGGGCGTGTACGACCTTTGTGTAGGCGAAACGGTGGTGAGTGTCTTCTCCGGACCTGCCGACCCCGAAGGCTTTGAGCTTTTCTATCCGGTGCCGGAAGAAAAAACGCACCGCCCGCAATACGACGAACAAAACCGTGCGCTACATGCACTTTATCAAGCCGTACGCGACATCAGAGAGGGCAGAAGAGAAGCAAGTCAATTGCAAAACATTTGGAAAGAAGCGCAAAACTTCATGAAACGGGAAGAGGTGTGGCTCCTGCTGCTGGAAATGCTGGAAGTGGCTGCCACTCAAGACGGCATGAACCAACTGGCACAAAAGCTGGAAGAGAAACTCAAAGAAATGGCTCAACAGCATAGCCATTTAGCCAAACTCATTCACGACGGGCTGGCACTCATTCCCAACGTAGCCATTAGCTAACAGAGAACACCAATTGTTCATAAAAACTGACCTCAAGCGGGAACCCTGTGTCCCGCTTTGCTTTTTAAACATGGTATCGAAAGAAAAGTGAAAGTTTTTTGTTTTACTTTGCAGAAAAGCCATCATCACATTCACCCACAAAACATAAAAGCATGAAAATACTGATAGCCGGTGCTTCCCGGGGCATTGGTGCGGCTCTGTGCCGCCTGCTGCTGCAGCAACAACACCATGTACTGGCTTTGAGCAGGCATACCGATAGTTTGAAACAACTGGAACGGCAATATCCCCAACAGTTCTCTTTTCTGTCAATCGATCTGGGAAATATGCAGAAAGAAGCGCCACGCCTGCAAAAGTGGCTTGCAGAACAGCATACTCAACAACTGGACCGGCTCATATACAATGCAGGCTATCTGGTAAACAAAAGCTTTGAACTACAAAGTTATTTAGATATAATCAACCAAATCCATGTCAACTTCACCGGTGCCGTACTTCTGTTGCAGCTGCTTCGCCCCTATCTTGGAGCGGGCAGTCATGTGGTAACCATTGGCAGCATGGGGGGCTTTCAAGGAAGCCAAAAATTTCCGGGCTTGGCGGTATATAGTGCATCCAAAGCAGCCTTGGCCACCTTGAGCGAATGCCTGGCACAAGAGTGGCAGGAAGCAGGCATTGCCGTCAACTGTCTGGCATTGGGGGCGGTGCAAACCGAAATGCTGCAAACAGCCTTTCCGGACTATAAAGCGCCTTTGAGTGCAGACGAAATGGCTGCATTCATTGCGGATTTTTGCCTGCACGGGCATCGCTTCTTCAATGGTAAAATACTGCCGGTTTCGGTGTCAACACCTTAAATCTATTCATGAAGCATCAGGTCGTATATATCATTTCAGACATCCATAAATCACTCGCTTTTGAGTGGACAGCCCTTGGTTTAAGAGCAAGAGGCATAGAGCCTGCTTTTATACTGCTCAATTCGAGCCCCCACACGGCTTTGCAAGCGTTTCTGCAAGCGCACCGTTTCCAGGTGACCCACTACCCTCTACATGGAAAAAAGAGCTATCCGCGCCTCTGGTGGCAGTTGTTTTTCTACTTGCACAGGCATCGCCCTTTGGTGGTACACACCCACCTCTTCGATGCCTCTTTGCTTGGCTTGAGCGCTGCCAAGGCTGCCGGTATCCGGCAACGCATCTACACCCGCCACCATTCTACTTTTCACCATGAGTATTTTCCGCGCGCCGTTTGGTATGACCGCCTGCTCAATGCCTTGGCTACCGACATCGTAGCTATCAGCCGCAATGTGGAAGAAGTGCTGTGTGCTATGGAAAAAGTGCCCAAAAGGAAAGTGCACCTTATCCATCATGGCTTCGACCTGCAAAGCTTGGCACATTGCTCCCAAGAGCGGGTGGAAGCCGTGCGCCGGCGGCATGGCATTCCGGCAGATGCTTTTCCAGTAATAGGTGTCATTGCCCGGTATATACACTTAAAAGGCATACAATACATCATTCCGGCCTTTGCGCAGCTGCACCAACAATACCCGCAGGCGCATCTTGTATTGGCCAATGCCCGCGGCGACTATGCAGCCACCATTCACCGGCTCCTGCAAAAACATTTGCCTTCTAAAAATTATACGGAAATCCCTTTTGAAGAAGATTTGGCAGCGCTCTACCGTCTTTTTCATGTGTATGTTCACGTGCCTGTTAACGCCCGGATAGAAGCCTTTGGGCAAACGTATGTAGAAGCATTGGCCTGTGGCATTCCTTCAGTGTTCACGCTGTCGGGCATTGCACATGATTTCATTGTGCATGAAGAAAATGCCTGGGTAGTGCCTTACCGTAATCACGAAGCCATTACGGAAGGCATGCACCGGCTGCTCACCGACCAAGTGTTGCGGCAAAAGGTGATTGAAAACGGCCAAAAGAAGGTTGCCGAGCTTTTCGATTTAGGGCTTATGCTTGATCGCCTGCAGGCGCTGTATCGCCTATAGCAGCTGCGGGTATTCTCTGAAACGGTAAAACTCATAAGTTACTTCTACGGAACCATCTTCACGGAAACGCTTACGCCTTTCCGTGGCATCTACCACACATGTGTAACCTTCCTTCTGTAGCATGCGCACTACGGCAAAAGAAAGCGAGGGCTCGCCCCGTACGAGTATGGTCACTTCGTCTTTGTTTTTGCCCAATTCTTCAATCAAAGCCGTGATACGTAAGAAGCAACGCTCTGCCAAATCTTCCACATAGGACACATCGGCTTCGACGGGCACCTCGGGAAAGCTCACCTCTTCTATTTTGCCATAGTGCCGGATGGCATATTCTTTTTGTGCGGCACTCCATTGTACAAGCGGCAATTGAGAAAAGTTAATAAGCATATGTTTTGTTGTTTTTTTACTCTTCCAACTTCAAATTATCGGCTATTTCCCAATAGGCTTTGAAACAAGCGGCCGTCAAGCGGGCATCTTCCAAAGCATTGTGCTCTTCACCATCGCGGCTTAAACCGAACATGGCGGCAACGGCATCCAAACTATGAGATTTGGGCACCTTTTTGCCGTTGTTTTTCAACACCTTGTACATCAAAAGGCTAAGGCTCATCAGGTCAAGGATTTTGTAGGAAAAGGGCCAGTCTATGTTCTCTTCTTCAAATGCCCACTTCAAAAAATTGACGTCGGTAAGCACTCCTTGCCCGCAAAGTATGACGTCTTTTAAGCTGGCGTATTCGTTGCGTCCGAGTGTCTGCCGGACCCACTGCTCAAAAGACTCAAGCACTTCATAACGTGCCGGGGCATCCTCCAAGTCATAAATAGACAAGCCGTGTATTTCTTCCGAACGCTGCGAAATGGCTTCGGGATTTTCGGGATATACATTGCTCAAAAAATGGCTTTGCTCGTTCCATTGCGCATCGCAAAGCACAGCCCCTATTTGAATCATATCGTGATAGCCCAGGTCGGGCCCGGTAAGCTCCAAATCAAGCACCAGGTATTTCATAGCGGTATAAGTTCTGTTTTTTTACGTTTGAATTATCTACAAAAATAAAAATCCCGTCCGGCAAGCAAAAGCCAAGACGGGATAAACTCAAGGAAGTGCAAACTTATTCAAACAAAATGGTAAACTCTACCCGCCGGTTTTTCTGTCTGCCTTCGGGCGTCGTATTGGGCGCTATGGGGCGGTCAGGTCCCCATCCTTTAGTTACGATACGTGCGG
The DNA here is from genome assembly GCF_000426825.1 of Thermonema rossianum DSM 10300. Classification (GTDB taxonomy): domain Bacteria; phylum Bacteroidota; class Bacteroidia; order Cytophagales; family Thermonemataceae; genus Thermonema; species Thermonema rossianum. The sequence goes on along the minus strand of NZ_AUGC01000013.1, from coordinate 33,410 downwards.
GCTCTATCCCCTGCTCTACAAGGAAGTCTTTTACTGCCTGTGCTCTTCGTTCCGAGAGCTTGATGTTATTGGCACGGCTTCCCACATTATCGGTGTGCCCTTCTACAAGCAGGCGCCATCCGGGCTTGCGCTTCAACAAATTGGCCAGCTCTACCAGGGCACTGTAGGAAGAGGTTTTGATGGTGGCACTGCCGGATTCGAACTCCAAGTTATCAAAAGCAGTTTTTAAGATTTCTTCTTCTTCTTTCTCGAGTTTCGGGCAGCCGTTATTTTCCTTAGGACCGGGCGTAGAAGGGCATTTGTCAAAAGCATCGGGCACGCCGTCGCCATCCATGTCGTTATAAGGACAACCGTCGTTTTCTGCCGGTCCGGCAATTTCAGGGCACTTATCATCGATGTCTTTGATGCCGTCACCGTCGCGGTCCACATAGGGGCATCCTCCGTTGGCTATGTCGCCATACACTTCGGGGCAGCCGTCTTCATGGTCATACAGTCCGTCGCCGTCGGTGTCGGGGCAACCTTTATGGTTCACATCGCCATACACATCGGGGCAGGCATCGTCTTTGTCAGGCACATTGTCCAGGTCACTGTCGGGGCAGCCGCGGAATTGCTCAAAACCGGGCTCAAGCGGGCACTCGTCCACACGGTCTTCCACGCCGTCGGAGTCGCTGTCGGGGCAGCCGTTGAACTGACGCGAGCCGGCTTGCTGCGGGCATTCGTCTTCGCTGTCGGGCACGCCGTCGGAGTCGCTGTCGGGGCAACCATTGAACTGTGGCAACCCGGCCAGTTGCGGGCAGGCATCTTCTGTATCGGGTACGTGGTCGCCATCGCTGTCGGGGCAGCCGCGAAACTCCCACACACCCGGCACGCTCACGCATTGGTCCAACTTATCTGACACCTTATCGCCGTCGCGGTCTTTCGGTTTTTTATGAAAGGCACGGATGCTAATGCCCAAATAAAAGTTAGCCCCCCGCACTTCATTGCTAAGCGCCAAGTTGCTGATCAGGTCACGCGAGCCAAAAAACACAGGACCTATGCGAGCAGCTATACCGGCATTGAAGCCTGTATTGGCATGCACACTCAAAGGCAGATACAAACCATACCTTTTGCTTTCAAAACGCGGCGTCAGGGCATAAGTAGTTATGTAATGGTTTTTGTCTATGTCTTTCACGCCTTGTTTCAAAGCCCATGAAGCAGTAAAGTTAATGCCAATGCCTTGCGTAAAAAGGTAGTCGGCTTGCAAGTTCAAGGCTGTAGGCAGGTTCATTTTGTATTCGCCTTGCGCTTCGGTATAGGTAAAGCGGTTTTTTATGATTTGGTCTATATCGTTAACATCATTGATTTGTTCTTGCGATATGTCCCAGTTTTGAATATCTGCCGTAAAGTTGCGGCTATCGGGGCTTTTGTTGTAACGTATGCGTCCCAAGTCGGTGAGTGAAAGCCCCACCTTGGCGCGGTATTGGTTTTTGGCGCGGTCGGGCAAGTTTTCTTCTCCATCCATTTCATAGCGATACATTTGATAGTCGGGACGCCATTCATACACCACCCCAAAATCAAAACCTACCGAAGGCTTCGCCACGAAGCGGTAAGAAGGCGTTTCCGACAAGCTGAAGTTATCGGAATGCCCGTAACTGAATTCTGTTTGAAACACGGAAACGACATCCTGATTGGTAAATTCATAGCGAAAATCGTTGGCATACATATAAGCAGAACCCAACCCTTGCAAAAGCTTGAGCGTACCGGCAGCTTTCAGGAAATGCTCGCCTTTATCGAACAAAATGCGCCCATAGGTCAAGCCATACTCAGCCCACACGTGCGCTTGCCCCGATACATGGTCGTCGGCAATGGTAGTTTGCCATAAATCCGGGCTATTGAAGCTTTTATAAATCAAACGGGCTGTGGGCTCGTCTATGTCGTCGAAATTCAGAAAGGTGCGCACCCTGGGCATCAATGCCAGCGCGCTTTTGGGCGACAGGCTCAACATCAGCCCCATGGCTTGCATGTCCATATTGAGAAGTGCACGCTTGGGCTTGCCATCTAAATTTTCCCGGAAGTCGCTGTTGTTGTAATCGAACTTCCAGAAAGTGCTGCGCTCCAACCCTAAATAGTTGTTGTTTATGTCCATATTGGCGCCTACAAACAACAGCTGAAATTTTGTGCGTGCATCTACAATATCGGCGGGCTGGAGGTGCACACCGGTCAAGGGGCTGTAGTTGCTGCTGTGCAGACCCCAATAGTTTTGGGCGCGCAGTGCCTCACTCGCAAGCATTGAGCAGCAGAAAACAAAAAAAGAGAGTAATTTATACCTCATAAATCTTTATTTTTTTAAAATTTTGAAATAGCATTCATCAAAAATGATACCACCCAAACTTTGTATTTAGAGCATTTCATATATCTTTCATAAAAAACTACACTAAGCATGCGCAGCCTGAAAGTATTGCATACTGCCGACTGGCACATAGGTAAGTCGCTTAAAGGAAAAAGCCGGTTGGAAGAGCAAAAAGAATTTCTGCAGGAACTCGCCTCCATTGCCGAGCGAGAAGCGGTGGATATCGTGCTTGTTGCCGGTGATATTTATGACAAATACACACCCAGCATCGAAGCTGAAAGCGTGCTGCAAAAAGGTCTTTTGCAGCTGAGCAAGGGCGGCAAGCGGCTTGTGCTGCTCATTGCCGGCAACCACGACTCGCCGGCACGCATCCAAAACCTGTCGATCATGGGCAGCCTGCACGGTATTTTGGCACATGGGCATCCGGAAAAAGGCGAAGCCATCAAAGAAATAACGAATGGAACCATAGGCGAATGGACATTGGCCAAAGCAGCACAAGACTTGTTTGTTTTCCATCATCCGGCATTCCCCTACCCCGTGCAAATCATTGCCACCCCCTTTGCCGATGAAATACGCCTCAATCGCCGTTTGGAGTCTGATTCGGGCAATGCCCTTTACGACTACCTGAAAGATTACTGGCACACACTTGCCGGGCAGTGCAGCCCCGGGGGCATTTGCCTTTTGGCAGCTCATCAGTTTATCATCCGCTCGGGCAAGGCTGCCGAAGACGAGCAGGAAAGTGAAGCAGAACACAGGCTTTCTATTGGTGGCAGCTATGCCCTCAAAGCCGATATATTCCCGGAAAACGTGCAATACGTAGCCTTGGGGCACCTGCACCGCCCCCATGAAGTCACAGCTTCTCATATACGTTACAGCGGCAGCCCCTTAGCCTACAGCTTCGACGAAAGCAAATATGAAAAGAAGGTGGTGGTCGTGGAGCTGCTTCCCGAACAAAAGCCTCAAATCGAAGAGATAAGCTTAGCTGCCGGCAGGCGGCTGCTGGTTTTGGAAGCGGAGGCAAGTGAAACGGTCAAAGAGCAGCTGCAAGCCCACGCAGACGGTTGGGTGCATGTCAATTTTCAGACCATGCCCACCCCTTCGCTACTCAAAGAGCTGCAAGAGCAGTTCCCGCACTTTATCAGTTGGCAGCTGCCGGCCAGCCGGCCGGCAAACGACGGCACGCCCATCGATAACACAACTTTCCAACTAAAGAAACCACACGAGTATTTCGAAGAATACTACCCCCAAGCACATCGTGGTGAAGCCCCCTCCGGTGAAATTTTACGGGCTTTTGCTGATTTGTTGAATGAAATAAAAAACTCATAACCAAATATGCAACCACTTTATTTGCACTTTAAGGGACTGGCTTCTTACAAAGAAGAGCAACACATCGACTTCAGCGAATTAAGTAATGCCGGCTTATTCGGCATTTTCGGGGATACCGGCGCCGGGAAGTCCACCCTGCTCGAAGCCATCAGTATAGCCCTCTATGGAAAGGCACTGCGTGGCAGCCAAAAGAGCATCAAGCATCTTATCAACCGCCATAGCGATGAATTAACCATAGAGTTTATTTTCCGGGGCTTTGACACGCACATTTATGCTTTCACCTACCGCCTCGGTGTGCAGGCAAGAAAGCGAAAAAAGAAAACCGGCACTTTATTTCAAGAAGACGACTACGAAGGTTCAGCAGACAAAAACTATTATCGTTATCACGGCACGGAAGCCCGGGGCAGAGCCCTTTGGGAGAGTTTCAACCAAGGAAAGCAAGAATGGCAAGCACTCGATGAAAAGAAAGGCGAAGAGCAAGCTGCTTTGAAAAACATACCAATAGAACATTTCACCCGCACCATTGTTTTGCCACAGGGTAATTTCGATAAGTTTATTAAAGAGCAGCCATCTAAAAGAAGTGATTTCTTAAGGGAGATTTTCGATTTAAACATTTATGAAAAGATAAAAGAAAAAGCAAAAGAAAAGCTCAAGGAAGCCCGGCAAAGCTTTGAAAACAACAAAAGCCGTCTGGCTGAATACGAAGACGTCAATGAAGAAACCCTTCAACAGAAAAAAAGCGAAGAAGAGCAGCTTTTGAAACGGCTTACCGGCCGGCAAGCCGAAGCCGGACAACTGGAAGAGCGCGTAAAACAAATAGAGCTTGCCCGGATAAAAGAACAAGAGCTGGAAAAACTGCAAAAAGAGCTTTCCGAAATAGAAAGCAGCCTGGCGCAGCTTCCTCAAAATCTCGACACGCAGCAAGAGCGTTTGCAAATAGCACAAGAGCATTTCGAAAGACCTTTAAATATTCGCGACCAAAAGAGGGAAAGCCTGAAAGTAAACCAGGAAAAAGCCCGGCAACTCGCACAAAGCATACAAGACAGACAACAAAAGATACAAGAATACAAAACCAAATACCAAGCATCCAAGGTGCGTTATGAGGGGTTATCAAAAAAGATGCAGAATATCAGCCATTTGGAAACATACATTAAGTGGCATCGAGAGCTACAGAAAGCCCAAAAAAACATAGAATCGCAAAAGCAAGAACAGAAAAAGCAGATATCAGAGCGCAAGCATATAGACAAAAAGCTTCAAGAGCTGTTGCAACGCATCCAGGCAACAGAGGCAAACATCAAGCAACTGGAGGCAACAAATCTGCCGGTACTTATCCAACAATTGCAGAACTTAAAGACTTTTTCTTACGACTACTACACAAAACACGAAGAATGCAAGAAGCTTTACAAAAGCCTGGCAGGCAGGCTAAAACAAATAGACAAGCCCGAAAACAAACACTTATCCACGCTGTTAAAAAAGGCGGTAAAAGAATGCAGCTTTGCACACTTGAATCAAAGCCTACAAGAGCTGCTTATCAGCACAAAAACTGAAATGAAGCTGCGCAGCTTGCGGCAAAACCTTAAAGCCGGTGAGCCCTGCCCTCTATGCGGCTCAACAGAACATGTCACCGAAAACCTTAGCATCCACTCAATATCTCATGAAGAGCTGCAACAACAAGCTTCTTTATTAAAAGATATATCACAAAAAATGCAGCACATGCAGGAAGAATTGAACCACCTCTACAATTTAAAAACACTTTTCATAAGTGGCATAGAAACCTATAACCAAACCAAAGCCGGCGACTTTCCGGCACTTCCACTTCCCGGGGGCGAGCCCCCCCGCGAAAAAGACGCCTTCAACAAAATGTTGGCTGACATTATACAGCAGGTAGAGCAAAAGCAAAATGAACTAAAAGAGAATGAGAAAACGCTTCTGCAACTGAATGCAGAAAAAGAGAAAATACAAAAAGAAGAACAGGAAAAAGCCCAACACATTGCCAAGCAGGAAGGCATTATCCAGGAATTACATAATACCATACAGCGGCTTCAAGAAGAAATAGAAGCATACGAAACGCAGCACCCTGAATATCAAAACAAAAGCATAGAGGAGTTAGAGAAACACGTACAAGCAATTCACAGGGAATATCAAGAAGCAGAAACTGCCTGCAATCAAGCCAAAGAGCAGCTGGAGCAAATAGAAAAAGATCAACATACGGAAGAAGGACAGCTCAAGAGTATTCAAGACAGCATCGTCACTTTGAAAAAAGAGATAAGCGACATTGAGCAAAGCATACGGCAGTTGCTGCAAACATACAGCGAGCTGTTCGGCACAGAAGAAGAGGTGCAACAAATACTCAATGAAAAGCAAAGCATTCAAAACAACATACGCCAAAGAGATACTTTGCGTAGTAGACACGAAGCTTTGAACAAGCAGTTACAAGACATTCAAAAAGCCCGGCAGGCGCTCAGTGTACCCGAATCAGCTGAAGAGCGAGCACAACTCCGCCGGCAGTATAAAGAAATAAAACAGGAAGTTAAGCACTTGCAAGAAGAGAAAGGACGGATTTCGGAAGTTATAAAAGCCATGGAAGAAAGGCTCAATAAGAAAAAGCAGCTTATGGAGTCGTATGAGAAAAGCAGGAAAACGCTGGAAATATGGGAAAGAATAAACAAACTCAACGACGGCAACGGCTTCCTGAACTTCGTACTCGGAAACTACCTGAATAAAGTCAACAGCTTAGCCAACAAACACTTTGAGCAACTTACCAACAATGCATTGTCAGTTGAGATCACCACAGAAAACAACAAAATAGAAATCCAAATCTGTGACCGCCTGAACCAATACACGCGCCCCCTCGAAAGCCTCTCGGGCGGGCAGCGTTTTATTTTATCGTTGAGCCTTGCTTTGGCGCTCTCCGAGCTGCTACAAGATACCCATCGCATACAGCAGCATTTCTTTTTCATAGATGAAGGCTTTGGCAGCCTCGACGAGAAAACCCTCTTCGAAGTGATGAACGTACTTGAACAGCTGGCTTGCGAGGGCAAAGTCATCGGTGTAATCTCTCACGTGCAGTCTATGCGAGAGCGCATCAGAACGGCACTCATAGCTACACACAACGCCCACAAAGGCAGTTATATTCAGTTGGCAGGCACCGATTTCGCTTCATAAAAACAAAAAGCAGGCATGATTTGCCTGCTTTTTATATGAGCACACAGTACAACCTATGCGGTACCTTTCAAAATTTTATTCCAATAGAGCCAAGGCAAAATGTACTTTTTGAGCTGATACATCGTCCAACGCTCTTTCGACTGATCGAAGGGGAAGGTTTCTATAGGATTGTTGTTGTAGTCAAACTCTGCCAGTACCAGCTTACCATAACCGGTCACCAGCGGACAAGAGCCATAGCCGTTATACGAAGCCGAAGGCTGCTTGCCATCCATGACATCCAGCAGGTTTTGCACCAGCACCGGTGCCTGCTTGCGTATGGCTGCCCCCGTCTTGGCATTGGGCGTGTTACTTGCATCGCCTATGCCGAATATGTTGGCATATTTCTTATGCTGTAAAGTGTGTTTGTCCACATCTACCCAGCCGTTGGCATCGGCAAGGGGGCTGTTTCGAATAAAGTCCGGCGCACTCTGCGGCGGTGTCACATGTATCATGTCGAAGTGCATGACCTTCTTCTCTTTGCTGCCGTCTGCTTGGGTCACTTCAAAAGTAGCTTCTTTCCTTGCTCCGTCTATAGCCACCAAATTGTGCTTGAAATCCAAATGAATGCCATAACGATTGACTACCTTCATGAGCGTCTCGGCATATTTCTTCACGCCGAAAATCACCCCGCCCGCCGTACAGAAATGCACGTCGGCTTTATCAAGCACTCCATGCTTTCGCCAGTAGTCACATGCCAAATACATAATTTTTTGCGGTGCCCCTCCGCACTTGATGGGCGTGCCGGGATTGGTAAACAAAGCCGTGCCGCCTTGAAAGTTTCGAATGCACTCGAAGGTGTAAGGCGCCAAGTCGAAACGGTAGTTGCTTGTTACGCCGTTCTTTCCGAGTGTTTCCTCCAGGCCTTCTACCCATTCCCAGCGCAATTGTATGCCGGGGCACACCACCATGAAATCATAAGCTACTTTTTTCCCGCTTGCCAGGTGCACCAAATTGTTTTCCGGTTCAAAACCCTCGGCTTTGTCTTTAATCCATTTGGCTTTTTTGGGCATCACCGATGCCTCCGGGCGCACCGTGTCGTTCACATCATAATCGCCCCCGCCCACCAGCGTCCAGGCAGGTTGGTAGTAGTGTTTGTCGGAAGGCTCCACAATGGCAATATCCAACTTAGGACGCTTGCGCAACAACTGCGCCGCTACCGAAATACCGGCATTCCCGCCGCCAATAATAAGCACTTGATGTTTTTCCATAGCTTTCTTTGTTTTTCTTTATTTCAAAATAAAAAATCATAGTTTTACACAATAATAAGAACATATTTTCATATAATCAATACAAAAACGCCTCTTTTTTAGCGGTTTTTACCGGAAAAGAAGAAAGCTTAGATGCCGGTACTAAGGCAATGCCAATATTTTTTGCTATTACGGCGCTGCCTCCGGAAAATGCACTGCCTGCGCCATAATGACCCAATCATAAAGGCGGTAACGCAATGCACGGGGCAGCCTTCGTATCCAGAACACCTCGCGGTCAATCCATTGCACCCACACCGGATGCGAAAAGAAGCGATAAGCCAAACGCCGCCACCCTCTTGCCGGGCGATACGCATAAGGATTGCGTGCGTGAAGCCCGGGCTTCAATCTCTGCAGCTGTTCTTGTGCTGCCTGGTATTGCCGGATGCGCCGGATGTAAGAAGCACAGGTGATCCAATCGTCATGCCAAGCAATCAAGTCGTAATTGAAGTAAACAGGCACCCCCGCCTGCACGGCACGCACGCCCAAGTCATAATCTTCGGCATCGCGCAGACGCTCATCAAAGCCTCCCAGTTGCTCAAATACTTGGCGGGGCATGGACATGTTGGCGGCTGCCAAAAACACCTTGCCTGCCGGCATCGGTTGTGTGGCATATGCAACCAAAGGCTTCAGCCACAAGCGGCTCAAATAAGCCTTATACCGGTGCATATCGGTGCGCAACAGTGCCTCTTCTTCCAAGGTAGCTCCTACCAGAATACTGTTTTCAAACCGCCGGTGATGTGCTTCATGCATGGCAATACCTTGGGGAATAAGGCGCACGTCATCGTCCAAAAAAATGAGCAGTTCACCTTGCGCCATGCGTGCGCCGCGGTTGCGTGCCACTGCCCGCCCACCATTAGGCGCTTCTATCCATTGCAGCGGCAAGCCCGCCGCATTCCAATGAGCAAGGGCTTCGGCTGTTGCATCCGTAGAGCCGTCGATACTCACAATTACCTCATCGGGCAGGCGGCTCTGCTGCTTGAGTGCCTCCAGACAGCGCAACAAACGTTCTTTTCCGTTATAAGTGGGAATAATGACGCTGATTTTCATCTTTCAATGCTTGAAACTCTTCCAAAGAAGCATAAAAACACCGAAAGGGACAAAATGTCCCCTTCGGATGTAGCGCTCTATAAAAACCCCAGTCCTTCAAATGCTTTCTTCAAATTTGAGTTTACTTGCCTGTGGCATGGCTTTCCCCCCAAACTTGTGTGCATCCACGAAGTAAAAAGCTGTTAGGTTCCAGGCTATCATCGTGGCTGCAAAAAAATAGAGGTTTAAAACCAAGGCAATGCCAAGATGGAAAGCTATGGTAGCCCATAACCACAGCCGGCGGCTCTTATGCCACACAATGAATACAGGATAAAACAGTTCCACTATCACCACACCCCACCCCATAAGCACCCACAGCCAATGGTAATCCGATATGAAGCTAAAATCCCAAGCAAAATCACGGTTTAGATGGTACAAGTGAAATGCTTTCCATACTGACTCCCCGTTTCGCCAGTTGAAACCAACAATTTTTTCCAAGCCGGAAAAAAAATAAACCAAAACTACATGTATTTGGAAAGTACGAAAGTAAGGCGTTGCCCTTCTCATTGCTTCTGTCTGCGGTTTGCCTATCATTGCACGTAAAGAATAAGCGCTGTCAGCAGGAAACAACACCAAATAAAACAACGCCATGGACTCAAAGTAATCTACCCCATAAAAATACAGTGTGGCACCTTGCATCCACGCAGCATGTAAAAACAGCAGCAAAGCCGCTGCCCAACGGCTAAAAAAACCCACTGCAATACATAGAGACAGCCCCAAATACAAAACCTTAAACATCCACAAAGCAAGCGGCTGGCTTATACCATAGTTTGTCAGAAAAGAAACGATGCCGGGCAATGTGATGATGTATTCCGTAGCATATAGATCCAAAATATCGGTGGGCAATATGCCGTTTGTAGAAAACAAGCGCTCGAAGTCAGGCAAAGCCGCCAAAAAATGAAGGGAAAACAATATGCCCATTGCCATACGAAAAAAAACCATGGCTTGCCCCATATAGCTTCTGAAGCCAAAGAAAAACGGTATGATGGACTTCATAAGTCGTATTTTTGTAATAAAATCAATCTTGGTTTTTTGAACAGCTGAAATTCTCTCAACGAAGGATAGTCATACAAATACAAGCTTACGCCTACGCTTTGTGCACCGGTATGCCTTTTTACATAAAATCCCAACTGCTTCAACATAACATCCAAAAGGCGCTCATATTTATCAGGTACTTTATTTTCTTCTTTGCTTAATATTTTGTCCATGTACACCCCCAAAAAGGTATAGAAACGCATATTGCCCTCTTTGCTTTGAATCAAAGGTGTTTCAAGCGTTTTATAGACCTGCCCATTTGCATCTTTCAGCTCGAACAGCACCACAAAATCGCTGGCAACATTAGGCGAAAAGAAACCATAACCCGTTGCCATGCCTGTCAGCTGATACCACTGCGCGCAGCCCGGCAAATCCGTACAATACCTTGCAAATCTGTACACAATGTTCTCTTCAGCCTTTTCCTCACCGTAATAAAAGGTATAGTATCCATCCAAGCCCAGTTTGATGTTGTTCAAAACAATGCCAAGAAGTATTGCAAAGCAAAACAACAACTGTAAACACTGCTTTATGGACATGGCATCACGACTATTCACATGGCGCATGTTCATATTTTTTCAATATTTCATCAAGGGCGGAAGCTGCCTCCCGGCTCATTTCCGCAGATTGAACTTTCATCACCGCACGTGTTCTTTTGGTAGCCTGCTTGAATATAAAACTACTATGAGCTACCGACGATTTGGTCTTTGCTCTTGCAGCCAATGTATGGCTTTTTTGCACCACTACTGCTACTTGCAATTTTCCTTTGTAAGTGAGCTTTTTAAGTCTGCTCCAATCTTCTTTTGAGACAAATTCTTTAAAGCAGATCAAGGTATCGGATACTTCCTGAAGCTTCACTGCATCTTTTAAGGAAGCCATGTTTTTCTTCTGTGGCAACACAAAGCTTGATACTAAGCCCAAAGCGCTTAAAAAGGCAACGACCCATACAATGGAAAAGCTTTTCCTTTGATGCATAACACTTTGTTTTTTAGTTAACAACTATAAATATGTGGTATCACAAACATAAAAAAATCACACAAGTATTTTTTAAAAAAATTTCAACACCTTTGTACAGGTCTTTAAAATTATTCACTCCCGGGCAACCCTCCTTCCTGTTTCTGCATCTATAAAAGAAAACAAGTGTGAATCTTAAAACCATTTACTTCAGTTTAAGTATGAAAAAGCCCAACTTTTTACTGACACTCATCAGTTACGTTTTATTTCCTGCTCTTATCCATGCACAAGGCATTACCCTTAGCGGCAGCGTGCAAGACAGCCTTCAAAAACTGCCTTATGCCACGGTGCTGGTATCCGATTCGCTACAGTTCGAAACCGGCACCACCACCGACGAACAAGGCAACTTTTCTCTTACACTCCCCAACAAGGGGCGTTATTACTTACAAGTAGAGTTTGTTGGTTATCAAACCTTCGGTCAGTGGCTTGAGCTGCAACAAGACCACCATGTGGACATCACCCTGCGTTCCGACCTTCAGCTACAAGAAGTAACCATCACCGCAAGCCGCCCGGCAATAGACATGGGCGCCGGCCGCCTGACTGCCACCTGGCAAAATCCTGAAGCACTGCGTGGCATGACCACGCAGGAAGCACTGAAACGCCTGCCTCTGCTCAAAAAACAAGGCGAAGGACTGCCTCAGGTCTTGGGCAAAAGCCAAACGGTGTACTACATCAACGGCAAACGAAGCCTGTTGTCAGCCCAACAGATTCAGATGCTCCTTGAAAGCATGCCTGCCGAAGAAATCGACCGTATAGAAATCATCATGGCGCCCGGCGCCGAATATGACGAAGGGGGCGACACGGCCATTGTCAAAATATATTTTAAAACCAATAAGCTGCTGACCAAATACTATCTGACACTCAGAGACCAACAAGGCATGTATAACACCCCCGGCCTCTTTGCCAACCTCATTCAACACAAAACATGGCAAATACAAGCTTCTGCCTACAGCCAACTAAGCCGCTACGGGCAGACCATAGACCAACGCTTCGAGTTGCCCCAAGACAAGCAAAGTCTGGTGAAGGTATTCGACTCCCGCGAAAAAAACAACAGCTGGAAAAATGGCATAAACCTGAGCACTGCCCGCTCTTGGCAAGAGCAGCACGAACTGCAGCTATCGGGCAATGCCTCCTACAACACTAACCATTTCGACCCCAACAACAGCTACAGTTACAACGAATATGGCGCGCTGCAAAATGGCGCATACAGCATCACAGAAAGCGGATATACCAACACCACGGAAAAAGAGTTTTCCAAAAGTGGCAGCGCCGATATTCAGTATGCTTTCCGTCATGGAAAGGAACAAAAAAACAAATTATCATTGACATTCAGTACCTTGTTTTCGGAATCTGCCCAACACCGGCACTCTTTGGTTGAGCTCGACGGCAACAACGGCAGTTCAGTTTGGGACTTCCGCCAAGACGTAGCCCAAAACCAAAGCTCGCTCTATGGCCGGATAGACTACCTTGCCATGCTCAACGAAAAAATGAGCTTACAGGCAGGCTTTTACTCCGCACTCACACGCACTGCCTCCGTCGTCGATTGGTTCGACAAAGAAGCCAACAACTATCAAAACAATCCCGGACGCTCCTTCATATACGACTTCAACGAGTGGTATTTTACCCCTTTCATCAGCTGGAAAGCCAATTGGTCTGAGCGTTTCCAAACAGACTTGGGTGTTAAATACGACCGCACCATCAACGAAGGATTCAGCAGCGAACAGCGCCTTTTCAACAACGAATACCGCTATTGGATGCCCAACCTCTCGGTACTCTATGCCCCCTCCGACATGCATCAGTTTTCGCTGAGTATAAAAGGAAGCATGCAACGCCCGGCATTCTGGCAACTGAACCCCATCCGTTATTACCTGGCCCGGGACTGGTACCAACAAGAAAACCCTTTCCTACAACCTTCTTACACCCTGTCTTCCGACCTTTACTACGTGTTTGGTGGTGCCATTGCCCTGATTGGCAACTATAGCTACATCGAAAACGACAACGCACAGCTCACCCTCTCCAACCAAAACAACGAAACCTACCTTTATCGCGACAATTACGGTGACAAACGGCAATGGAATATAGGCATTGCCGGCGGCCTGCCCCTAAGCGAAAAATGGACGGTCTCGCTTACTGCCCTCTACCAACACGAACGCACCCTGCCGCGCAACGAATACGCATTTTTGAAACGTAACTACGGATTTTGGTATTTTGAACTGAACCAAAGCCTGCAACTTATCGATACCGGCAACAGAAAATTATCCCTCACCGCCGACTTCACCTATATACCCGGTCCGCTTTACGAAGGCAATATACGCATCAACAGCCTGCACGGTCTGGACGTAGGCGCTTCCTATACACATGGGCGCTACACCCTTCGTGCCTCCGTGTCCGACATATGGAAAGGCTATGCCTACGAAGGGGGCGGCACCTCCGGCAATCAAAACTGGTCATTCTATAACTACAACGACAGCCGCCGGCTTTCACTCAGCCTGCGCGTGGAACTGGGCAACCGCGGCTTACGCTCACAAGACATCAACATAGACAGTGGCGACATCAAGCAACGCAGCCGCTGATTCACCCAAAAATAGTATCTTGGCTTTCCGGGGCGGTGTTCATGCCCCGGATTTTCTTTTTTCGGATTCATAAACCATCCATACTTATGGCTTCCGGTCTGTGGTTTCATCAAGTCAAGCGGTCCATAAAACACTGGCGCGCACGGCTGCTCTATCAAAAAGCTTTCCGCCGGGCATTCTTTCTCTCGTGGGCGCTGGCATGGCAGGAAGTCCGTCACAGCTTCCGGCAGTTCTTTACCCGGCACTCGCCCCTTTGGTCCCTGCTGCGTGTGTTGCGTTACGCTTCCCTGTCGGCGCTGCGCCCCTTCTTTGGGCGGTCGGCCCGCCTTAGCTATGCCTTTACCGGTGAAGATCGCCTGATTGAGTCGCTGCTAAAGCCCCCTTTTGGCTATCGTGGTTTTTACGTGGAAGTAGGATGCAACCACCCGGTTTTTATCTCCAACTCTTTTACTCTGTACCGTCAAGGCTGGCGCGGCATATGCATCGATGCCAACCCGCGCCTGATTCGCCTTTTTAAGTACTACCGCCCCCGCGATATTGCCGTGCATGCCTTCGTATCGAACCAAACAGGCGAAGTGGATTTCGTGGAACTAAGCAACGATGTGCTTTCTTCAGCCGATAAAACCTATATAGAGCGCATGCTCACACAAGAAATAGCACAGAACATAGAACAAGTGCACCATTTGCGCAGCCGGCGCCTTACCGATATTCTCGACGCCTGCCACTGCCCGGCACACTTCGACTTCCTTTCCATCGATGCCGAAGAGCACGACTACGACGTGCTGCTTTCTTTAGACCTTGAAAGATATCGCCCGCGACTGATAGTCATAGAAGATGAGCATTTCGACCCGCTGCAACCACAGGCCAACCGCATCGTACAGCATCTGCACGCACACGCCTACCGCCTGGCAGGCTATGTCCTCACCAACCTGTATTTCATCGATGAGCAACAAATGTAAACAGCTCGAAGGGGACACTTTGTCCTTTCCGGTAGAAGAGTCAACGAGCAGCCGGTAAGCGCTTTCCAAGCACGGAAAGGCCTGCCGCTTCAAAGTAAAAAGTAAGTTTATCTTTTGTCATGTCGAACGAAGTGAGACATCTCATCAAGCCAAGCCTTTCTTTAAAAAAGATTTCTCGCTTGCCCTCGAAATGACAAGAGAAGAAGACGAACAAAAAAGCTCAAAAAGTCATAATTTAGGTGTTAAAAAAACAATGGCTTAAAAAACAAACCATCTCTTTGTTGTCATTTCGAACCGAACGCAGTGAGGTGAGAAATCGCAAGCTCATCGAAGCAAATTTGCCTTTTGTCATGTCGAATGAAGCACAGCAAGGTGAAAAACCTTTTCAAACCAAGCCCAACACTTTCAACAAATGACCGGATGGATTTTCCAATTTCCCCAATTTTCCCTGTTTGCGTTCATAGTTCCATTTAAAAAGCGCCTTCATTTTATCTTCGCTGCTAAGCACCGCTTTCACATAATCGGGGCGCGTAATGCCCATTTCCTTCAACAGCGCATGTGCCCGCAATTGCCGCTCATCGACAAGCGCCTCCTCGGCCACGTCTTTTTTTCGCTCAATATTAAAACGCACTTTGGTGTATTTGCGCCCCTCTTTGATAAGCGTATATTGCACCATCAGCTCCGACACTTCGTTGATTTCTTGCACAGCCACCTCCAACACCTTGTCCACGAACTGGCGAACCTGCACATACTTTTCTTTCTTGCGCTTCGGATCTTTGAGCTTCAGCTTGATTTTCAACTCATCTATGGTCGTGGTGAAACTGCCCACATCTTTCCATCGCGAACAATACAAATAAAAACGCTTGGCATACTTCGAAGTAAAACGCAGTGACGCCAACAAGCGAAAAGCCGTGTAGTTCTTCTTCAGCTCATAAAGATAAGGAATCACCTTGGGCGATACCTCCAGCTCTATGATGCCTTCCCCCATTTTATACTCTGCCGTAGAAACCAAACTAAATTGAAGCAAGTTGCCGTTTTCATTGATAACCTCAAATACCCGCTCGGCAAGGCGAAAAGTAGATTCCCGGCACTGTTGATAGTTCCACTGGCGTCCGGTGAGCAGCTCTATTTCCTTTACTTTCAGCTGATAGAAATTGCGGCTTTCATCCTCGCGAATCTCGTTGAGCAAGCAAAATAAAATATCCATTTCGCAGGCTGTCATCTCATAACGCGCCTCCGTCAGGAAATTATGCTGCCGCACTTCCGTGCGTTCATTGATTTTTTCCAACTTCATATAAAACAGCCTCTTGGCTTATTCAATAGGGAAAGTAAGTCAAAAAAATACAATTTTTCAAAAACAGAAAAAAAGGCGGTGTCAAACAAACTTTGAATCCCAAAGCAAAGGCTTATAAAAAGTGTTAGTTCGCTTATAAAAAGTGTTAGTTTGACTTATAAAAAGTGTTATTTAGGCTTATAAAAAGTGTTAGTTCGCTTATAAAAAGTGTTAGTTCGCTTATAAAAAGTGTTATTTAAGCGGTTGCTTTGAAGTGCAAAGTTTCTCATTTACAAATACTTACAAGCATTTTGCAACACTGTTGCATCAAAATAAAATTCTAAAGCAGGCATCAACAACAATGCCGGCACCTCTTCCATAAAATGCTCACGCCCTTAAACAGCGTCCTTTTGCTTATGAAAAGTGTTATTTAACAAAAGTTAAAAATATCAACCATATATAATTTTAAAAAAAATAAAAAAACAAAATTTTTTGTAAAAAATACCCCTACAATATATACTCAAGTATATATCAATATTCACAATATTGTGTTGTCTTTCAATTTTGTGTCTTTTTTTTCTTTCGAAAAGGGGAAGAATCAGTCTGCGCAGCTTTGACTTTCAAAGTGAAAGTTTCGAGCACGCCATCCGCCTTTTCCAAAGGGCTTGAAAGGCAGTCTTTGTTTTGTACAATTCAGTAAAAGCAGAGGGAGTTATCAGATTTTTTTTCTAATATTGAGGAGTGTATCGAACAAGCGAAATCTTGAAATTCTATGCAGCCAAGAATTATAGCCGTGGTCAATCATAAAGGCGGTGTGGGCAAAACCACCAGCACGCTCAATTTGGGAAAAGCCCTTTCGCTCATGGGCAAACGTGTGCTATTGGTTGACATCGACCCCCAAGCCAACCTGACGCAGCATGTGGGCTTGGAGGAACCCGCCCGGAATCTTTACCATGCCATTTGTGAATCGGAACCTTTGCCTGTGGAGATACTTGACGAAGGTTTGCATATAGCGCCGGCCGATTTAGAGCTGTCTGAGGCGGAACTTCGCCTGAAAAATGATGTCAATGGTTACTTCCGCCTGAAAGAAGCCTTAGAGGGCGTTAAAAACGCTTATGACTATGTGCTCATCGATTGCCCCCCGAGTCTTTCCATTCTAACCATCAATGCACTGATAGCTGCTTCGGAGGTGTTGGTTGTCGTGCAGGCAGAATACCTTGCCACCAAAGGCTTGCAAACCATTTTGAACTTGATTGATGAGCTGCGCAAAAACCTGAATCCAAAGCTGGAGGTAGCCGGCATGTTGCTTACACAAGTGGACCACACGGTCATTCGCCGCTCTATTGTGGAGCAGGTGCGCAGCATTTACAAGGGCAAGGTTTTCGATACGGTGATCCGCAGCAATGTGGCACTGACCGAAGCCTCTGCCATGCATCAAGATATTTTCAGCTATAATCCCCACTGCTATGGCGCAGAGGATTACATGCAGCTTGCCAAAGAGGTAGAAGCAGCCACCCGTTTGGCACAAACCACTTCTTAAACCACCCAAAATAACAAGCAGAGCAGAATGAGCAAGAAAAAGAAATTTGCAGCCTTGTTGCAAACGGCGCAACAGGAGGTAGAACATACCGAAGTATATATCAAAGAGCATATCGAGATTCTGGATGAGTTGCGCGACCTCATCCGTCCTTTGAGTGATGAAGAGTATAAGCAGCTTGAGCAAAATATTTTGGAGGAAGGATGCCGCGACCCGCTGGTGGTGTGGAAAGACAGCCGGGCACAGCGCTATGTGCTTATCGACGGACACCACCGCTATGGCATTTGTCAAAGGCACAAATTGCCTTTCAAAATAGAGCTGCGTGAGTTTGAAAATATAGAAGCAGTCAAAGACTGGATGGTGAACAACCAGCTGGGCAAGCGCAACCTGACCAAGGAAGAAATGGCTTACCTGCGAGGCTATCAGTACAACCGCTTCAAACAAAAAAGCGGCAACATTGCCAATCTCAAGCAGTTTGCCGGGCAGGCAGAAGAACAACCCAAAGAAGAAGGTTCTACTGCCGAAAAGCTGGCAAATGTGTTTAAGGTGTCCGACAAGACCATCAAACGCGATGGACAGTATGCCGAAGGCTTGGACCGCCTGAGCGAAGGCATGCCCGGGCTGAAAAATAAAATACTGAAAGGCGAGCTGAAAGTGCCGGCGAAAGTATTGCGCCAAGTGCCCAAAATGAGCGAGGCCGAAGTGGCACAGCTGCGTGAAACGCTTCTGCAATCCCCCACAAAACAAGCGGGCAGTAAAAACAAACGGAAGACAAGCCCCGCCCCGAAAAAAGACAAAGTAAGCCGGCTGAAAGCCGAAGTGATGCAGCTGCTCAAGCAGGTGGAAGACGAGACACTTTTGCTGCAGGTCAAAAAGCTTTTACAAGGATAATTTTCCGAAGGGGACATTTTGTCCCTTCCGGCAAGAAAAGCATAAAATAGCATGGTTTATGCGTGAAATCTTCTTTTTTGTGGTGTTGAGCCTGTTGAGCTGGGCATGGCCCCGGAGCGTGCAGGCGCAAAGCAACGAGTGGATAGCCTTTCCCACGGTCTTTACGCCCAATGGCGACGGAAACAACGACTTTTTCAAAGCCTACGGCGAGGGCGTGCAGGATTTCCATTTGCGCATTTACAACCGTCAAGGCATGCTCTGTTATGAAACCACTTCCTGGCAGGAAGCACGCGACCGTGGATGGGATGGCAAGCTCAACGGGCAGCCTGCCCCGGCCGGTGTGTATGTATGGACGATAGAGGGCACCTTTACCGGTGGGCAAGCCCTGCAAGACCGTCAAGGCAAAAAACATGGTTCGTTTTACCTTCAACCCTGAGACTATGAAGAACACGCTACGCACTCTTTTGTTTTCTTGTCTTTGGTGGCCGGCTGTGGTCGTGTGTGGCTATGCACAGTCAATTCCTTGGAGCTTGTACGAACAAAACGGAGCGGCGCTTTCGCCGGCAGCCATTCTGCAAGGCGAAGAAGCGCTCTTTGCCTTGCAAAACCGCCGGCAATGGATGCAAATGGACAGTCCCTATCGAAGCAGCCTGTTTCGTTTGCAGTATCCTTTTTTGCGCGTGCAGGGCGACACGGCCGTGCATCATTATGCCACCCTTGGGCTGCTGTTTTTGGACGATACCCAAGGCGACCGCCTGCAGCTGAAACAAAACAGCCTGCGTTTGGCTTTTGCTTATCAATGGCACATAGGCAAACAGCGCCTGGGCATAGGCGTGGAAGCCGGCTGGCAAAGCCGCCGTTTGAGTGGTGAGCAAATCACGGCTTATGACCCACAGGGGCAACCCCTGCAAACAGAATATTTGAGTACGGCGCCGGTTTCGTCCTGGTCTGTGAATGTGGGAGCATTGTGGCGCCGCCCGGAAGAACAATCGGTGCATGACCGCTATTGGATTTCTGTCGGTGTGTATGATTTAAACCGTCCGGACATAAGCCAAAGCTCGGTGTTGGAAAGCCGGCAGGCCGTGGGCTGGCAGTTGGCTGCCGAAGCGCGTCTGTTCCCCTTGAAGCAGGCGAAAGGATTCCGGCACTCGTTTTCGCCTACTTTCTACCTGACCAAGCAGGCCGGCATGGCAGCTTATCAAGCCGGCGGCTGGTACCGTTATCATTTCTCTGAGAACAGTGGGCGTCTGTTTCGCAGCGGCAGCATAGGGCTGGGGCTGCGTTATCATCAAGCGGGGCGCACTGCTCTGCTGGTGGCAGTGAGCAGCACCACTGTCAATTTTCAGTTTGCTTATGACTACACACTGCCTTCGGCGATGCCGGGCATGGACATGCTGGGCACTACCGAGTTTTCCATTGGTTTGAAGAAAACGCTGGGCAGAGTAAAGAAACTGAATAAGTTCGACGATTTTATTATCAATGACGATTGGGGAGAGGACGACATTGAAGAGCTACCCGAGTCCCCTGAACCTTAAAAAGTGCGGAAAAAATGTTTTCAAAAGCTTGTGAATATGCCATGCGTGCGGCCGTATATATAGCCAAGTGCAGCATGGAAGGAAAACGCGTGGCGGTAAAGGAAGTGGCAGAAGCCACCGACATCCCCGAAGCTTTTGCTTCGAAAGTATTGCAGCGGCTGGCGCGTGCGGGCCTGGTGGACTCATTGCGCGGAAAAAAAGGCGGATTTAGTATGTCAGCATCTCAACAAAAGCGCTCGCTCTACGAAATAGTTACGCTTTTCGAGGGAGAGGCTTATTTTAACAGCTGCGTGTTGGGGCTGCCTGTTTGCAGCAGTCAAAACCCTTGCCCTTTGCATTATCAAGTAGTGGGCTTGCGGGATGCACTGAAAAAAAGCCTGCAGCAGACAACTATCCGCAAGGCAGCTACTGAGGTAGTCGATGCCGGCGCGCGCCTGCGTTTCTCTTCCGAGGATGACGAAAGTCATTGATTGGTGACAAAAACTTCTCTTTTTTTGTTTAAAAAAAGACAAAAATATCCTTTTATGAAAAGCGACATTCAAAACCGCGGTGACATAGAGCAGATGGTAGATAGCTTTTATGCGCAAGTGCGTGTGGACCCCTTGTTGGGAGGAATTTTCAACGGTGTGATTCGGGACCGGTGGCCGGAGCACTTGGAAAAAATGTATCGCTTTTGGGAGACGGTTTTGTTGGATAAACGCACCTACCAAGGCAGTCCTTTTCTGCCACATGCCCATATGCCCGTAGGCGAGGAGCACTTCAACCGCTGGGTGCAGCTGTTCAACGAAACCGTGGATGGTCTTTTTGAAGGACCCAAAGCCGAAGAAGCCAAATGGCGTGCCGGGCGCATGGCAATGATGTTCTGGAGCAAGATAAAATTTCACCGCGAGCATGGTTCGCAACCTTTGATGTAACGATGCAAGCATAAAAAGTCGTCCCAATCCTTTCACCTTTAAATGACAAAGCTATGATGACAGACCTGAATCAAAAGACACTGGGCGAGTTGGTCAATGAAGACCCACGGCGTGCAACGGTTTTTCAAAAGTGGGGGCTTGATTTCTGTTGTGGAGGCAAGCAATCATTGGAAACGGCCTGCACCAAAGCCGGTGTGCCGGTATCTACGGTGGTGGAAGAACTGCAGGCTTTGCAGAAAGACGAAGAAGAAACACATGACTTCAGCAAGTGGTCTGCTACAGAGCTTATTCGCTTCATTTTAGACAACCACCATGCTTTTGTGGAAGCACAAATCCCGCAAATTCGTCCTTTGCTGGCAAAGGTAGTGCAAGTACATGGGGGGCGCCATCCCGAGCTTGCCGAAGTGCAGCAAATCTGGGAAAGCATGGCTGACCATCTGGTTGTGCATATGAAGAAAGAAGAGTTGATGCTTTTCCCCTATATCCAAAAACTTGAAAAAGCAGCTGCCGAAGGAACGGTGCCCGATATGCCCCCCTTTGGTTCCGTGCGCAACCCGGTGCATGTCATGGAAGCCGAACACGAGGAGGAAGGGCAGCGGCTCAAACGTCTGCAACAGATTACCAACCATTTTAGCCCGCCGGCCGATGCCTGCAACACCTTCAAAGCGGTGTATGCCCTGCTGAACGACTTCATAAAAAACCTGCTGATGCACATCCATCTGGAAAACAACTTGCTTTTTCCGAAAGCCATTGATTTAGAGGCACAGTTAAGAGGCGAAACCGTGTAAAGCGCTTTACAGCGTGCAGCATAAAAGGAAAGCGGACCGGCAAAGTCCGCTTTTTTATTTGCTTTGGCGGGGCATTGGCCAGGGAAACAAGCAAGCCCGGTGCTTCGTACTTCAACCATCTTTTTTTGCGCTTCCTTGCCTTCTGTCTGTTGTTTTGAGCTACCCTTTATCCTTTCGTGCGTTTAATCTTACCTTTTCGACCATTTTCCCTTTGTCGTTTCGTTTTCTTCCCTTGTCACTTCGAGCGCAAGCGGGAAATGACATGCTTCGTTTCGAACCGGTGGGCTGCACCACCTTTTGTCCGGCACAGTAAATTCCGCTTGTGCCTGCTTTTTATGAAAAAACCGTAAAAAAGTTGTACAAAATTTTTATATTTTGAAATAAAACATTATAATAAGTCTGTATTTTAGAATTTAATTTCTAATCTGTCTATGCTTCTATCAAAGACGAGTACCAAGGAAAGAATATTGGAGGCGGCACTGGATTTATTCAACCGGCAAGGTTTTGCGCAAGTCAGTATGAAAGATATTGCCGAAGCGGCGGGCATGAGTCCCGGCAACCTTGCCTATCATTTCAAATCGAAGGAGAGCATCCTGCAGGCTCTTTACGAGCAGCTGGAAGAAGAACGCAGACAGCATTTATCGGCGGTGTTGCAATTGCCTACTTTCGAGCATGCCCATGAAAAAACGCAAGCCATTCTGGAGCTGACGTACCGCTTCCGCTTTTTTTATCTGAACACCCTCGACGTAGCCCACGAAAGCGAGGACGTAGCCAATGCCCTGCGTGCGCACATAGAAGCACATATTGCCTACCTGAAGGGCATGCTGGACTATGCCGTGGGCGCCGGCAACTTGCAAGCCCGCCCCGAGGGATACGACAGCCTGGCACATACGCTGTGGATGGTGCTTTTCTTTTTTCCCATGCAGCAGGCCATCCGGCGCCAAGCCGACAACTGGCAGGAGGCACGCTTGCGCATGTGGCATCTGCTGCTGCCTTATGCTACCGAAAAAGGGAAAAGTAAAATCGAAAAACTCATTCAAACCGATACGCCATGATGATGCCTGTATTGAAAAGCCGTTGGCAACCCACCGAAACCACACGGCAACATGCCGCACAAATGCAACAGCTGCTCGAGGAGTTGCAAAAACATTATGAAGCCTGCCTTTTTCAAGGTAAAGAAAAGCACATACAAAAGGCACGCAAGCAGGGCAAGCTGTTGGCTCGCGAACGCATAGAGTATGTGTTGGATGAAGGCTCGCCTTTCTTGGAGCTGTTGCCACTGGCCGGGCTGGGCGCCAAAAGCTCTTCGCCCGGGGGAACCACCGTGGGGGGCATTGGCTTGGTTTGCGGACGCTGGACCATGATTACTTCGAACGTAGGCACGGAAAAAGGCGGAGCCATTGACCTGCCTACCTTGCAGAAAAGCTTGCGGCTCAATGAGATTGCAAGAGAGAATGCACTGCCGGTGATTAATTTTGTGGAGTCGGCAGGGGCGAACCTGCCCGAGCAAGCCAAGATATTCAACTATGGCGGTGCCATCTTTCGTGAAATTACCCAACGTTCAAAAATGGGCATTCCCACCATTTCGGTGGTGATGGGAAATGCCACTGCCGGAGGGGCTTATGTGCCCGGCATGAGCGATTACACCATCTTTGTGCGCAACCAAGCCAAAGTGTTCCTGGCGGGGCCGCCTTTGGTAAAGATGGCAACCAATGAAATAGTGGATGAAGAAAGTCTGGGCGGTGCCGAGATGCATGCCACCCAATCGGGCGTTGCCGACTACCTTGCCGAGAACGAACTGGATGCCATCCGTAAGGCACGCGAATTGGTGGCGCAGCTGCGCCCGCCCCGCCCGCACTTTGTGCCGCGGCACAGCCCTAAACCGCCACGCTATCCGGCAGAAGAGATCATACAGCTGGTGCCGCCCGACCCCAAATACCCCTTCGATATGCGGGAGCTGATTGCCCGCATCGTGGACGATTCGCGCTTTTTGGAGTTCAAGCCTTTGTGGGGGCGCACCCTGGTGACCGGCTGGGCTGAAATTCACGGCTATCCGGTAGGCATTATTGCCAACAACGGCGTTTTGTTTTCCGATTCCGCCAACAAGGGGGCGCACTTCATAGAGCTGTGCAACCGCGAAGAAAAACCCATTCTTTTCTTACAGAACATCACCGGTTTCATGGTGGGCAAGCAATATGAGCAAGAAGGCATTATCAAACATGGCGCCAAGCTTATCAATGCCGTTTCGAACAGCGAGGTGCCGCATATTACGCTCATGGTGGGGGCTTCTTACGGAGCCGGCAACTACGCCATGGCGGGGCGGGCTTACCGTCCGCGCTTTCTGTTGAGCTATCCCAACAGCCGCATTGCCGTGATGGGACCCGAACAGCTGGCCGGTGTCATGGAGATTATTCAAAGACAAGCCGCTGCCAAAGCAGGCATGCCCTTCGACGAGCAGCAAGCCGCCATGCTGCGCCAACACCTGATGCAGGAAATAGAAAAGACTTCGAGCGCATGGTACAGCACCGCCCAAGCATGGGACGATGGTGTGATTGACCCGCGCCTGACCCGCGACTACCTGGGCATTTGTCTTTCGGTAGTGAACAATGCATCCATTCGCCCATCCAATACCTATGGAGTTTTCCGCATGTAACCATCCACAAGCCATGAAGCACGACATAAAAAAAATATTGATTGCCAACCGGGGCGAAATAGCCCGCCGCATCATACGCACCTGCCGCCGTATGGGCATTGCTACCGTGGCTGTTTACAGCGATGCCGACCGCCTTATGCCTTTCGTGGCAGAAGCCGACGAAGCCTATGTTTTGGGAGGGAACACCCCCGCCGAAAGTTATCTGAACATCGAAAAAATATTAAACATTGCCTTGAGCGCGGGAGTCGATGCCATCCATCCCGGCTATGGTTTTTTGTCGGAAAATGCTGCCTTTGCCCGGGCGGTGGCACAGCTGTCGCAACAGCGCGTGGAAGCGGGCGGGGCACCCCTGCTTTTCATTGGTCCGCATGCCGATGCCATCGAACAAATGGGCTCTAAGTCCAATGCCAAAGCCCTGATGGAAGCCCAAGGCGTGCCCACGGTGCCCGGCTTCCGCAAGCGTGGGGCTTCGTGCGAAGAGATGAAGCAAGCCGCCGGAACCATCGGTTATCCGGTCTTGCTGAAAGCAGCGGCAGGCGGCGGCGGCAAGGGCATGCGCATTGTGCATGCACCTGCTGCTTTTGAAGAGGCTTTCGAGGCGGCACGCCGTGAGGCGCTCAATGCCTTTGGCGACGATGAACTCTTGCTGGAAAAATATTTTGAAACCGCCCGCCATATTGAATTTCAGATTTTGGGCGACCGGCACGGGCATGTGGTGCATTTGTTCGAGCGGGAGTGCAGCATTCAGCGGCGCTATCAAAAAATCATTGAGGAATCGCCGTCACCGGTGCTGAGTGAGGAAGAGCGGCAGGCAATGGGCGCCGCAGCGGTGAAAGCAGCAAAGGCATTGAACTACGACAACGCCGGCACCGTGGAGTTTATCTACGTGGGCAAGGGCGAGTTTTATTTTCTGGAAGTAAACACCCGCCTGCAGGTAGAACACCCCGTTACCGAAGCCATCACCGGGCTGGATTTGGTAGAGTGGCAGATACGCATTGCGGCGGGCGAGCCTTTTCCTTATGCGCAAGAAACGATACAAAGGCATGGCTATGCCATCGAAGCCCGTTTGTATGCCGAAGACCCGGCAGAGGATTTCCGTCCTTCTACCGGCACCATTCACCGCTGGCAAGTGCCCTCTTTGCCTTACCTGCGTGTCGATAGCGGCATAGAGAGTGGTTGCGAAGTGTCGCCTTATTACGATTCCATGCTTGCCAAAATCATTGTGCATGCCGGCGAACGCCACGAAGCCCTGCGCCGCCTGCATTATGCCCTGGGGCAGATGTTGTGTGTGGGCGTGCGGCACAATCTGGACTTTCTGCGTGCCCTCTGCACCGATGCCGGCTTCGTGGCAGGCAACTATCATACCCGCTTTTTGGACCAAAGAAACGACCTTTTGGAAGCCGGGCGCCGCCTGCCTTTGCCCTTACTGCGTACTTGGGCAGTAGGTTTGAGCCTATGGCGGGCAACCCTTGCCTGCAGGCAACGGGCTTTGCTTCCCGCCTTGCTGCCCAATTGGCGCAACGTGCCACAACCAACCTTGCCTTATGGATGGAAGATAGGGGGGCAAATCATTACGGTAGAATACAAGCCCCTGTCGGACAGCCTTTTCTTTTGCAAGGGCGAAGGCTGGGAAGGCACCGCACGTCTGCTAAGTGCCGGTCTGGAAGAGGTGGTGTTTGAATGGGAAGGGCAGCGTGTGGCACTCATCCCCGTGGAAACCAGCCCCGAAAACCAACGCTATGTGGTGTGGCAGGCGATGCACGGAAGCGCTGAGGCTTTTTTGCTGCCCCGTTTCCCCGACCTGGAAACCGAACTGCCCGAAGGCAGCTATCAGGCAGAAATGCCCGGACAGGTGACGCGCCTGTTGGTAAAGCCCGGCGACCATGTGAAGAAAGGGCAGCCTTTGTTGGTTTTCGTGTCCATGAAAATGGAAAACCAAATCCACGCAAAAAGCGATGGCATTGTGCAAGAAGTTTATGTACAGGAAGGGGCGAGCATAGAAGCCGGTACCCGCCTCATTCATATAGAACCTGCCGGTGAAACCCAAACCGCCGAAAAAGAAGAACAACCATGAATGCTTATTTTCCCGAAATAGCCGATGACGCGCTGCAGCGCTACCGCTGGCATTTTATTGAATGCCACGAAGAAGACGACCGCCTGCAGGTGGTGCTCAACCACCCCGGGCGCCGCAATGCACTCAACCCGGTGATGCTGAATGAGCTGGCTTACGCACTGGCTTATGCGCAAAACAACCGGCAACTGCGCTTTGTGGTGCTGAGCGCCCGGGGACCGGTCTTTTGTGCCGGTGCCGACCTGAAAGCCATGATGGGGGGCATCGAGCATCAATCGACGGTGCCCGCGGCACAACGCCCTTTGGTAGTGCATGAGCTATTCGAAAGTTTTACCAAGCCCTTGATTTCTGCCATTACCGGCGATGTGCTGGCCGGCGGCCTGCTGCTGGTAGCGGCAAGTACCTTTGCAGTAGCCCACCAACAGGTGCGTTTTTCTTTGCCCGAAGTAAAGCGCGGGCTTTTTCCCTTTCAGGTGATGAAAGCCCTTGCCGGTTTTATGCCTGCCCGTCAGGCATTGAACTGGTGCCTGTTGGGCGAAGAGCGCACAGCTGCCCAACTGTTGGCTTGTGGATTGGTTACTCATGTGGTGGAGCAGCCCGAAGAGGTGTTACCCAAAGTGCAGGCGCTGGTTGCGCAATTGCGCGAAGGTGCCCCCACGGCCATGCAAGCAGGCATTGAAGTATATCACCACTTGCCCCGGCTCTCTCACGAAGAGCTGAACAGCAGGCTCATGCAGCTGTTGCAAACCGAAGATGCCCGTGAAGGCATACGGGCATTTAAGGAAAAAAGAAAACCCCAATGGAAAGGACACTAAACCCACAAAACCCCCGATAACTATGGCATCTGACAAAAAAGTAGTGATTACCGCGGCACTGACGGGCGTGCTGGCCACGCGCGACCAATGCCCCTATATTCCTTACACACCCGAAGAAATAGCCGAAGAAGGGCGCCGTGCCGTGGAAGCCGGTGCGGCTATCTTGCACATTCACGCCCGGCAAGACAACGGTGCGCCGGCCTACGACATAGAAACCTACCGGCGCATTTACGACGAAGTGCGCAAGCGTTGCCCCGACGTCATCATCAACTTCTCGACCGGTGCCATTGGCATTTCCAAAGAAGAGCGCATCCACCATATTTCGGCACTGAAACCCGACATGGCCGCACTCAACATGGGCTCGATGAACTACGCCATTTATTCGCCCAAAACCAAGCAGTTCTATCATGACTTTGTCTTTCAAAACCCATTCAAGGATATACGCTTCTTTTTGGAGCGCATGAACGAAGCCGGCACCTTGCCCGAAATGGAAGTATTCGACTGCGGGCATATCAACAATGCCATGCCTTTCATAGACATGGGCATTTTGAAACCACCCTACGTGTTCAGCTTCGTCATGGGCGTGTTGGGCGGCATTCCGGCTACCACCGAAAACCTGTTGCATCAGGCGCGCAGCGTGCCTGCCGGCTCGCATTGGCAGGTCATCGGCATTGGGCGCAAGCAGTGGGCGCTGGCTGCGGCTGCCATCACCATTGGCGGGCACATACGCGTAGGGCTGGAAGACAACTTCTATTTGCCCGAAGGCGCCATGGCAAAATCGAATGGCGAGCTGGTCGAAGCCGCTGCCAAGCTGGTGCGCACCTTGGGCCGTGAGCCGGCAACCGTTGCCGAAGCAAGGCAAATGTTGAATTTATCGCTAAAAAATGCGTAAGTTTATGTTTAACAGTGACTTACTGAAAGGAAAAATAGCCATCGTAACCGGTGGGGGCAGCGGCATAGGCTACGCCATCGCCAAACAGCTCTTGAATATGGGCGCTACCGTGTGCATCAGTGGAAGGAAGGAAGAAAAGCTGCAGGCCGCCGCCGGAAGCCTGGCCGCTTTGGGAGAAGTATGCTACAAAACCTGCGACATACGCGAGCCCGAACAAGCCAAAGCTCTGGCAGACTTTGTTGCCGGGCGTTACGCACGCCTCGATTTCCTGGTGAACAATGCCGGCGGGCAGTTTCCTGCCCCTGCCGAACAGATCAGCCCGAAGGGCTTTCAGGCAGTGGTCAACAACAACCTCAACGGCACCTGGAATATGACTTATACCATGGCAAACCGCTTCTTTATTCCACAAAAAAGCGGCAGCATTGTCAATATCATTGCCAACATATACCGCGGCTTTCCGGGCATGATGCACACGGGCGCCGCGCGTGCCGGCGTGGACAACATGACCAAAACGCTGGCTGTGGAATGGAGCCGCTACGGCATCCGTGTCAATGCCGTGGCACCCGGTATCATACAATCCACCGGCTTGGAACAATACCCCGAAAGCATCAAACAAGGCATTGCCGAAACCATACCCCTCAAGCGCTTGGGCAAGGTAGAGGAGGTAGCCTTTTTGGTGGCTTTTCTGCTTACGCCCATGGCTGCTTACATCACCGGTGAAACCATCTATATCGATGGGGGGCAGCGCTTGTGGGGCGATATGTTTAAACTCAACTAAAATAAAAAAGCCATGAAAGAGACCCTTACCACGCCCGTTGTGCAGACACTGCCCACTCAGCTGCACTATTTCCTGAAGTGGGAGAAAGAAAAACCCAATGCCGTTTTCATGCGGCAGCCTTTTGGCAAGCAATGGAAAACCATCACTTGGGCACAAGCCGGCGACGAAGCCCGGCGCATGGCGGCTGCCCTTCGTGCCATGGGCGTAGGCAAAGGCAGCCTGGTAGGCATTCTGTCGAAAAACTGCTACCACTGGATTCTCTCGGACCTGGCTATTATGATGAGCGGGGCGGTGTCGGTGCCTTTTTATGCCAACCTGGCGGCACACGACCTGCGCACCGTGCTCGAAAAGAGCGAAGTAACCCACCTGTTTGTGGGCAAGCTCGACGAAGGCTATTGGCAGAAAGTACGCGAAGCGGTACCCGCACACATTCAAATCATACACTTCCCGCACTACCCCGGCAATTCCAAAGTAGAAGACGGCAAGGCGTGGGACGAACTGCTGCACACACACGAGCCCTTGCAAGAAGTGTATGAACCCACCCGCGACGACCTTTGGACCATCCTGTTTACTTCCGGCACCACCGGTACCCCCAAAGGCGTCATGTTGAAATTTCGCTCGCCCGCCCTCTTTCTTGAAAGCGAGTTGCGCCACAACGACATAGGACTCTTTGCATTGAGCGAAGGGCGTTTCTTTTCTTACCTGCCCCTCAACCATATTGCCGAGCGCATGGCCATTGAGATGGCCTGCCTGTACTTGGGCGGAACCATCTCTTTTGCCGAATCCATCGACACTTTTCTGGAAAACCTGCAAGACACCCAACCCACCCTCTTCTTTGGTGTGCCGCGCATCTGGCAGAAATTCCGCTTGGGCATCCTGGAGCGCTTTGGCGAAAAAAAATACAACACACTCACGCGCCTGCCGCTGATAGGCAGCCTGCTCAAAAAAATCATCCGTAAAAAGCTGGGGCTTTCGAAGGTAGAACTCGCCCTGACCGGCGCCGCCCAAACCCCCGATGCCGTGAAACAATGGTTTATGGACTTGGGCGTTTTTGTGCGCGATGTGTACGGCATGACCGAGAACTGTGCCGGCTGCTGCATCATGCCGCGCGACCGCAACAAACCGGGCACCGTAGGCAAGCCCCTTACCGAAGTAGAGCTGAAAATAGACCCCGGCACCGGTGAAATACTCATGCGCGCCGAATGGCTGATGGAAGGTTATTTCAAAGAGCCCGAAAAAACCGCCGAAGTCATACGCGACGGCTGGCTGCACACCGGCGACTGCGGCGAAATAGACGAAGAAGGCTTTTTGAAAATCACCGGGCGCCTGAGCGACGCTTTCAAAACAGCCAAAGGCATGTTCATTTATCCCGGTCCGCTTGAAGAGCAGTTTGGCAAGCTGCCCTATGCCGAGCAGGTGTGCGTGGTGGGCTTGGGGCAACTCCAGCCGCTTGTGCTCATTTCTCTTTCCGAAATGGGACAAAAAGAAGAGCCGCAGGTGGTAGAACAAGCCATCCGGGAGTTGCTGGAGCGCATCAACGAGCCCCTGCCTACCCATCAAAAAATAGCCAAGGCAGTGCTTACGACCGAAGCGTGGAGTGTGGACAACAGCCTGTTGACCCCTACCTTAAAAATACGCCGCCGCCAGATAGACATCCACTACGGCGACTATTACGAGCAATGGCTTATGAAAGAAGAAACTGTTATATGGTTGTGAAATAAAAACAAAAAAAGCAATGAAAGAATATTATTTTACCGAAGAGCACGAGCTGTTTCGGGACGCTCTGAAACAGTTTTTGCAAAAGGAAGTGGTGCCTTATATAGACGAATGGGAGGCACAACAAAGAGTACCCAAAGAAATATGGAAAAAATTTGGTGAGCAGGGATTCTTAGGCTTGCACTATCCCGCGCAATACGGCGGGGCAGGCTTGGACTTCTTCTACAGCGTGGTCTTTTGCGAAGAAATCTCAAAAGTATTTTCCGGCGGCTTTGGCGTCATTCCCACCGTCACGCAATACATGTCTTCCACCTACGTTTACAAATTTGGTTCGGAAGCGCTCAAACAAAAATACTTGGTGCCGGTCATCAAGGGCGAAATGATTTCAGCCATCGGCATTACCGAACCCGGCGCCGGTTCCGACGTGGCAAACATACAAACCCGTGCCGTGCGTCAAGGCGACCACTACATCATCAACGGGCAGAAGACCTTCATTTCCAACGGCATTTATGGCGACTACATTGTGCTGGTGGTGAAGACCAATCCCGAAGCCGGTATCAATGGTTTTTCGCTGATAGTGGTGGACCTCGACAGCCCCGGCATCACCAAAAACAAACTCAACAAACTGGGCTGGCATGCCTCCGACACCGCCGAACTCTTTTTTGAAGATGTGAAGGTGCCGGCAGAAAACCTCATCGGTGAAGAAGGCAAGGGCTTCTATTACCTTATGGACGGCCTGCAGCTGGAGCGCCTGGTGGGCGCCATCGGCGCCGTGGCAGGCACCGAAGCCCTCATCGATTACACCCTCAAATACATGAGCGAGCGCCAAGCCTTCGGGCGCCCCATCAACAAATTTCAGGTATTGCGCCACCGCATGGCACAACTGCATGCCGAAACCGAAGTCATCAAACAGTATGTTTACTACTGCAGCCGCCTGCAAAACGAAGGCAAGTATGCGGTGAAGGAGTGTAGCATTGCCAAGCTGCAAGCCACCGAGCTGGCAAACAAAGCCGCTTATGAGTGCCTGCAGATGTTTGGCGGCTATGGCTACATAGAAGACTACAAAGTGGCACGCGTGTACCGCGACGTGCGCATCCTTACCATTGGCGGGGGCACCTCGGAAATCATGCGCGAGATACTTGCCAAAATACTTATCGACGATAAAAAATACGAAAACCCCAAGCCTCAAACCGCCCGCGAAGCCGCCGCCGCTTCGGTATTGGACGAAGTGATGCATGCCATCCGGCAACGTGCCGCACAAGGCTCTTTGGGCACAAGCCTGAAGTTCGACTTCGGCAGCAAAAAACTGCTGATTGACGGCACCGGCGGCACCAACACGGTGAGCGAAGAAGACCGCGAAGCCGCCTGCACCATATTCATCAGCCCCGAAGACATGCAAGCCCTGCTCAAAGGCGAGCTGAACCCCATGAATGCCTTCATGGCAGGCAAGATAAAAGTGCAAGGCGACATGAGTGTAGCCATGAAACTGCAAAGCCTTTTGGGCTAAGCGGGCAGAATATGCGGCTGCAGCCGCCCGGTCCAAATGGTTACGGCTGCCCCTTGGAGTATCACCTGTTCACCAAGCAGTTCCGTCTCTACGATGCCCCCACGCTTCGATGCCTGGAAGGCTCGTAGAGACGTTTTTTGCAGGCGGGCTGCCCACAGGGGCGCCAATGCACAGTGCGCCGAGCCCGTGACCGGATCTTCCGCCACCCCGCAATTGGGACCGAAAAAGCGCGACACAAAATCAAAAGGGGGCTGCCCGGCCGCCGTAACAATGACCCCGCGGTAGGGAAAAGCGGCAAGCGCTTCGAGCCGGGGCGTACAGCTGCGCACCGCTGCTTCGTCTTCGAGCTCAACCACCAAATCGAAAGTGCTGCGAAAACAAGCCTTCACGCTTGCATTGAGTGCCTGCGTCAAGCCTTCGGGCACGTCTATGGCTTCGCATGGCAAAGCCGGAAACAGCATCGCGTAACCGTCTCGTTGCTTTTTCACAGTAAGCAAACCACTTTGTGTTTCAAAGTTTACTTCTTCCCTTGCTGCTTCCGTTTCTATTTCCGAGAGCAGCACGTGGGCTGTGGCAAGTGTGGCATGCCCGCAGAGAGCCACTTCGGTGGTGGGCGTAAACCAGCGCAGGGCATAGTGCCCGCCGGCTAAAGGATGCACAAAAGCCGTTTCCGAAAGGTTCATTTCGGCGGCTATGGCTTGCATAAGCGAAGTGGGGAAGGGCGCAGCTGTCAGGCACACTGCCGCCGGATTGCCCCCAAAAGGCCGATGTGTGAAGGCATTGACTTGGAAAAGAAGTGCTTCCATTGCGTGTTTTTGGGCAAAAGATACGCACGTGCCGGCTTTTGTGCCAGTGTTGCTGCCGGTCTTTGCGGCCGGATGTATTGACTTTTTCAAAAAAATTAAAAAAAGATTTGATCTTATGAAAAAAATAATTAAAATGCCTTCACTTTGCAAGTGGCTTTCCGCATGGGCGGCAGCCAAAGAAACATGACAGCTGTGCGCTGACATTTTGGACGAACGGCTGTTTTTACACGACGAATGCCTGCGCATTTTTCGACCCGCCCGACGAACGGAAGCCCGGCAAAGCACGATCTTTGACATATTGTTTGGTGAATTTTTGATTTTCTTTAAGAAAATTCTGTTTAAAATTCCAGTCACATTGGAAAAATTGCCACTTTGTGCAATTTTGAATACATAAAACACTGAAAATAAGCGACTTATATAGCTATCTCACACAGCGCATCTACCATTAAAAGAAGGATTGCGAC
>NZ_AUGC01000012.1 GCF_000426825.1 Thermonema rossianum DSM 10300 | reverse complement strand
TTCGAGCGTAAGTGAGAAATCTCTTTTTGCTTCCTGTGGCTTGGATTGATGAGATCTCTCACTCGCTGCGCTCGTTCGAGATGACAAGAAGCGTGAGGTTCGGAATGACAAGCTGCGCTCCGTTCTGAAGTAACCAAAAAGACGGCTTGGCTTAAAAAGAGATGTTTGCTGCATGCGACACGAGAAGAAGGTGAGCCGGAGTTGCTTTAGTGAGATGCCTGGCTGTACTGCGTTTCGTCCGGCATGGCAAAACAAAAAAAGAGCGGCGCCGTGGCGCCGCTCCGAACCCCTATGAACAAACAGGCATGTGCACCCGGCACATACCCGGCTGTTCTTATATACGGCTTTTGAGCTTGGCAGCATTATGAATGCGCTCCATAGCGGTGCGCAAAGCTGCTTCGTGCGTGGTTATATTTTCTTTTTCGGCTTTTTCGAAGAGGGCAAGCGTAAAGTCATAAATACGCTCGGTTTGTTCATAGGCACGCTGACGGTTGTAAACAGGCAGCGCTATTTCGGTATATACGTTGATGATGCCGCCGGCATTGATAAGAAAATCGGGCGCGTATAAGATGCCTTTTTCCTGGCACATCTTGGCATGACGCACTTCGTCTTCCAATTGGTTGTTGGCAGCACCGGCAATGATGGCACATTTCAGGCGCTCCAAGGTATTGTCGTTGACGGTGGCACCCAAAGCACAAGGGGCGTAGATGTCAATGTCAAGGTCGTAAATGCTGTCAGGGTTTTCAATTACTTGTGCTCCTTTTTCTTGGGCTGCTTTGAGACGGTCTTCGTAGATATCGCTGACAAACACCACGGCCCCTTCTTTCACCAGATGCTCAATCAGGTGGATACCCACATGCCCGGCTCCTTGTAGCGCCACGCGCTTGCCCTGCAGGCTGTCGTTTCCATATACTTTTTTGGCAGACGCCTTCATGCCCATATACACCCCGTAGGCAGTAACCGGTGAAGGGTCGCCACTGCCGCCCAAGCTTTCCGGCTTACCGGCTACGTGAGGGGTCTCCATCGCCACATATTCCATATCTTGGGTAGAAATGCCCACGTCTTCGGCGGTGATGTACTTGCCTCCCAAGTTGTTGACAAATTTGCCGAATGAACGGAAGAGCATTTCCGACTTGTGCTTGCGGGGGTCGCCGATGATTACGGCTTTGCCACCGCCCAAATTCAAGCCGGAGATGGCGTTTTTAAGGGTCATTCCACGCGACAAACGCAGTACGTCACGCAGTGCATCGGCTTCGTTCTCATACATCCACATACGGGTACCACCGGTAGCCGGTCCCAATACGGTGTTATGAATGGCAATGATGGCTTTGAGCCCGGTGGCTTCGTCGTAGCAAAACATCACCTGCTCGTGTTGCAACTGCTCCAGTTGAGTGAACACTGAGCTTTGCAATTGGGTGGGGGTTAGGGTATTCACATCCATCGGCTTGGTGTATAAAATTTGACTACTTTTGTGTATCTACACAGAAATTGACTGCAACAATAGGAAACTTTTTGAGTTGTAACAACATTCCTGCTACATAAAAGCGTGCGCAAGTTAGGTAACTTATTTGAAAAACACAATTTTAAATTACCATAATACAAGAAATGAAAGCACTTAAAGCACTGAATCCGTATTTATGGCGTTACAAGTGGCATCTGCTGGGTGGTGTGTTGTTCACTTTCATCTCGAACTATTTTCTCATACAGCCTGCTCCCATTGTTCGAAAAGCCTTCAACAGCATAGAGGCACATATTGAGGCTTATCGAGCGGGCAACTTAGAAGCCGAAGCCTTTGAGCAGCAAATCATTATTTATGGGGTGCTGTTGCTGTTGATGGCAGCGGGCCGCGGCTTGTTTTTGTTCTTTATGCGGCAAACCATCATTGTCATGTCGCGTTTGATTGAATATGATTTGAAGAACGATATTTTTTGGCACTACCAAACCCTCCCGCTGGCTTTTTACCGGCAAAACAATACCGGCGACCTGATGGCGCGCATATCTGAGGACGTATCTTATGTGCGCATGTATTTGGGACCGGGCATTATGTACGGACTGAACCTGCTTTCTCTTTTCCTGATGCTCATCCCCTACATGCTGTCGGTCGATGTGAAACTGACCCTTTACACACTCTTGCCCTTGCCGGTACTTTCTACCATCATTTACTTTGTGAACAACATTATTAACAAACGTTCGGCAGAGATACAGCGTAAACTGTCGGAGCTGTCAACATATGTGCAGGAAGCTTTTTCGGGCATACGCGTACTGAAAGCATTTGCCCGGGAAAAAGACAACGGCGAGCGCTTTGCAAAAGAAAGCGATGCTTACCGGCACCAGGCTTTGAAGCTGGCACGGGTCGAGGCACTGTTTTATCCGGCCATCTTGGCATTGATTGGTCTTAGCAACATCATTGTAGTGTATGTAGGCGGCATAGAAGTAGCCGCCGGCAATATTACCAAAGGCAATATTGCAGAGTTTATTTTGTATTTAAACATGTTGATTTGGCCCGTTACCTCTTTGGGTTGGATTACCAGCGTCATTCAGCGGGCGGCTGCTTCTCAAGAGCGTATCAATGAGTTTTTAAACACGCATACCACCTTGGTTTCGCGCCGCCATCTGCGCCCCGAGGTGAAGGGCGATTTACGCTTCGAAGAGGTGAGCTTGGTATATCCCGAATCGGGCATTAAAGCACTTGATAAAATAAGTTTTCATGTACCTGCCGGAGGGAAGTTGGCAATTTTGGGCACCACCGGATCCGGGAAAAGTAGCATTGCCAACCTGATTTGCCGCCTTTATGACCCTACCGAAGGGCGTATTTTACTGGACGGAGTAGATTTGCGCGACTATGACCTTACTTACCTTCGCAGCCAAATAGGCTATGTGCCGCAGGATGTCTTTTTGTTTTCGGATACTATTGCCAACAACATAGGTTTTGGCATGGACGAGGCACCTGCCGAAGCCATAGAGGAAGCAGCGCGCCGTGCCGATGTGTATGATAACATTATGGATTTTCCGAAGGGATTCAGCACCATACTGGGCGAAAGAGGCATCACACTTTCAGGCGGGCAAAAACAGCGGGTATCCATCGCACGGGCATTGATTCGCAAACCCAAAATATTGATATTGGATGACTGTCTGTCGGCAGTGGATACCAATACGGAACACCGTATTTTGGAAAACCTACGCGAAGTAATGGAAGGGCGCACCAGCATCATCATTTCCCACCGGGTATCTTCTGCCAAACTCGCAGACCAAATCATTGTGCTGGATGAAGGGCGCATCGTAGAGCGTGGAACACACGACAGCCTGATGCAGGCCGGCGGCCTCTACAAACAGCTTTATGAAAAGCAATTGCAGAGCGAAGAAACTTTATAAAAGTGCTTTTGCACTTCTTTGGCAAAATATTACACAAGCTGCATTGTTTGACAAAATTTATTTGCATAAATTATAAAATACTTGTTTTATGCAGCTTGAATGAGTTTTAATAAATGTATGCTTCGTCGTCTTTGTTTGCTTTGCACACTCATTTTGAATTTATGGATGGGGGGCGTGCCGGCCCGTGGGCAGCAATCAGTAGAAGATAGTCTCTTGCAGCAGGTACCTAAGCTGCGCTCAGAGAAGGAAAAAACCAAAGTTTTCTTGCAATTGGTAGAGACTGTCGAAGCAGACAGTTTGAAGCTGTACTATGCCGATCGTGCTTTCTTGAGCGCTCAAAATGCCCACAACGACAGCCTCGTAGCGCGTACGTGTTTTATCTTGGGCTATTTATTGCAAGACACTCCTTTCAAGCAAGAAGCCGAAAACTACTACCTGCTGTCCATAGAGAAAGCCCAAAAGATGGGGTGGCGCGATTTCCTTTACTCGGCTCATGCTGCCTTGGCTGTTTTTTACAACCGTATCGGTATTTATGACAAGGCGCTCAAGCATCATTATGAAAGCCTTAAGCTGGCAGAGCTCTCCGGTGACTCGTCAGAAGTGGCAGCTGTACGTAACGACATAGCCATGGTGTATTCCAACCTTGGCAAGCACCGCGAAGCCATTGACTTTTACAAGCAGGCGTTGGCTACTTATGAGCAGCAAAAAGATACAGCCAGCATGGCCACCACGCTCAACAACTTGGGCATAGAATACATGGAAATAAAACAGTATGACCAAGCCATTGAAACACTGCGCCGCGCTGCACTCTTTTATGAAAAGAGTGGCAGAAGTCACATGCTCTCTTACCCTTACAACAACCTTGGGGACATCTATCTTGCCTTGCACGACTATGACAAAAGCTTTGCCTACTATCAAAAAGCACTGGAAATAGACCGGCAAAACCAAGATGACTTTGGCGTAGCCATTGGTTATTTGAGCCTGGCAAAGGTATATCATGCCCGCGAAGACTACCACAACGCACTTTTGCTTTTAGGTAAAGCCATTCCCTACTTTGAACAGCATCAAGCCGCCGAGTACCTGCTCGAAGCCTACCCCTTGGCTATAGACTGCTATCGCAAGCTGGGAAAGTACGAGCAAGCCCTGGAGTATTACGACCTCTATACGCGTTTGAAAGAAAAGGTGCTCTCGCAGGAAAAGCTGGAATACAGCGAAACAGCCCGCTTCGAATATGAATCGCAATTAAAAGCACAAAAAATCAAAATACTTGAGCAAGAAAAATCAATTGCACAGCTCAAAGAGCGCCAACAGCTCTACTTGAACTATATACTGGGCGTGATGCTGCTTTTTACCGGCGGCATAGGCATACTTTATTATCGTCGCTACGTTCACAACAAGCAGCTGCGCCAAGACTTGGAAAAGCAAAAAGCCATCATCGAAGAGAAAAACCACCACCTTTTGCAGCTCAATCAAACGAAAGACATGCTTTTCTCCATCATCTCGCACGACATTCGCAGCCCACTCAACTCACTGGTGGGATTCCTCGATGCCATCAGTGCACAAGCAGACTCTTTCAGCAAAGAAGAAATGGTTATGCTGCTGCGCCGCCTTTCCTCTTCGGTTTATGGATTGCGCGAACTCATCGACAATCTATTGGTATGGGCGCGCAGCCAAGCCGATGGTATTCACTTCACCCCTGCCGCTTTTGACCTCACCCATACGATAGATAGCATCATTGCTCTTTTCCGGCAAAATGCAGCGCAAAAAAGAATCCATATCCATACTGAGGTTTCGTCTTCCCTGCCCATAGTAGCCGATCCTCAAATGACCGCCTTCATCATACGGAATTTGTTATCCAATGCGTTAAAATTCACCCCAAGCGAAGGGAATATTTATCTGCGCGCTTACATACAAGACGACAAGTGCTACATACATGTGAAAGACAGCGGCATAGGCATTCCCCCGGAAGACATTCCTAAGTTGTTTAAGAAAAATGAAATTTATTCGCGCAAAGGCACCAACGACGAACGGGGCACGGGTTTGGGGCTGAAACTGGTCTATGAGTTTGTCAAACAGCACAACGGCACCATAGAAGTGCAAAGCGAAGAAGGCAAAGGCACCGAGTTTATTGTAACTTTGCCCACCAACCCATCAGTTGCATAAATTGTCATGAATAAAATACTGGTTATTCAAACTGCCTTTATTGGCGATGCCATTTTGGCTACTGCCCTGCTCGAAAGCCTGCACGCTGAATATCCCCAAGCAGAAATTGATTTTCTGGTGCGCAAAGGTAATGAAGGGCTTTTCCACAAGCACCCATTTTTGCATGAGCTTATTGTCTGGAACAAACAAACAGCCAAATACAAAGATTGGTGGCGAATACTCAGGCATATACGCCGGCGCCGCTACGATGCGGTGATCAATGTGCAGCGCTTTGCCGCCACCGGCTTATGGACTGCCCTCTCAGGGGCGGCTTTTACTGCCGGCTTCAACAAAAACCCTTTTTCTTTTGCCTTCCGGCACCGTGTGGCGCACCATTTCGACCGCGGCATGCACGAAATAGAACGGAACCATCAACTCATCGCCCCCTTGGTAAGCCGGCAGACACCGCAACGCCCGCGCCTCTATCCTTCTGCCGATGACTATGCCCGGGTGGCGCACTACCAAAGCCACTCCCCCTATGTGTGCGTGGCACCCGCTTCGGTATGGTTCACCAAGCAGTATCCCGAACACAAGTGGGTTGCCTTTCTGCAAGCCTTGCCCCCCTCGCTGACGGTTTACCTGCTGGGCGGTCCGGCAGATTATGCCTTATGCGAACGCATACGCTCTGCCGTAAAGGAGCGCCCCATTCATAACCTTGCCGGCAAGTTGTCGCTGCTGCAGTCGGCGGCACTCATGCAAAAAGCGCTGATGAACTACGCCAACGACTCCTCGCCCCTTCATCTGGCATCTGCCATGAACGCCCCCATCACGGCGGTATATTGCTCTACCATTCCCGGCTTTGGCTTCTATCCGGTCTCTGAACAGAGCCATATTGTAGAAACGCAGGGGTTGCTGCCGTGTCGCCCTTGCGGCATCCATGGGCATAAGCAATGCCCCAAAGGGCATTTCCGCTGTGCCGAAAGCATCGAAACAGCTCAATTGACCGCCTGCCTGCCTCCCTTGCCGCAATAAAAAACAAAGACGGCAAGCCGCATGCTTTATTTTGAAGCATTTATGTGTAAAATCTTTAACTTTGACACACATTTTTTAAATTTCATCCTTCAAACACCATTTAAAACCTGAAATCTATGGGATACTTATTCACCTCCGAGTCTGTATCTGAAGGGCATCCCGACAAAATTGCCGACCAAATATCGGATGCTATCTTAGATGCCATGCTCATGCAAGATGCAGATTCGCGCGTGGCTTGCGAAACGCTCGTGACCACCGGCTTGGCAGTCATTGCCGGTGAAGTAACCACCAAAGCCTATGTGGAAATCCCGGATGTCGTGCGCGAAACCATCCGCCGTATCGGCTATACCAAACCCGAATACCGCTTCGATGCCGACTCTTGCGGCGTCATTGTGACCCTCCACAGCCAATCGCCCGATATTGCCCGCGGCGTGGATGAAGGCGAAGGAAAAGACCAAGGCGCCGGCGACCAAGGCATGATGTTTGGCTATGCCACCAACGAAACGCCCGAGTACATGCCTATGGCTCTGGCTTTTGCCCACCGCTTGGTAGAACGCCTTGCCTATATCCGCAAAAACGAACCGGAATTGATGCCCTATCTGCGCCCTGACGCCAAAGCGCAGGTAACCATCGAATATGACGACAACAACAAACCGCGCCGTGTGCATACCATCGTGGTATCTACCCAACACGACGAATTCGACACCGACGAAAACATGCACCGACGCATCACCGAAGATGTCAAAAAATACGTCATCCGTGAGGTGATTCCCGCCGAATATCTGGACGAAAAAACCATCTATCACATCAACCCCACCGGCAAGTTTGTGATTGGTGGACCTCACGGCGATGCCGGTCTTACCGGGCGCAAAATCATCGTGGACACTTACGGCGGAAAAGGCGCCCATGGCGGCGGCGCCTTCTCGGGCAAAGACCCTTCGAAGGTGGACCGTAGCGCAGCCTATGCCACCCGCCATATTGCAAAGAACCTGGTGGCTGCCGGTGTTGCCGACGAAGTGCTGGTGCAGGTGTCTTATGCCATTGGTGTAGCGCAGCCCGTATCTCTGACCGTGAACACTTTCGGCACGGCAAAAGTCAACAAAAGCGATGTGGAAATAGCTGCCATCGTAAAAGAGTTGTTCGACCTGCGCCCCAAAGCCATCATTGAGCGCTTGGGCTTGAAAAACCCCATCTATACCCCGACGGCGGCTTACGGGCACATGGGACGCACCCCCTATGAAGCCGAAGTGGATATGTTCACCGTGGATTTGGTAGAAGACGAGCACGAAAAGAAAGAGATACGCCGCAAAACCAAGAAAAAAGTAGAGTTTTTCACTTGGGAAAAGCTCGACTACGTGGATAAGATAAAAAGCGCTTTCGGGCTGGCTTAAAGCCACTCCGTATGCCATACACAAAACACAGAAGGCTCCTGATTACAGGAGCCTTTGTGCTTTTTCCGCTGTTTGCCGTTCAACACACAAGCGTGTGTTTATTCTTCATCTTCCTGCAATTCCTCGCTCAACTTGTTTTTCTCAATTTCGTTTCCTTGCTCGTCCACAAACACGCTCAGTACCTGGGCACCTTTGCGCAAGCGCAACTTATATACGGGTGCTTTGGATGTGTCTTTAAGCGACCATGTTTTGGAACCGCCTTTCAACTCAAAGCCTTCATAACGGGCAGCTGCCGAAGCCACCGAGGCGGGTAATTGGTCTGCTTTGTAATAAGAAGAAGCCGATAAAGCCTTGCCGTTGGGGCGATAGCGGGCGCGGGTACGCACGCCTTCGTAGTCAAATACCGCTACTATCTTACCACGCTCTTTGTCGTTTTTGTTCACCCATTTATGCCCTTCCCAACGGATAACCTTCACCCCGGGGAACAGGCGGTCATGCGTAGCCTTCACTTCGGCAGGTACTTCCTCTTCGTTCAATACTTTCACACCCATCTTTTGAGCTTGTGCCCCGCCGGCAATCACAAGCAATACAAGAAGCAGTTGCAACATCTTTTTCATAGTCTTTTCTCTTTTTGGTGAAACCATGCACCGCTTAGACCCCGCCATATGACAAAAGGTTTAAAGGGAAAAGAAAAATGTTTGTGCATACCTACAAAAAAGATACTTTCGACAGCCTTCACTTCGTATTACTCAAACGCTACAAATCACAGCTTGTCATCCCGAATCTCCCGCTGTCTGCCATCTTGAACGGGCGCAGCGAATGAGAAATCTCAATCTCAAACCCATCAAGCCTTAAAACACAAAATAGATTTCTCGCTACGCTCGAAATGACAAAGAGGGTGCTCGAAAGGACAAAGAGAAAGCGCTTGAAATGACAAAGGGGGAATAGAAAGGGCAAAGAACAAACTAAAAAGAGGCAACAACGGCAGTATCCAAAAGGAAAGCGCCTGCCTCCCCCCACTCCTATTGCTTACTTGCCGGCAAACTGTCCTTGTTTCAGTTCCATGCGCAAGAAGCGCCCCGTATGGCTGTGCGGATGAGCCGCCACCTCTTCGGGGGTACCCTCACAGACGATGGTTCCGCCTTGTGCGCCACCTTCCGGACCCAAGTCTATCAGGTGGTCGCATACTTTGATGACATCCAGATTGTGCTCTATGATAAGCACCGTATTGCCTTGTTCCACCAGGCGGTTGAGGAAATCGAGCAGGCGCTCAATGTCTTGAAAGTGCAGGCCGGTAGTAGGCTCGTCGAGAATATAAAAGGTGTTGCCGGTGCTTTTGCGCGCCAGCTCCGTTGCCAGCTTGATGCGCTGCGCTTCACCGCCCGACAAGGTGGTGGCCGGCTGCCCCAAGGTAAGGTAGCCCAGCCCCACTTCGTTGAGCACAGTCAAGTAGCGGGCTATCTGTGGGTGGTTTTCAAAAAAGGTGGCGGCTTCTTCTATGGTCATATCCAGCACGTCGGCAATGGATTTGCCCTTGTATCGCACTTCGAGTGTTTCGCGGTTGTAGCGCTTGCCTTTGCACACATCGCAAAGCACCTGCACGTCGGGCAAGAACTCCATTTCGATGGTTTTCACGCCGGCGCCCCCACAGGCTTCGCAGCGTCCCCCTTTTACATTGAAAGAGAAACGCCCGGCTTTATAGCCGCGTATTTTGGCTTCGGGCAGGTCTTTAAACAAGTTGCGTATATGGGTAAATACACCCGTGTAAGTTGCCGGATTGGAACGCGGCGTACGTCCGATGGGCGCTTGGTCTATTTCTATGACCTTGTCGATATGCTCCAAGCCCTCGATGCTGTCGTAGGGCAGCGGGTCGCGCTGTGAGCGGTAGAAGTGCTTGCGCAAAATAGGAAACAGTGTATGATGAATAAGGCTTGACTTGCCGGAGCCTGACACACCCGTGATGCCTATCATGGTGCC
The DNA here is from genome assembly GCF_000426825.1 of Thermonema rossianum DSM 10300. Lineage (GTDB taxonomy): Bacteria > Bacteroidota > Bacteroidia > Cytophagales > Thermonemataceae > Thermonema > Thermonema rossianum. The sequence goes on along the minus strand of NZ_AUGC01000012.1, from coordinate 99,865 downwards.
CAGCGGGAAGCGCACGGTGATGTCTTTGAGGTTATGTCCACGTGCGCCTTTCAGTATCAACATTTTGCCATTGCCACGCCGGCGCTTGGCCGGCACTTCTATTTGCCGCTCGCCTTTTAAATAGAGCGCCGTGGCACTGCGCGGGTTGTCCATTACTTCTTGGGGGCTACCCTGCGCCACCACTCGTCCTCCATGGCGCCCGGCGCCCGGGCCTATGTCTATGAGATGATCGGCTACCAGCATCATGTCTTTGTCGTGTTCTACCACAATGACCGAGTTGCCTATGTCGCGCAGGGCTTCCAAAGCACGAATGAGCTTTTCGTTGTCGCGCTGGTGCAAACCGATGCTGGGCTCGTCGAGCAGGTAAAGGACGCCCGTCAGTTGGGTGCCTATTTGGGTGGCAAGGCGGATGCGCTGGGCTTCACCGCCCGACAGTGTGCGCATGGGGCGGTCAAGGGTGAGGTAATACAGCCCCACATCCAAGAGGAAGTGCACACGCTTGCTGATTTCTTTGAGTACTTCTCCGGCAATGAGACGCTGCGTGGGGTTCAGGCGTCCGGGCAATTGGCTTAGCCATGCATCCAGTTGATGCAGGTCCATGGCGGCCACTTCGGCTATGTTCTTGCCGTCTATTTTGAAATACAAGGATTCTTTTTTGAGGCGTGCGCCTTGACATTCAGGGCAGGGCTCGCTCACTACAAACTCACCGACGAAGTCGCGTATTTTGGTGGTTCCTTCTTGCAATTGGCGTTCCAAGAAAGGAATGATGCCTTCGAAGTCGGTTTCCCACTCTTCACCGGGATATTTTTTTGACGGCACCGCTATCTTTTCTTTTGAACCATAAAGCAAGATATTGATGACTTCTTCGGGTAGTTTTTTGACGGGGGTCGTCAGCTTATAGCCGTGTTGTTTGAGTATGCCGGCTATTTTTTTGAAAATCCATATGTCGCGGTATTCGCCCAGCGGGGCAATGGCGCCCAGTTTAATGCTCAGGTCCGGGTCGGGAAAGATGGCTTCGCGCGGAATGTGTTCTATCACACCCAAGCCTTCGCATTTGGGACAAGCCCCATAAGGCGAGTTGAACGAAAACATATTGGGTGCCGGGTCGTCATAGGCAATGCCCGAGTCGGGACACATCAGGCGCTTGGAATAAAAGAAAGGCTTGCCCGCCTCGTCGATGACCAGCAGCAGACCGTTGCCCTCTTTGAGGGCTTTGCGCACTGACTGTGTCAAGCGGTGGCGGTCCTCTGCTTTGGGACGCAGACGGTCAATGACCAGCTCTATATCGTGGATTTTATAGCGGTCGAGCTGCATCTTGGGCTCTATGTCGCGCACTTCGCCATCTACACGCACTTTGGTGTAGCCACTTTTTTCAAGCTTCTTGAACAGTTCTCGGTAGTGCCCTTTGCGCCCCCGCACCAAAGGGGCAAGCAGCTGTATTTTTTGTCCGGCAAAGCGCTCCAGTATAGAATTGGTGATTTGGTCCTCGGACTGCCGCACCATCTTCTTGCCGGTCACATAAGAGTAGGCTTCGGCAGCACGGGCATACAACAGGCGCAAGTAATCATATATTTCGGTGGTGGTGCCTACCGTAGAGCGCGGGTTGCGTGAAGTTGTCTTCTGTTCTATGGCAATCACCGGGCTGAGCCCTTCGATGCTGTCCACATCGGGGCGCTCAAGCGTGCCCAGAAAATTGCGGGCATAAGAGGCAAAACTCTCCAGATAGCGGCGTTGCCCTTCGGCATAGAGGGTATCGAAGACCAAAGAGGATTTGCCGCTGCCGCTTACGCCGGTAATCACCACCAAACGGAAACGGGGAATGTCAATGTCAATATTTTTCAGGTTGTGCACACGGGCACCACTCACACGAATAAACTGCTCCATTGCTTTGTTTTATGTTGCCTTCCGCTTAAACACGCTCGCCGGCAATCAGGTTTTTTCAGGCATCACGCTTTTGCAATGCTTCTTGCCGTTCTTCTTTCTTCTTTACGAAGCCCGCAATGAAGATACTGATTTCATAGAGTAAAATCAGCGGCAAAGCCACAATAATTTGACTGAAAACATCGGCAGGCGTAATGATGGCTGCCACCACGAAGATAACCACGATGGCATGCCGCCGGTAGGCTTTCATGCTTTGCGCACTCACGATGCCCGCCTTGGCAAGGAAATAGACCAATATGGGCAGTTGAAACAGCAAGGCACAACCCAGCACCAAGGTGAGCATGGTGGACACATAAGAAATAATATCGAACTCGTTGATAATAGAGGGGTCAAGGGTGTAGTTAGCCAAGAACTGCACCGAAATGGGGGTGAGAATATAATAGCCGAAAAGGGCACCTGTAAGGAACAAGAAAGAAACTACCAATACCACCCCGGTGGTTACCCGGCGTTCATTTTCATATAAGCCGGGCTGCACAAAGCGCCACAGTTCCCAAAACACATAAGGAAATGCAATGATTAAACCAATGACAAAGGAAGAAGTCAAGTGCATGAGAAACTGCCCTGCCATTTTGCGGCTCTGCAGGGTAAAGTTCAATTTATCGAAGCAAAGCGCCGGTGATTCTATGAGCTGCCCCAGTTCACACAGTTTGCGGTAAGTCCAGAAGTCAAGGCGTGTGGGTCCCAGCACTATCTTACCAAAAAAGAAGTCCTTGTAAATAAAAGCCACCACCGTAAACACCAGAATCGCCACCAGCGAGCGAATCAAGTGCCAGCGCAGTTCTTCGAGGTGGTCTATGAAACTCATTTCTTTGTCATCCACAGGCTTTGCCATCGGTCATGCTCTTTATTTTGAAAAAGCAAATCTACATGCTACAGCAGGAATTTACAATTACAGGCTCCGGGAGCGGCAAAGCAGTTACTTTTTTCCGGCTGTGCTCAAAAGGGCAGGACAAAAGGCAGCTTGCCATCTCGAACGAGCGAAGCGAGTGAGAAATCTCAAATCTCATCGCACCAAAGCCACAAGAAGCAACAGAGATTTCTCGCTAACGCTCGAAATGACAAGAGAGCCCTTGATAACAGAGCACAGTGACTGCGAAAACATAGCTTGCCATCTCGAACGAATGAAGCGTAAAGTGTCATCTCCAACCGAACACAGCTTGTCATTTCGAACGGAGCGTAAGTGTAGAGTGTCATTTCGAACCTCACGTAGTGAGGTGAGAAATCTCGTCAAACCAAGCCACAAAAAACAAAGAGATTTCTCGCTTGCGCTCGAAATGACAAAGGGGAGTTGAAACGACAAGGGCAAGGCGCTTGAAATGAGAAGGAGGAATGCGAAATCGACACCAAGGCACCAGATATGGCGCCTTGGTGCATGTGCCATTTATTTACCAGCTGAACAGCGGGAACTGCTGCATGAAAGTATGCACTTCTTGTTTGATTTGCTCAAGTGCTGCGTCGTTGTCTGCATTTTGCAGGCTGCGGTCTATCCAATCCACAATTTGCTCCATATGTTCGGTACGCAAACCGCGGGTGGTGATGGCAGCTGTGCCCACCCGTATGCCCGAGGTCACAAAAGGCGATTGGGTATCGAAAGGCACCATGTTTTTATTCACGGTAATATCGGCTTTGCCCAAGGTTTCTTCTGCTTTCTTGCCGGTAATGCCTTTGTTGCGCAGGTCTATGAGCATGAGGTGATTGTCTGTGCCGCCGGAAATGATTTCGTATCCTCTTTTCACAAAAGCGGCTGCCATGGCTTGTGCGTTGTCGCGCACACGCTGCACGTAGGCAGCATATTCATCGGTGAGGGCTTCATGGAAAGCCACCGCTTTGGCTGCAATCACATGCTCGAGCGGTCCGCCTTGGGTGCCGGGGAACACAGCACTGTCGAGCAGCGATGACATCATACGCAGGTTGCCTTTCTTGTCTTTGATGCCGAAGGGGTTTTCAAAGTCATGACGCAGCATAATCATGCCCCCACGTGGTCCCCGCAGGGTTTTGTGTGTGGTGGTGGTCACAATATGGCAATGCTCGAGCGGGTCGTTGAGCAGGCCACGGGCAATCAAACCGGCCGGGTGCGAAATGTCTGCCAACAACAAAGCCCCTACACTGTCGGCAATGGCACGCAAGCGGGCATAGTCCCAGTCGCGCGAATAAGCCGAAGCACCGCATATGATGAGCTTGGGACGCTCTTTATGCGCAATTTCCTCTACTTTGTCCCAGTTGATGCGTCCGGTTTCGGGTTCTACCCCATAAAATGAAGGCTGATAGAGCTTGCCGGAAAAGTTGACGGGCGAGCCGTGTGTCAGGTGCCCTCCGTGTGCCAAGTCGAAGCCCAGAATTTTGTCGCCGGGCTTGAGTACTGCCAGCATCACGGCGGCATTGGCTTGTGCGCCGGAATGCGGCTGCACATTCACCCAAGTAGCCTTGAACAATTGCTTGGCGCGCTCGATGGCTAAGGTTTCTACTTCATCTACAAATTGGCAACCTCCGTAGTAGCGCTTGTAAGGCAAGCCTTCGGCGTACTTGTTGGTGAGCACGCTGCCCATGGCTTGCATCACCTGCTCCGAAACGAAGTTTTCGGAAGCAATGAGCTCAATACCGCTCTTTTGGCGGTTTTCTTCTTTGGCTATAAGGTCGAAAATAGCTTGGTCGCGATGTGTCATAAATCACAAGAAATTGAAGGGTGAAAGAAAAGGTGTCGTTGTGCCAAATATACGGCAGCTAAAGAGTTGGCACAAATTCAAAAAGCTGTTCAGGCTGTTTGTTTTTTAAAGTGAAAAAATGCTTTTTCTTGTTTTGTCTTTTCGTGCTTTCTCTTCGTGTCATTTCGCCACCCCCCTTCATCATTTCGAGCGTAAGCGAGAAACCTCTTGCCTTAAAGAGATACTTGACTTGACGAGACGTCTCACTGCGTTCGCTTCGAAGTGACACGCCCCGCTGCGCTCCGTTCGAAATGATAAACTCTGCTTTCTCCGCTACAAGTAAGCGATAAAAAAAGCGATGCCGGAAAAGCGGCATCGCCCTGTGTTTTTTATTTTATCGAAGCTTATGCACTGCCTTATGAGCATTGGCTCATGCCACAGCTCTTGCAGTTAAGGCAGCCCTCTTCATAGACCAGTGCGTTGTCGCCACAGTTGGGACACTCATTGTCTGCGGGCACCGTGCCGTCCGGAATATAACGTTTGAGTGCACGCACCACGCCGTTTTTCCAAGTATTCAGGCTTTCGTCGTTCAGGTGCAGGTCATTGACCATATCCACCACGTATTCGATGGGCATGCCATGGCGCAACACTCCGGAAATCAACTTGGCATAGTTCCAATATTCTTTATTGAAGGTGCGCGACAAGCCTTCGATGGTTACCCGGTAGCCGTCTTTGTCTATGTATTGAAAATCGTAGCGCGAACGCCCTTCCCCGGTGCGGTTTTTAATCACCCAACCTTTGCTTACCTGCGACAGAATAGAGAAAGAATCTTCGGCACGCCCGGTGAATATTTCATAGGGGCGCCCGTTGAGCAAGCCCACCACGGCTACCCAATCTTCGTCGTTGTTTTTGAACTGAATCACGTCGGCTTCCAGCACTTTGGGGCGCTTGGGCGCATTGGTGTTTTTGAACTCTGTATTTTGAGCGTCTTCTTTTTTCTTCTTGTCTGACACAAGCACACCCGAGCGCGAGCCTTCGCGGTACACGGTGATGCCTTTGCATCCGGCTTCCCAACCGGTCATGTAGATTTTGGCTACCATCTCCTCAGAGGTTTCTTCGGGGATGTTCACCGTCACGCTAATAGAGTGGTCCACCCACTTTTGAATAGCCCCCTGCATCTTCACCTTTGCCACCCAGTCTATGTCGTTGGCTGTAGATTTATAGTAAGGCGATTGCTTGATGATGGCTTCCAGTTCTTCATAGGGCAGCTTGGCTACTTCTTCGGGGTCATAGCCTTTTATCTTGAGCCAGTCTGCAAATTTATGATGGAATACATGGTACTCTTCCCATGCATCCCCTACTTCATCGACAAAATCGACCCGCACATTTTTATCGTTGGGGTTCACTTTGCGGCGGCGTTTGTAAGACACCAAAAAGACAGGCTCGATACCCGAAGTGGTCTGTGTCATGATGCTGGTGGTGCCGGTAGGCGCAATAGTCAACAGCGCAATATTGCGACGCCCGTGCCGGCACATCTCTTCATAAAGAGCGGGGTCTGCCTCACGCAAACGCTTGATGAAGGGGTTATTTTCTTCGCGTGCAGCGTCATAAATGGGAAATGCCCCACGCTCTTGTGCCAGCTTCACCGACGAGCGATAAGCCTCAAGAGCCAGTGTTTTGTGTACCTGAACGGAGAAATCAATGGCTTCATCGCTGCCGTAACGGTAGCCCAAAGCCGCCAGCATATCGCCTTCAGCCGTGATGCCCACGCCGGTGCGACGCCCTTGTATGCACTTTTCGCGTATTTTATGCCACAAACGCAACTCCCGCTCCTTAATTTCCAAATCTTCGGGGTCGTTCTCTATTTTGGCTATGATTTGGTCTATTTTTTCCAGTTCCAAATCCACGATGTCGTCCATGATGCGCAAGGCAAGTTGCGCGTGCTCTTTGAACTTGTCCCAATTGAAATAGGCTTCTTCGGTAAAGGGTTTTTCTACGTAGCTGAACAGGTTGATAGCCAACAGGCGGCAGCTGTCATAGGGGCAGAGAGGTATTTCGCCACAGGGGTTGGTCGATACGGTACGGAAACCCAAGTCAGCATAGCAGTCAGGCACCGACTCCCACAAGACAGTATCCCAGAACAAAACGCCCGGCTCTGCCGACTTCCATGCATTATGAATGATTTTTTTCCACAGCTTGCGGGCATCTATTTCTTTTTTGAAGCGGGGCTCGGGGCTGTCTATGGGGAACTGCTGCACATAGGGCTTGCCTTCTTTGACTGCCCGCATGAAGTCGTCGTCTATTTTCACCGACACATTGGCACCGGTTACTTTGGTGCCATCCAGTTTGGCATCAATGAAGGCTTCGGCGTCGGGGTGCTTGATAGAAATGGTGAGCATCAAAGCGCCACGCCGTCCGTCTTGTGCCACTTCGCGGGTAGAGTTGGAATAGCGTTCCATGAAAGGCACCACGCCGGTCGAGGTCAGGGCGCTGTTCATCACGGGTGAGCCCTTGGGGCGTATATGAGAGAGGTCATGCCCTACACCACCGCGCCGCTTCATCAATTGGATTTGCTCCTCGTCTATTTTCAAGATACCGCCATAGGAATCACCGGGTCCGTTATGCCCAATGACAAAGCAGTTAGAAAGAGATGCTATTTGAAAAGGATTGCCAATACCGGTCATGGGACCGCCTTGGGGCACGATATAGCGGAAGTCCTTGAGCAGCTGATAAATTTCTTCTTCGGAAAGGGGGTTGGGATATTTCAGTTCAATGCGGTGAATCTCTTTTGCCATGCGCCGGTGCATGTCGTCGGGCGTAAGCTCGTAGATTCTGCCAAAAGAGTCTTTCAATGCATATTTGTTGACCCACACACTGGCTGCCAGTTCATCACCGCCAAAGTATTTTTTCGAAGCCTCGATGGCTTCGGCTGCAGTGTACACGGGGCGGTCGTCAAGGGTTTGTTTGCCGGTTGATTTTAGTTCTATTTGGTTCATAGGACACAAGGCTTTTATGGGGTGAGCGTCGAAGGGAAATAAGGTATGCACACAAGATAGGAAAAGAAAAGAGTGTGGCTTCCGGGAAGCCAACACTCTTGTTTATGCTTTATAGACCGTATTAATAACGGTAATGCTCCGGTTTGAAAGGACCTTCTACGGGCACGCCAATGTATTCGGCTTGCTCGGGGGTGAGGGTATCGAGCTGGGCGCCCAGCTTGCCCAAATGCAAACGGGCCACTTTTTCATCCAAGTGCTTGGGCAGAATATACACTTTGTTTTCGTATTTCTCGTGGTTGTTCCACAATTCTATTTGCGCCAACACCTGGTTGGTGAATGAACAAGACATCACGAACGAGGGGTGTCCGGTAGCACAGCCCAAGTTCACCAGACGGCCTTCGGCAAGTAAGATAATTTCTTTGCCGTCCACATTGTACATGTCCACCTGCGGCTTGATGTTCACACGGGTATGCCCATAGTTTTTCTTGAGCCAAGCCACATCTATTTCATTATCGAAGTGCCCGATATTGCAGACAATGGCCTTGTCTTTCATCATCTTGAAGTGACGCCCTACCACGATGTCGCGGTTGCCGGTGGCAGTTACTATGATGTCGGCTTGGGGGATGGCGTCATCCATACGCATGACTTGATAACCGTCCATACAGGCTTGCAGCGCGCAAATGGGATCTATCTCCGTTACAATCACACGCACGCCCTGGCTGCGCAGCGATTGTGCCGAGCCTTTTCCTACGTCGCCGTAACCGGCTACTACTGCCACCTTTCCGGCCAGCATCACGTCCGTAGCACGACGGATGGCATCTACCAACGATTCGCGGCAGCCATAACGGTTGTCAAACTTCGATTTGGTTACCGAGTCGTTCACGTTGATGGCAGGCACGGGCAGGGTGCCTTTTTTCATACGCTCGTAAAGACGATGCACACCCGTAGTGGTTTCTTCCGAAATGCCGCGAATGTCTTTCACCAATTCAGGGTATTCGTCCAATACGAGATTGGTCAGGTCACCACCATCATCCAGAATCATATTCAGAGGCTTGCCGCCTTCAAAGGCAAAGAGGGTTTGCTTGATACACCAGATATATTCCTCTTCGGTCATGCCTTTCCATGCGAATACGGGAATGCCCCGGGCAGCAATAGCCGCTGCCGCATGGTCTTGGGTAGAAAATATATTACAAGAAGACCAGGCAACTTCTGCGCCGAGTTCTACGAGTGTTTCAATCAACACGGCAGTTTGGATGGTCATATGCAAACAGCCGGCAATGCGGGCGCCCTTCAAGGGTTTTTTATCGCGATATTCCTCACGGATGGCCATCAAGCCGGGCATTTCTGCCTCTGCCAAATGGATTTCCTTTCTTCCCCAGTCTGCTAAGTTAATGTCTTTTACCTTGTACTTCAGGTTGTCTTGAGTTGTTGCCATACTTAAATTGCCATTTATGATAATAAAAATTGAGAGTACAAAAATACGAATCTACTTCACGAAAGCCAAACGCAAAAAAGCTAAAGCATCTGATTGTCAATATTATTCATGCCGGTAGTCGCAATACCATCGTTCTTCAAAAGTATGCAGGGGTGCTTTGCCGTTTTTCAATACGTCATAAACCATGTGTATGATGAAAAGGGGCGATACGCCGAAAATGAAAAATACTATTCTCGTTGCCCATGAAAAAGGAAGCAAGAAGACAAAGAGCAGAAGCAAGAGGGTAGTCCAAATAACAGAAGGGCGCATGACTTTCGTTTTATTCTGAAACGCCCTGCTCAAGGAAATTGTTCGTGACGGGGATAATAAAAAAGGGCAGCCTTCGATGACTGCCCTTGCTTGCTATGTTTTTGCTATCAAGCATTTTCTTTTAGCTCGTTCACCACTTCGGTGATGGTTTTTTTGGCATCGCCAAACATCATCAGCGTATTGGGATAACCAAAAAGCTCGTTTTCGATGCCTGCATAGCCGGGGTTCATGCTGCGCTTGCACACAATGACGGTCTTGGCTTGATAAGCGTTCAGGATAGGCATGCCGTAGATGGGGCTGTTGGGGTCTTTGAGGGCAGCGGGGTTCACCACGTCGTTGGCACCAATGACCAGCACCACATCGGTATTGGCAAATTCGTCGTTGATTTGCTCCATCTCTACCAGTTTGTCATAAGGCACGTTGGCTTCTGCCAAGAGCACGTTCATGTGTCCGGGCATGCGGCCTGCCACCGGGTGTATGGCAAATTTCACATCAATCCCCCGCTTTTCGAGCAGCTCCATCAACTCACGCACCACGTGTTGTGCCTGCGCTACCGCCATACCGTAGCCGGGCACGATGATTACCGAAGAGGCACCGTCGAACAACATAGCGGCTTCTTCGGGATGCACTTCTTTCACCACCATATCGCTGCTGCCTGCGCCACTACCGGAACCACCGGTTTGTCCGAAGCCTCCCAGCAACACATTCACCAACGAGCGGTTCATGGCTTTGCACATAATTTGGGTAAGGATGAGCCCGGAAGCCCCCACCAACGCACCTGCAATGATAAGCACCTGGTTGTTGAGTACGAAGCCGGTGGCACATGCCGCAATTCCGGAATAAGAGTTGAGCAAGGAAACGACTACCGGCATATCGGCTCCGCCAATAGGGATGACCGTCAGCACCCCCAAGAGCAGCGCAATGCCCAGCATGAGCAGTAAGGGTACCACATTGGCAGGTGCCTGTATGCTCCACACAGCTGCCCCCACCATTGCCAATGCCAACACCAAATTAAGCAGGTGCTGCCCGCTGAATACGATGGCTTTGCCGCTTACTTTGCCGCTCAACTTGCCGTAGGCAATGAGTGAGCCGGTGAGCGTGATGGCACCAATGATGATACTAATCACAGTGGTAATGGCAGTGATGAGTTCGGGACTGCCCCCCTGCTCTATGGCCACATGCCACTGCTCAGAGGTAGCCACAAACATGGAAGCGGCACCACCAAAGCCGTTGAACAGCGCAACCATTTCGGGCATCTGTGTCATCTCTACACGCTTGGCAGCAATCAAACCGATGGCACTGCCCACCAAAATAGTGGCGAAGATTTCGGTCCAGCTTAGTATATTTTGGTGCATGAGGGTAACCCCCACGGCAATGAGCATGCCCACGGCAGAGTAGAGGTTGCCGCGCCGCGCCGTGGAAGGCTTGCCCAGTAATTTAATGCCCAATATAAACAACACACTGGCAACCAAATAGCCCAGTGCAATGATGAGTTCACGGTTTGTCATGGCTTATTTTTTCTTTTTCTTAAACATCTGCAACATACGGTCGGTCACGGCATAGCCCCCTACCACATTGATAGTGGCAAACAGCAAAGCAGCAATGCCCAATATCTTGGAAATGGCAAAATTTCCGGGTTCGGGTCCTGTTGCCAATATAGCCCCCACAATGGTAATGCCCGAGATGGCATTGGAACCGGACATGAGCGGGGTGTGCAAGGTAGGCGGCACTTTGGTTATCAGCTCAAAACCGACAAATGTTGCCAATATGAGCACATATAAAAGTGTAATGAGTGTTTGCGTATCCATAGAATTTTTGCTTTTAGTTTTTCTGAAGGATTTCTTTGGTCAAAGCATGCAGCAGCTCCCCATTGTGAGTGATGATGCTCTTGGCGGTGATTTCCTCTTCCATTTCCAGTTTAAAGCCTTCGGGTGTGGCCAAGTGGGTCAAAAACTCATAGATGTTGCGGGCATATAGCTCGCTGGCGTTCACAGGCACCAAAGAGGGCAGGTTCGACTCACCAATGATGGTGACGCCGTGCTTCACCACGGTCTTGTCTTTTTCGCTCAAGGCACAGTTTCCGCCCGAAGCCACTGCCATATCCACAATCACCGAGCCGGCTTTCATCGATTGCACCATTTCTTCGGTTACCAGCAGGGGCGCGCGTTTGCCTATGACCAAAGCGGTCGTAATCACCAAGTCGGCTTCTTTGATGCGACGGCTGATGAGTTCTTTTTGTTTCTGCAGAAACTCTTCCGACACTTCACGTGCATAGCCGCCTTCGGTTTTCACGCCTTCGGCTTCCACTTCAAGGAAGCGCCCGCCCAATGATTCCACTTGTTCTTTGGTTTCGGGACGCACGTCGGTCACTTCTACCACTGCTCCCAGCCGTTTGGCGGTGGCTATGGCTTGCAAGCCGGCTACCCCGGCGCCGAAGATAAGCACGCGTGCGGGGGTGATGGTGCCTGCCGCAGTCATCATCAAGGGGAAGATTTTACCCAGCGCGTCTGCCCCCATAATCACGGCTTTGTAACCCGCCAAGTTGGCTTGTGAGCTGAGCGCATCCATTTTCTGTGCACGCGAAATGCGCGGGATGGCATCCATGGCAAAAGCCGTAATTTTCTTTTGCAGACAGGCTTCTACCAACGGCGGGTTGGTATAGGGATACATAAAAGAGATGAGCACGGCACCTTCACGCATCCGGGCAACTTCGCCGGGGTCGGGTGCATTTACCTTCAGTACGACGTCGGCTTGCGCGTACAACGCCTCTCTATTGGCTTCAATATGTGCACCGGCTGCTTGATATGCCTCATCGCTGATGAAAGAGCCGGCGCCGGCGCCTTGCTCTACGTGCACCTCAAAGCCCGCTTTGCAGAGCTTTTGCACGATTTCGGGCGTAAGCGCTACTCTTCGTTCACGCTCCGCCAATTCTTTGGGAACACAGACTTTCAAGGTATTTTTTATTTTTTAATTGTCCAATGTTCCCAAATATTAAGACAAGAAAAAAGATTTAGCAAGAAAATCTTACTACTTTTTGGCAGGCAGGCTGTCGTTCCAGCGGGCGGTGTTGAGCATATGGATGATGTCTTTCTTGATAAAATCGATAACCGGTGCCAAAGAGTCGTTTTTAGTGGCCGTACGGAAATACAAGGCTCCACGCAAAAAGTGGCGCACGGAATCGGTAGTGTAAAACTGAAACTGGCTGGGCACTTCGCCGCTTAGTTCAAATACGGCCGCCTTCTGCCCCAAGGCATTTTTGAAAACCGTTTCTTCAATAGAGTATGCCTTGATTTGGTGTTTGGATGTAAGATGATAAGAGTCGTTGATTAACTCCATGAGCTTCTTTTCGGTGCTGTCGCTAATGTCTTTGTAAGTAACCTGCACTTCGGCATAGCCAAACTGCGGATAAATGATGTGAATCCAATAGGGCTCTGCCATCCACGAGCTGTCGGGGCGAATGATGGCATGTTTCGAATACTCAAAGAAGTAAGGGAAAGTATCGGGCAATGGTTGGTATTCATGCTCGGGTAAATCAATGCGGTTGTAACCTTTGGGCTTGGGCACATACTCCACTTCGCCTCCACAGGCGGCCAGCAATAGCACACAAAGACAAGCGCACCAAAATTTTCTCATCTGCATAGAGCTCAATTTTTTGCTAAATTTAGCAAAAAACAACGGTTACGAAGCTGTTTCCGTAAAGCATTCAAGAAAAAAGCAAATCATAATGAAACGACTTCTAATCAGTCTTTTGACTTCTGTGCTGCTGTTGACTGCCTGCCGCCGGCAAGAAAGCGTCATGCCCATCACTCAATTTGTGTGGGAAGTGATGGACCTCTATTATCTTTGGAACGACCAAATGCCCCGCGTGGATTGGCGCACCTATACCGACCCGCATCAGCTGTTGGAAGATTTGCGCTACAAACCGCGCGACCGCTGGAGTGTGCTCTACGACAACGGTCCCGAATTTTTGGCTTACCTGCAATCGGGACAGCGCAAGGCCTTCGGCTTCGGCTTGAAATGGGATGCCAACAATCAACTGCGCGTTGCTTATGTGTATGCCAACAGCCCTGCGGCACGTGCCGGCTTGCAACGCGGCGACATCATCCTGGAGGTGAACGGGCAAGTGCCTGACCCTAACACCGGCCTCAGCTTCACGGAAACCAGCACGATGAAGGTGAAAAAAAGAGACAGCGGCACCGAAGAAAGCATTACCATGACCAGTGAGCTACTCGACATCAATCCCATAGTAGCCACGAAGGTAATAGACACCAACGGCGTGAAGATTGGTTATGTGTGCTTCAATGTCTTTTTGAGTGATGCCGGTCCCTTATTGGATCAAACTTTCAATTATTTGAAAAACGAAGGCGTGCAAGAACTGATATTGGATTTGCGCTACAACGGCGGTGGCGATGTGGCCACAGCCCAACACTTGGGCAGCCTGCTGGCACCTTCTGCTGCCATAGGCAAGGTGTTTATGAAACAGGTGTATAATCAAAAGAACAGCGCCAACAACAAAGAGCGTTCTTTCGAAGAAAAAGCTGCCCGCCTCAACCTCAGCCGCCTGGTAGTCATTGGCACCGGCTCTACGGCTTCTGCCAGCGAGTTGATTATAAACGGGCTGCGCCCATTTATGGAAGTGAAACTGGTGGGCGACACCACCGCCGGTAAGAACGTAGGCTCGGCGGTCTTTACCCATCTCAACTACGCATTTCTGCCCATCATCTTCGAAAGCCGCAATGCCAACGATGAGTCGGATTATTATAACGGTTTTGTGCCCGACCACCTGAGTGATGACGACCTCACGCATGACTTTGGCGACCCGCAAGAAGCTTCGCTGGCAGCTGCCATCAATTATTTGCTCAATGGCAGTTTCCCGGCTGCTCAGCGCCGGCAAGTGCCACGGCAAACACCGATATGGCAAGATACCCCGCCTGTGAATATGATGATAGAGGTGGAATAAGGCAAGCCGCCGGAATGGCTGCACACATAACACATAAAGGGCACCCTCTCATGGGTGCCCTTTGTTATATGCTTTTCTGCCGGAAATCATAAAGCAAATTTTTTGGGAAATATTTTATTGAAGGGGACTTAGGCGCAGCTTGTCATTTCGAACGGAGCGAAGCGTAGTGAGAAATCTCAATTGCATCAAGTAACAAAATCAAAAGAGATTTTTCGCTTGCGCTCGAAATGAAAAAAAACCCCCTCTAAGCGTACATTAACAACTAAGCAAGTAAGATTTCAAAAAAAACAGGGCTGCCCTTCTTTATCTTAAAGAGCAACCCTGTGATATTTTTTACCAAGCAGTTTAGTACAGCTTACGCTCGAGGTTGAAGTTTTCGAGATAGTCGGCTACCCGGCGCACAAACATACCGCCCAGAGCGCCATCTACCACACGGTGGTCGTAAGAGTGCGACAGAAAGACCATATGACGGATACCAATCATGTCGCCGGTGGGGGTTTCAATCACCGCCGGTTTTTTGCGGATGGCACCTATTGCCAAAATGCCCACTTGCGGTTGCATGATGATGGGGGTTCCCATCACATTGCCAAACGAGCCCACATTGGATATGGTGTAGGTGCCACCGGTCAATTCGTCGGGTTTCAGTTTGTTTTCACGGGCACGGCGCGCCAAATCGTTGATGGCTTTTGCCAAGCCCACGATGTTATAACGGTCGGCATTTTTCAATACAGGCACAATGAGGTTGCCATTGGGCAGTGCCACGGCAATACCTATGTTGATGTCTTTGTGTTTGATAATTTTATCCCCATCCACCGACACATTCATCATGGGATAATCTTTAAGCGCCTTCACCACTGCCTCTACAATCATAGGCATATAGGTGATGGTGTCGTTTTCTTTTTGTTGAAACTCGGCTTTGATTTTGCGGCGCCAATATACCAGGTTGGTTACGTCGGCTTCTACGAAAGAAGTAACGTGGGGCGATATGTGCTTGGATTCCACCATGCGCTGAGCAATGATTTTGCGCATGCGGTCCATCTCAATGATTTCATCGCCCTCATACACGGGAATAGGCTGCGAAGGGCGCACTTTGGCGAAGAAGTCGGCAGTAATGCCCTCTGCCAACTGCACGGGTTGTGCTGCCGGCGTGCTTTTCTCGGCAGCAGGGGCAGTAGTTTGTGCCGGTTGCTGCACGGCGCCTTTTTTCTTCTGTTCTACATAAGCCAAGATGTCGGCTTTAGTTACGCGTCCGTCTTTGCCGGTGCCGGGTATGCGCGCCAGCTCATCCATGCCAATGCCTTCGGTCTTGGCAATGCTCATCACCAAGGGAGAGTAAAAGCGCCCGTCTTGGGGTTTGTCGAGCAGTTGAATGGTTTCGGTCATTTGGGCTTCCAAAACAGCTACTTCCTGCGGTGCTGCTTCTTCTGCCTGTTTGGCACTGCCGTTCAAAGCTTGTGCTTCACCTGCGCCACCATCGGTGGTTTCGTCGCCTTCGCCTTCGGTTTCGATGATGGCAATGGGCTGCCCCACGGGTACCACCTCCCCTTCTTTTGCCAAAATTTGTTTCAAAATGCCGGAATGGGTAGCAGGCACCTCGGTATCTACTTTATCGGTGGCCACTTCCAATATATACTCGTCTTGCTCGATGCGGTCGCCTTCTTTTTTCAGCCAGTTGATGATAGTACCTTCCATGATACTTTCGCCCATCTTGGGCATCACCATTTTTACAAGTGCCATCTGCGTGTATGTTTTAGGTTAAGGATTTGTGTATGCATTTCAAGTGCATACAAATTTAATACAAGCTATCTCTTTCACAAAAAGCAAGATGCTATTTGACAGGGTGTTTCTATCTGTCTAAAACAAAAGATATAAGGAAGAGCCGTTGCAATGAAGCGCTTGTATTTGTCAATAGGTGTTTTTTAAAAAAGTTTTTTTAAGCAAAGGAAAGGAATTAAAAAAGATTCAATTTAATCTTTGAATGAGTCTATTTTGGTTCTTAAAGTAAAGATTCACAAGAAAAAACTTGCTTAGCTCGCCCGGGGCATAATAAAAATGCCCTTTGTTTGTGGCAAAGGGCAATGATGTTGTCTTTGTGCAGATTGTATTGGCTTATGAGCGCACCAGGGCTTCTTCTACTGCTTCACATATTTTGGCAAAGATTTCTTCTATCTCACCTACGCCGTCAATTTTGCGCAGCTTGCCTTGTTTTTCGTAATAGTCGGCTACGGGAAGCGTCTCTTCCAAGTACACCCGGATGCGGTTGTTTATTTTGGCTTCGTCTTGGTCGTCCACACGTCCTTCCAGCTCGGCACGCTTCTTCAAGCGTTTTTTCAGCTCTTCTTCAGGCACTTCCAAGGCAATCATAACGCTTACCGAGGTGTTGAACTCTTTGAGCATCTCGTCGAGGGCTTCTGCCTGTGACACCGTGCGCGGAAAGCCGTCGAAAATAAAGCCTTTGGCACCTTGATGCGCCCGTATTTTATCGGCAACCATATCAATCACTACTTGATCAGGCACCAATTCGCCTTGGTCCATGTATTTTTGAGCCAACTGACCCAAAGGAGTACCTTCACTCAAATGCTTTCTGAAAAGGTCGCCGGTTGAAATATGCACCAAGTCGTACTTCTCGATAAGCTTTTTGCTTTGAGTACCTTTCCCCGCGCCGGGCGGACCGAATAAAACTAAATTTATCATGCTGTTTTCCAGTTTTGATATTTAGGTTATGCACAAGCGCTTAAAGATACAAAAAATAGTGAATATCAAGCGCGTGCCGCCATATATTGCATGCGGTAAAGGCGGGCATAATGCCCATTTTTTTTAAGCAATTCTTCGTGATCGCCGATTTCTACAATTTGCCCTTTGTCAAGTACAATAATTTTATCGGCATGTTGTATGGTAGAAAGGCGGTGTGCAATCACCAGGGCGGTGCGTCCTTTCATCAGTTTTTCGATGGCTTCCTGAATCAGCTCTTCGGTTTCAGTATCTACCGAAGAGGTGGCTTCATCGAGCACAATAATTTCGGGATGATACACCATGGCACGAATGAAGGAAATCAACTGGCGCTGCCCTACCGAAAGCGTGGCGCCCCGCTCCATCACGTTGTAGTCCAATTGCCCGGGCAAGCGTTCGATGAAGGCTTTGGCGCCTACCATCTCGGCAGCCTCCCATATTTGCCCGTCGGTAATGGCAGGATTGAAAAGCGTGATATTGTCGCGGATGCTGCCTGAAAAGAGAAATACATCTTGCAGCACCATGCCTATATGACGCCGCAACACTTCCACGTCGTAGTCTTTAATATTCACCCCATCGACCAAAATGCTGCCGCGCTCAATTTCATAGAAGCGGTTCAGCAAGTTGATGATGGAAGTTTTGCCGGCACCTGTTGCCCCTACAATGGCTACGGTCTCGCCTGCCTTTACTTCAAAGCTGATTCCTTTCAGCACATATTCGCCGGGATTGTAGGCAAACCATACATCGTCGAAGACCACCTCACCACGCAACGATTCGGGGCGGTAAGTGCCCGAGTCGGTAATCATGTTTTGGTTGTCGAGCAGTTTAAAAATACGCTCTGCACTGACAATGCCCATTTGTAATATATTGAAGCGGTCGGCAATGAGACGTATGGGCCGGAAGAAAAGGGAAATATACATCATGAAGGCAATGAGTGTACCCAGCGATACTTCTTGCTGCACCACCTCGCCTGCGCCGTACCATACCAGCAAAGCAGTGCCCAAGGCACCTATGACTTCAGCCACGGGGAAGTAGATGCTATAATAAAGTACCGATTTCAAGTTGGCGCGCCGGTGCTCGGCATTGATTTTTTTAAATTTTTCAAACTCGTGCTCTTCGCTGCCAAATATCTGCACGATGTTCATGCCCGTGATGTGTTCTTGCACGAAAGCATTAAGATTGGCCACGGCATTGCGCACCTCTTTAAAAGCTACTTTTATCTTCTCTTTGAAAATGTAAGTACTCAGCAGAAGCAAAGGCAACATGGAAAGGCTCACCAAAGTCAGACGCCAGTCGGTATAGAACATTACCGCCAAAATAGCCAGCAGCTGCAGCACGTCGGCAATCATGGCAGCCAAACCTTGGCTAAATACGTCGGAAAGTGTTTGCACGTCGGAAACCACCCGTGTAACAAGGCGGCCAATGGGCGTTTTGTCGAAAAACGAAAGACGCAGCCGCAAAATATGGTGATAGAGCCGGACACGTATATCACGGATGATGCTTTGTCCCAACCATGCCGCCCAGTAAGTATGCAGATATTGGGCAGCGGTTTGCAATGCCAACACCAACAACATCAGAAGCACCATCCACAGCAAGCCTTCGTATTGGCCTGCTTCCATGTAATGGTCCACGGTATATTGCACCAGATAAGGGCGCACCGGTCCCAATACCGCCAAGGTGAGGGTAAGGGCTACCACTGCCCAAAATACGCCTTTGTAGGGCTTGGCAAAAGCAAACAGCCGCTTGGCAATATACCAGTCAAATACATTTCCCGATTGGGCTTGTTTTTCTTCACTCATGATGATAAATCTGTTTTTCGGGCAAATAAGGATAACGCACTTCGGTCAAATAAAGACCATTGGGCAAAGCAGAAGTGCCCAACAAACGGCGGTCGCCGGTTTGTAAAGCTTCGTACCACGCTTCTGCGGGGCGTTTGCCGGCACCTATCTCCCACAAAGAGCCTACTATGGTGCGCACCATGCCCCGTAAAAAACGATTGGCACTGATGGTAAAACAAAGGGCCTGTGTGCCCGCTAAAGGCAAGGGCTTCCACTCCCAAATCGCTTTTGAAATATGACAGTCGTAATGTTTCACTTCTGTTTTGCCCGTTGCAAAGCAACGAAAGTTCGTATGATACAACAAGCTTTGCGCCAATTGGTTCATTTGTTCCACATCGGCCGGATAGGCATAATAAGTGGCCAGCTCATGCAAAAAAGGCATGGGCGTGGTATATACCCAGTACTCGTAGGTGCGAAGTGAAGCATCGAAACGGGCATGGGCTTTGGCATCGACTTCTATCAGGTCACGGATGACAATATCTTTGGGCAAAAGACCATTCATTTTGCCCAGAAAAGTGCGCTTGTCGAAAGGAATAGCTGCATCGAAGTGGGCAAACTGTTGCCTTGCATGCACGCCCGCATCGGTGCGCCCACTGCCGGTGATGGTCGTAGGTGCCCGCAATAAAATACTCAGGGCTTCTTCTATTTTTTGCTGAACACTGATGGCATTGGGCTGCCGTTGCCATCCACTGTATTGAGTGCCTTTGTATTGTATTTCAATGAAATACCTGCGTTTCATAAGTCTTTACTTGGGAACAAAGCTAAGGATTTATTTTTTTATGAGATAGTTTTACCTTTGTTTTAAAGAAGCAGTAAAAAACCATCAATCATGGCAAAAACCCCTACTTACTCCATACCTTTGGGCTTTGAAGCACCTGCTTTTGCTTTGCCGGATGTCATTTCCGGTAAAACCATCACCCTCGAAGACGTGAAAGGCGAAAAAGGCACGGTGGTGGCTTTCATCTGCAACCATTGTCCGTATGTAAAACACATGATAGACGCTTTCGTGGAAGTGGCACAAGAGTTCATGCCACAGGGCATCGGTTTTGTAGCCATCAACGCCAACGACGTGAGCCGCTATCCGGACGACGCCCCCGACAAAATGCTGTTGTTTGCCCAACAACACCGTTTTCCGTTTCCTTACCTCTTTGACGAAAGCCAAGAAGTAGCCAAAGCCTACTTTGCTGCCTGCACACCGGATATCAATGTGTTCGATGCCGGTTTGAAATGTGTATATCGTGGGCAGTTCGATGCCTCCCGCCCGGGTAACAATATACCGCCTACGGGCGAAGACCTGCGCAAGGTGCTGCACGCCCTCTGTGAAGGGGGAAGTATTCCCAAGGAACAGATACCCAGCATCGGCTGCAATATCAAATGGAAAGAAGGCAACGAACCGGAATACTTTAAAGTCTAAAAAAAGTAAGCCGATAGATTGGTTTACTTATCATTCCGCCCCTTGTCGAACAGAGTGCAGTAGAACCTTGGCGCTGCCTTTTGTATCTTAAATGCCATCAGCTTGAATATAAAAACCAAACGAAGCTCACGCTCAAAATGCAAACTATAAACATGATGCGTATAAACTGCCGCCTACAATGGCATACCATTCTTTTCAGTGCATCGCTTTTGCTTGTGCTGCTTGCCTGCGATTTCTCAGACAATGAAACAGACAATGGCTGTCTGCCCGATGTGGATACGGAAAACATAGATGTACAGGTGCAAATCGTGCGCACCGACAGCACCCTCTTTGCCTGCCGCAGTAAAGAAGAAGTAGCCCGGTGGCTTGAGCAATATCCGGACTTTGCAGAGCGTTATTTTTTGCGTTCACGATGGCCCAGTGACTCCCTTTTGGTTGAGGAGCTTTACAGGCTCATCGATACGCCTTCCTTGGACAGCGTGTACCAAGAGGTGCAGGCGGCTTATGGTGACATGCAGTGGTTAAAAAAAGAGTTTGAAGAAGCTTTCAAACGAGTGAAATATCACTTTCCCGGTTTCACCCCGCCTGTCATTTACACTTTCTTCACCGGCTACGGTAGCGGTGCCACGGTTACCCGCACCCCCGACCTCATGGTATCGGGCGACATGGCAGTCATAGGCATGGAGTTTTTTATGGGACCCGGATACCGCTTTCAGCCTCCTTATCCGCTCTATATTGCACGCCGCTATCATAGAGGCTCCATTGTGCCTTTTGTGCTGCAAATGTTGGCGCCCCGTTTTATTGACGAAGACCCCGAAGACAAAAGCATGCTTGCCGATATGATTTTTTATGGCAAAGCCTTCTATTTTGTTAAAAACATGTTGCCCTGCTTGCCCGACAGCACGCTTTTCGGCTATACCGAAAAGCAGGTGCTTACCCTGCAGGCCAACGAGCAGGCCATATGGCGGCACTATATCGACAAAAACGTGCTTTATGAAACCAGTCACTTGGTGAAGAAAGACTATGTGGACCCGGCACCTTTCTGCTACCCCATAGGCAAAGAATGCCCCGGCGAAGTAGGACGATGGACAGGCTATCTTATCGTGCGCCGTTACCATGAACGCCATCCGGAGTTAAGTCTTAAGCAAGTGTTGGCTGAAAAAGATGCCAAAAAAATATTAAGGGAATCAAAATACAAAGGCAACTACTACACTACCGATTAGCCCATGTTTTAAACGGATGAAATGCCAAGTATTGGTTAAAATAGCGGGCATCGTTTGATACCTCCTTGCTCACCCAAGGAGGTATTGCTATGCTCTCGGCTTCATGTGTAAGTTCCACTTCTGCCAATACCAAGCCTTCGTTTTCACCGTGAAACCAATCTATTTCCCAACATTTTCCGGCATATTCTACTTCATAACGTGTTTTTTCTACTCTTGGCAAAGGCATTGCGGCAAGCATTTGTTCCACATCTTGTGCCGGTATTTCGTATTCAAACTCTACCCGCCGGATGCCCTCGCTTTTCCCTTTGATAGTTAAAAAACCTTTATCGCCTTTTTTTCGCACTCTTACACTTATTTCCGTGCTTTCTGTCAGGTAGGCTTGAATGATTGCCTTCCCTTCTTTGTTTCTAATAATATTTGCAACTTCCTCTTTATCAACAATAAACTTTCTCTCTATCTCAACCATATCAAAACTTTATTTTAAGTTATGCTTTTTTTTATTACTTTATTTGCTCAATCGTAGGTTGATTATGATTATTCAAAGACAAAAGCCCCTGATTCAACTTATCAGCAATGACCATGTTTCAGCCATGGAATTGGAAGAGCGGCTGTTATCTCTCGGTTATGTGGTCTTAGCCAAAAATAAAAGTTTTGAACAAGGGGCAGCTGTGTTTGAAAGTCATCAGCCGGAATTAATCATTGCCGAATGGGACGATGCCTTCATAGATGATATTTATTTTCAACAACTGTTGCAAGAGCTGTCTGTACCCATTTTGTTTGTAAGTCTGGCGTTGACCCCTGCCTTGCATCAGCTGTGCCAAACAAGTCGCATGGTTCATTTGATTCAACGCTCTTTTGCAGACATCGACCTGCACAGTGCCATCCAACAAGTGCTTGGCACGGCTTCTATTTACAAGCAATATACCAAATATGAAGAGGAGCTCAAACAAAACGCGCGGCTCCTTCAGCTGTTTTTCAACCAAGCGCTTTCGGCTATTTTCTTTGCCATTACCCCCACTCCCCTGCGTTGGCGCAGCGAATTGCAAACGCCGCCTTTAGCTGTCCTTCGTCACCTGCAAGAGACCCTGACAATCACCAAGCATAACCGTTCTTTGGCAGAACAGTACCGTTTAAAACCGGAAGAAGGATTGATCAAACAACCGCTACGGTGCTTGTTTCCTTCGAACGAAATTTATGAGCACTTCCTGGCTACCCTCCTGGAAAAGAAGCAATGCCGCTTTACCTTTTCCAAAGAGCTCGCCGATGGCAGTGTGGCTACCTATGAGGGCAACTACAGTCTTATTTTAGATGAACAGGGGGCAGTTATCGGTGTGTTGGGCATTCAGCAAGACATCACCCACCGCAAGCGCCATGAACGCCTGCTGAAAATAAGCAAACAACGCTTCGAACGTCTGGCAGCCTACTCACCTGATATTATCATTGTTGCACACACACAAGACTTTCAAAAAATACGTTTCAGTTATGTCAATAAGCCTAATATTTTAGGTTTTAAAGAAAAAGCCATTGACAGCCCGGATAAACTCATGGAGCTTGTGCATCCACAGGACTTCCCTACCGTGCGCGCCTATTTTCAGGATATAAGTCAAAAAAACGAATATCCTCCCATACAAGTACGCTTGAAAAACCAAGCCGGCGAATGGGAGTGGTTTCAGTGTCAGTACGTGGTGTTGAGCCCTGAAGATGAGCAAGAAGGCAAAGGTTATTATGAAATACTTTTCTACCTGCACAACCTGACTGAAAAAATACGCTACGAAAATCAATTGAAAGAAGAGAAAGCCAATCTGCTGGCACTCATCGAAAGTTCTCATAATCCCATATTTTCCGTTGACAGGAAGTTGCATGTCAAAACTTATAACACGGCATTTTTAAACTTGATACATCACTTTAAGCCTGCCCTTCGTGAAGCCGCCGGTCAGCCCCTATCCGGTGTATTTCCCAAAGAAGAGCTGAATTTCTGGCTTGAGCATATTCAAAAAACATTCCTTGGCGAAAAGCAGGAAGTTCCCCACCGCTTGCATTTCAAGGAAAAAGGCACTGTTCACTATGAAGTAGCCTTTTACCCCATTATCGAAGAATCCCAAATTACAGGCGTCACGGTCATTGCCCGCGACGTCACAGAGCAAGAAAAGATGCGTCTTGCCCTCGAAAAAAGCAATTACGAGCTCGATACTTTCATTTATCGCTCTTCACACGACCTGCGTGCCCCGCTCAGCTCAATTTTAGGCTTGCTGCAGCTGCTGCGCATGCCCGTGTCCGACCAAGAAAAAACGCACTACATTCAACTCATAGAAAAAAGTGTGGCCAAGCTGGATCGAGTCATCTACAGTTTGATAGATTTCTCCCGAAACATGCACCTACCTCTGGAGTTTGGCTATGTAGATGTAGAGCAAATTGTGTATGACTGCTACGAGCAACTGCAAAGCCTGCCCCATGCTGACCGCCTCCGTATTCATTTCATAAATGGATGCCCCGAAGAGCTTGTTAGCGACGAAAACCGTCTCCGTATCGTGCTCTACCATCTTCTTTCCAATAGCATACGTTACCAGGATTTGCATAAAGAGGAAACGCATATCCACATTACCATCGAGTGCCACCAAGACACTTGGACACTCTCGTTCAAAGACAACGGTAAGGGCATTGCCGACAACATAAAACAGAATTTGTTTCACATGTTTCAGCGAAGCAATGAAGAAAACCGCGGAGCAGGACTGGGACTTTATATCATCAAGCAAGTAGTGCAAAAGCTGCAAGGCGAGGTGGAAATAAAATCGCAACTGGGCGAGGGCACCGAAGTCATCATCACACTGCCACTATTGAAAGAAAAGACGATTGTGCTTTAAGCATTTTTATTTTTGCCAAAAAAGTTTATTTTTGCTTAAAACTACAAGCTAACAACATTATGGAAAAAGCACCTGCCGTTGACCTTGTGATGCTCGTTGATGACAACGACACGGATAACTTCATCAGCAAGCGAATTATAGAAATCACCAAATTCGCCAATCGAGTTGAGATAAAGAACTCAGGAAAAAGCGCCCTCGAGTACATCGAAGCCAATGTAAACACACCGGAAAACCTGCCCGATTTAATTTTCCTTGATATCAACATGCCCATTGTTGACGGCTTCGTGTTTTTGTTCGAGTTCGAAATGTTTCCCGAAGAAGTAAAGAAAAAGTGCAAAATCGTCATCTTATCAAGCTCCGACAACAAACGTGACATCGATAAGATCGTGGACAACGAGTATGTAATTAAGTTTATCACCAAACCATTGACCGAAAACTCGCTCAATAGCGTACGGGATTTACTCAGTTCTATGGCATCATAAAAAACCCTCATTTTTGATATGAAACATGTTTCTTTGCTGCTCTGCTTCTACATGAGCACTTTCTTTTCTTTTGCGCAGTCCGATAACCCGCAAGACAGCACCCGCCAAATATCGCCCTGGACCAAAAAGGCTTCTTTTGGTTTGAACTTTTCGCAAGTAACCCTTTCCAACTGGGCAGGTGGTGGGCAAAGCTCTATTTCTATCACCGGCTTGGCAAGTGTCAATGCCAACCGCGAAACAGAGCGCAGCACCTGGCAAAACAGCCTCGACCTTGCCTATGGGCAAGCACGGCAAGGGGGCAAGGAACGTCCTTTTCGCAAAACCGACGACCAAATTATTCTGCGCTCCAACTACAGCCGTCGTCTCTTCGACAGCAAGCACTGGAAGTTCAATGCCAATGTAGATTTTCGTACCCAATTTGACAAAGGCTTCAAATATGAAGAGGATTCTTTGGGCAATGAACGGGAAGTATTTGTGTCCCGGTTCATGGCACCCGCTTATCTCAACACTGCCTTGGGAATTACCTACAAAGTAGATGGCTTTTCGGCTTCGCTTTCGCCTTTGTCTTCGAAACTTACTTTTGTGCTGGACGACACCCTCTCTCAACAAGGTGCCTATGGTGTAGAACCGGGCAAAAAAGTACGCACCCAGATTGCAGGCATCAGCATGCAAATCAATGTCGATTATGAGGTAATGGAAAATCTGCGGTTTAAAACCTCCTTCCTTGCTTTTTCTGAATACAAAGACCAATTTCAGGAAATAGACATATTCTGGGAAAACCAGCTCATTTTCAAAGTAAACAAGCTGTTCAATGCCACAGTAACCACCAACTTGATTTATGACGAAGATGTGGCCGTAACCCGTGACGATGGCACCGTAGGTCCTGCCACTCAGTTCAAAAGTGCCATCAACATAGGTGTGCTTTATACGCTTCCCTAAGTTCAAACAAGCATCCGTTCAAACTCAACATAAAGGATGCGAAGTCTCGCATCCTTTTTATATTTGCATACTATCGCAAATTCAAACAGTTATGTCCAAAACATTTCAACGTTATACCATCACGGCTGCTCTGCCCTATGCCAACGGACCGGTACATATCGGGCACTTGGCCGGTGTATATATCCCCGCCGACATCTATGCGCGTTATCAGCGTTTGCGTGGGCGTGACCTGGTGTTTGTCTGCGGCTCTGACGAGCACGGCGTGCCTGTCACCATCCGTGCCCAAAAAGAAGGTATGAGTGTGCAGGAAGTCGTCGATAAATATCATCAACTCATTAAAAACTCATTCGAGCAATTTGGCATCAGCTTCGACATCTACAGCCGCACTTCTTCGCCGCTGCATCATGAAGTGGCCGCTGCCTTTTTCAAAAAACTCTACGATGAAGGCAAGTTGATAGAAAAAGTAACGGAACAATTCTATGACCCGGAAGCCGGTCAGTTCCTTGCAGACCGTTACATTCAAGGCACCTGCCCCAAATGCGGCTATGAAAATGCCTATGGCGACCAATGCGAACGTTGTGGTTCCACCCTCAGCCCGGAAGAGTTGTTGAACCCGCGTTCTATGCTGAGCGGTGCCCAACCGGTCAAAAAAGCAACCAAGCATTGGTATTTGCCACTGAACGAATATGAAAACTGGCTGCGCCAATGGATACTTGAAGAGCACCGTCACGATTGGAAAACCAACGTTTACGGGCAATGCAAATCATGGATAGACGCCGGCTTGCAGCCCCGGGCTGTTACCCGTGACCTGGACTGGGGCGTCAAAGTGCCCGTCGAAGGTGCCGAGGGCAAAGTGCTTTATGTGTGGTTCGATGCCCCCATCGGCTACATATCGGCTACGATGGAATATTTCCGGCAAAAAGGCGAGGCCGACAAGTGGAAAGACTACTGGCAAAAGGAAGATACACGGCTTATTCACTTCATAGGCAAAGACAATATCGTTTTTCACTGCATCATATTCCCGGTGATGCTCAAAGCGCATGGCGGCTATATTTTGCCCGATAACGTACCCGCCAATGAGTTTCTGAACTTAGAAAATGAAAAGATATCCACTTCCCGTAATTGGGCAGTGTGGCTGCATGAGTATTTGGAAGATTTTCCCGGCAAACAGGATGTATTGCGCTATGTACTCACAGCCAATGCCCCCGAAACAAAAGACAACAACTTCACATGGAAAGACTTCCAAGAGAAAAACAACAGTGAGCTGGTTGCCAATATAGGCAATCTGGTGAATCGTGTCTTTGTGCTCACACACAAATTCTTTGAAGGCAAGGTGCCGGCAGCAAGTCAACCCACCGGCGATGACCAAGTGTTGATAGACGCCATCCGGCAATATCCCGAAAAAATAGCTCAAGCCGTCGAGCAGTTTCACTTCCGGGAAGGCTTGCAAGAGCTGATGAATTTTGCGCGTGTGGCCAATAAATACCTTACGGACCAAGAGCCTTGGAAGCTTTTCAAAACAAATCCGGAACGAACTGCCACCGTGCTGCACTACTGCCTGCAGATGATAGGCAATTGGGCTATCCTTGCCCAGCCTTTCTTACCTTTCACCGCACAAAAATTGCTTCAAGCCTTGGCGATGGAAGGCGATTGCAGCTGGGAACAAGCCGGCAATCCGCAGTTGCTTGCAGAAGGAACACCGGTGCAAAAAATAGGGCATTTGTTCGAAAAAATAGAAGACGAAGTTATTCAAAAACAAATTGAAAAATTAAAGAGCATGAGCCAAAGCAATCAGGATATTGCCCAAGGCAATAGCTACAAAGACACCATACAATACGAAGACTTCGCCAAGCTCGATATCCGCATAGGTACCATACGCGAGGCGGAAAAGCTGCCCAAAAGTAAAAAACTGCTCAAATTGAGCGTGGATATGGGCAACGGTGAGGTACGCACCATTTTAAGTGGCATTGCCGAGCATTTCTCAGCCGAAGAAGTGGTGGGCAAACAAGTGTGTGTGCTGGCTAATCTGGCACCCCGTAAGATGATGGGGGTAGAATCGCAAGGCATGGTACTGATGGCAGAAGATAAAGACGGCCGGCTGGTATTTGTGTCGCCTGAAGCGGTCGTGCAGGCCGGGGCTGTAGTCAGCTAAAAGCCTCTGCCATGAACCTGTTTCTTTTTTTTGGGCTCCTTACTTTTCTTTTGATTATTTATTACTTGCTGCTTGCCCGGGCTGTATTCCGGGCAAGCAGTGTTTCTTTCGACAAAAAAGCTGCAGAAGACTACCCCCAAGTCAGTGTCTTAATAGCAGCCCGCAACGAAGCCGCCACCATCCGGCGCTGTTTGCACTCGCTCACCCGGCTCGATTACCCCCCCCACCGCCTGCAAAT
This sequence comes from Thermonema rossianum DSM 10300, assembly GCF_000426825.1. Classification (GTDB taxonomy): domain Bacteria; phylum Bacteroidota; class Bacteroidia; order Cytophagales; family Thermonemataceae; genus Thermonema; species Thermonema rossianum. The sequence continues at coordinate 71,705 of NZ_AUGC01000012.1, read as the reverse complement.
ACTTATAGGCAATGACCAATCGACCGATGACACCGCTGAAGTGGTTTCAGCTTTTATCAAACAACTGCCGGCAACACAACAAAAAAGTTTTCAACTGCTCGACATAGCGCCCTCGAACCACCCCAACCTGCGTGGAAAAGCCAACGTTTTGCATCAATTGATGCAGCATGCCACCGGAAGTTTTGTCTTTATCTTAGATGCCGACACGGAAGCGCCCGTTTCATGGATAAAATCCTATTTGCACGCCTATTCGCCGGGCGTGGGCATCGCCACCGGCTTCACCTTTGCCGATGGAAAAGGGCTTTTGGGCAAATTGCAAAGCATCGATTGGACTTTCGCCCAAACCATGCTTTATGCTTTCTTTCGCATGAGGCGCCCGCTCACGGCTCTGGGCAACAACATGATGGTTTGCCCCAAGGCTTACCGGGCAGTGGGCGGCTATGAAAATATACCTTTTCATGTGACCGAAGATTATGCCCTCAGTCATGCCATACAGAAAAAGGGCTACCGGCTACTGCATATTTTTTCTGCGGAAGTCAGTTGTCGTACCCTTGCTCTTGACAGCTGGAAGGCACTACTGAAACAACGCCGCCGATGGATAGAAGGACTCTTTTCACTTCCGTTAGGCATCCGGGCAATACTTGCCCTTCCCATGCTATGGGGCATTGCCGGCGTGGCACTTGCTTTCAGCATGCCGCTTCACGTGGCAGAAGTGTGGATGGTCAAATGGCTGTTGCAGTCTGCAATTATTGCCTTTGCTTTCAGAAAGCTGAACTACCCCTTGCCTTCTCTCTTTTATTTCGTAGCCTATGAATTGTATGCTTATGTCTTTCATCTTTTATTGCTAATTTACATAGTCTTTCAAAAGGAAATAGAATGGAAAAACCGGAAGTATGACACTAAAAGAGCTGCAACAAACCGTTGATGAATGGATAAAAAGTCATGGTGTGCGCTATTTCAATGAGCTTACCAACACCGCCATACTTATGGAAGAAGTAGGCGAACTGGCGCGTGTGATGGCACGTCTTTACGGCGAACAGTCTTTTAAAGCAGGCGAAGTGCCCAATCTTGCAGAAGAAATGGCCGATATACTCTTCGTATTGACCTGTCTTGCCAATCAAACAGGCGTGGACTTGGAAGAAGCCATGCAGCGCTCACTTGAAAAAAAGACCCGGCGCGACAAGGAAAGACATAAAAACAACCCGAAATTAAAAAGCTAAGGTAAAAGCTATGAGTATCCAGGATATTGTTCAGTACATACGCACGGAAATTCCCTTCACCTTTTCTATTCTTTTTGCTTTGGCTGCCTACTTTGCCGGGCGCCTGCTTGAAAAGCTCATAGTGCCTTGGTTGCAGAAACTGGCACACAAGTCCCGCACCGATTTTGACGACCTGTTGGTCAAAGCACTACGCCATAAGCTCACCTTGGTGTTGGTTGTGCTCTCCTTTCACTTATCTGTTCATCTGCTCCATTTCAAGCCGGCGGTAGAAGCAACCCTGCGGCAGAAGCTCCTCCCTTCGTTTTACATTGTCATTTTTACACTCTTTGCCCAGGGCTTCATGGCCGACTTGGTGCAAAATGCACTACGTTCGGCACGGGGACTTCACCTGCCTTCCACCTCGCTGTTTTCCAATATCATACGAATCATTATCATCTCCATTGGCATCACTTTTATTTTGGATGTGTGGGGCGTATCGCTGGCGCCCATTCTTACTACCCTCGGGGTTGGTGGTTTGGCGGTGGCTCTGGCACTACAGGACACCCTGAGCAACTTTTTTGCAGGTGTGCAAATTATTCTTTCAAAAAAAGTGCGTCCCGGCGATTATGTAGTATTGGACAGCGGACAAGAAGGGTTTGTGCAAGATATTTCATGGCGCAATACGGCGGTGCTTTCGTTGGAAAACAACTACATCATCATTCCCAATGCCAAGCTGGGCAGTGCCATTGTGACCAATTTCAACTCGGGCACGCCGGAATTGCTGCTACCCGTGACTGTGGGGGTCAGCTATGACAGCGACCTTGAATTTGTGGAAAAAATAACCAAGGAAGTAGCCAAAGAAGTCATGAGCAGCGTGGAAGGTGGCGACCCTTCCTATGAGCCTTTTATGAACTTCCACACTTTCAACAATTCAAGCATCGATTACACCATCCGCCTGAAATGCATCGGTCCCCAACATCGCTTCAAACTGGTGCATGCCTTCATCAAGGCGCTGCATAAGCGTTACGGTGAAGTAGGTATCAACATACCCTTCCCTATTCGCACGGTTTATATGCACAATATGGCTCAAAAAAACGACTAAGCAATACTATTCCTTGTATTTGCTAAAAGAATAGGTAACTCTTGGGCGGGTATCTTGTTCAGCAAGCGCCCAGCCTACTTGAAAAACCAAGCGACTAATAAGCACCGCACGGGCGACATTTATCTTTTCGGGGTCGTCGCTATGTTTGTGGTAATCTTCGTGAAAGCCGGAAAAAAAGAAAACAACCGGAATATCGTGCACGGCAAAGTTGTAGTGATCGGAGCGCGTAAACAAGCTTTCCGGATGGCTCAATGAATTATAATATTCATCTAAGTAGAAACCACAACAAGCTTTGTTTACTGCATACACCAAGCGGTGCAAATCATGGGATATCAAACGTCCCCCTATCAAATACACATATTTTTGTCTGCCTGCGTGCTGTTTATCCACACGTCCTATCATATCCACATTGACATCAGCTACAATCTGCTGAAGAGGCACGGGGGGATAAGTCGTGAAAAAGCGGGAACCATGAAGCCCTCCTTCTTCTCCGGTGAAAAAAACAAAGAGCATGCTTCGCTTGGGCTTGTGTCCGTTGCGGGCAGCCATTGCACAAGCACGTGCTATGCTCAAAAGACCGGCCGTCCCTGATGCGTTGTCGTCTGCCCCATTGTACACTTTGCGGTACCTTATCCCCAGATGGTCGTAGTGAGCACTCAACACCACAAATTCTTCTTGTGGCGTAAAGGCTTGTTGCCCCCGTACAATCCCTATGATATTTTCAGTTGTTTGGCTTTCTCCGCCTTTAATATCTTGCCTGACCAACAATTCTTTGGGATAACTCAAATCTACTTCCCCGGCAAAAGATGCCGGCACAATAAAAATGTTTTTTCCGGGCGGTTTTAAGTAATGATAGCCGGAATTCTGCTTAAACTTTTTCAAGAGAGCTTTCCCGGCGTTTTTTTCGAAGTCCAACACCACTATCACCGTTTTATTGAAGGGCATTTGCGGCAGCAATTCCATTTTCAAGGTCATATCCAATGCTTCGTAGGAAGCAAAATCTTTTTCGTGCCAAAAAAACACATCTACAATGTTCACATCTTCGGAAGGCTTACCATCTGTTGCAATGCGTGCCTTTTTTGTCCATTGCCGGCTTCCTGCATCGGGCACTATGTAAGGCACCAGCTGCTGCTTGCGTATGTCGTAGGTTTTGCCGTCTATGTGCAGGCTTAGGTTCTCAATGGTGTACCACGGCACATAATCGAAAGCCTGCCTGTGTACTTCCAATCCCGCCTTTTTCAACTCATTTTCTATGTAAAGCGCTGCTTTTTTCTGCCCTGTGGTGCCCATGGCTCGCCCTTCCATACTGTCGGCGGCTAAGGTAAAAAGGTGTTCGCGGTAAACCGTTTCTTTTATTTTTTCCACATAGCCGGGGGGCGGCAATAATGGCTGCACCGTTTGTGCCTCGCTCACCATATAACTCACCACAAGGCCAAAGGCTGAAAAAAGGACTATGCGTAACATATATGAGTTTTTATTTTTATCGGTAAGAAGTATTGTGCATGGGCAAAAAAGTACAAGCTTGAAATTGGCATAAAAGTTGATTTTCGTTTGAAACAACTATACTTCGTACAAGGCACTATGTTTTCAGGATATACTAACCTAAATTACAAAAACTTATGCAAGCACAAAGAGCTATACGAAAACTCGCAGGCTATGTACCCAAAGTTTCATTTACGGTAGTACTCATTGCTTTCTTTCTTCCCTTTGTCTTAATCAAGTGTGACGACAAAGAAATTGCACGAGTCAAGGGAACCGAATTAATAACAGGCACCTCCATAAATTATGAAGACCCTTTTTCGGAAAAAAATCAGCAACGAAAAGTAGCACCCAACGTATATGCCATTGTCTTGTTTGCCATTGCCTTTATAGCCCTTATAGTTTCGTTCCTTCCTATAACAATAAAGCACTTTATTCTATTCTTTGCTTCGTTCCTTGGTCTGATAGATTTTGTTTTGCTATATAACTCTATTCAAGAGGAGCTTGCATTGGAATTTGACATAGAGTTTCTCACAGGTTTTTATATTATCCCGGTTGCCCTTCTGTTTAATTTCATATTTTTTATTGTTGCATTTGCAAGCCAGGCCATATCACCAAAGAATTCTTAGATACTCCTTTGATCTGCTCCAAAAAAGGAGCTAAGATTGTTAATAACAGCAAAAATTGTTACTAACAAAAAACACGGCTCTTATACTGAGCCGTGTTTTTGTCTCTAACCAAAACAGGGAAATTACGCCAACTCTTCATTGAGTTTGTAGATGTCTTCTTCCAAGTGTTTATACTTGGCCAAGATATTGCGGCGTTTGAGTTTTAGTGTGGGCGTCAACTCGCCGCCTTCTATGCTCCACTCATCCGGTACCAGGCGGAATTGCTTGATTTGCTCGTATTTCGCCAACTTTTCATTTACCTTATCCACTTCTTCCTGGTACTTTTCCAGCACTTTGGGGTGCTGTATCATGGCTTCGCGGCTGTCTGTAGGAATGCCATGTTTTTTGCACCAGTCGGTAAGGGCTTCCCAATCGGGCATAATGAAGGCTGCCGGGAATTTGCGCCCTTCGCCTATCACCATGGCTTGGGCTATCAAGAAACTGGCTTTCAATTGATTCTCTATGGGTTGCGGTGCAATGTACTTACCGCCCGAAGTTTTAAACATTTCTTTTTTGCGGTCTGTGATTTTCAGGTATTTGCCCTGCACAAACTCCCCGATGTCGCCGGTATGCAACCAGCCTTCTTCATCGAAGACTTCCTTGGTTTTTTCGGGGTCTTTGTAATATCCTTTCATCACGTTGGGTCCTTTCACCAATATTTCGCCGTCTTCGGCTATTTTCACTTCCACACCGGGAATCACCTTGCCCACAGTTCCAATGCATACATCTTCTTTATTAGGACTGGTTGCCGTAATCACAGGCGAAGTTTCGGTCATGCCGTAACCTTCCAAGATAGGAATGCAGGCAGCCCAAAAGACACGGGCTATCATGGGGTTGAGTGCGGCACTGCCGCAAATAATGTATTTCAAGTTGCCGCCTAAGGCTTCACGCCATTTGGAAAATATCAGGTTGTTGGCAATGGCAAGCTGAATGTTGTATAGCAACCCCTGATCTTTTTGCGTGTCGTATTCTTTGGCCAGGTCCAATGCCCAGAAATAAAGACTCTTTTTCAAGCCGGAAAGCTCGTAGCCTTTTTGCACCAGTTTGGCATATACTTTTTCAAGTACGCGAGGCACGGCCGTAAACACATGGGGCTGCACTTCGCGAATGTTGTCGCCGATTTTGTCCATGTTTTCGGCATAGTAAATAGAAATGCCTTTATAAATATAAGCTGCTACCAAGGTGCGCTCAAAGATATGACAGAGAGGCAAGAAACTGAGCGCTTTATGGCGATAATCCAGTACGAGGTTTTCAATAGCAGCCAACACATTGCTTACCACATTGCTATGGGTAAGCATCACGCCTTTGGGCTTGCCGGTTGTGCCTGAGGTGTAAATGATGGTAAACAAGTCGTCGGCTTGAATTTCTTTGTCTCTTTGCTCCAGCAGGCTCTTGTCGGCTTGCTTAGCAGCTTCCCGCACGGCTGTCCAGTGTTGGGCACCTTCTATTTGGTCGAAAGTGTAAATGTTTTTCTCTGAAAGATGTTTGCTTTTTTTTACTGCTTCAAGTGCTTTGGTATAAATTTCTTCGTTCTCTACGAAAACAATCTTGCTTTCGGAGTGTTCGAGTATATATAAGTAATCGTCGGCAGTGATGGTAGGATACAAAGGCACGCTTACCGCCCCTATCTTTTGAATACCAAAGTCCACAAAGTTCCACTCGGTGCGGTTATTGGAAATGATGGCCACTTTATCATCCTTCTGAATGCCGAGTGTATGCAATCCTAAGGCCACTTCGTCGGAGATTTGCATCAGATCTTGAGTGCTGTAGCTTTTCCACTCTCCACTCTTCTTGTCTGCGACTGCGTCCTTTTTTTGGTAATGCTCAAGTTGGTAGCGCAGCAGGTCGTAAACACGCTTAATTTCCATAACTTATTCTGTTTTAAAGCCCGTTTTTATATTTTCCAATTTAATAAAAACTTACATACCATACCATATTTGGGTAAGATTTTTTTAGTTCACCTGCTGCTCTATTTTTTGAAGCAGAAAACGGGCTTGTGAAATATATATGCTGTCCGGATGCTCTTTGATAAGCCGCAGGGCATAGCCGGCTGCCTGCTTGTGGTCTTTGTAGTGATGGTAATAAAGATTCATCAGTTCAAAAAGTGCGTCATCTGCCCATATTTCGTAGCCAAACTGCTCTACGATTTGGCGGTAAAAAGCAGAAGCCTCCTCGTATTTATTCCACTGTTTGGCAATTTTTGCTTGCATCCACAAAATATCGTCCATGATGGGATGCCCCCCGGCTTGCTGTTTGAGGCTGTCCAACAAGCGATAGGCAGCAGCATATTGTTGTTGAAAGAAAAGCAAATCAGCCTTGGCATACGCCAATAATACACGGCTGGTAGAATCGCTGTCTTGATTTTCGCTAATCAGCAGGCTCATCTGCAAAGCGTCGTTGGCTATTTGGCGCGAAGTAGCTGCTTTCAAAATGTTGAAATATTCTTTTGCCAATTCAAACTCGCCGGTATAATAAAAAAGCTTTGCACGGCGCAGTTTGGCTTCGTAGGCCACCGGACTGTCTTTTACTTCTTTTTCTGCCTGTGCATAAAGCAAAGCTGCTTCCCAAGGTTGATCGATGAGCAAGAGCACATCGCCCTTCTGGATTTTAGCCCATGCCACAAACTCTTTTTCTTGTGGATAAGTCTTCAGAGCTTCGTCTAAAATGTAAAGTGCCGAGTCAGCTTGATGCAAATAATTGGCATACAGGAAAGCCAGACCGGTATAGGCTTCTTTTACTTCGGGGCGCCCGCGCCCGGTACGAATCATCTGACGGTATTCTTCTGCAATGCGCTGCAGTTGCTCTTGTGAGTGCTCATTTTGCTGCTTAATAAGTGCTTCTTTGGAAGCGATGCTGTAGCGGGCAGCCGCATAGCTCAAATAAGAATCTTTGTATTGCTGTTTGATGTAGGTAAAAAAACGGTCAGCGGCTTCATAAGCCCGGTTGTAATAGGCTATCATGCCCATCTGAAAGAGATGCTGCCCATTTAGTTGAAAACGTTTATCCATAGCCCTGCTAAGCAAAAAAGCGTTGTCGAAATCGCCTTTTTGCACATACAGCCAAATCAAGAGGTCGAGAAACACTTTTTCATCCGGGTATTGCCGGCTCAACTCCAGCATGCGCTGCTCTGCCCGCTGTATCAATGCTTGGTTGTCGAACTGTTCTTGCAAAGCCTGTTTGACCAAATCTATTTGAGCCGGGTCATTGTAGGCAATCAAAAGGTACTCGTCAAGCATGGCTTCCACATTGCGCTCCAAAGCATAAATTTCGGCCATCTCTATGGCAAAGGCATATTCATATAAACGCCGCCGCGCTTCTTTGATGAAAGCCTTCGCCCACGCCCATTGCTGCTTTTCCATAAGCCAATGCACAACGCCCACGGCCTGTTCATAAGAAGCGGCAAACTTATCCACAAGCTGTTGATAAGTCTTCTCTGCCTTGCGTTTTTCGCCTTGCTCTTCGTAAAAGCTCAGCAGGTCTATTTTATAAGCGGGATTGTCGGGGGCTTCTTTTGCTGCCTTTTCAATCAGTTTTTCCAAGTCCTTCCAAGAGCGACTTTTCCACAAACACTCTTTGTATTGTGGATAAACCACCAAAAAATATTCCGGGGCTTCTTTGATAATATTTTCGTATTCGGTAATGGCTTTGTCACACTCACCCTTTTGGAAGTATTCTCTTGCCAATGATAAGTTGACATTGATTTGTGCACACAAGTTGGTGGATAGGCTCAACAGCAGAAAAGTTATCCACTTGATTTTTTGTATTTTTTCCATACACTACTTTCAGGCTTATAGTATATAACGATTTTTTTTGAAATGTGCAAGCCCTGTTTTTCTACTAATAACAATAATTTTTAATAAAAATTTAATTCTCTATTGTTATTGTTATAGGCGCAAAAAATGTGGATAAGTATTCGACGAACGAAAAAAATATTTGTAAAGTACTATTTTTAAAAAGTTTTCCACATGAGTTATCCACAGGGGTGTGGATAACTTTTTTGCTGACAATCAATTAGTTAAATATAGTTATCCACATTGTGGATAACTGTTATCCACATATCCACATCTTACTTTTGTTTTATGTGTAAATGTGGATAACTCTGTGGATAAGTGGGCTTTAGCTGTGGATAACTTGTGGATAACTTCAGTGGACTGTGGATAACTTTTTGAGTGTGGAAAAAGTTATCCACAAATTTTTTTTAAATGTGGATAAGTGCTCGAGTTATCCACATACTTATCCACAAAAAAACGGGAGTTATCCACAGCTTTAGAAGCAAATGTGGATAACTTTTCCCTGCAAACGGGCGTTATCCACATTTAGCTTTATTGTACTTTTCAAAGAATTCAACTACTCTATGACGAGACGCTCTTCTACTTCCCAATTGGCTTTTAAACGAAGGGCTTTGTTATATATGAATATTTTTTCATGTAAAATTTTCTCTTTGTAGTTGCCACTATCCCACCGTCCGTTGGCGTTGCTGTCTTGAAAAAAACGGAGTTTGTACTCACCGGGGGGAAGTCCTTTTATTTCGATAGGTTCACTACCCACTTTGTGCTCTTGGATTACTTTATTTTCTTTGTTGAGCAGCTGCATAATCCAGCGCTCACCTTCTTTTTTTTCTATGTAGAGCCGCAGGGTAGCGAACTCTTTAGGGTTGGCGTGATTCACTTTTTTGCTCCATTGGGTTTGGCTGCTGTCCTCTTCTATAGAGATGAGCCAACCTTTGTCGATGAATATTTTGGCACTGTCGCGAAAATCAATTTTTTGTTTGAATACCAGCCGGTTGGGGGTTGGCTGTTGAAAATACGCCCGGGCAAACAATTGCTTATTCAGCGTATCTTGGTCTATGTAAGCATAGAACAGACTATCGATTTGCCGGGCAATGGGTTTATTGGCATGTATTTTCAATTGTAGTTCTTGTGTATAGGCTTGGTAGCTTTCGCTAATATCCACTTCAAATTTTTCTTTTTCTTTTCCTTGGGGCGCCGCCAACTGCAAGGTATCGTGCAGCAGGTTGCCTGTTGAATCTCTTGCCGTGATTTGCACTTCGAGGCTGTCGCGATGATACAGCTTTAATATGCGGCCCGATTTGTCGAGCACGAAGGGCAAAGCGGGTTGTAAGTGGCAGGAGTCGATTCCTTCATTAAAGGTAATGACTGTATAGGCATATTGTCCGGAGGCGCGCTTGCCGACTATTTGGGGCGCTTTTACGTCTTGTGGTACCAGTTCTATGTGAAGGCTATCTATAGAGTTTTGCAACGAAAGAGCTTCGGGCAAAAAGCCCAATAGTTCCGTTTTGTCCCATTTGCCGTTGTTGTTTTGGTCATCGATGGCAAACAGTTGATAGCTGCCCGCTTTCACAAATTGCAAGCGAAACTGCCCCTTGTTGTTGGTTTTTGTCAGATATAGAGGTTCATGCAGGGCGGGGTCTATGCTGTCATGAGCGGGGTAAAGTCCTACCAGGGCGTTTTCGATGCTTTCACCACTGAGTGCCTGCGTGCATGTTCCACCTACTTGCAGGGAGTCCAATTGGGCGCCCGTACTGAACACAATCATGGCTTCTTGGGCGGCGTTGCCTTCCGTGGCATCTACTATGCCGTTCCGGAAGTGGATGCTGTAGGTTGTGTTTTCCAAAAGTGGTTTTTTGAAGCGTAAAATGATGCTGTATTTCTTTTCTATGATTTCATAAGCGTCTTTTTCTTGCAGTCGTGGCGTGATGATAAGTTCTTGCTGAAGGTTCTTGCTGCGTACGGGCTCGTTGAAGGTAATGCTTACTTCTTGTGATTTGAAGTTTGTTTGTCCGAGCGGTGGTATTCTTTTAACCACTTGCGGCGGTATGGTGTCTTTAGGACCGCCGGTGAGGGCTCCGGGGTTGGCACAACGGCACAATAGCAATAAACCGATGCCGGTAAGCATCGCAGAGCAAAACCAACGACTTGCTTGCATGGTGTTGAAAAGTTATGAGTAAAACAGAACGTTATTTTTTTGTGAGCTGAATGATTTCTTTTGCAAAATCCAGATAATCTTCTGCGCCTTTTGAATTGGGGGCGGTTTCAAAAATATTGTTCCCATAGGCCGGTGATTCTATGAGGCGGGTATCCAGACGTATTTTGGTTTTAAACGTAAGCGTATCGGAAAACTCTTCTTGTATAGCAGTCAGTAGTTGGGTGGTGATACGGCGTACAGGTGAATATTTCACAACCAAAATGCCCAGGATGTTGAGTGAAGGATTGAGCGTTTCTTTCACCGCCTGCACGGTGTCTTTAATCAGGTGCAGCCCGTGAAAACTCAATACTTCCATCGGAATAGGGATGATAATATGATGAGAGGCCACCAAGGCATTGACTGTGAGCAAGGAAAGCGAAGGCGAGCAGTCGATAATAATATAATCGTAGTTTTCTTGGATGCGGCTCAAATACTCTTTTAATAAAGACTCCCTTGCATCGTAATTGGCTAAGGAAATTTCCAAGTCGGCAAGTTCCGTATTGGATGGCAACACGTGCATGCCGCTGACCTGAAGCAGCGCATCTTCTATGTTGGCTTCGCCAAGAAGCACATCGGCTATGTTGGGGCTTGCATCTTCTATATCGAGGTAATAGGAGAGGCTGCCTTGTGGGTCAAAATCGACAAGCAAGACTTTGTATCCAAGCAATTCCAAGGCTTTTGCCAGATTGACTGCCGTGGTGGTTTTGCCTGTTCCGCCTTTTTGATTGACTATGGAAATAACTTTTGTCTTTTGATTCTTTTTCATTGATTCCTTTTTATTAAGGAAGTTAAAAAATTTCTATATTTATCATAAAACCGCAAAGCCCTTAAATTTTTAAAATTATGAGCCTTAGAAATGTACTAATTATCGATGACAGTAAATTGGATGCGATTTTAGCAAAAAAAATTTTGGAAAAGTATCAGTTTGCCGATAACATTTTGTTGTTTGAGCGTGCCATGGATGCCTTGGATTATCTGACTGCTTTTGACTTGGGACGCTTGGATGATTTCCCTCAGGTGATTTTTTTGGATGTGCTCATGCCTGAAATGAATGCACATAGTTTTTTGGAAAGTTTTTTGAAGTTACCGGCTTCTTTACGGAAGGAGGTTACTTTTGTGATTATGTCGAGTGCCATACAGACGGAAATTGATGAAAATGCTTTTGCCGACTATCCCCACAAAATATTCTTTATAAGCAAGCCTATTTCAGAAGATGTGTTGCAAAAGGTTTCGGTGTTGTACAAGGTTTGAAAGTTTTTGAGAGGTCTGTTTTATTGGTTGATTTTGTTAACTATATACACCAAACTTGAGTAGTTTTTATCTTTGAGTGCCCGTAAGTTAGACAAGCTGCCGTGGTAAAAAGCTTGTATCCATTTTTTCCTGCCCGAGCGGTATTCGCTACTCAACAAACTGATATAATAGGCATCGAGGGGCATGCCTATAGTTTTTTGCAATTGAAATTTATTGTTTTCTAAAAGTAGTCTTATGTGAGAAGGTGCGAAATGGTAAAGGTGACGGGGCACGTCTAAGGCTGCCCAATGTGCTCCATAGAGTTGAGCATCGTAAGCGTTGATATTAGGAACGGCTATGAAAAGATAACCATCTGGTTTTAGCAGTTTTTTTAATTTTTGCAGATAGCCTTTCAGGTCATGCACATGCTCCAGTACGTGCCACATGCTGATGGCATCGAACGGGGCATGGGGTGCTGCTTCTTCTAAGTGGCTGTAAACCTGAATGCCGTTTTCCTTTACTTTTTTGCTTGCTTCTGCTGCGGGTTCAATACCTGTCACTTCCCATCCATGCTTTTGCATATGAAGCAGAAAGTGGCCGGTGCCACAACCTACATCCAACAGTTTGCCTTTGTGTGGCAGCATTTGCTCTATCCACTTCCGTTTTTGTTTAAGGGTGATATGTTCACGTATCCACTTATACAGTAAGGGCATAAGCCCGCGCTTTTCGTCATGGTGAGAAATGTAGTTGCTACTATCGTAATACCGGCTGATGGCAGATTCAGCCGGGCGCGGGTTGGTGAATTTAAAACCACATTTTTTACAGGAAACTATATCGAAATCTTCTTGGCTGATGCTGAAGTCCTTGGTGCGTATCCAGAGGGAAAACGCTGCATGTCCACAAACAGGACACGCAGCGAGTTCTTCTATTTGACTGTTGTTCATGCTCGCTTTTATTTACCTAAGTAAACCATAAGAATGGATACATCGGAGGGCGACACGCCACTGATGCGGGAGGCTTGCCCCAGTGTTTCGGGACGCAAGCGCTTGAGTTTCTCTCTGCCTTCGGCCGACAGAGCTTTTACCAAATCGTAATCGAAATTTGCGGGAATGCGGTAATCTTCCAATGCCATCATTTTTTGAGCCATTTTTTCTTCCCGCTCAATGTAGTCTTCATATTTAATCATGATTTCTATTTCTTCACATACTTCATTGCTGAAATGCCGCAAGGGTTCTAAGTGGCTAATGTGTTCTATCAGCTGATAGATATTCAACTCGGGGCGTTTCAACAAGCGCTCAATGCTTACTTTTTCTTTGATGGTAGCAGAACCAATACTTTCAAGATAACCATTGATTTCTTCGGGACTAATACGGGCTTCTTTTACCAAGCGAATGCCTTTCTCTATTTTTTCTTTTTTATCTAAAAAGCGGCGGTAGCGCTCTTCTGAGGCCAGTCCCAGCTTGTAGGCTTTTTCTGTCAATCGCCAATCGGCATTGTCTTGCCGGAGCAGCAATCTATATTCTGCGCGTGAGGTAAACATACGGTAAGGCTCTTCGGTGCCTTTATTAATGAGGTCGTCGATCAGCACACCTATGTATGCCTCCGAACGCTTCAGAGTGAAAGGTGGTAAGTCATGTACTTTCAAATGCGCATTGATACCGGCTATCAATCCTTGGCAGGCTGCTTCTTCGTAGCCGGTGGTGCCATTGATTTGCCCGGCGAAGAAAAGGTTTTCCACCAGTTTGGTTTCCAGAGTGGATTTTAACTGTGTGGGGGGGAAAAAGTCATACTCTATGGCATAGCCCGGACGAAACATTTTGGCATTTTCAAATCCGGGAATAAGCCGTAAAGCTTTGTATTGCACATCTTCGGGCAAAGAAGTCGAAAAACCATTGACATAGATTTCAACCGTTTCCCAGCCTTCCGGTTCTACAAATATTTGATGGCGTTCCCGTTCGGCAAAACGATTGATTTTATCTTCTATGGATGGACAGTAGCGTGGTCCCAGCCCTTTGATTCGGCCGGTAAACATGGGCGATTTATCAAAGCCCGTTGCCAACACTTCATGCACCTTGGGGTTGGTGTAGGTCATCCAGCAGCTTCTTTGCTTGGTAAGCGGGCTTGTATCCATGAAAGAAAATTTACCGGGCGGGTCGTCGCCGGGTTGCTCTGTCATTTTACTGTAGTCGAGTGTGCGCCCATCTACGCGGGGGGGCGTGCCTGTTTTCATTCTGCCGGCTTCAAAGCCCAGTTCAACCAGTTGCTCGGTAATGCCGGTAGCCGCCCGTTCGCCTGCCCTGCCTCCACCAAATTGTTTTTCACCTATGTGTATGATACCATTCAAGAAGGTGCCGCTGGTGATAATGATTGCCTTGGCGTATATTTCGTGCCCCATGCTTGTTTTGACGCCCCTCACGCGCTTGTCTTTTACTATCAAGCCTACCACCATGTCTTGCCAGAAGTCAAGATTGGCGATTTTTTCGAGCGCCAAACGCCATTTTTGGGCAAACAGCATGCGGTCGTTTTGGCTGCGGGGGCTCCACATGGCAGGACCTTTGGAGCGATTCAGCATGCGGAATTGAATCATGCTTTCGTCTGTTACGATGCCCGAAAGCCCGCCCATGGCATCTATTTCCCGTACTATTTGCCCTTTGGCCACACCGCCCATGGCAGGGTTGCACGACATCTGCCCTATTACCTGCATGTTCATGGTGACAAGCAGGGTTTTGGAACCTAAATTGGCTGCTGCTGCCGCCGCTTCATTGCCGGCATGCCCTGCACCTACTACTATTACATCGTATTCAGGGAACATTGGTTTCTTATTTAAAATGTTTCACGTGGAACATTCCTTTTCTCTTTGCAAAGATATTAATTTTCAGAGGTTTTGAAGTTGTTCTGTAATTCACCGGGGAATGCCGGCTTTTTATGGGGTTTGTGGCCTCTCCCCCACTCTTTAATGTCGATATAAAAGAAAAAAGCCTCTTTTTGAGGCTTTAGTCCGGATGAATGGAATGGCGTTTTTTATGTTCCACGTGGAACACGCAGTGACAGCGCCCAATCCTCCATCTTGCGCATTTCTGCGGCTTCTTCTTCTGTTTTGTCTTTGAAGCCAAGCAGGTGAAGTAAGCCATGTGCCATTACTCTATGCAGCTCTTCTTTAGGCGACACATTTAATGTTTGGGCATTGTCTTCGATTCGTTCTATAGAAATGAAGGCATCGCCCTCTATGAACAGGTGGCTTTCGGAATGGGGAAAAGTGATGATGTCAGTATAATAATCGTGGTTAAGGTATTGTCGATTGATTTGCAGTAAGTATTCGTCGCTGCAGAAAATGTAATTGAGTGCTATAATCTCGGCTTCGAAATGCTTGGCTATTTGCACCAACCATGCTTTGCTTTCTTCCCGGAGGTAAGCCGGCGGAATAATCTCCTCAAAAAAGAAATTAATATTGTCCATTGATGTAGAAAATTAATTCTATGCGTCTGCCGTTGTCCTTAAATTTCACTTCGTCGCACAGCTGTTTTATAAGATAAATGCCCCTGCCATGTGGTTTATGCAGGTTTTCCGGGTCGGTAGGGTCCGGCAAATGATGGTAGTCGAAACCTTCGCCTTCATCTTCCACCACAAAGCAAATCATGTCTTCATAGAAGTGCAAGGTCAAATCTACATTCTTTTTACGGTCTTGTTTGTTCCCGTGTACAATGGCATTGTTGACTGCCTCGGTTACGGCAACCATGATGTTTCCATAAATGTCGTCAGATAATTGATAAGCTTCTTTTACGTTGTCGATGAAGCTTTCAATGATGCGAATGTTCTCAATGAGCGACGGAATTTGTATATGGATAGAATCCATCGTGTTAAGGTTTAATTTGTTTGAGGTACTCATCGGTGCGTTGTTTAAAATAAGGGGTCATGCTGGGTGGCACAGATTCTATAAGCTCGAGCTGTTCCTGCTGTTTTTTTAAGTATTCACGCAGGGGTGGCGGCAGCTCTTTGCGTTCTTTGGGTGTAGCGGTTTCGCCTTTTCGTTTGTCTTCCTCGCCGCGTTCGCGCAGCGATTTTTCTGCTTCCAAAAGCCGGGTTTCTATTTCTTTTTGTCTTTTGAGCGTTTCTTGAGTAAGGTTTTTATTGATGAGGTCTTTTTCTGTTTTTTCCATCTCTTGTTTTATCTCCTCGAGCATCTGCTTTTGTTCCGGGCTCAGCTCTCCACTTTTTTGAAGTTCTTCTATTTTTCGGCGTAGCAGTTCTTGTTGGGCTGCTAATTTAGCAAGTTGTTCGGAAAGTTGCCGCCCCTGCTGTTTCCCTTCTTTCAGCTGTTGTATTTGTTGATTGAGTTGCTTTTGCAGTTCGCTCATGGAAGGGGTGTTTTTTTGGTTTTTTTGAGGCTTGCCCTTCCCTGAACCGGCAGGGTTTTGCATTTGCTCCAACAGGTCGCTAAGCATGAGCGCCAAGTTGTTGATGCGGGTCATGGCTTGTTGTTGGTAAATATTGGATTGGCGTATTTTACGCTCTTTCATTGACTGAAGGCTCTGCTTTAAAGCAGTTTCCATCTCTCCCACCTCTTCTGTGATGAAGGATTGCAATTGAAAGACACGCTTGGCAAGTGCCCACAGGCTGTCTTTTACGATTTGGCTGCTTTGTTCAATCTTGTATTGTCTTTGAATCAATTCCACATAACGCGGGTCTTGCACGTTGACTTGCCGTGTTTCCTCGATGAGCTGTTCTTGTTCAAAAGAAAGTTGCAGCAGATTGTCAAGAATATGCCGAAGCGTTTGTATGTTTTCCTGTATTTGCTGCTGCTGCATGGACTGCTGCATTTGCTGCAGCTTTTGTTGCATTTGCTGTATTTGCTCTTTGGCTTTTTGTTGCGGCTCGCCGGCTTTTTTCGGATTCTTTTGCTCCAATTGCTGAATACTTTGTTGCATTGACTCTTTTGCCTTTTGCTGCTCTTCTTGCAGGTCGGGCATGGCTTGTGGGGTGCTGAGCTTTTCGTTGAGCTCTTGAAGCTCTTTCAGATCCTCCTCTACTTTTTGAAGCTCTTTTTGAAGCTCTTCTTGTTGTTGTTTTAGTTCGCTAAGTTTTTCTTGATCCTTGGCTTTGGTTTGTTGTGTTTCTTGTTGCAATTGCTCTTGTTTTTGATAAAGCTCATGGAGCTTTTCGATGCTTTGTTCGAGTTGTTGCTCAAACTGCAACTGCTTGAACAGCTCAAGGGTCCTTTCTAAGGACTTTTCAAGTTCTTCTTCGTTTTGTTGAATCTCTTGCAGTTTTTTCAAAACCTCGGGGTCTTGCATCATCTTATCGAGCAACTGCTGCAGTTCTTCGTAAAGTTTTTTGGTTTCTTCATCGAGCAGGGTATCCATGAGTTTTTGTAACTCTTGCATTTTTTCCATCAGCTCGGGTGAAGGCTGTTCAAAACGATTGATTTTGTCTTGCAACTTTT
The DNA here is from genome assembly GCF_000426825.1 of Thermonema rossianum DSM 10300. GTDB lineage: Bacteria > Bacteroidota > Bacteroidia > Cytophagales > Thermonemataceae > Thermonema > Thermonema rossianum. Next base: position 54,602 of record NZ_AUGC01000012.1, on the reverse strand, counting down.
GGAATTCATCTTGCAGTTGTTCAATTTCTTGCTCTACATCCTGCCGTTTTTGAATGATATTTTCCAGTAGTTTTTTATCGGAAAAGTCCAGTTGTTTTTTCAGGCGCATGCGTTCTTCGGCGCGTTTGAGCTCTTCGTTCAGCTCTTTTTCTTTTTCCAAGGCACTGCGCATTTTTTCCTCGCTGCGCCGGCTTTCTTCTTTAATTTCTTTTTCTAACTCTTGGGCGGTAGGTATTTCAAAGCGATACAAGGGGCTGCGGGCAGATTGTGCCCCGTTGACTTGGTTGTTGTCCCATATTTGCACAAAATACTCGACCACATCACCGGGTTGCAGGTTCAAGGGGCTGAGGTCAAACTCATGCAGCAGGCGTACATAGTTGTTGCTGCCATTCATACGAATCGCTTGCTGCTTGAAAGCTGCTGTTTTGCTGCCCTTGCGTAAGATGCGATAAGCAAAAACAGCCCGGGAAATTCCGTAATCATCCCGTGCACTGCCTGCAATACCTACCAAACGATAGCTGAGTGTGTCTTCAAAGTTTTGTACTTCCAAGACGGGAGCTAAGTCGGGAATCACATCTATTTGATAAGGGCTGCTTTGCAGACTGGTGTCGGCATTGTAAAGAATGATTTGGTATATAGTTGATTTTGTAAACTTTTTACTAAGCACTCTGTCGTTGTCTTTGCCGTTTGCTTGGGCTTCTACTTCGGTTGAGTCACTTGAAAAGAATATGCTTGTTTTTTGTGCGTATTTTGACAGAATGTGCCATGTAATTTTGCTTCCGGCGGGTACCAGCAGGTTGGTAGCATTCTGAAATGTTTCTTGGGTTTTACCGGTGTAGGCAGGATATTCTACACTAAGTTTTATGCCCAATAAGAAGGGTTTTTCTTTGAGTTCTATCTGATATTCATGCGAAGTATATTCACCGGATTGAAAAAAGAGCCGGTGGCTTTTTTGAATATTGGGCAAGGTAGCGGCAAAACGCCCCTCACCTATTGCCTGCATGGGAATGCCGGTGCTTTGGTCCAAAACTACATACATCTCTTTGGGTATGAGCTTGCCTTTGGTTTCAACAACGAGGGGCAAGTCTTCGCCTCGAAACACAGAGAGCTTTGTGTTGCTCAATAGAAATTGAAAAGGCGCAGGCTTGGGAAAATGTTTTTTGTATTGAATGATGCGCTGTGAGCTTTCGACCAGCAAAGAAGGCACTGCCAGAAACAAAATAATAAGTAGCAATAGCGGAATTAAGGAATAGCGGGCAGCTTGCTTGGTTTCCTCTATGGGAAGGGCTTTCCACAGGGAAATACCGGCAATTTGCGCTTCTTTTTGTTCAATGGCAGCCAGTAGCAGGCGGTCTTCCCCATTGAACTGACGTTTAAGCTGAAGAGCATTCAAAAGCTTATCGCTGATTTCCGGAATTTCGTTGCCTATATAGCGGGCTGCTTCTTCATCGCTCATTAAGCTATAAAAGCCGGCATAAGCGCCCAATGGACGGAGCACATAATAAAGGAGTGTGCCACTGAGGGTGAAGAGCAAGCCAAAAAAGAAAAGGGCACGCACCGAAGAGTGAAAGTGCCCGAAGTATTCCAATACAGCGAAGATCAAATAAAAGCTTAGAGTAAGCAGAAAAGAAAGAAGTACACCTCGTAGTGCTTGATAGAGGTAATACTTTTTTTTGAATTGTCGCAGCCTTTCGTCCACACGGAGCATACTTGCATGTATTTTATTTTCGGGAGTAAGTGTAGTAATATACTGATTTTTTGGCGTATGCTTGGGCGCTTACTCCGCTACATGCAAGATAAAACGTTATTTTTTAGCGTTTTGTTTTTCAAAATAACTCTTATCGAAATATACTTTTGTGAAATCGCGATACTGAATGGGGTTGTTGGGGAAGTTGCGCACATAGGGTTGAGTCAGGCGGTAGGCCTCGTCGTACCAGAGTACCAAAATAACTGCATCATCAAGCAAAATTTGTTCTGCTTGCTGCAGGTAACGGTAGGCCTCTTCCGGCGTGCTTGCCAGGAGTGCTTTGTTGTAAAGCTCATCATAGCGCGGATTTTTGTAGCGTGCTATGTTGGGATAAGACTTTTCTTCAAAGCTATCGGGCACTTCCATGCCGGTGAACAGCCATAAGAAGTTTTCGGGGTTGGGGTAGTCGGCAAAATAAGCTGTGCGCACCAAGTCAAATTTGCCCTGCAGACTGTTTTCCAGAAGTTGTGCAAATGGCAGGGTTTCTATATTGATTTTAATGTTGAGGTTTTCCTGAAGCTGCTTTTGTATTTCCAAAGCCACGTTTAAATGCCGGTCGCCTTCGGCGTTTACCTGCAAGGTGATTTCCGGAAAGCCGTTGCCATTCGGATAGCCTGCCTTGGCCAGATAGTACTGGGCAGAGTCTATATTGAGTTGATAGCCTCTGATTTTATTGATGTCATAGTTTTTGAATACAGGCGGCACAATGCCATGATGCCCGGGGGCTTCGCCTTCGCCGTTCAATACAAACTCCAGAATCTTTTCACGGTCTATGGCAAAGTTAAATGCTTTACGAAGGTTTTTGTTCTGAAATACACCTTTGGCAGTCATAAAGGTGAGATACTGTGTAGCCATTTCAGGCACGCGGTCGAGGATAAAGTCCTGCACTTCCCCGTTTTCACTTTTTTCGGCTTCCATCAAGAAATCGATGATTCGCTCCGTAGGCAGGCGATACACCATATCCAGCTTGCCGGCTCTGAATTCATTGTATTCGGTTTTCTTTTCTCGTATGAAGCTGATTTTTATCCCATGCAAATAAGGCAATTGGTTGCCGTGCTCATCTTTCATGTAGTAGTGCGGATTGCGCTTGAGCAAAATGGCGTTGCCCGGGTCTATCGATGCTAAAAAGAAAGGACCAGTACCGACGGCTTTTTCGCGCAGCCCGTCTTCGCCGTACTTTTCAACTGCCTCGCGGGGGTAAATAAAGGCAAACGGACGTGCTAAATTATAAAGAAAGAAAGCGTAAGGGCGTGTCAGCTGTAGTTGAATGGTGTAATCGTCAATTACTTTGATGCCCGCAATGTCGAAGCTGGGCGTATTGCCACCTGCCGAGGCAGCATAGTATTCGTTGGCGCCCTTGAGCAAATCTTTAAAAATGGTAAATCCCTGATTGTTGCTCGACTGAGTACACACGCGCTGAAAACAGTAAGCTACATCTTGAGCCTTTACTTCCCTGCCCTTGCCGTCAGGAAAACAGGGGTCGTCATGGAAGCGCACGCCTTTGCGCAATTTGATAGTATAAATGGTGCGTGTGCTGTCCAATGTATAAGATTCAGCCAAACCATTCACTACTTCGAGGGTGGCCGGGTCGAACTTGAACAATCCCTCGTATATCTGGCAGGCAACCCGGTATGAGTAAACATCGGCAATACTTAGCGGGTACAATGACTTGATGTATTCGGATTCGTTCAGGTGGAACTCCCCACCATAATACACGCCGCCTTTGGCGGGCCCGCTGGGTATATTTTCCTGCTGGGTGTTTTCTTGCGAAGAGCTGCTGCAGGAAGCAAAAAGTAATGCCAATATAAGGTAGGAAAGGAAGTGTTTCATGAACACAGGCGTTTTACTGACGGCTTTAGGTGTGTTGAAATATAACTTACAAAAGCTTACTTTACAAATATAGCAACTTGTAAGAATCATCAAAGGCAATACACAAAAAAATCAACACTAAAGCGACAGTTCGAGCAGCACTGGGCAATGGTCCGAATGGCGCGCTTCCGGCAAGATGACCGCCCGTTGCAGCTGCTCTTTCAGTTGCACGTCGGCCATGCAGTAATCGATGCGCCAGCCTAAATTCTTCTCACGGGCACGGGCGCGGTAGCTCCACCATGTGTAATGATGGGGTTCAGGGTTGAAATGACGAAAAGTATCGATAAAACCACGCTCCAAAAAATCCGACATCCAGGCACGCTCTTCGGGCAAAAAGCCGGAAGTGTTGGCATTGCGCACCGGGTTATGAATGTCTATTGCCTGATGGCAAATATTGAAATCGCCACAAATCACGAGCGGGTATTCCGGATATTGTTGCCGGTGTTGTTCCACAAAGTGGTTGAAGTCCTCGAGGAATTGCATCTTGACCGCTTGGCGCTCATCGCCCGAAGACCCCGAGGGCATATAGACCGATACCACGCAAATACCTTCATAAAAAGCACGAAGCACCCGCCCTTCGGCATCATATAGCGGATGTTGCATGCCTTCTACTACTTGCTTGGCCGGCAGGCGGCTCAATATGGCCACACCACTATACCCCGCTTTTTGTGCGGGGTACAGATAACAACGATAGCCCAATGACTCAAAGAGTGCACGGGGGAAAGTATCGTGATTGGCTTTGATTTCCTGAAGACACAAGACGTCAGGACGGGCGGCCTGTACCCAATCGGCCAAGCCTTTACGAACAGCCGCCCGTATACCGTTTACATTATAAGTGATGATGCGTAACTTACTACTCATGCTCTACAATGCCTTCGTCATAAAAATAGTCGATGATATGCGACATGAGCAAAGCTTCCTGGGAAAGCAAATCTACTTTGGGCAAAGGCTTCACCAACTTCCAATGGGGCCAACCTTCCTCATCGACCCCTTCCAGTTCATAAAAACCGGACTTGCTCAGCACCCTGCAAACAGCAATATGCATGAGGTCTTGCTTTTGCTCTTTGGAGAAGCGGCGTGCCCCTTTGCCCAGCTCACGCATACCAATCAGAAAAAGTACGGCTTCCATATTCTGCGGGCGCTTGCCGATTATTTTTTCCAGTTTGCCCAGCAGTTTTTGCCATTCCAGTTCCAAATAAGGATCCACACGTTTTTGTTTGCTCATGATGCATCTTGGTTTTTGAGGGCTTCCCAGTACTCTACGGCACGGCGCAGGTGAGGAATCACAATGGTGCCCCCAATCAATGTGGCAATGGAGAATATCTCAAACACTTCGGCATCGCTTACCCCTTCTTCATAACACTTGCCCAAATGATAGCGAATGCAGTCGTCGCAACGCAGCACCATGGAGCAGGCCAGTCCCAGCATCTCTTTGGTTTTGACCGGCAGCGCCCCTTCTTTGTATGTTTGGCTGTCGAGGCTGAATATGCGTTTGAGCACAAGGTTGTCGGCTGCCATAATTTTTTCATTCATTGCCGACCGGTAGTCGTTGAACTCTTTTACCAAATCCTTCATAGCTGTTGAGTTTATAAATCTTTTTGCAAACTTAGAATATCTTTTTAGCTAACGAAAAGCAAGGCATGATTCTTTTTGAAATAGAAAAATACTTTCTATATTTAGGCATATAAAAAGCAAGTGTTTAAATTGAAAAGCGTATGGAAAACACACAAGACTACAATATGGGCGGCGCGCAAATGTCAAGCTCTAAGTTAGACGAAATCAAGAAGATTATTTTCGGTGAAGAGCTTGAGACTTACAACAACGAGCTGAAAAAGTTGAAAAATCTGGTAGAGAGCTACCGCACCGAAATATCGGTGAAGATCGATGAGGTAAAAATAGAAATGCTGCGCAGCATTGAAAAATCGGAAGAGCGCTTGCTCAATCAAATCCAACAAGTGCAGGCAGCCATGCAACAAGAGCTGCAGAACCAGCGTCAGCGCCAGGTCAGCAAATCGGCATTGAAGCAGATTTTTGACCAAATGTCCAACACCTTAGGCCAATAAACAGCGAAGCTATGAGTATGGAAGACTTCTACAAAAATCCCGGAGAGCAGCCCGAGGAAAAGCCCATCAACCCCGAAGAGGTGGATGACTTGAAAGAGGCAGTAGTGAACCCGGATAAGAAAGAAATAGAGAGCCGCTTTCAAGGCATGAAAGACCTCTTTACGGCTATTTTGCAAGAAAACAAAAAAGACTACGAGTATCAAATAGCCGAAATGAAAAAGCTGTTTACGACCATCATGGAGGAAAATCGTAAACAGTTCAAAGAGCAATTGCAGGACCTTTACAAGGAACTGCCCAAAATCATTCACGAGGCAGACCGTCTGCGCCAAGACGAGCAATATGTATTTATAGAAGAGTCTGAATATGGAGTGCCCAAAGGCAAGCCTAAGCGGCACACACGCCTGGATGCCGTGAAAGAACTCATTGCCGGACACGACACCGAGCTGCTGTATAAAGAAATTGGCGAAATGCAAAACCACGTATCCAAGGTGATGCAGCAGCAAAAAGAAAGCCTTGCGGAAGTGGTAGATGAGATTTACGAGCGAGTACAGGCAATGGAAGAGAAAGTGCAGGCAGCCATCCGCAACCTGCAAAACGATTTCATGCTTAATATCAAGCAAGTAGAAGAAGAAGGCGCCAACCGTTTCCATGTGGCGGGCTTGTTACGCAAGTTGGCAGATGAAGTAAAGCCCCCTTTTAAGCAGTAGTCGTACACTAAACCGGAGCGGTCGTGCATTCTACGGCGCAATTATTGGCAGAAGGCTTTTTACACTTGCTCTTTCCCGAGGCTTGCATCGTTTGCAGGGGCATACTCAAAGAAGAGCTTCGCTTTGTTTGTGCTTCGTGTCGTGCGGCATTGCCTTATACCGACTTTTTTAAAGACGAACGTCAATATATGGAGAATCCGGCAGGAAAGGTGCTTATGGGGCGCATTCCTGCCGGATTTGTATTGCCCTTTTTGATTTTTCAAAAAGGCGGAAGCACTCAAAGGCTGCTGCATGCCATCAAATACAAAGGCGCCAAAACACTGGCTTATGAAATGGGCTATGTGTATGGTGAGCGCTTGTGCCGTGCCGGCTTTGCTTATGAAATAGACGGTTTTTTACCTGTGCCGCTCCATCCCAAAAAACAGAGAAAGCGCGGTTATAACCAAAGTGAATATTTTGCCCGGGGCTTGGCGGCTGCCTGGCATAAGCCTGTGGCTGTATGGACACAAGCCGTGGAGCGTCATATTCACCGTGCGTCTCAAACCCGGAAAGGTTTATGGGAGCGCTGGATGAACGTGCGGGACGTTTTTGCACTGACACCCGAAGGCAAAAGCACCCTGCGTCATCAAAAGGTGGTGCTGGTAGATGATGTGCTGACTACGGGCGCTACTTTGGAAGCACTCTATCAAACAATACAAGTGGCCGGACCGCAGTCAGTTGGTGTCATCACCTTGGCTTACGCCGGCGATGCCTTTGCATGAAAGAAGCAAATGCTGCCTGTAAGTCCCGCTTTATTCGAACTCTATGAGTACTTGATTTTTCTCTACCCCCTGCCCTTTTTCAATACAAATGTTTTTTACTTTGGCGTCGGCAGGCGCTTTCAGCACGTTTTCCATTTTCATGGCTTCCAAGATGAGCAAAGCGTCGCCCTTTTTGACTTCCTGCCCCACACTTACTTTAATGTCCAATACCAAGCCCGGCATGGGCGCTTTCAGGTCTTCGGCTTGGAGTGCCGCCGCCTGATCAATCCCCATCTCTTTGAGCAACAGGTCTATGGGTTCTTGAATGCCCCACCGCAAGGTCTTGCCGTTCATCAGCAGTGTAATGCTCTTTTCTGTCTTGTTTATTTCCAATACTTCGACAGTATAAGAGCGTTGCCCGGCAATCAAATGAAAGCGGCGCGCATCGAGCGGGCGTATGTCTATACTTTGCGCTACCCCATTCAGCAACAGCTGCTTGTCTTTGCTTTCTACTTCTATGCCTTCGGCAGCGGCAGGCAATTCACTAAATTCATCTGTATTTAAAAGCCGGAGTGTGAGTTTCATGGACTTGAACCGGTTTAGTGCATCAGCGAAAATAACTATTTTTGAGAGATGTTAAAAAATACGCAGAGATGATAAAGAAAATAGAACACTTGGGCATTGCCGTTGCCGATTTGAAACAAGCCACCCATCTGTTTGAGGTGCTATTGAACCGCAAAGCCTATAAAGAAGAAACGGTGCCTTCCGAAGGCGTCACCACTGTTTTTTTTGAGTTGGGCGAAAGCAAAGTGGAGTTATTGGGCGCTATGCACGAAGAAAGTGCCATTTACAAATATCTGCAGAAGCGTGGACAGGGCATCCATCATGTGGCTGTAGAAGTAGACGACATACACGCCGAAATGGAGCGTTTGCGTGCCGCCGGCTTTGAGCTTATCAACGAAGAACCAAAAGAAGGGGCCGACAATAAGCTAATTTGTTTTGTACACCCGCGCTCTACCGGAGGCGTTTTGCTTGAACTTTGTCAAGAAAAACACCCGGCTCAATAACACTTTGCAGCAAGTAGAAGAAAGCTTAAAAATACTTGCGGTTGAGTATTTCAGAAGCAATGAAAGCTTCTTTAAGGCGTTTTTTGTCCTTCAACTTGCTTGCATAGGCATTTCGTTGCTGTTTTTTTACTTGGTAGCCGGGCAAATGATCTTCTTGTACTTTTAAAAGATGCTTTCTCTGCTTTGTTTCCTTCTTTATTTTTTTTGTTTGAAAAACTTTGTCAAGTAGTTCACTTTCGTATTCAAATGGTTCACTTTCGTATTTATCCACACTTTCCTCTTTATCAGATACTACTCCATACTTTTCTCTTAGCATCTTATCCATTTTTAGTGATTCCGTAATTTCCTCTATTTCTTCGATTTCTAACGAATCCTCTATTTCTTTTATATACTTTCTTTCGGATTCATCCATGTATTTAAGCATTTCCTCTATTAATTCTTTTTTGCTTTTTTGCTTGTCTTTTAAATCCGCCTTTTTCGAGCTATTTTCTTTATCATCCGAGTTCTTTGCTTTACCTCTCGAAAGGAGGCTGAATAAAAGCAAGTTCGAAAAAAAAGATGTGGCAACAGCCGCCCTCGTCGATAAGCCGAAAGCTTTCAAAACATATACCCCAATAAGGAAGAAAATAATGAAACCGGCATTCATAGTAAAACTATATTGATGGTGTTTCATAAAGTTACTAAATAAAATGCGTACAGAACAAACGGAATGCTTATTCTTTCATAAAAAACAAAATAGCCGTCCTTAGCTTTAATTTCCGTGCTTATGCGCCGCAAACATTCCACTTTTTGAAGCAATAGCCGCAGAAGGTTGCACTCTTTTGCAAAACAAGCGCATGAAATCTCATAATGTCGTAACTTTGAAGGAAGTGTAAAGAAAATGGTAGCATGCAGTTAACGCGTTTAGAAATCAAGGGATTCAAAAGCTTTGGCGACAAAGTAACCATTCATTTTGGCGAAGGTGTAACCGGTATCGTAGGACAAAACGGATGCGGAAAGTCCAATATCGTAGACGCCATTCGTTGGGTGCTGGGCGAGCAAAAGACCCGTGCGCTACGTTCCGACAAAATGGAAAATATCATTTTCAACGGTACCAAAAAACGCAAGCCGCTGCAAATGGCAGAGGTGTCGCTTACTTTTCAAAACACCAAAAACCTCTTGCCTACCGAATACACGGAAGTGACCGTCACACGCCGCTTGTACCGCAGCGGCGAAAGCGAATATTTGCTCAATGGCGTGCCCTGCCGTTTGAAAGACATCACCAACCTGTTTATGGACACGGGCATTGGGCCCGATAGCTACGCCATCATTGAGTTGAAAATGGTGGATGAAATACTCAACGACAAAGAAAACTCGCGCCGCAACCTGTTCGAAGAAGCGGCCGGTATTTCCAAATTCAAGGTGCGCAAAAAAGAAACCCTGCGTAAGCTGAACGACACACAGCAAAACTTGGACCGGGTCGAAGACCTGCTGTTTGAAATTGAAAAAAACCTGAAATCGCTTGAGCGCCAAGCCAAAAAAACCAAGCGTTACTACGAGCTGAAGGAAGAGTACAAACAAAAGAGCATTTTGCTGGCACAAAGCAAAACAGCGGCTCAAAGGGCACAACTTGCACAAATAGAAAAAGACATAGAGCAAGAGCAAGACAAGCTGCAAGCAATAGCCACGGCAACGGCCTCTTTCGAAGCCGAAATAGAAGAGCTTAAAACCAAGCTGCTGCAGCAGGAGCGCCTGTTGGCTTCGCGTCAAAAGGCCCTGAATGAGCACGTGGCAAACATACGGCAATATGAAAGCGAAAAAAAGCTGAAAGCCGAGCGTCTCAAGTTTTTACATGAAAAAATAAACACCCTCGAAGAACAAATTCATCAAGACCAAAGCCGTGAAGAAGAGCTCATTGCAGACCTCGAGCGCATTGCAAAAGAAAGGCGCCAAACCGAAGAACAACTCAAAAGCCTTAATGAGCAGTTCGAAACCGTAACTGCCGATTATGAGCAGGAAAAAGACAAAGTCGCCAAGTTTAAAGAGCAAATACGCGACTTGCAAAATCAGTTAAAGCAAAAAACCGAAGCCCTGCGCCTGCTGGAAAAGCAAATAGAAATCAAGCAAACGCAAATATCTTCCATCAAGCAGGCAATAGAGCGCCATTGGCAAAATAAACAAAACCAAGATGAAGACCTGGCAGAACTGCAGGAAGCCATTGCAGAAGCCAAAATAGCAAGAGAAGAAACCGAAGAAGAACTCAAACAAAAGGAAACAGAAGAGCAGCAGCATCGCGAGCAAGTGCATCAGCTGGAGCAGGAAATAGAAGAGCTGCGCGAGAGTCTGCGCGTGCATCACCGCGAGCGCGACGCCAAACACCACGAAGCCAAGTTGCTGCAGTCGCTCATCGACAACCTGGAAGGATACCCCGAGACCATCCGCTTTTTGCGTAAGTCAGGGCAATGGCAGAGCAAAGCGCCCCTGCTGTCTGAAGTGGTGGCTTGTAGTGAAGAGTACAAGCTGGCCATTGAGCGCTACCTGGAACCTTGGTTAAGCTATTTTGTGGTGGAAGACCCTTCCGAAGCCGGCAGTGCCATTCGCCTGCTGGACGAGCAAAAGAAAGGCAAGGCTTCCTTTTTCCTGAAGAAAGGCGCTTTCCCTCCTACCCAAACGTTTACTTTCTATGGTAAGGGCGTGCCTGCCCGCGACGTCATAGAATGCGAAGAGCCTTACCGCCCCCTTTTGCAGGCGCTCTTAGCCAATGTGTGGATTGTAGATGACATGCCCGAAGACCCACTGCCCGAAGGTATCACTCTCATTAGCCGCGACGGAAAACAAATGCGCTCGGCTTATGTGCTCTCGGGGGGCAGTGTCGGCAGCTTCGAAGGCAAGCGCATCGGCAAAGTGAAAGAGCTGCAAGCCCTGCAACAACAAATTGCCGCCATCGATAAAAAAATAGCCGATGAAGAAGCACGCCTGCAAGAAAAGCAGGAAGCACTGCGCGCACTGAAGCAGCTGAACTATCGCGAGCTGTTGCAACAGCTGCAACGCCGGCTGAATGCTGCCAACGAGCAGTACGTATCCTTGCGCACGCGTTACGAACAAAAACAACAGCTTTTGGCGCAGCAAGAAGCACAAAGCCATGAAATGGAAGAGCAACGCCAAATGCTTCAGGAAGAAATAGAAGAGCTGCAGCCCGACTACGAGCGCCTAAAGAAGGAGCAAGAAGCGCTAAACGCCCGCCTGCAGGCACTCGAAGAAGAGGAGCGCACACAGGCCGGCCGCTTTGCCCGGCTGAACGACCGCTACAATACGCTCAAGCTGCAGACTACCCAAATGCAAAGTCGCCTGGAAAGCCTTGTGCAGGAATACGACTTCCGGCATTCTTATGTGGAAACCCTGCGCAACCGCATGAAGAAAAACAGGGAAGAACTGGCGCAGGTGCAACAAGAAGTGCTTCATTTTGAAAACGACAGCCAAGAAAAAGACGACCGCCTGGTAGAAATGTACGAAGAAAAAGAGCGCTTGGAAGCAGCCGTCAACGAAGCCGAGCGCGACTACTACAAACAGCGTGGCGAAATAGAAGAGCTGGAAAAGAAAATACGGGAGGCTGCACGGCAAAAAGAACTACAGAACCACTTGATTCAAGAGCTGCAAAACCGCCGGAACGAACTGAAAATGACACTTCTATCGGCAAAAGAACGCGTGTCGGTAGAGTTCAGTGTGGACTTGGATCAGCTGGAACCCCCACAGGAAGCCCCGGATGTGCAAGCCCTTGAGCAAGAAGTAAGCACACTGAAACAAAAACTCGACGGCTTTGGCGCCATTAACCCCATGGCCATGGAGGCTTATCAAGAAATGAAAGAACGCTATGATTTCATTCAAGGGCAGCGCCAAGACCTGCTCGAAGCCAAACAAAGCTTGCTGGATACCATAGACGAAGCCGACCGCGTAGCACGTGAAAACTTCTTGGCTACCTTCGAGCAAATACGGCTCAATTTCCAAAAGGTCTTTCGGTCGCTTTTTACCGAAGAAGATACCTGCGACCTTGTATTGACCGACCCGGAAAACCCCTTGGAATCACCCATTGAAATTATTGCCAAACCTAAAGGCAAACGCCCCTTAACCATCAATCAGCTGTCGGGGGGCGAAAAAACCCTTACGGCTACTTCTTTGCTCTTTGCCATTTATCTGATTAAACCTGCCCCCTTCTGTATTTTCGATGAGGTAGATGCCCCACTCGATGATGCCAACATAGACAAGTTTACCAACATCATCCGGGAGTTTTCAAAAGAATCGCAGTTTATTATCGTTACCCACAACAAACGCACCATGGCCGCCACCGACGTCATGTATGGCGTTACCATGCTGCCCGAAGACCCCGGCGTGTCGAAGCTGGTAGCCGTCGATATGCGCGAAATGACGGCTTGAGACAAAACAAAAAAGGCGCCCCCGCGAGGGGGACGCCCCACCTATTGCCAACAAACGAGTGCCGGGTCAAGTGCAATTTTTTTTGCCTTACCGCGGGCACCGGCTATGATGTAATGCGTTGCTACGTGATTATCTGTAATCTCTTCAAAGGTTGCTTTTATACGCGAAATTTTTTCGTGAATCGAATTACTCAATGGGTTACACAATTCTGCCACACTTTCTTTTGCCTTTTTCAGGTCGTCGTGCCGGCATACTTGTAAGTAAATGTCCCATAATTCCGCTTGGTAACGACTCATCTCTTTTAACACAATCCCTTCGGGATGTCGCAGAAACAGCAAATAAAGCGCTTTACATAGAGGATTCAAGGGGACAAATACTTTATAATCGACCAACTCAAGAGCATAGTCCTGGTTTGTGTGAACAACCAACCGGCTGAGTTGTACCGGACAGTGGTGCAGGGCTTGTTTGATTTCGTAAATGGTTTGTGCCCCTAAGGCTTGTGCCAATAAATGCAGCTGACCTGCGCGTTGCAGCGCTCTGATTTGAGCCGCTGTCTGTTCTACGAGAAGATGATGGATGTTTGTGAATGTTGTTGCTGTTTTTAGGTTCTAAACCTGAAGGAAGATGTTGCCAATACACAAATGCCTACTTCCTCGCCTCCGGATGGACGAGTTCCGCAAAGCATACGCCAGCCCGGGGCATGGCTCTACAAAAACAGGGGGGAAACTAATACAGGGTATTAGAAGGCTCTTCGTGTTTTGGTTGTGAACAGCATTCCTATATACACCAGAATTGAAAAAAAGGTTTCAAAAAAAGCGAAAAAAATCAAGACAATTGCCATGAAGGCTGCCTTGTGCAGCAAGCTTGAAAACTCTATCTTTGTACGCTTCATTGCTTTGCCTAATAAAAACACGATCATGCAGTTACCGGTAGTTCGAAAACTCTCTATTGTGATTCCCGCCTACAACGAAGGCAAAACCATTCACTACATTTTGGATCGCATCAAGTCGGTACAGTTAATTCAGAATATTGAAAAAGAAGTGATTATTGTAAACGATTGCTCTACCGACGACACCGAAGAAGCCGTGCAGCGCTACATAAGCAACAACCCCGATTTAAATATTCAATACTACAAACACGAAAAGAACCAAGGCAAGGGGGCTGCTTTGCATACCGGCATTGCCAAAGCTACCGGCGACTACGTGGTGATTCAAGATGCCGACTTGGAGTATGACCCCCACGAATACAATATTTTGCTACAGCCCGTTGTTGATGGGCATGCCGATGTGGTTTATGGTTCGCGCTTCATGGGGGGCAATCCGCATCGTATTTTGTTTTTTTGGCACACCATAGGCAACAAGTTCCTGACATTCCTGTCCAATATGTTCACCAATTTGAACCTAACGGACATGGAAACTTGCTACAAGCTCTTCCGGCGCGATATTATTCAAAACATACGCCTAAAAGAAAAGCGCTTTGGTTTTGAGCCCGAAGTAACTGCCAAAGTAGCGCGTGTGCCGGGTGTGCGTATCTATGAGGTGGGGATCTCTTATTATGGCAGAACCTACGAAGAAGGCAAAAAAATCAACTGGAAAGATGGCTTCCGCGCCATTTACTGCATTTTGAAGTACAATATCTGGGATAGAAAATAAACCTTAGCGGCTTCGAACGGCATCTACATTGGGCTGGACGGCAATGATTTTTTTCTTGTCTATGTCGTAACAAAGCAGGTTGCCTGCTTCGTGGTTGTCGTCTGCCACCACACAGCCGTTGTCTAAGTTGATAAAAGGGGCATCGTCTTCAATGGCTTCTTCTATTTGAAACAGAAGACGGGGTGTGTGCCCGTGTATAAGTTTTTTGCCACGCAGCCATTTTTCGGCACCGCGGCTGTCGCGTGTCCACAGCAGTTTGTCGAAAGCAGTAAACGGGTTGCTTTCCCGGCAGTCCAATCCCCCATGTACCAGAATAGCCACGTCGGTTTCAATAAAAAAGGGCAAATGCAGCAAAAAATCGATAATATCCGGGTCTAAGCTGCCATCGGTTGAAAGCAAATCGGTGGCTTGATGAAACGACAAGTGCTCTTTCAGCTGTGCGGGGTTTTCGAAATACACTTCCAGCAGCATTTGTTCATGGTTGCCCCGCAGCGGGTATATCTCATACCCTTCCTTTTGCAGCTTCATAATAAACCGGAGGACAGCGCTGCTGTGTGGCCCGCGGTCGATGTAGTCGCCCAGCAAAAACAACTGATCGCGGGGCTCGAGTTGTACTCGCTGCAACAAAGTGCGTAACGAATGATAGCAGCCGTGAATGTCGGGAATCACCAGACGGCGCCCTTGGCCTTTAGGTACGCAATAGGCATAACACAACGCATAAGGGTAAGTGCAGCGATACATAAGTGTGGCAAAATGAAGAAGTTGAAAAAGTGTCTCTTTATTTACAAAGATACATTAGATTTGCATATCTTGAAACTCAAACAAAGCTTTGTTTATGAGTACTCTTTCTTTCGATAAAATACAAATTGCTGAGCGGGTAAGCCGCTTGTCGGAATCGGCCACTTTACAAATGGCTGCCAAAGCGCGTGAACTGGAGCGCCAAGGCGTTGAAGTCATTAAGTTGAGTTTGGGAGAGCCCGATTTCTATACCCCGGACCATATTAAAGAAGCTGCCAAAAAGGCTATAGACGACAATTTCTCTTTTTATACGCCGGTGCCTGCTTATTTGGAGCTGCGCGAAGCCATCGCTGAAAAGCTACGTAAAGAGAATGCCCTGCCTGCCAAAGCCGAGCAGGTGGTAGTTACCACCGGTGCCAAGCAAGCTTTGATGAATGCAATTCTATGCTTGGTGAACCCCGGCGACGAGGTGGTGGTTTTTTCACCTTATTGGGTGAGTTACCTGGCAATGATTGAACTGGCGGAGGGCAAGCCCGTATTTCTTCAAGGCGACATCAACAATCAGTTCAAGGTGAGCCCCGCACAATTGAAGGCTGCCTTGACCGACAAAACCAAGGTGGTTTTATATTCTTCGCCTTCGAACCCTACCGGCACCGTGTATTCAAAAGAAGAGTTGCGTGCCTTTGCCGATGTGTTGCAGGAATACCCCAACGTCGTTGTGATTTCCGATGAGATTTACGAGTACATCAACTTCACGGGCGAATACTTTAGCATAGGGGCTTTTGAGGATATGCACGACCGTGTGGTAACGGTCAACGGTTTTTCGAAAGGCTTTGCCATGACCGGCTGGCGTGTGGGCTATTTGCATGCCCCTGCTCCTATTACCAAAGCTTGCATCAAGCTGCAAGGGCAGTTTACGTCGGCTACCTGCTCTATTGCACAAAAAGCGGCCTATGCCGCCATTACCGGCGACCGTGCCCCCATACAAGCCATGAAAGAGGCATTTCAACGCAGACGGGATTTGGTGCTGAACCTGCTCAAAGAGATTCCCGGCGTGGGTACCTATGTGCCACAAGGGGCATTTTATATTTTCCCCGACGTGAGCAGCTACTTTGGCAAATCTTACCGGGGGCAAACCATTGCCAATGCAGAAGACTTGTGTATGTATCTGCTCAATGAAGCGCATGTAGCTTTGGTTGCCGGCGATGCTTTCGGAGCGCCCAACTGCATCCGCATTTCTTTTGCTGCATCCGACGAATCACTTACCGAGGCACTCAAGCGAATAAAAGACAAGTTGGCACAGCTTCAGTAAAAGCCAAAGAAAGGAGAAGACGCAAAGGGAATGAATAAGCAAAAAGTAGAAGCACTGTTTGAGCGTTTTCGAGGCCTGCGCGTGCTGATTGTGGGCGATGTGATGATTGACTCTTATTTGTGGGGGCAAGCCACGCGCATCTCGCCCGAAGCGCCGGTGCCGGTAGTAAACGTAAAAAAAAGAGAGTGGCGTTTGGGGGGCGCTGCCAACGTAGCCTTGAATGTGAAAGCATTGGGGGCAGAAGCCATCTTGTGTGGTGTGTTGGGCAACGATGCCGAAGCCGCACGCTTTTTATCTTTGATGGAAGAAGAAGGGCTGAACACGAGCGGGCTTTTGCAGGTAGATGACCGCCCTACTACCATCAAGCACCGTATTATAGCCGGCAGCCAACAGCTGCTGCGCGTCGATGCAGAAGAAGACCGCCCTTTGAACGAAGTGCAAACCGGACAATTCCGGGCGCAGATAGCCCCCTTGCTCCGGCAAGCCGATGTCGTGATATTTGAAGACTATGACAAAGGATGCCTGACCCCGGAGCTGATACAATGGGTGGTAAGCGAAGCGCACAAGCGGGGCATCAAGGTAACGGTGGACCCTAAAAAACGCAATTTTTTTGCTTACACGGCGGTCGATTTGTTTAAGCCCAATCTCAAGGAATTGAAAGAGGCAATGTTGGCAGAGGTAGAGCCGTTGTCTCCTGCTTTTAAAGAAGTGGTAGCTCAATTGCGGCAGCGCTTGCAGGCTACTCATTTGATGACCACCCTTTCGGAGAAAGGTGTATATTGGCAATCGGCAGAGGGCGAGTGGCATGTGCCTGCTCATGTGCGCAGCATTGCCGACGTGTCGGGAGCCGGCGATACGGTCATTGCAGTGGCATCGCTTTGTTTGGCATTGGGCTTGCCCCCTTATCCTACGGCCGCCCTGGCAAACTTGGCCGGCGGCATCGTGTGTGAATACCCGGGCGTAGTGCCGGTGCCGCGCGCGCGTTTTATGGAAGAGGCAGCACGTCAGGCGGCTGTGTGGAAGCAAGTGGCGATTTCAAACTAACACCAAAAAGACCGGAATAAGATGAACCTTTGGAGTAGAGAGTTGGCAGAGCGCTTCCGCTCGTTTGTTTATGAGACAGCAGCCGATGCCAAGCTGATTATCCGTGCGCTTTCAATGGTAAATGCCCTGTTGGCTATCATCTTATTGGTCATAGCTTATGGTTTTTATTTGAGTGACATAGAAAAAGAGTTGGTGTTCGACTTCTTTGATATTGTCTTTGCGCTGTTTGTCATACTATACATTGCCAAGCTGGTATATGCAGACAACTGGTGGCGCTTTGCCTGGCGGCATTGGTATGAAACAATTCTGGTTTTGTTTCTGCTTGTCAATGTGTTGTTGAATTTATTGCTGAATAAAAGACTGCTGGCAGAATTGGCACTTTTTTTAGAGTGGGAGAGTCCACGCGCTTTTTATGAGCTTATTTTGTCTTCCTATTTGCTCCTATGGCTTTTTTTGGAAATAGGGCGCAGCGGGCATTTTATTTCACGACTCAATACCAAACCTTCCACACTTTTTTTATTGAGCTTTTTGCTGTTGATTGCCGTGGGCACCGGCTTGTTGATGCTGCCTACGTTCACAAAAGGACCGGACAGCATGCCTTTTCTTGATGCTTTGTTTACAGCCACCAGTGCTGCTTGCGTAACAGGGCTGATTGTGGTCGATACGGCTACCTATTTCACGCTCAAAGGGCAAGTTGTGATTCTCGTACTGATACAGTTTGGGGGTATCGGCATCGTTACATTTGCCACTTTCTTTGCTTTGTTTGCCCAAGAGCGCGTGGGAATACGCCATCAGTCGCTGCTTCGAGATATATTGAGCACCGAAAACCTGAAAAGCAGTGTGGTGCTGCTGCGTCAAATATTTACTTTCACTTTTTTGTTTGAAGGCTTAGGGGCTTTGTTTATTTTTTGGGCTTGGGGAAGCAGTGTTCCTTTTGAAAGCCTTTGGCAAAAGATTTTTTACTCGGTTTTTCATTCAGTGTCTGCCTTTTGTAACGCCGGTTTCAGTCTTTTTTCCAATGGCTTATATGAAGAGGGGGTTCGTTCGGCTTATATGCTGCACCTGGTCATTGCTTTCATTATCATATTAGGGGGCATTGGCTTTGGCACCTGGAACGATTTCTCTATTAAACGGCTGCGCGAACGCTTGGAAAAGCCATGGAAAGACTGGCGTATCAGTACTAAAATTGTGGTTTATACTACCTTGTTTTTACTGCTGATTGGTACCGTTGTATTCTATGCTCTTGAACGCCATGCCCTGCTTCGTGACATGAACACCATGGAAGCCCTCATTGCTTCTTTCTTTCAATCGGTAACTACACGTACCGCAGGCTTCAACACCGTTGATTTAAGCCAAATGCGGGTGCCTACGGTTCTGATGTTCATAGGCTTGATGTTTATAGGGGCATCGCCTGCATCTACGGGCGGAGGAATAAAAACCACTACGATTACTGTGCTTTTCTTTGCCATGATCGACAGCATACGGGGCAAAAAAGATTTGGAACTTGGGCACCGCCGCATTGCCCCGGAGGTGATTTCAAAAGCTTATACCGTTTTCATTGTGGCGGTGGTTTATAACTTTTTGGCTATCTTCTTTCTGACCATCACCGAGCCGGAATTGCCGGTGCTCTCTCTTATTTTTGAACAAGTATCGGCATTTGCTACGGTAGGTTTAAGTTTGGGCATTACGCCGGAGTTATCGGCGGCCGGCAAGTGCATCATCATCCTGTCTATGTATCTGGGACGTGTGGGCACGCTCACCTTAGCGCTGGCTCTCAGCACGAAGGTAATCAGCACAAATTACGGCTACCCTACGGAGTATGTAATGGTGGGGTGATTGTGAAGAGAGTAAAAAAGCACTGCGCTCTTTTCATGCGGTGCTTTTTTATTTTTGTTGTCAACGCTTCATGGAAAGCAGCTGCATTTTCATTTGTATGAGTCTTCGTTCTATATAGGGAACCTGTTCCATTTCGTTTTCTATATGAAAGTTGAGTCTGCTAAAGTCGAACTGCAAGCTTATCTTGCGGCGTATCATCTCATCGATTTGTTCTTCGGTGGTTTCCGAGTTGGCGCGCAACGCTTTTTGCACAATCAACTTTTCAATGAGTAAAACGGCACGCTCTGTGAGTGATTCACTTTGAGAAAGGGCTTGGTTTATCAGGTCAAGTGCTTCTGCATAGAGCCTTTTGAGTATCATTTGCTCTGCCGCTTCCACGTCGTTCAACTCTTTTTGTATGGAATCAAGCGAAGCGGTCCCGGGTTGTTCCTTTTCTTCTTCTTGTTTGCTTTCAATGGAAGTGCTTCTCTCCTGCCCCGTAGCTACTTTGCCATTCTTAGCATTGTGTGGGCTTGCCGGTGCCGGCTTGTGTTGCGATTGAATGCCGCCTTGGGCTTGAATAAGGTGCAGCGCTTCTTGAATCAACAGCTCTTCGGTAAAGGCATCTTCCTCGTCTTCTTTCTTATTGGCTATCTCTTCGAAAGCCAGCCTTTGCTCAATAATGGTATCGCCGGGAGTTATGGCATGAGGTTGGGTTCGCTGTGTTGGCTCTTTTTCGGCATTTTTTTGAGTTTGAGCATATAAAGAATGATGATGCGGTTGAGTGTTTTCGCGCTGCAGGTGATGTACGATGTATTCTACCACCACTTCTTTCAAATCTTCGAATTGTTTGCGCAATTGGTTGTTTTGCCTGATAATCAGGGCATAATCGGAGCTGTTGGTGACCATATCGAGGCGTTGGAATATCAGCTCATAGAGTTCTTTGTTGCGCTCGGTAAGACTTTTGTTTTTCAAGTGCAGCCACATAATCCACAGGCTCATCACGATGACAACGGCTATCAATGCCGCGCCATAAATCAAGTGTATTTGTATGGTATCCATAGTTTATTCGTTTCTTGTGATTTTTTGAGCAAAAATCCAATATTTGAACTGAAAGTTCTTGATTTAAAGAGAGTTATTTTTGATTAAATACTAAACAAAGATAGCAAAGCTAATAATAAAAGCGAAAAAAAGTGCAAAAAATTCCAACTTACTTGTATTTAAGAAATGCTGCTTGCCGGCGCTTTTTGGCAAGACGGCTAAAAGGCAAAGCTGTTGAATAAGAGAGGGGGGAGTACCTGTAGTAGAGATGCGAGACCACGCCACTATGGCAGTGTATGGATAGAATGATTACAGGAAGTCGTTATTCTTTTTCTTGCTGAAACCAGGAAGCATAGAGGGGGTAGTTGCCTGCAATGCGGGCAATTTCATCACTTTTATCGCCGGCCATTTTAATGAAGCGCGCAGGGTTGCCTGCCCATATGGTGCCGGCTTCTACGACGGTGCCGGCCAATACCACCGCACCGGCGCCAATGATGGAACCACTATGAATAACAGCACCGTCCATGATAATGGCACCCATGCCAATGAGCACGTTGTCGTGAATGGTGCACCCGTGAACAATGGCGTTATGCCCTATGGATACCCGGTTGCCTATGATGGTTTTGGTGCGCTCGTAGGTGCAATGGATGACGGCGCCATCTTGTATGTTGCAGTAGTCACCAATGCGAATGCTGTTTACATCGCCCCGTATCACGGCATTGAACCACACGCTGCAATGATTGCCCATGAGCACGTCGCCTACTATAGTGGCATTGGGGGCTATGAAACAACCTTCCCCCCAGCGGGGCGAGTGTCCTCGTACATCCATGATGAGCGCCATACAGTTGAACTATTTGACGGCTTGTTTTTCGAGGTTGAACAGGTCGTTGAGCACATCGACCAAGGTTTCTGCTTCGCCGCGTTTGCAGGCTGCCTTCAGCTGAAGCACCGGCAACTGTATGATTTTTTGAATCATGCTTTTGGTTACCCGCTCTACGGCAGCTCTTTCTTTTTCGTCGAGATGCTTCAGGTACTTGGCTATCTCTTTTTGCCGGATTTCTTCGAGTGCGTTTTTCAGTTTCTTGATGGTAGGCGATACTTCCATTTCCTTCGACCACTCTTCAAACTCGGCCAATCCTTCTTCCATGAGGGCGCGCACTTGCGGAATGGCCTGCTTGCGTGTTTCAAGAGAGGCCTGCACCCGTTGGCTGATGTCGTCCACGTTGTAAACCACCATGCCGGGAATGTCTTCAACTTCTTTGGCCACACTGCGTGGAATGGCAAGGTCGATGAAGTATTTGAATGAAGCGATAGGAAGAGCCGCCACACGTTCTTTATTGAACAGGGGCTGTGCCATGCCTACCGATGAAATAATAATATCGGCTTTGTGCAGGAGTGCGTCGAGTTTGTCAAAAGGTTCAGCCCGGAAGCCGGTTTCTGCTGCCAGCGCCTCGGCTTTTTCGTAAGTCCGGTTGGTAATGATTACCTCGCCTACGGGTCTGCCTACCAAGTTTCGGCATACGTCGGCGCCTATTTCCCCTACCCCTACAACCAGCACCACAGGCTCGTGGATAGCAGTGCTGATTTCATCGGCAATTTCAACAGCCGCATAGGAAGTAGAAGCGGCGCCATCGCGGAAGGCCGTTTGCTGCACCACGCGTTTGTTTACAAAAAAGATGGTATGCATCAAACGATGCAGAAAAGGGCCCGCCATGTTCAGATCGGCAGCCCATTGATAAGCCCTTTTTACTTGATTGATGATTTGAAGGTCGCCCAGCACCTGTGAATCCAGTCCCAAGCTCACCTCAAAGAGATGGCGAACAGCTTCGCGCTGATCGCCAAGATGCAAGAAATATTGCTTATCTTGGTCTATGGGATAACTCTTGAGCATGCCCAAAGCATAAAACAGCAAGGCTTCTTGCGGCTCCTGGGAAGAGTAGTATATTTCCGTACGGTTACAGGTAGAAAGCACCATTGCCTCTTGTATGCCTTGCTCCTGAAGCATTTGCAACAACTGCTTGGCTTCTGCTTCATTGAGCGCATAACGTTCGCGCACTTCTACGGGGGCTGTATGGTAAGTGAGGGTAAGTGCTTTGAAACCGTATAGCATTTTTCTAAGTTTTGATTATTGCAAAATTAGCGTTTAATTCACAATGGGATAAATGATTACAATCAACAAGTTGAAATTTAGAAAGATTCTAAATAAGCAAGCCGCTTAACTTCATGATGGATATTTACAGACATAAGTCGGAGTTTAAGCTATTGGTTTTCGTGATAGCCCTTCTGATAGGTGGGGTGTCGCTTTATTATACCGACACCTTGGTGAAAAAACTGGTAGAGCGCGAAAAAGAGCAAATAGAGCTTTATGCCTCGGCTTTGCGCTTTACCTTGGACCCCGAAAACAATGAGCCTCTTACCTTTATTTTCGATGAAATTATCAAGTCCAACCAACATATCCCGGTGATTCTCACAGATCATGAAGGGAACATAATCACGTACAAGAACATAGATATACCGCCGGGAGTTTCGCCGGAGCGAAAAGAGCGGATTCTGCAGCGGGAGCTGGAAATCATGAAACAAGAGCACTCGCCCATTATTGTGGAGTATGAAGTAGGTGCCCCCACTCACAATAAGATTTATTACCGCAATTCCGATTTGATTTATCAACTGCGTTGGTATCCTTATGCGCAGTTGAGTGTGATTGCTATCTTTGGCTTTCTCACCTACTTGGCTTTTTCGTATTCGCGAAAGGCAGAGCAAAACCGCATATGGGTGGGCTTGGCAAAAGAAACGGCGCATCAGTTGGGGACGCCCATCTCTTCTTTGATGGCTTGGGTGGAGCTGCTCAAACACGATGAGCAGTTTAAAGGGCACGAAGTGTTGGGCGAGTTGGAAAAAGACATTAAACGCTTGCAAATCATTACCGAGCGCTTTTCAAATATAGGCTCAAAACCTACCTTCAAGCCGGAGAATCCTTATGAGGTGGTGAAAGAGATTATTGATTATTTGCGTCCGCGCATATCACCGAAGGTGGAAATGGAGGTCATCAATTACACCTTGAAGGATACACGCGTATTGATGAACAGGCATCTGTTTCAGTGGGTGATTGAAAACCTTTGCAAGAATGCAGTGGATGCCATGAACGGCGTGGGAAAAATAGAAATCAAATTAAAAGTAACTGCCAATCACAAAAAGACGATTATAGACGTAAGCGATACGGGAAAAGGCATTCCCAAGTCGAAATTCAAAAAAATATTTACGCCCGGCTATACTACCAAGAAACGCGGATGGGGTTTGGGGCTTACCTTGGCCAAGCGCATTGTGGAGAATTATCACAAGGGGCGCATTTTTGTGAAAGCATCCGAGATAGACAAAGGCACCAAGTTCCGTATCATATTGCCCAACCAGCAGACGGAAGGCATAGAGGCTTACGAGCTTATCAATAAGAAAAATCCTTTGCGCAAGATTGTCGAAGCTTGGGAAAACAACACCTCTTTGAGCGAGAAGGATTAAGTCAATTGGGCGGAAACAGATGCACCATAAAGCTGCGTCTTATTTCCTGCTCTAAGCGTAGAGCCTTGGGAAACAGTATTTCGTTTTCAATTTGAGCATGCAAATGCAACTCTTTGTCAAAATCGGAAAGGGCTGACAACACAACGACCAGGTTGGTAGGCGCATCGGCAGGGATGTGGTAGTTGTGGGTCAGGCGCCGGATGCCGCGCATTTCGTCATCGTGGGTTTCGTGGTCAAGCGCAAAACTTCCTATATGCGTTTCTTGCATTTTGAAAATGAGCCCGGCAGAGGGCTTTTTTTCTTTTTTGGCTTGTGTGAGTAGCTCTATGTAATGAAAAAAGTGGTCCTCTTCCTCATGAATATGAAGAATAAACTCTTCGCTGAATAAAGGAAAAAGCACCTTTAAATCTTCTATCAGGTCTTTGTGTGCAGGCGACACCGGCAATGCTTCGATAAGCTCTGCTATAAAAGGCAGACGCTCGCGAACAAACAAGCGGTGTGCATGCCGTAGAAAATCCAGCAAAAACTCAATACTGCACGATTGGGCTTCTTTTAAAGAAAGATTACGGAACAGCCTGTGGTAGTCTGCAAAAAATGAAGATATGTGCTGCTCATTCCATGCATAGCGGCGGCAGAGCTCTGCCACTGTGGTGTGTGGGTGTTCAAAAAAACGGATGCCCAAATGGCGCAATGCCATGGCATAAACGTAATTGTTTCGAACCAGTTGCTCTATGGTAGTGTGGAGCAGCATGCTTTTTTATACAAGAAGTGATGATAATGACGAAGAATGCAAAAGCTAATTTAATAAAAAAACACCAAACTGTAGCTGCTTGTGTTCAGAAAATGAGCGATTTAGTCCGTATCTGTTTGTGTTTGTGCTTTTTTCGTCCAGTACAGAGCCCCAATAAGGGCAATGGTAAGCAGCAAGCCGGCAATCTCAAATGCCACTAAGTGTTTGGTCATGAGCCCGGCACTAAGTTCGTAAAGCGAAGGTGCTTCGGTCGTTTGCCGGGGAAGCGACAGCTGCATGATGCCATAAAACAACACACACAGCAGAGAAAGGCTCAACAGCCAGCCTGCTAAAACATTTCGGTTATGGATGCGTGGTGGCCCACCTTGGGTATGGCGTTGGGTCAGCAAAACGGCAAAAAGCAATACAATCAACAGCCCGCCAATATAAACGATGAGTTGCGCTACGGCTATGAGTTCGGCCATCAGCAGGGCATAAAGGGCTGCCACACCAAGCAAACAAGCCAAAAGAGCAAAGATGACACGCACCAAGTGCTTGCTGAAGGCGGCATAGGCAGCACTGCCTATCACCACAGCACCAAACATATAAGGAAGCCAATTATTCATGTGTCTGAATCTTTTTTAGGCGGTATTTTAGGTTTAATAACCGGCTTTATTTTCTTGCTTTTTGCTGCTTGTTCTTCTGTTGAGTCTGTTTTGTCAACAGGTTTTATTTTGGGCTTTATCAGCGGTTTGGCTGCCTTCTTTTTAGGCTCATCCGGCTTTACTTCCGGATTTTTGCCGGGAAGGGAATTGCTTGTTTCGTCTGCTTGCGATGGCTTTATTTTGGGTTTAATAACCGGTTTGCTCATTTTCGGCTTCGGGGCATCCTGCTTCGGGGGCAGGTCATTACCGTCTGTGCCCGTTTCGCTCGTTTTTACCACCGGCTTTATTTTGGGCTTGGGCTGTTGCAGGCTTTCGTGACTTGTTTCTGCCGAAGTCTTTTCCGTTTTCTTTATTTTGGGTTTAAACACAGGCTTGGCAGATGGTTTTTTTTCTTTTCCCTCTTCCGTTGCGGTGGCTTTTTTTGTTTTGGGTTTAAACGCAGGTTTGGCTTTAGCCGCCTGTGCGCTCTGTTTTTCGTCCGGCGCCTTGGGCTTGGGTTGTGCTTGCTTCTCGGCTTGATATTGTGCCCAAAGCGCCTGCTTTTCTGCAATTTCTTCTTTGCTCAAATTGCCAAATAAATAAAGCAGGTCATACACCTCGGCTTCGGTGTAGTCGAAGGTTTTGCTCATTGTCAGGCACTCGGTGGGGCAAACCGTGGTGCACAGCCCACAATAGCAGCACTTGGCCATGTCGATATTGAACTTGGCGGCATACAGCCTTTTGACGGTGCCATCGCTGGTGGTGCCTATGGGCTCGGGCGATTTGATGGCTTCTATCTCTATGCAGTCAACCGGGCATATTTTGGCGCACTTGTCGCATACAATGCAGTCGTCGATTTCATTGTGCAAGCGGTAGCGCCCGTTGTCAGGCACAGGTATTTGCTCGTGTGGGTATTGCAGGGTAACCCGCCCGCGGGTGTATTGAAAATAATCGGGATGCCAAATGGGCAGTGCAGGGCGCCGCTCTTTGGCTTGAATCAAGTGCCGAAGGGTGAGTTGCAGGCCTTTCAGCAGGCTGCGAAGGGTGGTAACTATATTGTGCCAAAACATTTAATTGGTCTTTTGGTAAGTGCCGGGCACTTTAAAAGGAAAACGCAGCGGTTCGTTGCTCAGTTCTATTTTTTGATACTCTACTTCAGCCTTGATGCGCTGCTTTTCGCCACTTTGTTTGTCCCGGTAGTGTAATTGCGCTTTGATGTGGTAAGGAAACAAAATGCCATCTACAAGGGTGTAGTGCTGGTAAACAATTTCCATCAGACTGCCACTGCGGGTATCTTTGATAAGCAAGCGGTTGAGCTTGCGTGTGGCGGTGCTCATGTAATTCTGTATTTCAATGCCATTGATTTGTTGTGTGATGACATACTCGTCGTCGTTAAGCATGGTTTGGTTTTTAGAAAACTGCTTTACGGGCATTTCGCCCACCAGCAGGTCTTGTACCAAATGAAAAGATAAAGGAAAACTGAAGCGCTCGCTCAGTTCTTGAAAGGCAAACACTTGATAGCTTTGTTGGTCGCGGTTGATAACCCAGATGCTGTCGGGGTTGGCTTGCACTCTTAGCACCTCAATGCCCATGGAACTGCCTATGGAAAGCCATATCAGCGAGTCTTGTTGCATGCGTATGGCTGTTTTTGCTTTGGCATTTTGTGAAGGAAGCGTGAAATCCAAATTTGCTTTGGCACTAAGGTATTGAAAATGGGTACTGCTCACCAGCAGGCTGTCGCTGAGATCTACTTTGGAAAAGGTGCGCTTTTTACAAGAAAACAAAAAGCAAGAGGTGAGAATAAGAAAATACAGTAAGTGCTTAATTTTCATATAGCTTTTTTTCTTCAATTTTTTTCTTCAATGTGTCCGGTGTATCGGAATATTGCATGGCTTGTTGCCATTGCTTGACCGCTTCCTCCACCTTGCCCAAACGGAAAAGCACATCGCCGTAGTGCTCCAAGGTGTAGGCAGTGGGCAAACGCCCGGCTGCTTGCTGCAAATAGTCCACTGCCTCTGCGTATTTGCCCAGGCTGTAGAGGACCCGCCCCCGTGCGTATTGTGCAAGCGGATTATCGCCTGCAAGTTTAGTTAATTTTTCCGAGAGGCTATACGCGCGTTCAAGTTTCTGCTTGTGGGTTGCCAGCAGCAAACAATACTCATACAGCAGCTGTGTGGACTGTGGATATTCCTTTAAAAGGCTTTCCATTTTTTGGACAGCTTTCTCAAATGCGCCCTGTTGCGCCCACAAAAGCGCTTCTATCCTGTCTATTTCTGCCAAAAAAACAGTCTGATTGCTGCTTGTCAGCTCGCGTGCCCGTTTGATGGCGCGGGCGGCTTCCTCACTCTTTTTTAGCCGCAGGCAGGCAGTGGCATGCCAGGTCCATATGATGCCTTGAAAAGGGTAAAGCTCGAGTGCTTCCTGCGTTTTGGTGTAAAAAAGGCGGTACTGCGCTGTTTTGTCGAGGCAGTCGAACAGGCGCAGCCATATTTCTATTTGCGAGCTTTGGGTTTCCAGGCTTTGCAGGAATACCCGGGCGGCTTCGGCATAGTGATATGTTTTTTGCAAAGCGCTGCCATACTGATTGAGCAAGTCGGTATTGTGGGGATTTTTGCGGCATAGCTTTTCAAGGTACTTCAGCTGAAAGCTTGGGTCTGCCTCATCTTTAAACATACGCACATAGCTTAAGACTGCCACTTCGCGCAGTGCCTCGCCGGTGCCGGGGTTTTCAATGACAGAGCGTAAAATATGGCGGCTGTCGTCTTTTTTTTCAAGTCTGTACAAGCCCAGTGCCAACATGATTTGGGCTTCCGGGCGCGTTTTTAGCTGTGCATCGCTGCCGATGGCCCGGGTCATTGCTTCTACTTGCGCGGGGGTGCCACGTTCAATCAGCTCCACAAAAGGCAGGTAAGGCGCAAGGTCACCGGGCTGTTGTTCGAGGCGGCGCAGGGCTATGCGAAATGCTTCTACGTATTCGCCCTGTCGGGTATAAAGCTGTTGCATACGTGCAAGCACTTCTTCCGAGTCCCCTACTTCCGCCAGCAGTTTGCGGTAGGCAGACAGCGCCTTTTCCGGCTCGTTTAGTTGCTCTTCATAGAGCAGTGCCAAATCAAGCGCATAAAAACTGTAGTTCGGAAAATGACTTATCAGCAATTCATAGGTTTTGGCTGCCTCTTTGTATTGAAAGAGCGCACTTTGCAAATGAGCTTTCAAAATATAATAGTAAGGGTTGCTGTTTTCTAAACTGAGTGCTTTTTCCACATATACCAGCGCCTCTTCGTTTTTGTTCATTTTAGAAAGAGTAACAGCGGCTTGGTAATACAAGCCACTGCTTTTGGGGTTGAGGCGTATGCCCTTCAATATGTGTTGAAGTGCTCTGTCGTAATTATCCTGAATGTAATAACGCATGCCTTCTATGAGTTCTGCTTCTGCCAGCAACACTTGCTCGCGTCCGCTTTCCTCATTTCTTTTTTGCTTGCGCTTCTGTGCATGGCTTGGCTGTGTGGCAAGCAACAAACACAGAAAAAGAAGAGCACTTCGAACTGCTGCCATCGTTATTTTTTGATTTGGTTATAATCGCCGATGCTAAGGTCTTCGGGTTTAGCTGAATATACAACAAAGTTGCCAATCATGAAATTCTCGGCAATTAAACCATTGATTTGGCTATTGGTTTGTATGATACCGTTTTTTAGGATGGCGTTTTCTATATGACTATGGGCACCTATCGAGACATGGGGGCCCACCACCGCATTTCGAATAACCACCCCTTCGCCTACATACACGGGCGGAACAATAACCGACTGCTCAATGACAGCGCTGCCGTCAATCAAGGGCCTGTCTTTGATAAACTCCAAATAACGTTGATTGGTGTGCACGGTAGCATCTTTGTTTCCGCAATCCAACCATTCGCTCACCTGCCCTGTGGTGAAGCGCAGCCCTTTTTGTTTCATGTTTTCAAGGGCATTGGTTAGTTGATACTCGCCTTTCTCTTTTATGTCGTTGTCTATAAGGTACTGAAGCTCTTTTTTCAAGTTGGCACCGTCTTTAATGTAATAGATGCCGATGATGGCTAAATTAGAAACGGGGGTTTGGGGCTTTTCTATAAATTCCGTGATATAACCTTGGTCGTCGAGCTTTACCACACCAAAGGGGCGTGGATCTTCCACCTCTTGTACCCAAATGATGCCATCTTGGTTGGTATCTATGGTAAAGTCTGCTTTGAAGAGTGTGTCGGCAAAGGCGATGATGGTTTTATCTTGCAAGCTGTCAGCGGCACACAAGATGGCATGTGCCGTGCCCAGCGCCTCGTGTTGATAATAAATTTTGGCTTCTGCCTGTATGCTTTCCGCTACCTTGTGCAGGGCTTCTTCCACTTCTTTACCAAAGCTTTCTTTAATGATGAAGGCCACCTCGCCAATAGGCTCCGGGCAGGTTTTGGCAATGTCCTCTACCAAACGGTGCACGATGGGTTTGCCGGCAATGGGAATCAATGGTTTGGGTACTGTAAGGGTGTGGGGGCGCATGCGTTTGCCCATACCGGCCATTGGAATGATAAGTCGCAACATAGGTATTTGATGGTTTTTGTGTTTAATTGTTGATGTTCAAACAGGCTGAATGACCTCAAAAATAATGCAAATAATAGGCAAAATAGTGCTGTTGTGTTAGTTTTACAAACCGTCCAAACGACAAAGCCTTGAAGAAACCAACAGCTCTTATACTAAGTACCTATTTCAACAAGGGGGGAGCCGCCATTGCCGCAACACGTCTGTGGCACAGCTTGCATAAATATACGGCTTTCAATATCAACTTTTTACACGTAGAACCTTCGCCACACCGGCCGGACGAAGGGATATACAGCCGTGCACCGGCTTTTCTTTTGCAAAAGCAATGGTGGGCAAAGTTTATAGCCGAAGAGTTGAGTATGCGCTTCCTTTTACAAAAAAAGGAAGATTGGTTTCAGTTTTCCTTGGCACCTTGGGGCATGGCACTGCATCGTCATCCTTTAGTGCAACAGGCCGACATCATCCACCTGCATTGGGTAAATGATGCTTTTCTTTCGCTACATGCTTTGCGTAGCATGAGCACATGGCATAAGCCGGTGGTTGTTACCATGCACGATATGTGGACGTTTACGGGCGGGTGTCATTACAGCGGTGCATGTGAAGGCTACCGGGAGGGGTGTGTCCGGTGTCCTAAAGTGCGAAGGCCTTTTCACGCCATGGTGCAAAATCACAGGCAGGGCAAGAGCAGTGTTTGGCAGCAGTTCCGGGCAGGAGGAGTTCGCTGGGTTGGGTGCAGCCGCTGGCTGGCCGATTGCGCGCGGGCAGCAGGCATTTTGCATGCGACTGCCATCAGGCATATTCCTAACCCAATAAATACAGACTTGTTCAGGTATTTACCACAGCAGCAGGCGCGAGATACGCTGCAGTTGCCCCACGATCGCTTTATTTTACTTTGTGGTGCCGCCTCATTGAACGACAGACGCAAGGGCATGGATATTTTATGGGAAGCATTGCGGCGTTTGGAACAAGAGCAGCCGGAGACAGCCGGGCGCCTGTTGCTTTGTACTTTTGGCAAGACTGCCGACTTCGAAGCATTCAAAAAAATTGAACATAAGCACTTGGGCAGTTTCCGCGACCCCGCCGCCCTGAATCGTCTGTATGCAGCTGCCGATGCCTATGTGTTGACTTCGCGTCAGGATAACTTGCCCAACACCATCATGGAGGCCATGGCAAGTGGCACGCCTGTATTGGCTACACCTGTGGGTGGCATTCCGGAGATGATTGCACACATGCACAATGGTTACCTGATGCGCGACCTATCGCCCGAAGCTTGCGTGGATGGCATTTTGTTTTTGATGAAACAGGCTGCCATGCTGCGCCCCTTGGCACGGCAGTGGGTAGAAAAACACTATGCTGAAGCAGTAGTAGCCCGGCAGTATGCGGAGCTGTACGAAGAGTTACTGCAATTGAAAAGATAGCGTGCACCCTTGAGCATGGATGCTAAGCCTTACCATAGCGCCTTGTAGCATAGGATAGTTTTGGTTTTCATGCCCTACCGGGAACCCCAAACAAAAGGGCAAGTGGGGCGCTTTTTGTTGCACTATCTCGGCTATGCGCTTGTAAAGGTATTCTTGTGATTCACCATCAGGTGAGCGGCTCACTGCCCCTATAATTAAGCCACGCAGGCGGTGCAAGGGAAAGGCATAGTGCAAATGATGCAACATGCGGTCGATGGCGTAGCTGTGCTCCCCCACTTCTTCTATGAAAAGTATGCAGTCTTGCAATTCCGGCATAAAGGGAGTGCCTATAAGGCTGCAAAGTACGGCCAAATTGCCCCCTATCAGGCAGCCTTCTGCCTCACCTGCTTGCTGCAGAGGATGTGCAGGAGCTGTATAAACAGGCGCACCACCTTGCAAAAAAGTAGCCAAGTGGCGAAGTGCATCCGGATGGGTATTGTGTAACACCGAAGGCATGGGGGCGTGCAAAGAAGCAATGCCTTGCTTGATAAGATACAGCTGCAGGGCTGTCAGGTCGCTAAACCCGATAAGCCATGGCATTTTTTTTCGCCATTGTTCAATAGGAAAATCCTCTAACAAGTGATAACTGCTATAGCCCCCTCTGACTGCCCATATAGCCGCCACCTGGGGATGCGTCAAGAGCGATTGCAGTGCCCGGATACGCTCTGTGGCTGTGCCCGCAAATGCATGAAAAGATGAAAAGGAAGGCGGAATGAAGCACTGCCATGCGTGTTGTCGGCACCATTGTTCAATAGCTTTCCACCGGGCAGTGGTGTCTTGCGACGGGGCAAAGGCGGCTGCCCACAAGGCAATGGTGTGGGCAGCCGGTACGGGGGCAGGGCATTGTATGCCGGGAGCTACTCTTGCAGCCAACGCAAGGCTTCGTTTTCGTCTTGAAACACCCTCAATTGAGCGCTTTCCACCTCCTTAGAGGCGGCATTTACCAAAAACTCGCCGCCTATTTTCACTGCGAGACTCTTGGAGAAGAGTACCGCTACTTTCGTAGGGTGCACCACTTTATTCTTGAATTTGGGCACCCATTTCACCAACAACCACGCTCTGGACTCTATGCTGGCTTTGGTCATAGGACGCTGATCCACCAAAATCTTTTTTGGTTGTTTGTCCATGATGCAGTCCAGCAAAAAGTTCCATGTGGATTGATAGTCATCTTTATCGAGATTTCCGATAAGCGTAAGCTTCAAAAAAGAGTCTTGTGGCAGGTATTCTATGCGTGCCACTTCGTTGTTCAATAAGATTTCCGGGCTCATTGTGTTATCGTTTTTAGTCAGCTACCTGATGCAACCACAACAGGGCATCTTCTTCGCTTTGAAAGGTTTTAATCTCCAAATTGGGGACGTCTTTTGTGGCCGAATCTACCAAAAATTGCCCACCTATTTTCATGGCAATGCTTTTAGAAAATAATACGGCTACTCTTATTTTTTGATTTACTTTTCTTTTGAATTTAGGTAGCCATTTTACTACAAACCATGCACGCGATTCAAGGCTGGCTTTGTTCATAGGGCGTTGGTCTATCAGTACCTTTTTGGGTTGCTTCTCCAAATAAAAATCAAGCAGCACATTCCATGCGGTTTGATAGTCTTCTTTCATGATGTTGCCAATCAGATTCAAGCGTAAAATGTCGGTGTCGGCGTGGTAAATAACTTGAGCAAAATCAGCGTTGTAGAGTACTTCATCTTGTACCATAGAAGGAGGCTTTAATAAGTCTTGCATTTTTCTGAGGATAAAAATAAAAATAGAAAGAATACGGTGTTTTTCCAATTTTTTCTTGTTTTCCTTCAACGGAAGTTGTTGTTGGTAAATTCGTTGGGCAATTTTTTAATACCTTTGCAAGGTTTATTTTCAAGTAACACAGTACTATTATGAACAGACAAAAAGGACCGTCGCGAAGAAGGACCTCAAAGGAAAACGCTTCTGAAAACAAAAAGAAATTTTTGGGCAGGAAGGAAAGGCAAGAAGGCAAACAGGAATCCCGCAAACCCTTTGTAAAAAGACACAAAGAAGCAAAACGGGAAGAAAAAGCAGCATTTTTGAAAAAAGAGAAAGCCCCAACGCCCCGGGTGCTACGCCTCAATCAGTATATTGCCCGCTCGGGCATATGTTCGCGCCGTGAAGCCGACAAGCTTATTGCTGCAGGGCGGGTAAAAGTAAATGGCAGTGTGGTCAAGGAGCTGGGACTAAAAGTGAAGCGCGACGACTTGGTGGAAGTGGACGGCCGGCGCATTCTGCCTGAGTCTTTTGTGTATATATTGCTCAATAAACCCAAAAACTATATCACCACCACCAAAGACCCGCGTGGCCGCCGCACCGTCATGGACCTGATCCGCGGTGCTTGTGAACAGCGGGTGTATCCGGTGGGGCGCCTCGACCGCGATACTACTGGTTTGCTGCTTCTAACCAACGATGGCGATTTGGCCGAAAAGCTGGCGCATCCTTCGCATCGTGTCAGCAAGGTGTATGAAGTGACGCTCGACAAACCGCTGGCACCCGAACACCTGGAGGCCATCAAGCAAGGGGTGCGTTTGGAAGAAGGTGTGGCACAGGTCGATGACATTGCACTCATCAAACCCCATGTGGTTGGCTTAGAGTTGCATATTGGTTGGAACCGGGTTGTAAGACGCATCTTTGAGCAACTGGGTTATGAAGTCAAGCACCTGGACCGCACGCTTTATGCCGGGCTTTCCAAAAAAGATTTGCCGAGAGGCAAGTGGCGCTTCCTTACCAAAGAAGAAGTGATTCAGCTGAAATATATGATGCAAGAGTAAGGCAGCTGTTAAAAGTGTTCGTTTTCGAACAAAAACTGTCCGATGACGGGCAGTTTTTTCTTTTGTAAGCCGGCCCTCTTTTGGTAGAAGATTAGAAAAAAAGCCTGAAATACACTGTTTTATTGGCTTTTTGCTTCTTGGGGGAAAAGATGGAATCGATTTTGCCTTTACTTATGGCACAACAACCTTTTAACTTGTTTTGTGCTATGATGACCATCGTTTCTCCACAGTTAGATAAAAAGCAATTTGAAGATATCAGTAGCCGCAATGAGGCACTTACGTTCGAGCTTTTAGTGGCGCGACATCGCGATCGCCTTATGGCAACCATCGTGAATATTGTAAAAGACGAAGCCCTTGCCGAAGATATTTTACAAGAAACCTTCATTAAGGCACTGATGACCCTGCGCAAGGGCAAATATCAGGAGGAGGGCAAGTTTGTTGCGTGGGTGTCACGCATTGCTTATAATCTTGCCATCGACCATTTTCGCAAAAACAAGCGCTACCCGACCGGGCCTATTGAGGGGAATGAAGATTTTGAAAACGATTTGGCTTTTTATGAGGAGTCGATAGAGGAGCAGCAAATTCAAGAGGAGAAAATACAAAAATTGCATGCGTTGATAGAAACACTGCCCCCGGCACAGCAAGAGGTAGTCAAGATGCGCCATTTTCAAAATATGAGCTTCCAAGAAATAGCGCAGGCTACCAACGTAAGCATCAACACGGCTTTGGGGCGCATGCGTTATGCGTTGATAAACCTGCGCAAGCAAATCGATAAGCACAATATACAATTAGCGTAGGGGCGAGTCTTTTTCCTTTGCCAAGTTGTTATACACCAACCTGTCCATGATTTTAGAAGGCAGCCATTTGTTTAAAAACACCGTGAGTTTGCCTTGGCCGGTGAGTATCAATGTGTTTTTGCGTTTTTTTACTGCTTTGAAAATGGCATCGGCCACTTCTTCGGCACTCATCAATTTTTTTTCATCACGCGGCGACTCCCCTTGCGGACGCCCGTCTTTGGCAAGTGCCGTATTGCGTATGTTTGAAGCAGTAAAGCCCGGGCAGGCAGTGAGCACATGCACCCGCTTTTTGAGCAGTTCGGTACGCAGGGCTTCCAAAAAACCATTCATGGCAAATTTGGAAGCTGAATAGCCGGTACGT
Source organism: Thermonema rossianum DSM 10300 (assembly GCF_000426825.1). GTDB lineage: Bacteria > Bacteroidota > Bacteroidia > Cytophagales > Thermonemataceae > Thermonema > Thermonema rossianum. Next base: position 19,550 of record NZ_AUGC01000012.1, on the reverse strand, counting down.
GCAGGTAATCCGCGATAACCGGCAATGGAAGATACCCCCACGATGCTGCCTTGGCGCTCTATGATGTAGGGCAGTGCATATTTCGTGGCATAGACCGTTCCAAAGAAATTGATTTGCATGACTTGTTCAATGACCGAGAGGTCAAGGTCTTCGAACAGCGCCCGCATGGAAATACCGGCATTATTGATTAATATATCGATTTGCCCCCACTCTTCTACTACCCGCTGCACCATTCGTTCGTTGTCTTCTTTTTTTGCCGCATCGCAGGGCACAGCCAGGCACTCAATGCCTTGGTTGCGCAGGGCTTGGGCAGTGGCTTCCAAACGCTCTTGGTTTCTGCCGGTGATGGCTACGCGCATGCCGGCCTTTCCGAAACGTTCGGCACAGGCCTTGCCTATTCCCGACGAGGCGCCTGTGACAATAACTACAGCTTTGTTTGATTGATTCATGTTCCGGTTTCGGTTTTGTCTTACAGGCAAAAATAACAATAAACTCAAGGACGCCTGTTTTTGAGTAAAAACAAAAGCAGGCAAAGAATAGCAATGCCCGTGAGGCTGTACAAAACATATTGGCGGTGCAGCCAAAGCCGGGCAGGCAGGTGCAGGTAGTGTACCCAGGGGGCCTCCGGGCGATAGGCTTCATAGGCCGCTTTTATTTGCTTCTTGTGTGCATCGGGCAATGGGGCGCCTACTACTTCCAAAACACTTCGAGGGCGCAGGGTGTCGTAACGTGCTTCCGATGGATTGAAATACACAAAGGCAATGTATTGCCCCAAGGGATATTTGCCCGGGTTGCGCGCCACCAAACGGTAACGGAACAGCTTGGTACCAAAGACAGAAGTGCCTGCTCGTTTGATGTTTTGTACACTGCCGTTTTCATAAACATCCAGACCCGCGGGCACTTGCATGGCGGGTGGCGGCACACTGGCTATATTGCCATACCCCACAATGGCAAGGCTGTATTCCACCACATGCCCCGTGACCGCTGAAAGCATATTGTTGGGAATACTGAGCTTTTCATCCAAATAAAAATTGCCTACGGGCACTCGTGTGGCCAAGGGGTGCGGCGGCAGCGCCTTGACATGCACCCGCGCAGAGTCGGCATAAAGCCGGAAGCCGGTGTCTATGCCCTTCCCTGCCTTGTTGCCTTCAATATAAGGTGCCGGTATGACTATGTCGCCGGTTTGAAAAGGGAAAAAGGAAGCTGCAAACAGCGTATAACTGTCGTATTTTTTTCCTTGAAATGTCACTTCTTGCGCATACAGTTGATGAATGGTGAAGTCTTCTACCCAACACTGTACGGGCGTGAGTGTTTTTGACAAGCGCAGCATTTGCTTGCCTATATCCGGAAACTCATAAGCAGCACGCAGCTGCTTGCTTACTAACAAAGACAAACGCAAATGAAATTCTTCGCCTATGTACACCGTATCTTTATTCAGATATAGCAACAGGTAAACATCTTGAGCGGGCAGCGCTTCCTGCTCTTCTTTGCTGAGGGGCGTTTCATACCACTCGGGGGCTTCTTGCCCTTCGAGCGGAGGTAAAACATGCAGGCTTAATGCAGGAATTTTCACTATGCTGTCGTTGACTTGCATACTGCGCTCGGGCAAGTGCAAATACCCTTCTTCTTGAGGATAGTAATACTGGGTAATGCTATGCTTTACTATAGCCCCTTCATTGCTGTTTTCTGTTGTACTTTCAGTAAAGCGCTCGCCTTTTTTGAGAAGCGGATAATCAGGGAAGGCGCTCAGTGTGCGAAATTCTTCGTTGAAAATACTGACCGATATGGAAAAGGGCTCATAGAGGTGCAGCAGCGTGTCACCTGTAGCAACTTCTACCTGCTGGGCACCTGCCCGCGAGGCAGTAAATAGCAGCAGAAAAAGTAGTAATATTGTACTATATTTTGTTTTTATTGCACTATTCATTGTTTGGGCGCTTGCATACAATAAATTTTTTTCTTAAAATTGAAAAAAACGACGCTGCCTATGATGCATCGCTACGCCTAAGTTAATGCTAAATTATTGAAAGTTATGTTGGAGTACATGAAGACCATCTTGCAAAAAGTAAGCTTTGATGCTGCTTTGTTTGAAAGAGAATTGCGCAAAGCTTTGGTATTGCTGCATCCGAGCGAGCGCTCCGTTTTGAGAGATTGGTGTTATCAACAATTTTTAGATGTTTACAAGCCTTTACTCGATAAGTATTTCCACCAGCCGGTATATGCAAAATAATTTAAGTAAGCTTTTTGGCCACTTAAAAACTATGCGATACGGCAGTTAAAACCTTGGAGCATGAGGCGATATTGGCTTTTGTGGCTGGTGTTACCGGCGGGGGCTATGTTTTTTTTCAACACCTATGTTTTCCCTTCCTTCATGCAGCAGATAGAAGCTGTTGCCGGGCAGCAGTATCGCCTTCCGGACGTACACCTGATGTACTCTACCGGGGAGCTTAGGCAGCTGCTACAAAACTTGGGCAGTGAAGGGCGCAGCATATACCGGCAAATGATTCTACAGGCCGACCTGCTTTATCCGTTGTGCTACTCGCTTTTCTTTTACCTGCTTTTACAGTTGCTCTCACCGCGCGAAAAGACAAAGTACCGGTATTGGAAGTTTCTTCCTTTTGCAGCAGCCTTTTTTGACTATGTAGAAAACCTTTCCATTCTTTTTTTGCTGCATGCTTATCCCGCTTTCCCTGCTTTTGCCGGTCGCTTGGCTGCCTTTGGCACTACCGCCAAATGGGCGACTTTGTTCATGGTAGTTATTGGTGCCGGTATGGCATCACTGGCGCGCTTAAAAAAGCATCTGAGCGCAGGCAAAGCATAATTTTTTCTTCGGGCATGGGTTACCTTCCGGCAAAAAAGGTATCCTTATATGCAAGGATGGTCCCGGGCTGTTTGTAAAAATGGGCATATATGCATAGATTCGGAAAGATAGAAAGTCATGTATCGCCGACACAAACGAGCACTATGCCCATTCAGTCATCTACAGATGAACAACTGCTGGAGGGAATCCGCAGGGGAGACACCGCTGCCATCCTGCAGCTATACAAAATGAGCTACCATAGCGTAGAGCACTTTATTGTGCAGAATAGTGGAAGTGAAGCCGATGCGCAAGACATTTTTCAAGAAGCCTTGATTGTGCTTTGCGAAAAAGTGTCACAGCCGCATTTCATGCTTACATCTTCCCTGAGCACCTTGCTGTATTCCATTTGCAGACGCATGTGGCTCAAACGCCTGCGCGATGCAAAACGACATTTAGACGTAGATGACTTTCAGGAGTTCATTCCCTTAGAAGAGGAGAATGAAGACTGGGAAGCAATGGAGCAGCAACGCCGGGCTATGCACCGGGCAATGGAGGAATTGGGGAGCCCTTGTAAAGAGCTATTGAAAGCCTATTACTTCGAGCATAGAAGTATGCAGGAAATAGCCGACTTATTTGGATATACCAATGCCAAAAATGCCAAAAATCAAAAGTATAAATGTTTGCAGCGTCTGAAGCGTTATTTTTTTAAGATATTGGATGTTAAGTAGTTAATAAAAGACTTTATTAAGCAATGATATGAAATGGGAGGAGCGCATAACGTGGATAGAGGGCTACTATGAACAGCGCCTGAGTGAAGAGGAAAGACAACACTTTGAGCAGCTGTTGGCAACGGACAAAGTCCTGCAAAAGGAATGGGAGGACTATTGTACGCTTCGCCAAAATATGGAGGCTTACTGGAAGTCACAGCAGCTGAAGAAGCGTATCCAACAAGCCGGGGCTTTGTTCTTTGCCGAAAAGAAACAGCAGGCTTCCACACAGGAAAAGCCGTTTGGGGCTGATGCCGCTCCGGTGCGCAAGCCCAAGGTGTGGCATTATCATTTATCCAGCATGCTGATTGCGGCCTCGGTGGCGGCAGTAGTGACAGTATTTGCCATCAATTTCTATAAGGTAAATACCCTTGAGGTAAAGCAGCAGAACTATTACCAAGCCTTAAAACGCGATATTGATGAAATACGCGAGCAAAACGCTTCTTTAATAAAAGAGCGGGAAAAAGAAGAAGAAGATATGCCTGCTTTGCGGCAGGCCAACACCAGCGCCACTGCTTTCTTGCTCTCTGCCGAAGGCTACGTGGTTACTACCTACCATGCCGTAGAAAACGCACGCAGCATGCAATTGGTGCAATATCGCGAGCAAGACACCATCCAGCTCGATGCCGCTTTGGTACACTTCGACAAAACCTTGGACTTGGCTCTTTTGAAAATAGAAGATACTGCTTTTCAGCCTAATGAATATGATTTGAAAAGCTTACGGTTGATAGCGGGCACCATAGACCTTGGCGAGGAGGTGTTCACCTTGGCTTATCCCCGTGAAGACCTGGTGTATGGCGTGGGCGCGGTGAGTGCACACACCGGTTATGAGGGCGACACCTTGGCCTATGAAATCAGCATTCCGGTGAACCCCGGCAATAGTGGCAGCCCTTTGTTTGATGGCGCCGGACGGCTGGTAGGCGTTATTACCGGGAAGCACACGCAGTCTGAAGGGGCGGCTTTTGCCGTAAAGAGCACTTATTTATGGCAGTTTTTACAGCATATAGCCGAGGCCGATTCTTCCTTTGCGGCCTGCTGGCAACACTTGGTTGCGCAGCGCTATGCTCCTTTGCGTTATTACAAGCGTCCTGCGCAGATTAAAGCGCTACGCCCCCTGGTCTTTGAGCTAAAGACTTACAGTCAGTCGGCACTTCAGTAATATTTGCCCAAAACCTACATTCGATAGAATTCCCAAAGTCATGATTTTCTTATGGCTTTGGGAATCATTATATTGCACTGAAAATAACCTTTAAAAAAAATGAGGAAAATTGCACAATACTTCGCTCTTTCTCTTATTTGTCTGTTGGGCAATATGTACATGACACAGGCACAAAAAGCAGTGTTTGGCATCAGCCCGATGGGCCTGAGTAAACAAACCACAGACATTGCTCCCCTGCTCCAGGAGTACTTAAACAAAGAGATGCCTTTTCCGGTCGAGGTGCGCATGTATGATTCGGTTTATGATTTGGTGAAAGCATTGCAAGGTGGGGAAGCACAGTATGCATACATTAACCCCTTTGGCTACCTTTTGGCAAAGAGTGAAGCCGCCTTGGAAGTGTTGGCTATGCGTGGCAATCTGGATGGACAACCGGAAGTTTACCGCAGCTGCCTGGTAGTGCCGCAAGCAGTACCGCTCAATAGTATTGAAGACTTGCAAGACCATATGGGCGAATACCCCATTATTTTTACCAACGTTACTTCCACTTCCGGGCATCTGTTGCCCCGCCTGGTATTGAACAAGGCAGGTATTCAGGCGGAGGTATATTTTAGCGATATTGTTTTTGCAGGTACCCACCAGGCGGTGATTGAACGATTGCATGGCGGTGAGCCTGCCGTATTGGCTTGCTCTTACGATTTATTGCAGCTGAAGACACAGGAAGGAAGCATAGACCCGGCCTCTTACAAGATACTGTGGAAGTCGGAGGCTATTCCACATGGGCCCATCGTGTGCCAAAGCAGCTTGGATGCCACACAAAAGGATGCCATGTTGAAAGCACTGCAGGCCATACCTGAAAAAGCCCCTGCCTTATGGCAAATTTTCACCGAGAAGCTGTGGCGCAATCCTAAAGTGCGCATTATCAAAGGCGAAGAATCGGTGTTTGATTACCTGCAAGCCTTGGTAGAGAGCGACGAAGAGCTGATGTTTATCTTGGATTTTTATTTGGCTGAATAAGCACTTTTTTGAGTAGGCAGCTGTATTTCATAAATAATACTTTGCGGGTGCTCTGATTTCTCTACTTTCAGGGTGCCCGCCTGTTTTTTTAGTATGTCTTTGTAAATCAGGCTGAAGGTTTCGCGTAGCGAGAAAGCCAGGTAGCTTCGCACCGGCCCTTCATAACCGGGCAGTTTGATGGCAGCCACAGAGGCCGGCACCTCGATTCGCAACACGCATTTGCTTTCGTTGACAGCTGCAATGGCAAGTGTGATGCCGTTGCCTTGTTTGCTTTCACTGATGTGAAAGTAAATGATATTGAGAAGTAGCAGGCGCAAAAGCTGTGCATCAGCGTAAATCTGTATTACATCCGTTATGGAGGTTTGCAGGCTTACTTTATTGGTATCCAAGCTGCTTTGAATTTCTTCGATAAGCTGTTGTACTTTGTCATAATTGAGCGTAATGCTTGATAAATGCAGGGGCAGTTCATCTTTTTGAATGGCCAGCCAAACGAATATGTTCTCTGCAATCACGTCGATTTGATTGATGGCATACTCCAGGTCTTGAGCCGACTGACGGATTTCTTCTTTTGAGAGCTTATCAACAAAGTGGGTGAGCAGGTGGGTAATGTTTCGCATGGTGCGCAAGGGAACGCGCAGGTTCTTAGTCAATAAAGCAAGGAGCATCTCCTTCTCTTGATTGGCATGGAGCAGCTCTTCTTGGGCTTTCAATAGTTCCTGATTCAGCTCGTGCAAGCGGTGTGCTTGGCGGCGCATCCGGTCCTCGTTGAGCTGCAGTTCCCGGTTGGCAGACTCCAGTGCTTGTTTTTGTATCTGCAGCTTTTCGAAGTACTGTTGAATAGTACGGGTAACAGGGCGAAAAACAAGCAAGCCTATAAGCAGCAGTAACACAATGGACACAATCGTGAGCCCTAAAGCCACGCGCCCCCAATAGGCTACTACCTGAGCCGCCTGCTCGTCATATTTAAAGGCAATATCCTGCATGTAGGAAACAAAAAGAGGCACTTCTTTGCTGATGGTTTGCCGGGCTTGTGCAAGCAGCGAGGAATCGAGTTGAGGTGCCTCGATAAGCTCGTGGGCGAGGTTTGTCAGTCGTGAGAAGTGTTGGTTGGCTACTCTAAAGATCGCTTGTATTTCTTCGGTGTTGTATTGTACATCTAAGTTGAAGTCAGGGTCTCCTTTCTGCAAGCCGACATAGCCCTTTTCGAGGGTTGCCAAGCTGTATTGAATGTTCTGAATATGTTGCTGTTGCTCTTCGGCTGTGCTTGCTGCACTCAGCTTCCATACGGCTATTTCAATGGCTTGTGCGTCGGTGGCGCAACGTCCGGCTATGTTGACCATGCGGCTTACATAGGACCGGGCATTCAGCGGGTTGTTTGGGTCCGGTGTCAAATAACGGCTGATGATGCCATAATTGAGCAAAATGATGCCTGCGACCAAGCTTAAGCCGATGATGTAACTCCATAAAAAATAACGATGCAACAATGGCGAATTGGTCTTGGTTGGGCTGCCCATAGCTAAGAGAAAGGTTTCTGTAAGATGCTAAAATTTATAGAATTTTATAGGCTAATCAAAGGCATGATGGACTTTATGAGGACGGCAAATCACGAGATGCCCCGCTTTGCAAGCCCCAATAAAAGCCCAGCCCCAAGGGTATGAGCAGCAGGTTTTTCCATACAATACTTTGCCATCCCTCGAGGTAAAAGAAAGTGTCGGCAGCCCACAGAGCCAAAGCTGTTCCAAGCAGACAGCTTACAAGGTAGCCCACACGATAAGGAATGGGGTAGTGGCGCTGCCCAAGCCAATAGCAAGCCAACAGCATGATGCCGTAAGCCGCGAGCGTTGCATAAGCACTGCCCATATATCCTATACGCGGTACCAACCATAGGTTGGCAAGTACCGTAACTACCGCCCCCAGAAGGGTGAAATAAGTACCGTATATGGTGCGGTCGGTAAGCTTATACCAAACGCCCAAGTTGAAATAAATGCCTAAAAGCAGATTGGCCATCAGCAGCACGGGCACAATGCCAAGCGCTTGATGGTAAGCCTCATTGCGTATGAGCAACCACTTGAGCCAGTCGATGTTGAAAGAAACCGCCAGTACGGCCAGGCAGCCTATGGCTGTGAACCAGTCAAGTACGCGGGCAAATACTTCAGGGGCATTCCGGTCTTTGACTTTTGAAAAATAAAAAGGCTCGGAAGCATAGCGAAACGCCTGAATGTAAAGCAACAGAAACACAGAAAACTTGACGCAGGCATTATAAACGCCCAAAATATATTGGTTGGATTGCGGGTACAGGCCTTCGGGCATGTAATATTTGATAAACCACCGGTCAGCCAGGCCATTGACCTGTCCTGCCAAACCGGTAGCCACCAGAGGGGCTGCATAAGCTATGAGCTGACGCATGAGTGGGCGTTCAATGCGAAAACGGAAGTCTTTGAGATAGGGCAGCAAAGGGAAAAACAACAAAGCGTTGGCCAACAGGTTGGCCAAGAAGACGTAGCCCACTTTGTCGTGAGCGCCCAACAAGGAAGGCAAAGTGCCGCCTTGTGGCAGTATCCATAAAAAGAGTATGTTGAAACCTACGTTGAGTAAGATGCTGCCTACTTTGGTGAGGGCAAAATAACGGGCTTTGTGCAAAAAGCGCAGGCGGGCAAACGGAATAGCCCAGAGGGCATCGATAAACATCAGAGCTGCCAGCAGGTAAATGTACTCTTCCTTTCCCGTATAGCCCATATAATTGACCAGCTGAGTGGCATTCAAGGCAAGCAGGGCAGAGAGCAAGCCGCCCAACACAATGATAAAAGAAAGGGCTTGCGAATACACCTTTGACTCGTCCAGTTTATTGGCATAGCGGAAGTAGGTGGTTTCCAGTCCAAAAGTGTAGATGATATTCAGAAAGGCCACATAACTCAACAGCTCGCCTACGGCGCCGTATTCTTCGGGCTGCAGGATGCCCTTGCTTGTATAGAAGGGCACCAACAAGTAATTGATAAGACGCCCCAGTATGCTGCTTAGTCCATACCAGAGCGTCTCACCTGCCAGCTTGCGAATGCTACTCATGGAGTGTGTGTGTCAATCGATAAAAGTCTGTTTTACTTACCGGTGAAGTGTGGGGTTCGTTTTTCCAAGAAAGCAGAAGTTCCTTCTTTGAAGTCTTCCGACTTAGCAGCCAAACGGAACGAATTGGCTTCGGTTTGGTAGCCGTTTTCTTGTTCGTTGTAAGAAGCATTCACGCACTGAATAGCCAGTCCTATGGCTTTTGGGCTGTTTTTCAGTATTTTAGCCATCAATTCTTGAGCGGCGGGCATCAACTCTTCGTAGGTGTCCACCACGCGGTTCACCAAGCCCCAATCCAGCGCTTTGGTGGCGTCAATCATTTCGGCGGTAAGAATCATTTCGAGGGCACGCCCTTTGCCTACGAGCTGCGGCAGGCGCTGAGTGCCGCCATAACCGGGAATGACGCCCAGTTTTACTTCCGGTAAGCCGAACTTGGCTGTTTTCACGGCAATGCGCAGATGGCAAGCCATTGCCAGCTCGCAACCGCCTCCCAGGGCAAAGCCATTGACCGCAGCAATCACCGGCTTGTAGGCTTGCTCTATCATGGCAAATATTTCTTGCCCTACTTCGGAGAACTTGCGGCTGTCGAGTTCTGTCAGTTGAGCGATTTCGGCTATATCTGCCCCCGCCACGAAGGCTTTTTGTCCTGCACCGGTGATGATCACACCACGGATGCTGTCGTCGTCATAGACAATTTGCATGGCTTCGTGCAGCTCTTCGAGGGTGGCTGCGTTCAGGGCATTGAGCTTGCTTTCCCGGTTGATGGTGATGAGGGCAATCCCTTCGTTGACTTCAAACAAAATATTCTTAAAGTCCGGCATAGTTGTTTCTGTTTGGTTAGGGGTTCTATATACAAATTATCTGTACATCACCGCATTCAGTGCTTCTATGGTGCGCTTCACATTGGGCAGGGTGGCTTCTACCAAAGTGGGGGCATAGCCTAAGGGCACATCCATGCTGTTGACACGGCGCACCGGCGCATCCAGATAGTCGAAGGCAAAGCGTTGGATATGATAAGTCAGTTCAGAAGAGATGGCGCCCAGGGGCCAAGCTTCTTCCACAACCACGGCACGGTTGGTTTTCTTTACGGACTGAATGACGGTGTCATAATCAATGGGGCGTACGGTACGCAGGTCAATCACTTCCACTTCAATGCCTTCTTTTGCCATTTCGTCGGCGGCTGCCAGGGCTACTTTCATCATTTTACCGAAAGAAATGAGGGTGGCAGCATTGCCTTCGCGCACTACTTTGGCTTTGCCTATGGGAATCAAATATTCTTCTTCGGGTACTTCGCCTTTGTCGCCGTACATCAGCTCGGATTCCATGAAAATAACCGGGTCGTCATCGCGGATGGCTGACTTGAGAAGCCCTTTGGCATCGTAGGGGTTGGAAGGAACCACCACCTTTAAGCCCGGGCAGTTGGCATACCAGCTTTCGAAGTTTTGCGAGTGCTGTGCCGCCAGCTGACCGGCATTGCCGGTAGGACCACGAAAAACAATAGGCACAGGGTATTGCCCCCCTGACATTTGCATCATCTTGGCAGCGCTGTTGATGACCTGGTCTATGGCTACCAATGAGAAGTTGAAAGTCATGAATTCGATAATAGGACGCAAGCCGTTCATGGCAGCCCCTACGCCTATGCCTGCAAAGCCCAGTTCCGAAATGGGGGTATCGATGACACGCTTGGGTCCAAACTCTGCCAACATGCCTTCACTCACTTTGTAGGCGCCATTGTATTCGGCTACTTCTTCGCCCATGAGAAACACGCGCTCGTCGCGACGCATTTCTTCGCACATGGCTTCGCGCAGGGCTTCTCTGAATTGTATTAGTCTCATATCGTGTGTGCTTAATTGAATACTTTTTTGAAAGTAAATGTTTATGAGGTGGTAAAAATAGAAATTTAACAAACAATTCTCAACATTGTGCAAACGAATCAGGCACATTCGTTTTGCCCGGACAGAAAAGCGCAAAGCTTGTATCTTTGTTTTGACTCAAACAATCAATCCTATGACAGCACTTGTGTCTTTTATATGCTCTTTTTGGCTTTCGTTTGTTTCGCTTTCTACCCGGCATGACTTCCATACCAGCCTTGCCGACGTGCGCTACAACACGAAAAGCAAGCACTTTGAAGTGGCGCTGCGTGTTTTTACCGATGATTTGGAGGCAGACCTGAGTAAGTTTACCGGTAAGAAAGTACGTTATCCGCAACAAGGAAAGGACCGCAGCCCCGATGCCGCTTTGACCGCCTACTTGAAGCAGCACTTCTATCCCGTGTATAAAGGCAAACCCCTGAACGATATTCACTATTTAGGCAAAGAGAACATCGTGGACGTAACATGGATTTACTTTGAAATTCCGGCCGGTAGCATTCGCCCCGATAAGCTTCGTTGGCGCTACAGCCTGATGTTTGATTTGTTTGATGACCAGAACAACCTGCTCAACATAGATTATCAAGGGCGGAAAGCCACTTTGCTTTTTGACCGCACACATCCCGAGTTGCCTGTTTCTTGGGATTAAAGCGGCGCAAACGAGCCTGTTTTTGCCAGTGCTTTGCATGGCATTGTGTAGATTTGTATGAACGTTCACCAAAAACAATAGACGTTATGTCCGGAATATTCACCTTACCTATCCCCAAAAATGAACCTGTATTGAGCTATGCGCCCGGTACGCCCGAGCGTGCAGCCTTAAAAGAAGCTTTACGCACTCTCAAATCGCAAGAGTTGGACATCCCCATGGTGATTGGCGGGCAAGAAGTACGCACCGGCCAGGTGGTACGCATCGCCCCGCCCCATGAGTTGTCGCATACTTTGGGACATTTTCATAAAGGGGGCAAAGAAGAAGTAGAACAAGCCATTCGTGCTGCCCTGAATGCCAAAGAAGCATGGGAAAATATGGCATGGGAGCAGCGCCTTTCCATCTTCCTGAAAGCCGCTGATTTGATTGCCGGTCCTTATCGTGCCAAGTTGAATGCGGCTACCATGTTGGGGCAGTCGAAAAACGTGTTTCAGGCAGAAATAGATTCTGCTTGCGAAATGGTCGATTTCCTGCGCTTCAACGCCAAGTTTGCCGAGCAGATTTACCGCGAGCAACCTGAATCGGCGCCCGGCATGTGGAACCGTATGGAGCACCGCCCGCTCGAAGGCTTCATCTTTGCACTTACGCCTTTCAACTTTACTTCTATTGCCGGCAACCTGCCCACCGCCCCCGCCATGATGGGCAATGTGGTAGTATGGAAGCCGGCCGAAACGCAAATTTATTCGGCACATGTGCTGATGGAAATTTTCCGCGAAGCCGGCTTGCCTGACGGAGTCATTAACCTTGTTTTTGTGGATGGACCCGTGGCCGGTGAGGTTATCTTCTCGCATCCCGAATTTGCCGGCTTGCACTTTACCGGCAGCACGGCCACTTTCCAACACCTGTGGCGCACCATTGGCAACAACATCGACCGCTACAAGTACTATCCGCGTATTGTGGGCGAAACCGGCGGCAAAGACTTTGTGATTGCCCATGCTTCGGCCGATGCCAAAGCCTTGGCTACAGCCTTGGTACGCGGGGCTTTCGAATACCAGGGACAGAAGTGCTCGGCTGCTTCGCGCGCCTATATTCCTGCCAACTTGTGGGAGGAAGTGAAGCAATATATGTTGGAAGACCTCGCAAGCATGAAGATGGGCAGCCCCGAGGACTTCACCAACTTCATCAATGCGGTGATCGACGAAAAGGCATTCAACAAAATCACCGGTTACATAGACGCAGCCAAGCAGGCGCCCAATGTAGAGTTGATTGCCGGTGGCAACTACGATAAATCGGAGGGTTACTTTATAGAGCCCACCATCTTCCGCACCGATGATCCGATGTACACCACCATGTGCGAAGAAATATTTGGTCCGGTGCTGACGGTGTACGTCTATCAGCCCGAAAACTATGAAGATACGCTTAGCCTGGTGAACCAAACATCGCCTTATGGTTTGACCGGAGCGCTGTTTGCCCAAGACCGCTATGCCATAGAGCTGGGCACCAAGAAACTGCGCCATGCCGCAGGTAACTTCTACATCAACGACAAGCCCACGGGCGCTGTGGTGGGGCAGCAGCCTTTTGGTGGCGGGCGTGCATCAGGCACCAACGACAAGGCCGGTTCTATTTTGAACCTGCTGCGCTGGGTATCGCCACGCACCATCAAAGAAACCTTTGTGCCCCCGGTAGATTACCGCTATCCGTTTATGCAGGAAGACTAAGCAAGCGCATCAATAAGCAAAAGCCCGGTGTGCACAGCCGGGCTTTTTTTATGCTCTTGCCCGTGGAAAGGGTGCTACTTTGGCTTTCTGTATTATTTTTGCATATATGCAAGCCGTTGGGCTTATTTGATTTTCAATATTTTCCCGGATGTATGCTAAAACTTCTTGACAAATATATTCTGCGGCAGTTTCTGGTGACTTTCGTTTACGTGGTGTTTATTTTCATTTCCATCATCGTGGTGATTGACATCATAGAGAAGTTGGAAGACTTCCACAACATGCCTGCCACGGTGGAAATGATCATTACGCAGTATTATCTGAACTTCATTCCCTACATTGCCAACACCATCAGTCCCATCATGGTGTTTATTGCCACGGTGTTTGTGACCTCGCGCATGGCCAACCGCACCGAAATCGTGGCTATTCTGAGTAGCGGGGTGAGTTACCTGCGCTTTTTGCGCCCTTATTTGATTGGCTCTTCTATTTTGGCGGTCATTACTTTTTATCTTATCAACTGGGTTATTCCGGATGCCAATAAGGTACGCGTCGATTTTGAAAACACCTACATCAAGTCGCGCTACTATTTTGATCAGCGCAATGTGCACATACAAGTGGCGCCGGAAGTGTATGCCTACATGGAGAGTTACGATAATATTTACAACATCGGCTACCGTTTCACACTGGAGCGTATTCGTGACGGGCAGCTGCTCGAAAAACTGGAAGCCCCGCGCATCGTTTGGGACAGTACCAAAAACAAATGGCACGTTGACCGCTATACGTTGCGCAAAATCGATGGCATGAAAGAAGAGCTTAGCTTTCATGACGGTATGGACACTACTTTGAATCTTTCGCCCGAAGACTTTCAAAGCAAGCACCTGTTCAATGAAAAGCTGACTTTGCCCGAACTGAATGAATACATCGCTTTGCTGAGGTTGCGCGGCTCTGAAAATGTGCAAATGTATTTGATTGAAAAGTACCTGCGCTTCACCTATCCCTTTGCCATGATTATTCTGACGGTGATAGGGGTGCTGGTGTCGTCGCGCAAAAGCCGGCGGGGCGTAGGGGCGCAAATTGCCTTGGGTTTCGTTCTGGCTTTTGTGTATATTCTTTTCTTCATCCTGAGCCGGGCGATTGCCAATGCCGGCAACATGCCGGCTATGTTGGCGGTGTGGTTGCCCAATCTCATCTTTGCGGTGATTGGTTTCTTTATTTACCGTGTAACGCCTAAATAAGCGCTTCTTTTATGAAAGCAGACTGGAAAGACTACTTGCACTTGCATTTTATTGTTTTCATTTGGGGGTTTACGGCAGTGCTGGGCGACCTCATCAGCATTCCGGCGGTGGAGCTGGTTTTCTGGCGCACCTTGCTTGCCTTTGCAGGGATGGCTTTTTATATGCGCTGGCGCAAGGTGCCTTTGCGTCTTGAACGGCGTGCTTTGCTGCCTATTTTCTTAACCGGCAGTTTGATTGCTGCCCACTGGATTTTGTTTTTTGCCGCTACCAAGGTGGCCAATGTGTCTATTTGTCTGGTGGGTTTGGCATCGGTTACCTTATGGACAAGCCTTCTGGAGCCGCTCATCAACCGGCAGCGCATTAAGTTGTTGGAAGTGGTCTTGGGGTTGATTATGATTTTTGGGCTTTACCGGGTATTTGCCGCAGAGTTTTCCTATGCTTTGGGCTTGATATTTGCCGTGGCATCGGCTTTTTTGGGTGCACTTTTTGGTATTCTGAATGCCCGGCTTGTGAAACAATACCACTATTATTCCATCACCTTGTATGAAATGTTGGGCGCTTGGGTTACCTGCGTGTTGTTTTTGCCTGTGTACAGGTTCTTTTGGGTGGAAGAACTGCAGCTGCTGCCTACGCCTGCCGACTGGGGCTATTTGCTGGCTTTGTCGGGTATTTGCACCGTCTATGCTTTTTCGGCAAGTGTGAAGTTGATGAAAAAATTTACGGCTTTTGCAGTGAATTTGACGGTAAACTTGGAGCCGGTTTATGGCATTCTGCTGGCTTTTTGGTTGTTGGACGAAGCCAAATATTTGTCAGAAGACTTTTTTGTAGGCGGCGCCATCATTTTGGGGGCGGTGTTTGCCTATCCGGTGCTGAATTACTGGTTCTATGGGCGAAAAAAGAAAGCGCACATAGAACCTATGCGCGCCACACATATTGAATAGCCGTTCACTTGCACTACTTCTCTGTTTGCTTGGCTTCATTCCATAGGGCATCCATTTCGGCCAAGGTCATATCTTGCAAATGGCGCCCTTGTTCACGGGCTTTCTGTTCCAGATATTGGAAACGCTGTATAAACTTGCGGTTGGTGCGTTCGAGAGCGGTTTCGGGGTTGAGACCTGCCAAACGGGCGTAGTTGATAAGGGCAAAGAGCAGGTCACCAAATTCAGCTTCCGCTTGCTCTTTGTCTTTGAGCTTGCCTTCTTGCAGATGGGCTTTGAATTCGTGCAACTCTTCTTCCACCTTGTCGAGTACTTGCACGGCTTCGTCCCAATCGAAGCCTACGGCACGGGCTTTCTCTTGTATGCGCATGGCTTTAATCAAAGCCGGCAGCGATTGGGGTACGCCGGAAAGCACAGACTTTTGCCCTTCGGCTTGCTTTAACTGTTCCCAGTTCTTTTTTACCTGTTCTTCGTTGTCGGCTTGCACGTCGCCGTAAATATGCGGATGCCGGCGAATCAGCTTTTCGCAAAGTTGCTCGATGACATCGGCAATATCGAAGGTTTGGGTTTCGGAGGCTATGCGCGCATAGAAGACGATATGCAGGAGCACGTCGCCCAATTCCTTTTTGATTTCTTCCATGTCTTTCGAAAGGATGGCATCCGACAGCTCATATACTTCTTCGATGGTCAGGTGGCGCAGGCTGTCGATGGTTTGCTTCTTGTCCCAAGGGCATTTTTCGCGCAGTTCGTCCATGATATCCAATAAACGTCCGAATGCGCGCAGTTTTTCTTCTTTTGTGTGCATGATTTTTTAAATTAGCCGGTGCGACAAATTTAGTGAAATTCAACTGTATGGAACTGCTTCATTATAGAACCTATGGCGAGGGTCCGGCAATTGTATTGTTGCACGGCTTCTGCGAAAGCTCTTCTATCTTCAAACACTTTTTGCCTTCGTTGACGGCGCATGGGCGGGTGATAACAATTGACTTGGGAGGCTTTGGGCAAAGTGCCGGCCGACTGCCCCAACCGGTAACCATGGACAGTATGGCACAACAGGTGGCTGCCGTGCTCGACCATCTGTCAATAGAAAAAGCTGTCTTCATCGGGCATTCACTGGGCGGCTATGTGAGCTTGGCATTTGCCGACCTTTATCCCACAAGGGTTAGAGGCTTGTGTTTGTTTCATTCTACAGCCCTTGCCGACAGCGAAGAGAAAAAACGCACACGCAACAAGGTGATTGAGTTCGTGAAAAAGGTGGGTGTGCCCGTGTTTATCGATTCTTTCGTGCCGCCCCTGTTTTATGAAGGACGGCGCGAAGAACTGAGCGACTACATAGAAGTATTGAAGGCAGAAGCAGCCCAGACACCGCTGGAATCGGTGGTGGCAGTCACCGAAGCCATGCGCGACCGTCCGGCAAGACTGCATGTATTGGAAAAAGCAGATTATCCTGTGTGTTTCATCATCGGGAAAAACGATGCGGCCGTGCCGCTTGAGAGCTACATGGAGCAAATAGTGTTGCCGCGACAATGCACGGCCCACTTTTTGGGAGAAACCGGGCACATGGGAATGTTTGAACGCCCACAGGAGTGCTTGCAGTTTCTGGTGGCTTTCATTGGGCAGTGTATTTAATCTGCCTCGCTCAATACCAAATCGGCAAAAGCATACGTATGGGTATGGCGCCTGCCGTCGGCAAGCGTATAGTGGTAGGCTTGGTGGCGAATGCCACGGCAGCTTACGGGTAGTGGATTTTGGAAAAAGGCAGCATCATATACAAAAGTGTGAAATTCGCCTTTTTCACCAAACATGTCTACATCCGGAAAGCGACGGGCAAAGCCTTCGGGATTGTAGTCTTTGCCGGTAATGTCCGCGGGCAGCTTTTGCAAGTCGGCAGCGCATATCAAGGTGCGTATTTGCCACTTTTCGAAGCACTTACTCAAAGAACTGTAAGGCTCTTTCCATAGAGGGAAAAGCGCATGAATGCCAGCCCGCCGGCACAACGCCAAGCGATATTGCCGCAGGTCTTCGAGATGCAAGTCACCAAAAGCCACTTGTGTGCATCCTTCTGCTTGTATTTGCCGGTAGAAATCCAACATCACTTGCTCATAGGCACTGTTGTCGGAGGCAGCCGGCACATGAATGACGCGCAAAGCGGTGTTCATGGCTTGGGCTTGAGCTTCAATCAAAGACAACGGTACGCCGTGCATGCTTACACGCTCCAGTGATTCGTTGACAGCGCAATGCAGTTGAATACAGGCCTGTGGGTACAGTTGCCGCAGACGGGCATAGCACAAAGCAGAATCTTTGCCACCGCTCCAGCTCAGATGAATAAGCATATACTTGTGGGTTTCTTTGTGGAAAACATCATTGATAAGCGTAAAACTAAAGCCCGTGTGGTATTGAGACAAACAAGATTTGGTAAAATATCTTTTTTGCCGCCAAGCAATTACTTCAATTGTTAAAATCTTTTTAATCAAGCGCTTTAATAATCGAAAAAAGCCATCTATCTTTGTCCGGCAAATAAAGGATTTAAACTTTTATTTGCCATGTCTGAAAACAGCAAAATTCTTTACGAAGCACTCACCTACGACGATGTGCTTCTGGTGCCCGCTTATTCGGAAGTGCTTCCGCGCGATGTAAGCACCCGCACCCGTCTCACCCGTGACATCGAACTCAACATACCGATTGTAGCCGCCGCCATGGATACCGTCACCGAATACCGGCTGGCCATTGCCATGGCGCGCGAAGGAGGGCTGGGTTTTATCCATAAGAATATGTCCATAGAAGCCCAAGCCGAGCAGGTGCGCAAAGTGAAGCGCTCGGAAAGCGGCATGATTATAGACCCGGTGACCTTGCCTGCCGATGCTACTTTGGCAGATGCGCAGCGCATCATGAGCGAATTTAAAATAGGCGGCATTCCGGTAGTGGACAAGCAGGGACGCTTGGTGGGCATCATCACCAACCGGGATTTGCGCTTCCAAAAGAAGCTTTCGCGCCCTGTGAGCGAGGTAATGACCAAAGAAAACCTGATTACGGCTTCGGAAGGCATCACGCTTGAGCAGGCCGAAGAAGTGTTGCAAGAGCATAAAATAGAGAAACTGCCGATTGTCAACAAGGAGGGCATATTGGTAGGGCTGATTACTTACAAAGACATTATGCGCCGCCGCAACTATCCGAATGCCTGCAAAGACCACCTCGGACGCCTGCGTGTGGGGGCTGCTGTGGGGGTTACCCACGATATCCTCGACCGTGTGGCGTTGCTGGTAAAAGCAGGGGTGGACGTCATTAGCATAGATACCGCCCATGGGCATTCGCGCGGCGTGCTCGATGCCGTGAAAAAAGTAAAGCAGGCATATCCTGACCTGCCTCTGGTGGCGGGCAACGTAGCTACGGGGGCGGCCGCCAAAGCACTCGCAGAAGCCGGTGCCGATGCCGTGAAAGTAGGTGTAGGTCCCGGCAGCATCTGCACCACCCGTGTGGTGGCAGGTGTGGGCGTGCCGCAGCTGAGCGCTGTCATGGAAGCTGCCGCGGCTTTAAAAGGTACAGACATACCTGTGATTGCCGATGGTGGCATTCGTTACTCGGGCGATGTGGTGAAGGCCTTGGCAGGCGGTGCCCATACCGTTATGATTGGCTCGCTGCTGGCAGGTACCGAAGAGTCGCCGGGGGATGTCATCATTTTCGAAGGGCGCCGCTTCAAGACCTACCGTGGCATGGGCTCGCTTGAGGCGATGGAAGCCGGCTCTAAAGACCGCTATTTCCAAGATGTGGAAGACGACATCAAAAAGCTGGTGCCGGAAGGCATTGTAGGACGCGTGCCCTATAAAGGCACTGTGGGAGAGGTTATCTATCAGCTTGTCGGTGGTTTGCGTGCCGGCATGGGGTATTGTGGTGCCAAGGATATTGCAGCTTTGCAAGAAGCCAAGTTCGTGCGTATTACCAATGCCGGCGTGCGCGAAAGTCATCCCCACGATATCATGATTACCCGCGAAGCACCCAACTACAGCACTCGTTAAATGCTTGTCTGTTTGGCATATACAATATAAGCCATAAGCCACGGCAGTTTAAATGTGCCGTGGCTTCGTTGCTTTTCACAATTGATGGCATCTTGATAAAAAAGCCGCCCGGTGAGGGGCGGCAGGATGAAGGGGGCGTATATCTTTTTCTATTTATAGCTTTATGCAGAATACAGAAATAAATTCTACGCGATAAATCACCGCTTTGTCTTGCAGTTTTTCGACTACGAAGAGGGGCCTGTTGTTTTCTTGGCATTTGAGAAAGAAAGAACAAATATGGTCTTGTAATATTTCATCTCCGTTATAATCGCTCAATATTAATTGAGCCAGTTCAGCCG
>NZ_AUGC01000011.1 GCF_000426825.1 Thermonema rossianum DSM 10300 | reverse complement strand
GTAGTATTAGGAATACGCTTGGCATGATTAACCGCAATAAACTTAGGATAAGCAGACCAATTAAACGCATCCCAACCTATACGCTTAATCTCACAGTTGCCCGGTGCAGCATTCGCTGCCTGATAAAAGCGAAAACCTTTGTCATCCGGCTTCTGCGAAGACTCCAAAACACCACCCCCGCGAGGATCATTCCACGAAATAATGTACTCCCCGGTTTGAACATTCCTAAATTGAACCTGTTTGTAAGATTTTAAATCACCTAATGTTTCCAACTTAACAAGGACCTGTGCCTTCATGAGTCCTACACTTCCCAAAAGAAAGAGTAGCATTAAAGAGATTGAGGTATTTAAAGTTTTCATTTGTTTAGATTTTTTGAGGTTAAACAAAAGCTTGTTGACTCACAAATATACTTTGTATTCTGTGCCCAAAGACCAAAAGTTCGCTTTATAAAAATGCACAAAAAACAAGGATAAAGCCTTATGTTATTTGGCTTGCTACATCTACTCCTTTTATTTTTGTAGGATAAGAAGTGTTATTGCGAACATGTTATGAATGACTTATTAAACTTTTCTGATGTTATTCAATTTAGACAGCAACTCAAAGCATTAAAATATGCTCCTGCCACCATTAGGGCATACTGTTGTTGCCTAAGCAAGTTTCTTACAGCATTTCGACATAAAAGTATCAGTACGATAACCGATAGCGAAATTGAAGCTTATATTCTTTCTTTATTAGAAAGAAAAAAGTACTCTCCCTCCTATATAAGGCAATTAAGAAGAGCAATTATCTGTTTTTTCAAGCTTAGATACAAAAGGAATCTATGCATCTGCACCAGTTATAAGATTCGACATAAAAGCACTCCACCTGTGATTAGCCAAGCAGAGATAGAAGCAATGCTTTTGTGTGCAAACAGTTTAAAGCAACGTTGCATAATATTGTTTCTTTATGGAACAGGAATACGCCTAAAGGAACTGATAGAGTTAAAAATAGATGATATAGATTTTAAGAAGCAAGAATTGCATATACAAAGCGGTAGCTATCCGCGCTCTGTTCCTATCCCTAAAAAAGCTATAAATGATTTGATAAGATACTGTCAAACATATCTTCCGAAAAAATATCTGTTTGAAAACCAGAAACACGAAAGATGTTCAGCGCGAAGCATTCAGAAAAGTATCAAAGCAGCAGCAGCGAAAGCGGGGGTAAGAAAAGAAGTTTCGCCACGTCTATTGCGTTACAGTTTTGCAATTCACTTGTTGAGATATGGCATATCCCCTCAATATGTAAAACAATTACTGGGAATCACCTCCCTCAATTCGTTATTCTGCTACAACCCGTATGCCCCTTCTAACTTTGTACGCCCCCCTTCACCTTTGGATATTGAAACGATCGAAGTCAATTCACATAATTAACTGGTAGTCTATAAAATAACTCTCAAACCAACTATAGGCATAAAAATTTTTTCGCTTTTATGTTTGGATTATTGAAACCACTTGCCGTATATTTGCATCGTCAATCAGGGCAATGGCCCGTTCGTCTAGCGGTCTAGGACGCCACCCTTTCACGGTGGAAACACGGGTTCGAGTCCCGTACGGGTCACCAAAAACAACAAAAAAGCTTCCCTTCATGAAGGGAAGCTTTTTTTATTCATGAGCTGCACTACCGGAAAAGCCACCGCAAACAAACAGGCTTTTTCGCAGCAGAAGAAAGCATACGCTTCCATCAAAATAAGAATAATGCTGTAACTTTGCCGGTAACGATTCTTTACGTATTTTATCCATGAGCATGAACACCCAACCAACAACCCTAACCTTAGCCCGGCGTGTAGAAGCCTTTGTGCAGCTGGGGCAACATTTGAAAAACCTATCCGGTACTGAGAAAAGCACTCTTTTTCAAAGTATAGAAGCCCGCAACCCTTGGTTTACTCCCGAGAACTTGGACTTTGCGCTCCGCGCCTTGGAACAATACCTCGATGCTACTGCTTTGCAAACATGGCTACAACCCTACCTGCCGTTGCTCGAGCAAGCACGCCCTGCCCTGCCTGTGGGCGTGGTAATGGCCGGCAACATACCGGCAGTAGGCTTTCACGACTTGCTGTGTGTGCTATTAAGCGGGCACAAGCTCTTAGCCAAGCTCAGCAGTGATGACGAGGTACTCATGCGCTACCTTATTGAACAACTTTGCCGCATAGAACCCGCCTTCAAAGACTTTATAGAATTACCCGAATTCATCAATCAGGCTGCTGCCTATATTGCTACCGGCAGCAACCACTCCAACCGGTATTTCAAGCACTACTTCGGCAAAAAGCCCCATATCTTGCGTGGACATCGCAATGCCGTGGCTGTCATCGACGGTAAAGAAACGCCCGAAGACTTCATGGAGTTGGGCAAGGATATTTTCCGCTATTTTGGTTTGGGATGCCGCAATGTGTCAAAAGTATATGTGCCAAGAGGCTATGACTTCGAAGCCTTCTTTGAAGGCATAGAGCCTTATCGCGACATCATTAACCATCACAAATATGCCAATAACTACGAGTACAACAAAGCCGTCTTCTTGGTGAAGCCTGTCGCACACATGGACAATGGCTTTTTGCTGCTGCGCGAAGCCCCCGAGATTGCCTCTCCGGTGGCTGTTCTGCATTACGAATACTATGACGATGCCGCCGCACTGCAGGAAGATCTGAATAAGCAGGCAGATGCCATTCAATGCATCTTGAGTCGCGCAGGTCATTTTCCCGGTACCATTCCTTTTGGGCAAGCCCAAACCCCACGCCTGAACGATTATGCCGATGGCATAGACACCATGCAGTTTTTACTCACTCTTTCCAATTAGCTTAGCTTATCTTCACTTCCTTTAAATACTTTTAAAAAACGAAAACTATGGGAGCAATCACCGATTTTATCGAAAAACATTATTTGCATTTCAATGCAGCCGCTCTGAAAGACGCTGCCCGTGCTTACAAGAAGCACATCGACGAAGGTGGAAAAATGCTTATCTCCTTGGCGGGGGCAATGAGTACCGCCGAGCTGGGCAAGTCCTTGGCTGAAATGATACGCCAAGACAAAGTAGCCATCATCTCCTGCACCGGTGCCAACCTCGAAGAAGATGTTATGAACCTGGTGGCTCACAACCACTATGAGCGCATTCCGAACTGGCGTGACCTCACCCCCGAAGAAGAGCAGGCCTTGCTTGAAAGAGGCATGAACCGTGTAACCGACACTTGTATTCCCGAAGAGGAAGCCTTCCGCAAGCTGGAAGACCGCATCTTGAAACTGTGGCAAAAAGCACAAGCAGAAGGCAAACGTTATTTCCCCCACGAATACTTTTATCAACTGATATTGAGCGGCGAACTGGAAAACGACTACGAAATAGACCCCAAAGACAGCTGGATGGTAGCCGCAGCCGAAAAAAACCTGCCGATTGTAGTACCCGGCTGGGAAGATTCCACCCTCGGCAACATCTTTGCCGCCCACTGCATCAAAGGCGACGTGCGCCCCGACGTGGTGAAGTCAGGCATTGAATACATGATGTTTTTGGCTGACTGGTATCAAAAGAACAGCGGCGGCAAAGGCGTCGGCTTCTTCCAAATAGGTGGCGGCATTGCCGGCGACTTCCCCATTTGTGTGGTACCCATGCTGCACCAAGACCTGCAAATGGAAAACATTCCTGTATGGGCTTACTTCTGTCAAATATCTGACTCCACAACAAGCTACGGTTCTTATTCCGGTGCTGTACCCAACGAAAAAATCACTTGGGGCAAACTGGCCGTAGACACGCCCAAATTCATCGTAGAGTCGGATGCCACGATTGTAGCACCGCTTATCTTTGCTTACGTTTTGGGCTGGTAAACACCCATAAAAATTGACTGCAAAGCTCGCTTAGCTCCGTAAGTTTTCAAAACCTTGCGGAGCTTTTGTTTTCGATGTTTGTCATATCGAACAAAGCGGAGCGGAGATTGAGATTTCTCGCTGCGCTCGAAATGATAAGGAGAGTACCCGGCCGAACGAAAGCGATTCAGAAGCCTCTTTGCTTTTACCCGGCGCTAACAAAAACTTTACAAAAGGAACTTGCATCATTCACAAAATAGTTTTATACTTGATTTAGAAAACATTAAAATACAAAAGTATTCAAGACGCCACCCTTCAAATATGGAGCCTGCACGCTCAGCGTGGTGCCCCTGCGAGCTGAGCCTACAGACAGAAGCGAACAGGTATCGCAGCTGTTGTTTGGCGATGTTGTCTCTGTTCTTGAAATGTCGGACGACGAAAAATGGCTCCGCATCCAACATGTCTTCGACGGATACGTAGGCTGGATAGACCTGCTGCAGCTGGCTGCCATCTCCGAAGAAGAATATTTGCGCCTGCAAAGACACCCGGCACCGGTGGTGGCCAATATCTGCCATTTCCTGCACAACAACCGGCGGCGGTTCCCCGTCACCATAGGCTGCTCCTTGCCTTTTTACGAGCACGGTAAGCTCTACCTCGCCGGTGAGCATTATCACTTTCAAGGCGAAATTTACGACACACAATATCCTAAAAGCCGCGGCTTTGTGATGCAAGCTGCCCGGCAGCTTTTGCATGCCCCCTACCAATGGGGTGGGCGTAGCCCCTTCGGCATTGACTGCTCCGGCTTCGTGCAGCTGGTCTTTAAAATGGCCGGCTACCGCTTGTTGCGCGACGCTTATCAACAAGCCGAACAAGGGCGCATGCTCGATGGCCTTTCGCAAGCCGAGCCCGGCGATATCGCCTTCTTCGAACGCAACAAACGCATTGTGCACGTAGGCATCTTGCTCGAAGATCGCAAAATTATTCATGCGCGCGGCTGCGTACGCATTGACCTGCTCGACAATACAGGCATTCTGGATATACAAACTCAAACCTACTCGCACCGCTTATCGCATATAAGCCGGATTGTGAGTACATAAAACCGCAAAGCCATGGGCAAGGTACTCATTCTGAACCAAGACTACAGCGCGCTGACTGTCTGCTCGGCACAAAAGGCGTTTATCTTGCTGTATCTGCAAAAAGCCGAGCTGGTAAAAGAAAATCCACGGCAGAAGTTACGCAGCGTAAACCATGCCTACCCCATGCCGTTGGTCATACGGCTGCACCGTTACGTGCATATCCCCTACAAAGGAGTAATGCTGAGCCGTCAGAACATTTTCCGCCGCGACGGCTACCGCTGCCAATATTGTGGTGCCAAGCAAGACCTTACACTCGACCATGTAGTGCCCCGTTCGCGTGGCGGCAAGTCATCGTGGACCAACTTGGTGACAGCCTGCAAGCGCTGCAACAACAAAAAGGGCGACCTGACCCCCGAAGAAGCAGGCATGCCCTTGCGTCGCCAACCCTACCGCCCTTCTTTTGTGATGTTTTTGCGCAGCCTTTCAGGGCCCGTTTCTGAGGCATGGATTCCTTTTTTGGGCGGGCAGGAGGTTTAGCTTACTGCCATTGAACAAAGCCGCTCAAAAGTTTGTAATTTGCATCTCAGTCACAAGAGCCATCATAAAAAACAAATTTGGTTATGCGCTTTTTGATTGTGGATGAGATGCATCCCTCTATTTTGCCCTTACTTGCCGACTTGGGTATAGAAGCCGACTATGAGCCCGGTATAGACTACCGGCAAGCCAAATCGGTCATCCGTCAATACGAAGGCTTGATTATCCGCAGTAAGTTCTTTGTAGATGCAGGTTTTCTTCAGGCTGCCCCACGCCTGCAGCTGATAGCACGCGCAGGCTCCGGCTTAGATAATATAGACCTGGTAGCTGCCCGCCGGCAAAACATACATATCATCAATGCCCCGGAAGGCAACCGCGATGCTGTTGCCGAGCATGTCATAGGCATGCTGCTGGCTCTGATGAATAAAGTGTGTTGGGCAAACCGGGAAATCAGACAATGGATATGGCAACGCGAAGCCAATCGTGGTGAAGAAATACGGGGCAAAACGGTGGCTATCATAGGTTATGGCAACACGGGGCGTGCCCTTGCCAAAAAGCTAAGCGGCTTTGAGTGCCGGGTGCTTTGCTACGACCACAAACTTACTGCCTATGCCGACAAATATGCCATGGAAGTAAGCATGGATGAAATATGGGATCAGGCAGACATCGTGAGCATCCACTTGCCACTTACCGAAAAGACACGCCGGCTGGTAGATTATGACTACCTCAAGCGCTTTCGCAAGCCTGTTTATTTTGTAAATAGTGCCCGTGGTGAAATTGTGGTATTGCGTGACCTGCTGAAAGCCCTGCAAGAGGGAATTGTCCGGGGCGCTTGTCTTGATGTGCTGGAGTGTGAAAAGTTCGAGCGGCTTACCGAAGAACAAAAACAAACACTTGAAGCACTGTTTGCCTTACCGCAGGTGTTGTTTACTCCCCACGTAGCCGGCTGGACGCGCGAGTCCTATGTGCGTATCAATGAAGCTTTGGTCAAGAAAATACGTATGTTTTTGCAACAGTCAAATCAATAACGCAATGAGAAAAATCATTGGCAGCCTGTTTGTTCTTCTTCTACTTTGCGGTTGCTCGTCGGAGCAGCGTGCCGCCGAGGCATGGGCCGACTGGCAGTGCCGTTATACCCGCACTCTCCGGCTGTTTGCCACCGCCCCACCCCCACAATCCGACAGCCTGTGGCAGGTGCTGCGCCAGCTGGAAGAGGAACGCCTCACCCATGCCATTGATTTAAAAAACAGTTTGGGCAACGAAGCACTCAACCCCGATGCCTTCCGTAAGCTCGACAGCTTGGCCGCTGCCCTGGCAGAACCTTGTGTGGAATAAAATAAAGCACTTGTATGCAGCTAAAAAAAAGTCTGTGGCATGCTATCAGCCGCCCCGTGTCCGTGGCTCCTCTGGCTACTTTTCGTTTCATCTTTGGCGTTGCCATGTTTATCAGCACCCTGCGCTTTCTGTGGATGGGCTGGGTGTACGACCATTACATAGCACCTAAACTGCACTTTCATTATTTTGGCTTTGAATGGATAGAACCGGCACCCGCGTGGGCACTGTATGCCATCCATGGGCTGATGCTGCTTGCCGCCTTGGGCATGGCTTTGGGGTATCGCTACCGCCTGTCGGCTGTTTTGTTTTTTCTATGTTTTACCTACACCGAACTCATCGACATCACCTATTATTTGAACCACTACTATTTTGTGAGTCTGGTGTCTTTCGTCATGATATTTTTGCCGGCGCATTACAATTATTCGCTCGATGCCCGCTTGGGCAAAGTGCAGGCAGTGCGCTATGTAGAACGCTGGCAAGTAGGTATTGTGCGTTTCTTGCTGGCCATGGTCTATTTTTATGCCGGTGTGGCAAAAATCAACGATGAGTGGTTGTTGCATGCCCTGCCTTTGCGTATTTGGCTGCCTGCTCACAACGACATGCCGCTGCTGGGTCCCGCCTTCAACTACCCGCTCACTGCTTATGTGTTCAGCTGGGCAGGCATGCTCTACGACACACTGATTCCCTTCTTCTTGCTCAACAGGCGCACACGCCCCTTTGCCTACATAGTGGTATTGTTCTTTCACGGCGTAACCGGCTATCTGTTTCAAATAGGCATGTTTCCGCTCATTATGAGTGCTTCGGTGTTGGTGTTTTTCTCTTCGGAGTGGCACGAAAGGCTGTGGCAGCGCTACCTGCCCGGCTGGCAAGTAGCTACACAGGCATTTCGCCCGGCCTCTTTTCCCCGCCTGCAATATGCTTTCTGGGCATTGTTTGTGTGTTTTCAAGTGCTTTTCCCTTGGCGCTATTTGCTTTATCCGGGAAACCTGTTCTGGAACGAAGACGGTTTTCGCTTTTCTTGGCGCGTGATGCTCATAGAAAAAGCCGGTACTGCTACTTTTTTTGTGCGTGACCGCCAAAGTGGGCATGAGTGGGTCATCGACAACCGCGAGTTTTTAAATACGCACCAAGAAAAGCAAATGGCCATGCAGCCCGATTTGATTCTTCAGTTTGCCCACTACCTGCATGATTATTACGAAAAACAAGGGGTTGCCGATCCCATCGTGCGTGCCGAGGTGTATGTAACCCTCAACGGGCGCCCCAGCAGCTTGTATTTTTCGCCGGATTTGGATTTAAGCCGCCTCGAAGACAGCTGGGCGCCACGTCGCTGGCTCTATCCGGCGCCTCCCTTGCAAGAGCCGCCTTTTCAAGGGATTTTAAACATTTTTTAAAGACACGGGCACTCTTGTAATATTTTTCATGCTTTTGGTGAGACATTTAAAAATAAAATTTCGTTTTTTGAGTAGTGAAATTCTCATGACTCACAAAGCCTGACTACTATGAGTTCAACTCCCGTATATTGCCTCATTGATGATGATGAAATCAGCAATTTGATTAGCGCTACCATTATTCAGAAAGTAACAGGTGCCCAAGTAATCACATTCACTCGTGCCCTGGAAGCACTTGAATACCTTCAGTCTGCAGAACGCCTCCCCGATGCCATCTTTTTGGATATCAATATGCCGGAAATGAACGGATGGGAATTTCTGGATGCGGTCGAGCAACTGCCCGGCGACATCAAAAATGCTCTTCAAATTTACATGCTTAGTTCTTCTATAGACATAGAAGACCAACGAAAAGCCGAAACATACCGGCTTGTAAGAGGCTATATTACCAAGCCTATCTCACCGGATAAAATGGTGGCTACCGTGAGCAACTAAATGCAAACATGCCGGTGCGTTCTCTCACCGGCATGTAAGATTTTTCCTGGTTGGTGTTCGATGGGTTGTCAGAACTGCATTTCGGGCACTTCGCCTTCCACAATCAGTTTTCCTTCAGTTGCTTGGCGTATATAATCAACACTTACACCAGGGGCCCGTTCTTTTAAGAGGAAACCACCTTCCGGCAAAATATCCAAAACAGCCAAGTCCGTAACTACCTTTTTCACGCAGCGCACGCCCGTAAGCGGCAAGGTGCACTTTTTCAACAGCTTCGATTCGCCGGTTTTGGTGGTATGCTGCATGGCCACAATGATATTTTTGGCGGAAGCCACCAAGTCCATGGCGCCGCCCATGCCCTTTACCATCTTACCGGGAATTTTCCAGTTGGCAATATCGCCGTTTTCCGACACCTCCATGGCACCCAGCACAGTCAAGTCGATATGCCCCCCTCGAATCATGGCAAAACTTTCGGCAGAGCTGAACAGGGCAGCGCCGGGCACCATGGTAACCGTCTCTTTACCGGCATTGATAAGGTCCGGGTCTTCCTCCCCTTCATAGGGATAGGGCCCCATGCCCAGCAAGCCATTTTCCGATTGCAACACCACATGGATGCCTTCGGGTATGTAGTTGGCAACCAAGGTAGGAATGCCAATGCCTAAATTCACATAAAAGCCGTCTTGTAGTTCGCGGGCTATTCTTTGAGCTATTTGTTCTTTTGTCAGAGCCATAATTTCGCTGGGTTTTGAGTTATGCATTGCGTGGACGTACGGTGCGGCGCTCGATGCGCTTTTCATAATTTTTGCCGTGATAGATATGCTGCACATAAATACCGGGCGTATGGATTTCATTGGGATCCAACTCGCCGGCGGGCACCAGCTCTTCTACTTCGGCAATGGTAATTTTGCCTGCCGCTGCCATCATAGGGTTGAAGTTACGGGCAGTCCCTTTGTAGATGAGGTTGCCCATGGTATCGCCTTTCCAAGCTTTGACCAGGGCATAATCGGCACGCAACCAACGCTCCATCAGGTAGAGCTTTCCGTCGAACTCACGCACTTCTTTGCCTTCGGCTACTTCGGTGCCTACGCCTGCCGGCGTGAAAAATGCCGGTATGCCGGCACCGCCGGCGCGAATGCGCTCTGCCAAAGTGCCTTGTGGGATGAGTTCTACTTCCAGCTCGCCACTCAACAGCTGACGTTCGAACTCCTTATTTTCACCTACATAAGAAGAAATCATCTTACGTACTTGCCTGTTCTTGAGCAAGATGCCTATACCGAAATCGTCCACACCGGCATTGTTCGATATGCAAACCAAATCTTTCACACCACTGCGTGCCAAAGCAGCGATGCAATGCTCGGGAATGCCGCATAAGCCAAAGCCGCCCAACATAAGGGTAGCCCCGTCGGGAATCTGTGCAATCAGGGCATCTAAGTCGTGTACAGTTTTATCTATCATGATGCTTGCTTGTTTTAGTATGGCTAATATGCAAAGTTTTATTGAAAAAAATCAATTTTATAGTACTTTCTTTGCCGGCTTGGGCATTTTTTTATCATTTCGCAACTTTGCTTTCACCTAAACCGCCAGAACATGCGCTATCAACTGATTCCCTATACGCTGCACTTTAAATTCAAAGCCGGTACCTCGAGAGGGTATCTCACGCAAAAAACCTCTTACTTTATTGTGCTTACCGACGAACAGGGGCGACGAGGCATTGGTGAGGCTGCTCCCGTGCCAAAGCTCAGCCCCGACGATACGCCGGCGCTTCCTGCTCAAGCCCATGCTCTTCTCAAGGCCCTATGCCGGGCCTCTTTCGACTCGCTATCTGCTGCTTTGGAATGGCTGGCACAACACTGCCCCCCCAATTTCCCCTCCCTGCGTTTCGGTGTGGAAACAGCACTACGCAGCTTGTGGAGTAAGCATCCTTTCATCCTGTTCGATACGCCTTTTGTGCACGGGCAACAAGGCATTCCCATCAATGGCTTGGTATGGATGGGCGACCTCGATTTCATGCAAAAACAAATAGAAGAGAAGCTGCAACAGGGCTTCCGCTGTATCAAGATGAAAATAGGAGCCTTGGAGGTGGAAAAAGAGTTGGGTTTGCTACGTGAACTGCGGCAACGCTTCCCTGCCGATGCTCTTACGCTGCGCGTGGATGCCAACGGTGCCTTCGGTGCAGAAGAAGTCATGCCCGTACTCGAAGCCCTTGCAGCCCTCGAAGTGCACTCCATAGAGCAGCCCATTCGCCCCGGTCAGTGGGATGCCATGGCACACTTATGCGAAGTGAGCCCGGTAGCTATTGCACTGGACGAAGAGCTGATAGGCGTTCACACGAAAGAAGAAAAGACGCGCTTATTAAAACATATACGACCTCCTTACATCATCTTAAAGCCCGGCTTGGTGGGTGGACTTCAGGCAGCAGATGAATGGATACAAGCCGCCAAACTGACGGGAACCGGCTGGTGGGCTACCTCAGCGCTGGAAGCCAACGTAGGCCTGAATGCCATCAGTCAGTGGACGGCTACTTTTGCACCGGCTCTGCCACAGGGCTTGGGTACAGGGCAGCTTTATCATAACAATGTGCCGCTGCCGTTGTCTATTGCCAACGGACATTTATACGCCCGCTTCGAGCGGCATGCATCCATCGATTTCGATGCTTGGTTCAACGAAGCATAAAAAAACAGCGGAAGCACAAGGTGCCCCCGTTGTTTCATGTATCCTCACTATATGGAAAGTGCTATTGCAGCTTTGTCTTACGCATGGATGCTCAATAAAGGGACTTCTGTCTTAAAGAGCATCCGGCGCGTATGACTTTTATCGAACAAGCGTTTAAACACAGATTGTTGATGCGGAATCATTACCAGCCAGTCTATATTATGTGCCTGCACATAACGTTCAATGGCTTCTTCCGGCGATTCTGCTTCTTCCAAATGGTAGTCGTGGCGGTATTTTTGGAAGTATCGGTCCAATAGTACGATGGCTTCTTCTTTTTCGGGTGTCAGCTCTTTTTCAGGCTTTTTCACGTGTATGATGTGAATGGCGGCATCGAAGCGTTCGGCTATGTATTTTATCAAACGCATACCGGCTTTGTTGATATCAACTTGCCGGCAGTCGGTGGCAAAAGCAATATGAAATACGCCCCGGAAAGCAGCCTGCGGCGGAACCGCCAACACAGGCATATCTTTGATTTCATCTATCAAAGTAGTGGTAACTGTGCCCAGCCATCTGTCCAGCGCCCCACCACCACGCGTGCCTACAATCAAAAGATCATGTGGTTGTTCCAAAACAAAATCCTTTATTGCTTCCACCACAAAGGCCCGTCGCAAAATAAAAGACACGTTCACTGATGGGTATTGAGCACACAACGCCTTTACCTCTGTTTCCATTTTCTGCCGTGCTTCCTCTTCCAAAGCCTCAACCGAAAGCGGGTCAAAAGCCATGCCTTCGCCCAGTGCTGCCACCGGCACATGCCACGCATGCAGCACGCTCACCTCTGCCCGCAAGAACTTGGCAAGCTCCAGGGCATAAAGCAGTGCATTTTGTGCCACAGCAGAAAAATCAGTTGCGACTAAAAATCGTAGCTTTGCCATTGTTATCCTGTCGATGTACTTCAAAAGTAGCAGAAGAAGTGTCAACGGCAAATGACTTTTATCAATGTTGAAAGAAAAGCAGCGGTTCTGTGTTTGTCTTTATAAAAAAGAGTAGTTATGAACGACATACAATCACTGATTCTTGAAATAAGTGCCAAAATAGAGGCTGCCCGCCGGCAATTGGTAGAGGCCTCAATAGACACCACTCAGAAAAAGAAGCGGCTGCAGATGCTGCGCGCCGTACAACAAGAATGGCAATTGCGGGTAGAGTGTTACCGGCGTGCCTGCCACGACCTAAGGTCAGCAGAAGAAGGAAAGCAACTCCCCTTTCCCTTGGAGCACTACGAGCGGCAAAAGGAAAAAGAAGAGCGTATCATACGGCGCATTGCCGGTTTGTTTCAATAATTACGGGGAAAAGCGTAGCCAGTCCGGCAGATGGGGGTTGCATTTGCTATTTAAACTACAAGTTCGCTTTTATTATAAAACAGACTGCCCCAAAAAGACAGTCTGTTTTATAGCTATTTAAAGGGAAGCGTTCATTCCGGCTACGCTCAATGCCTTGCGTGATGTATCACTTACAGTCCAGTTTGATTACAAAAGCATCACCACTTCCCCCGTACGTAGATTGGAATGCACCGGGCGTTACATCATAATCAGTACAATTTGTCTCTCCCGTCACGTAAGCATTCCCGGCAGCATCTACGGCTATGCCATTGCCTCTATCTCCCTCTCTGCCTCCAATGTAGGTGGAATACACCAAGGCCGTGCCCGTAGCGTTCAGTTTCGTGACAAATACATCATATACATCATAATATCCTCTACCTTTCCATGTCTGAAAAGCACCGCGCGTCACAGGGTAATTGGTAGAATTTGTCGCTCCTGTCACGTAGGCATTCCCACTGGCATCTACGGCTATGCCATAACCACCATCTCCCTCTCTGCCTCCAATGTAGGTGGAATATAGCAAGGCCGTGCCCGTAGCGTTCAGTTTCGTGACAAATGCGTCACCATAACCTCTCCCTTTCTTCTTAGTCTGAAAAGCACCGCGCGTCACAGGGTAATTGGTAGAGTTTGTCCATCCCGTCACATACACATTGCCGGCAGCGTCTACGGCTATGCCACCGCCTATATCATTCTTGACTCCCCCGAGGTAGGTGGAATATACCAACCTCGTGCCCGTAGGGTTGAGTTTTGTAACAAAAACATCCCTATTATCATATCTCCCGCCATGCGTGGTTTGGAAAGCACCAGGGGTAGTATCGTAATCGTCAGAATTTGTCCATCCCGTCACATAGGCATTCCCGGCAGCATCTACGGCTATGCCGCTGCCTTCATCATTCCCGACTCCCCCGATATAGGTGGAATACACCAAGGCCGTGCCCGTAGCGTTCAGTTTCGTGACAAATACATCATCATAATATTCTCTTCTACCTTCATACGTAGTCTGAAAGGCACGGGGTGTCACAGGGTAATCGGTAGAATTTGTCCATCCCGTCACATACACATTGCCGGCAGCATCTACGGCTATGCCACCGCCTACATCATTCTTGACTCCCCCGAGGTAGGTGGAATATACCAACCCCGTGCCCGTAGCGTTCAGTTTCGTGACAAATGCATCAAGACCTCCTCCACTATACTCATTCTGAAAGGCACCGGGCGTCACCTCATAACTGATAGCCGACGCTGTACATCCCGTTACATAAGCATTTCCGGCGGCATCTACGGCAATGCCCATGCCTTTATCCTTACTGCCTCCCCCGAGATAGGTGGAATATATTAAGGGGTCTATAATTAAGACTTGCGTTTTGTCATAGCTGCCTAATGCTATTTGCCATACTTCACCCTTTTTCTCAAAGCGGCTTTCTATGGTTTTACTGCCCTGGTAAGTGTATAAGTCGCTTATCTGCACTTCGCCAAAACGGGTAGTGTAAATCAAATCTTTGCCTTTTACATAAGCATCGTATTGCCCGCGTAGCTTAATCTGTATAATTGAAGGGTCAGCACCGGGGTGTACTACGTAATCATACCGCAAATAGCCCTTATCAAAATAGTAACGTATGTCTATACCCGGATACAGGTCTTTTACAAGCACTTCTTTGTATAAAGCCACATTGCTTGCATGTTTGGCAGGGTCATTGCCAATAAAGTAATTGTAATAAGCACTCTGCTTTTCTCTGCCTTCCACAGCAGGCTGGGGGTTGGCGCCCAGATAATCCATCAACACACGGTGCCCCAACAGGGTGTAATCTTCCGGGTTGTGGTCAAACTTACCGCGTGACTGTTCTGCGCTTTGCATGCGAAGGCTTTCCTTCTTATCCAACCGGTAGAAGGTATAATTCACACCTCGTTTGGTAATCCATACGTCCAATCCGCCCATGCGGGTCAGGTACAAGACTTCCGCAGGCCATTGCCCTTTGTTTTCAATAAAGAATTGGTGACCCGCTTTGCTTAATGCCTCTTGGGCATCTATTTGCCGGGCATATATGTGCATACTCAACAACACGGCACATAGAAAAAAGAAAAGACGTGTATTTTTCATAGGTCTTACGGTTGAGATGAGGTAAAACTAAGGCTAAAAATAAAAAAAACTTCCTGCCGGAAACTTCATTTTTCTCTTCTTAAGCTTTTCTGCGGGAAAGATGATTATTTTCCGTCATTGCAAAAATCTGCGGGCAGCGCACTCGACGGGTTCAAAATATTTAGCTATTTTTAAAGTCACAGGAAGACAAGTGGTGCCATGGAGATGAACACGGGCTATAAAATCGAAGATTTCTACTATCCTATCCTTCGTATCATGCAGGACAGGCGCAGCTTGCAACGCCCGTCGGTGATTGTGCAGCAGGTCATCAACCGCATGCATGTTGCCGACTCGGTGGCGCCCGAGTGGTGGAACCATGGATTACGCCTTCAGGTAAAAAATAAAATACGTAAAGCTTTTGCACATTTGTGTATAGCAGAGCTTGCCCAACGTACCACCAACGTTTTGCCCCAATGGCTGCTGACGCCTAAAGGCGAAAGATTCAAAGACGACAGCAGCGCGCTCATTCAGCAAGTGCGTTTGGCTTTGCGCAGTCACAAACAAGAGCTTGGCTCTTTTGGCGTAAGCCCTGAAGGGCACCTTATTCCCAACAAGCCGCGGGTCGTACGCCGGCTCAGTCCCCGCTTACCCAACATACATAACCTGAATACGCTCTTTTACGGTGCCATTGCCACCGGCAAAACACGCGAAGCCATCAAGTTGGCTGTGGAGCTGGCCGGCAAACACCTTAGCAAGAGCGAACGGGAGCAGAAGCAGCTGCACGACTTCCTGGGCGGGCAAATAGAGTTTTTAGTTCTGCACAAAGGCATTGGCTATGAGCAAATGGTCCTGCACTTTTCGCCCCATACACAGTCTTGGGAAGACGGTTTTTTGTTGCGGCTGGCACGCCGTGCCGAAAAAGAGCCGAACAAGTCTTTTGTGTTGCTGCTGGAAGGCATCGAACGCACTTCCATAGAAAACCTTTTCGGTGAGATGCTTTTGCTTTTCGACCCGGACAAACGCATAGGGCAAGCCAACCCTTTGAAAATAGCCCTTCCTTCAGGCGAATATGTGGGCTTGCCTGCCAACTTGTATCTGGTAGCCACCATCGAAGACATACGCCAGGCATGGCAACAGATGGCTCTGTATGCGCGCTATTTTGAGCTGGTGGAGCTCACCCCCCGCTATGACCTCAGTAGTGTGGCTTACAGCGACTTTTTATGGGCACTCAACCAAGAGCTGCTGCGCAAGAAAGGTGAATATTTTTTGATAGGGCACACTTTTTTCCTGCAAAGCAATCAGAATTTCAATTTTCTGCGTGTTCTCAACCGCCAAATCATTCCCTTGCTCACTGCCTATTTCGAAGGTAACCAAGAAGCCGTGGCCTGCCTGCTGCAGCAGGCTTTTCAGCAAGCCCCTTCTACACACGGGCGCTTCGAAGTGACACGCCACTTGCAAGGAAGCGTGCAAGTAAGCCGCATAGAGCACCCTTAATAAAAATAGCAATCATGCAGTGGATACTCAAACCACAACCTTCTGCCCGGCAGCTGCAAGCGGTCATGCGGCAACTGCACCTCAAACGGCTGCCTGCCTTACTTTTTGCCCAAAGGGGCATAAACACTGCGGAACAAGCCCGCGCTTTCTGCCGTCCCAAACTCAGCGACCTGCACGACCCTTTTCTGATGCGGGACATGTACACCGCCGTGGAGCGCCTGCATTGGGCCATACAGCAACAGGAACCCATTTTGCTTTATGGCGACTATGATGTAGATGGCACCACGGCCACCGCCATGATGTACCGTTTTTTGAAGCCTCTTCACCCGGCACTGTACTACTACACCCCCAACCGGCACATAGAAGGCTATGGTGTTTCCATTCAAGGTGTGGACTATGCCATTGCCCATGGCTGTAAGCTGATGATTACGCTCGATTGTGGCATCAAAGACTTTAAAGCCATAGAATATGCCCGCAAAAAAGGTATCGACGTGATAGTGTGCGACCACCACTTGCCCGGCGAGCGCCTGCCCGGTGCCAAAGCCACGCTGAACCCCAAACGCACCGACTGCCCTTACCCCTACAAAGAGCTGTCGGGCTGTGGTGTAGCCTTCAAACTCATGCAAGGCTATGCACAGGCCTATCGCATAGATGAGCGGCATTTGTATGCAGGCTTGGACTTGGTGGCGCTTAGTATAGCCTGCGATATTGTGCCTATTCAAGGCGAAAACAGGACTTTGGCTTACTTTGGTTTGAAAAAGCTCAAAAAAAGTCCGCTGCCGGGCATCAAAGAGCTCTTGCAAGTAGCCGGCTTTGCCATAGACCGCGATTACAGCATCAGCGACTTGGTTTTTGGTGCCGGTCCGCGCATCAATGCTGCCGGAAGGCTGGAACACGCACAGCTGGCTATTGAGCTGCTTATAAGCGATGACCCTGCCGATGCCTACGACAAGGCGCTATATATTCACCGCCTGAACCAAGAGCGTAAACAACTGGATGAAAAAATCACTGCCGAAGCCCTGCAGATGATTGAAAAGCTGCGCAAGCAAGGTTATGAGAGCCATGTGCTCTTTCACAAGCATTGGCACAAAGGCATTATCGGCATCGTAGCTTCGCGCTGCATAGAGCAGGTTTATCGCCCCACGGTGATACTGACCGAATCGAATGGTAAAGCGACCGGCTCGGCACGCTCCATCGCAGGCTTTGACTTATACCGTGCCATAGATGCATGCAGCGATTTGCTTGAAAGCTACGGGGGGCATGCCCATGCGGCCGGCTTAACCCTTAGCTTGGATAAAATTGCTGCTTTCAGGGAACGTTTTGAGCAGGTGGCACGCCAACAGCTCAGGCAAGTAGAACCGGAACCCACGCTCGAAGTAGATGCTTTTGTATCGCTGGCCGATTTAGACCAAAGCACCGAGCGCATTATCAGCGAGCTGGCACCCTTCGGACCGGGCAATGAACAACCGCTTTTGGTCAGCCGTGTGCAATTGGCCGAACCGGCGCGTACCGTCGGGCAAGAGGGCAGCCACCTGAAATTGCGCGTTAAAGAAGACACTTCGGCCGTCTTTGACGCCATCGCCTTTCGCATGGGCGAATGGGCATCACAACTAACACCCGGACAATCTTTTTATATTTGCTATCACCTGGAACAAAACGAATACAGGGGCAACAAAAGCCTGCAGCTGAGAGTCAAGGATATCAAAGTAGAAGCACCGGCATGGGAGAAAGAAACGTTTTCGCCGTCATAGTTTTTTTATTCGCAATCATGGCAAACCAAGGGCATGCCCAAGATGCTGCCCCGGCCGACACCCACCACTGTCACCGTAAGGTGTTTCCGGTGGATACTCAATACATTGAGCGCGACGTCAACCGCATGATGGTAGAGTATTTTATAGACAACCGCGGCTATAGCTTTGAGCTGAAAAGCAGCGCTAACAACGGCAATTACCTGGTACGCTGGACCCCCAACGTTGCGGGCGTCCACGGCTTTCGCTTTTCTTATCGTAGCCTTACCATAGGCGTAGGCTTCAAGCTCCCCCTTTCCGAGTTTAATGCCCGTAACTACGGCAACACCGACTATTCCAATCTGACAGTGGCTTTCAATAAACCCAAAATAGCCCTGCTGGGCAGCTGGCGCCGCTATCGTGGCATGGTAGATTTAAACTCGCCCGACTACATGCCGCCTTATGCCTATTACAAACAAGCCGACCTGACTGCCGGCAGCCTCACCCTCAAAGGCAGCTATATTTTCTCGCCTGAACGCTTTTCTTATAAAGCGGCTTATATCTACACCGAACGGCAATTGCGCAGTGCCGGCTCATGGCTGCTCAGCGGGGCATTCAACCTCTCGCGCTTACGGGGCGACTCTTCCATGGTACCGGATCCCATACGCAGTAATTTCGGTGAAAATGGCGGACTGCAAGAGATTCAGCGCCTTTACCTGGGCATGGGCGGCGGCTATGCCCACACTTTCGTGTATCAACACTTTCAACTCTCACTCCTGCTCAACCTCGGCCTTGCCCTGCAGCCTATGCGCTACTACCTCATGCAAAGCAGCCAATGGCAGGCGGCCAATCAAATAAGCCTTTATAGCGACTTAGGCGCTTCGTTTTCCTACAACCGCCCACAATGGTACATCGCCCTGCAGGGACAGGTTTTTAACGATGGTTTCCGCATCGACGACAACATATCGGGCAACACTTCGCAACTGTGGTTTTCGTTTAAGGTGGGCTGGCGCCCCCTTGCACCCGCTTTTGTGCGACGGGGCGAAGACTTCTTCTTTCATACGCTGCAAAAGCTGAACCCTTTCAAAAACAAGAAGAAATAAAAACCTCCCGGCCGCTCCGGCTTATGGTGTGGCAGCAGCTTCTATCTTTGCTTTCAAGGCCGGATGATAAGGCAGGATGCGAAAAGCCGCCTTGTAGCATGCCAAGGCACGCTCTTTTTGATTGATTTGCATGTAGGCGTCGCCTATCAGCTCCAAAGCAGCCGGCTGCTGTTCGTAAAACAACAAAGCCAGCTTCAAAATCATCTCCACCATATCGTGCCGCCCGTTTTTCCAACAGAAAAGCGCCAAACGCGTAAAGTCGGAAGGCAGCAACTCTGCCTTTCGCATGGTCTTCAGCCGGTTGAGTTGCTCCATAACGAAATTCAGCTGCCCTTGCTTCCAGGCAGCAAGCAGCGTTTTGTAAGGCGAATCATAGGACTCATAGCCCAAAACATGCAAGGGCAAAGGCTCAACCGGAAAACTTGCCCGCAAAATGCTTTCTATGATACGAAAACCCTTTTCCGAATTCACCAATACGACCATGCCCCACCCTTTTGCGGGCACGCCCATCATGTAGTTTTTATAATTGCCGTAGTCGCCCCAATGCCAAAATACGGGCATGCCTTGCCAATCATAGACGCCCACGCCCAAGCCCCACTCAAGAGACTTCAGTGCCCCGGTGCGTGCACTGCTGTGCGGGCGAAGCATCAGTGCATGCCATTCCGGCTTCAAATACCGGGGCTTCAGCATTTCTTCCAAGAAACGCGCATAATCGGCCGCAGTCGTAAGCAAACTATGATGGGCACCTGCTTCGGCATGGCGCCGCATATGTGACGGATAACCGTTTTTCCAATGGCCACAGGCGGCATTGCCCAAAAAGCGGCTACGAAACACAAAACTGCTCCGTGACATCCCCAAGGGCTCAAAGACGTATCTTCCGGCAAGCGTTTCAAAGTCGTCGCCCGTTAGTTTTTCACATACTTTTTGTAAAAAAGCAAATCCTTGTCCGGAATATGAGAGGTCGCTACCCGGTGAAAAAGCAATGGTCAGCTTACCGTAGCGCCCATTGGGCAAACCCGAAGAGTGGCTAAGTACATGCTTGGCTGTGATAAGATACCAACGCCTATCAGTAACAGTTCCCCCTGCGAATGCCTGCAGTTCTGCCGGCGACAGGTAGTCTGCCAATGGCTTGTCAAGGTCTAAAATACCCTCTTGTGCCAGGCGCAAAGCGATATATCCGGCTACGGGCTTGCTCAAAGAGGCGGCTTCCATCACAGTCGTATCGGTCAAGGACTGCTTGGTTCTTGCATTGGCCCAACCGAAGCTTTTCACCCAATAGGTTTTTCCGTCTATAAGCAACGCCAGCGATACTCCTTCCACCTGTGCCTCCTGCATCAGTTGCTGTACCCGCATTGTCAAATAAGTGGTATCGGGCTGAGCAGCCAGTAAATGTACAGTCAGCAAGCAACACAAGCGCAGAATTCTATGCATAATAGTTTGAGCGGTTCGTTCGTTTTCCTTAAATTAAGGAAATTTAATTGAAGCATATGCCTTTAATATTTGGAAAACACCTTGCCGGCAACCTGCTGATTGTCTGTGTGGCATTCACGGCTGCTGCTCAAAACAGTGTACCACTCGTCACCATCTACAATCAAAACACCCCCATCGTTTACATAGAGAAACACCAAGACGAATATGTATTTTACCGCGTGCAAGATGGCAGCTGCTTGGGGCGATGGGACGGTAAACAGGTATATGTGGCACGCAGCCATGTAGTCAAAGGGCACCTGACAGACGGGCAGCTGTTCGATGCCCAGCAGCACTTGCTTTATTTGGTGGAAGAAACCGCTGATGGCGCTTTGTTGTTGAAACACCCTTTAAGTGGTCCCTGCTACAGCATACAAGCCGGCATGCCCCTCCTGCCCGGCACCCGGTATTATTGGCAATGGCACATTGCCTCGCCCGGCCGGCCGCTTCTTTATGCCGTGCTCATCTACTTTGTATATTTCATGCCAGCCCCACTGTGTTAATGCTCTTTGAAAAGTGTATCTTTGTATTTGTTGAAGCTTTCAAACTATGAATGAAGTACCCATGATAATGAACGAAAACAATTTCCCTACCCCTCATCAAATTGTAGCCGAACTGGATAAGTATATTATTGGACAGAAAGAAGCCAAGAAGCATGTAGCCATTGCTTTGCGCAACCGTTGGCGCCGCATGCATGCCCCCGCCGAGATTCAGGGCGAAATCATGCCCAACAATATTTTGATGATTGGACCCACCGGTGTGGGCAAAACAGAGATAGCCCGGCGCCTTGCCCGCTTGGCCAACGCCCCTTTCGTGAAAGTAGAAGCTTCCAAGTTTACGGAAGTAGGTTACGTGGGGCGTGATGTGGAAAGCATGGTGCGCGATTTGGTGGAGCAGGCTGTCAATATGGTGAAAGCACAAAAGCAGGAAGAGGTGAAAGCCAAAGCCATGGCGGCAGTCGAGGAAATCATCTTGGATGCCCTGATTCCCCCACTACGCTCGGGCGCTTCTTCCGAAGACCGGGAGCTGAATCAAAAAACACGCGAACTCTTTCGCGAACGGCTGCGCCGCGGCGAACTCGACGACAAAAAAATAGAGATTACCGTATCACAACCGGCAAGTGCCAATGTGGGCGTCATGGGACCCGGCATCGACGAGCAAACCCTCCAGAGCTTGCAAGAAATGCTGGGCAGCATGATGCCCAAAAAAAGCAAGCGCCGCAAGCTGACCATAGCCGAAGCCCGCAAGCTTCTTTTTGAAGAGGAGTCATCCAAGCTTATCGACATGGACGAGGTGAAAGAGGAAGCCCGGCGACGTGCCGAAGAAGCCGGCATCATCTTTATAGATGAAATAGACAAAGTGGCTTCCAGAGGCAGTGAACGAGGACCGGACGTCAGCCGCGAGGGCGTGCAGCGCGACCTGCTGCCCATAGTAGAAGGCTCTACGGTGGCCACCAAATACGGACCTGTAAAAACCGACCATATTCTGTTCATTGCAGCCGGTGCCTTCCATCTATCCAAGCCTTCCGACCTGATTCCCGAATTGCAAGGGCGCTTCCCTATTCGTGTAGAGTTGGAAAACCTGACTCAAGAAGATTTTTACCGTATTTTAAAAGAGCCCAAAAATGCACTTACCAAACAATACGAAGCCCTCTTTGCTGCCGAACAGGTAGAGCTGCATTTTCAAGACGAAGCTCTGCGCCGCATTGCCGAGATTGCCTATGAAATCAACAACGAAATGGAAAATATAGGGGCCAGACGCCTGCAGACAGTCATGACCCAACTGCTCAATGACTTTTTATTTGACATACCGGACAAAATTCCACCTTATGCCAAGGTGATGGTTACTGCCGACATGGTCAACGAGCGCCTGCAGGGGCTTATCAAGAACCGCGATTTGAGTCAATACATTTTATAAAGCCGGGCGGCACACGTCAAAAAAGGGCACCCCGTAAAAGAGGTGCCCTTTTTGATATAAGAGGTTCTATATGTGGCAAGACATGTGCCTACGCTTGACAATTAAAAGTAGGTCTGCAAGCCAACGCCTATAAGCAAGCCGTTTCTTCCCTGCTTAAGGTCTTTGTCATCGGCATTCGACAGGGCATAACCGCGGAAACGCAACGCCGGCTCAATGGCCACGTGGTTGTTTACAAAGAAAGCAAAGCCGGCTCCCAAAGAGTATCCCAAACCGTTATAAGTGGTGTTTTTGCCAAATTTTTGGCTTGCATAGCCCACATATCCTTCAAAGAAAAGGTTCATAGGCAAGTAAAAGCGGGCGAACGGTCCCACACCTACGGTGGTGTATTCGTGATCACCTTCCACACTGCGTGTGAAAATATCCATAGCCAAACCGAGGGCTATTTCATCGGATACAAACATACCCACCGAAGGATTGAAGTTGATCTCGGTAAACTTCTGCTCGGTACGTACCAGCGTATTGCCGCTACGCACTTCGCTGTACTCCTTACCGAAGTTGATGCCGAAGCTACCGCCTGCCAGAATAGTACCTTGACTGATTTGCGCCATGGCAGCTGTGCTCCACAAGCACGTTAACAGTAACCATACTTTTTTCATAGTTGCTTATGTTTTGATGGACATGCGAAATAAGTCATTTCTTTTCATCCATACAATAAGCGCTAAAAAGAAGCCAA
The DNA here is from genome assembly GCF_000426825.1 of Thermonema rossianum DSM 10300. Classification (GTDB taxonomy): domain Bacteria; phylum Bacteroidota; class Bacteroidia; order Cytophagales; family Thermonemataceae; genus Thermonema; species Thermonema rossianum. Next base: position 97,420 of record NZ_AUGC01000011.1, on the reverse strand, counting down.
GGCGGTCATCATCTTTATTTTTTCGCTGCCGGGTGCCTTGGGGAGTTCAAAAAAGAAGGCCAGCTCTTTGTCACTGTTTTCCGAATAATATACCTTTCCACACAAAGCCATGATGTAATAATGCGCCGCATACAGCTCTGATTCGTTATCTGATGAAAACAGCCGCTTCCCTTTGCCATTGCGGGCAGGTTTGGCGCCCAAAACCGCTAATTTCACTTCTACCAGTTCCTCCGGCTCCTTGTCCGTCAGCGTAATGTGGACGGTCTGTCTTTCAGATACAGACTGAAGGATATGCCCTGTCAAATTGTGCATCACCTTGTCTAAAAAATACTTATCTACCAGCACATGCAAATGCGCTTTAGGTGAAGGCAGCACATCCACAATCACCTGAATACCGGTTTTGTGCCGGCGCATACGGGACGCATGCTTTTGCATGTAAGCCACTAAGTCGAGCAGTGCCAAGTGGTGGTCCGAAGAAAACTCTTTGATTAAGTAATCTCCATCGTGCCGGGCGTCATCCAATATCTTTTGACATTCGGCAATAGAGCGCTCCAAAAGTGAAAAATATTCGCTATCAAAACCAAGAGGCGACATGCGGTAGTGCTGCTTCATGATTTGCGCCAGTGCTTTCATCTCTATTAAGATACTACGCAAACGGTACTGCATGCCGGCATACACCTCTTCATATCCATCACTCAAATACAACAGCTCATCGTGCCGGTGAATAAAGCTTTCTTTTTCTTTGCGCAAGCGTGCTACCGTTCGCTGCAGAGTTCTATAGCGAGCCAAGCCGGCTAAAAATGCTATCAGCAGAAGAAGGGACAAGAAGCTTGCCAGGAGAAAAAGACTATGAGGGTTCATTATATGATAACGGTAAAGATGAGGGTTTAGTTTGTATTGCAATCCATTGAAAGAAAATAAAATAACCTCAAATAAAAATGCCGGAAGCAATCGTTTACTCCCGGCATAGAAGCATTGAGGCGCAAAGCGTTTTTAAAAGGGCAATTCTTCCTCGCTGTCATCAGTAAAAGCAGCGCCTGTGGGGTAGTCTTCTTGCTCTGCGGCAGGCACGTAGTCCTGCTCTTGCAAGCTTCGCCGTTGCAGGGCATAAGCAGTTGCGTCGGTGTACCATCGCCCGTTGTACTCGCGCGAAGCCACTTGAAAACGCACTTGCACCAGATCATTCAGCTCGCAGCTATCCAACAAATCCACTTTGTCATTCCAGAGCAAAAAACAAATTTGTTTTGGGTAAGCATCTTGTGTTTCTATAACAAACTCGCGCTTGCGCCATTCGCCATTGCGCCCCTGTCTGGTTTGCACCTCACCAATAAAAATCAATTTTCCTTTTACTTCGAAACTCATATTGTTTGATATTTAACTTAACCAATGGAAAACGAAAATAAACAAAAACGAGGGTTTTACCTATTTCGATTGAGGCAAACCCTCGCAAAATGGTTGCTTTTCCAATGCTCTTTTACTGCTTTACAAGGCGCAGTGTTTGGTTTTCCTGTCCATCCGTGATGCGCAGCACATACACGCCCCGGGGCAGCTCAGACAGGTCAAGCATGTCGTTACCGGTGACTGTTTTCTGCATTAGCAACCTGCCTTGTGTATCAAACAGCAACAGCTCTGCTTGTGCTTTTACGCCTTCTATATGCACGCTGCCCATAGTCGGGTTGGGAAACACAACCGGGCGTATACTCTGTTGTGCTCCGGATACCAAGACGCTACGCACCTCGCTCCATGCCGCCTGCCCGTCTGCATCTACCTGCTTGATGCGGTAATACCAGGTACCGGGCTGCACTTGCTTGTCTGTCCAGTTATAGGCTTGCAGGCTTTGAGTATTACCGGCGGCCTTCACCCTTCCTATGGTCTCAAAAACAAGCAGGTCTTGCGAGCGCTCTATTTCATAGTAAGCGGCATTCAACTCTTGGGCGGTCGTCCAATAGAGCTTCACGTCCTGCCCTTCTGCTTCTGCTACAAAGTCTTTAAACTCTACCGGCAGAGGCGAGAAGCTGCTCATAGACACCAAAGTGAATATATCCCCGTCGTTGAAATCCACATTGTCGAAATACACCAGTTGGTTGCCGCTATCATAAGAAGAAGCAGGGAAGAAAGTAAACTCATCACTAAACTGCCCGTCCTTATCGGTATCGATATAAAGGCGCAAATGAGAAGCATCCGTAACCACAATGCCATTGGCATCCATGATAAACTGTACGCTGCCCACCTCGCCTTGCTCTGCCACGCGCCAGGTTCGCTTCAGGCGGCTAAAAGCACCGAAGGGCACATCCACACGTTCCGTATTGTTCACTACCGGCACGTTGTCATCGCCAATAAAGAGGTATTCATTGTTTTGCAAGTCATCGGCATTACGAATACGGAAGCGATTCTCGCCCTGCGCATCTATATGCACGGCCTCACTGCTGCTGCCCTGTCCTATGCCGGCAATATGATAGGCATGGGTTGCCGAGTAAGTATAAATAGCGTTGGCACTCAGGGCAATGCCATATTTGCCAGCCAGGTAATTTTCAACAATGATGCGCCGCGCCTCATGAATATCCTTGTCATTGTAATAAATCACTTCGGCAATATCACCGGTAAAGTAGTTGCCGGAAGCTGCGGTGGAGTTGTCATGGAAGCGTGTATCGCTGTCCACCCCGCCCAGCACCGCGGCATTATGGGCAAAAAGACGTCCCACGCCGGTAGCGGTGCCTATGGCAGTTCCGTTCACATACGCCGAAATATTGCCGTCAGCACCGTCGGAATGGTTGTAAGTAAAGCTAAGCACATAGGCAGTATTGGCGGTAATGGGAGCAGTTACATATTTGGTACCTGTGCTGCCGCCCCAAGGGGTCGTAACGCTCCCGTCATCGTCGGCGTCATTCCACGCATGGAAATAGACACTTCCGTTTTCTATGTACACGTTCAGTCCCCGGGTAGTACCGCCTTCTTCATAAACTACCTGACGGGTATTGACATCTGCCCCCGTGCGCACCACCAAAAACAGTGCTTTCTTTTCATGATAGGGCGAAGGCTGATTGATTTCGGCATCATCTGCCAACAAATAAAAGTCATTACCATCAAAGCGCATGACCGGGAAGCCGTTCAAGGTGTTGGCAGTGCTTTGAATCCGGGCACGGTTGGCAGTATTTGCCTGTGTTGCGTCGTTGGCATTGGGCGAAGCATCGGTCCAAGTATCCACCGTTGCATTATGGGCAAAGCCGGTGAGAGCATCGGCCTTGAACCAAAATACGTTGTAAGGAAGCATGCCCACGCCTGCCGAGGCTTGCCAACCGAAGGGGTCGTTGTCAATAATTACATAATTGTGAAAACGTTGAGAGGGGTCAATTACCGCATTGCCGGTAGTCACGCTCTGCAGCTCTATGACAAAGTTTTCATTTGCTTCGGGAATGACATCGTCATAAATGAAGGTTACAATAGATAATGGTGCTACGGTCGTGCCCGGCGTAAAAGTAACGGTTCCGGTAGCTGCCAAAGAATAGTCGAAGCCATTGGTGGCAGTGCCCGAGATGATGGCATATTGCACGGTAGTCGTAAATGCCGAGGGACGGTCCATCACCACGTTAATAACCGGTGCCCCTACACTTTCATCATTGCTTTGGGTAGGCAGCTGAAAGCTTACTGCCGGCTGTGGATCGTTGTCTTGGATGGTCAAGGTATGCTCAAAAGGTGTATCGAAGCCAATTGTTCCGCTATGAAGCTCCAAAATAATGGTTTCGTCGGCTTCGTACTCGTTGTCGTCAGTAATGGGAATAGATATGTCGAAGAAATTTTGTCCCACGGCAAAGTTAACAGTACCTGCCGTAAAAGTATAATCGCTGCCATTGGTAGCAGTACCGCTCCCACCGGCTATGCGCAAACGATAACCTACCGATTCGGCAGTGGAGTTGTCCCCTGTCCGCAAGATACGCACTGTGGCAGTCCCTACATTTTCATTGACAGTGGCACTTGCCACATCGAAACGGAAGCGCGGCGGCGTGTCATTGTCGTAAATGTAAAAGGTATGCGCAGGACGAAGTGCTGATATTTGCAAGCCTGCCGAAGGTGTGTTCAAGCCTACTATTACATCTTCGTTGCCTTCCACTGCCACATCGCCGGTCACGGTGAAGTTGATAGACAGCTCTTGCGTGCCGGCCGGGAAGTTCAGCGTACCCGCCGGCAGGTCATAATCAACCCCTCCGTTGGTAGCCGTTCCCCCCGTTGCCGCATAATTTACCGAGCGGGCTACTGCCGTTTGCGCATTCAAGCGCACGGCAATGGCAGCAGGCGTAGTGCCCGCATCGCCCTCCAGCACTGCCGAAGAGGGGTACACAAAACGCGCAGTAGGAATGAAAGCCGCCAGTGTCATGAAAGTACCCTTGGGGATATTGACCGTAGCTTCATAAAACCCCCCGCCTACATCCGCCAGCTCTACCACTTCGGTAGTGGCGGTATTGGTGTAAGAGGGTACCGCACCGCCGCTTTTATCCAGCACCACGGCATAGGAAGTATAGCCCGGCGGCAAAGCAGGCAACATCGAGGCCTCTACCCGGATGGTCACGGGTCCTACATCGCCATAATGATCAAATTGCCAGCTGCGCTCCAATATTTGAATATTGTCGCCTTCTTCGGGAGCACCGGCAGCAGTCCAATTCAAAGGTTTGCCGTCGTGCCCGGTCAACAGATACTCACCATCACTTAAATTGGCACTGTTTACAGAAATGATAAAAGGATTTAAGCCTTGGCTTAAAGTATGCTCATCACCGGCGGCATACCGCCCTACCCCTACTACATCAGCCCCATAATACACTTGATAAGCATAGTAGTCATTCACAATGGGGTTGGCTACGTATTTAGCTCCCAAATAGTTTTCTACGATGATACGCTCGCTTTCATTCACCACACGCTCGTAATGAATAAACTCCGCAATATCGCCACCAAAGTATGCCGGCTGCGTATCTGCCATATTGTTGCTAAGCACCGTTTGCCCTACCACAGCACCCAGTCCGGGGTTACCGGGATGGCGATACAACCAACCCAAGCCGGTAGCGGTTCCCTGCAAGTTACCGTTCAGGTACAGGCTAAACGTACCGGTGTAGGTCGCCGGGTTGTTGGGATCAGGGCCTGCGTTCCGTGCATCGTAAATCAAGGTGAGCACATAGGTAGTATTGGCAGATATAGGCGCATTCACCCCTATCCAAGGCCATGCATCATAGGGTCCGTCAGAAGCCACTTTATTGTAAGCACCGGCATACACTCGCCCGTTTTCAATGTATATATTTAATCCCCGCACATTTCCCCCTTCTTCAAAAATCATTTGGCGGGTAGTCACATTGGCGCCGGTACGGAACACCACAAATATAGTACGCTCTTGATAGGGCCCTGCATTGTTGAGATCGTTGGTAGTGCTGAAGCGTAAAGATTGGCTCACGCCATCGAAGCGTACCACCGGGCGCCCATTGATGCCCAAGCTTGCCAGGGTGCGCAGCTGGGGACGTTGTGAGGCAGTGTTTTGATAGGCATCGTTATTGATGGCAGACAACGACATGTCATTCCATCTCTGCACGGCAGTGCCGTCGGGCTGGCCCATAGCACCGTTGATCATGCCATCGGCACGCAACCATATTTTGTTGTCGCTGTTGCCGGCTGTTTCAGTGCTCACACCGCCCGGGCCTTTCTGCGCCCATGTGCCCCATGCAAGGCATAACAGTAGTGTGCTGAGTATAAGTCGTTTCATGAGCAGTTTCATAAATACTTGCGTTTTGCTGATAATCAATATAGTTTTGTTATGAAGTTGTAACCTTTATTTTCGATGAATTGCATTTTTACAAGATAAAGGCACATATTTTCTCGATGAATGAAAAAGCAATAGTGTGAACTGTAAGAAACGTTTACCAAAAACCATGCAAAACATGAAGATATCAGACATCTGCAAGCTTGTAGAAGATTTCGCATCTTCTGCTTATCAAGAAAGTTACGACAATGCACGGCTTATCTGTGGGAATCCGCAAGCGGAAGTGCTTGGCGTTCTGATTACACTTGACTGCACCGAAGAAGTCATAGAAGAAGCCGTAGAAAAAGGCTGCAATTTGGTGATTGCCCATCATCCCATTGTATTTAAGGGGCTTAAAAGCCTGACCGGTGCCAACTACGTAGAGCGCACCGTCATCAAAGCCATTCAAAAAAACGTGGCAATTTACGCAGTGCACACCAATTTAGACAATGTTTACTATGGTGTCAGCCACAATCTGGCCACCCGTTTGGGCTTACAGAATGTAAGAATTTTGCAGCCAAAAGCCCACACTCTGGAAAAATTGGTCGTCTTTTGTCCGCTTTCGCATTCGCTTCAAGTGCGAGAAGCGCTGCATGCAGCAGGTGCCGGGCAGATAGGCAATTACAAAAATTGTAGTTTTCGAAGCAAAGGGCTGGGCACCTTCCAACCCAACGAGCAGGCCAACCCTTTCATCGGTCAAGCCGGCGGCGGCTTGGAAGAGGTGGAAGAAGAACGCATAGAAGTCATTTACCCTGCCCACCTTCAGGCACAAGTACTGGCAGCCATGCGCGCCGCGCATCCATACGAAGAGGTGGCTTATTACGTACACCGTCTGGAAAATTACAACCAAGAGGTGGGCAGTGGCGCCATCGGAGAACTGGAGAACGCCTTACCACCTGTAGATTTCCTTCAATACGTCAAAAACAAACTACCTGTCAGTGTCATTCGCTATACCCACACACATAAAACGCAAATTCGCCGGGTAGCTGTTTGTGGCGGCAGCGGGGCATTTCTTATTCATACAGCCCGCCGGCAAGGCGCCGATGCCTACATTACGGCCGATGTCAAATATCATGAGTTCTTTGATGCCGAGGGCGAAATGATGTTGCTCGATATTGGGCATTATGAAAGTGAAGTACACACAAAAGAGTTGATTTACGCTTACTTATCCTCAAAAATTCGTAATATTGCGCTTTGCATTTCAGAAATCAGTACCAACCCCATAAATTACTTTTAAGCGATGGAAAAAACGGTTGCAGAAAAGTTAGAAGCGCTTTTGAAGCTCCAGGAAATCGATTCCCAATTGGACGAAATTTATAAAATGCGTGGTGACCTACCCCACGAAGTGCAAGACCTCGAAGACGAAATCGAAGGGTACAAGACCCGCATCGGGCGCTTCGAAGGCATGATAAAAGAATGGGAAGCAGAAATTAAAGAGCTCAAGCAGACCAAAAAAGAGTGCGAGCAGCGCATAGAGAAATACAAAGAGCAGCAGATGAATATTCGCAACAACCGCGAATACGAGGCCATCAGCCGCGAAATAGAAAGCGAAGAGCTCGAAATTGTGCTTTGCGACAAGAAAATCAAAGAGTTATCTGAAAAAATCAAAGCCAAAAAAGAAGAGATAGCCGAGGTGCAAAAGCTCATTGACGAGCGCAGCATAGACCTCGAAAACAAAAAGAAAGAGCTTGACCAAATCATGAGCGAAAGCGAAGAAGAGGAGAAAAAGCTCAAGAAAAACCGCGAGAAGCAGGTAAAACAAATCGAAGAACGGCTGTATGCTGCTTATGAAAGGCTGCGCAAAAATGCCGGTAATGGCTTGGCTGTTGTTATGGTTGCGCGCGATGCCTGTGGCGGCTGCTTCAACCAAGTGCCTCCGCAAAGACAGCTGGAAATCAAAGAGAAGAAAAAAATCATTGTTTGCGAGCACTGTGGGCGTATCCTTGCCGACGTAGAAGAAATGGAAGAAGTCGAAAAGCCCAAACGCAAAACACGCCGCACCGCAAAGAAATCATAGGTCAGAAACGAAAAAGCCGCCTGCATGGCGGCTTTTTTATTACCGTTTTTTGTGTAACAACTATTGCATTGAGCGCATTTCCTCACGCAGACGTGCATCCAAGCGTTTGCAGCAGTTTTCAATTTCCATGGCCATCAGCTCATCACCGGTGGCTTTACGCAGGGTATCTGCCAGGGTCGCCATGGTTTCTATGCAGAAACGCTTCATTTCAATGGTGTTCATTTCTTTGTTCCACAGGTCTATTTTCAGCGTACCACTGCCGGTACCATCCCATATGGCCAAAGAAAAAGCCTTGGCATCCTGCCGGGCATCTTCAGGTTGTTGGGTAGCTTCCCAACGGATAGACTCGCACACATTCTGCTCGTCCAGGGTGATGTGCAGTTGAATGGATTCTTGTCGTTTGCTCATGATTGTTTTTTGTGCAAAGGTACTACTTTGACTTCAAACGGAAAGTAATGGTACCACGTGCCCGGCTGGGCACACGCGTAGAGCTGCGTACCAAGCACCCTTCGATTTGCTCTTCCAGTGCCCTCTTGTACAGTGCCACCACCCGCGGGCTTACGTTGTACTGCTTCGTGGTGATGGTTTGCAAGTAACCATCTTCATCAATGATGATTTCAAAAGTAATAAAACCTTCTTCGCCCGAATTGTCATTGACTTGCAAGTTATCGCAGCTCAGCCGCCAGCCGTCCAGACCGGTTACACTGAATCCACCTTCACCGCCCCCGTACAAGCCTCTGCCGTCCAAAGTACCTTCACTGCGTCCCTTGGTGCCTTCTTTACCTTCCTCGCCTTTACCGGTACCTGTGCCATCCGGGTTGAATAAGGCTTTGGGGTTGGGCTGTGGACGGGGTTCCGGATCAACTGGCTTGGGCTCATTTTGTTTGGGCGCAGGGGTAGGCTTGGGCGATTCTTCGGGAACACTTACTTCCGCATCAGGCAACTCGCTGGGAGTTTCCACCGCTTCATTTTCGGCGACACTTTCCTCAGACACCGGCTCGCTGCGCGTTTCTTGTGTAGGCACAAAGCGTGGATTTTCGCCTTCGCCCTCTTCATCCGTGCCGTAAGACAATTCTATGCCATACTCCGGCGGCGGTGGAATGGGCGGCTCCCACGCATAAATAAAGAAAAACAGCAGTACGATGAGGGTGTGTATCACCAAAGATACGATGAAGGCCGTACGGCTGCTCGATTTTTCTATTTTTTCCAATGGTTCTTTTTCCTGTACCATGCTTTTGCCTTGATAAGACGATTCCTTTATTTGGGTTTAGCAGCAATCGACACCCGTGCTTTCAAGCTATTGGCAATGCCGGCCACTTCTACCAAGTATTGCGTAGGCACTTCTTTATCTACATGCAGCACCACCACGCCTTCCCCTTCCGGCTGGGTAGAAAGCAATTGCTGCAAGCGCATCTCCAATGCTTCCATGTCTTTCACCGGCTGACCATTTACAAAAAACTGCAAGTCTTTGGTTATGGTTACCGCTACCTTTTGCATTTCTATCTTCACGCTCTTACTGGTGGGGGTGCTTACCGGCACCCCGGTAGGCGTTACTGCCGATGAAGTCAGCATGAAGAAAATAAGCAGCAGGAAAATTACATCGGTCATGGAAGAGAGGCTAAAAGCCGGATCAACCTTATTTTTTGACTCCAAAGCCATATCATTCGCAGGTTTTGTTGTTATTGAGTTTCAAAGATATGAATTGGTGTTGTAACACAAAAGCACCCACCGAAAAGCAAAGCGCCAGTAAAGCTGTGCTTCACACACAGGTGCATACTTTTTAAACTGAAGCAAAAATCTTGCCCAGTCTTTTTTCGTAAAGCCTCTTTTTACAGAAAGGGGGGCATCGTGTTTTACCAAATAGGAACGTGAAAACAGCCGGGTCAATAAGCGAATGGCATGATAAGCCAACGGATGGCGGTGCAAGTCGTTAAAAAACCAACCGGCGCGGCTATTGTTTTGACACCAATGCATCAGCTCAACAAGCTGCTCATCGTTCAGATGGTGGCAAAAAAGCGAGGTGTAAACGATATCGGGGCGTTCCTTTGCAGAAAACAGCCGGTAATCACTCACTACGTAGTCAATTTCCGGGAAGTGCACGCTCTGCTGCCGGGCATACTCTACGGCATCGGTTTTCAGGTCAACCCCTATCAATTGTGCCGGTTGTTTTTTCTTGCGCAGGTAACGCGCAATGGCACGTAAATTATCGCCCCCACCGCTGCCCAACTCCACAATTGTCAGCGGACGCCCGGCCGGCACATGTTGTAGTAGTTTGTTCAGTGCAAAAATGGTGGCGCTGTGTCCTCCTAAGTAACGGTTGATGGTCTCCAGCTCCCGCAAATTATCGTACAAGTCCGCCGCCGGAATGTTGTCGGCATCCAACAGTTCTTTTTGAAGGCTCCTTGTAGTCCATGCATTCATAAGGCAATGCTTTTGCTCAGGTATAAAAGTGTGAAATCTTCTTATCTTTGCGCAACCTTCATTCAAAAATCCCTATAGCTGCACACCGTCATGGAGAAAATCATTATTCTTGACTTTGGTTCTCAATATACGCAATTAATTGCCCGCCGTGTGCGCGAGTTGCACGTTTACTGCGAAATTCAGCCCTTCAACCGTCCCGTATCGCTTAGCGAAGAGGTCAAAGGAATCATCCTTTCGGGAAGCCCCTTTTCGGTGAACGACCCCAACGCCCCCATGGTAGATGTTAAGCAGTGGCGTGGCAAAGTGCCCGTACTGGGTATTTGCTACGGTGCCCAATTGATGGCTCACCAAGAAGGAGGCGAGGTGGCACCTTCCAAAATCAGGGAGTACGGGCGCGCAACACTTCAAATAGACATGCCTCAACACCCGCTGTTCGAGGGTATGTCTGCCGCTTCGCAAGTATGGATGTCGCATGCCGACAGCATTCTGCAGTTACCCGGGCACTTCCGCATATTGGCACACACAGAAAATATTCCTGTTGCTGCCTATGAAATCGAAGGCGAAAAGACCTACGGCATTCAGTTCCACCCGGAAGTAACCCACTCGCTGGAAGGCAAACAATTGCTGCACAACTTTGTGGTAAACATATGCGGCTGCAGCCAAAGCTGGACACCGGATTCGTTCATAGAGCAGACTGTAAAGAGCCTGAAAGAGCAGCTGGGCAACGATAAAGTAGTGATGGCTCTTTCCGGCGGTGTCGATTCCTCCGTGGCAGCCATGCTTTTACACCGCGCCATAGGCAGCAATCTGTATTGTATTTTTGTAGATAACGGATTGTTGCGCAAGAACGAATTCGAGCAGGTACTGGAAGCTTATCGTGGCTTAGGGCTCAATATCAAAGGCGTGGATGCCAAGCAACGCTTCTATGATGCTTTGCGTGGCCTTACTGACCCCGAAGACAAGCGTAAAGCCATTGGACGCACTTTCATTGAAGTGTTTGACGATGAAGCCCATAAAATACAAGATGTGAAATGGCTGGGACAGGGCACCATCTACCCCGATGTCATTGAGTCGGTATCGGTCAATGGTCCTTCGGTTACCATCAAGTCACACCACAACGTGGGGGGCTTACCCGAGCGCATGAAACTCAAGGTAGTAGAGCCCCTGCGTAGTCTTTTCAAAGACGAAGTGCGCGAAGTAGGCTATGCCTTGGGCTTGCCCAAAGCCATCATCGGGCGGCATCCTTTCCCCGGACCGGGCTTGGGCATCCGCATTTTGGGCGAAGTAACCCCCGAAAAAGTGCGCATCTTACAAGAAGCCGACGACATTTACATTCAAGCACTACGCCAAAGCGGGTGGTACGATAAAATATGGCAAGCCGGCGCTATCTTATTGCCCATTCACTCGGTAGGCGTCATGGGCGACGAACGCACCTATGAGCAAGTAGTAGCCCTGCGGGCAGTGCACAGCACCGACGGCATGACAGCCGACTGGGTACATCTCCCCTACGAACTGCTTGCTGACATATCCAATACAATCATCAACCGGGTAAAAGGAGTCAACCGGGTCGTTTACGACATCAGCTCCAAACCCCCTGCAACTATCGAATGGGAATAACACCTTAAAATGTCTCATTTTTTAAACCCATAGTGGCTATGAATTACACACTGAAACACATTCCTGAACGCACGCAAAAGCCCCGCGAAGTAGGGCTTACCATGATGATGGACAAAGGCATGAGCATACGCCAGGTAGAAGATGTGCTCGACGTAGCGGGCGATTATATAGACGTGGTCAAGCTGGGATGGGCTACTTCTTATGTAACCCCCAACTTAGATAAAAAACTGGAAGTGTACCGGAGTGCCGGCATTCCTGTTTACTTTGGCGGCACCCTCTTCGAAGCTTTTGTTGTGCGCAACCAGTTCGAAGACTATCTGCGTGTGCTGGATAAATACAAGATGACCTTTGCCGAAGTATCGGATGGCTCCATAGAAATGCCCCATGACCAAAAGTGTGAGTATATCCGCCGGCTGGCACAGCAAGTGACGGTGCTTTCGGAAGTAGGCTCCAAAGATGCTTCCAAAATCATGCCGCCCTACATGTGGATAGAGCTGATGCAGGCTGAGCTCTCTGCCGGTGCATGGAAGGTCATAGGCGAAGCACGCGAAGCAGGAAATGTAGGCTTGTTCCGCTCTTCGGGCGAGGTGCGCGAAGGCTTGGTGAAAGAAATTCTTCACTCCATCCCCTATGAAAAAATCATTTGGGAAGCGCCACAAAAAGCGCAGCAGGTGTGGTTTATCAAGTTGATTGGCCCGAATGTAAACTTAGGGAATATAGCTCCGCAGGAAATCATTCCGTTGGAAACCATACGCTTGGGCTTACGTGGCGACACCTTCGACTTTTTTCTACCCAAAGAATAAAAATCAATGAAAGAATATCGCAAAGCCTTTATTTTGTGGCTGAAAGGCTTGGCAATGGGCAGTGCCGACGTGGTACCGGGCGTATCGGGCGGCACTGTCGCTTTGATTGCCGGTATCTATACAGAATTGATAGACACCCTCAAAAGTATTGACGGGGAAGCATTGGCCTTGCTCCTGCGTTTCCGATTTAGGGATTTTTGGTACAAAATCAATGGTGGGTTTCTGCTGCCTTTGCTGACAGGCATTGGCACCGCCCTGTTTTCTTTGGCCCGCCTCATCACTTATCTTTTGCAGCACTACCCCATTGCCATCTGGTCTTTCTTCTTTGGTTTAATTGTGGCCTCGGTGTGGCTGGTAAGCAAAGAGGTAAAGCAATGGAATGCCGGTAGCGTGTTGGCTTTTATGGCAGGCACTGTTGTGGCTTATTGGCTCACGGCAGCCATGCCGGCCGAAACACCGGAAGCCTTATGGTTTGTGTTTTTGTCGGGCGCCATTGCTATTTGCGCCATGATACTGCCCGGCATTTCAGGTAGTTTCATTTTGGTTTTGCTGGGCAAGTATGCATTCATTCTGGAATCGCTGAAAGCATTGCGTTTTGAAGTGATGCTTACGTTTGCTGCCGGCTGCGTCGTGGGGCTGCTTTCCTTCGTGCGCCTGCTGTCTTACTTGTTGCATCGCTTCCCTTCGGTCACGATGGCTACTTTGTCCGGTTTTATGCTGGGCTCACTCAATAAAATATGGCCTTGGAAAGAAGTCATCAGCACCAATGCCAAGGGCGTGCCCGTGCTTACACGCAATGTGTTGCCGGCAAGCTATGAACAACTAAGCGGTCAAGAAGCTCAACCGGGTATTGCCTTGGCTTGTTGCATAGCCGGCATTGCCTTGATTGTAATACTTGAGAAAGTATCCCAAACCAAAGAAGTGGCCTCTTGATTGGTGGTGAGTGCCAAACTAAGGCAGCTTAAAAAAACAAACTGTGGCAAGGAAGTGCCTTTCTCTTTTGGCATCTGGTTGAGAAGGCACTTCTTTTCAAGCGCATTCTTTTTTGTCATTCCGGGCACTTCTTCTTGTCATTTCGAGCCTTCCCCCCTGTCATTTCGAGCGTAACGATAAATCTCTTTTTTCTTGTTGCGTTTGGTTCGAAGAGATTTCTCACTCCGCTTCGCTCCGTTCGAAATGACAAGTTCCGCTTGCACCTTGTTCGAAATGATATGAGCCGTTGCGCTTTTGTTTGATGTTTGAAAGAATGCATCTGCAGCGTTTTTTTGAAAGATAGCAGGCTTTGCCTGCCTTCCATCTCACTTAAACATTCATTTTGTGAATGGTACGGCGCAAAGCCCATGCATTGAGTAACAAGGTGAAGCCTATCAAAAGCAAAGCAACCAAAGGCACTAAGGGATGCAAAACCGTGTCTATGTCGAAAGCATATGTTTCCATTCGCCGGGCAAAGAAATAACCACCGGCAGCCAAACCGGCAGCCACAAGCAAAAGCACCAGCAGCAGCATGCGGGCAAACTCACGCACAAAATGCCTTTCAATAAATCGTTGCTCATAACCCAGCAGCAACAGCAATTCCACCTCGGTGCGCTTTTCCAAGAGAATGGAACGGAAAGTCAGGACAAACACAAGGAATGCCAACACCATAAAGGCAATACCCACAAAGCCAATGGCAGACATGGCCACCACTGCCAACGCCCCCAGACGCCCCGCTTGTAGCTGACTGCGATTGACTTCCCACCTTTTTTGTTTCAAGTAGTCAAGCAAAAGGGGGTCACCGCTGTTGGTTACTCGCACCAATAGCCGTGCCGGCGGGTTTTCTCCGGCAGTTATGCCTGCCAATCGTTCGTTTGCCCAACGCATAAAAGACATAGGCACCAAGATAGATGGAATACGCTCCGAAAAGCCTACTACTTTCATTTTCACTATCACTTGTCCCCGGGGACCATATAGTTTGGTAGGCAAAGGGGGTGCCATGGCAATCAGGCCGGGGGTGATTTGGGGCAAACCTTTTGCCAGGGCATAGCCAAAATTGTAAAGGTTGAGAAACTCTTTCGACACCACCACCGGCACAAACTCATCGCCTTCGCGCCAATTCCAGCCGGGCGGGTCCACATCCAACAAGTGGTCGGGCACTGCTTCGAAAAACAGTTCCGTGCGCAAAGGGATGGTCTCGTTGCCATAAGTCCATGCAGCAAAATGGTTGCTTTCAAAAGGCCCCACCTCTTTCACAAAAGGCTGTGCCTGCAGGTCTTCAATTTCTTCTTGGCTGAAGCCCCCGGCCATGCCCGTAGCCGTATTGAATAAAGTAACCTCTTTGGTAATGATAAGGTAATTGCTTGCTTTTCCGGACTCAAATACCTCTTGCATGGTCATGTAAAGCTGGAGCATCAGCAAAACCAAACACAGCCCCGCGGCATAGCCTATAATTGCTATCCATACATGCCCCCCTCGAAAAGCACGAAAGACCAGCTTCAATATATTGCGCCGCAAAATGGAAGGGTATAAAGGTGTCATAGCTTATCCGAGCAGCAGTTTTTCGTGAAATGTCATTTGATAATCGTAGCCTAACGAAGCCATAATAAAACCGGCATTTTGCTCCTTGCAGCGGCTTAGAATCAACTGACCGGCAAGTTTTATATTTTCCTCATCCAGGTGGCTGAAAGGCTCATCCAGTAGCAGCATTTCAAAGGGCTGTATGAGTGCACGAATGATGGCTATGCGTTGCCTTTCGCCATAAGAAAGCAAGGCTACCTGCCGGTGCAGCAAGTGCTTTACACCCAAATATTCTGCCATTGCCACTATCTTATCTGCATCCATGGGCTGCAGTGCCGCTTTCAACTGTAAGTTTTCCCATGCAGTAAGGTGCAGCAGCAAGCGCAGGTCCTGAAAGACAATAGACAAATGCTTTTGGCGCAAAACAGCCCATTCTTGCGCCGGCATGCTTTGCACAGGTTTTTCATTTATGAAAACAGCACCTTCATAGTCTTTGCGGATACCGTAAAGAATATGCAGAAAAGTGGATTTTCCACGCCCGGAGGGCGAATAGACCTGATAAAAACGCCCGCTTTCAAAAGTATAGCTTTGCCCCCACACTTGCGAGCGCCCATGCAGGCGCTCTTTCAAAGGGGCGGGCAGCAGGCCTTCGATACGTATTTTCATAAGCAAGGTAGTGGATTATGGAAACGCCTAAAAGACCGGTACTTCTTCCATGTCCTCCTCGTCCACTTCTTCCAACTCCATAGGCAGCCGTTTGTCGCTTGCCATTGGCTCTTCCTTGTAGCGGTTTTCTTTCTTTTTTGCCTCTGCTTTGATGGCATCTATAAGAATCAACAAGGCGTTTTTATCTTCTTCACGGAAGGAAAGCAAAACTTGTCCTTTTATTTTGCCATCGTCATATCCGGGACTCCAAATAACCAATTCGTTGATCAGCTGCACTGCTTCGGTGGCATTCATCCCCTTGAACCAAGGCAGCTGCGCCAACTGGGTCAGCAAATCGGCACGAATTCCCACAAAAGACGAAGCCTTTTTCATTTGGTCGCCCCACTCTTCGGGTATAGCAGCCGCCTCCCATATGGTTTCCGAAGCTCCCATAGCCAGGCGCAGGTAGTTTTCGTCTTTATACAGGTGAGCCATACCACCTGCGATCAAATAGACATCGCCCTCTGCATTGTTTTTTTTGACCAGCATGCCTTTCGAGAGCATGTAGTCCACCATTTTCTGGTAAAGCTTTTCGTCACGTATCCCCATAGATATAGCCATTTCGGGGATGCCCGCGGCACCAAGGCTATTGAGCGCCATACAGAACTGACCATCCCACATGCTCATAAACTCATCGGCCGAAACTCCCAGCTGCCGGTCAAAATCTCTATTTGCCTCTGTCAACAGTTGTTTTTCCTTGATTTTATTGATGGCTGCCTCCGAAATGGCAAAGCTTAACAGCGCCAACGGCTTTTTGTAAGGTATTTTGCTTACCGCCTTATTGATGTGCACATTGTAATAAAGCTGCATCTCTTCGCGTGTTTTCTCCGAAGGTATAAAAGCGGCATCACTGCGAATCAAGCCATCTTCAAAGGCAATTTGCATGGAAAAGAAAGCGTCTTTTAAGTATTGCTTTGCTTCTTCTTCCATTTCATCCACTGCGTCCAAGCCGGAGGTGGCATTCAGGTTTACCCATACAGTAAGGTCTTCGGCGTCGGCAAGCGCTTCTTTAAAAGATTTCTCTTGCTCGATAAGTTGTTTTTCTTTTGGTAATTTCAGCAACTCCAAAACCTTTTCCACCAGAGCAGCGCTTTTTTCATCCTCCTTCTCATAGTAGCCCTTTTCCATGAGGCCCACCAGTAGGACGTCGTCGTTCCATGCAGCCACCACTGTGGTGTAGCCTTTTTTTTCAAAAAACTTCACATCGTCTTTGGTCCGGATGGGGATTGGTTGCTCTTCTTCGAAGACCTCTTTCCAAAACTCGGGGTCTTCCATACTTTTATTCCATTTGCCGGCATCATCCAGAGGCACCACTATGCCTACAAAGTCATTCTCTTTTTTTCCAAAGACGTAGAAAGTGTTGGCGTAGTCGATGCCGGAGTTTAAAATGCGCTCGAACTTTTGGGAGGTTTCCTTGGCTTCTTCTTCGGAAGCCCCCATTTCCTTTAAGTTCTTCTCGCTAAAAAACTCGTCGGGTTGTAAACTTTTGCTAATCAAACGACGCACGTCTATAGCCACTGCAAAGTCGGCATCGGCAGGTAAATAGCTTACATGTGAGGGGGTGTTTTTCTTACCGGAGCAGGCAGCAAGCAGCCAAAGGCTCAGTAAGGCAAGTACCCATGCATTCAAGTTCGATTTCTTCATAATGAATAGGGTTTTTCTCAAGATTACATCTTTTTGCAAAGAAAAACAAAGCATATCAGCCTTTTTTTCGGCGTTTTATTTCTTGCTCCACCAAACGGTATTCGCGGTTGCTTTGTCCTTTGATAGAGGTATTTTCTTCTGCCCGCCGAATCAAATAAGGTACCACTGCATCTACCGGTCCATAGGGCACATACTTAGCCACGCGGTACCCTGCCTTTGCCAGGTTGAATGAAATATGGTCGCTCATGCCATAGAGCTGTGCAAAATAGATGCGTTCATCTTGGGGGGGTATGCCTTTTTCTTGCATGGCTTGTGCCAGCAACAGGCAGCTTTGTTCGTTGTGCGTGCCGGCACAAAAAGCTATTTTGTCCAAACGTTCGAGGCAAAAAAGCAGGGCTGCGTTGTAGTCTTCATCGCATTTTTGCTTGTTGGGCTGTATGGGGTCAGGATATCCCATTTCTTCGGCACGCTCGCGCTCTTTTTCCATGTAAGCGCCCCGCACCAATTTGGCTCCCAAATACACGCCTTGCTCTTGTGCCCAAGCAAAGGCCTCTTTCAACAGCTGCAACCCATCGCGACGGTACAGCTGATAGGTGTTGTACACTACCGCCTGTTCGCGGTTGAAACGCTTCATCATCTCATAGGCAAGATGGTCGATGGCCGGTTGTATCCACGTTTCTTCGGCATCAATAAAAATACGCACGCCTTTCCGGTAAGCCGTTTCACAGATGCGACTTACACGCTGCTGCACTTTCACCCACTGCGCCTCCTCGGTTGCAGAAAGCGAAGCTTTGGCACTCACTTTTTCAAGCAAACCGAAAGGGGCTATGCCTGTCACCTTAAAGACAGCAAAAGGCACAGCAGGATGCCCGGCAGCAAAATCGATGGTGCGCAGCACTTCGGCTGTGGTTTTTTCAAAACCTTCTTCGCTCTTTTCGCCCTCTACCGAGTAATCCAAAATGGTGCCTATGCCATAGCGCGCCAGCTGTTCAATCACCGGCCGGCAGTCTTCAATGTCTTCGCCGCCGCAAAACTGCTTAAACAAGGTCTCTTTTACAATAAAACGGGTCAAAGGCTTGGTCAATGGAAATGCCAAAGTGGCTTTCACCAAAAAGGTGCCGGTATCGACCAGGGCAGGATAGTTCATCATACCGAAAAGCCAGTGCATGCGGCGCAAGTCTGCATCGGACTTGGAAGCAAAAGCAATGGAGGTATCTTGGAAGTTCAAAGCGATAGGTTCGGTTGGTTCGCTCATAGTTTTTTTGCTTTAAAGTACAAAGACGCCCAAAGTTACAGTTTTTGTGCACTACTTTTGTTATCTTTTACAAAAGAACAGAAGCAAGGGCTACTGCCCTGTTCAACATTCAACCTTATGAAACTAAACCGGCAAATTATACTGCTTGTATGGCTGCTTTGTTGGCCGGCAACCAACAGCCGTGCACAACACAACGACGCCCGGCAAGCTGCCTTAATGGCCATGTATGAAGGAGATTACAAGCAGGCTATTCAGTATTACGAGCAAAGCCTTATTTATGACAACGACAAGCCGGAAATGCTTTGGGGGCTTGCACGCAGCCACTTCTATGCCGGCAACTACCCTCAAGCAGTGCAAGTATGCCGGCAACTGCTGCAAAACAAAAAAAGCGCATGGAAGTGTCGTGCCACACTCTTGGAAGCATTTTGTTATTTCCGGATGGCCGATAGTGCCTTGCAGCAACGAATCGAAAAACTGCAGACAGCACAAGAGTGCATGCCGCAGGACTACCGCACGCACTTTTACCTCGGTTTGCTGTATATGCAAAACGGCCAACTTAGCGAAGCAGAAACAGCCTTTAAACAAGCCTTGGCGTTGCGTCCCAAGCAAGGCGGCTTATGGATAGCCTTGGGAAACCTTTATGCCACACAAGAGCAGTGGAACGAAGCAGCCAACTGTTGGTGTCAAGCGGCAGAGTTGCCCCAAGCCCCACCGGCAGCCGTTTATAATTGTGCCAAGCTGTTACTACGCAGTGGCAGCTATGAGCGTGGTTTGCAGATGATGGAACGCTATGCCCAAAATCATCCCCTGCAAGCCGACGATTATTTTGATGTGGCAAGGGCTTGTGCCGCAGGCCGGCAATATGAAGAAGCCCTTCGCTACATAGCAGCTGCCATACAACTGGCTCCTCAACAAGGAGTGTACTATGCCGTGATGGCCGACTACTACGCGGCACTGCTGCAATGGGATGCCGCCTTGTATGCCAATAGCCAAGCCATACTCAAACAAGGCGAAGAAACCACCTACTTCATACAGCGCGCTCAACTGCTGCTCAACGCCGGCCAGGACGAAGAAGCAAAAGCATACCTTGAATTTTGGATACAACAAGAGCCCGACAACGCACAAGCCCACTATGCCCATGCCCTATGGCTGATGCGCAACAAAGGAAAAAGGCGTCAGATAAAACAGGCCGTAAAAGAAGCCGTGCGTCACGGCATGCACCCACAGGATATGAACGAGTCGCTTCAAAAATATGCTTATCGCCACCGTCAGCGCTTACGGTCTGCGCCTTAGGCGTTTGAGTAGTTGCCCGCCTATATGCACGAGCTCTTCCGACAAACGAAGCTTCCATATGGCTGCCGCCAGCAGAAGTAGCAACAAGCCTGAGCGAAGCAGTATATTGACCAAGGCAGTAAGGAGTCCTTGCACCGGTAGCAAGGGCAAAAACGCCAAGCCTCTCCACAATACCAGCAATACCAGCGTAGCCCACAGCGTCTGTTTGCTAAAAGGATGTATGTGCACTTTCACCCACAAAAAGAAGCTACGCAGCAGGTTATATACAAGCATGGAAAGGAAAGTGGCCAAAGCGGCACCCTCCAACCCCATCAAGGGAATAAGCCACCAGTTGGTGGCTATTACCAAAAGCGCCAACAAAATATTGGAAAGCAAAACAAACTTATAGTACCTTGACTGCAGCAAAATTTCGTTGTTGACGCCCATCGCCATGTCGAAAAAGCGCGCCAGACCAACCCAAAAGACTACACTCATTCCTTCGCGATATAGGTCGCCTTTAGGCATGATGGTAAAGATTTCTTCCCGGTTCAGCCATAACAATAAAAACAAAGCCCCACCAATCAACATTTGATTGATGGCCGATTGACGATACAGGACTGCAAGTTCGTCAATGGCTTGCTTTGCCCAAGCTCTTGCAATGAGAGGTGTGGTGATTTGAGAAAGTGCACGACGGGGAATTTCTATCACATTCGCCATAAAAAAGGCTATGGTGTAAATGCCTGTATCGGCTTCGCCCAGCAACATACCCAGCATCACAATATCGGCTTGGTTCACAACCACAACACTTAGTCCGCCCATCAAAATAAAAGCGGCATATTCCATCATTTCCTTCAAACGCCCCCGCACCGTATCCCACCAGCCGGCGGGAAACAGCCGGAAACAGTACAAGCGGTAAAGGTATGCCGTAAGCCCCAGAACAGCTATCACATAATAGGCAGTCACTGCGCCGAACATATACCCAAAGTGCATCCAATGCACCCCCACCGCAACTACCAGCAAAGCAATGGTCATTTTCAAAAAGAAATCCCGGAATAAAGCCGGCACGGCAATACGCAGATATGCCCGGCACCAAGCTTCCAGAATACTCTGAAATGCCATGCCCAAAGTCAATGGAAAAAGGTAAAGGAAGTAATCTTTCACATGAGGCGACTTTTCATATAAGCTCAAATAATAGCTTCTCCCCCCCCACAAAAGCAGAGTCAACAAGAGGAAGGTAGTGAGTGTATAAGCAATACTCAAAGAAAAGAGAGCATCGCGCCGCCGCCCTTCAAAAAAAGGATGAAAACGTTCAATAACTTGCGGGGTGCCTGCAAGCACAAACGCACTTAGCAGGGTGGCATTGGCCAATATCTGCCGGATCCCCCCTATTTGTTCGGGGCTCAGTAAGGCGGGCATCAAAAAAAGATTAGTAAGTGCTCCTATCACAACCCCCACATACGCTATTAATGTGTATTTTACCCCTTGACGAATGACAACCCCCATGCATTTTATTTTTTAAATTGCGCATCCAAGATAATTCAATTTTCATGTCAATAGTAAAGAAATTGAAAAAATCCGTTTGGTGGGTACTCAACCAATTGCGCTTAGGCGCCCCCACCAACCTGGTATTGCGAAGCGGCTTGAAAGACTTAGGATGGTTTCGCTCTTTTTACACCAAACGCTCCGAAGATGCAGCAGGACACCCCATCCCTTGGTTTACCTACAGTGCCTATCTTTTTTTAGACCCGCGCTTGCAAGCCCACTTCCGGGTTTTTGAATACGGAAGCGGCAGCTCAACGCTTTACTTTGCCCAAAAAGTAGCTCAAGTGTATAGTGTAGAACACCACCCCTCATGGGCACAACAGATGCAAGCCAAGCTGCCGCCCAATGCCTCTGTGCTATACTGCCTGCCTGAAGACTACCCAACTGCTATCCGGCAGGCACAAGCCACTTTTCATCTCATTGTAGTTGACGGTATCTTGCGAAACGAGTGCATCCGGCAGGCGGTCAACTTCTTGACAGAAGATGGGGTCATTATTGTGGACAACAGCAACAGAAGTGAGTACCGGGAAGCTTTGTCCTGGCTGTGTGCACAAGGCTTCCGGCGTCTTGACTTTTACGGTATGGCACCTATAGGCACAGAGCTGTCCTGTACTTCCTTTTTCTACAAAGAGCTCAATTGTTTGAACATATGAGTTTATCGCCCATTATCATTTTTGCCTATCGGCGCCCGGAAGCCCTCCAAAGATTATTTGACAGCCTGACCCGGAATCCGGAATGGCTTCATTCCGAAGTGTTTATATTTATTGATGCTGCCAAGCACCCCAAAGAAGAAGCCGATGTGGAAGCTGTGGTTCAATTGGTCCAAAGGCTGTCTCATCCACATAAGCACATCATCAGGGCATCGCATCCCAAGGGGCTCGCCTGCTCTGTGATAGAGGGGGTTTCGCAAGTAATAGAAAAACATCAAAGAGCCATTGTCCTGGAAGATGATTTGGAATGCACGCCCGACTTCCTTGCCTTCATGAACGCTGCTTTGAGGCTGTATAAAGACCATCAGCAAATATTTTCGCTAAGTGGCTATACTCCCCCCATTACGTGGCCCGGTGACTATCCTCATGACATAGCCCTTTTACCCCGTCTGTCTTCGTGGGGCTGGGGCATATGGGCTGACCGCTGGCAAAGCATCGATTGGCAAGTAAGCGATTTTCAGCTCTTTTGGAAAAACCCAAAAGAAAGAGAAGCATTTTCCCGTGGGGGCGAAGATTTGCCTTATATGCTCTACAAGCAACAAAAAGGGCTCATTAATTCCTGGGCAATAAGGGCATGTTATGCACTTTACCGCCAGGGAAAATACTGCCTGTATCCGCGCTACAGTAAATGCCGTCATGTACACACCAAACACAGCACCCACTTTCGTTTATACAGCCGGCAGTTCAGCACCGCTTTGTCCACGCAAGCCATTCTGCTTCCGGACACGCCCCCGCCACCCGATGCGCGCATCATACAATCTTTTGCACGTTACCACCGCTTGACGCCCTGGCGACGCCTGCTCAACCGCCTGCGCTACCGTTAACCCTTTCACAGGCGCTTAAAAACTGCTATCTTTGCCATTTGTCATACAGAACCGAATCGCATACAAGGATGAAATATTTGATAGCAGGACTGGGAAACCCCGGCAACGAGTACTTAATGACCCGCCACAATATAGGCTTTATGGTACTTGACCGCCTGGCAGCCGGCAAAGAGCTTTCATTTACAACAGAGCGCTATGGTGACATAGCCCGGCTTTCGCATCGCGGGCGTAAGCTCATTTTGCTGAAGCCTTCTACATATATGAACTTGAGCGGAAAGGCCGTCCGTTATTGGCTTCAAGAAGAGAAAATTCCGGTAGAAAACTTGCTGGTCATTACCGACGATATAGCCCTGCCGTTCGGGAAGCTGCGCTTGCGCACCAAAGGCTCACATGGCGGACACAACGGGCTTCGCAACATAGAAGAGCTGCTTCAAACCAACGAATATGCCCGTTTGCGCATGGGCATAGGCAATGACTTTCCCAAAGGACAACAAGCCGACTATGTGCTGTCGCCTTTTAATGATGAAGAGCAGAAGCAACTGCCCGCCATTTTAGACAAAGCAGCGCAAGCCGTACTCAGCTTTGCCACCATTGGGGCTACCCAAACCATGAACCAATTCAACCGTTAACTTTTAAAACCATTTTACAGCTATGATAAAGGTATTATTTGTGTGTTTAGGCAATATTTGCCGCTCACCTATGGCAGAAGGAATTTTCAAAAAATTGCTCAAAGAAGAAGGACTGGAAAACAAAGTGATGGTGGATTCGGCCGGCACCGGCTCTTGGCATATAGGCGAGCTTCCTGATCGCCGCACCCGCCAAACCGCCGAAAAGCATGGTATCTTATTGAACAGCCGTGCCCGTCAAATCCATCGTGAAGACTTCGAAATATTTGATTACATACTGGTTGCAGACCGTAGCAATTTGCGCGACGTGGAGCGGCTGGCACAAGGCTGCCCTCACGCCAAGAGTAAAATCATGTTGATTCGTGCGTTTGATCCCATAGCCCCTCAATCGGAAGTGCCGGATCCTTATTACGGCGACCTGTCCGACTTTGAAGAGGTGTATCAAATTCTTGACCGTTCGTTGCGTCCGTTCTTGGACTTCATCAAGAAAGAGCACAGCGAACTGCTGCAAGAAATGCCTTCTTGATTCAGACAGACAACACCACTTTTTCGAGGCGCGCCATCACCTGCGCTGCCTCTATTCGCTCCATGCATGCCTTATCGCCGCGCACACAAGGATTGCTCCCAAAGATAGAGCAAGGACGGCAGTCTAAATCGTCGCGTTGAATCATGTTTTCTGCGAGCTGAAACAAAGGGGCAAAACCGGCATGCGGGTGTGTAGCGCCCCATACAGACACCACGGGAATGCCGGCCAAGGCGGCCAAATGCATGTTGGCCGAATCCATGCTCAACATGGCATCGAGGCGGTGCATCAGAAGCCATTCCCGGCGCAGCGACAAACAACCGGCCATATTGATTGCGCGGCCGGGATGCAAAGCACACAAAGCATCCATCAAAGCGGCTTCTTTTTTGCCCCCACCAAACAAAAAGACATGCCACTCCGGGTGGCGTTCCTTTATCAGGCGCAGCAGCGCCTCTACTTTATGCACGCCCCATTGTTTATTTTCGTGGAAAGCAAAAGGCGCAATGCCTATCCAAGGCGAAGACTTGGGCAGCAAAGCCATAGAGGCCAAGAAGTTGTCAATGGCTTGTTCGTCTTCTGCTGAAGGAATAAGGTATGGCGGTGGCAGCAAATCAGTGTCAAGCCCCAACTGCCGGAATGGGGTTGCATACATGTCAGTAACATGGGGCAGGGCAAAAGCAGCCCGCTCCCGTATAAAACGCTTGCGCAGCTTTCTGTTTTTAGAAATGCTCAAGCAGCGGACGCCCTGCAAATAGGCGATTGCTTTGAGCACATTGCTCCGCAGGTTCTGATGGGCATCAATGAAGTAGTCGTATTGCTTGATTTGCAGGTGCTTCCCCAAGCGCCATAGCCCGCCTATGCCCTTATACTCACCATCGACGTCGGCCGGCACAGGGCGCAAGCGCTCGATACCTTCAAAGAGGGAAGCCAGCTTAGGGCGCGTGAGCACGTCTATTTGCACGTCCGGATGCCGACGCAAAACAGACACCAGCACCGGCAACAAAAGCGCCACATCGCCCATGGCAGAGAAACGAACAACCAACAGGCGCACTGCTTATGATTTTGCTTTTTTGTACAAAACAGGATTGAGCGAAGCGTCGTTGTACATCTTCATTTGACGGTACACCTTCATGTAGCGCTCGCCGTTGAGAATATCTTCTATGAGCTCATCGAAACAGCGCGCCAAATCTTCTTTTTGCTCCAATAAGACATCAAGCTTTTGCCGGCATTTGGCGATATGCTGCTCGTCCACGTCGGTGCGCAAGGTTTGCTCCCGCATATGGTATATCTTGAGCATCAAGATAGAAAGGCGGTCTAAAAGCCATGCCGGCGTTTCGGAATTCATACGTGCGTGGGGCTTGCGTGCCACTTTTTGCTGCTCGAAATATTGCAAAAACCAATCGTCCATCAACTCCACGGTATCGGTACGCTCCTGGTTCGAAGCGTCGATGCGGCGTTTCAACTGGACCAGAGTTTCAGGCGCTATTTCAGGATCGCGAATCAAGTCTTCCAAATGCCATTGAACCGTGTCTATCCAGTTCTTTTTATAGAGCAGGTATTCCAAAGTATTTTCCGGATAGGGATTCTGCATGGGGGCATTTACGTCGTCGTGACGATGGTAGTCTTCTATAGACTGTTCAAATATGCGGATGCAGGCTTGCGCTTGGGGTCTTTCCATCGTTTTTTTGTGGCAAAAATACGCTTTTTGCTTATTGCATCAAAGCATAAAGGATGATATTCACGCCGAAGCGTGTGTTGTCTTCCACCAGGAAACGTTTGTTCCGGTAGTCGTAATCCCACTCGCAACCATAATCTTTGTTGCTGTAAAGCACAGCTATACGCCCGTCAATTTCTATGGCTTTCAGGTAATCGTGTACCAGGTCGTCGCCCCAACCGTTCAGCTCATAAGAGGTGGGCGGTGGCCCTTCCGGAAATTCAAAAAAACAGTGGTAGAGCCGATGTGTATTGGGCAGCTTACGAAGCGCTTGCGCACCAAAAATAACCGCCATCTGCCTTTCAAAAGACTTGGCAAACAAACCGTCGATGTCGTGATTGCAGTCATCGACGAAGACAAAACCGCCATTACGCACATAGCGTTCAAAGGTCCGGCGTTCTTTGTCGGTGAACTGCACCAAGCGGTGCCCGCTCATGTAACAAAAGGGGTAGTAAAAAATTTCGTCGCTCTCCAGCGAAACCACCTTTTCCTTGGGCTCTACCGGCAGGGTTGTGTAGGTAATCAAAGAGTGAAGCAAATTCGTGGGCATACGCTCGTCGGTGTACCAATCGCCCGAGCGGTATTGGATGCGTGCAAAGGTAAAAGGGGTTTTACGGCTGCTCTTCATGGTTGAAGTAGGTAGTTAGCTGGATACCAACCGGAACGGGAATTGGAAAGCCCGCCAAAGGCACACTGGTATCTATGTCCGTGTACAGTTCCAACTCATCGGCTGTAAGCTTTCGCACCTGGTAAGTCTGTGGCACATCTATGTTGAATGCCTGCAGCAACGAATCGATGCCCGGCGACAAAAAACTTACATTTTTTATTTCCAACGTTTTGGCATCGGCGCTTAGTGTCCAAGTGCCTTGCGAAGTCACTTCCCAAATACCTTGTGGGGTCAGCTCCAGCAGTTGGGCGGTGTAGTCCTTCTTGAAGTCCAATGCGATGCTGTCGAGCGTGGTATCTTCTCCCAGGCTGTCAACGGGCACACCGGCAATGCTTACGGCCACACCGGCCCGGTAGGCATACCACCGCTCTGCCGTAAGCCAGTCTTCGGGCTTGGGGCTATTGTCCTTTTTACTGCACGAAGCCAGCAAAGTAAGAACAAAAGCAGCCATCAAAGGCAAAAAATTGATTTTATTCATCATCGTAAAAGCTGTTTTGTCTTTTTAATAACGAAAAACCTCCGTTTAAAGGTTATTGGATAGCCGTTTTTTTTACTCTTCGCCTGCCTTTACGACCAAAGAAAGCGAAAGCACGCCTTTTTGCTCTATACTTTGCTGCTTAAATACAATTTTATTGCCATAAACAATTTGCTCTGCCGGCACAGAAATGATTTGCAGCAGTTTTTGCAAGCTTTCATCGCTTGGTTTATAGCTAATCAACTGACAGATGGAAGGCAAATGCAACGCTTCATGACTGACCAGTAGCACGTAGCGATCCACACTCTTGCCTTCTACCTCTAGCGGCACACGCAAGTCGGCGGCGCTGTAACTCAGCAAGTCGCTTTCGCCTCTGCCCGGAAACAGCGGCACGGCCTGCTGCCCTACCATGCCAATGACGTAGAAAAAAGCAGGTGATTCAAGCGACACATGCAACAATAAGTCAGAAGACGCCGTTTCGGGTGCTTCCTGTTTTACTATGAAACGTTCATCGCCGGCCGCAGCAGTCCGCTGCCAACGCAGGGGATACCCATCCGTTGTTTCAACGATGAGCTCGCCTTGCAAAGGTGGTGCCGGCAGTGCCATGCTCAGCTCAAAGGCTTCCAAACAAATGCGCTCCATGTCTTCGTAGCGTATCCACAAAAAACCGCCCTTGCCCCAGCCGGTCCCCCAACTGTTCATCACCTCAAAAGCGCCCCCGTAACGTGCATCATCGTAGCCCACCACCGTAAGGGCATGCCCGCCGTAAGGCTGCCCCGTTTCTATTTGCTCATTGGGTTGGGGCTGCCACACCTCACCGGCCGGAAACAGAAACGAATGTGTACAACAGCGAATGCCCACCACTACCGGCTTGCCGGCTGCCAAGCTTCTTTTGATATACAAAGCTTTTGCCGGGGCATCGCTGTCAAACAAACGTTGGTAGTGTGTCAGACGGTTGGCTTCCGCCATAAGCAGCCAGTCGGGGCGCAGGGGCTGCCGGTGGCAGGAGTCGCCATACAGATAGCGTGGCAAGGCGCCCACTTCCTTCAATACCTGCAGAGCTGCCGGCAAGGTAGCCCCGGCCGTACAGTTCAAGTCGTTCATGGGCTTCACCTGGTCGTAAACGAAGGCTGCCGAAAAAGCCTTGCGGGTAATTTCTTCGCCTGCCCACTGCTTTTGCCGGGCTGCCAAGATGGTGCGTGCCGCATAGGCCACTGCCCAACCTACACAGTCGCCGCGGTCGCCCTGGTTTTGGGGTGTAGGGCAGTATTGGCGCAAACTGAAACGGGAAGGCGCCCGCGTCAGGGCGGCCCGGTTCAAAGGGGCAATGACCGGCACACGATGATAAGCCAACGAGTCGTAAATATAGCCTTGTGCCGAAGCCGTCAAAGTGGTCAATAGAATAAGCAGTATGTTTGTGACGTAAAGAGTCATAAAAACAGGATATTCAGCATTCTTATAGTTTTTGGTAAATTAGCCAAAAGTTTCATTCAATATAAAGCCTTTTTTGAACTTATGGCCATTGTCAGTGCCCGGGAAGTGTTGTCACAATTGCAATCGAAGCAGGGAATTGCGCCCATTTATTTGTTGCACGGTGAAGAAGACTTTTTTATTGACCAAATAGCCCATTACTTCGAACATTTTTTCTTGCCCCCCGAAGCGCGCAGCTTCAACCAAAGTGTACTCTATGGTAAAGACATCAGCATAGGCGATGTGGTCAATCATGCGCGCAGCTTCCCCATGATGTACGATCACAGGTTGGTGCTTGTCAAGGAGTTTCAGGCGGTCAAAGACCTGAAAAAAAGCGAAAGCCTCAAACTCTTGGAAAAGTATGCGCAGGCACCTCTGCCTTCTACGGTCTTGGTTTTGTGCCACAAGGGGGGCTTTTTCGACAAACGCAAAGCGGTTTACAAGGCAATAGAGAAGCAGGGCATAGTGGTAGAGTCCAAACCTTTGTACGACAACCAAGTGCCCAAATGGATCGAAGAGTATGTGCAAAATAAAGGTGCCAAGATAGAACCCACGGCCATTCAGCTGCTTTTTGAGCACGTGGGCAATAATCTGAGCCGCCTTAGTCATGAAATAGACAAAATACTGCTGAACTTCGGTGAAGGCGAAGAAAAAGTCATCAAAGCGCAAGCTGTGTATGAATACGTAGGTATCAGCCGGGAATACAATGTGTTTGAACTGCAAAAAGCCCTGGGGCAAAAACAGCTGGCGCAGTGTATAAAAATCATTCGTTATGCTGCGCGCAATCCGAAGGCAATGCCTGCCATTCCAACCATTGCCATGCTTTACCGTTATGTCAATCAGCTATTGCTGGTGCATCACGCCCCCGATAAGTCAGAAAAAGCCTTGGCAGCCTTGTTGGAAGTGCATCCCTTTTTTGTAAAAGAATATGTGCAAGCCAGCAGGCGATACCGGGTGCAGGAATTGTATCACATGCTGCAAGTGCTTTTAGAAGCCGATAAGCGTGCCAAAGGCGTCGATGCCGCCCCGGCCTCCGATGCCGCCCTTCTTCAAGATATGATGTATCAATTTTTTATACCTTCACAATCATGAGTGACTTGAAAGAGTTGTTAAAGGACTATCTGCTGCTACGCTATGAGCAAGGCAAGGTCGATATTGAAGAGCGTATCGACAGCGTAGCCCACTCGCTGGTCAGCTTGTTGTTCATCAGTACCTTGCTTTCTTCTACCCTGCTGTTTATCAGTTTGGGCATAGCATTTTGGATAAATGCATGGCTGCACAGCGACTTTCTGGGCTTTCTCATTGTTGGTGGTACTTCCTTGCTTTTGCTCGTTGGTTTTCTTCTGTCCCGTAAACGATTTCCTTTCTATCAACGCTTGGTGAACAAAATAAAAGACAACGTACATGTCTCTTAAACAGCTATTGCAAGACCCTGCTTATCAAAGTCTTTCGGTAAAAGAGCGCAAAATTCTGCTTAAAAAACTTCAGGCAGAATATGAAGAGGCGCTCGTGCGGCAAGCCACGGAAACAGCTGCACGCTGGCAAGAGCGCGCAAAAAAAATAGCCATAGGTGCTGCCGTAGGCGTGGTGGTCTTTGCCGGCATTCAGTGGTTTCTTTCACGAAAGAAAAAACGGAAATACACCGCCTTGCCTTCCGCCTCGCCGGCTGCCCAAACCCCGCTTTACCTTCATGCTTCCAAGAAAAAAAATGCCTGGCATTATCTGTGGGACTACCTTCAAAAAGAAGCCGCTCACCTTCTGGCACATGAACTGAGCAAACAAATTCGTAAATTCGCAGAACAAACCATCAATGCACAAGCGCATGGGCACAGTGCTTCCGAAAATACAGACGCTCCGGCAGCAAGGACAGAAGGCACTGGCAGTACTCATTGATCCGGATGATACCGATCGGGCTCGCTGCCAACGTTTGGTGGCGCATGCATGCGAAGCAGGCGCTCATTTCTTCTTTGTTGGTGGAAGCCTTATTGTCTCTGACCGTCTCCATCAGGTCATTGAGTGGATACGCACCTACTCTGCCGGCATTCCTATAGTTCTTTTTCCCGGCAGCAATCTGCACATAGACGCTTCGGCCGATGCCATTTTGCTCTTATCACTGGTTTCGGGGCGCAATCCCGAATACTTGATTGGACAGCATGTGTTGGCTGCGCCTATACTCAAACGCAGCGGTTTGGAAATCATCTCTACTGCTTACATGCTCATCGATAGTGGTGCCCCCACTACCGTCACCTACATAAGCAACACAGCGCCTATTCCTCAAAACAAAAGCGACATTGCTGCCTGCACCGCCATGGCAGGCGAGATGCTGGGCATGCGGCTGGTTTATATGGACGCCGGCAGTGGGGCACTCACGCCCATTCCACCGGCCATGATACGCCAAGTGCGCAAAGCCATTGAAGCCCCGCTGGTCATCGGGGGTGGTATACGCACGGTTGCACAAGCCCAACAGGCCTGGACAGCCGGTGCCGATGTGGTAGTGGTAGGCAATGCGTTTGAAGAAGAACCGCACCTGGTCTATGACATGTGCCGCGCGGCACAGCAGGCAAGCAAGCACGGCTCGGATGTTCGTTAGGTTTTTGCTTGCTAAAAGTTGCCTTAGGTTTTGTACTGCTGTTTGCTGCCTTAAGCTTTGGTTGTTTCAAATGCTTTTGGCTTTTCGAACTTCTTGTTTTGCCGCTGCGCGCCCCTTGTGCTTTCAGCGCAAGCAGAAAATCTACTTTATTTCTTGTTGCTTGGTTTGGTGAGCATGGGATTTCTCACTTCGTTCAACATGCCCCAAGCGGTTGGACCCTCCAACTCTCTTTATTTTTTCTGTTTCAAGTGCGGAAAGCAAGTTGTTTTTCTTTAAAGAAAAACCCGGCCTCACCTAAAAAAGCTAAAAGCCCCTTACAGGCATTTTGTCTGCAAGGGGCGTACATCACAGTAGCAGGCTTTGATTTATGACTCCAGCGCCTTCACGCCGGGCAGTTCTTTTCCTTCAAACAGCTCGAGCAATGCACCGCCTCCGGTGGATACATAAGACACACGCCCGGCATATCCCAATTGGTTGACGGCTGCGGCCGAATCGCCGCCTCCCACCAAAGTGAATGCCCCCTTTTCTGTGGCTTCTGCCAGAGCCTCTGCCACGGCCTTCGTTCCTTCGGCAAAAGGCTTCATTTCAAACACGCCCATAGGACCGTTCCACAAGACCGTCTTCGATTGCACTATGGTTTCGTGGAACTGCTTGCGGGCTTCAGGACCAATATCCAATCCCATCCATCCGGCAGGTATCTGATTGCTGGGGGCAATCTGGGTGTTGGCAGTTTCGGCAAAAGCATCTGCCACCACCGAGTCGGCCGGTAATAGCAGCTGCACCCCTTTGTCTTCCGCTTTCTTCAAGAGAGTACGCGCCAAATCCAAGGCATCTTCCTCTACGATGGAGCTGCCTATTTCACCTCCCAATGCCTTGAAGAAAGTGTAGGCCATTCCGCCCCCTATTAAGAGGTTATCAACCTTTTCAAGCAGGCGCTCAATTACCAATATCTTATCCGACACTTTTGCCCCTCCAATGATGGCTGTGAAAGGGCGCTCTGCCTCTTCCATCACGCGGCGCGCGTTGTCCAACTCGGCTTGCATGACGTAGCCACATACTTTGTCTTTAAAGAAACGGGCTACTACTGCCGTAGAAGCATGTGCACGGTGGGCTGTGCCGAAAGCATCGTTCACGTACACATCGCCCAAGGCTGCCAGCTGTTTGGCAAATTGCTCATCGCCTTTGGTTTCTTCTTTATAAAAGCGCACGTTCTCAAGCAAAAGCACTTCACCTGCCGGCAGTTGCTTCACAGCCGCCTCCACTTTCTCACCTACACAGTCATCTACAAAGTGCACTTTGGTGCCCAACGCCTGCTCCAGATAGCCCACCAGGTGCTTAAGAGAAAAGCGCTCTTCGCGCTCCCCTTTGGGGCGCCCCAAATGGGACATTAAAATGGCGGCTCCCCCATCGTTCAATATTTTTTTGATGGTAGGCAAAGAGGCTTTCAAGCGGGTGTCATCGGTGATTTCAAAACGCTCATTCAAAGGCACGTTGAAATCGACACGTACCAGCGCTTTTTTCCCCGCAAAATTGTATTGGTCGAGATATAACATAGTTAATAAGTGATTTTTTAGGAATGGACAATGTGTGTTAAAACGTGTGCAATTTGCTAAAAAAGAAGCAGCTCTCCAAGGTCTGAAGAGCTGCTCAAAGGAAACAGGAAGCGTTCGTATCGCCTAAACGCGAACAGCTACCAAAGAGATATCATCGCGCTGTTCGGTCCCCTTCATGTATTCACGCAAGGTCTGCTCCAAAATTTCTTTTTGCTTTTCGAGCCGTTCCGTAGCAATAGAGGCCAGTAGCTCTACAAAGCGTTTTTCACCAAATTTTTTGCGCTCCGTTGCATTTTGTTGATCGATGAAACCATCGCTTCCCAAGTAGATATAACTTCCTCTCGGCATTTCAATTACATGCCGCTCAAAGCGCAGGTCTTCGTTCTGCACCCCGCCTATAGAACGGCGTGTCCCCTTTACAATCTTTACTTCGGTAGTGCCCTTCTCAATGTAATACAAAGGACGACGCGCGCCGGCAAAGGTAACCACTACCGTTTCTCTGTCCTTATCTTCGATGGTTGCCAATGCCACATCCATGCCATCGCGGTTTTCCGACTCTTCCTGATGCAGCGCCAAACGCACTTCTTTATGCAGTTTTTCCAGCACGGCATCCGGATCGGTTATGTTTTGCAGCTTTATCAGCTTGTCCAGCAGGGTGTTGCCAATCAAGCTCATGAATGCGCCGGGAACGCCGTGTCCCGTACAGTCAACCGAGGCTACAATTTTTTTGGTGCCTTTGAGATATACCCAATAGAAGTCGCCGGAAACAACGTCGCGTGGCCAGAAAATCACGAAATACTCTTTGAAGAGCACACTAAAGATAGCATTGCTGGGCAAGACTGCCTGTTGAATGGTTTTAGCTGCTTTGATACTGCTTTGGATGCGTTCGTTTTGCAGCTCCAACTCTTTTCTTTGCCTTTCGATTTCTTCGTTTTTCTTCGCCAAAGCACGGTTGGTTTTACGGGTTTGTATCAACCCTACGATCACCAACACAATGACCGCTGCTGCCAAGCCCAATACCAGTATGTAGTACTTTTTAATTTCTTTTTCTCTTTCAGCTGCCAATTCTGCCTGCTTACGGGCTTCGGCTTCGGCCTTGGCACGGGCTTGCGCTTCTTGTTGTGCTTTCAGCGCCTCGGCGGCTGCTTTTTCTGCCTGCAGTTTGGCAATAGAGTCAGCGGCAGCCTTTTCGCGGGCTGCTTCGGCACGTGCCCGCTCCAGTTCAATGGTCCGCTGGCGCTCCAAGGCAAGGCGTCGCTGGCGTTCGAGCTCAGCTTCTCTTTCTGCCCGCAAGCGTTCTTCTTCTGCCAATTTGAGTTGTGCATCTTGTAGC
Source organism: Thermonema rossianum DSM 10300 (assembly GCF_000426825.1). Lineage (GTDB taxonomy): Bacteria > Bacteroidota > Bacteroidia > Cytophagales > Thermonemataceae > Thermonema > Thermonema rossianum. The sequence goes on along the minus strand of NZ_AUGC01000011.1, from coordinate 63,390 downwards.
TCCTTTTCTTTTGCCAAGCGCTCACGCTCGGCGCGTTCTTTTTCTCTTGCCAGCTGTGCTTCCCGCAATTGAGCTTCCCGCTGTGTCAGCTCCAGCTGATAGCGCAGCTGCTCGCGCTGACGAATTTCTTCTTGTACACGCAGTTCGTTTTCTACTTCCAAACGTTTTTGCTCATATTCAGCCATTTTATCGTAACGCTTGCGGCTTTTGTAAAGGTCTTCCATTACTTTATAGCTGAAGACCAGCGTTTGTTTGTCGCCGGCTTCCTGCGCCAGCTTAATGGCAGTTTCAGCCGCATCGAAGGCTTTATTCATGCGGTTGGAAAGCATTTCGTTGATGGCTATGTAGTTGTATATATTGGCCATCTCCGACTTATCGCCGCTTTCGGTGGCAATCGCCAAAGCCCGGTTATAATAATCGGCTGCCTTATCGTATTGCCGCAAGTTGGTATACAATACCCCTATGTTTTGCAAGACCACTGCCTGTTCGGCTTTTTTAAAGATGTCGGGGTTTCCCGTTGCCAAAGCGTAGGCTTTCTCAAAGGCTTCAAGTGCACGCTCCGGCGAACTCACTTTCTTATGCAAAAAACCAAGGTTGTTGTACAACTTAAATTGACTGCGTTTGTCGTTTATCTGCCGGGCCAAGGTCAAAGCCTCTTCGGTATATTCAAGCGCACGGCGGTAATCTTCGGCCTTGGATGCCACTTCTGCAAGGGCTTCCAAAGTGCGAAGCTCCCCATTTTTATTGCCCCACTGACGGTAAATGAAGAGAATCTGCTTATAAATTGCTTCTGCCTTCTTGTATTCTTTCAATTCAGCATGACAAATAGCGTTTCGCTCCATCACGCTGATGCGCTGCTCAAAGCCAAAACGGTCAACCGGGACGTTTTGCATCATTTTCGCAGCGTTTTCATAATACTCTATTGCTTTGGAATAGACACGCTGCGCTTCGTAGGTCAGCCCTATCTGATAGGCTATTTCAGCCCTTGCTTCAGGCGAAGTAGCTGTATTGTATTGTTCAATCAGCTGCTCTACGTTCTGTGCCCGGCCATCTACTGCCCACAAGAGGCAGGCAAGCAACAGTAAAAAAGCGATTTTTATTCTTTGCATAACTTACACGCTATTTGCCATACTACACTGTAAGTATAGAAAATATTTTTTCTATAAACAAGTTTTTTACTTATCAATCAAGCGCATGGCTTATCTGATACTCAGCTCGTAGCACCCCCAGTTATAGGTGGTATTTCCGTTGTCATCGATAATATAGGGGTTTTCGGGGTCGCCTTCTATCAAAGAAATGAAGCGATGGTTTTCTTTGAGCCCTTCAAAGTACAGCACAAAAGGTATCAACTCCCCATAAACCATGGGCATATACGCCGGAGCTGTGGGGATGCCAAACACTTTTTTTACAGGAAATTTAGTGGCGGAAGCTATGTCGTAGGCTGTAAAAGCGTTGTCGGTGCCGGGTGGCGGGGTATATACTATTGCCCCGTTATGCAGTGTAATGTTTTGGAAGTGAAAATATACCAAGGCACCATTGGCGGTATATTGAATTTTATCGACATACAAGCCACCGCCCCGTTGGTCACACTGAAAAGAAAGTTGCTTTTCTTTTTGCACGGGGTTTTGTGCCAAAAAGCTTTCCAAAGGCTCTGCCCCTTCTTTCAACTTGCCCTGAGCAAAAAGCAGAGTGCGTGAAGGTTTACCACTACGATAGCTGTCTTCGGTTTTGCCGTCTCTTAATCCATTTTTCACTTCTATGCGTGCATACACACGGCTTAGAGGGGCGTTGCGGTCTTCAATGACCCCGGTAAATGGCTGCCCCGAGGCAGTCAAAAAAGTTTCTTGCTTCAGTATGTCATAATCATAAATGCGCAGGCAATAGGCATTGTTGTTTGGATAGTATTCTTTCCACTCGCCTACCCGGCGGTTCATATCATAGCGCCCTTCTTCTTTTACATAGGGGCTTCCGGTGCTGTCTATGAATATTTTTTTATAGGCCCCATGAAAAAACTCATTGAAACTGTCGCCCACAGGCTTGCGGTAGCCTTCGGCTTGCACTTCGCCGGCCGTAGAGAAAAAGGTAAAGCGTACTTTCCACTGTTGTCCTTCCCGTCCTAAATACTCTACCCTTTTATCAACGCCTTCTTTACCGGGGAAGTAGTAGTCAACACGCTTCAATTCACCTTTTTCATAAAGCTCTTCTGTCTCCAGTTCGCCAAACACATAGTTTTTTACCATGCCGTCTTTCAAACCGGCAAAAAAATGCCCCTCCATGATGAGCTGCTTTTCGCCATCGAGTCCTTCTATGTAAAGCTTCACTTCACCATGGAGAGGTTTGCCTTTAAGCATACCCACCCCACTCTGCACTGTGTTGTTTTCCAACCAAAAATACTCCTTGGAAGGCTCAGGCTTGATACCGGTGCAGTTGATGCATACCGATACTTCGCCCTTGTATTCATCCGTTTCAATCTTTTCCATTTTTGACTGAAACTGTTGGGCAGCTCCCCACAAGGGAATGCCCAGCGCCAAGCAGAGCAGGTAAGCTTTCATGGTACATAGAGATTTAGAGTTGTTATTTCACATTGACCTCGTAGCACCCCCATAGATACTGAGCGGTGCCGTCTTCTCTTACAATATACGAATTTAATGGGTCACCTTCAACTATGCTGATGAAACGATTGGCAGGACTTAAGCCGTCAATCACCAACTGAAAACTGATTTGCTCGCCAAAGGTGATGGGATAAAATGAAGGGGGCAACTCTATGTTGAAAATTGCTTTTACAGGAAACACTTTCTGTGTAGCTATGTCAATAGCGGCAAAAGCATCGTCCGCTCCGGGTGCTCCGGTAAAGACGCTTGAGTAGGGCTTCAGCGAAAGCGCCCGGAAGTGCACATACACAATGGCTTCGTTTTTATCGGTATATTGAATCTTATCAATAAAGAGCCCGCCTCCACGCTGGTCGCATTGCAGCTTCAACTTGGCTTCTTTTACGATGGTGCGGTTTTTCAGAAAAGCACGAAAGGCATGCGTGTCGTTATAGTTGTCTATGGGTACGCCGTTGGCATAGTTCACTTGCTTTTGGTAAGTGTCTTTGCGATAGGCAAACTTGGATACCCCATTGCGCAAGCCGTCTTTCACCTCATATTCCCCCACACGGATACGATGGTTAAAGATTTCATCCACCACCGTTCCGGTGAAAGGTTGCCCGTCTTTCAAGAATTTTTCTGACACCAATAAGCCTTGCTCGTCATAGGTACGTATGCCCACTACTCCATCGTTGTAGTAAGTTTTCCATTCGCCTACCCGGTTGTTCATGCGGTAGGTACCTTCTTCTTTGAGCTCTTCCTGGTCTTTGTAGAAATAGAAGCGCTTATACACGCCGTCGAAGATGTGAATCAGTTCGCCGTTGCGCTCCTGTTCAATACCTTCGCCCTCAATACGGCTGGCAAACGTATGATAGGCCACCTTTACACGGGCGCCTTCCGGTCCTTTGCCCAGGTATTCCACGGTGTGGTCTATCTCTACCCCTTCGCCCTCCGACTTGGGAGCATAATATACTCGTTTTTTAAGCTGCCCTTTGTCGAAGACTTCCACCAGCTCGAGCACACCAAACACATAGTGCTTAAGCTCACCATCGGGCAGCCCCTGCACAAAAGTGCCTTCCATAATCAACTCTTCGGTGCCGGGCTCCATGCCTTCATTAAAAAGCTTGGCTTTGCCATGGAGTACTGTGCCCTCTACTTTTCCCTTGCTTTTCTCTACTTTACCGTCTTTTAGGAAATAATAAGTAAGCGCTGCCTGCGGCTGCACCCGGCAGTCCATACATACTTCCACTTCCCCTTGATACTCATCGGTCTGTAAGGTCTTCTTTTCAACGGTTTGAGCATATGCAAGGCTCACTCCCAAAAGCATGGTCGCTACAAATAGTCTAAGTTTTTTCATATTGCTTACATTTAATTTATACTGTGTAATGAAACGGTTAAGCCTTGATTAACAAAGATAGAAAATTCATCTTTTTTGCAATAGAAAGTTTTACAAACCTTTAAATAAGGCAAAAATTCACAAGGGCAATTTTTCAAAAATGAAGATTTTATACCTGCATCAATACTTCAAAACGCCGGCACAAAATGGTGCGCGCCGCTCTTATTACCTGGCCACGGCACTTGCCGAAGCGGGCTGTCATGTAAAGGTTATCAGCAGCCGGCAACAAAAGAGCACCCCTTCCGGTCCCCCACTGCCCAAGCGCCTGCAAGTGAAGGCTTACTATATTCCTTATGACAACCACTTTTCTTGGATAAAACGTTTGTGGGCATTCGTTCAGTATGCCGGGCTCGCTTTATATCATGCCTTCATTGACCGCTACGACTGGTTGTATGCCACCTCCACGCCGCTCACCGTAGGTTTTGTGGCTTATTTTGCCCACCGCCTGCGCGGCAAGCCTTATGTGTTTGAAGCAAGGGATTTATGGCCCGAAATTCCTTTTGCTTTGGGATTCTTCAAGCGGCTGCCTTTGCTGCAAAAACTCCTATACAGCCTCACGGCAAAAGTGTACCGGCATGCACGGCTGGTAGTAGCCGTATCGCCCTCCATGAAAGCCTATATCAAACAACGCTACGGTATTCAGCATGTAGTGTGTGTTCCCAATATGGCGGATGACTTATTTTTTCAAGTGCCGCTTCATTGCTCTGCCTCCGTGCCTTTGCGTATGCTGTATGCCGGCAGTTTGGGCGAAGCCAATGACTGTCTGCGTATGCTTCAATGGCTGCATGCCTTGCCGCCATCTTTGCAACAGCAGGTGCGGCTCAGCATCATGGGCAACGGCAAACAAAAACAAGCCATGCAAGCGTATATTGACCAATACGGCATGCAAAAGATGGTCCGGTGGTTGCCGGCCGGCAATGCCGAAGCCGTGCAAGAGGCATTTGCCGGGCACGATGCGTTTTGGGTCTGCTTTGCACCTATTCCATGGATAGATACGGGCAGTCCCAATAAGTTTTTTGAAGGATTGGCCGCCGGACGCATTGCTTTATCGACGCTACCCGGATGGACTGCCCATGTGTTGCGGCGCTATCGCTGTGGCTTTGTTGTGCACAGTGCCGAAGAGTTGCAAAAAAGCATAGAAAAGCTACTGGACGCCCAATTGCGCACAAGCATGCAACAAAATGCACGCTGGGTGGCACAGCGCTATTTTCATAGAAGGCAGCTCACACGTAAGTGGTTAAGCGCCCTGCATAAATATGGTTTGCTAAAATCCTGTCCGGAATGACACTTTGAACACCCAATTATCAGACGCAGCGGGCAGGTGGTAAGCACCATAGCGGTAAAAAACCCCGGCACCTATACGTAACTTCGAAAAAAAGCTGCCCATGCTATAAAGCCCATCGAGCACACAACCGCTTTCCCAATACCCTTTTTCCATGGTTTGAAAGGCAATATTGCCGTGCAGAGCAGGTTCTGCCAAGGTGCCCCAAGCCGCTTTCTGCAACACTCCCACGCGCGGACGAATGATAAAAAGATTCAAGGTAGGCGACCATAATTCCACAGCCCCCATGATGTAGGTATCGGAAAGGAACTCATACAGCCCCATGGTTTGAAAGTTCTCCGGGGCTTCAAACCAAAGGTCCGGGTCATAAGCAGCCGCCCCATGCATCAGTTTCAAAGCCGGCACTTCGCCCCACACGCGCGCGCCTTCGGTTCGTAAACGCAATTCGCCAAGGCGCAGCAAAGGCAGGTTCCAACGCCCCATCCACTGAAGACGGCGATAATCATAGCCTTCATTGCCCACACGCCAGCCCTGTGCATAAGCAAGCAGCAATTGGGGATAAGCTGCCGCTATCAAACGGGGGCGCCCGGCAGTCCAGGCATAGCGCTCCCCGAAGGTGTAGCTCAACTGCAGCTTGCTTTCTGCAAACAGAAAATCGTTTCTACCGGGCTCCTGCATGAAAGCATAGTCAAATTGTGGGCGGTAACGTCCTTCTTCCCAACCTACGAGCAGGTGCCAAGCCGGCAAAGGCTGCAAGGCTATGCCGGCACGCCAGCTATCTACCACGCTCATACGCTCGGCATAGAACGCACGCCAGCCGCCCGCCATCGCACCGGCATGCAGGTCATGTTCAAAGTGCAGTTGTCCCGGTTCCTCCACATCATGCTTAAAGCCGCCCCAAACAGACAGGTTGATGTCTTTCCACAGCAGAAGGCTTCCGTCAGCTCCATATTTCCAGGCAGCATCTCGAAAGCCATAGGCTGCGTAGCCGCCCACACGCAACGGCGCCCACAAGCGATGACCGGTGTAGAGTGCCGCCCCCAGGCGCAAACCTTGGTATTGGTCGTAATGAAGCAGGGAATTGAAAGGAACCTCAAAATAGTGCAACAAAGGAATGCTTTGATACCAAGCCGTAGATAAAAGGTTATTTATTCTCTTTTCAAAACCGGTAGCTTTACTCACCGAGTCGCCCCAAGCATAGGTGGCCATGGCTTTTTCGGAAAGAGAATCGGGGCGCACCTTTTCCCACTCATTGAAGCGATGCGCCTGCGGATGGATTTCAAAAGCTACGGCTGCTTTCTTTTTCAACTGCACCCCCAACGCCACTTGTTCTATGCGTGTGCGGTTGACAAAACGCAAAGGATAAGCCCCTCCCGAACCGGTGCTGTCCTGCGTGCTGAGACGTATCTCGTTGAATACATAATCTACCGATAACTGACGCGGAAACCAGTACCCCTCCACTTTTTCGTAAAGTTGATGTATCTGAAAAGCAACTTCCACTTTGGGCGTGGCGTTTTTTATCATTACCCCTTTCAAGGCATAGTCGGGCAGGTGCACATACAAAATACCTTTCAGCTGTGTTTCAGCGGTATTGACCTCCCATGGCTCGAAGGCAACCACCAAAATGGTGTCGTTTATGCCCGCCAAAGTATCTTTTAAAACAAAGTCGAAAATACGCCAGCTCCCCGGACTCACAGGATTCACATACGTGCGCCCCAAAATCTTCAACGGGCTTTCATAAAGAGAAAACGGCATAATCTGCTCACCCAACAAGGCAAACTCCGGTCTTTGAAAACCCATCATTTTGTTGGCTATCACTTCCGTATGCACATAGCCCGGGCGCTTGTACTCGCTGACACTGATGTTTTCAGCAAAAAAGAAGTAGCGTTTATCCAAGAATTCTATCAATTCCCGGGTGACCGTGTCAAGCAATGATTTTTCGTAGAGGTCGGCCGGCAAATCGACAGTAGCCAGCTGCTGATTGTAGCTTTTAAAGCGGTAAGAATCGTAAAACGCCGGATTGTGCTGCTTTCGGCGGCGTATTACCTCACGCATAACGCCCACCGCCGGGTCTTCGGCAGCTGCCACCACCACTTCGCCAATGGCATAACTGGTAGGCAGCAGACCAATCACACGCCGTCTTAGCGGCAGTGTATCGGTCAGTGTTTCGTATCCTACATAAGAAAACACCACCTTACCTTTGGTAAGGCTATCGGGCAGGCTGAAGTAGCCCCTGTCGTCTGTAGTAAATACCAGCTGGTAGTCGCTTACCCATATGTTGGCAAAAGGCAGGGGTTCCTTGGTTTGAGCATCAATCAAACGCCCCTTTTGTTGAGCCAATAGCGGTAAGTATAAAAGCATTCCCAATAAGCACAACGCAGCGCAACGCATAAGGCAAAATTTAGTATCTTCCTTTCCAAACGGAAATCAAAGATAAAAAGTAACATGAAAGTATACACGCTTGACCTTTCTTTTCTGGATATTCCACAAGCCATTGCTGCTTTTTTGGTTGAAGCCGGCGACACCCATATTTTGATAGAAACTGGTCCTTACTCTACCATCCGGCAGCTTGAAGGCAGCCTGCAGGCCCTGGGCAAGTCTGCCGCTAAGCTTGATGCCGTATTGGTTACACATATTCACTTAGACCATGCCGGCGCTGCATGGTACTTCGCACAAAAAGGCATTCCGGTGTATATGCACCCCATTGGCGCGCCCCATATGGCCGACCCTTCCAAGCTGCTACAATCGGCGCAGCGCATCTATGGCGACCAAATGGAACGCCTGTGGGGCACACTCAAGCCTATTCCAGAAGCATGCTTGCACACGGTGTCGCACGGCGAAGAGCTGCACATTGGCAACTGCCGCATAAAGGCATGGCATACACCCGGCCATGCCATTCATCATGTGGCGTGGCAAATAGAAGACCATTTGTTTACTGGCGATGTGGCCGGCGTGCGTATCGGCGGCAGCTTGGTGGTGCCGCCCTGTCCTCCACCCGACATAGACGTGGAAGCCTGGGACCAATCCATCGAAATCCTGCGCAGGCAAGCGCCCGGGCAATTACTGCTCACTCATTTTGGCGCATACACCGATGTGCTGCCTCATTTGCAAGAGCTACAAGAGCGCCTGCATGCTTGGGCAGACTGGATGCGCCCCCATGCCGAAACCGGACGCCCCGCACAAGAGATAGTACCCCTCTTTCAAGACTTTGTGCACAGCCAATTGCGCGCTGCCGGCCTGAACGAACAGCAAATCGCACGCTATGAAGCAGCCAATCCGTCTTTTATGAGCGTGGCAGGTTTGTTGCGCTACTGGAAAAAGAAGTTCGAAAAACAAAAAACTGAAAATCAATAAAGAGAACAAAGGCGGTGTAAAAAAGTAGATTTTTTTCTTGCACAAAAGGAAAATAAGCCCTACTTTTGCAACACCAAATGGCGAGGTAGCTCAGCTGGTTAGAGCGTCGGATTCATAACCCGGAGGTCGGGGGTTCAAGTCCCCCCCTCGCTACCAAACAGAAAGGAAGCAGCCTCATGCAGAGAGGCTGCTTTTTTGTTTTAGTTCATTTTGCGCCTGCCAGCTGCCGAAGCGGCGTTCCAAAGTGCGAAAACGGTAGTCGAAGATTTGCTCGAGGCGTTTCCTTACGAACAAAGCATGTGCCAGGCGTCCCAGCACACCCATTGGCAGAGCATAATGCACCAAGTCTGTCATCTTAACGCCCCCTTCCACTTCTTCGAACCAATGCTGATGGTGCCACAGCGCATAAGGACCAAAGCGCTGCTCATCTACGAAATAATGAGGTGCCTGCACATGCGTAATTTCAGTGAGCCAGCGCATGGGGATGCCCCACAACGGGCGCACCACATAGCCAACAATCATGCCCGGATACATGGCTTTGCTTTCTTCGATAAGTACAATATCGAATCCCATATCCGGCGGTGTAATGTCTTTTAAATTGCGGGGCGAAGAGAAAAAATCCCATGCTTCGGCAAGAGTGATGGGCAAATACTGCTCTCGTTTTAACTGATACACTTTCATGCTTTTATTTGCTTTTAAATTCTATGCTTCAACCCGATGTAATACCTTTTTGTTTTTTGTAGCTTTGCGGCAACGTTCATCATCTGCACAAACAGGCAACTGCCCTATGATACTTTCAGGTAAAGAGATTGCACGCCGCATTGGCAAAGACATCATCATCGAGCCATTCAACCCCGAGCAACTGAACCCCAACAGCTACAACTTGCGTCTGCACGATGAGTTGCTGGTATATAGCGACCCCGTACTGGATATGAAAAAGCCCAATGCCTATGAGCGCATCCGCATTCCGGAAGAGGGCTTGGTGCTCGAACCCAACAAGCTGTATTTGGGGCGCACTATGGAATACACCGCCACCGAAGGGCTGGTGCCTATGCTCGAAGGGCGCTCATCGGTGGGGCGCTTGGGACTCTTCGTCCACGTGACTGCCGGCTTTGGCGACGTGGGCTTTGCCGGCTATTGGACACTCGAGATATTCTGTGTGCAGCCCATACGCATCTATGCAGGCGTAGAAATTTGCCAAATCTATTATCACACCATAGAAGGCGACTACGAGCGTTACCGCAGTGGTAAATACCAGAATAACCGTGACGTGCAACCCAGCCTTTTGTACAAAGATTTCGAAAAAAAGAAGTAACCCCTGCCTTGGAATGATTTGCAGACTTCTTTTGTTGCATCGAATGAAAGAAACATCATACAAAAAAAGGAGGAAAGCATGATGGACTTTGCAAAAGAAGTCATTGCGCGCAGCCACGAAGTACCGGTATTGGTTGATTTTTGGGCGCCATGGTGTGGTCCTTGCCAGTTTCTGGCACCGGTGCTTGAAAAGCTGGCAGCCGAAGCACAAGGGCAATGGGCGTTGGTCAAAGTCAATACCGATGAAGAGCCGGAAATAGCCGCCCAATACCATATTCGAGGCATTCCGGCCGTAAAGCTGTTTCATCGTGGCGAGGTAATAGCCGAATTCACGGGTGCCATGCCGGAGTTTCAACTCAAACAGTGGTTGGCCAAACACTTGCCCGATCCGCTGCGCGAACGCATAGAAGCATTATTTGTGCAATTACTTGAGGTAGCCCCCGCCGAAATAGCAGAAAGCATAGAAGCTCTTTACCGGCAACACGGCGACAAAGAAGAAGTAAAGCTCCTGCAGGCGCTTTTGCTTTTACGCCAAGACAAAGCTCAAGAAGCGCAACAACTATTGCAGGAAGCCCATCCACAAGAGATGTTGTGGATTGAGCGCAAACAGCAGTTGCTTACCCTCGCCGAATTCCTTGACTGCCAAGCCGAAGGTGCCGCTCAAACCGCCATTGAACAGGCGCAACAGTCATGGCACAGCGGCAACTTGGCACAAACCATCGAACACCTGATTCAAGCGGTCATGCTGGACAAACGCTTTCAAGACGAGTTGCCCCGCCGCGCAACCATTGCGCTTTTTCAGCTCTTGGGCGAAAGCCATCCATTGGTCAAACAATACCGCCGCCGCTTCGATATGGCTTTGTACTAAAGGCACTGTCTGTTTTAATATAGTGCTGCTTTGCTCGATGACAGGGCGAAGCAGCTTTTTTTTAAAAAAAATTCACCCTGCCATGCAACCTTTTCCCTCCTTGATGCATCTAATTGAATGAAAAGCAAAAAACGGCAGATTATTTTTCTGTAAACTTTCGAACAGAATGCAAACTTATACGTATCTTTGTATAGTGCAATTGCAATAAAATATCGCTAACTTTTGTTATAAAAGTGAACAAAATAAACGCAGAAGGTTAAGTCATATTCATGAAACACTCATACTCCGTCATATCGTTCTTTTTGGGGCTGCTCGTTGTAGGGCTGCTCAGTGGCATTGCCAAACGGCCGATGCAAGATTATGTGGCATCGGTGTACAAGCGCACTGCCCATGCAGCAGTAGCCGTTCCAATGAACGACAAGGACAACCCCAATGCAACGGACAAAAAAACCGGCGAAGAACCGGAAGAGTTTTTAGTTAATCTGCCACAAATCAGCATTTCATTGGCTTATCCCAATCCTGCTTCCGAGTACGTGTTTTTCAATTATCAAATTCAAGACCGCACCCACCGTTATTTCATTGGCATCAGCGACGTGCTGGGGGCGCAGTCGCGCATGTATCCCTTGGATCCCGACAGCCGGCAAATACGCATCCACCTGAACGAGATGGTGTCAGGCATTTATTTTTACTCTCTGTGGATGGATGACCGTGTGATAGCCACGCGCAAACTAATTGTAAAACATTGATTTTTTCCCTACCTTTGCGCATTGCAATAGTTCACAGATATTTACCATTTATGACGCGCACACATCTACTGCTTCTCACATTTGCCTTGCTGTTGAGTGCCTGTAGTAAGTTTACCCGCCTGCAACGTAGCAACGACGTGCAAGAAAAATATGCGGGCGCCATGGAGTTTTACGAAGACAAAGACTACTACAAAGCCAGCCTGCTTTTGGAAGAAATCATTCCTATTCTACGCGGGACAACTCAGGCAGAAGAAGCACAGCTCACCTTGGCTTATTGTTATTACTATCAAAAAGATTATACCCTTTCTGCCTTTTACTTTAAGCGTTTCTACCAGACCTTCGGGCGAAGCCCCAAAGCTGAAGAGGCTATGTATATGTATGCCTATTCGCTGTACAAGAACTCACCTGAACCCAATCTGGACCAAACCGATACGGAAAAAGCCATTACGGCCTTTCAATCTTATTTGAACGCTTACCCCACCAGCAGCCGCACCGAAGAGTGTAACCGGCTCATCAAAGAGTTGCGCAGCAAGCTGGAAATCAAAGCCTATGATTTGGCCAACCAATACTACAAACGTGACCTTTACCAAGCGGCGGTCATCACACTTTCAAACTTCATAGAAAAATATCCTGACTCTGATTACCGTGAAGAGGCTTTCTACAAGCGCTTGCAAAGTGCTTATCTGTTTGCCAAGAACAGTATTCTAAACAAACAGGCAGAGCGTTATCAAGAGGCTATCAACTATTATGAAGAGTTTGCCGAACGCTATCCGGAAAGCGAGTGGTTGTCAAAAGCCAGCAACATCTACGAAAAAGCAGTGGAAGGCTTGCGCACTGCTCAAGAGCAAATGAAAGAACTGGAAAAACTGCAGAAGCCGAAAAAAGAAGAGGAAGAAGATAAAGCCCAGCCTTCATTTTAAGTTAAGTAAAAAACTTGCTGAAAACCCAAATCCTATGAAAAAGATACAAGCACCGATTTCTATTGTCACACGCGACACCAACCAGATTGCAGCCAAAACCGGCAATATCTACGAGTCGGTACATATCATTGCACAGCGTGCCAACCAGATTTCGCAACAGCTCAAGGAAGAATTGCACGAAAAACTGCGCGATTTCAGCATGCCGCATGACAATTTGGAAGAGGTATTCGAAAACAAAGAGCAAATCGAAATTTCAAAATATTACGAGCGTCTGCCCAAGCCAACGGCAATAGCCATAGAAGAGTTTTTACAAGACAAACTCATGTGGCGCCTTAGAGAAGAAGAAAAAGGCGATGCCGAACAGCTCTAATAACTCGCGCATCATCTGTTGCCGCATCCCCATTGCTTCCGGAAAGCAGTGGGGATTTTGTTTTTCCGTCTCTTTCATGCCTTTCAATGAGCAAAGCAAGGGCCTTGGCGTTTAAGTATTTTGTTGCTTTTTGTATTTTTGATAAAAATCGAAGGCAGCTTTATGGAAGTCTGCCGGTAAAGTCATGTAGCTCAAAACCCAAGCTGAAACGATTAGTTATTATGCTGAAAGACAAAAAAATACTGCTGGGAATCACCGGCGGCATCGCTGCTTACAAAAGTGCCTTGCTTTGCCGTCTGTTGATTAAAGAAGGGGCACAGGTGCGTGTCATCATGACCGAAGCTGCCAAAGGATTTATCACGCCATTGACTTTAGCCACCCTGTCGAAACACCCTGTATATAGCGACTTGTATGACGCCCGGACCGGTGAGTGGCATAACCACGTGGATTTGGGCTTATGGGCAGACGTGCTGCTCATAGCCCCCGCCACTGCCCACACCCTGGCCAAGTGTGCCCAAGGGCTGTGCGACAATTTGCTCACGGCCACTTTTCTTTCAGCCAAGTGCCCGGTGTTTTTTGCACCTGCCATGGACAGAGACATGTATTTGCACCCGGCCACCCAGCGCAACCTGCAACAACTCACCGCCGACGGGCACCACATCATACCCGCCGAACACGGCGAGCTGGCAAGTGGTTTGGTAGGCGAAGGGCGTATGGCAGAACCCGAACATATCGTACGTCATCTGTACGACTATTTCGCGCACAGACAAAAGCTCAAAGGCAAAAAAGCGATTGTAACGGCCGGTCCTACCTACGAAGCCATCGACCCCGTGCGTTTCATTGGCAATCACTCTACCGGCAAAATGGGCTATGCCATTGCCGAAGCGCTGGCACAGTATGGTGCCGAAGTGGTATTGGTCAGCGGACCCACCGCCATTGCTCCTCCCAAGCACCCCAACATAGAGCTGTTCAAAGTAACCAGCGCCCGCGAGATGCTGGAAGTGGCACTGGATGCCTTCCGCGAAGCCGACATAGCCGTATTGGCAGCTGCCGTGGCTGACTACCGCCCCAAAGAAGCGGCCACTCAGAAAATCAAAAAGAAAAGCGACAGCATGCAAATAGAACTGGTGAAGAATCCCGACATTGCAGCCACACTGGGGCAACACAAAAAACCTTATCAGTTCATGGTAGGTTTTGCTTTGGAAACCGAAAACGAAGAAGCCAACGCCCGGGAAAAACTACGGAAGAAAAACTTCGATTTCATCGTGCTGAATTCACTGAACGATGAAGGCGCCGGCTTTGGGCACGACACCAACAGCATCACCATACTCACGGCCGACAAGGAAAGCTACCGCTCGGGCCTGAAATCAAAAAAAGAAATTGCTTATGACATTGTGGAACAGATTTGCCGGCAAATGCAAAAGAAAGAGCTACTGCCTGTGGATGCTTAGTCTTTTCGTGTGCCTGTGTTCCGGCACGCCGGTTGCCTATGGGCAGTTTCAAGAGCTTGCCCGCTATCAATACAGGGAAAAGAAGCGCGAAAACAAAGAGTTCCGCGTGATTCCTTTGCAAAAAAAGCGGGCGGTGCTGCTCTACGGCACCCTTTTTTCACCTCAAAAAAATTTAAGCGGCTCCACTCAAGGTTATTTTTTTGAGTTGCTCGACGAAGAGCTGCGACCCCGCTGGGATACTACCTACGCCTTGCGCCTGTCTTGGGAATTGCAGCATGTTTTTCTGGAAGGTGAAGAATACTTTCATTTGCTGTTCCGGCGCAACTTCCGCGAATATGGTGTGCTCAGTGTACAGCTCGACAACGGCGAGTTGCAATGGCTAAGCACCACACTGCCCACTCCGCTGGACGTAGATGAGTTCTTGGTATGCGGGAAAAACGCCTTTCTGCTCGGCTACTACAAGCGCCATTTGATAGGTTACGACTTCAGCTTTTTCGATGCCTCGGTAAAAGCCATACCTAAGATATACGAAAAATGGCTGGAGCCGGTAAGTTATACCATCGCTCCACAAGAGTTTAAGGCTTACATTGCGTTTCAGTATGCCAAAACCAAAGACTGCTACCTGCTGTTGCGCGAATTTTTGAGCAATGGCGAGATGGTCAGCGAGTTATCCATCCCGCGCTTTCAAGAACGCACCTTCGACCACGTGCGCCTGCTTGCCCTGCCCGGCAAAGGGCTTTTCATGGCAGGCAGCTATGCTTTCCGCTGCGACGATGACGCCGAAGGGTTGGCTTTCGGTCTCATCCGTAAGAACGTCCCCCCCCGCTTGCAATATATGCCCTTTGTCGATTTCAGACACTTCTACGATTATTTGCCCGACAGGCGCCAAGAAAAGCTATCGGAAAAAGCAGAGCGCAGACAACAAAACCAAAAACGAAAAGACAACCCCAAACAACATAAAATGCTGTTGCAGCAGCCCATTGCAGGGCAGCAACACATCTACTTACTTGGCGAAGTCTATCGTCTCAATTATAGAACAAGCAACAACAACAATCTGAACATAGCCATGCGCGGGCGCTCCGTGCTTAGCATCTACGATTACTTGCATGCCCACCTCTTCGTTTTCAATCATGAAGGGCAATATGTGGACGACTACACCATGGAATTGGATAGCGAGTATTCGCGCAGCACACAGCTCAAACCCATGGTGCGTTTTGTGCCTGCCGGCAAAGGCTTTGCCTTGCTGCACCCCCACAAAAGCGGCATTCATGTAAAAGTGATGGAAGGCGACAGCCTTGTATTCGAAGAAAAACGTGTACCTTATCGTAAAACCTATGCTGCGGAAGAGGGGCAAAAGATACGCCCGCAAGATGCCGATGCTTTCTTTTGGTACGACGATTATTTCCTTCTATGGTTCCCCTACCAGGAACCCCTTCAGTTCAGCGACCGCCCCACTTTTTATTTGATGAAGTTAAAAGTAGTGCCCCCACCCCCACAGGATGAAGCAAATTAAAATTCTTGTTTAACTTTACAGCCGAAAACCGGCTTCATTATGTCCAAAAAACAACTCTTCGACAGCCCCCAGTTGTCCATTACCATTGAGCGCCTATGCCGGCAACTGATTGAAAACCACGATACTTTTGAAGACACCGTTTTGATAGGCATTCAACCCCGGGGCTCCTTCTTGGCCCGGCGCCTCCATTGCCGCTTGCAAGACATTACGGGCAAAAATATACCTCTCGGTTTTTTGGATATCACCTTCTTCCGCGACGACTTCCGGCGCCGCACCCAACCCATACAAGCCAACCGCACACACATTGATTTTATCATTGAAGATAAGAAAGTAGTGCTCATCGATGACGTCCTTTATACCGGGCGCACCGTGCGTGCCGCCCTCGATGCCATGATAGCCTTTGGGCGTCCGCAAAAAGTAGAACTGCTGGTGCTTGTTGACAGAAAATATAGCCGCGACTTACCCATACAAGCCGACTACGTAGGGCGTCGAGTCAGTATTTTACCTGCCGAACGCATTGTGGTGCAACTCTGCGAACAAGGCTTTGCCTCCGATAGCATACAACTGGTTTCACAAGACGAAAAATAAGCATATAACTATGTCGAGCCTTAGCGTACGCCACCTGTTGGGCATCAAAGAATTGAGTGTAAAAGATATAGAGCTCATCTTTTCTACTGCTGACCAGTTCAAAGAAGTGCTGCAGCGCCCTATTAAAAAAGTGCCCTCTTTGCGCGACATCACCATTGCCAATGTGTTTTTTGAAAATTCAACCCGCACCCGCCTGTCTTTCGAGCTGGCTGAAAAACGCCTGTCTGCCGACGTAGTCAACTTTTCGGCAAGCTCTTCCTCTGTTAAAAAAGGGGAAACGCTGCTCGATACGGTGCAAAACATACTGGCCATGAAGGTAGATATGGTGGTGATGCGCCACTCAAGTCCCGGTGCCCCTCATTTTTTAGCCAAACACATTCAAGCCAATGTCATCAATGCAGGCGACGGCACTCACGAACACCCCACACAGGCACTGTTGGATGCCTACTCTATGCGTGAAAAGCTGGGGGACTTGGGCGGCAAACGCGTGGCAATCATTGGTGACATATTGCACTCGCGTGTAGCCTTGTCCAACATATTTTTACTTAAAAAGATGGGCGCCGAAGTGATGCTTTGCTCACCGCCTACGCTTCTTCCCAAATATGTAGGACAACTGGGCGTACAAATCACTTACGACGTACGCCGGGCACTGGCTTGGTGCGATGTGGCCAATGTGCTGCGTATTCAGCTGGAACGGCAACAAATCAAATATTTTCCTTCGTTAAGAGAGTACAGTCTTTACTTCGGCATCAACAAAGCCATGCTCGACGCCCTCGATCGCCCCATTGTATTGATGCACCCCGGTCCCATCAACAGGGGCGTGGAACTAAGCAGCGATGCCGCCGACTCGCACCATTCCATCATTTTAGACCAAGTGGAAAATGGCGTAGCCGTGCGCATGGCTGTGCTTTACCTGCTTGCAGGACAAAGGTAAATTCAGCATATTTCCTGTAAAATAGCCCTGTGGGACAGCCAAAGCCCACAGGGCATTTCTTTTAAAGCAACGATTGAAGCGAAAATCTTTCTGCCAGCTGTTTCAGGTCTTCCACTACTTGCG
This sequence comes from Thermonema rossianum DSM 10300, assembly GCF_000426825.1. GTDB lineage: Bacteria > Bacteroidota > Bacteroidia > Cytophagales > Thermonemataceae > Thermonema > Thermonema rossianum. The sequence continues at coordinate 45,943 of NZ_AUGC01000011.1, read as the reverse complement.
GCATCAGGGGAATGCCCGCCCGGCGCCTATGTGCTTCGTTGGCACGCTCCGGGTCGCCCGGAATAAGCACCTGCTTGCCTTCTACGGCTTTCGATGCACGAAAGCGGCGAATCCAGTTGTCCATATGCTTTTTGAACTCATCTGCCGGACGGAAAGCATCGACCCGCATGGCGCCCAAAAAGTGACCGATGCCCTCTCCTACCGGGTCTTGGGGCAAAGGCAGATAACTCACAAAAGGCGGCACCCAAGGACCGTAGTTGGCACCGGAAAGCACCGCCGTTAAGATGTCAACCATGGCGCCCAAGCAATACCCTTTATGACTGCCGTGCTCGTAGTCGCTGCCCAAAGGCAACAAAGCACCGCCTTGCTTACGTGCTTGGGGGTCGGTAGTAGGCTTTCCTTCGGCATCTTGCAACCACCCAAGAGGGGCTTCGCGTCCTTCTCTTTCCAATATTTCAAACTTTCCGTTGGCAGCCGTAGTAGTGGCAAAATCGGCTACAAAGGGGGGCTCTTCACCTGCCGGCACCGCCAACGCAATGGGGTTGGTGCCCAACAAACGCTCTACCGAGAAGGTAGGTGCCACTATGGGGCTGGCATTGGTCATAGCCATGCCTATCATATCGTGGGCAAGCGCCATCATGGCGTGGTAGCCGGCTATGCCGAAGTGGTTGGAATTTTTCACGGCCACCCAGCCGCTGCCTGCCTGCTTGGCTTTGTCTATAGCCACACGCATGGCAAAGGGCGCTACCACCAAACCCACACCTGCATCGCCATCGACGGTGGCAGTGGAAGGCGTTTCGTGCACAATGCGAATATTGGGGCGGGCGTTCAGCCGTCCGGCCTCCCACAAGCGCACATAGCCCGACAAGCGGGCAATGCCATGCGAGTCAATACCGCGCAGGTCGGCAGCCAACAGCACTTCGGCTGCCAAGCGGGCATCTTCTTCCCGGAAACCAATAGACTGGAAAACCGATACGGCAAAGTCGTACAGCTGACTGAAGGTAAATGTTTGCTTCTCCATCATGAATGAAACCGCTTATGTATGAAATCATCACTTGGTGCAGGACATGGTCCGGCAGCGGCAATAATACCAAAAAAGAAGCCCTTAAAAAAGAATCGCTCGCTGTCCGTCAGTTTTTCAGTACAATAAAAGCATTCAAGGAAGTGGCTATCAGCAGCCACAAGAAATAAGGCAACAATAAAAGCGACTTCAAGCCAAGGCTCTGCCGGTAATTCCACAGGAAGAAACCTATGAGCAGCGTCAATAACAAGATGACGGTCAGCGCCCATGCAGGTTTTCTAAAATGAAAGAAAAGCGGATTCCACGCAACGTTGAGAAGCCACTGCAGGGCGTATAGCTCCCACAACAAGGTTTTGTTTTCTGCTTGCGGCAGCAAGTAAGCCATGTACAACGAAAAACACAGCATGATGGTAGTCCATGCTGCGCCAAAAGCCCAGCCGGGGGGTGTCCAAGGTGCTTTGTCCAAGCCTGCATACCATGCCGATGCCACACCACTGCCCGTAAATAAACCACCAATGCCCAAAGCAGCAAAGTTGAGTATGAGAAAAATTGCAGTCTTCCTAACATCATTTTCTTTTTAAGTTAAAAAACAGCAAGGGTGGCTCAATTGTTTTCAGTGCCGGGCAGTGTCTGCCAAAAGGCATGGAAGTGGTGTACCGGTCCGGCGCCCTTCCCCAAACGCCATCCTGCACCTTTTTCCAAAGCCTGCACAAGATAATCTTCGGCACGCTCTACGGCTTCCATCAACTCGTAGCCATGTGCCAAATAAGCAGCAATGGCAGAAGAAAGGGTGCAGCCCGTGCCATGGGTATTGCTGGTTAAAATACGGGTATGTTCAAAACGATGCACCAGATGCTTGCCGGGTACAAGCAAATAATCTACAATTTGGCTGCTTGCTTGGTTGTGTCCGCCCTTAATCAATACCGCCCGGGCTTGTAGCTCCTCCCACGCTTCCATGCTTTGGGTAGGGTGCTCTTCATCGAAGGCAGTGCCCAGCAAAGCAGCCGCTTCAGGCAGGTTGGGGGTAATTAAGGTGGACAAGGGGAATAGTTGCTTTTTCATTGCCTCAATGGCCTCTTCCCGGATGAGCGGGTCGCCACTTTGGGCTATCATCACGGGGTCCAGCACAATGGGCACCTCCGCAGCATAGGGCTTCAAAGCAGCCGCCACCGCCTCTATGATGGGGGCACTAAAAAGCATGCCTATCTTGATGCTGCGCACCGGCATGTCTTCCATGACTGCCTCGATTTGCGCATGCACTACCTCCGGGGGCATGGCCTGCACCATGCGCACACCACAGGTGTTTTGAGCAGTAACAGCCGTAATGGCAGTAGTAGCAAATACGCCCAAGGCACTCATGGTTTTGATGTCGGCTTGAATGCCTGCGCCACCGCCCGAATCCGAGCCGGCTATGCTTAACGCTACCACATAGCTTTTGCTTTCCATGCTTTTATCCCGTTTTTTTAGTGTGCTTCCAACCAGTTGGCGCCCTTGCCTATATCCACCTTCAAAGGAACGGACAGCTTCACTACACCGCTCATGAGCGCAGGCACTTTTGCCATCAGCTGCTCTACTTCCTCCGGGTGGGTATCGAACAACAGCTCGTCATGCACCTGCAGCACCATCTTCGAACGCAATCCTTCACGGCACAGCCAGTCGTACACCTTCACCATCGCCAGCTTGATAATGTCGGCAGCGCTTCCCTGCAAGGGGGTATTGATGGCGTTGCGCTCGGCATGCCCCCGCACGGTTTGGTTGCGTGAGTCGATGCCGCGCAAATAACGCCGCCGGCCAAAGATGGTTTCCACATAGCCCTGCTCTCTTGCCTTGCGTATGATTTCTTCTTGATATTCCCGCACGGCAGGGAACTGTGCAAAGTATTCATCAATGATTTTCTTTGCTTCGGTGCGGCTGATGCGCAGGCGCTCGGCCAAGCCAAAAGCAGATACACCATACAGGATGCCGAAGTTGGCCGTTTTGGCTGCCCGGCGCATGGCCGGCGTCACTTCTTCTACCGGCACATGAAAGATGCGCGCTGCCGTAATGGCATGAATATCTTTGCCCTCGGCAAAAGCTTGCTGCATGGTGGGGTCGCCGCTCAGGTGCGCCATCAGGCGCAGTTCTATCTGCGAGTAGTCTGCCGATACGATATAACCATTTTCATAGGAAGGAACAAAGGCTTTGCGAATCTCTTGTCCGCGTTCCGTGCGAATGGGTATGTTTTGAAGGTTTGGATTGGTAGAGCTAAGACGCCCGGTGGCTGTTACCGCCTGATTGAAGGAAGTGTGCAACTTGCCCTGCGCATCTACCATAGAAGGCAAGGGGTCCACATAAGTAGATTTCAGCTTTTGCAGCTCCCTGATGTCGAGAATCAAAGCCACGATGGGGTGCTTGTCCACCAGCTTGGCGAGGATTTCCTCCCCTGTGGCATATTGTCCGGAAGGTGTCTTTTTGGGCTTTTTATCGAGTTTGAGTTTATCGAACAGGATTTCGCCCAGCTGTTTGGGTGAAGCGATATTGAACTGTTCGCCGGCCAGTGCGTAAATCTGTTGTTCAAGCGCCTCTATTTCCTCACCTAAGCGCTCCGACAACTGCTGAAGCACCGCCACGTCTATTTTAATGCCACAGCGCTCCATGGCTTCGAGCACGGGCACCAAAGGCAGCTCTATTTCTTGCAGTACCTCTTGCAAGCGAGGGTAGGCCTTCATTTTTTGTTGCAATACGGCATACAGCTGCCAGGTAATGTCTGCATCTTCGGCAGCATATTCTTTGATTTCATCCAGTGCCACATCCCGCATGTTACCTTGATTTTTTCCCCGCTTGCCAATCAGGGTTTCTATGTTGACAGGCTCATAGCGAAGAAACTTCTTTGCCAGGAAGTTCATGCCATGCTTTTCGTCCGGGTCAAGCAGGTAGGCTGCCAGCATGGTATCGTAGAAAGGGGGGCTTAGCTGTATGCCGTAGTTTGCCAATACAGCCATGTCGTATTTCAGGTTTTGAGCCACTTTGATAATAGCCGGCGACTCAAAGACGGGGCGCAAAGGCTCCAAGAGCTTCATTGCTTGCTTGCGGTCTTCGGGCAAAGGCAAATAGTAGGCTTCGTGGGGATGCCAAGCGAAAGCAATGCCTACCAGTTCTGCCTGCAGTGCCTCTATGTGCGTGGTTTCGGTATCGAAACAAAAAGCCTTCAGGTGTGATAATTTATCTGCCAGCAGTTGTATAAGCTCCGGGGTGTCTATCAAGTGGTAGAAATGGCGGGTGGTGTAAATATTACGCAGGGTAGTTGCCGCAGTTTCCTCTGTTGCCGGCTCGTTGGCTACCGCAGCCCGGCTTTCTTCATTCCGTTCACTGATAAAAAGCCCCAATTGACCATTATCGGCCGCTTGCTTTTGTGCTTGCTTCACCACTTCGGGTTTTTTAAAAGCTTTGTGTTCAAGCAAACGGTTTTTAATGCTGCGAAACTCCAGCTCGTCTAAAAGCGGCAAGAGCTCCTCCGCATTGAAAGGCTCGTAGCGCAGTGCTTCCAAATCTATTTCTATGGGCACTTCGGTATGAATGGTCACCAGCTCTTTGCAAAGCAAGGCTTGCTGTGCATGCTCTTTCACCTTGTCGCGCAGGCGTGGGGTCAATTCATCGGCATGGGCTATCAGGTTTTCCACACTTCCGTATTGTGCAATGAGCTTCTGTGCGGTCTTCTCACCAATGCCCGGTATGCCCGGTATGTTGTCGGCACTATCGCCCTGCAGAGCCAAGATGTCAATCACTTGTTTTACTTCCTGAATTTTGAATTTCTTGAGCACTTCGGGCACGCCCATCACCTCTACCGGCTTGGTCTTGGTAGCGGGTTTGTAAAGAAAAATATGCTCACTTACCAACTGGCAGTAGTCTTTGTCGGAAGTCATCATGTAAACCTGAAATCCCTCTTTTTCGGCACGCTTTGCCAAGGTGCCTATGATGTCGTCGGCTTCGTAGCCGTCCATCTCCAAAATAGGAATATGCATTGCCTGCAGTAATTTTTTAATATAAGGAATAGCAACGCTGATGCCTTCGGGCTGCTCTTGACGGTGGGCTTTGTACTCTTCGTAGCTGTCGTGGCGAAAAGTAGGGGCAGCCGTATCAAAGGCTACACCTATGTGCGTGGGTTTTTCTTTTTGCAATACCTCCAACAAAGTGTTGGTAAAACCGTAAATAGCACTGGTGTCAAGTCCTTTAGAGTTTCGGCGTGGGTTGTTGATAAAAGCATAATAGGCACGGTAAATCAGCGCCAAAGCGTCTAAAAGAAATAGTTTTTTCATAAAAAAATATTTTCTTTGGGCTGGAAGTTGCAATTTTTTTACCAAGAATACAATTCATCTTTTGAACATACACATTCATTCAAAACAAAACCGGAAGGCTTATGAGCAGTGCTTTAACGCTATGGGATTGGGGCATCATCGTATTTTTTTTATTGCTGTTTGTAGGCATTGGCGTGAAGGCGGGGAAAAGTAGTGCCCTGAACATACAAGAGTACTTTTTGGGGGGGCGGCGTCTTCCCTGGTGGCTGGCAGGCGGCTCTATGGTGGCCACTACTTTTGCTGCCGACACGCCCCTGGCTGTGACTGAACTGGTTTACAAAAATGGGATTGCCGGTAACTGGCTGTGGTGGAATGCCGTAGCCGGCGGCATGCTTACCGTGTTCTTTTTTGCTGCCTATTGGCACCGTTCTGGTGTGATGACGGACGCTGAGCTGGTAGAGCTGCGGTACAGCGGCAAAGCCGCGCGTTTTCTGCGTGGATTCCGGGCGGTATATCTGGGCTTGTTCATGAATGTGCTCATCATTGCCTGGGTCAACCTGGCCATGCTGTCCTTGTTAAAAGTTTTTTTTGACTTGCAAGACACGGAAGCTTTCCTTTGGCTTGCCGGCATGATGGTGCTTGTGATGTTTTATGCTTCTTTGTCGGGATTGAAAGGCATTGCGGCTACCGATGTAGTACAGTTTGTGGTTGCCATGGGCGGATGCATTGCCTTGGCGCTGTTTGTGCTGCACTCGGAATCGGTAGGTGGCATGCAAGCCTTGAAAAGCAGGCTGGCAGAAGACCGTCTTTCTTTTTTCCCTGCCATAGGGAAAGCAGCAGAAAACGGGCATGCCATGACCATAGGTATAGGCAGCTTTTTGGCATTCATAGGCGTGCAATGGTGGGCAAGTTGGATGCCGGGTGCCGAGCCGGGGGGCGGTGGTTACATTGCGCAGCGTCTTATGAGCACGCGCAGCGAAACCGAAGCCGTAAAGGCAGGGCTTTTCTTTCAAATCCTCCACTATGCCCTGCGTCCTTGGCCATGGATAGTGGTTGCGCTTTGTGCGGTGGTGCTGTATCCCGACTTACTGGCCCGTAATGAAGCCCGTTATGGTTTTGTGTATGTCATGCGTGACTTTCTACCTGAAGGCTTGCGAGGCTTGCTGCTGGTTGCTTTTATGGCTGCCTATATGAGCACCATCTCTACGCAACTCAACTGGGGGGCTTCTTACCTAACCGGTGACTTGTATCGTCGCTTCTTAGTGCCCCCTGCCAAGTTCTCCGGGCAGGCAGCCCTCAATCGTCATTATGTGGTGGTCTCAAAGTTATTCACCGTCCTGCTGGCAATCGCCGGCTTGATAACGACACTTTATGCCAACAGTATCACAGGCATTTGGGAATTTATCATTGAATGTGGCGCCGGCTTGGGTTTGGTTCTGATTTTACGGTGGTACTGGTGGCGCGTGAATGCGTGGAGTGAAATCACCGCTACCATCGTGCCTTTAATCGTATATTTTATTGCCAAGTTTGTGCTGGTGCAATGGGACCCGGTCTGGGGATTATCTTTGCGGGAAGCCCCGCACGCCTACTATCTCACTGTGGGAATGACTACGATGGCATGGATTGGCGTAACCCTTCTGACACCCCCTACCGATATCGCTCAACTCAAAGCTTTCTATGAAAAAGTGCAACCTCTGGGCTGGTGGAAGCCTATCAGCGGACAGGATGGCAGACGCCCGTTGCTGGGACTTCTCATTGCTTGGGGGCTGGGTGTGGGTCTTGTCTATAGCCTCCTGTTCGGCATCGGCTATGCCGTTTTACTTGAATTCCTGCCCATGGCAATCAACTTCTTCATTGCGGTGGTTTGTGGTGGTACTTTGTTCTTTGTGATGAAACGCCTGCAGAAATAGTAGTTTGACCACCTGTACAAAATAATAAAAGGCTATCCCGGAAAAGGATAGCCTTTTGACTTATGTCTTTGCGTCCAATTCTTAAGCTTTCTTGGCTGCAAATTCTGCTTTCACTGCCTCCACATCTACGGTTTTCATAGGGGGCACGAAGTTCAAGCGCTTGATTTCTTTGATGCGATTTACTGCTCTGCGGCGACGCTTAAGTTCTTTGGTTGTCAATTTCTTTGCCATGACTTCTTATCGTTAAATAATCCACATTTCCTGATTTGGAATCGCAAGTTTACGAGTTTTTGCTGATAAAACCAAACTATTTCTTTGAATAAAAATTCCGGTATTCTTAACTTAAGAATACTATTACTCAATTAACCGACAAGAAAGATGGAAAAATTAGCAGAAAACCGTTTCATGGAAATGTGGTATGACTACCCCAACGAAACCATTCACTTTTTGTACAAGCCGGGAGTTACCGCAGAAATGACCGATGAAGACTTCAAAGAAAACCTTAATTTGTATGCTGATTGGGCAGAGCGCCTGCAAGCCAAGCGTTTGTTTGTAGATAACCGCCATATGCAATTCACCATTTCACCGGAACTGCAGAAGTGGGTAGCTACCGATATCTACACCCGCATCAATACCATTGAAGAGATAGCCATTTTATTGAGCAGCGATGTGTTTGCCGAAGTGGCCACAGAACAGGCACTTGAAGAAATCATACAAGTAAAGCATCTCATACGGGTGCACTACTTCGACAACAAAGAAGAAGCATTTGCCTGGTTGCAGGGCTCGAATTCAACTTCTGCTCCTTAGGTTTTTCAAAAATTATATTTATACTTGGTTGTTCAGTTATAATATCAGCGTATGCAGAAAGAGACGATAGGGAAACTAAGAGTATATCAAAACGATTACATACATTTTTATTTCGACGAGCAACTGCAAAGCCTGGTGATGGAGTACAGCATAGACAGCGACCTCTTATCTGACGAGGAGTTCAAAGAGGCCATGGAGGCGTACGCCGGATGGGTAGAAAAAAACCGGCCTACCCGCCTGCTACTGGACAACCGGCAGATGCGCTATATCGTATCCCCGGAGATCCAGCAATGGGTTACCCGGCATATATCTCCCCGTACCCATAGCGTAAAACGCGTGGCGGTGGTCATATCGCCGGATCTGTTTGCTGAAATCTCCACGGAACAAGGGCTGGATGAAATACAACAGGTGCGCCCCGTGCAAACGCGCTCATTTGAGGACATAGAGGTGGCCCAAAAATGGCTGCTGGAAGAGTAATAAAAAAGCGACTTTCAGCTGAAAGTCGCTTTTGGTGACCCGTACGGGACTCGAACCCGTGTTTCCACCGTGAAAGGGTGGCGTCCTAGACCGCTAGACGAACGGGCCTTGTGTCATTTGGTTGTGCAAAGGTAGGGTATATTTTTATATACTCCAAAAAAATCTTTGCTTTTTTTTGAAAAAAACAGCAACCGCCTGATATTCAAAACTATTAAAACCCTACCGTTTTTATGTAGCATAAGCTTGAGTAATTTACCTTGCTTTACTACACTCCATAATGGACTCCGTTATGTTATCCTTGTTGTCCTGTCCATATCCTTCCTGCAGAAACCTTATGATATAGACCGGTACCTTACCCAAAGGTGCCGATCTGCCTATTGTATGCAAGCCTACTGATTCATAGATTTGGCTTTGCTCACCAAACAAGTTTAAACCCTATGACAACAAGTAGCGAATTTTCTACAAGCATCCTAAGCAATACTTACGCAGATATTTTTTATCAGCCAGAAGCAGATTGCATTGTATTGCGTTTCAAAGCAGAGAGTGCCCAAATGAGCGATGAGCACTTCCGGGAAATCATGCAAACCTATGCCCGCTGGGTGGAACAGCACGGCATTAGTAAACTATTGTTGGACAACCGCGAACTAAGATACATCGTAGTACCGGAAATGCAGGAATGGATTACCCAAAAAGTAACTCCTCGTACCTTAAGTTTGCGGTATGTAGCCAATGTGGTATCGGAAGATATCTTTGCGGAAGTGTCTGCTGAACAAAGCATTGAAGAGTCACAAAAAATACGCCCCTTAGAAACAAACTATTTCCGCAGCACTCAAGAAGCCATCGATTGGCTTAAGCAGTGCCAATAATTTGGCAGGCACCACTGCAATTTATAAAACGGTATCGAGTGTCACCCGATACCGTTTACTTGTTCTCTGCTGCTTGGGATTGTTGAGTGCGCCACCCTCTTAGCATGTATCAAGCATTGCCTACAAGCTCCAATACCGGTAAGGCGTTTTTTCTGCCATCTTGCGCCAGATTCCCTTCAAATCAACCAACAAGCCCCCGTTTTGTAATAAGCCGGCAAGTGTTTGCTCATTCCATGCTTTGTATTCATTATGAGCCACAGCCAATATAACTGCTTGATAAGGACCTTGCGGGGCTTGACTCAACTGCAAACCATACTCTTCTTTTACCTCCTCCTCTTCGGCATGCGGGTCAATGACATCCACCTGCAAATGAAAAGAGCGAAGCTCGTGTATCAAATCAGCTACTTTGGAGTTGCGTATATCCTTCACATTTTCTTTGAAAGTAATGCCGGCAACCAATACTTTGGCAGTCCGCAGGTCATGCCCTTCTTCGAGTAACAACTGCACCACACGCTTGGCCACATGTGCTGCCATGCGGTCATTGATGCCCCGTCCACTTAATATCACTTCGGGGTAATGCCCAATTGCCTTGGCTTTGTAGGTCAGATAGTAAGGGTCCACACCGATGCAGTGCCCCCCTACCAAGCCCGGCACAAAACGCAAAAAATTCCACTTGGTGCCCGCTGCTTCCAACACATCGTAGGTATTGATGTTCATCTTGTCGAAAATCATCGACAGTTCGTTCATGAGGGCAATATTCAAATCGCGCTGTGTGTTTTCTATAACCTTGGCTGCTTCTGCCACCTTAATGGAAGGGGCGCGGTGCACGCCGGCATCTACCACCAGCTCATATACCCGGGCGATGGTATCGAGTGACTCGGGGCAACAACCTGCCACCACCTTCACTATTGTGCGTAAGGTATGCTCTTTGTCGCCCGGATTGATACGCTCCGGTGAATAGCCCACCTTAAAATCGCGGCATGCCTGCAAACCGGAGAGGCGCTCCAAGATAGGCACGCAGTCTTCTTCGGTACAACCCGGATACACCGTAGATTCATAAACCACATAATCGCCTTTCTTCAATACTTTTCCTACGGTTTCCGTAGCCGAAAGCAGGGGGCGCAAATCAGGCTGGGCATGGCGATCGATGGGCGTGGGTACTGCCACAATATAAAAACGTGCACGTTTTAAGTCCTCTATCCGGTCTGTAAAAACAATGTCTTTCCCTTCAAAATCGGCCGGTGGCACTTCCCCGCTCGGGTCAATGGCTTGGCGCATCATTTCAATGCGCTTGCTGTTGATGTCAAAACCAACCACCCGGGTTTTCGAGGCAAAAGCCAAAGCAATAGGCAAGCCCACATAACCGAGTCCAATCACGGCGATGGGGGCTTTTTTCTCGATAATTTCTTGATATAATTGGCTCATATTACTATTGGTGCTTTTGTGAAAAATAAAAGATGCACAAAGATAACAGTTCTCTTCATATGGCGCACTTACGACAAAAGCAGCCTTTTGTCACTTAGAGTGCGCCGCTTGATATTGCCGCAGTGCGTTCAGCCCGCCTTCAAGCACCCAAAATTCATGTTGTGGATAAAGCTGCTGAAGCCGCGCTGCTGCCTGTCGTGCACGGACGCCCCCCTGACAAAGCACTACCACCGTTTGTGTATGAGCAGGCGGTACAAACTGTTGCTCCACCTGTGACAAAGGACACAAACTCCCTCCTATATTTTCCTGCGCATACTCCTCTTCCGTGCGCACATCCAGCAAGGCAAAAGGCTTCTGCTCTGCCTGCCAACGCAAAAAATCCTCTGCTTTTAATGTCCGTACCGTGTCGGCAGAGCAAGCCCACTCTACGGGACGTATGCGGTCAAGCTGCAGGTTTTCCGGATTTGCATAAAACCGAAAACAGTTCGTTTGGTTCGTCAGCAAGTCAAGGGTCATCAGTGTGTTTACCAGGGGTTGACCAATGCCTGTCAGCAATTTAATGACTTCATTGGCCTGCCACATGCCCACAATGCCCGGTAATATGCCCAATACACCTGCTTCGCTGCAAGCCGGCATTTCGTGTGGCAAAGGGGGCTCGGGGAACAAACAACGGTAGGTAGCACTTCCCTTATAGTTGAAAACCGCCACCTGCCCTTCAAAACGAAAGACTGCTCCATAAACCAATGGTTTCTGCGCAATCACACAGGCATCGTTTACCAGGTAGCGCGTAGCAAAGCTGTCGCTTCCGTCAACTACCACATCGAAACGGGCAATCAAGTCAATGGCATTGTCTGCCGTCAAAAAGAAGGGATAAACCTCATAGGCTATCAAGGGGTTGAAAGCCTTTAAACGCTCCGCTGCGGTCTCTGCTTTATTTTTGCCTATGTCGGCGGGGGTGTAAAGTGGCTGGCGCTGCAGATTAGACAAAGAGACGGTATCGCCATCGACGATGCCCAAGGTGCCCACCCCGGCAGCCGCCAAGTATTGCAACACGGGGCATCCCAAGCCACCGGCACCTACCACCAACACTTTGGCTTGCTTTAGACGCAGTTGGGCATCCAAACCAAAGCCCTGCAGGCGCAAGTGCCTGTCATATCGTAAGTTTTCTTCTGTCGAAAGCATGTTTGGCTTGATTTAAAAACAAAGAAGCATCCCAGTCCTTCCATACTGCCTCGTAGCCCTGACGGCGAATCATGGCTGCCACCTCCTGCGGACTGCGTGTGTCGTCGGTTTCAAACTGTTCAAGCGTTTGCGGGTCCACGGCATATCCTCCGGGATTGGTGCGCGAACCGGCACTCATCGAAGTAATGCCCAGTTTCAAGACGTGATCGCGAAACTTGGGCGACTCACGTGTAGAGAGTGAGAGCTCCACGTCGCCATCAAGCAGACGGTAAGCGCAAATGAGCTGCACCAGTTCGCGGTCGGTAATATGCACTTTGGGCTCAAACTCCCCTTCATGAGGGCGCAAGCGCGGAAAAGAGATAGAGTATTTTGTTTGCCAGTAGCGCCGTTTCAGATAGTCCAAATGCAGTGCCACAAAGAAGCTGTCGGTGCGCCAGTCTTCCAATCCTATGAGTGCCCCCAAGCCTATTTTATGAATGCCGGCACGCCCCAAGCGGTCGGGCGTGTCGAGGCGGTAAAAGAAGTTTGACTTTTTCCCTTTGGGGTGATATTCTCTGTAGGTCGCCTGTCTGTAGGTTTCTTGATACACCAAGACGGCATACACCCCTTTGGCAACCAAACGGCGATAATCCGGTTCATCGAGCGGTTGCACTTCCATCGATACATTGGCAAAATGGGGCACTATCAGGTCCAAGGCATGTTCGAAATAATCCATGCCCACTGTTTTGTTGGCTTCGCCCGTTACCAGCAACACATGCTCAAAGCCCATGGCCTTGATAGCTGCTATTTCGCGCTGTATCTCGGCATCGTTCAGTGTACGGCGCGGAATTTTATTGGTGAAGCTAAACCCACAATAGGTGCATATGTTTTGGCACTCGTTCGACAAGTAAAAAGGCACATACAGACTAATGACCTTGCCAAAGCGCTGCACCGTAAGCCGGTGGCTCAGCTGTGCCATCTGTTCCAAGTAAGGCGCCGCCGCAGGTGAAATAAGCGCTTTAAAGTCTTCTATGTCGCGCTTTCTTTTTGCCAAAGCCCGTTCCACATCGGCGCTCGTTTTGCTGTATATGCTTTCTTGCACTGCCTCCCACGAATGCTGCTCAAATATTTCTCTAAAGCTCATAGCTGTGAAAGATTAAAGTTCGTCTAAGAATTGGGTAAGCGGGCTGGTAGGCGAAGCCTTGAGACCTGCAGCTGCCGGTTTAGCTTCATAAGCCATGCGCCCGGCTTCCACTGCCAAACGGAATGCCTTGGCCATCAACACGGGGTCATCGGCAGCGGCTATTGCCGTATTGACCAAGACGGCATCGGCGCCCAACTCCATTGCCCAAGCGGCATCGGAAGGGGTACCTATGCCGGCATCTACTACTACCGGCACGTTGCTCTGCTCAATGATGATTTCCAAAAACACCTTGGTTTCCAAGCCGAGGTTGCTCCCGATGGGTGCCCCCAGAGGCATGACTGCGGCGGCGCCGGCTTCTTCCAGACGCTTGCACAACACCGGGTCGGCATGCACATAAGGCAGCACCACAAAGCCGCGCTTTGCCAGCTCGGCAGTGGCTTTGAGTGTTTCCACCGGGTCGGGCATCAGATAGCGCGGGTCAGGGTGTATTTCCAGTTTCACCCAGTGGGTTTCCAGCGCCTCGCGCGCCAGCTCGGCTGCAAACACTGCCTCTTCGGCCGTGCGCACGCCCGACGTATTGGGCAACAGGTTCAGGCCTTCCCAGTTCAAGTAGGGCAAAATATCGTCGTCTTTTTCTTGCATGTCCACCCGTTTCAAAGCGACAGTTACCAGTTCCGACCCACTGGCCTGCAGAGCTTCCTGCATGACACGGGCATTGCTAAATTTGCCGGTGCCCGTAAACAAACGCGAATGAAATACTTTATCGGCTATTTTCAACATGGTTTTTTCTGCTTTTATGATGAATGATTGGATGAGCGAAGCAGTGCCGCTTCGATGGCATCGAGCACCCGGCGGGCTTGTGCTTTCCGGTCGGGTGCATGTGCTATCAAGGAAGAAAGGGCAATGCCCCACACGCCTGTTTGCAGCAAGGCAGGGATATCGTCCAGGCGAATGCCGCCAATAGCAATGACGGGCAGCTGTATGCCGGCTGTTTTCATTTGTTGCACAATTTGCCGGTAGCCTTCCAAACCCAAAACTGGGCTTAGTTTTTCTTTGGTCCGGGTGAAACGATAAGGCCCCAGCCCCACGTAGCTAAGCGGGTGGCGCGCATGGGCTTGTATGTCTTCAAACGTATTGGCAGTAGCACCAACAAAAGCTGTCTGCCCCATATGCTCCAATACTTCTGCCAAAGGCATGTCTTCTTTTCCTACATGTACGCCATCGGCTCCTGTGCGGGCAGCGACCTCCACATAGTCGTTCAGGATAAGGCAAGCGCCGGCACTCCGTGTCATTTCCAAGGCGCGGCGGGCGGTCTCTTCCACCACCGTCAAAGGTTGTTTTTTCATGCGCAGCTGTACCCAACGTACACCCGCTGCCAGTACGTCCTCTATCTGACGAAGGTGTTCGTCCGGTGTATCGCCTTGAGTGATAAAGTGCAAGCGTGCTACATCTGAATATTTTGAAGTGTTTTCCATGCTTTTACAGGGTCTTTGGCGTTCCATATGTAGCCCAGCACGGCCGCTCTGCGGATGCCCAAGCGGGCAAGCCGGGGCAAATGCTGTGGCGCGATGCCCCCTAAAGCCACCACTTTGTCGAGCGGGCAATGCGCCGGTGGCTGCCACAGTGCCTCACTGGCAGCATATCCCTGCTTTGAGAGGCTATCGAAAAAAGGGCTCAGCCACAGGTAGTCATAATGTGCGTAAAGAGCGCCGTATTCTTCATAACTATGCACCGAACAACCGCGTAAAGGGGCGTTGGTTGCCTGTGCCTGTTTCCCGTGAAAGCCTGCCAAGGCGTAATGCTTCAACAGCCCGGGATGGGCATGCAATATGATGCGCGAGTGATAAGCGGCAGGCAGGCTATCCAGGAAAGCGGCGGTCTGCCACATACTCCAATGCTTTTTTCGCAGGTGCAACCGCTCCACGCCCGCCTCCAACAGAGCCTGCAGCCATGCCTGCTCACCGGGCAGGTCTTCCGGCGAGCAGATAACGGCTACTTCAAAGTGTCCAGGCTTAGAGATAAATCTCTTTTCCTTTTGACTTAAATTCATCTGCCTTTTCTTTCATGCCTTCTTCTATGGCTTTTTGCTCATCCAGCCCTTTTTCTTCGGCATATTTGCGCACATCTTGCGTGATTTTCATAGAGCAGAAGTGAGGTCCGCACATAGAACAGAAGTGTGCCACCTTGGCCCCTTCGGCAGGCAAGGTTTCATCATGGAATTCACGGGCGGTATCGGGGTCAAGCGACAGGTTGAACTGATCTTCCCAGCGGAACTCGAAGCGCGCTTTGCTCAGCACATTGTCGCGGTATTGCGCCCCCGGATGCCCTTTGGCAAGGTCGGCAGCATGAGCTGCTATTTTATAGGTAATCACTCCGTCTTTTACGTCTTTTTTGTTAGGTAAGCCCAAGTGTTCCTTGGGGGTTACGTAGCAGAGCATGGCAGTGCCGAACCAACCTATCATGGCAGCCCCAATGGCAGAAGTGATGTGGTCATAACCGGGGGCGATGTCGGTAGTCAAAGGACCTAAGGTATAGAAGGGAGCTTCATGGCAGATTTCCAGCTGCTTGTCCATATTTTCTTTAATCAGGTGCATGGGCACGTGTCCCGGTCCTTCAATCATTACCTGCACATCATGCTTCCAGGCGATTTTGGTCAGCTCGCCCAAGGTTTCCAGCTCGGCAAACTGCGCTTCGTCGTTGGCGTCGGCAATAGAACCGGGCCGCAAGCCATCCCCTAACGAAATGGACACGTCGTAGGCTTTGAGTATCTCACAGATTTCTTCGAAGTGGGTATAGAGGAAGTTCTCTTTGTGGTGTGCCAGACACCATTTCGCCAAGATAGAGCCCCCACGCGACACAATGCCGGTAATGCGCTTGGCAGTGAGCGGTATGTAGCGCAACAACACACCGGCATGGATAGTGAAATAGTCCACGCCCTGCTCGCATTGTTCAATCAGCGTGTCACGATAGATTTCCCAAGTGAGTTCTTCGGCTTTCCCCCCTACCTTTTCCAGTGCCTGATAAATGGGCACGGTACCTATAGGCACGGGCGAGTTGCGCAGAATCCATTCGCGTGTTTCGTGTATGTTGGCACCGGTCGAAAGGTCCATGATGGTATCGGCGCCCCAACGGCATGCCCACACGGCTTTTTCCACCTCTGCTTCTATTGATGAAGTGACTGCCGAGTTGCCTATGTTGGCGTTGATTTTTACCAAGAAGTTGCGCCCGATAATCATCGGTTCCGATTCGGGGTGGTTGATGTTGGCAGGAATGATAGCCCGCCCACGTGCTACTTCGTCGCGCACAAACTCGGGCGTGATCACTTCGGGAATGGAAGCACCAAAGCTGTTGCCTTTGTGTTGCTTCCAGAGCGCATTGAATTTGTTGCTCTTCGAGCGCATCTCATCGATACGCATGTTTTCCCGGATGGCCACATACTCCATTTCCGGCGTAATGATGCCCTGTTTGGCATAGTGCATCTGCGTGACAATTTTTCCGGGCTTGGCGCGTAAAGGTTTACGGATATGCTCAAAGCGCAAGTGCGCCAGCTTGGGGTCGGTCAGGCGTTGTTTGCCGTAGTCGGAAGTAGGCGCTTCCAATTCTTCCACGTCGCCACGCGCACGTATCCACTCTTCGCGCAAGCGCGGTAGCCCTTTGGTAATGTCTATTTCAACGTTGGGGTCGGTATAAGGTCCGCTGGTGTCATAAACGGTAATGGGCGGGTTTTCTTCGCGTTTTTCCACGCCATTGAACTTGGTCACGGTATCGTGCAGGGTGATTTCACGCATCGCCACCTTGATGGGATGCAACTTGCCTTCTACATATATCTTGCGAGAGCAAGGAAATGGTTCGCGGGTAATGACCGCCTGATTGGGTTTTTGTTGTTGTTTCTTCATAACAGTGCTTTTAATTGTTGAACGATGAAAAAGGAATCACCCACCTTGGGTGGCTCTGATAAGAGTGATACGATCATTTTCTTGGAGGATATGCTCAGCCCACTTGCTTTTGGGTACTACCTGCTCATTCACCGCCAAGGCTATGCCGCGGTGTTGTTCTATGCCCAATAAATCAAGCAGTGCGGTGAGGGTGGTTTGGGGTGGGATACTGCGTTCTTCCCGGTTTACTTGTATGCGTATTTGTTGCATGCGCTTATGCTTTTTGTGCAGGTGAAAGCCTAAGCACCTTATGGAGGATGTGCCCAACCGGGAAGCAACAGAAAAGCGGGGATGCCCCCTTCACTTACTTTGCTGTTGCACCTGTTCCCTTCGCCGGTATTACCCGGATCAGGTAGTGAGGGTATTTTCTCAGCCCAACCGGCAGTGGTTGAGCACCCCTAAGGTGCTGCGTGTTAAAAACAAAGTTAAAAAAAGATTGGTTTGCTGCAAAACAAAAAAGGGGCTTTTGCAGCCCCTTCGTTATATTCTTGTCCGGCTTTTCACCGGGCAAGCGGATTAGTGCTTCGACAAGTACTCGGCCACGCCTTCGCGGTTGGGCTTCATAGCCTCTTCACCTTCTTTCCAGTTGGCAGGGCACACTTCGCCATGCTTTTCTACATAACGGATGGCATCCAGGATGCGCAATGCCTCGTCGATGTTGCGACCCAAGGGGAAATCATTGATTACCTGATGACGCACGATGCCTTCTTTGTCGATGATAAAAGTACCACGCAAGGCGATGGGCGCACCAACGAAAATTTGATTTCCTTCTTCGTCATAATCATAGTGTCCTGCCAATACGCCGTAGTTCATGGCAATGGTCTTCGAAGCATCGGCTACCAGCGGATAGGTAACGCCCTGAATACCACCTTGGTTCTTGGGGGTGTTCAACCAAGCCAAGTGCACCTCTTCGGTGTCGGTAGAGCAACCTACCACTACGGCATCGCGTTTTTCAAATTCAGCAAGTTTCTCTTGGAATGCCAAGATTTCAGTAGGACACACGAAGGTGAAGTCTTTCGGGTAGAAGAAAAACACCACGTATTTTTTGCCAAGATACTGCTCCAGAGAGAAGTTTTCCACGATTTCTTCGCCGTTTATAACGGCAGGAGCAGTAAATTTCGGGGCTTTTTGCAATACCAAGTTCATAGTTCGTCTTGTTTTTTTATGGTTTGATTTGAATAAAAACGATTCCGGTTAAATGAAAAAGAAGTTATGCTTCTGTATCCGGCTTGGATGCCTGACGGCGCGCGGTGATTTGCAGCTGCACACCTACAACCTCCAAGCCGGGCAATTGTTTCTTTTTTAAGTATTCTGCAAGCAAGGCATTCAGCTCGGCATCATCCCAATCCATAATTTCGCCGGTGTCTTCGCAAAAAATATGGTGGTGCATGTCCATGCGGGCATCGAAACGCAGGGTGCCGTCTTCGCATGGCACACGGCGAATCAAGCCTTTTTCTACAAAAGTATCCAGTGTTTTATAGACCGTTCCCAAAGAGATGGTCGGATGGTCGGGTAAAATAATACGGTACAATTGCTCGGCACTTAAATGTTGGCGGCTATCATGCAGCGCCTTATATATTACCAAACGTTGCTGGGTTGCCTTTAAGCCTGCCTCTGCCAATTTCCCCTGAATATCAACTAAACGAATGCTCACTGCTAATAAGGAATTTATATTACTTCACACTTTTTTGCAAATCTACACATTAAACGCCGGACTGTCAAGTGAGGTTCCCTGTGACCCGCCGGGTCCATTGTTAAGGTCGTGCAAAAAAAACTATTTAAAGTCGCAACCTTACAACTGAATTTGCTTTTTTACAAATTGCCTGTAATTTTGGCTTGTCTTTCATCAGAGAACCAAATTTAAATATTTGTCTATGGAAATTGCTATCATATCCGTTTTTGTAGTGGGTTATCTTGGCATTGCTCTGGAGCACCCCATACGCATCAATAAAACAGCAACGGCGATCCTCACTGCTGCCATCTGCTGGACTATTTTTGCCCTCTTTTCGCACGATATTCACCACGTGGAAGAAGGACTTAGTGAGCACCTGAAAGAAGCCGCCGAAATTCTGTTTTTCTTGATGGGTGCCATGACCATCGTGGAATTCATAGATGTACATGAAGGGTTCCGCCTGATTACCGACCGCATACGCACCAAAGATGCCACAAGACTCCTTTGGATTATCTCTTTGGTTACCTTTTTCCTGTCGCCTATACTGGACAACCTCACCACTTCTATAGTGATGATGTCTTTGACACAAAAGCTCATCAGCGATCGTGAGCGTCGCCTTTTCTTCGGCGGTATGATAGTGATTGCTGCCAATGCAGGTGGTGCCTGGTCGCCCATGGGTGATGTAACCACCACCATGCTCTGGATTAAACAATTCATTACGGCACAAGGCGTGGTCACCTCTTTGTTCTTCCCCAGCCTGGTTTGCCTGCTGGTACCCCTGGCCGTTACTTCGCTCATGATGCCCAAGGCGGAAGTAGTACGCCCCGAGCACACCAAAGGCAGCAACGGCGAATATGAAAATCTTGCCGGCAGCCGCGCCATGCTCATCACGGGCATACTCGCACTTATTTCCGTGCCTGTATTCAAAACCATCACCCACTTGCCGCCCTATATGGGCATGATGTTGGGTTTGAGCATCGTTTGGATTGTATCGGAAGTAATCAACAGTGATAAAGACGAAGAAGAGCGCAAAGAGTTTTCGGCTGCCAAAGCTCTGTCCCGCATCGACACCGCCAGCATCCTTTTCTTCTTTGGTATTCTGCTTGCTATTGGCAGCTTGCAAGAGATTGGGGCTTTGCGTGCCATGGCCGAATGGCTGGACAATACACTGCACAACCCGGTATTTATCAACTTGATCATCGGCGTGCTTTCGGCTATCATCGATAACGTGCCTTTGGTTGCCGGTGCCATGGGGATGTATGACCTTGCCCCTGAGGGCATCTTTGCCACCGATGGTCTTTTCTGGGAATTTCTTGCTTATACTGCCGGTACCGGTGGCAGCCTGCTCATCATTGGCTCGGCGGCCGGCGTGGCAGTTATGGGCATGGAGAAAATAGACTTCATCTGGTATTTGCGAAAAATGACACTCTTGGCATTGATTGGTTATTTGGCCGGTGCTATAGTGTACTTGCTTATTGAGCACTTCGACACGGTGGCGGCTATGTTTTAAGGCTGCCGAAGAGCTACTTGTTAAAGCCTAAAAAACACATATAAAGCCTTCCTGCATAGGAAGGCTTTTGTATTTTATGGCAGGCGAAGCATTGAGATTGTTGCTATACTCCGGGGGAATATTCCTATCTCACCCCGGCTTTACTACAAAGCGGCTGCCGGCAGGCATCGCCCTCATGCAGCGCTTCATAAGCAGGGAAGCAGGATACAAGAAGAGTGAATAACATCTACAACATTTTGCAATAAAAAAAAATCACTAAAAAACTTGCAAGCATATATATATATATATATGCACTGTAAACCAAAATTCAACACATATGAAAAGGATCAAAAACATCTTAGCCTTAGCCCTGCTTGCAAGTGCAGCAGGCGTCCCCCATTTGTTCGCTCAAATCGAGTTAGAGCCTGTTGTTATTGAATGCACTAAGTTGGGAAGCTGCCAAATAGGTCTCTACACCGTAGATTTGTGGGAGTGCAACAGAAAGGTAGAGGCAGACGTGTATATCAAGTAAAATCAGGGCAGATAGCCGTTTGGCTTTTAAAGTGCAAACGGCTATCTTTTGACTTTAAACTTACCCCTACCATGTCTATATTGGATATACGCAAACTTTCCGTCAACCATAGCGGCAAACAACTACTCAAAAACATTGTGCTGCAGGTGCCAAGTGGGCAGGCTGTATGCATATTAGGAAAAAATGGCGCCGGGAAATCCACCCTAATGCGTGCACTGACCGGCTTTTACCCGCATTTCGAGGGCGATGCCATCGTAGCAGGCTGCTCGTTGCGTCATCACCCGCGCAGGAAATACATGCAGGGTATCGGCGGAATTATTGAAACGCCGGCACTATATGACCACCTGAGTGTGGAGGAGAACCTGCGGGTGGTTGCCCAATACTATCCCAAAGAAACCGGCATTACGGCAAACCGCATCCAAGAGGTGTTGGTTATGGTTGGCTTGCAAGATGAAAGACAAAAGCGTGTACGGGCGTTGTCACAGGGCAAGCGCCAACGCTTGGGCTTGGCTATTGCCATCTTGCACCGCCCCAAAGTGGTGCTACTCGATGAGCCCACCTCTAACCTGGACCCTGCTTTTATGCAGTCGTGGTATGCGCTCATCCGGCAACTGAAAGAAAAAGAGCAAATAAGCTTCCTCATCAACACCCATAACTTTCATGAGGTGGAGGAAGTAGCCGACAGCTGGGTAATCTTAAAGGAAGGCGAAATTGTTTTTCGAAGTGAAGACCCGGCAGCTGCCCAAGAAACGGACAGCCCCCTTCCTCTCAGCATAAAAGACATTTTCCTGGCAGTTCATCAAGAAGCATAATATGCGATATCTCAAAGCAGAGTATCTCAAACAGCGCCATACACTCACCCACAAGGCTTTACTACTATTGGTTGCTTTTGCACCTTGGATATACAGCCTGACCAAAGCTGCTAATTTCTGGCATTCGGCTTTTGCAAGGTGGCAAAATAATACCGGCTTCAAAGAGCCACTTGTCTATTTTCTCACCAAAGGATCTTGGGTGTTTGCCCCTTTATGGCTGATAGTCGTCCCCGCACTATGGCATGCTGCCATAAGCATAGACAAACCGTCCAAAGCACACTGGGCATTGCTATGGTGGATGCCCGTCCGCCCCGGAGAGGTATTTAAAAGCAAGCTGCTTTGGACAAGCCTGTGTACCATCATTTTATGGGTGGCATTTTCACTAAGTCTCGGCGGCTGTGTATTGTACTATGAGGAGGAGCTCCGGCATACTACGGCATTAGACTTTTGGCTATTTTGCCTGCGGCTTCTCCCCGTCTTGCTGCTTTACTTATGCTTTATAGTGGTGTTGTTTTTGTGGTTTCCACGCCACTGGCCCTTGCTTACAACCGGCAGTGTATTGCTTGCTTTGCTTTTGCCCACCCCGCCCGCCTACTTGCCTGCTGTCGTTTGGAACAGGGCATTTATCTTATCCGGCATGTCGCTTACCACCTTGACCGTCTTTTGGCTTTTGCTGCCGCCTGCTTTGCTTGCCTACACTCTCCTGATAGCTCAAAAGCACGCTCTTTTTTATTATACACTAAACAAATGAAACAAGTATGAAAAGCCTTTGGATAAAACGCTACCGTCATGCTTTAGCCGCAATTGCCACGAGCATGGCTTGTGCCCTGCTACTGATGCTTGTTTTGCTTTTTGCCAAGCAAGAAGCAAGTCCTTGGCTCAGTCCCCACATGCAGTGGGTCGTCTTCATCCCGGTATTTGCCATGGGGCTGATACCGCTTACACAGCTTGTCTTTTTTGCTTATTTCTACCTCTATGAACACACAGAAGCACGACAAAAAGGAAGACGAAGATACCTGCTGCTGCCTGTCAATTTTTTTGAGCTTTATCTTCATCGCCTGCAAGCCGGCACTTTACTGCTGGGTAGCTATTATCTGGTGATTATGCTTTTCTATGCTTTATTAAGCAGCCTGCTCAAAGGCTTTTCTTTGTCGCAAACTATACCGCTCTGTTTACAACTGGGGACCGGCTTTCTGGGCACCCAAATCGGCTATTTGTCTTTGGTGGTGTTGTTGTCTATGCTACTGCCGCCCACGCGCATATGGGGCGCCATCCAACTGCTTGCAGGCTTACTGCTTATCCCGGTACATGAGCTGCTGCCTTGCAGTACGGCATTCGGCTTTGCCAAGGCTTCGCTGGAGCTTATACAACGCCCCATGGCAGAGCTACTGCCCCCCTACCTCATAACAAGTCTCCTGTACTTGATGGCTTGTACGGCTATTGCCTATTTCAAAAGAAAAACATTGTTTCAACTATATACCCGATGAACATGCGACGCTTTCTCCCCGACATAGAAGCCATCGCTTGGATATGGCTTGCCCACGCACTTGTGTTTTTGTTGAACCACCTCTGGGACATAGAGCTCCCCGGGCTGCTCCTGCTTGCTTTCTTCTTGCTTGCCTACACAGCTACCGGCATACGGGTATTGTACCGTTCAGCTAAAGCACAAAGACGCAAACTCTTTTGGACCATCACCTTGAGTCTTTTTTTGGGCATGACCGCTTGGGACCTCAGCCGCTGGGCTTTTTATCATTGGGTAGAGCCCGATGCCAAAAGCCGGCAGGTAGAGCAAGCCATGGAACGATGGCAGGAGCGCTTTCGGCAAAGAGGCAGGACAGTGAGTCCGGAAGAAATAGAGGCGCAAAGAGAAAACTTCCTTGCCTCTTACGAGCAGCCCCTGCGCATAAGCTCGGTCGGAGGCAACTTATTCATGGCTTTTGTCATAGGCGGCATATGCATGGGGGTTGCCCCTGCCTTAGATGGCAAGAATTCATGAGCATGAATGCAGTGCGGGGTTCCCACAAACCACGATACCATATAAGCACCCATCTATTCTTTTCCTTTCAAGACAGGTAGAAAGCGATACACCCTGCCGGCTGCAACTGCCAACAGGGCGTGAGTACACCTTCTGTTTTTATATTTCAACCTTAGTGCAACAACCCTTGATTGGCAAGATAAACAAGGCTTGCCATGGCAGCAGCTCCCAGCGCCAATTCGCGCCGGTTGATTTTGTCGAAGGTATCGATGGCGGTATGATGGTAGTCGAAATAGCGCTGCGAATCGGGACGCAGGCCGGCCAAGATGGTTGCGCTGCCTTTCAGAGGGCTGATGTCGGCACCACTGCCGCCCAAGCGGAAGATATGCAGCCCATAGGGCTCCAAAGTATTTTTCAAAAGCGCTTGTATCCGGCGAAAATGCTCCGGCGCCATGTCGAAGCTAAAGCCACGGGGCGAAAAGCCGCCGGCATCGGACTCCAAAGCCAGCAAGTGATGCTCGCCGCGCTCGCGCGCCACACGGGCATATTCCATGCCGCCACGCAAACCGTTTTCTTCATTCATAAATAAAACCACACGCCAAGTGTAGCGCGGCTTTACCCCAAGCTTACGCAGTAGGCGTATGGCTTCCACAGACTGCACACAGCCGGCTCCATCGTCATGGGCACCGTCGCCGTTGTCCCAGGCATCGAGGTGGCCACCTACGGCAATGATGGTATCGCGCTGCGTGCCCCATACCTCTCCTATTACATTGTAAGAAAGCACATCGGGCAGCATGCGGCAATGGGTTTCAATAAAGAGGCGGGTGGACGGGTCTTGCCGCAATAAAGCACTGAGCTGCTCTGCCCCTTTGGTGCTAACTGCCACGGCCGGGATTGGCGGCACCCCTTCTTCATAGCGCAAAGAGCCGGTATGTGGCTCATCGTCGAGGGCGGTACCCACCGAGCGCACCACCACAGCCACTGCCCCCAACTTGGCAGCTTCCGAAGCGCCCAACACACGGTAACGCACTGCCTCGCCGTAAGCAGGGAACGTCTCTATATGATGCTGGTTCATGGGCACATTGAAGAACACTATTTTGCCCTCTACTTTTTTCCGCCCCAAAGCTTTGAGCTCGTCGAAGCTGTGCACTTCCACCACAGGTGCCGAAATGCCCCCTTCGCCTGTACCTACGGAGTTACCCAAAGCACATATGCGTAGGTCGATACTTCCACGGCGGTCAGACAAGGCGCGTGCTTCTTCTTTGTCGCCACGCACCCAGTGCGGCACCATCACCGGTTGCAAATAGACGGTATCGAAGGGCAAGGTATCCATAACCGCGCGCATGTATTCAACGGCAGCAGCGGCCTGTGGTGAGCCGCTCAAACGCCCACCGATGCGGTTGCTCAAATATTCCAAATAATTGTAAGCCACATGGCTGTCAAGCGCTTCATCATAGATTTTGCGAATCAAAAGAGAATCATTTTGCGCACGAAGCGGCTGTAATGCGCCAATCAACCATACGCCAAAGAGTAACAGTTGTTTCATCATGTTTTTTCTTTAAGAACGCCGGTGCGGTATGTTTTGGTACGTCCCTTGCCCTTGCGTTTCTTTTTATTCCGCCTACCCCACCAAATATAAAAGCCGGTAACGGGCAACATAGCCACCAGAAGGCTCACCACAAAAGCAAGCAGCTTGCCGGCAAAGCCGGCGATAGCCCCCACATGAATATCATAATTGGCGGTAATCAGTTTTTCGCCTGTATTTTTTTGCGCATGGGTTCTGTGCTTCAGCACCTCGCCGGTAGAGGGGTGTACATACAGTTGATGTAATACGGCGTATCGATGCTCTGTTTGTTGCACAGTAACTGCTAATGGCTTGTACTCTTGTGTGAGGGCAATACCGTAAGCGGCGGCGGCGGGATACAAGCGGCGGGCTGTGTCTAAGGCTTTTTGATAAGAGATTTTTTCTTGACGGAGCGTATCGGCAAAAGGCGGAGGGGCCAAATCGGGTGGCGTGGTGCTCATGCTTACCAACACATACACCAGCATGCGAAACCAGGGGAAAGCCCAAACCATACCGGTAAGAGCCAGCACCAAAGCCGGTATAAAAGCATAGAAGCCACCTATATTGTGTAAGTCATAATTTTTGCGTTTTCGTCCAGTGGTTTTCGTCCAGTAGAACCAAAATCTCTGCTTCCACCCTTTGTTGCTTTTGGGGTACCACAGCCACAAGCCGGTCAGCAGCAACAAAACAAACAAAAGCGTTGAATACCCCACAATGGGCTGCCCAATGTCATTATGCAGAAGCAAACTCCAATGCATCATCTTTACCAAGTGAAAGAAATCATACTTTTCGTTGATGACCTTCAGCACCTGTCCAGTAGCCGGATGCACATAGAGCGTATAATAAGCCTCTACAGTATCGAGATACCAAAAAGCGGTACCGGCATCTTCGGCTTGCTTATAAACCCGCAATTCCACACTGCGCCGCGGATGATTGTACACCACCACTTGATAGAACTGCATTTCATAGCGGCTTTGCACTTTGTGCAAAAGGGAGTCCAACGGCAGGGGGGGCTGTTCTTCTGCTGCCAACCAACGATAGTCACGGCGGAGGTAGTCTTTGACTTCGTCACTAAAAGCAAAGAGGGCCCCTGTAACGGCTACGATAAACACCACCAGCCCGGTGCCAAGACCGAGCCAGCGGTGTATGCTCAATATCAACTTCTTCACTGTTTCTACTGTCCTTATTTTAAGCTTTAATATTGACTAAAATCTGTAGTTCAAGGAGAAGCGGTAGTTGCGTCCGGGTTCGGTTTGCCAGTAGTAGAAGGCAGAGTAAGCACTTCCAGAATACAAATAGGCGTCTATAAGGTTGTTTACCTTTGCCATCAAAGTAACAGGACCCTTCTGCCAGCCGATGGAAGCATCCATGCGCCAGTAGTCGGGCAAGATAGACTGATTGTCTTCACCCCACGCCCAAGAAGAGCGCTCCCAAGCATGTTGCGAGCCTACTCCCACAAAGAAATGCTTGATGGCCGGCAGCTTAGTGAACTTGTACTCTGCCCACAGGTTTGCGGAATGGGTGGCATATCCCGGCAGCTTCTGCCCTACCTTGTTGGGGTCGGTGTCTTCTGAAATGCTCAAGTCGTTGAAGGCATAGTTTAGAAGTATGTAGAAGTCGTCGTTCAGGTTACCCTGCAAGTCAAATTCCACACCTTGTCCTTGCACTTCGCCCAGCTGAATGGAGTATTGGGGATTGTTGGGGTCAGCAGTCAACACATTTTCTTTTGTAATTTGGAAAGCCGACAAGGTAGCCTGCAGCTGATTGTTCAACAGGCTTGTTTTTATGCCGCCCTCCAGCAGGTTGGCATATATCGGGTCGAAAGCGTTGCCTTGTGCATCGGTACCTACTTGCGGCTGAAACGAACGGTCATAAAGAGCATAGACACTTAGTTGGTTCGAAGCCTTCCATAGCAACGATGCCCGCGGGCTCCATGCTTGGGAGCTTACTGTGTTTCCATAGCTCCATTCTCTCACATCGGTAAAACGCACACCCAGTGTCAAGAACAGATTAGAAAGCAGTGCAATCTCATCTTGCACAAAGATACTTTGACTTTGCTGCCCCACTTGGTTGAAACCGGCTCTAATACGCAAGTCTTTGCTGCGGTCAAACGTAGGAATAGAGTCAGCAGGTACGCCATATACCGGCTTGTAAATGTTGAAAGGCGTCATACCTGCCAAGAGAGCATTTTGGTTCCAATCTGCAAAATAAGATTTGTCATAAAAGTCGGCAGCTATCATCACATGATGCTGTACGGCAGCCGTTTGAAAGGCACCGTTTACAGTCACTTGTCCCATCTTAGAGGACTGCAGAGCATCCCAGATGCTCATGCCCCGCAGTACATCGCCGTTGGGTGCCACCTGCAAAGGCCAAAGCGTATTACCTTCTTGCTCGTAGCGGAAAATAGCCAGTTTGGCAGTGGCTGTCCAGTCTTTGGAAAGAGCTCTACGCAACTCCACCATGGCGTTGTGCTCGGCAATATGAGTCAACGGTAAATTGGGCTCCGCCAAGGTAAAGTCACGGTCCAGCTCCCCTATTTTGTTAGGCGAAAAAACATAAGCCGTGCCCAATGGCGTCATATCTGCCTGCTGATAAATATACTCAGCGGTAATCGAAGTGCGCTCGTCAATATCATAGCGTAAAGAAGGCATCAAAGTAAAGCGCTCGGAGTACTCATAAGGGCGATGCGACCCCTTGGTAGAAGCAGCTACATTCAGCCTATAATGCAGCTTGCGGTTGGGCAAGCTGCCGCCTACATCGAAAGCCGCCCGCAGGGTCTGAAAGCTGCCATACAGAAGTGATACCTCGTTAGAAGTAAGCGGTGAGGCTTTTTTGGTCACCACATTATAAAGCCCGCCCGCATCGCCCGAGGGTGCCAAGAAAGCAGCAGGTCCTTTCACAAACTCTATGCGTTCGACAATCGCCATGTCCTCACTCAGCGGTCCCCAGGGCATATCCACATTCAAACCGTTACGGAATGCCGGCACTTTGAATCCCCGCATATTGACACGGGCGAAGTTGCCCCAGTGCTCAATCAATTGGGCATTGCTCACGTTCTTGTTGACGCCCTCCAGCATTTCCACCACTTGTTGATGCTGCAGAAGCTGCTTGTCTATGAGCTGCACGTTTTGAGGAATCTCCAGAACGGCACGTTCCATACGCAAAGAAGGCGAAGACTGCGTGGGTGGCGCAGGCAGGCTTTTATTATCGGTTACTACCACCTCTTCCAAAGCGGCAATATCTGCCTGCAACTGCACTTTTATGCTCTTCGATTCGCCCTCACGAAGGGGAATGATTTGCTGCCACGCACGGAAACCGATAAAATGTACTTGCAGGGTATAAGTGCCCGGCGCCAGGTGTCGAAAGACAAAAGCTCCGGTCTCATCGCTGACGGCACTCAAACCCGCCTCCTTCAAATGGAGCTGAGCACCCGGCAACGGCTGCCCCTCATCATCATAAACTACGCCTTGCAAGCTACCTTGGGCGTATGCTCCCAAAGCAGTTGCAAGCAAAATCCAGAAAGTAAGTGTGATGTTTCTCATGATTAAGTTATTTTTATTTAGACTTGTTTTAAATTATGATGCAAATCAAAAGAAAGCCTACCAGAAAGACAAGTAGGCTTTATCAAAAAGAAAATATTTTCATGTATGAATGTCTATAAAAAAGTAACTATTATCCTCTTGCACCTTGCTTAAAAGCTCATGAAAAACATTAACACATAAACTTTCAATCGGGCATATTCGTAGGATATAGCCACTGAAAGTATATTTTGCAGCTCTCTCGTGTAAACTATATTGAGGGTGCCCATAAAGCCGATGATAGTGGGCAAAGGGACCCTCTCAGATTGACTTAACCACAGCAATAAAACAATGGAAGACAGGAACGCAAACTATCACGGAAAAAGCATCAAAAGACCAATAAGAGACTTAACTCCTTTTCCCGAAGATATATTTATACCTGCTCAAGCTTCGCTGGAAAATTATTTACTGCCCCTCATTTCCATAGACTTGGGCTTACTAAGGAGCGACTTACAGGGTACTACTGTGCATATTCTCAACCCGGTAGAACCTTACGAAGGCTTTATAGGAGAAGAAACAGCCGAGTTCCATAATGCATTTTGTGGGGAAAATTGGCTTACCTTGGAGCTCACAAAGGACAATAAATATCAATTTTTAGGTGATGAAGGCTACTTTTTATCGGCGCCTGTTCATAATCATAAAGACAAAATAGACGAACTCTTGCTTGAGCATATTAAAGAGGTAAAGGATACCTACCGGAAAGTAAAATCCGGCTATAAAAGCAAAGGGCAATTGTTGCCATGGCAAGCAGATAACCCGCAAGATTTTATCGACAGACTGGGCGGAGAGATTCACTACGGAAATTGGACGGACAGCGCTCTCCCTCCTCCCGCCTTTGATATGTTTTTTCACGAAACTGCCGGGGAAAACCTGCCCAGCGATGGAATTTCAATTTCCTATAAGGGCAACCATTTTTTTCTCGTTGCAGAAGTTGCCGGCTATCACTATTGTGGACATGGCGCCGACGCTATTTTAACATTTTACGAACCAGAAAGTCGTACTGTATTATTCACCTATGACTGGCGGTAAACGGGCAACTTACCCACAAGGTAAAGCGATTTTTTTAAAATAAATTTGCACAAGTCAGAAAGCTTATTTATCATTGCAGCATCGAACCTCTTACTTTTACTTTTTCACGAAAGTAAAAGGTTTATAGAGAAGCGCAGAGAGAACGGGCTCTGTGAAGCGCTGGCAACCTGCCGCACGGCAAGGTGCCAAATCCCGCCTAAATGAAGGTCATTTAGGAAATATAAACCGGAAAAGTCATGTTTCTTATCAACAAACACACTCAACACAAACACTCTTTCGCAGCTCTTGCAAGCAAGCATCTTCATGCCTCTCCCCGCTTCCGCATGATGCAGATGTGCTGTTGTTGTATGTAGTCAACCTCCCCCTCTTATCGCATCTTACCCCCTTAGGCATGATGCAGTAAATATACTGCATAACAGAGCATTGTTATTATCAAATAGCATTTTATTTAGTCTAAATAAATATTTGTTTCACTTCAAACCATCAACCAGCTATGAGTAATTACCGTTTCGAGACCCTTCAGTTGCATGCGGGACAAGAGCCCGACCCGGCCACCGGTGCCCGCGCCGTACCTATCTACCAAACCACCTCTTATGTGTTCAACGACGCCGAACATGGGGCGCGCCTGTTTGCACTGCAAGAGTTCGGCAACATCTACACCCGCATCATGAACCCCACCACTGATGTGTTCGAAAAGCGCATTGCCGCGCTCGAAGGTGGGGTGGCAGCCTTGGCAACAGCCTCAGGGCAAGCAGCCCAGTTCATCGCGCTTACCAACATTCTACAAGCCGGCGACAATTTCGTAACGACCTCCTATTTGTATGGTGGCACCTATAACCAGTTCAAAGTGAGCTTCAAGCGCCTGGGCATTGAAGCGCGCTTTGCCGAAGGCGATAAGGTAGAAAGTTTTGAACGTCTCATTGACGAAAAGACTAAAGCC
The DNA here is from genome assembly GCF_000426825.1 of Thermonema rossianum DSM 10300. Taxonomy (GTDB): domain Bacteria; phylum Bacteroidota; class Bacteroidia; order Cytophagales; family Thermonemataceae; genus Thermonema; species Thermonema rossianum. The sequence continues at coordinate 15,332 of NZ_AUGC01000011.1, read as the reverse complement.
ATTTACTTGGAAACCATCGGCAACCCGGGCTTCAACATTCCTGACTTTGAAGCCATTGCCAAGCTGGCGGACCGGCACGGCATTCCCCTGGTAGTGGACAATACCTTTGGCGCGGCCGGCTATTTGTTCCGTCCTATTGACTACGGGGCGGCAGTAGTGACCGCTTCCGCTACCAAGTGGATTGGCGGACATGGCAATAGCATTGGCGGCATCATTGTGGACAGTGGGCGTTTCAACTGGGGCAACGGCAAGTTTCCCCAATTCACCGAGCCCTCGGAAGGCTACCACGGCTTGGTCTTTTGGGATGCTTTCGGCCCTGACAGTCCCTTTGGCAATATAGCTTTCATCATTCGTGCACGTGTGGAAGGGCTACGTGATTACGGTCCCAGCCTGAGTCCCTTCAATGCTTTCTTGCTGTTGCAGGGGTTGGAAACGCTTTCTTTGCGGGTACAGCGCCACGTGGACAACGCCTTGGCGCTGGCGCGCTGGCTCGAACAACACGAGCAGGTCGAGTATGTAAACTACCCCGGTTTGGAAAGCAGCCCCTATCACCAATTGGCGAAGAAGTATCTGCGCAACGGTTTCGGTGGGGTGCTCACCTTCGCCATCAAAGGAGGAAAAGAGAAAGCAGCTGCCTTTATCAATCATTTGAAACTGGCCAGCCACTTGGCCAACGTGGGCGATGCCAAAACGCTCGTGATTCATCCGGCTTCTACTACACACCAGCAGTTGAGCGAAGCGGAGCAACGAAGCGCCGGCGTAGAGCCCAATTTGATACGTGTATCTGTGGGTATCGAACATATCGACGACATCATCGCCGACTTTGAGCAGGCTTTTGAAAAAATAAGCACAGCAGTGACCGTCTAAAAGCATGTTAAAGACCTTCCAATATCAAGCACCTTTTATTACCGAGTGTGGCGATACCCTCGAGGGGCTTACGCTGGCATACCGCACCTACGGGCAGCTGAATGCAAACGCCGACAATGTGGTGTGGGTATGCCACGCCCTCACGGGCAGCGCAGACGTTGACCGTTGGTGGGCAGGGCTCTTTGGCAAAGGGCGCCTGCTCGACCCAAGCCGGCAATTTATCGTTTGCGCCAATATGCTTGGCTCGTGCTACGGCTCGACCAACCCGCTGTCTCCCAATCCTTCAACCGGCACACCTTACTATTATGACTTTCCTGTACTTACCAACCGGGATATTATGCGGGGATTCGAGTTGCTGCGCCGCCACTTGGGCATCCGCCGCATTCGCTGCCTTATTGGGGGGTCTATGGGTGGGCAACAGGCACTCGAATGGCTGATAGAAGCCCCTGAGCTGTTCGATTCGGCTTATTTGATTGCCTGCAATGCCCGCCATTCTCCTTGGGGCATTGCTTTCAATGAAGCGCAACGCATGGCTATAGAAGCCGACAGCAGCTGGGGGCAACGCACGCCCGGTGCCGGGCTCAAAGGCATGGAAGCTGCCCGTGCTTGTGCCATGCTTTCCTACCGCCACTACCAGACCTATGCGCTCACGCAGAGCGACGCAGAGGGGTGCCCTCCCACAGGCAACTTCCGGGCTGCCTCCTATCAAAAGTATCAAGGCAAGAAGTTGCGTGAACGCTTCCATGCGTTCAGTTATTGGTGGTTGTCGAAAGCCATGGACAGCCACGACGTGGGACGTGGGCGGGGCGGTGTGGAAGCAGCGCTGGCGCGCATACGTGCGCAGGTGCTGGTGCTGGGCATCAGTACCGACATCCTGTTTCCGCTTGCCGAGCAGCAACTGCTCGCAAACTACATTCCTCATGCACATTTGCGCATTTTGCATTCGGTATATGGACACGACGCCTTCTTGATTGAGACGGATGCCGTCGAGCGCTTTTACTTCGATTGCTTTGCCCAAACCGAAAGTTGTTTGTTTCCTGTGTCATAGGTGAAGCTACCACTACATTTTCACTTACCACCCATGTCTTTCTTTTGTTATAAATTCAACCGGCTATGAGTGATATTCCTGTTCAAATTGGATTGTTTGGTTTTGGTTGCGTGGGGCAAGGGTTTTACCGTATCTTTCAGGAGCAACAAAGTGAAATACAGGCTCAAATACGCAAGATAGTAGTAAAGAACCCCAACAAAGAGCGTCCCATTGCTACCGGCAAATTTTATTTTCAAGCACAAGACATACTCAACGACCCTGCCATCAGTTTGGTAGTGGAGGCTATTGATGATGCCGAGGCGGCTTATCTTATTGCCAAAACGGCATTACAGTCGGGCAAGCATGTGGTCAGTGCCAATAAAAAGATGGTGGCGCTTTACGGACGCGAATTGCGTGCCTTGGCAAGCAGCCGGCAACGCGCCTTCCTTTATGAGGCAGCCGTAGCCGGAAGCATACCCATCCTGCAGCTGCTGCAACACTATTACCGCTATGACCACATCGAATGGTTGCGCGGCATCATCAACGGCTCTACCAACTTTATCCTCAGCAAGATGCACAACGAAGGGGTTGCCTACGAAGCTGCCCTGCAGGAGGCGCAAGCCTTGGGGTTTGCCGAATCGGACCCCACCTTGGATGTTGAAGGCTTCGATGCCGGCTATAAACTCAGCATCTTGCTGCATCATGCCTTTGGCATAGAGGTATCGCCGGAGCGGCTTTTACGCGAGGGCATTCACCGCCTCGACCCGCTGACTACCGGCTACTGCGCACGAAAAGACTACCGTATAAAGCTGCTTGCCCAAGCGTATGAGCGTGGCGACGGCAGCGTTACTGCCTTTGTACTCCCTGCCCTTTTGCCTGTTCAGGACCAGCTGGCAAGCGTAGAGCAGGAAGAAAATGCCATAGAAATAGGCTTACGCCATGCCCACCCGCAGTTGTTGCGTGGCAAAGGCGCCGGCAGCACCCCCACCGGTGCCGCCGTGATGGCAGACGTGGCGCGCGTATTGAAAGGGTATGTAGCCACCGGCAAAGTGAATATGAAGCGCTATTTCTATGAAGAAGAGGTGCTTCCCTTGTGGGTAAGCGGCAACGGCAGCGCCCGCCGGCTGCTGACGCATTTCCCCTTTCATGAGCTGCACGCGCATATAAGCGATGCCCGCGGCTTTGCCTTCGAAGGATATGCCCGCTACGACCAAGTGCGCGACTTCCTGCAGGCACACCCCGGCGCAGGTATCTTTGTGGCACACCACCCACAGCTCACACAACACAAAGTGAAGCAAGCGGGCGCCCTGCTGCCTGTGTAGAAGGCGGGACAAACAAAGAAGGCATGCGGCAAAGGAAGCGTCTTCCTTGCTTGACATGCCTTCTTACTTATGCTTGCTTGCTTTGAAAATACTATCCCCTTCTTTATGCAAGCACCTCGCCGGTGCGGGATTGTGCATAGCTGCGCGCCGCCTGCACAAACTTCATAAACAGCGGATGCGGGTTCATCACCGTGCTTTTCAATTCGGGATGAAACTGCACAGCCACAAACCAAGGGTGGTCTTCTATCTCCACGATTTCTACCAGGTTCTTGTCGGGGTTGATGCCGGTTGCACGCATACCGTGTTTTTCAAACAATTCACGGTATTCATTATTGAACTCATAGCGGTGGCGGTGGCGCTCACTGATTTTTGTTTTGCCGTATGCCTGATAGGCTTTGGAGCCTTTCTCCAGCACGCAAGGATAGGCTCCCAAGCGCATGGTTCCCCCTTTGTCCTGAATATGCTTTTGTTCTTCCATCAGGTGAATCACCGGATGAGGCGTTTCGGGGTTTACCTCCGTGGTGTGGGCGCCTTCCAAGCCTGCCACATGACGGGCAAATTCCACCACGGCACATTGCATTCCCAAACAGATACCAAAAAAAGGCACTTTGTTTTCGCGGGCATAGCGCACTGCCAATACCTTGCCTTCGATGCCCCGCTCGCCAAAGCCCGGTGCTACCAGGATGCCGTCCAAGCCGGACAGCTTGCTTTCTATATTTTCTTCGGTGAGGTGGTCTGACTGCACCCAGCGGATGTTCACTTTGCACTCATTGTACGCGCCGGCATGTACGAAAGCTTCTACAATGGATTTATAGGCATCGTGCAGCTCTACATACTTACCCACCAAACCTATGTTGACCGAAGAAGTGGGGTTTTTCAGCTTGCCCAAAAACTGTTTCCATGCTTCCATGTCGGGCTCGCGCTTGTGGGGCAGCTTGAGTTTGATGAGCGCCCGCTCATCGAGTTTTTCCTTCAGCATCAACAAGGGCACATCATATATGGTATCGGCGTCGATGGCTTCAATCACCGAATTGATATTCACATTACAGAACAGGGCTATTTTTTTTCGTATTTCGGCAGGAAGGGGATATTCTGTGCGGCAGACGAGTATATCGGGCTGAATACCTGTTTGCAGCAGTTCTTTGACCGAGTGCTGTGTGGGTTTGGTTTTTAATTCGCCCGCCGATTTCAAATAAGGCACCAAAGTAAGATGCACAACCAGCGAGTTGTTGGCACCTACCTCCCAACGGAACTGACGCAGTGCTTCCAAAAAAGGAAGCGACTCGATGTCGCCTACACAGCCCCCTATTTCGGTAATGATGATATCGTAATTGCCCGTTTCGGCAAGCTTACGGAAGTTGGCTTTGATTTCATCGGTAATATGAGGCACCACCTGCACGGTTTTGCCTAAATAAGCCCCTTGGCGCTCTTTGGTAATGACCGAATGGTAAATGCGCCCTGTCGTCACGTTGTTGGCTTGCGAAGTAGGGATATTCAAAAAACGCTCGTAATGCCCCAAGTCCAGGTCTGTCTCGGCACCGTCGTCGGTCACGTAGCACTCGCCATGCTCATAGGGGTTGAGCGTGCCCGGGTCCACGTTGATGTAGGGGTCGAACTTTTGAATGGTCACCGAGAAGCCGCGTGCTTGCAGCAGTTTCGCCAAAGAAGAAGCAATGATGCCTTTGCCTAAGGAAGAAGTAACGCCACCGGTTACGAAGATGTATTTTGTTTGCGTGCCCATAATGGTTATATGCTTATGAAGGTTGTATTTCTACCACTATGGGATGCGAAGTTACGCAACTTCGTAAGGAAGTACAAATTTAGCGCAGCAAGGCATCGATTTGCATGCTCAACAGTTGGTTATAAAACGGATGGGTAATCTTTCCTTCTTGCAAGTACCGGTCTATCTGCATCAACTTTACCCTGACCCCTACCACGTCGGCATGCAGGTATGAAAAAATATCGTTCAGGTGACTGAGCGCCAAAGCGCCCCCTTGTATGCCGGTAGAGACACCTACCAATGCAATGCGCTTGCCTTCCAAGCCACTGGGATAAGGGAAGCCGTCCAAAAAAGCCTTCAATACACCGGGAAAAGAGCCGTTGTATTCGGGCACGATGAACACCAAGCGGGAAGCAGCCAATAAGCGGTCACGCACACGGTTGAATTGCTCGTTCTTGCCTGCATGCTCATAAAGTGCCGTTGCAATAAAATCAGGCGGCAGTTCGGTCAAGCGTATAATATCGGCAGTTTGTCCTCTCTCATTCAGCAAGGCGGCATAATAGGCGGCTACCTGTTCCGAAACGGCTTCTTTGCGGTTGGTTCCTACAACAATTCCAATCATTGTTTTTTCAATGTTCTTTGATTTAAGAGCCGCCGCGCATAGGCGGTATATAAGCGCATAAAAAATTCGTACAAAAATACGGGGATTGTGATGCAATAAAAAAGCCTTGAAGGGAAAATCCGCCTTTTCCCCCGGCTTATCCCCCGCAATATAGCTTTAACCACCTGTGTGGCACTTTGGTTGGGAAAAAGCAAGGGGCTTTGAGCCGCATTGAAAAAGCGCGTGCGCGTGGCTATGGGATACACCAGCGTGAGGCGGCGCTCACCCTCTGCCCACAGTGTTTGCGCCCAGCGGTGCAAAGCTGCCTTGGTCGCTGCATACAGGGCATAGCCCGGAATACCCAAAAAAGCCATGGAAGAAGCCGTGATGCACAACCTGACCTCGGGAAAAAGCCGCAACAGCTGTCCACTCATATACATCACGCCGCCGGCATTGAGCATCAAAAGCGACTCTATTTGTTGCCAACCGGGTGCATCGAAACGTCCATAAAGAGCAACCCCCGCATTTAAAAATACCACATCGGGCGCCCGGGATGCCTTACGCAGGTGTTCGAGCAGGGCTTCACAACCTGCCCGTGTCGAAAGGTCGGCTTGCAAAATGTGTACATGGCTACTCTGCGTGCGAAGTGTTTCCAGTGTTTCGCGCTTCACATCTACCAACAGCATGGAAGCGGCCACCGGCAGTAAGGCTTTGGTGAGGGCGTAGCCTATACCGGAAGCAGCACCGGTAATCACCACATGTTTTCCGTTAAAAAAAGGATAGGTACGGGACATGGCATAAATAAGCTGTGCTCATCAAAATACGCAATTTATGCCTAAGTCACCACAAAGCCGGCCTATGTTTTTTCACTCAAAATCAAATAAATCACTCATGTTCTACCCTTAAGCCCCCCGTATGAATTAACAAGACACGGCTGCCGGACGGGAAATAACCTTTTTCCACTTCGGCAAAGAAAGCATAAAACATTTTTGCAGAATACACATGTTCTATGGGCACTGAAGGATATTGCCGCTGCCAATCTTGCATAAAAAGGCGCAGTGCTTCGGTTGTCTTGGCATAGCCGCGATGGGCGTAATCTGTCCATATCTCGAAATTTTGCGTATGGTGCCCGGCATAGGCTTCTTGCAGGCGCTTTACCTCTTCATAAAGGAAAGCGCCACCTTTGAGCACCGACACCCCTATTAGCTTTTGGTGTGCCGCGGCAGCCAATGCCAAGCCCGCAAGTGTGCCACCTGTGCCGCATGGCAACAAGATATAATCGTAAGCAGAACTCCATTCGCCCGGCAACTCCATGCATCCCGGCACTGCATGCACATTGCTGCCGCCTTCGGGCACAAGAAAAAAGTCGCCAAAGAGAGCATGCAGGTGTTCAATAAATGCGGAGCTGTGCTTTTGCCGGTAATCCGCACGGCTGACGAAATGCAGCTGCATGCCGGCTTCTTCGGCAAAGCGTAAAGTGCTATTGAGCGGCTCTACCCGCTCGCCCCGTACTATGCCAATGGTTTCAAATCCCAACAACTTGCCTGCGGCCGCCGTGGCATACAGGTGGTTGGAATAAGCACCGCCAAAAGTAAGCAAGCGTCTTTTACCCTGCCGTGCTGCTTCCATCAGGTTGTATTTCAGCTTCAACCATTTGTTTCCCGAGATTTGGGGATGCAGGCGGTCTATGCGCAGCACCTCTGCCCGTATGCCCCGGCTTGCCAGGCGGTCATCCGGCAACGGCTGCAAGGCACTTTGCGCAAATTCTTGTAAATTTACCTTTTCAAAAAAGTTGCTGACTATGCAAGACAAGTCATTCATGGAAGAAGAAGAGTTGGATTTGTATGAGCACCACAAAATCATTGTGGATAAAGGGCAAAAGCCGTTGCGTATTGACAAATACCTGATGGAACGCTTGGCCAATGCCACCCGCACAAAGATACAAAATGCCATTCATGCCGAGTTTGTAAAGGTGAACGAAAAGGCGGTAAAGCCTAATTATAAAGTGCGCCCCCTGGATGTCATCACCGTGTGCCTGCCCGAGCCACCGCGTGTCGATGAGATTATCCCTGAAAACATTCCCCTCGATATCGTATATGAAGACGAAGACGTGCTGGTAGTCAACAAGCCGGCAGGCATGGTGGTGCACCCCGCCTATCAAAACTGGACAGGCACCCTGGTCAATGCCCTCATGTATCATTTTGAAAACTTGCCTACTTCTCAAAACGGGGCATCGCGCCCCGGCTTGGTGCACCGCATCGACAAGGACACCTCCGGCTTGCTGGTGATAGCCAAAACCGAACTGGCCATGACCTTTCTTGCCAAGCAGTTTTATGATCACAGCATAGAGCGGAAATATTATGCCCTGGTGTGGGGCGTGCCGGACCCGGCCGAAGGCACCATAGCCAACTATATCGGACGCTCGCCCAAGGACCGGCGTGTGATGACCGTTCTCGATGAAGGGGAAGGCAAATATGCCGTGACTCACTACAAGGTGATAGAAGACTTGCGCTATGTGTCGTTGATTGAATGCCGCCTCGAAACAGGACGTACCCACCAGATACGCGTCCACATGCAACACTTGGGGCACCCCCTTTTCAATGACGCCACTTATGGCGGTGACAAAATATTGCGGGGCACTTCGTTCAGCAAATACAAACAGTTTGTAGAAAACTGCTTCGCATTGCTTCCCCGCCAGGCATTACATGCTGCCAGCTTGGGCTTTGTGCATCCACGTACCAAAGAAAAGCTGTATTTTGAGCAGCCGTTGCCCGAAGATATGCAGGCGGCTCTCGACAAATGGCGCCGCTATGTGCAATATGAATAACTTGCTGTATCATTTTTGCTTATGATTCGTTGAATAATGTCGAAATGAAAGTATCCGGATTGCTTCATTGGCTTGTTTGTCTTGGTGCGGGGCTCTTGTTTTGGCGATGCAGCCCCGAATCCACCGGACCCGTCGCGCGTTTTTATCACAATTTAAATGCGCACTATAACGGCTATTTCCTTGCCAAGCAAAGTCTTGACAGCGTGGAATATGCCATCTTTCGCAATCGTCAAGATCATTACCTGCGCCTACTGCCCGTATATCCGGAAGTAGATACCAATCAATTGAAGCAGTATGAAACCACACTCAAAGACTGCATCAAGAAAGCTGCTTTTGCCATTGAACGCCACCCCAATAGTGAATGGACAGACTGGGCTTATCTTGTAGTAGGCAAAGCCCGCTTTTACCTGCGTGACTACGAAAATGCCATCAGCACTTTCAAATACTTGAACGCAGAAAGCAAAAATGCCTTGGTGCAAGACCTTGCCCTTACGGAGCTCATACGTACCTATGCCACCATAGGCGAAATGCAAAATGCCGAAACCGTAAAAAACTACTTACGCAAGCAGGGCATCGAAGCAGAAGCCTTGAAAGAGTTTTATCTGGCTCAGGCTTTTTACTATCAGAAAAACCGGGACACCCTGCGTACGCTCAAAAGCCTGGACTTGGCTCTTCCCCTACTCAAAAGTAACCCTTACCGCGCCCGCCTGCACTATTTGCAGGGACAACTGTACCAACAAGCCAACGAGCGCAACAAAGCCTATGAAGCTTTTGAAGAGGTGCAAAAGCACCGCCCCGACTACCTGCTCTCTCTTATGGCACGTTTGCAAACCCTGTTGCTTGCCGACTTCCGCAAGGTGGCTTATGCCAAAGTGGAAAAGCAATTTGAACGATTACTCAAAGACGAGAAAAACATCGAATACCGGGGCAATATTTACTACACCCGCGCACAGTACTGGCTCTACCGTCAACGCCCCGAGGCGGCCAAAGAAGATTTTAGCCGTGCGGCACAGCTAAGCCAAGACCCTCTTTATAAAGCCTACAGCTATTTGTTCCTGGCTCGCCTTCATTACGAAGAGCTTAAAAAATACAGGGCAGCACAGGCCTATTATGACAGCACCCTGCAATTTCTGCCCAAAGACGAGCCACTCTACGACAACATAAAACGCAGAAGCAAAGTACTCAATCAATTTGTAGAGTACATAGAAACCATTGAGTTGGAAGACAGCTTGCGGCTATGGGCACAGAAAGAAAAAAGCATGAGCCCCGAAGCCTTCGATCAAGAACTTTCACAGGTACTTACGCGGCAGGTACGCAAGCAAATGGAAGAAGAAGAGGCACGTAAGAAGGCTCTGCAACAACAAAGCATTCAACAGGGCAGCAGCCTGCAAGAGGCCATCAATCAACAGGGCAGCGGTATTTGGTATTTCGATGACCCCTTGGCAGTGGCTAAAGGGAAAAGTGCTTTCCGGCAAAAATGGGGCAACCGTCCACTTTCTGACTACTGGCGCGTATCTTCCAAGGCGTCTTCATATCCCATAGATGAAAGTTTGTCTGTGCCTGCTACCCAAGCGGCCACTACCGACCCCGTGGCTTTGCAAGTGGAAGCCCTCAAAGAAGAGTTCTTGAAAAAGCTGCCCCGTACCGAACAGGCTTTGGCTGCCTCACATCAACGCACACAGAATGCGCTGTTCAACTTAGGAAAGATTTATCAGTTTCAACTGCTGGAACCACAAGCAGCCGACCGCCACTATCGTGAGTTGCTGGAGCGCTACCCCCAAACGCCCTTCCGGGAAGAAGTCCTTTATTTGCGCTATTTGATTTACAAAGACAAAAACCCAACGCTTGCCCAAGCGCAAGTGCAGGAGCTGCGGCGCGCCTACCCGCAAAGTATTTATCTTAAACTCATAGACGACCCCAATTATTACCAAAAGATGCAGGCGCAAGCCGCCGAGGTAGAAGCGCTCTATCGTGAAGCCTTTCTTTATTATGAACGAAAACAGTATGCCAAAGCGTTGGAGAAGCTGGAGCAACTGCAAAAAGAGTTTCCTGAAAACCACCTGCGCGAGAAAGCAGACTTTTTAGTAATTTTATGCAGCCGCGCACTCAAAAAAGCCGAATGGCAGGACTTAGCACAGCGCTTTTTGCTCTCTCATCCCAAAAGCGCCTTTACCAAACTCGTAGAACAAATGCTTGCACAAACAGGCTCATTACCGGCAAACACACCATAAAAAAAACTTAGAAACCGTAAAATCTATGCGCATAGTATTGGAAAACGGCAAATATAAGCGCTATATCAAAGCCATCTGGATTCTTTTTGTATTGGCTGTATTCGGCAGTGCACTTTTTATCTGGGCTGTCAGCGTTAATTTTTTAGGCTTATTTGGCGAGCTTCCCTCGCTGCAAGCCCTCGAAAACCCACGCAGTGAGCTGGCTTCGGAGATTTACAGCGCCGACGGCAAACTCATGGGCAAACTTTACCTGGTCAACCGCATACCGGTTGAGTACGAAGAAATTTCGCCCTATGTCATCAATGCGTTGATTGCAACCGAAGACGTGCGCTTCGAAAAGCACGCCGGTGTGGACCTCAAAGGGCTGGCTCGTGTGTTCTTTAAAACCATTTTATTGGGACAGCGGGAATCAGGCGGTGGCAGTACCCTCACCCAACAGCTGGCAAAAAACCTGTTCGAAACCCGCGCCAAGGAAAGTCTGGGACCGCTTGCCCGCGTGCCGGGGCTGCGCATGCTTATCATCAAAGCCAAGGAGTGGATTACGGCTGTGCGTTTGGAACGCAACTACACCAAGCGCGAAATCATTACCATGTACCTCAACGAAGTGAGCTTCGGACACAACGCCTTTGGCATAGAAGCAGCTGCCCGCACTTTCTTCAATAAGTCTGCAAGTGACTTGGATGCCATTGAAGCAGCCACACTTGTCGGCCTCTTGCAGGCCCCTTCGCGTTACAGCCCGGTGTCCCATCCGGAGGCCTGCCGCCAACGCCGCAATGTGGTGCTGGGGCAAATGTACAAGTACCAATTCCTCGATAAAGACACCTACCGCAAAGCCATAGCCTCACCGGTGAAGATAGACTACCACCCCGACAACCCTGGCGAAGGCATAGCCCCTTATTTCCGTGCCGAAGTGCGCGAGTTCATGAAACGATGGGAAAAAGAGCGCGGACTGCCTGAAAACAATTTCTATACGGCCGGTTATAAAATTTACACCACCATCGATTCGCGCGTGCAAGCCTATGCCGAACAAGCCATGGCAGCACACATGAAAGAGCGGCAAAAGCGCTTCGATCAAGTGTGGAGCCGGCGCGACCCCTGGTATAACGTACCCGGCTACTTGGAACGTATTGCGCGGCAATCGGAGCGTTACCGTACCCTTAAACAACAATATGGCGATGATGAAGAAGCCATTTTTGCCGAAATGCGCAAGCCGGTGCCCATGACTGTTTTTTCTTGGGAAGGCGAAAAGGACACCCTCATGAGTCCCATGGACTCTATTCGTTATTACAAACGCTTCCTGCACGCCGGCTTTCTGTGTGTGGAAGCCCAAACGGGCAAAGTGCGGGCATGGGTAGGTGGCATCAACTTCAAGCACTTCCGCTATGACCACGTCAAGCAGGGGCGGCGCCAACCGGGCTCTACTTTCAAACCTATTGTGTATGCCACTGCTATCGATATGGGCTATACCCCCTGCTACGAGATGGTGGACCGGGAAGTAACCTTTGGCGACTGGAGCCCCAAAAACAGCTACGGTGGCTTCACCGGAAAAAGCTATACTTTACGCGAAGCCTTGGGGCGCTCCATCAATACCATTGCTGCCCAGCTCATTATGGAAATCGGCGTGCAAAATGTAGTTAAGTTTGCCCGGCAATTGGGCATTACCAGCCCCTTGGACCCCGTAGGTTCCTTGGCTTTGGGATCCAGTGCCGTCACACTTTATGAGCTGTGTCAAGCCTATTCGGTCTTTTTGAACCAAGGCAAGCGCATCGAACCTATTTACATTACCCGCATTACCGACCGCAATGGTAAGGTCATAGAAGAATTTGTGCCGGATGCCCGCGAAGTCATGAGCGAAGAAAAAGCCTATATGATGCTTCACATGTTGAAGGCAGCTCTGGAACCAGGCGGAACCTCCGTGCGCCTGCACAGCTATGGCATTACCCGCAACAACGAAATTGGTGCAAAAACCGGTACCACGCAAAACCATGCCGACGGTTGGTTTATGGGCGTTACCAAAGATTATGTGGCGGGTGTATGGGTTGGCGGCGACGACATGCACATACGCTTCCCTTCCATCATCGACGGGCAAGGTGCCGTGCTGGCACTTCCTATTTGGGGCAACTTCACCAAAGCCATTTACGAGGATAAAAACATTCCTTATAAACCCGGTTATTTCCCCCGCCCCGCTCAAATCAGTGTAGAGCTTGATTGTAAAAAGCTGCGCGAAGGCACCAGCGATAAAATCAAAATTGAGATCATAGACGAAGAAGCCCTGTAGGCCATGAGCAACACAGGCAAAGCACATATAGAAGAAACGCTCAGACTCTTGCCCGACGAGGCAGGAGTCTATCGTTTTTATGATGCCGGCGGCAAGCTGCTTTACGTAGGCAAAGCCAAGTCCCTGCGCAAGCGGGTACGCTCCTACTTCAAGGCACCGGAGCAGCTCAACCGCAAGACACGACGCCTGGTGCAACAAATCGACCGCATAGAATATACCGTGGTGCCTTCCGAGCAAGATGCCCTGCTGCTTGAAAACAGCCTTATCAAGAGCCATCAGCCCAAATACAACATCCTGCTCAAAGACGACAAAACCTACCCCTACATTTGTATCACGGAAGAAGACTTTCCGCGCATATTGACCACCCGGCGGCTGGACCAATACCGTGGCGAATACTTCGGTCCTTACGCCCGGGCAGGTGACATGTATGAGCTTTTAGACCTGCTCAAGCAATTGTTCACGGTGCGCTCATGTCACTTGCCCCTTACCCCCACAGGCATTGCACAGGGTAAGTTTGCTGCCTGCCTGGAGTATCACATAGGCAACTGCCAAGCCCCCTGCGAAGGAAAACAAAGCCGCGAAGACTATCGCGCCGACATAGAACAGGTGCGCCGTGTGCTGAAAGGACAAATATCGGAGGTGAAGACGTTCTTTGAAGAAAAAATGCTGGCAGCGGCGGCTGAACTACGTTTCGAGGAAGCGCAGTTTTGGAAAGAAAAAATAGACAAGCTGCAAGTATTCCAACAAAAGCGTACGGTGACCAACCCTAAATACGGCGATTTGGTGGTGATTGTACTCAACAAACCCCAACCCGGCAAAGCTTATGCTTGCTTTTTTTACATACGTGAAGGTGCCATCATCCACACCGAAACATTTGCGGTGCAGTGCCCATTAGAAGACACCGAAGCCGAAATAGCCGAGCGTGTCTATGAACAAATGAAAATCAAGTACCGTTTCGAAGCACGGGTGCCTGTACTCAGCAATTTGGAAATACACGGTGAACAGTTGCAAACCCAAGTCCCCCAAATTGGGGACAAACGCCGTCTTATTGAAATGGGCTTGCATAACATATACCTCTTGCGCAAAGAAGAACTGAAGAAACAGGGCAAGCGGCAAGAGAAGAAAAACCAAGCGCTCATAGAGCTACAAGATGCCCTGCAATTGCCACAGCTTCCACGGCGCATTGAATGCTTCGATAACTCCAATATACAAGGACAACACCCGGTAGCTGCCATGGTTTGCTTCATCGACGGCAAACCGGCAAAGAGTGAGTACCGCAAGTTTCACATCAAAACGGTGGAAGGTCCCGATGATTTTGCCTCGATGCGCGAAGTGGTCTACCGGCGTTACAAGCGGCAAGTCGAAGAAGGGGGCGAGCTGCCTCAGCTCATAGTCATCGATGGTGGAAAAGGACAACTCAATGCTGCCCTCGATGCTTTAAAAGCACTGAACCTGGCAGTTCAGATACCAACCATAGGCATAGCCAAGCGACTGGAAGAAATCTACCGTCCGGGCGATAAGTACCCCCTGCATTTAAGCAAAAAGTCACCGGCCCTCCGTCTGATTCAACACCTGCGTGACGAAGCGCACCGCTTTGCCATTACTTTCCATCGTGACAAAAGAAGTAAAGAAAGCTTTGAGTCGGTCTTGACCCAAATTCCCGGAGTTGCAGAAAAAACAGCTCAAAAACTGCTGCAACACTTCCGCAGCGTTCAAGCCGTCCGCGAGGCATCCGAAGAAGCACTCGCGCAAATAGTAGGTAAAAGCAAAGCGCGGCAAATCCATCGCTTTTTTCACTCCACGCCCCCGCAAGCCTCTAAACAATAAAGAAGAGAGGTATGCGGAAAACCAAGTCGTTTCTTTGCAGCCCTGTTGCTTTGAGCAAAAATGCAACAGGGCATCTCGAACGGAGTGCAGGCGCAGTGAACAATCCCATTCACACCGGGCATGCTTATTTTGCCATATCGAACGAAGTGAGACGTCCCGCCAAACCAAGCCTTTTTTCCTAAAAAAATAGGTTTCCCGCTAATGCTCGAAGTAACAAAGGGTAAAAACTCGAAATGACAAGGCAAGAATGAACGGCAGGGCAACTTTTAAAAAAATAAGAAACGATAGCATAAATAAAACAAAAAAAGCGGCATCGTTGATACCGCTTGTCGTGGGTTCTGCAGGATTCGAACCTGCGACCCCCTGCTTGTAAGGCAGGTGCTCTGAACCAACTGAGCTAAGAACCCTTTTGCTCAAATGCTGATGCAAATATAGAGCAGTGTATCATATCATGCAAATATTTCTTTAAAAAAATTTGGGCAGGCATGACTAACACCTGCCCATTTTTTTGATTCACAAAGCGTTAGTTATTCTTCCTCTTCACTTACTTCTTGCCGTACTTCTTTTACCTCAAGGATATCTTGTACCGGGAAAGGCTCACCTACTACTCTGTAGCTCTTCGGCTCGCATAT
>NZ_AUGC01000010.1 GCF_000426825.1 Thermonema rossianum DSM 10300 | reverse complement strand
CTGCACCGCCGGAGCTTTCCTCAACAAGGGATGCCCCTCGATGAGCATATGGGGTATTACCTCAAGTTTCCCTGAGCTATCCCCCAGTGCAGGGCAGGTTGCATACGCGTTACGCACCCGTGCGCCGGTCGCCGGCATCTTCCCGAAGGAAGACCCGCTGCCCCTCGACTTGCATGTATTAGGCCTGCCGCTAGCGTTCATCCTGAGCCAGGATCAAACTCTCCGTTGTAAAAAAAGTTTGATTCCCGACAACGTGAACTCTCTTTCATTAGGTCAAAGAACGTCTGACTCCTAAGAGCCTTTGTGCCTTCCTTCCAAAGGCGGGTTGCAAAGGTAATTACTCTTTTAATTCCTTGCAAACTTTTTGCTAACTTTTTTCGCCCTGCGCTGCCCGCAAAAGCGAATGCAAATTTAAAACACTTTTTGTTTCCCTCCAAATTCCTACCCCTCTTTTTTTTCGCTGGGCTGCCTGCCGCATCGCCCGTTTCCCTCATTTGCGAGTGCAAAGGTAGATACCTTTCTCTTTCTGTGCAAGTGTTCGAAGAAAAAAATTTATGCAGAAATACATAAATAAAAGATTATCAATGTTTTAAGCAGACAAAAAATTCACACTTCCTATTTATAAGAATTTTGGCGGCCCTATATTGGGCTCTCTTGTATATTTGCAACAGACAAAAACACTTCCTTATGTTTAGTAAAACACAACGCCGGTACGTATGGTGGCTTTTGCTGCCCTTATTGGTTTATGTAGTAGGCATGCCCATGGACTTAATGGATGTAGATGCTGCACAATATGGTGCCATTTCGTGGGAAATGCTTGCCCATGACCTCTTTCTACAAATCACTTACAAAGGCAGTGACTACTTAGATAAACCCCCTCTACTCTTCTGGACATCGATTGTTGCTTTTAAGCTATTTGGTATAAGCAACTGGAGTTACCGTCTTATTCCGGTTTTGGTTTCATTGATTGGCGTTTATTCCCTGTACCGCTTTGCCCGCCTTTACTATACGAAGCAGGTAGCCTATTGGGCTGCTTTGCTATGGGCAAGCTGTCAGGCGTGCATACTCATGAATCATGACATCCGGACCGACACCATGCTCACTGCATGGGTAACTTTTGCCATATGGCAAACGGCAGCTTATCTGCGGCATCCTGAACGGCGCTCTCTTACGGGAATAGGCATAGGTGTGGGGCTGGCAATGCTGGCAAAAGGTCCTATTGGTCTGGTAGCTCCTGCCTTGGCCCTGGGCTTCGATTTGATTTGGCGTAAAGAATGGAAGCAGTTTTTTAGACCTGCTTGGCTGTATGTGATGGTGATAGTAGCCATCATATTGCTTCCCATGAGCATTGGTCTTTATGAACAATTCGATGCCCACCCGGAAAAGGGCGTATCGGGCTTGCGTTTTTATTACTGGACACAAAGCTTTGGCCGCATTACGGGAGAAAACCCTTGGCGTAATGACGCCGGTTTATTTTTCTTCGTACATAGCTTTTTCTGGAGCTTCTTGCCTTGGTCGTTGCTCGCAGTGGTTGCCTATGTTTTAGAGAGCCGCCGCGTGTGGCGTTACCGTTTTCGTAAGCTCAAGCGGCAAGAGTTCATTGCATGGGGAGGGTTTACCTTGGTTTTTATAGCTTTTTCATTGTCTAAGTTCAAGTTGCCACACTATACCTTTGTGGTGTTTCCACTGATAGCACTCATTACTGCCAAATGGGTGGTAGTACTGGGGCGTGCCCTCAAATGGCAAAAGGTGGTCATGCGTTTGCGATATACGCAGCGGTTTATAGAACTGTTACTGCTGTTACTGCTTTTGACTATGCTTTTATGGATATTTCCTCTTCATTCATGGTGGGGATGGGCATGTGTTGCAGCAGGTATTGCCCTGTATGCACTAAGTTACCGCTATGCTACACTACCTCATGAAAAAGTACTGATTCCTTCTTTTGTTGCCATTTGTGTAGTGAATATTTTTCTCAATGCCCATGTATATCCCGCTTTGCTACGGTATCAAGCCCCGAGTATTGTAGGCCGGTATTTGCGGCAAAACAAGCTGCAAAACCACACTTATGCCTTGCTTTCTTTTTACCACCCCTCGCTGGAGTTTTATGCACAGTACATTGTTCCCGACTTAAAGGATAGCATTGAGGTGCGCCTTGAGAAAATGGACATTCAAGACGCGGCACAAAAAAAGGTGATGGAAAAAGAAGCCGGCAAATCTTTTCTGCAATCGTTTACAAAAACACGCACAGCAGATTTCTATCTGTATGTTGACGCTTCATATAAAGAATTGCTCGACGAAATGGGCATTTCTTATGAAACCGTGATGGAGCTGGAGCGCTTTCCGGTTACAGAACTCACTCTGCCATTTTTGAATCCGGCCACCCGGAAACAACAAGTAAGCAAACAATACTTATTGAAAATCAAAAGAGTTAACGAGGGAGACGAAACAAAACGGCAATAGTCATTTCTACCGGTACAAGCTGAGTGCCCTCCCTGCCCGGTTTCCAAGGGGGGGCATTTTTTATGACACGCAGAACTTCTTCATCACAGCCGTATCCTAATCCTTTGGTAATGACAGGTTCGACAAGGTAGCCATCTTCACGTACTACAAAGCGAACGAACACATAACCTTCTACTTTATTCTCAAGTGCTTGCAGGGGGTAGCGAATATTTTCTTGAAGATAGCGATCAAAAGACTCATATCCACCTATTGGCTCAGGCATCACTTCTGCCGCCTTGAGCACAATATGGGCATCCATACTTGCACTTCGCTGCTTTTGAGCATGCAAACAGAGCGGAAGCAGCAAGCCAATGATAATACCTATGGAAAATAGTCTTTTCACCTGCTCTTTCTTTCATTTAAAGTTACGCAAAAATCTTGCAAAACTCAACATATGCCTGCCGGTTATTCCTTCTTTTGTAGCAAACTCTTTTCCTGTTCGTAAATGACCATTCCCCGGACTATCCAATATTGAGCAGTCAGATAGGTGCCCATTATCCACACAGGGGCATAAGGTAAAGCAAAGACAAACTTGTTCACTGCCAGCAATGAATCAGAGATAACAAACAGCACACTTCCCAAAGCTACCAACAAAGCATGCGCCGAAAGGCCGCTGCTCGTGCGCAAGAAGGCAGTCATTGCCATTGCGCATAACACCACGGCATAAACAACGACAGGGATTTGCAAGGCGCCCGTCCGCGGCAGTAATAAGGCAAGCAATACTGCTGCATAAGCCAATAACATGCCTAATATCATCCCACGTTTTTTTATACGTAACTGCCATGAAACAGGTTCTGATGTCTTGATAAAAAGAATGATATAGGCAAGGTGGGCTATCAGAAAGCTGCCAAGCCCCAATACAAAGTACACAGGCTTGCGTGCTTCATACATCAGAAAGCTATCGCCCAAACAAGAAGCAAGCAGGGCGATGACAAGCCAGCCCGGCAACTTACGTAATGCACTTAGCGCATACAGCAGCAGCAAGGGCATCAAAAAAGGCTTGCTAAGATGATGAACTGTTTCGTGTTCATGAAACAGAATGTGAATGGCGCCCAGCAAAGCATAAGCAAACAAAAAGTAACGACTGAATTCCGGTTTCATAAAGCCTACATAACCATAAGTTGAATAATAATGAAAAGAGCCAAGTTGGCGCCCAGAACCAAAAAGAAAGGCACCAGTGAAGGCGTTTTTACCACCGATGGCAACTTATTCATGATTTGTTCGGTCAGCTTGCTGCTTATTCCCTCTTTGTCTATCTGGTCTTCGTTTTTTTGTACTGCCAAGGTAAATACTTCCTGCAAGTTCAGTTTTCTGATGACAATGTGCACCACCGGGCGCAGCAGCCAGGGCACATTCGGAAGCTTTTCCAAATAATTAGGCAAGGTTTCAAATAACAGGCTGCGCGTAAGTCCATGCTCCACCTTTTCCTTGATAGCCTTGTTGTTGAACACAAAATCCACGAACTTATCCACAAAGTAGCGTACAAATCCTTCCATGCTTTTGGTGAAAATATAATGCACGGCATGGGCGATGCCCCAGCTCCAAGAAACCCAGATGTAAAACACGGGAAAGAGAAAGAAAAACAAGAAAATGAATACGTATCCCAGCAGACGCCACAGGAAGCCCACATACACGCTGCCTGTGAGGTAGAGCAGAGCGGTGTCGCTAAACACATAAAGGGTGAAGTTGATAACAAGCCCCAAGAGCGCAAGCGCTATAGCCCGCCAGCTGATGATAAAGACTATCTTGGAAATGAAAGCAGCGGCTTGCGCACCTTTTTTCAAACCTTTTGAAAATAAATTTGCCCCCATAAGCATCTATTTTTTTATAGCGTTGAGTTATTCCGAAAAAGCCGGTAACAAGAGCGAAGAGTCGCCATAGCTCAAAAAACGATATCCTTTGTGCAAAGCGGCTTCATACACTCGACGCCAATCGTCACCGATGAAAGCAGCCACCAACAGAATGAGGGTGGTTTGCGGCATGTGAAAGTTGGTAATCAGTCCACGGCACAAGCGGAAGCGATAACCGGGCACAATGTAAATTTGCGTATCGCCCACCAGCTGCTGCACACCTTGCTTTTGCATGGTTTCAAGCAAGGTTTCCAGTGCTTCTTGAGCGGAGAGGTTGCTTTTTGCATGGCGGTAGGCAAAGAGCTTGTCCAAATAAAAGCCATTGAGGTTGGGCGCCTCCCCTTCGTAACACTGCACGCCCAGCCAGTAAAGCGTTTCAAGGGTACGCATGGAAGTGGTTCCGACGGGAATGATGCGCCCTTTGGCTTGCAGAAGACGCTCAACGGTGCCCTGCGCCACTACCATCTGCTCTTCATGCATAGGATGCTCCAGAGCATCTTCGGTATGTTTTACCGGTTGAAAAGTGCCGGCCCCCACGTGCAAGGTCACTTCATTATAGCCTACTTTTTTTTGTGCCAGCTCGTGCAGGGTTTCTTCTGTGAAGTGCAAGCCTGCTGTAGGCGCAGCCACTGCCCCTTCGCTACGTGCATAGACCGTTTGATAACGCTCTTTGTCTATGTCGTCATACTCGCGTTTAATGTAAGGGGGCAAGGGCAGCTTACCCAGCGCCTGCACTATTTCGCTGAAAGTAAAAGAAACAGGCGACCAGTGAAACCGCACAATATTGTTTTCGGCATCTTCGAGGTCGGCAAAAATGACACCTTCTTCCCCATTGATTGTAAAATGGCGGCTTAGGAAGCCTTTCCACCGCTTCTTGTTTCCAATGATGCACTGCCAGCTACAGGTTTCTTGTGCCGCCATATTGACAGCCACCAACTTCCCGGGTGATACGGGGTGCAACAACAGCACTTCAATGACAGCCCCCGTGGATTTCTGAAAATAGAGCCGGGCAGGAATAACTTTAGTGTTGTTGAATACCAGTTCGTCGCCTGTCTGCAAAAGCTGCGGCAACTCATAAAAAAAATGGTGTTGAATGTCGCCGGCACGGTAAAAGAGCAGGCGGGCATGATCGCGAGGCGTTACCGGACTTTGTGCAATACGCTCTTCGGGCAAGTCGTAGTTATAGTCTTTTAAATTGATTTTGGGCAGTGTTGTGTGTGTACTCATACGTTATGGGTTATTTTCCTGCAATACTTCGGGGTTGAAATTGCAGGGCAAAAGTACTTCTATTGACGGAAGGCTCAAAAACTGCCCTTTGCCATACTCGAGCAATATCACATATGCTTGCTTTTGTCTGTGATAGGTTTCAAGCATCACTTGGCGGCACTTCCCGCAAGGCGTTATCTTTATGAACTCTTGGCTGCCGGCACGCCGGGCAGTGATTGCCATCGCCACAATGGGCGATTGTTTTGCACGCGTGCCATAATAGTACAGCAAGCTTTGCTCGGCACAAGCCCCACAGGGATAAGAAGCATTTTCTTGATTGTTTGCTCTGAGCATGCTGCCATCGGCAAGTAAGATGGCAGCGCCTACATGGAATTGAGAATAAGGGGCGTAGGATTCATCGGTGGCTTTGCGCGCCTCTAAAATGAGCTGCCGGTAGTCTGCGGGCAGGTCTTCCCAGCATTCATATAAAGTTGCATCCAGTCGAATTTGAAAGTCTTTCTTCATATAGGGAGGTTAGTCTTCTTGAATGATAACCACACAACGATATACTTTACCAAATTTATTGCGCAGCGGCTCTATGCGGATATTTTGCACTACTTTCTCTCCTTCTTTTTCTACTTCGCGCTTGGTAACAATAATTTCGCCTTTCAACGCCCTTTCATAAAGTAATTGCCAGTAGTCTGCTTCTTCAAACTCATGGATTTTCTTTATGGCAGACTCACCGGCACGGATATGGATGTTGCGCCGCTTCAAGACTTCATCAGCAATTGCTTTATTGAAGAAAGTAAGGTTCATGCGCGTATCGAAGGTAAAGATATAAAAGTCAAGCGCATTCAGAATCGCCTCTACTTCCATCTCTTTTTCTTCTATCTTGCGCTTGGCTTGCAGCAACTCTTCTTCTTGGCGTTTCAGTTCTGTGATGTCTTTTGCAAACACGGTTACACCTACAATCCTGTCTTCATCATCATGAATGGGGGTATAACTTACCAGCAAGTATATTTCGCGCCCGTCAGCCCCCATATAGCTCTCTTCCGCCCGGATGGTCTCCCCTTTCAATGCTTTCTGGTAGGGCTCTTTAAGCATATCGTACTTGTCGTGTGGCAAGGTATCCAATATGTTGGTGCCTTCGTGCACATCGCGGCCAATTTGGCGGAACATGCGGCGGGCATTCTCATTGATGATGGTTACAAAAAAGTTTTTGTCTATGGAAAAAATACGGTCTTCGGTATTGTTGATAAGCGCCAGCAGGTTTTCGCGCTGAATGTAGGCACGGCGCTGCGCTTCTTGCATCTGACGTTCGGCTTCTTTGCGGCTCGTGATGTCGGTGCCAAAAAACATTACCTTGGTGGTATTGCCGTTGGGGTCAAGCACCGGGTTAAAACTCCCTTCAAACCAGCACTCCTTACCTTCATGGTCATAGAAGCAATACTCACCGTACTCTGCCATGCCCCCCTTCAGTTTTCGCCACAGCAGTTTGGTATCTTCATCTTCGGCTACCGTGCGGTTTTTGAGCCAACTAAGGTGTTTGCCCAGCAAATCGCTTTTATTGTATCCCAATGGGCGAAGTGCCAGCTCGTTCAAATCTGTGATGTTGGCTTGCAGGTCGAAAGATATGACTGCTGTGGTGCGGTAAATGGCTTGAAGTTGTGCCTCATAGTCCAATATTTTGTGTTTCTCCTCGGTGATATCAAACCCAAGAAAGAGCACCTTTTCTACCTTTCCACGCTGGTCGGGCACCGGTACGAAAGTAGCCTGCAGCCATACTTCTTTCCCATCTTTCCCCACATGCTTGAACTCCCCTTTTTGAGCTTCGCCTTCGCGCAGTGCTTGCCATAGAGCCTCATATTCAGGGCTATACGCTGTTTCGGTATCTACCAGTTGGCGATGATTTTTTTCTTTCAACTCTGCAAGGCTGTATCCAAGCACTTCGCAAGCCAAAGCGTTGGCATTCAACACACTGCCGTAAAGGTCGTACTCAATATTGAGCAAAGAGCTGCCAATGGCAAATGATTGCGCTGCCAATGCTGCCTGATTGCGCTCCATTTCTTCTTGTGTAGCCCGCAGCTCCTCCATGTTTTGTGTGAGCATTTCTTCCTGTTGGCGCAGTGCGTTTACTACATCTTCTTGACGTTTCAGCAACAAGCGCGTGCGTTCGTTTGCTTTTACGTTGTTGATGGTAGAAGCAATGTTGGTGGCAATGCGCTCAATAAACTCTATCTGATAAGGCTGGAACTCATGGAAAGAAGCCAACTCTAAGGCACCCACCAAGAGCTCATTGAGCTTGAGCGGAACAATCAGAATGGAACGGGGCTCGGCCCCCCCCAAGCCTGAGTGGATTTCGGAATACCCTTCGGGCACATCGGTGATGTAAATGGTTTCACCGTCGGCGAGGGCTTGTCCCAAAACGCCTTCTCGGGGATATACCCGGCTTTTTATGAACTTCTGACGCCCATAGGCATAGCAGGCTTTCAACTCGGCGTAAATGTTTTTTTCACCGGTTCGCCGGTTTTCATCCTCTTCCATGACATAGAGTGCCCCTTGGGCAGCTCCCACATACTCTGCCAAGCGGGAAATAAGAGCATAACTAAGCGTTTGAATATCTTGGTTTCCATATTCACGCAATATATCTACGAACACAGACAAGCCCTGCGAAGCCCATGCGCGGTGTTCTTCTTCTTCCTGTACTTCTGTAAAGCGCAACTGAACACTCTCTACTGCTTCTGCCAACACGGGCATGTCTATTTTCTGCTTGTAAGGCACCTGTGTAGCCGTATGACTACGCCCCAAAGCCTTGATAAGCGAAGAGGTGTTCAAGATATTGCGCTCCATGCGCTCAATAGCCCGGGCTATTTCGCTTAGTTCGTTGTCGTCGTCCATTGGTGTTGCTTGCCCGGATATATCGCCCCTTTCGATTGACTTGGCTTTGCGCAACAGGCTCTGCAAAGGATGCACCAAGCGACTGCGCACAAACAATGCAGCCAGCAAGAGCACCAAAAGATTGATGGCAACGAAGCCCACAATACTCCAGTAAAAAGCCCCTTGCGCTTCGTTGAGCGACGCTTGCAATTGTTGATTCAACTTGGCGTTTAATGCCAGCAACACAAAAGTTTCTGCCCGCAAATAATTGATAGACCGCGTGATGGCAGGATTCAGGCGCTTGGTTTCACCGCCTTGAATTTCTATTGCTTGCTCGAGGTCTATGTCAAGGCTCAGCTCTTCGGGCGCCTCTTGTTTTTCAATCAAATACAGCGGCTGTGAAGCCAAGGTGTCGGCATATGCGCGATAAGCTTGCCACTTGTCTTTTATTTTGAGCAATAAAGGACGTGCCTCTTGCGGCACGGCGGTCTTCAGGTTTATGGTTTGGTTGCCTACCTCCAGTTCGCCGCCCCTGTCCAGTGCGTTCAGCAGGACTGCATAAGAGGTAAGTTCTTCTTGCAAACTGCGACGCCGGTTTTCGTTGCCTCCGGCTACTTGTTCTGCTTCTATGAAGAGTTGTTGCAAAGTGATGTTTGCCTGCTGCCCTACTTCCAAAAGCTGTTGAGCCTGCCGGTAGTTGTCGAAGCGCACATACAACCAGGCAGCCGTGAACACCACCGAAAGTAAAATGGTAAGCAACACCAAAGTAAAAACGGTATATAGTTGCTGTTTTTTACGTGTTTTTTCCATATTATGACCATGATTTGAGGCGCCTAAGCCACTTGGCTCATTGAAATGTAGTACATTTGCTCGATAGTCTCTTTTACGAATATACAGCAATTTGTTGAAATCGCATAAAAGAATGAAAGGCAAAGTATTATTAATAGGTGCAGGGCGCTCGGCTGCCGCGCTCATCCGTTTTTTAGCCGAAAAGGTACGCACCGCACACTGGCAGGTGACTGTCAGCGATGTTTCCAAAGATTTTTTGGATAAGCAGCTGGCACCCTATCCGGAACTGCAGGCGGAAGCCCTGGATTGGAACCCGCATAAAATGCCCGAGCGTTTTTTAATGTCTTTCGATGTCATCATCTCGTTATTGCCGCCTCACATGCACTTCTATGTGGCAGAGCTGTGCGTAAAGCACCGTAAGCACTTGATTACCGCCTCTTATATCTCGCCTGAGATGGCCGCCTTGCATCAGGCTGCTCTTGATGCCGGCGTGTTGTTGCTCAACGAAATGGGGCTTGACCCTGGCATTGACCACATGTCTGCCATGCAGATGATGGATGCTATCCGGAAAGAGGGCGGCCGCATCACGGCTTTCCGCTCTTACACCGGTGGGCTTATCGCGCCTGCCTATGACAACAACCCCTGGCATTATAAATTTACATGGAATCCGCGCAATGTAGTACTTGCCGGGCAAGGCACGCCGGCCATGTATCGCGAGCAGGGCGATTACAAATATGTGCCTTATCATCAGTTGTTCAAAAGAGTGCAACCCATTCATATAGACGGATACGGCGAGTTTGAGGCGTATCCGAACCGCGATTCGTTGCACTACATGCCTCTGTATGGTTTGCAGGATGTGGCTACCATGCTGCGCGGTACCATCCGGCGCCGTGGTTTCTGCAGTGCTTGGAACTGCCTGGTGCAATTGGGACTAACCAACGATGCCCTGCTGATAGAAACCAAAAATCTGACTTGGCGTGCCTTGGTCAATGCTTTCCTGCCCTATGACCCGCAGTTGAGTGTAGAAGAGAAAGTGCTGCGTTATTTGCAAATCCCTGCCGGCAGCCACGAAATGCATTGCCTGCAGTGGTTGGGACTCTTCGAAGAAGAGCCGGTGCCGGCGCCTTCGGCACAAAT
Organism: Thermonema rossianum DSM 10300; assembly: GCF_000426825.1. Lineage (GTDB taxonomy): Bacteria > Bacteroidota > Bacteroidia > Cytophagales > Thermonemataceae > Thermonema > Thermonema rossianum. Next base: position 123,124 of record NZ_AUGC01000010.1, on the reverse strand, counting down.
GACACCGGCGGCCTTGCTACAGTTGCTTCTCGAACAAAAATGGGCATTGCAAGCCGGCGACCGCGATATGATTGTGATGCAACACGACATAGAGTTTGAACTCAATGGCAAGCGGCAACGCGAGGTCAGCGAGCTGGTAGTGGAAGGTGAAGCCAATGGCATCACAGCCATGGCCAAAACCGTGGGCTTGCCCTTGGGCATAGCTGCCGAGCTGCTTATAGAGGGCAATCTTTCTCTACGTGGCGTGCAGGCACCGGTGCATGCCGAAATTTACGAGCCGGCTTTAAAGCGCCTGCAATCATACGGTATTCATTTTAAACAGAAAAAAGAAACGACAGCTCTATGAAAAGAACAGAGATAGCAGAACTGGGCGAATTTGGATTGATTGAGCGTCTGAAAAAATACGAAACGCGCCAACATGCTTCCACACTAAAAGGCATTGGCGATGACGCGGCAGTTTGGAAAATCGACGAGGAACGCTACGGGCTGCTTTCTACCGACCTGCTGGCAGAGGGCATTCATTTTGATTTGGGCTATACCCCACTCAAGCACTTGGGCTATAAAGCCATTGCCGTGAATGTATCGGATATCGTTGCCATGAACGGCTACCCCAAGCGGGCCGTGGTGAGCATAGCCCTGAGCAATCGTTTTTCGGTAGAAGCCATTGAAGAGTTGTACGAAGGCATGAAGATAGCCTGTGAGCGCTATCGTGTGGATTTGGTAGGCGGCGATACTACCTCTTCCCGCAGTGGATTAATCATCAATGTAGCCATTGAGGGCGAAGTAAGTGCCCAACGCATTGCCTACCGGCATACGGCACGTGTTCATGACGTGCTTTGTGTAACCGGCGACTTGGGCGCTGCCTACATAGGCTTGCAAATCATGGAGCGCGAGAAGCAGGTGTTTTTAGCCAATCCGGAGCAGCAACCCGACCTCACCCCCTACGACTACGTAGTAGAGCGCTTGCTGCGCCCCGAGGCACGCCTTGATATGGTCGAAGAGTTTCGAAAACGGGAGGTAATCCCCACTGCCATGATCGATATTTCAGACGGCTTGGCGTCGGAAATCCTGCACCTGTGCACACAGTCCAATACCGGTGCACTGGTGTATGAAGAACGCATCCCCATTGACCGCATGACCTATGAGGTAGCCGTGAATGAGTTCAAAATAGCCCCCACTATCTGTGCCATGAATGGTGGTGAAGACTATGAGCTGTTGTTCGCCCTTTCGCCGTCTGATTTTGAAAAAGTGAAAGACCACCCCGATATCGTACCTATTGGATACCTAACCCATCCGAGCGAAGGTACGTACTTACAAACAAGAGGTGGTAACCTGGTTAAAATAGAAGCGCAAGGATGGAATCATTTCAAAAAATCATAGGCAGCCGTTTATTGGTTGTTCTCTTCTTTTCCCTCAGCACACCACAGGTTTTGGCACAGGAGCAGCAGCCTGCCAAGGTGGTCAAAGAGAAGTCCATGGTTACGGGAAAAGAAGTGGAGTGGAAAATGACCGGTGATGACCGCGTAGTGGTGGGCGACTCAAGCACGCACTATATTCAAGTTTACATTCAAAACCCCGGCAGTGTGCTTTATGGCAACCGCTGTGCCGAAGAGCAAGCCGCCGCCATGGGGCTGGAGTACATACTGATTGGCAAAGACATAGGCTATGGCATGAGCCGCTGGGAGCAATTCTGGCAAAATGCCGGCGCCCACCTGCGTGCTTTTTTTAAAAATGGATTTTTTTGGCAGAAACGCCTGCGGCGACGCATCCATGAGTGCCAACTTAAAACCGGAGACCGGATAGGCTGACATGTGCGGAATCATAGGATTGGCCGGCAAGCACATGCCGGCAAAAGCAGTATTTACCCAAGCCCTCGATGCCCTGGCACACCGGGGACCCGATGCCGAAGGCTTTTTTCAGGAGCATGACATCTGTTTGGGGCACCGCCGCCTGAGCATTTTAGACCTGCGCCCCGAAGCCAACCAGCCTATGTTTAGCCGGTGCGGGCGCTATGTGTGCGTCTTCAATGGCGAAATATACAACTATCAAGACCTGGCGCGGCAGTTTGGGCTTCACCTGCGCACACACTGTGATACGGAAGTGCTTATTGAGCTGTATGCCCGCTTAGGCGATGACTTCGTGCAGCATCTCAACGGCATGTTTGCCATTGCCATTTATGACCGGCACCAACAACGTCTGACGCTCTGGCGTGACCGCCTGGGCATCAAGCCTCTTTTCTACTATTTCGACGGCCATACTTTGGCTTTTGCTTCCGAGCTGAAGGGCATCGAACAAATGCAACTGCCCTTGGCGCTGCGTCAAGAAGCAATAGCGGCTTTTTTGCATCTCGGCTATATACCTGCACCCCTGAGCATCTACCGGCAAGTGTACAAGCTGCCCCCCGGCTGTAAGCTGCAATGGCATGGTCAGCAGCTGCAAATCGAGCATTATTGGCAAGCGCGGCAGTTTGCGCAAATACAAACACATTGGACAGAAACAGAGGCTAAACACACACTCAAGCAACTGCTTAGCAGTTCGGTACGCTACCGTCTTATCAGCGATGTTCCGGTGGGCGTGCTACTTAGTGGTGGTGTCGACTCCGGCTTGGTGGCTGCGGTGGCCGCCCAAGAAAGCAAGCACCGCCTGCAAACTTTTTCCATTGGCTTCGAAGAAGCACAATTCAACGAAGCGCCTTTTGCAGAGCAAGTGGCACAAGCGCTGGGCAGCGAACACCATACCGATTACGTGTCGGCACGGCGCGCCATCGACTATATTCCCCGCATCATTGACATTTATGACGAACCCTATGCCGATGAGTCGGCATTGCCCACCTTATTGGTGAGCCTTTTGGCCAAGCGTTCCGTAACCGTAGCTTTAGGTGGCGATGGTGGCGATGAGCTTTTTTGGGGCTACGGGGTGTATCAATGGGCTGAACGGACTGCAAAGAAGTGGTTTCGCCGGGCACGCCCCTTGCTTCCGCTGCTTGGTTTCATACCGGAACGCCGCTTACGCAAGCTGGCTGCCATGAGCCGGTGGAAAAGCGAGGATTTAAAACCATGGCACTTGTTCTCGCAAGAACAAGGTTTTTTCAGCCTGCAAGAAATCGACAGCCTGCTGTGCGCCTCGCCCGGAAACTACGGCCTGCCCTCCATGGCCATGCCACCCGGTCTGTCTGCCACCTGCCGGCAGGCGCTTTTCGACCTGCATTATTACCTCCCTGACGACCTGCTCACCAAAGTGGACAGGGCAAGCATGCAGGTAGCCCTGGAGGTGCGTGTGCCTTTGCTTGACTATCGCATTGCAGAATTCGCCCTTTCGCTGCCCGACCACTTGAAGTACCGGCAAGGACAAAGAAAGTATTTACTGCGCCGCCTTTTAAATGACTACCTGCCTTCCGCTTTGTTCGAACGCCCTAAAAAGGGCTTTGCCATCCCCTTGGCTGCCTGGATGCAAGGCGAATTGAAAGATTTATTTTGGGATGGCCTGTCCGAAAATATTGTGCGCAAGCATGGCGTAGTGCAAGCTGCTTACGTAACGAAGCTGAAACGAAGCTTCGAAAAAGGGAACCACTCACTTTACAGACGCTTGTGGGCACTGTGGGTACTGCATCTGTTCTTAGAGCAAAAAAGCGGCACAGGAATATAACTTCAAAAAGCGCTTAGTCTTGAAACTTCAACTTATTTAATACAAGCTTATTGCCGTCAAGATCAAGCCATGCGGCATATTCGAATCCGTCGTTGTCTTTATACACTACCACCTTGGGCAATATGCCGGCCGGATACTCTATGCCGTCAATCACCATCTTGTATTCTTGTGTATTCAAATCTTGATAGATAAAAGCCCAGTGCTTTTTACTGGGGGTAAAATACACGGTAGGATAACCGGTCAACACATCGATAATCAGCGAGTATTCACCCATATATTCCACCCGGCCATCCACATAAGCGTTTAGCTGGTAAGTATCGAAAGCCGTTTCACTGAAGCTCCAGAAATAGAAGTCTTCGGTATTGGGAATAAATTTGATGTCAAGAATAGAGTAAAATTCGCCCACATAGTATTTCTCGTTGATAACCAAAGAGTCTTTGCCGGTATCAGGGTTGGGCTTTACAATTGCCACGCTGTTGCGGCTGTCGCTCACTTTGAAGTACTGCACATTGCTCGAAAAGCCTTTACGCCCACGGAAATAAAGCGTCTGGTCTGCCCCCACCACATAGTTGAAGCGATCGGGTTTAATACCAAGGTCATACTGTTTTACAAAGTCTTCATAGGGACCAAACAACTGCCCATTGACCAAATAGTAAATTTTTTGGTCTTTGATAACATTCACGGCATAGTTGTGGGTGGTATAAGCCACGCGGTTGTACTGCTCATAGTCGTAATCACCAACCAGCTTACGCTCGAAAAGTCCCAAATCGCCTTTGTTGGTAATAATCGAGTAGCGCTCCACCAACTCTTCGGTTTCTTGCATGGAAGCCTCGTCAATACCGCTGGCTACAATAGGTTCGGTGTTGAACTTTTTAGCCATCAATATCCATTGATTGATGTCGAGAAAAACGAATTGATAAATCTGTTCGAAAGGACCAATCAAATTGCCATTGCTAAATTGCACGTAGTACTCATAGCGGTTGCCGTCGTTCTCGAAAAAAACCACTGCCCAGCTGTCGCCATAATTACTGAGATAATAGTCAATCAAGTTGGGAAATGGTCCTTGTGAACGCCCGTTGACTTGTATGTTGTATTCAGACAAGCGCTCGTTATACATGATATAACTCTGCAGGTAGTCGGTAATTCGTGCATCAAAGGTGCGTTGGCTCGACGGATGTTTATACACCTTGTAGCCATCGAAAATCACCACATTGCTGTCTTTTTGTGTATCGGTAAAACACCAATGCTTATCGGTGAGTGTAGGCGGAGCGATGGAACGCCGCTCGAAAGGACCATAAATGCCCCGGTTGATGATGTATTTTCTGTTCTTCTGCAATTGGTTGTCTATTACGGCCACATATCCCATCTTTGAGAGGTATAAATGCAAGTTGCTCTCATTGGTTGCCAACACCTCCCCTTCGCTGAGCGTATAGACCGTTTCTTTTTCTATTTCTTGTGCTTGGGCGGCCAATCCTGCAAGCAAAAGCAAACATAAACACAGCTGCTTCATGGCAGTCATTTCTTTTTTAGAGTATCATAAATGGAAGCAAAAAGCCTTGCAGGCAAGTGTAATTGCTACAAGGCTTGTACGATAAGGCACACCGGAAAGTTATGAAGTAAATCTTTTTTTGAACTCTTCGAACTTCTTGCCGGCAGCCTCTTTTACCTTTTCAAAGGTGTCGGCAGCTTCTTCGGCAAAGTCCTCGATTTTATCGTTGAATGTTGGCTCCGGCTCACCGGTAACGGCATTGTCAATTTTTACGTGGACGGCATTGCCCACTCTCGCTTTCACAAAAGCCAGGCTCAACTGAAAAGCCTGATGCGCTTTTTCTTCATCTATTTGCAGCTCTGCTGCCATTTTCTTTACGAAGCTTTCTACTGTTTCCATAGGTACGCGTGTTTAGGGTAAAGTAAATTTTTGAATTTGTGTATGCATGAAAATACCAAAAAGTAAAAGAATTACCTAATCCTTCTTAGCTGAAGCAGCAGATTTTTCCAATAACCTTCTGTCATGCTGCTTTCAATAACGCCCCGGCTGGTAGATGCATGAATAAACCATATCTTATCGGGCGACTCCACACGACTTACAATGCCTACATGCGTTACTTTCCGGCTGGATTTAGAAGGCTTGAAAAAAGCCAAATCACCGGGGCGGGCTTCGCGTACACTCACTTGCCTGCCCACCTTCATCTGTTCGGAAGCCGTTCGGGGCAAATCCACACCTACCTTTTTATACACGGTACACACCAAACCGGAGCAGTCGAACCCCCGGTTGCCTGTGCCGCCATACTGATAAGGGCGCCCCAAATATTTTTGGGCTTCGCGTACCACCTCTTCATTTCCTTGTGTAGATTTGCCGGAGCTCTTTTTCTGTGCGGCACAGCTTGCCAAGAAGCAAGCAAGCAAGACCGGCAGCAAGTACCTAATACGTGATTGAGTCATAATTCCAACTTCATTGACGAATAGCATTCCTTTTACTTGTACAAACTAATAAAAAATTCTTATTTTAATACATCTACAACAGGAGGTCACCTTATGAGTCGTCGCATTGAATACCAATACCAAGACAGTCACTTCTCTGCCTCAGAACCCAATAAAATCGATGAAAAGTGTCTGCACACGGAAGAGATGTTACTGAATATAGGACCGCAGCACCCTTCCACGCATGGTGTACTGCGCTTGGAGGTCCTCACCGATGGCGAAATAGTCAAAGAAGTCGTTCCGCATATTGGCTACCTGCATCGTTGCTTTGAAAAGCATGCCGAATCGCTGCCCTACAACCAAATCATTCCCTTTGTTGACCGCATGGACTACGTGGCTGCCATGAATTCGGAACATGCATTTGTGATGGGTGTCGAGCGCATGCTTGGTATTCATGAGCAGATACCTAAGCGGGTGGAATACATCCGGGTGTTGGTTGCCGAGCTGAACCGGCTGGCTTCGCATTTTATTGCCATAGGTACCTACGGGCTGGATATCGGCGCCTTTACGCCTTTTCTATGGCTGATGCGCGACCGGGAACATATCCTGCGCTTGCTGGAGTGGGTAAGCGGCGCGCGCATGCTTTACAACTACCTGTGGGTAGGCGGCCTGTTTTATGACCTTCCCGTAGGCTTTGAAGCCCAATGCAGGGAGTTCGTTCATTATTTAAAACCAAGGCTTGACGAGGTAAAACAGTTGCTGATTGAAAATAAGATTTTCATTGAACGCACGGCCCACGTGGGGGTGTTGCCACTGCCGGTAGCCATCAACTATGGCGTGAGTGGTCCTATGCTGCGTGCCTCGGGGCTTGCCTATGATTTGCGGCGCGTAGAGGGCTATTCCGTTTATCCTGAATTGGAATTCGATATTCCCATAGGGCAAGGGCTCATGGGCACCACGGGCGACTGCTGGGACCGCACCTATGTGCGCTTGCTCGAATGCTATGAGTCCATCAAAATCATAGAGCAATGTGTGGAGCGCCTTGAAAAAGAGCACAAACGAAGCCCCGCCTTTGATCCGCAAGCGATGGTGCCTAAAAAAATACGCCCCAAAGCCATGGATTTCTATGTGCGAGCCGAGAACCCCAAGGGCGAACTGGGCTTTTTCTTTCGTAGCGACGGGCGCAGCGATATTCCTTTCCGCTGCAAGGCACGCTCGGCCTGTTTTGTGAACTTATCGGTGTTGCCTGAGTTGTGCCGGGGGGTTATGCTGGCAGACCTGATGGCCATTGTCGGCTCCCTGGATTTGGTCATGGGCGAAGTAGATCGCTGATGCAAAAGCGCATGCTATACATATTGCTGCTCTGTGCATGCTTGATGCGCCCAAGCTTGCCGGTTTTCGGTCAGCAAAAAACAGCTACGTTTCATGTAAAAGACAGTCTGGAAATACAAACGCTTCATGGTCCTTGGGCTTTCTTTTGGCAGCGCCATCTTGGCTTTCCGGATCTTGCAAAACAAAAACCGGATACGCTTTTTTACTTACCTGCCGATTGGGGGGATTATGGGTACAGCGTCTTTGGGTACGGCACCTACTATCTTCAAGTGGTTTTGCCTGCCTGCCAAGACGAATGGATGCTGGAAGTGCCCAACATCAGCAGTGCTTATCTGCTTCTTGTCAATGGCGACACCTTGGCAAAAGGCGGCATGCCGGCCACAAGCCGGGAAAAGGAAGTGCCTGACTATCGCCGGCGGTGGGTCAGCCTGCCCAAATCGCTGGGCGACACCTTGCATATAGTCATCCAGGCAAGCAATTTTCATTACAACCGCTCGGGGGTGTATTTGCCTATCATGATAGGCACCCGGGCAGCCATGAAGCAAAAGTTCAATCGCGGGCGCCAATGGGAAATATTCGTCATGGGGGCGCTTTTCTTTATGTTTTTTTATCACCTGGTGCTCTATTTCTTTATGCCCACCTACCACAAAAGGGCTGTGGTTTACCTTGCCTTAGCTTGCTTGCTTTTTTTGATTCGAATCCCCATTGTCAACTCCGGCACTCAAGTGGTTTTTGATTTGCTTCCTGCTGCTTCATTTCATGTGCTACTCCGGCTGGAAGTTCTAAGTGTGTTGTTAGGCACACCTCTTACCGTCTTGTTTGTGCATAGCCTTTTCCCCATGCAGGGAAGGCGTAAGGTAGAGCGCCTGGTATTATTGCTTTCCGGGCTCATGATGCTGATTACTTTGTTGATGCCTGCTTACATTTACGGCTACCTGCTGCCGGTCTTGTATCTGATGCTTGTTTTTGTGTATCCCTATGTGATTGTACTTACCTACAAAGCCTGGCGTAAAAAACGCAGTGGCGCTTCTTGGCTCATGCTGGGCTACATTTCGGTGGCGCTTTTGGTGGGGCTGGAAGTGCTCTTTTTCCTTGGTGTAGTGCCACTGCCCTATGGCAATACAGCCTCAATGGGCATGTTTCTTTTCTTGCTGACGCAGTCTATAGCCCTTGCACAAATTTTTTCTGATGCGTTTCATAGAGCCGAGCGCCTTTCCGCTACTTTGGAAACGCGTGTGCAAGAGCGTACCATTGAGCTGCAAATGCAAAAAGAATACATGACACAGCTTAACCAAAGCATGATGGACAGCCTGAATTATGCCAAGCGAATACAAACGGCGGTGCTTCCGCCGGAAAAAGAGCTGAAACGGGTATTCCGGGATGGCTTCGTGCTTTATCTGCCCAAGGCAATAGTCAGCGGGGATTTTTATTGGGTATATGAAGAAAACAGTACCGTATGGGTTGCAGTGGGTGATTGCACCGGTCACGGTGTGCCGGGTGCCTTCATGGCTTTGCTGGCTAAAAATGCCCTGGATAGCGTGGTCATACAACAAAAAACACAAAGCCCCAAGGAAGTACTGGAACGCTTGGATGCCTATTTGCGCGCCCAACTTGGGCAAGACGATACAGAGCGGAAACAAGGACAAAGCTATGACGGCATGGTGCTGGCGTTATGCAAGATTGACAAAAGCCAAGATGTGCTCACTTTTGCGGGTGCCGAGCGCCCCCTGTGGCTCATTCGTAACCGGCAGTTGCAGCAATGGGAAACCAGCCGCGACCTCATTGCCGGTTATGCCCAGCAGAATAAATCGTTTGATGAGGTAACCATTGCCCTGCATCCCGGTGACAAGTTATATATGTTCAGCGATGGCTTCATGGATCAGTTTAATGGCATGAGCCGGAAAAAATTCTCCAAAAGACGCTTCGAGAGCTTGCTTGTGGATATATCGTCTTATCAGATGCAAGAGCAAAAAGACATTTTGTTTGCCACCTTTGAGCGCTGGCGTGGCAAAACTCCACAAATCGACGATGTCATTGTGGTGGGCATAGAGTATTGAAGCTTGTGTTTAGCTGATGCGCGCCCAATTCAGCTTTTCAGCTGCTTGTTTTTCCACGTGCTTGCGCAACAGCGCATATTCCGGTGCCTGCAAAGCCGGGTCGGTTGAAAGCAGTTCTTCCACTGCCTTTTTGGCTTTCTCGATGATGGGGTAGTCTTTAGCCAAATTGGTGAACATCAAACTCACGCCGCTTTGGCGAGTGCCCGTAATGTCGCCGGGACCACGTATTTCTAAATCCACATTGGCAATTTCAAAACCATCGTTGCTTTCGACCATGGTTTTTATACGGCGTCGGGCTTCACTGCTTAGCTTGTTACTTGTCATCAGGATGCAATAAGACTGCTCGGCGCCCCGCCCTACTCTGCCCCGCAGCTGGTGCAACTGAGCCAAGCCAAAGCGCTCGGCATTTTCAATCACCATGACACTGGCATTGGGCACATTCACGCCCACCTCTATCACCGTGGTGGCCACCATGATTTGTGTTTCGCCCCGCGCAAACCGCTGCATTTCATAGTCTTTATCTTGCGGGCGCATGCGTCCATGCACGATGCTCACATGATACTCGGGGAATGCCCGCCGGATGCTTTCATAGCCATCCATGAGGTCTTTCAGGTCCAAGGTTTCCGATTCTTCAATTAAAGGATAGACAAAATAAGCCTGTCTGCCTTTTTTCAGCTCTTCGCGCACAAAACCGAATACATTCAGGCGGTGCTTGTCGTAGCGGTGAATGGTGCGTACCGGCTTGCGCCCCGGTGGCAGTTCATCAATTATTGATACATCCAAATCGCTGTAAAAAGTCATGGCCAGCGTACGGGGAATGGGCGTTGCCGTCATCACCAGCACGTGCGGATATACACCTTCGTTCTTTTGCCACAACTTGGAGCGCTGCTCCACACCGAAACGGTGCTGCTCGTCGATGATGCTAAGTCCCAAGTTTTTGAATTGTACGCTGTCTTCGATAAGTGCGTGTGTGCCCACCAGTAAATCAATTTCGCCGGCTTGTAGCGCGGCAAGCAAGGCACGCCGTTCGCTTTGAGGAGTAGAGCCTGTGAGCTTAGCTACTTTGACCGACAGTTTTTCGGCAAACTCACAAAAGCCTTTATAATGCTGGTCTGCCAATATTTCGGTTGGTGCCATCAAGCAGGCTTGTGCCCCGCTGTCTATGGCAATGAGCGCCGCAATAAAAGCCACCACAGTTTTACCACTGCCTACATCGCCTTGCACCAGGCGGTTCATTTGCCTGCCCGACTTCATGTCGGCATAAATTTCGCGCAGCACACGGCGTTGCGCGTTTGTCAGGCGGAAAGGCAGGACTTCCTCGATAAAGCGCCGCGAGAGCTCTACTTTATTCAATACTTGCCCTGCAAAATGCTGTTTCCGGTAAATCTTGGCTTGCACCAAATACAGCTGAAAGAAAAATATTTCTTCAAACTTCATGCGGGTTTGTGCTTGCTCCAGAAGCTGTTTGTTTTTTGGGAAATGCAGCTGTGCCAATGCCTCTGCTTTGGGCAACAGGCCATAGCGTTGCCGGATGGACAGCGGCAAGGGGTCTTGCACGTGGGGCAATGCCATAGGCAGCAAATGGGCAATCAGGCGGCTGATGCCACGGCTGTCCAATCCTTTGCGTTTCAGCTTGTCGGTGCTGTGATACACAGGGCGCAAGCCCAGCCGCTCTTCGCCCAAAAAAGGTTCTATTTCGGGGTGTGGCATAGAGTACGCCTTCTGAAACTCCTGCACGCGCCCATACACCACATACTCTACGCCCGGCTTCAACTGCTTTCTTATCCAATCTATTTTTTTGAACCAAACCAACTCCACGGTGCCGGTGCCGTCATGAAAATAGGCAATCAAACGTCGTTTGCTGCCGCTGCCTGCTTCTTCTATACCACGCAGGAATCCGCGCAACTGCACATAACGGTCTTCTTCGACGTTCAACGCCTTCACCGTGCTGAAAGAAGTGCGGTCTTCATAGCGAAAGGGCAGGAACTCCAGCAAGTCACGGAAAGTAAAAATTCCCAATTCGGTGTTGAGCATCTGCGCCCGTTGTGGTCCCACACCTTTCAAATAAGCAATGGGCGTATCCCAAAAAGAAGCTGCGTTTTTTTCCATGCGTTTTTTAGCTTGCAAGCAAACAAATATACTCAAAAACAGGGACAGGCTTGCCCGCTGCCTGCCCTGCGTTGCTACTGCGGGGCATTCTGTGTACCTTTGTTGGTTCAATCAGTGAGCCATTGACAGATGTTACTTCCGCGATATACTCAAACATGCATAGAGGTAGGGGTTGATGAAGTGGGGCGCGGCTGCCTGGCCGGTCCGGTGGTAGCCGCCGCCGTGGTGCTGCCCGATACTTTCGACCTGCCCTTGCTCAACGATTCCAAGCAGCTGAAAGAAAAAGAGCGCATCGAACTGGCCAAAGCCATTCGCCAGCAGGCACTGGCTTATGCCGTTGCCGAAGCATCGGTAGAAGAAATAGACCGCTATAACATACTGCAAGCTACCTTTCTGGCCATGCATCGTGCCTTGGACGAAGTGTTTGCGCAACTTTCGCCCCCGCCCAACTTGATACTGGTCGATGGCAACCGTTTCAAGCCTTATCCTTTTGTAGCACACCGGTGCGTGGTAAAAGGCGACGGACGGTATGCTTCCATTGCCGCCGCTTCGATATTGGCAAAAGTATATCGTGATAATTTGATGAAAAGTCTTGCAGCTGAATTCCCGCAATATGGCTGGGCGCAGAATGTGGGTTATCCTACACCTGCCCACAAGCAAGCCATTGCCCGGTACGGCCTGACCATATGGCACCGCAGGAGCTTTAAAATACGTCCTGCCTCTGCCACCGGGCGCTAAGATATTCCAAGAAAAGAGACAAGCCGTGTCTTTTTGTTTGATTATTTCTATTTTTGAAAAACTATCTTTCTTAAAACAACGCATCTATGCAAGCACAAGAAGTAAAACACATACCGCTGGAGCATGTGCACCAAGCCATGGGCGCCAAAATGGTAGAGTTTGGCGGTTTTTTAATGCCCGTACGCTACGGCTCCGAAAAGCAAGAGCATTTGAATGTGCGTGAAAACGTGGGCGTTTTCGACGTATCGCATATGGGCGAATTTTTGGTAAGTGGCGAACAGGCACTGGATTTCATTCAGTGGGTAAGCGCCAACGACGCCTCCAAGCTAAGCATAGGCAAGGCGCAATATTCTTACCTGCCCAACGAACAAGGGGGCATCGTAGATGACCTGCTTGTGTACCGGCTCGATGACCAAGAGTACATGTTGGTGGTCAATGCGTCGAACATAGAAAAAGACTGGAACTGGCTGGAGCAGCAACGTAGCCGCTTCCCGAAAACCAACATGCGCAATGTGTCGGAAGAAGTGGCGCTGTTTGCCGTGCAGGGACCGCGTGCTGCCGACGCCCTGCAAAGCCTTACCGACGTGAGTCTGAACAATATCCCTTACTATCATTTTGAAATCGGCACTTTTGCCGGTGTGGGTGAAGTCATCATTTCGGCAACCGGTTATACAGGTGCGGGCGGCTTCGAGTTGTATGTACCTGCCCAACACGCCGAAGAAGTGTGGAATGCTATCTTTGAAGCAGGCAAAGCCTTCAATATTCAACCGGCCGGCTTGGGGGCACGCGACACGCTGCGCCTGGAAATGGGCTATTGCCTCTATGGTAATGACATAGACGACCACACCTCGCCCCTCGAAGCCGGTTTGGGCTGGGTAACCAAGTTCAGCAAACGTTTCATTGCCGATGAGCTTTTGCAAAAGCAAAAAGAAGAAGGCATTAAGCGGCGCCTTACCGGCTTCAAAATGTTGGACAGGGGGGTGCCCCGGCAAGGCTTCGAAATTCAAAACGAAGCAGGTGAAACCGTAGGCACGGTAACCTCCGGCACACTCTCACCTTCGCTCAATATAGGCATTGGTTTGGCGTATCTTCCTACCGAACTGGCAACAGAAGGCACACGCTTGTTCTTGAATATGCGCGGGCGCCAACTGGCAATAGAAGTGGTGAAACCACCTTTTATAAAAAAATAAAAAGAGCAACACTGCAGCATGAAAATAGAAGTATGCATGTCGCCGGACTTGCTGCCCCGCTATGATGTGGGGGGCAAGAGTGTGGTAGTTATCGATGTACTGCGTGCCACTTCGTGCATGGTCACTGCTTTTGCCCACGGCGTAAAGGCCATCATACCGGTAAAGGAAGTAGAGCGTTGTCGTCAATGGCAGCAAAAAGGTTATTTGGCAGCTGCCGAACGAAACGGGCAAAAAGTAGAAGGCTTCGATTTGGACAACTCGCCTTTCAGTTATATGCAAGAGCGGCTCAAAGGGCAAACGCTGGTGGTTACCACCACCAATGGCACCACGGCTATTGAAGCGGTCAAAGGCAAAGCCGCACACATACTGACAGGGGCTTTTTTGAACAAACAGGCGGTCATCGATACTCTCCGGAAAATCAACCGGGACGTGCTGCTTTTGTGCGCCGGCTGGAAAGGGCGTGTCAACATGGAAGATACGCTCTTTGCCGGTGCTGTGGTGGCAGGCATGCCTCATGCCACCATAGAAGACGATGCCGCCCTCATGGCTGCCGACCTGTATCGCTTGCACCGCCACAATAAAATGGAAATCATGCGCCACTGCTCGCATGTGCAGCGCCTCAAGCGGTTGGGCATAGAAAAAGATATTGAGTTCTGTCTGCAAGAAGACCTTTATCCGGTAGTACCTGTCTTGCAAGAAGACCGTTTGGTTGCATTCACTGCCCACCCGGCTTTTATTTCATCATCATAGCCATCACAAACCTTAGTTCAATATGAATCTGAAACGTATAGGCATTCATGCAGGAGTAGCCCTTCTCTTTTTACTCATAGCCATCGCCTACATGCCGGAAGTGCTGCAAGGTAAAATATTGCTTCAGCACGATATACTGCAAGGTGAAGCGGCTTCGCACCAAAACGAGGTATTTCACCGGCAAACAGGCGAGCAGCCCCTTTGGGCAGACAATATGTTTAGCGGCATGCCCGGCTATTTTGTGTATATGCAAACGCCGGCAAGCATTCCCACCACCTTGGGGCGGGTGCTCTTCTTCGACATGGGACTCAACCCCGCCAACTTTTTATTTTGGGCTATGCTGTGCATGTATTTGGCGGCTTGCCTGCTGGGCGCTTCACCGGCAGTGGCGGTGGTGTGTGCGCTCGCCTATGCGTTTGGAAGCTACAACATCATCAGTATTGAAGCAGGGCACATCTCAAAAGTCATTGCCATTGCCACGCTACCGGCAGTGGTGGGCAGTGTTATTTATGCTTACCGGCAACAAAGCCGTGCTTACCGCCTCTTGGCATTGTCGCTGTTACTGTTTTTTACTGCCATCCACCTTTACAGCAACCACATACAAATCAGCTACTACGGGGCTTTGATACTACTGCTGTATTTCTTTTTTGAATTGTATTTGCAGTTTCGTGCCAAAGCATGGAAGCCCTTCGTTTTCACTTCGCTGTTGCTTGTAGCAACGGCCGGCTTGGCACTGAGCACTTACAGTACCCGCCTGCTTACTACTTATGAATATAGCCGCTATTCCATTCGCGGAAAACCGGAGCTGTCAACCACCCCTTTGGCAGTGCTCGAGCCTGAAAAGAAAGACTCGCTGCAGGCAGCTGCCTCGCAAAGCGACGGCTTGGATATGGACTACGCCTTCCAATGGAGCTATGGCAAAGCCGAAAGCCTCACCTTGCTTATCCCCCACTTCATGGGCGGGGGCAGCATGTCCGGTTTAGACCAACAGTCCGGCACCTACAAGGCACTGGTACAGCTGGGGGTTCCCCCTGCCACGGCGGCCGGCTTTGTTCGTCAATTGCCTTTGTACTGGGGCGAGCAGCCCTTCACTGCCGGACCGGCTTACTTGGGGGCGGCTTTTGCTTTGATATTCCTGTTTGCGTTTTTGAGCAGCCGTCATCCCTTGCGCTGGTGGGCTATGGCATCGGTGCTGTTGTTGCTCATGATTGCTTGGGGGAAAAACTGGCTATGGTTCAACGAGTTGATGTTCCGCTATTTTCCGCTTTTCAACAAGTTCCGGGCAGTCACCATGACACTCACCCTGCTGCCTCTGCCCATGGGACTCATGATAGCCCTCTGGTGGAAAGAGTGGCGCGAACAACAGAATCAAGCCGGATGGCAAGACCACAACCGGCGCATGCTCATCTATGCCGCCGGTTCGCTTGGCGGACTGACACTGCTTTTGGCAATAGCCGGTGGGCTGCTTTTTAACTTCTCTGCCCCCCAAGACACCCAACTGATGGGCTATCTTACCCAAGCCTTCGGCAACGAACGGCAGGCATGGGCTATTATGGAAGCGCTGCGCCAAGACCGCCAAGCCATGATGCAAGCCGATGCATGGCGTAGTTTCTTCTTTATAGCTGTAGCAGCCGGCCTCTTGTGGTGGCTTATACGTCAGCCGCGCCAACAAGCCGTTTGGTGGGGCTTGGCTCTGCTTTGCCTCATTGACCTGTGGGCAGTGGATAAGAAGTATTTGAACAAAGAAGACTTCCGTTCGAAATATGAAAAAGAACGTTTCTGGCAGCCTACCGAAGCCGATAAGCAAATACTGCAAGACTCAAGCTATTTCCGGGTATTGAACCTGACGGTGAGCCCATTCAACGATGCCACTACTTCTTATTGGCACAACTCGGTGGGCGGCTATCATGGGGCCAAATTGCGCATCTATCAGGATTTGATAGAAGGCTACCTGAGCCGGCAACAATGGCACATCTACGATATGCTCAACACCAAGTATGTTATCGTAAAAACCCCCGAAGGGCAAACCCAAGTGCAACGCAACGACGGTGCCCTGGGCGCTGCCTGGTGGGTAGAGCGCTGGCGGTGGGCAAGCAATGCCGACGAAGAGTTCCGTGCACTTAAAGAGCTGCAACCTGCCGTTGAAGCAGTGCTGCGCAAAGAATATCAAACAGCCTTGGAAGAACTGGAGCCTGCCCCCGTGGACTCAAGCGAATACATACGCATCGTGCACCAAGAGCCGCATCGCTATGTGTATGAAACGCAATCGAAGCGCGAGCGACTGGCTGTATTTTCGGAAATCTACTATCCCGAAGGCTGGAAAGCAACCATCGATGGCAAAGAAGCCCCAATACTGCGGGCAAACTATGTGTTGCGTGCCTTGCGTATCCCCGCCGGCAAGCACGAAGTGCGTTTCGAGTTCCGGCCCGCTTCTTATGAAAAAGGGCAAAAGATAGACTTGGTGGCTTCGATAGTATGGTTGCTTGCTATTGCCGGCAGCATTTTCTTCGCTGTGCGCCTGCTGCGCACCACTTCTCACAAAGAATAAATGGAAAGACTATGTCGAAAAAGAAAAAGCTTGAATTTCAGAAGAGTGTACATATCAAAAACAAACGCGCTTATTTCGAATACCACATTTTAGAAACCTATGAAGCCGGCATTGTATTGACCGGCTCGGAAATCAAATCCATTCGTTTGGGCAAGGTGCAGTTGCAGCAAGCTTATTGTTACTTCGACAAGGGCGAGCTGTGGATAAAAGACATGCACATTGCTCCTTATGAACAAGGGGGGCATTACAACCACGAGCCGATGCGCCCCCGCAAGCTCTTGTTGCATAAGCGCGAACTGCGCAAGCTGCAAGAGAAACTCGAAGAGAAAGGACTTACCATCATTCCTACCCGTCTGTATATCAACAACCGGGGATGGGCAAAGGTGGAAATTGCCTTGGCAAAAGGTAAAAAACTCTACGACAAAAGGGAAACCATCAAAAAACGTGACCAAGAGCGCGAAATGGCTCGAAAAGACTGGTAAAGAAAACAAAAAGCCGGAGCATATGTTCCGGCTTTAGTGTTTGCAAACTTTTAGGTTACACAGTCTCAATAGATAGCGGCGCTTCTTCTTCGTAAAAGAAACGCTCCTTTCCGAATGCAGGCTCTAAGTCGTCCAGCCAAATGGCATTGGGGTTATACTTGGCAAAAAACAATTTACCGCTCCACTCAGGCACACGACTTTGCAGGAAACGCAAAGCAAACACTTTTTCGCCTTCCAGCTCCAAAATATCCAGTATTTGTACTTTTCCCGGTGTAGCGCTCATGCTTGGTCCACGCACGGTGCGTGCCAAACCGGATACCTGTTGGAAGGCCTTCCGGTAAATATCTAAGGCGTCGGCAAGCGTTACTGCAAAGTAATCTTGTGCCCCGGTATCCCGTGCAACGAACATGTAATAAGGGATACACCCAATCTTTACCTGCTCCTTCCACATATCGCGCCAAATAGCCGGGTCATCATTTATGCCACGCATCACCGGTGCTTGTGTACGCACTTGTGCCCCGGTAGCAATAATGCGTTTGAGTGCCTTTTGCACGTCCGGATGTGCCACTTCAACATAGTGATTGAAGTGAGCCATGAAGGCAAGCTCTACACCGCTATTCACCACACGCTCAAACAGTGCCAAAACCGCATCGGCATCCACGTCAGTAAGGAAGCGGTAGGGCCAGTAAGTAAGGGCCTTACTGCCTATGCGAATAGAGCGCAAATTAGGTAGTTTGGCATCGAGAAGCGCCCCTATATAATGCTCGAGTCGTTTAATGTTCATCACCATAGGGTCGCCACCGGTAAAAAGCACATCAGTTACTTCGGGATGTGCTCTGAGGTAGTCTATAAGCAGCTCGACCTCCTGCATGGCAAATTTCAACTCCTTATCTCCAATGAACTGCGGCCATCTAAAGCAGAAAGTGCAGTAAGCATGGCATGTTTGTCCATGACTGGGGAAGAATAAAACGGTTTCTCTATACTTATGCTGAATTCCGGTGAGTTTTACCCCATTCCATTCAGGTGTATTTTTATTGAGCTGCCCTGCCGGGTGTGGATTCAGCTTGAAGCGTATTTGACGTACAATCTCCTGAATTTCTTGTTTAGGTGCTCCACGAAGCAAAGCGTTGCTTACAGCCTCGAAATCTTCCTCGCTTAACATTTCTTTTTGAGGAAAAGTAAGCAGGAACATCGGGTCCTTTTCGAAATTGTCCCAATTGATTAGTTCATCTACGACAAAATTATTGACCTTGAAAGGCAGCACTTCACCTACGACCCGAATGGCATGACGTTCTTCCTCGCTTAAATACTGCTGAATTTGAGGAATACTTTCAAAGTTTCTTAGTGTGTACGCTTTGTACTTCATAATGTTAGCTGCTTTTGGTTTGATGATGTAGGGCAAGTAGTATAGAAAAAAACAGGAGAAAGTCAAGAAATAAATAGAGGAGCTGTCCACAGACAGCTCCTCTACCTTTGTTCTTTCACAACCATTGAAAACTACCACAAGAAACGCAGCTCAAAAGGCAGGCGTGCCTGTACCCCTTGCCAGCGTTTTACTTTTTCTATGGGCGCCAGCAAAAGACGGTATTCTTTCATGGCTTCCAACATGGCATTTTTAACGCCACTGCCACTCCCCAGTAGTTTTTCTATCCAAGGCTTTTGTCTCGGATAAAAGCGCACCCGGTAGTCATCGCCTATGCCTGCCATCTGAGCGGCAATGCGTACGGCATCATCATAGCTTCCCAACACATCGACCAAACCGCGCGCTTTTGCTTGCACACCACTCCATATTCTGCCCGACGCCACTTTGAGCAACTCTTCGCGGGGCATGCCGCGTCCTTCTGCCGCTTTGGTCGTAAATATCTCATAACCTCGCTCTATCTGCGCCTGAATGATGGCCTTTTCATCTTCGCGCATCGGGCGTGTGGGGTTCCCCAAGTCAGCATAGGGACCGGTGGTTACCTGCTCGGTAGTGATACCCAGCTTGTCGTTGAGCAGTTGGTTGGCTTCGAAAAGCACCCCAAAAATGCCAATAGAGCCGGTCAAGGTAGTGGGGCGCGCCACAATGGTATCGCAATTCATCGCCATGTAATACCCACCGGAAGCAGCCAAGTCAGACATCGAAGCCACAATCGGCTTCACACCCTTGGTCAGTGTCACTTCGCGCCACATCTTATCGGAAGCAAAGAAACTCCCTCCCGGCGAGTTGATACGCAAAACGATGGCTTTCACGCGCTCATCTTCGCGGGCTTTTTTAATTTCTTTGGCAATCTCCTCGCCGCTAATGACACCGTCGCCGCCTTTGCCGTCAACAATTTCGCCTTCGGCTACTATGACCGCAATACGATTTTTGCTTGCTTTGCCTGCACTTCGCTTGGCTTTCATGTATTTCTGTAAAGGAATGTAATTGATTTTATCCTCTGCCCCAATCGTCTTTTTTAAGCTCGCCTCCATCTCATCGGCATAAGCCACATGCGTAACCAGCCCAAAACGGCGGGCGTCTTCGGCAGTGCGCACCAGCATGGAATCGGCAATGGCACGCAACTCTCCCACACTTTTATTGCGGTTTTGAGCTATATGACGCAAGTACACTTCGTAAATACTGTTCAAATACTCGGTCAGCTGCAGGCGGTTCTCTTCACTCATATTGTCGCGCAAGAAAGGCTCCACGGCGCTTTTAAATTGCCCCACCCGGAATACCAAAGGCTTCACCCCTATTTTCTCCATCATTTTTTTCAGAAAAACCACCTCTGCGCGCAAGCCGTTGAATTCGACCAACCCAACAGGATTCAAAAAGATGCTGTCGGCAGCCGAAGCCACCAGATAAGCGCCTTCGGAATACATATCGCCATAGGCATAAACCTTCTTGCCCGACTTTTTGAAGTCAAGAATAGCGTCTTGCAGCTCTTCGAGCGTAGCCATGCCCGCCATAGCCAGCCCCCCTTTCAGGCAGATGGCTTGAATATTGTCATCGTCTTTGGCTTGGCGAATAGCCCGCAGGGCATCCAACAAACCTATGCTGCCCACCTCTGCGAAGGGCACGGGCATGTTCAGTTCTTCGAAAGGATTTTCCTCCGTACGCTCTTGAAAGCGTGCGCCCAAGGGCACGACCAATACCGATTTTTCCTTTACGGTTACCTCTTCGGCTTCAAATGCTGCGCCGGCCAAGCCGCCCAGCAAAACGACACCTAAAAACGCAAAGAGCACCAAAGCAAACAACGACGCCAAGGTGTATTTTAAAAAAGATTTCATAATGCTTATAATTTTGGGATACACAATAATAACGATTTACCGGCATAAGTTATTTTGAAAATGAAAACCATACATCATGTTTTCTTGGGATTGGGCAGCAACGAAGGCGACTCCCGGCTTTTCTTGCAACAAGCGCGGGCATTGATTGCTTCAGAGATAGGGCGCATTTGCCGGGCTTCTGCCATCTATCGCACGGCCGCTTGGGGCGTGGAAAACCAACACGACTACCTCAATCAAGTCATAGAAGTGCAAACAGCCCTTTCACCTTTGGCACTTTTGGAAAAAACCATGGACATAGAAAGGCGTCTGGGAAGGAAGCGCCTCGTGCGATGGGGCAGCCGCACCATCGACATAGACCTGCTTTACTACGACCGCTTGTGCCTCCACACGGCAGAACTGCACCTGCCCCACCCGCGCATTCCCGAACGGCGTTTTGTGCTGGTGCCAATGACGGAAATAGCCCCCGATTGGCTGCATCCCCAACTGCACAAAACGCAAACCGAGCTGTTGGCGGCCTGCCCCGACACCGGCAAAGTAGAAAAAACGGCGCTGTCTTTTCTGCCTTAAATCACTATCTTTGCGCCAAAAAAATGTTCATTGAGCCTCATCTGAACCAAGCCCCTGCCCCCGTCGGCTGGATAGAAGTGATTTGTGGCGCCATGTTTTCGGGCAAGACCGAAGAGCTGATTCGCCGCATCCGGCGCGCCAAGATAGCCAAGCAAAAGGTGGGCATTTTCAAGCCTGCCATCGATACCCGCTACCATCACGAAGAAGTAGTTTCGCATAATGCCAACTCCATTCCTTCGGTGCCGGTGCCACGGGCAGAGGACATCCTTCCACTGGCTTCGGAATACGAAGTAGTAGGCATAGATGAAGCGCAGTTTTTCGATGAAAAGCTGCCTCAAGTGGCAACAGAGCTGGCCAATCAGGGCAAACGTGTCATCATTGCCGGCTTGGATATGGACTATCAAGGCAAGCCTTTCGGCTGCATGCCTGAACTCATGGCCATTGCCGAGTTCGTTACCAAAGTACATGCCATTTGCGTGTGCTGTGGCGCCCTGGCCTCTTATTCCTTTCGCAAGGTGGCAGCCCACGATACCATCCTGCTGGGCGAAACCGACAGCTATGAACCGCGCTGCCGGCGCTGTTTCCTTTCGGAAGCCTCCCGGGAAGCATAGCTCAAGCGCTTTTTTTCTAAAAATCACTATATTTGCCCCCGTCGCATTAGGCGCTTCATGTCGTACAAAACCGCAATAAACAATGGCTTACAACACTATTCTCGAAATCTTAGGCAAAGAGGCAGAAGAGCTGCTCTCTCATGAATGTAAGACCATCTCGAAAGAGATGCTTCACCGCCCGGGACCGGACTACATCGACCGCGTGTTTGTGCAGTCGAACCGCAACCCGCAAGTGCTTCGCAGCCTGGCTACCCTCTTTGGACATGGCCGCCTGGCCAACACCGGTTACCTGTCTATTTTGCCTGTAGACCAAGGAATTGAACACAGCGCCGGTGCATCTTTTGCGCCTAACCCTATTTACTTCGACCCCGAAAATATCATCAAACTGGCTATAGAAGGTGGTTGCAATGCCGTAGCCACTACTTTCGGCAATCTGGCATTGATGTCACGCAAATATGCCCACAAAATCCCCTTCATCGTAAAAATCAACCATAACGAGCTGCTTACCTATCCCAACAAATACGACCAAGTGCTTTTTGGTTCTGTGGAAGAAGCCTGGAATCTGGGCGCTGTGGCCGTAGGTGCCACCATCTACTTCGGCTCGGAAGAATCGACCCGTCAGATTCAAGAGATAGCCGAAGCTTTTGAGCGCGCTCATGAGCTGGGCATGGCTACCATCTTGTGGTGCTACCTGCGCAACAGCAACTTCAAAAAAGATGGCGTGGACTACCACACCGCTGCCGACCTGACCGGACAAGCCAACCATTTGGGCGTAACCATCCAAGCCGATATCGTAAAGCAAAAATTACCCACCACCAACGGCGGCTTCACTGCCTTGAAATTTGGCAAAACACACGATAAAGTATATTCTGAGCTGACTTCTTCGCACCCCATCGACTTGTGCCGCTACCAGGTAGCCAACTGCTACATGGGCCGCATCGGGCTTATCAACTCAGGTGGCGAGTCAAAGGGCATGTCTGACAAGGCAGAAGCTATCCGCACGGCTATTATCAACAAACGCGCCGGCGGCATGGGGCTTATCATGGGCCGCAAGGCATTCCAACGCCCCATGAATGAGGGTGTGGAATTGTTGCATGCCGTGCAGGATGTATATCTTGCAAAAGAAATAGATTTAGCCTAATTTTAAAGAAGGGCTTCGTGCCCTTCTCTCTTTCACCAAATACCTGCGACTATGTCTTGGTTTATCAGAAAAGAAAAAAACATTCAAACCCCCACAGAACAAAAGAAAGAAGTGCCCGACGGCTTGTGGCATAAATGTGGGGAATGCAAGCAGGTAATGTTAGCTGCCGACCTCAGAGAAAATGCTTATACCTGCCTTCATTGTGGCTTCCATGAGCGTATAGGCTCCAAAGAATACTTCGAGCTGCTCTTTGATGGGGGCGTGTTCACCGAACTGAACCCCAATCTTGAATCGGCCGACCCGCTGCAGTTTGTCGATAGCAAGCCTTACCCGCAGCGCATCAAAGAAGCGCAAGCCAAAACCGGCTTGAAAGATGCGGTGCGCACTGCTTATGGCAAGATGAACGACATCGACATTGTCATTGCCTGCATGGATTTTTCATTTATTGGCGGCTCTATGGGCTCGGTCGTAGGCGAAAAAATAGCGCGCGCCATCGATTTTGCCCGTGAAAAACGTTACCCGCTGCTTATCATTTCGCGTTCGGGCGGTGCCCGCATGATGGAAGCAGGCTTCTCTCTGATGCAAATGGCAAAGACTTCTGCCAAGTTGGCTTTACTCGACGAAGCCGGCGTGCCTTATATCTCTTTGCTCACCGACCCCACCACCGGCGGTGTGACTGCCTCCTTTGCCATGTTGGGCGATTTCAACATAGCCGAACCCCAAGCCTTGATTGGTTTTGCCGGTCCGCGCGTGATTCGCGAAACCATTGGCAAAGATCTGCCCAAAGGCTTCCAAAGCTCCGAGTTTGTCTTGGAACATGGTTTTCTGGATTTTATCGTGGACAGAAAAGAGCTCAAAGACCAACTCACCGCTTTGTTGAAAATGATCTGGCTAAGCTAAGTCACCAATTCTTTTTTAAGAATACATAAAAGCCGTATGCCACAATGGAAGGCATACGGCTTCGTTTTTATTTGCTTTGCATGCCTATTTTCTTCTCCCGAAAAGACGCAGTAAAAGTAAAAACAGGTTAATAAAATCAAGGTACAGAATCAAAGCCCCCATGATGGCCTCTTTATGGTCCTCTTCGGTACCTTCGTTGCCTATCACATTCGCCTCCTTGATTTTTTGTGTGTCATAAGCAACCAAAGCCACAAATATGATGATCCCCAAAAAGGTGAGTACCCAGTACACTATGTCGTTAAAGAAAAAGATATTCACAATAGAAGCAATCAGAAAACCCACCAGCGCCATGAGCGCAATGTTACCTATGGAAGTCAGGTCTTTTTTGGTATAATATCCATAAGCGCTCATCACACCAAAAGTACCTGCCGTAATTGCGAACGTAACTGCAATAGAGTCCGTAGTAAATAGATAAACAACGATGCTAAGCATCAACCCTACTTTTGCGGCGTAAAGCAAAAATAAAAAAGTAGCTTTTCCGGCAGATAAATTGTTTATGTTGACAGAAAGATAACGAACCAACAACACCCCCGCTCCGGCGAAGCCCAAGAGTATCCACCTGCTGCTAAGAATAAACTGCGGCAATGGCTCATAAGCAGCACCCAACCAAGCCACCAAAGTAGTTACAATCAAAGCAATGGTCATCCACCCATATACTTTGGCAATAAAAGAAGCTTGCTCCAAACGGATTTGCTCTTTGGTGAGGGCTACCGCTTGTGCATTTGCGTAGGAATCCTGAGAAAGTACTTGTTTTTCCATAACTGTTTTGTTTAAAAAGTGAGACATATCTCACCCATAAACAAAGCGCGTGCCAAAATTCCCAAAAGTAAACTCAATCCCCACATGCAAACAATGATACGTCTGCCCCACTCAAAGAAACTAATAATAATTCCGGTAACGGTAATAATAGGCCTCCGGGCTATCGTCGCACTCACGACAATAGCGGTGGAAACGATTATTGGTAAACAGGCGATAAAGCAATGCCCCTGCCACAAAGCCGCCGATATGAGCCCAGAAAGCAATGCCGCCTCCCATAGAGTTGGCAAAGATGGAAAGCGTGCCGCTGGCCAACTGACCTAAAAACCAGAACAACAGATATACAAAAGCCGGTATCTCGAAGAAGTAAGGAATAAAGAAAAACGGTACCAAGAATACGATGCGGCTGTGGGGAAACAGAAACATGTAAGCCCCCATGACGCCCGAGATGGCACCTGAAGCACCTAAAGCAGGCACCGGTGAGTGCATATTAAACAAATAGTGTGTATAACTTGCCGCTATGCCACAAAGCAAATAGAAAAGCAAATAACGCCCATGCCCCATGCGGTCCTCCACGTTGTCACCAAAAATCCACAAAGTCCACATATTGCCAACAAAGTGCGCCCATCCACCATGTAAAAACATATTGGTAAGGAAAGGATAATAATCCTCCCAACCTAACAAATCCTTGTAGTAGGTGAATTTCTCCGGCACCAAACCAAAAACCCGGAAAAAAAGCTCTATTTCTTGTGGCGATAATTTGAGCTCATAAAGAAAAACCAAGGTATTCAGAATGATGATTGACATATTCACAAACGGAATACGCCGGGAAGGGATAGTATCCTGCAATGGAAACATAAGCAGCTGTTTTTTTGAGAGCAAGCAAGCTAACAAAAGCACCTTACATATTCAAGGAAACAAAGCACGATTAATCCTCCAGATAACCAAATTTTCCGGCATTGAAGTCTTCAATCGCTTGTTTTATTTCCTCAAAAGAATTCATCAAAAAAGGACCATAGTGGGCAATAGGCTCGTGAATAGGCGCGCCGCTCATCAACACCGCTTTGGCAACGGGGGTTTTAGCCCGCACCTCGAAATGTTCTCCTTCATTATCCATCAAAGCAAGTGTATGCGCAGGCACTTTGTGTTCATTTACCAGCACTTCGCCTTCTATGACCAACAAAAGGGTGTTATAATCGGCAGGTAATGATATGTCCAAAGCAGCATCTTCAGTCAACAGCTCTATATTCCACAACTCTATGGGCGTGAAGGTGTGCACTGCCCCTTTGGCACCTTTGTAGTTACCGGCAATTACATACACGGCACTGCCTTGCGCATCCAATATATACTTGCCCTGCTTTTCGCGTGTGATGCTCTGATAACGTGGCGGACTCATCTTGTATTTCGCCGGCAAATTGACCCACAGCTGTGCCACATGGAAAATTCCTCCTTGCTCTGCAAACGAACGCTCGTGATACTCTTTGTGCAATACCCCACTGCCGGCAGTCATCCACTGCACCTCGCCCGGACCAATCACATCGGCATGGCCGGCGCTGTCGTGGTGTGCCACAGCTCCCTGAAATACAAGCGTTACGGTTTCGAAGCCCCGGTGTGGGTGCCCCCCCACGCCACGCGGACGGGATGCAGGCGGGAAATAGTGCGGCGGGTTGTAATCCAACAAAAAGAAAGGACTCACACGCTGCTTGAGATTATATCCTCCCGGGAAAAAGTTACATACACGAAAACCATCACCTACCATATGGGGTGCGGGAGGTACCAAAATTCTCTCTATTTGCTTTATTTTATTTTTTGTATCCATAAAAGCTTTTTTTAAGAAAAGAACAGTTAATGTTCCAACATTAAAAATTAAACTATAGTTTTTATTTATTAGCACCATAATCTAAAAAAGCGGGCGCGTGGTTTAACTTTCGCTGTAAGAAGCGTATATTTGCAGAAAAAGATGTCCGAAAATTCAATCCCCCCCTGTCCTGCTTGTCATTCAATTTATGCTTACTTCCTTAACGATAGCCTGTGTGCCTGTCCTGAATGTGGGCATGAGTGGAGCCCCTCCGCAGAGCAAGCAGCAGAAAAAGAGGCAACCCGGGTATTGGATGCCAATGGTAATGAATTGCACGACGGCGATACTGTCATTGTCGTAAAAGACTTGCCGGTCAAAGGCGCTCCCAAAGCCATCAAAGCGGGTACCAAAGTCAAAAACATACGTCTCACAGAGGGCGAGCACAACATTCATTGTAAGATAGACGGCTTTGGTGCCATGGGACTTAAGTCGGAATTCGTGAGGAAGGCATAGCTCTTTCACTTGGCAAAATCAAAAAATCAAGTAACTTTGCCATGCCAGATAGCAGGTAGCGCCCATGAGCGCTTGAAAAGGGAATCCGGTGCAAGTCCGGAGCTGTCCCCGCAACTGTGAGCCTCTTTAAAAGGCATGTACCCTCTCTGCCACTGCCCCTTATATGTGTAGGGTGGGAAGGCGGTACATGTGAGGCAAGCCAGGAGACCTGCCTGCTGTCTTCGCATTTTCAGAGCTTTCGGGGTAAAAGCACTGAAATGACAGAGGCTTATCCGGCGCTTTGTTCATTTCGTGAATCCCCCGGGCTTTGAATGTCAAACATTCAAAGTAGCGGGAATATGTTGCGTTTGTTGTGTTGCCTTTTCATAAGTGAGTTATGTTGCTTGCCCCGGCAGCTTGCGGCACAGTCCGACAGCACGCAGGCTTATGAGCTGCGCGAGGTACTCATCACCGCACTGCCCTATAACCGTTATGGGGTTGGGCTGCAAAGCACCACAACAGACAGCCTGCTTGCCGGCTTTTTACCTGCCCAAAGTCTGGGCGATATTCTACTGCAAAACACCGATGCTTATATAAAAGCTTACGGCAGTGGGATGCTTCAAAGCATTAGTTTGCGTGGCACAGCTGCCGGGCACACCGCCGTGCTCTGGAACGGAGTCAATATCAACTCCCCCACCTTGGGCGAGGCAGACTTTTCCACCCTGCCCCTTGCCGGCGGCTACCAAGTGCAGCTCATACAGGGCGGAAGCAGTCCCTTGGCAGGCAGTGATGCCATCGGGGGCGCTATTCTTTTAGAATCCGGCAAGCAAAACAGCACTTTGCCCTTGAGCATACAGACAGCCTACCGCAGCACACAACAATGGAGTGCACGGCTGCAAACCGGCTGGAAGGCCGGCACAAAACTTAGCGGGTTTAGTCA
The DNA here is from genome assembly GCF_000426825.1 of Thermonema rossianum DSM 10300. Taxonomy (GTDB): domain Bacteria; phylum Bacteroidota; class Bacteroidia; order Cytophagales; family Thermonemataceae; genus Thermonema; species Thermonema rossianum. Next base: position 95,335 of record NZ_AUGC01000010.1, on the reverse strand, counting down.
ATTGTATGGCAGCTATGCCAAAAATATTTTTGAAAACCGCCTGATTAAACCCTACCAAACAATAGATTATGCCCCCTTCCACTTCTTCGGCACCCGCCAAGAGTTTTTTTACGAAATAAAGAAAGGGCAAGAAATAAACTTTTACAGCTGGTATCACGAGCATGACCGTATCTTGCTCAGCAACAGGGCACGACAAATAGACAAAAACCTTCGTACCTTGTTGCAATACCGGGACCACAAACAACTGGCTCAACTTTCTTTTGTGCGCAATTTTTTGGAATACAACGAAAGCAGCCAAACCAACACGCATCAATGGCAGGCGCAGTATCAATATGAAATAGCTTGGAACCAAAGCCTAAGCAGCCGTGCAGGTGCGACCGCCACGCTCATACAAACCGATGTGGACAGCTACGAAGGGCAGCCCGAACGGCGGCAGTTAGAGACCTTTGTTTTTACCCAATGGGAGGCCTCTACCCGCCTGCATATAGCCCTTAACCTGAGAAAAGTGTGGGTCAATGCCTATGCCCCCCCTTTGTCACCCTCGCTGGGCTTCGATTACTTGCTGTTTTCTACAGCTGCGCTCGACATAAAAACAGGCGGAAGTGCATCATTCAATTATAAACTGCCATCGCTCAATGCCCTCTATTGGCAGCCGGGCGGTAATCCTGATATAAGACCGGAATCGGGCTTTTACAACAATATTTACTTTCAGCTCCGGCACCGGCACCACCAACAGCTCTGGCAATTGAACATAGAAGGCTTCCGCAATCATATTAATGACTGGATTTTATGGCAGCCCACACCGGAAGGGTACTGGGCGCCGGACAACCTGAAGGAAGTCTTGTCTTGGGGACTACAAACATCACTATCTCATCAACTAAGTACGCCCCGTGCCACTTTCTCACAACAACTACATTACACCTTTACACGTGCCACCAATCAAAAAGCGGTAGATGCAGCCGACTGGGCAAGCATAGGCAAGCAGCTGCCCTATGTGCCGGCACACAGGCTTAGCGGCTTGCTTAAATGGCAGCACTATCGCCAATGGCTGGTCATCGTCAACGGGCAATGGACCGGCACGCGCTACACCACTACCGACAACAAACGCAGCCTGCCCCCCTTCTGGACTATGGATGTGCACGCCGGCAAACAGTGGCAAATCCGCGACGGGCAGCTCAATTTACAAATCGGCATACTGAACATGCTTGACAAGGCCTATGAACAAATAGACAACCAACCACAACCCGGGCGGCAATATCAAGTTTCTTTGCAGTGGTCTTTTCTTTCAAACAAATAAATAAATCGTCAAACTCAAACAATCGAAGCTATGAAACAAATCAATCGTTGGTTATTGTGGCTATTGGTGGGCATAACTGCCCTGCAACTCACCGGCTGTAACAAAAAAGATGAAGCTGCCGGCGCTTATGTGAACGGTACCCTCGTGTTCAACGAAGGCAACTTCAGCGAAGGTAACGGAAGCGTAAGCTTCCTGAAAAAAGGCGAAAACACTGCCCAAGACAATGTATTCGAGACAGAAAACAACACACCCGTTGGCGGCATCATTCAATCGGCACGCAAATACGGCGAGCGCATTTACATTGTAACCAACAACCAAAACTTTGTGCGTGTAGTAAATGCAGCCACTCTCAAGCTGGAACTCACCCTTCAAGAAGGCTTGGACAACCCCATTGACGTGGCTGTCATCAATGGTAAAATTTATGTTACCAACTGGGGCCCCATAGACAAAGCCTTTGGCAGCAATCCCGAATCGTTTGTGGCTGTTTACGATGCCACCACCGGCGCATTCATCAAAAAAGTAGCCTTGAGCGTACGCCCGCAAGGCATTTGGGCATACAGCAAAAGTAAAGTGTTCATTGCCGGAGCAGGCAGCAACACCATAGAAATACTGAACACAAACACAGATGCACTCGATGGGCAAATAGTGGTAGAGAGCGGCCCCGAACGCTTCGAAGCAGACGCGAAGGGTAAGCTGTGGGTTGCTTGCAACAGCGGTTACTTAATACGCTTCAACCCCGCCACCAACACCGTGGAAAAAACCATTGCCGTGGATATGAGCTACTACCCGGTGCGCATTGCAAGTGATGGCGAATCGATTTTCTACTTCAGTGGCAACAAGATCTATAAAGTGGACGCCACCAACCCGGTGGTGCCCACGGCTCCCTTTGCAGAAGTGAGCGAGTTCAGCGCATTCAATGGCATTGGTGCCGATAAAACAACCGGCCATGTCTATGTAGGCGAAGCCGTTTATACCCGCAATGGCGGTGTCAAAGTGTTTGATGCCAACGGACAAGAAGTTACAAGCTTCACGGCCGGTATTGCACCCAACACTTTCATCGTTCAATAGAGATTCAGCTACCACACCGGAGTACTACACTACTCTCTTAAAAGGGGCGCGCACTTTGTGTTCGTCCCTTTTGTTCTGTTTGTAAACCAACTGCCTGCCTGTGTTGTTTTCTTTTTAACAGCTAACTTGGCTTTTTCAACGCCTTTCTGTTTATTTATTTGCTGTCTATACTTTTGTTTTGCTCTTTTATTGAATGACCTGTTGAAAATCATGATGAAACGCGCGGCTGCCATTCCGGTAATTATAGCCCTGTCTATCTCGCTGGGTATCTTAATTGGGGCTACCTTTTTCCAAGCTCAAGGGGAAAATACCCTGCGTAAGCGATACCCCAAAATAGAGGAAGTGCTCTCCTACATCGAGCTGTATTATGTAGATGACGTAAACCTTGAAGAGCTGACCGACTACTCCATAGAGAAGCTACTCGAGAAGCTCGACCCCCACTCGGCCTATATCCCTGCCGAAGAAACCGCCCTTGTCAATGCCGACTTGGAAGGTTCATTTGAAGGCATAGGCATTGAGTACATGTTGTTAAATGACACCATAGAAGTGGTAACGCCTTTGGCCGGTGGACCCGCAGAACAAGTGGGGCTGCTTCCCGGTGACAAAATCATACGCATCGACGGCGAAAATGTAGCCGGCATTGGCATAGACCACCTGGGCGTTTTTAAAAGACTGAGAGGAAAAAAAGGAAGCCAGGTAACCGTAGAAGTCAAGCGGCAAGGCATTCACCGCCCACTTACTTTTACCATCACGCGCGACCGCATCAATACCCAAAGTGTGTATGCCTTTATGTTTGATAAACACACAGGCTATATCAAGATATCGAACTTTGCCGCCAACACGCATCATGAATTTCAAGAAGCCCTGAAAAAACTTAAGCGGGAGGGCATGCGGGAGCTGATACTGGACCTGCGCGACAACCCGGGCGGCTATCTTGACCGTGCCACCGACATTGCCGACGAGTTCTTGCCCGATGACTATCTGATTGTGTACACCGACGGACGCGGCACCCGCTTCGATTCTAAAATAAAAGCCACCAACCGGGGGCAGTTCGAAAAGGGCAAAGTGGTCGTTCTTATTAACGAAGGCTCTGCTTCTGCGTCTGAAATCGTAGCCGGTGCGCTGCAAGACAACGACCGCGCATGGCTCGTAGGGCGTCGTTCCTTCGGCAAAGGGCTGGTGCAAATGCCCATTGACTTGCAAGACGGCAGCGAGCTGCGCCTCACCATCTCCCGCTATTACACACCCAGCGGGCGATGCATTCAAAAGCCTTATGATGGCAACAAAGACCATTATGAAGAAGAACTGTGGAAACGCTATGAGAGTGGCGAGTTGTTCCGTCCGGACAGCATTCAATTCGCCGATTCGCTCAAATTCAAGACCCGTAAAGGACGCACCGTATATGGCGGTGGCGGCATCATGCCGGACTTCTTTGTGCCTGCCGACACCGGCGCATTGGTAAAACTCGAAAGCGAGATATATGCCAGCGGTGCGCTGCAGGAAATGGCCATCCACTATGCCCGCCAAATCAACAAAAACGATTACACGCCGGCTTCATTCAACGAAAAATGGCAAATGCCCGCCCCTCTGTGGCAGTCATTCCTTGACAAACTTGCACAGAAAGAGGTAGATACAGCCCTTCTGCAAACCGATAGCACAGCCAAAGCCTCGGTTATCCACGACCTCAAGGCGCTTATCGCACGGCAACTATGGGGATATGAAGCTTTTTATTACATCTTGTATCAACAAGACCCCTTTATCCGGAAAGCCATGGAAGTGCTTCAGTTGCCCGAATAAAAGATTAACACAATCATAATCTTTAGTTAAAACTTACACACCTAAGACTTTCTTGGGTGTGTTCTTGTTTTTTCTATAGATTTGGACTTTATTGCGATAAAGTTTTGATATTTCGTTTTTTATTAAAACAAAAAGAAATCACCATGCCCTCTATACAGCATAATCTCTTAAAATTATCTTTAAAAACTGCCGGTTTGGCTTTCAGCTTCAGTAAACCGAGCGTACAGGGAATGCGCAGTCTTTTGGAGCTCATGAGTCTTTATACTTACATGCCCTGGGGCGTACACTTCCGTACGCTGGATATCGACGGCATGTATGCTGAATGGATTACCCCTTCCGACGCCCGCCCCGAAAAAGTAGTGTTATATCTTCACGGCGGCGCCTATGCTTTAGGCTCACCCAATACGCACCGGGCTTTTGTAGGGCATTTAGCCAAAGAAATTGGCGCCAATGCCTTGGTGATTGATTATCGCAAAGCACCGGAAAACCCCTTTCCTGCTGCATTGGAAGATGCCGTCAAAGCCTATGAGTGGCTTCTTCGTGAAGATTACTTACCCAAAAACATCATATTGGCCGGTGATTCGGCAGGTGGTGGTTTGTCTTTGGCTACGCTGATTAATTTACGTGACAAGCAGATGCCCTTGCCGGCAGCTGCCCTGCTCTTTTCGCCATGGGTGGACCTCACCTTAAGCGGTGAATCCATTCTCAAAAACAAAGACAACGACAAAATACTGGAAGCGTGGGAATTGCATGAAATAGGCGATGACTATGCCGGCGCCTATCCTTTGGACCACCCCTTGGTGTCGCCGCTGTTTGCCAATTTAGAGGGCTTGCCTCCTCTGCTCATACAAGCAAGCGACGGCGAAGTGCTCTATAGCGACGCTACCCGCCTGCGCGACAAAGCCGAAGCTGCCGGTGTGCGTGTGGAGCTTCAAATATGGCACGACCTCATTCACTGGTGGCACCTGTTTGGCAAGTTTTTGCCCGAAGCCGTAGAGGCTATAGAAGAAGCGGCACGCTTTGCACGCAAGGTGTGGAAAATTGGTGAGTTTGAGCACCGCTTGAAACTTACGGAAAATCAAAACGAAGGCGACAAAGCCGTTGCTTAATCTTTCTTCTTGTTCAGAGGCTTTTTGCATATCCGGAACACATAAAAAAAGCGTGTGGGTATAACACCCGCACGCCTCTTTTTTTGTTTTTTTAGGTAAGGAGGTTAGCGAACAGCCAATTCATAGAATTCGTTCACCTTCTCCCAGTTAATCACATTGTAAAACGCCTCGATGTATTCCGGACGGCGGTTCTGATACTTCAAATAGTAAGCATGTTCCCATACGTCAATACCTAAAACAGGCACACCTTGCACCGGCGCCACATCCATCAATGGGTTGTCTTGGTTGGGGGTTTGAGTAATCAACAGCTCGCCGTCTTTTACGATGAGCCATGCCCAGCCCGAGCCGAATACGCCGGCAGCTGCCTGGCTAAATTCTGCTTTGAAGGCATCGAAGTTGCCCCATTTTTTCTTGATGGCTTCCACCACATTGCCTTTCAATTCACCACCTTTCGGGCTCATGATTTGCCAATAGAGGTTGTGGTTGTAGAAGCCGCCACCGTTGTTGCGAACAGCCACAGGGTGCTTGCTTACATTTTTGAAAATATCTTCAATGCTCATGCCCTCTAAGGCAGTACCTTTTACCGCATCGTTCAGCTTGGCGGTGTAACCGGCATGGTGCTTGGTGTAGTGCAGATTCATGGTTTGCGCATCGATGTAGGGCTCCAGAGCATCTTCTGCATAAGGAAGTTTTACTTGTTCAAATGCCATAGTTTATGCTGTTTTTTTGTGAAACATGAAAGTTTTAAATAGTGAGTTGTTATAAATATAACAAGCTTTTTTTGATTTAGTTTCTAAGCTTCTTGAAAAAGTCCTTTATAAGAGCTACTGCTTCTTCGGCCAATAATCCTGCTTCTACTTGTGTTTTAGGATGCAAGATATTGGGGGCATGGCGCCGGTATCCCCGCTTCTCATCGGAAGCAGCAAACACCAATCTGCCCAGCTGCGCCCAGGCCAGTGCGCCTGCACACATGGCACAGGGCTCCAAGGTCACGTACAAAGTGCAATCGGGCAGATACTTGCCACCCAAAGCCTGCGCCGCTGCCGTAATGCACAGAATTTCGGCATGGGCGGTTACATCCAACAGGCGCTCGGTTTGATTATGCGCCTTGGCAATCAACTTTTTTTCGTGCACCAACACAGCGCCCACAGGGATTTCGCCTTGCTCATAGGCTTTTTGAGCTTCTTGCAAGGCTATACGCATGAAATAGGCATCATCAAGCATCATCGGCTTACCGGGGGAGTGGGTGGTACATCGGGCTCCGGCGCTTTTTCTACCGGCAACTGAATGTTTTTCAGCTTCACCGAGTGCATAATTTTGTCGGCAATAGGCTGCCAACGCACCTTTTCATGAATGGGGGCATTGAAATTAAACACCACAATGCGGTTATCCACCACCGTGTACATCATGTAGTAGTAGCGCTTTACGGGGGGCTTGCTTACTCCTATGGCTGATTTTTCGTCTTCTTCATCGGCCAGTATGGCGTCAAATTCCAAAATCACATAGGTGCGGCGCTTGATTTGCTCCACCGCTTCTTTATGGAAATGAATTTGAGTGTAAAGGGCTGCCAGCGTGGCTTTGTAGATGTCCTTCAACAAGGGAATATCTTCTTGTGGCCAATATTTTTCCGTAATGTTCACCCCCAAATCTATATTGCCGTAGGGGTCGGAAAGCATCACTGTGGGCTTACGGAAGTAGGCATACTTCTGCGCCAAAAAATCATCAGACATTGGCTGAAAGTCCACCGGCACCAGCATGCTTATACCCGGTGTAAGCTGCCGCCGTTTGAGCTTTATGCTGCTTTGTGCCTGTCCGCCAAAGGCAAGGCAGCTCAAAGCGAAGATAGCAACTACTACCCGCAGTTGTCTTAAAACCATAGTTGTTGTTTTTTTATGTTTTACAAAGATACAAAACCTCCTTTATCCTACGGAAAGGCATAAAATTTGATACATATTGCAAGAAATCATATCTTTGCACTTGACTGGTTCTCAAGCAACAAACCGTTCAATTATATTTTGAAACTTAAACCTTATATTCACATGAAAATAGCAGTTATCGGTACCGGTTACGTCGGCTTGGTTACAGGCACCTGTTTTGCCGAGACAGGCTATATCGTCACCTGCGTCGATATAGACGAAGAAAAAGTAAAAAAACTACAGAGCGGTATAGTCACCATCTACGAACCGGGCTTGGAAGTTCTTTTTGAACGCAACATTCAACAAGGACGCTTGAAGTTCACCACCGACTTAGCCGAAGGCATTCAAGGTGCCAAAGTCATTTTTTTGGCACTGCCCACCCCACCCGGCGAAGACGGTTCTGCCGACCTGAAATATATTCTTCAAGTAGCCGAGCAGTTGGGTCCCCTGTTGGAAGACTACACGGTAGTGGTGGATAAAAGCACCGTGCCGGTAGGTACTGCCGAGCTGGTGCGCGAGCGCATTGCCCGCCATGCCAAGGTGGAGTTCGATGTGGTTTCTAATCCCGAATTCCTGCGCGAAGGTGTGGCTGTAGAAGACTTTATGAAGCCGGAACGTGTGGTAGTAGGTACCCGCTCGGAACGCGCACGCAAAATCATGGAGCAACTGTATGCCCCCATGGTGCGCCAAGGCAACCCTATTTTGTTTATGGATGAGCGCTCGGCAGAAATGACCAAATATGCTGCCAATGCTTTCTTGGCTACCAAAATTACCTTCATGAACGAAATAGCCAACTTGTGTGAGCGCGTAGGTGCCAATGTAGATGACGTGCGCCGTGGCATAGGTACCGACTCCCGCATAGGCAAGCGTTTCCTTTTTGCGGGCATTGGCTATGGCGGCAGCTGCTTCCCCAAAGACGTGCAGGCATTGGCAAAAACAGCAGAAGAAAACGATTATGACTTCCGCATTCTAAAAGCGGTCATGCAGGTGAACCAAGAGCAAAAAACCAAGCTTATCCCTGCCTTGAAAGAGTTTTTTGGCGGCAGCTTGCAAGGTAAGCGCATTGCCGTGTGGGGGCTGTCTTTTAAACCTTACACCGACGATATACGCGAAGCACCTGCTCTGGAAAACATCAAAATTTTGTTGCAGGAAGGCGCTACCGTCAAGGCATATGACCCGGAAGCCATGGAAAATGTAAAAAAGGTGCTGGGCAACCAAATCGAGTATGCCGAAAGCCCTTATGGCGCTTTGGTCAATGCCGATGCCCTCATGATTATGACCGAGTGGCCTGTGTTCCGCACGCCCGACTTTGAGGTAGTAGGACGGCTTCTGAAACACAAAGTCATCTTCGACGGGCGCAATCTGTATGAACCCTATCAAATGGCAGAGCTGGGCTTCCACTATGTGAGCGTAGGCAGAACAAAAGTTACCCAGCCGGAAATTCAAGCATAGGCAGCTTGCAGGTGCCGGAAAAAAAACGGTACCTGCTCTTTTTTATCACCGGAAACTTTCGAAATACCATGAAAAAACGCGTATTGATTACCGGCGCTGCCGGCTTTTTGGGGTCTCACCTCTGCGACCGCTTCCTGATGGAGGGCTTTCATGTCATAGGTATGGACAACCTGCTGACCGGTAATTTGGAAAACATAGAGCACCTTTTCCCCAACCCTCATTTTGAGTTTTACCACCACGACGTATCGAAGTTTGTGCACGTACCGGGTGAATTGCACTATATTCTCCACTTTGCCTCACCGGCAAGTCCAATAGATTATTTAAAGCTGCCCATCCAAACCCTCAAAGTGGGTGCCATGGGCACGCACAATCTGCTGGGATTGGCAAAAGCCAAAAAAGCCCGCATTTTGGTGGCTTCCACTTCTGAAGTATATGGCGACCCGGAAGTGCATCCGCAATCGGAAGAATACTGGGGGCATGTGAACCCCATAGGACCACGGGGCGTATATGACGAAGCCAAGCGCTACCAAGAAGCTATCACCATGGCTTATCACCGGGTGCATGGCTTGGAAACACGCATCGTGCGTATCTTCAATACCTATGGTCCGCGCATGCGCTTAGATGATGGACGTGTGTTGCCTGCTTTCATGAGTCAGGCATTGCGTGGTGAAGACCTCACCGTATTTGGCGACGGTTCACAAACCCGCTCGTTCTGTTATGTAGATGATTTGATTGAGGGTATATTCCGTTTGTTGATGTCGGACTACCCCTATCCCGTGAACATAGGCAACCCCGAAGAAATCACCATCAAGGAGTTTGCCGAAGAAATTATTCGATTGACAGGCAGCCGGTCAAAAATCAGCTATCAGCCATTGCCACAAGATGACCCCAAGCAACGTCGCCCCGATATCACCAAAGCCCGTGAAATATTGGGATGGGAACCTAAAATAGGGCGCTCCGAAGGGCTGCGTCGCACGCTGGAATACTTCAAAGCCAAAGTGCTGCCCATTCATTCATAACATAAAAAGCAAACTTGTTGGAAAGCCCTCTTTCATCAAAAGGGGGCTTTTTTATTTACTCATCTTCATTTGTTTGCAAAATGAACACATCTTCTTGAGGACGATGCATATAATATTTTTCCCGGGCAAACTTTTCGAGTAAAGTAGGGTCGCTCTCCAATGCCCGGCGCTCTTCTTTGATAATCTCTATTGCTTCTAAGTAATATTGACGCTGGCGTTCCAATTGCTCTATTTCACGCTTCCGCTTCCACTGCGTAATCAAGTCGTTGCTATCGAAAAAGAGCATCCACAGAACGAAGCTTCCCCCTACAAGCACATAGAAATTCCGGACTAAAGAAAGCAAACGCTGCCGCATAGTTTGGAGTTTTAAACAGAAAGAAAGATAAGCATAGTGATGGAATAAAAAAAGTGCCACCCTTCCGGACGGCACTTTCAGGATGTCTATTATTTAGCCATTAAGCTTCTTCCAAGATGCGCTCCACCAAAACACGCACTTTATTTTGGGCAACCTCTACCACTCCGCCTTCCACCAGAAAGGCCACTTCTTTTGAGGCTACTCGATAGCGCACCTCACCCTTGCCCAAAGTAGAAATGATGGGTGCGTGGTTTTTCAGCACTTGAAAAGCCCCTTTGGTGCCGGGCACAAATACCGTGTCCACTTCACCTGAGAAAACGGCTTTATCAGGAGTAATGATTTCTAAGTGCAACATAGGGCTATATTTTTGAAAAACCGGGCGGCTCTGCCTTCAAGTGAGGCAAGCCGCCGGCTTCTGATGACTGATGATTTTTATTTTTTCTTGGCTTCTGCCAACATTCTTTCGCCGGCTTCGATGGCCTGCTCAATGGTACCTTTCAAGTTGAAGGCAGCCTCAGGCAGGTGGTCCAGCTCACCGTTCAGAATCATCTTGAAGCCTTTGATGGTATCCTTGATATCTACGAACTCACCCGGGATACCGGTAAACTGCTCGGCTACGTGGAAAGGCTGCGACAAGAAGCGCTGCACACGGCGTGCACGGTGTACCACCAATTTGTCTTCTTCCGACAGCTCGTCCATACCCAAGATGGCGATGATGTCCTGCAGTTCCTTGTAGCGCTGCAGAATTTCTTTCACGCGCTGTGCCGTTTCGTAGTGCTCTTCACCTACGATTTCGGGCGTCAAGATACGCGAAGTAGAATCCAGCGGGTCCACAGCCGGATAGATACCCAACTCGGCAATTTTACGCGACAATACGGTAGTAGCATCCAAGTGGGTAAAGGTAGTAGCCGGTGCGGGGTCCGTCAAGTCGTCAGCCGGTACGTACACAGCCTGTACCGAAGTGATAGAGCCACGCTTGGTAGAGGTGATTCGTTCCTGCATGGCACCCATTTCGGTAGCCAAAGTGGGCTGGTAACCCACCGCTGAAGGCATACGTCCCAAGAGAGCCGACACTTCCGAACCGGCCTGCGTAAAACGGAAAATATTGTCAATAAAGAAGAGGATGTCATTTCCTTTGCCTTCGCCTTCACCATCACGGAAGTATTCGGCGATAGCCAGACCGGAAAGGGCAACACGTGCACGGGCTCCGGGAGGTTCGTTCATCTGACCGAATACCAAGGTAGCTTGTGACTTAGCCAACTCGGCTTTGTCCACCTTGCTGAGGTCCCAGCCGCCTTCTTCCATATCCTTCAAGAAAGCCTCGCCATAGCGGATAACGCCTGACTCGAGCATTTCGCGCAACAGGTCGTTACCTTCACGGGTACGCTCACCCACACCGGCAAATACAGACATACCGGAGTATGCCTTGGCGATGTTGTTGATGAGCTCCATAATCAATACGGTCTTGCCCACACCGGCACCACCGAAGAGACCTGTTTTACCCCCTTTTACGTAGGGCTCGAGCAGGTCAATCACCTTGATACCTGTATAGAGTACTTCGGTAGAAGTAGCCAAGTCTTCGTATTTGGGCGCCGAAGCGTGGATAGAGCGTCCTTTTTGGGTTTGAGGCTGGTCGATGCCGTCGATGGCTTCACCTACCACGTTGAACAAACGGCCGCGCACCTCTTGTCCCACAGGCATTTGAATGGGGCCACCCAAGTCTATGACTTCCATGCCACGTTGCAGACCGTCGGTACTGTCCATAGCGATAGTACGCACGCGGTCTTCACCCAAATGCTGCTGACACTCTAAAATTACTTTCTGCCCATTCGGCTTGGTTACTTCCAAAGCGTTTAAGATATCAGGCAGTTTAGAGCCCTCAGCCGAGAAGCTCACGTCCACAACAGGACCAATGATTTGAACTATTGTACCTTTATTTGCCATTGCTTGCTAAGATTATAGCTATCATTAAAATTTGAATTCCTTAGGCATTCGGATGGCAAATTTAGGTGAATAATTAGTTATTACAAAAAATATTGAGCAATAAGTAGTTAAAGAGTAAGCCAAGGTATTCACAGCAAGCATAAAAAATGGGACTTCTGAGCACAGAAGTCCCATCTGTTTGCCGCAGCCGGGTGCGCACAAAACTTATAAAAGCTTTATGCCTAAAGTAAATACTATACTGGATTGCTTGTAAGGTTTGTCAGGAGAGAAGGTGGCCTGTGAGTCAGTGGGGGTAAATTGTTGTTCAGTCAAGCCCAGTTGGTAGCGCAAATCCAGGCTTAAACGGCTAATGTCGGCACCTAAACCAAACTGCAAAGACCAAAGCGACTGCTTTTCTATGTCTATACTAAAAGTAGGGAAGTTGGGGTCTTCTATCTCCAACTCTCTGCTGAGTGGGGTGGTCAACACGGGCCCTACCTGCAAGCGTGCCCCCAGAGGACCTAACCCTACCCGGTAGCCCACCAACAAACCAAAATCGATGGCTTGTATCTTTTGTGTAACTCTGCCATCCGATACCTTGTCTTTAAAGGCTGCTGCATACTGTGCATACACCAACTCCGGCTGAATATGCAAGCCGGTAGCCGGCACATTGATGCGTGCCCACAGCCCGCCGGTGACGCCTATTTTCATGCTTTCCTTCGAAAAGTCGTAGCCGTCTTCGGGCAGCTGCGAAAAAGAGGTACCGTTGGCGCCTAATTTAAGTCCCAAATCAAAAAAGGGCACATCTTGTGCAAAGGCAGCAGTGCCGCACAAGAGCAGCGTCAAACTTAGGATGAGTAAGTGTTTTTTCATAGGAAACAGATGTTTGGTTATCAATGCTTTGAATTTAGAAAAATATTTCAATTTTTTCCACAAAAAAGCCACAAGACAGGCCTTGATTCCGGCCCGCAGCCTACAAGCAACGCAGAGAAGCCAAAAAGAAAAGTAACGTCACGCATTCGCTTATTTGCTGAATAGCCCCCAGGCAATCGCCCGTATAACCACCAATTTTGCTTTTAAAATAACGGTACATCCACAGTTGAGTAAGGTAAACCAAAGCGGCGGCGGGCAATGCCATATACCCCATGCCTGCAACTGCCAGCATGAAGGTAATGACACAGGCAACATAAAAACCGGTTGTGCTAAGTCCTTTGGCTACCGGTTTCACTTTACCGGTGGCATCCCTCCGGGCATATATGCCTGTTTTGATGGTGCACACGGCAGCCCAACGGCTCAACACAAAGGCAGCCATCGCCCCTCCGGCAAACAGCAACACGCCTTGTTCCAGCAACTGCCACAGCAGCACCCAGCGCAGCGAAAGTCCTCCCCATAAGCCCACGGCGCCGTAGGTACCCAGGCGGCTGTCTTTCATAATTTCAAGGATTTGCTGCGCCTGCCATCCCCCGCCGAAGCCGTCGCAGGCATCTGCCAGCCCATCTTCATGAAAAGCGCCCGTCAGCCACACGGAAAACAACAAGGCAAGCAGTGCCGCCACGCCGGCATGCGAAGTAAGTAAATAAAGCATCCAGCCGGTGCCAATGCTCAAAAGCGCCACCAGCGCCCCTACCAATGGGAAATAGCGCGTTGCTTCACTTAAAAGCAGCGGATCATGGCTTGCCATGCCCGCAGGCACGGGCAAGCGGCTGTAAAACATCTGCGCGGTAAAATACAGCGCCAGCTCGCGCCGGAAGACTGAACGCTTTTTAGTAGAGCACACGGAAACGAATGGTTTGCGGAATGGCTTTCAGCTCATTGATAAGTGCCTGGTTATAGTCTTTGTCTATGTCGGTGATTACATAGCCAATTTGCTCGTTGGTTTTTAAATATTGTCCCAAAATGTTGGCTTCGTGCTTGGCTAAAATACTGTTGATTTGTGCCAAAATACCGGGCACATTGTGGTGAATATGTAGCAAACGGTGGGCTTGTTGTTGGGCAGGCAGCTGTAGATTGGGCAGGTTTACACTACCATAGGTGCTCCCCGTATTCACATAGTCGATGATTTTTCCCGGCACGAAGTTGCCTATATTTTCCTGTGCTTCTTGTGTGCTTCCGCCTATGTGGGGCGTCAAAATCACATTGGGCAGCCCTTGCAGCACCGACACAAACGGCTCTTCGTTCGACTTAGGCTCTTCGTGGAACACATCCACGGCTGCCCCCCGCAGCTTGCCGGTGCGTATGGCATCAGCCAACGCATCGACATCGACCACAAAACCACGGCTCAGGTTCAACAAAATAGCGCCGTCTTTCATCTTGGCAATGGCTGCTGCGTCTATCATGTTCCGGTTTTCGGGGCGCCCGTCCACATGCAAACTTACAATGTCGGCAACAGCCAGCAGCTCGTCCAAGCTGCTGCAAGCTTTGGCATTGCCCAAAGCCAACTTATCCACAATGTCATAGAAATATACTTCCATTCCCAAGGCTTCGGCAAGCACCGACAGCTGCGCCCCAATGTTGCCATAGCCCACAATGCCCAGCTTTTTGCCCCGTATTTCATGGCTGTTTTTAGCCGACTTCATCCAGCGTCCGGCATGTGCGGCTTTGTCCTTATCAGGAATACCGCGCATCAGCATAATCATTTCGCCAATAGCCAGCTCCACCACGCTGCGTGTATTGCTGTAGGGCGCATTGAAAACAGCGATGCCCCGCTTGGTGCAATAGTCCAAATCGATTTGGTTGGTGCCTATACAAAAAGCCCCCACGGCCATCAAGCGCTTGGCATGAGCCAGCACGCCGGCTGTCAGTTGCGTTTTGGAACGGATTCCCAAAATAGAGACATCCCCTATCCGCTCTTTTAGCTCTTGTTCATCGAGTGCAGTGGCAAGGCGCTCCACCTGATACCCTTCTTTCTGAAAGATATCCACTGCTATGGGATGCACCCCTTCGAGCAACAATACTTTAATACGATTCTTCGGATATGAAAATTTCATAGGTAATTTATGTCTGTATAAAAATTCATCCAAGGCGGGCAAAACAGCATCGGCATGAGCCAACACTTTTTCGCGTTGCACATTCTCGGCAAAGGCATAAAAGGCATTGGCTAAACCGGCTGCTTTGATTTCGTAGTCTGTATAACCGTCGCCTATCACATATACTTCTTCGTCGGGCAGCTGCCACGACTGCAACAGCTTCACCTTCCCCCGGTCATGTGCCAAAGGTATGCTTTCGTCATAACCCGTAACATAGCCTTCCGAATCAAAAAGAAAACGGTTGGCAAAGACCTGTTCGGGACGGATGCCCAAGGTAGCCACTACCGGCTCTATGAATTCCCGGAAACCACTGGATATAATGCGTATGTTCTGCCCATATTCTTGAAAAAAACGCTCATTTCGCCGGAAAGAAGGACTTATTTCTTCTTTCAAGCGCTCTACCAAGCACTCAATATGGCGACGATGGGGGCGAATCAAAGCCAAACGTTCTTTCAAAGATGCCGCAAAGGAAAGCTCGCCATTCATGCCCTGCTCGGTAATTTGCCGGATGGTGCGCAAGCGCTCTTCTTTTTCAGGATGGTCCTGCAAAGCTATTTCGGCAAGCAAATCCAAGCCTTCCACCCGCGTAAAAGTACTGTCGAAATCAATGATGACAAGCATAAAGCAAAGCATTTAGCGAATATTCGCTAATCAACAAAAACTATCCTTGAGATGCAAAAAATAATGTGTATCTTTTTCGCATTCTACAGGCAACACTATGAACTACTTGGCGCATTGTGTGCTCTCGGGCAAAGATCCCGAAGTTTTATTTGGTAACTTCATTGCTGACAGCGTACGAGGCAGGGCGACTTCCGGCTATCCTCCCCGTATGCTGCGGGGCATTCAGCTACACCGTGCCATTGACACCTACACCGATGCGCATCCGCTGGTGCGCCATAGCAAATCGTTGCTATGGGCTACACAAAAGCATTATGCAGCTGTTGTCGTGGACTTGGTCTATGACCATTTTCTGGCGGCGCACTTCGAACAACTCTTCAAGCGCTCTTTGTGGCATTATACCCAAGAAGTGTATGCAATCATAGATTCATTTGCCGCTTATATGCCGCCCCGTGTGCAGCACTTTTTTCCCTATATGAAAAAGCAAAACTGGCTGTATGAGTACCGCCGGTGCGAAGGGCTGCACCGTGCACTCGAAGGCATCGGGCGGCGCAGCCGGTATGCCAACCGCCTGTCGGTAGCCATCCGCGACATAGAACAACACTACGAAGCATTGAAAAATGACTTTTTCGCTTTCTTTCCCGAAGTACAGCAATTCAGCAAACAATGGCTCGCACATCAATCTACATAGGCTTGTGTTGGTTGTGTTGGTGTTTCGGGCTGATTTCTTGCTCGCCGAACAAAAAGTCAAACACCGAAAAGCAATCGCCGGCCACTTCGCCGGAAATACCGCAATGGCAACCACCGGCTGCCGTATGGCCCCATGAGCCAAGCTCACTACGGGGCATCAATCGCGTGCTGCAAAAGATGATAATAGGTGACAGTGTGCGTATTGTGTGTTGGGGGAACAGCATTACCTACGGTTTTGCGCCTACCTATCCGGAACAGAAGTATTTGCCTTATCCGCAAGAGTTGCAGCGTGCTTGGCAAAAACGCTACCGCAATCCTTTTATTGAAGTCATCAACCTGGGGCACCCCGGCTGGCGCAGCGAACAGGCACTGGCACATATAGAAGAAGTGCTTCAGCTGCACCCGGACCTTTGCTTCATTCACTTTGGAATCAACGACGCTGTGAGCAACTACCCTTTTTCTTGGTATGCCCACAACCTTGAACAAATGGCGGGGCGGCTGCAGCAAGCCGGCATCGAGCCGGTTTTTCTTACTCCCACGCCTATTTTGCAGTATGCCCCCGAAAGAGTGGCAGCCTATGCGCAACAATTGCCCGCCTGGTGTGCCGGGCGCGGCCTGCTCTGCATCGATGTGCATCATGCTTTTCAAGAGCATTTGAAGCGCGAAAAGCTGACTTTGCATCAAGTGCTGCTCGACGGCATTCACCCCGATGCGCCCTACTACCGGTGGATTGCCGACGCCGTTTTTGACTGGTGGCTCAATTTGCCTTTGTTGACAGACAAATAAAATTCGTACCTTGAGCTATCTTATGGCTTGACATCAGTTCACTAAATAAATGCCTGGTATGTTCTTATTTGAGCTTCACCTGCCCCTTCACGAGGCAGTGCCTGTATTTGCTCTTATGATGCTCATCATGCTGCTTGCCCCCATGATATTCCGGCGCTTAGGGCTGCCCGGCATGGTGGGGCTCATTCTTACGGGCGCCCTGGTAGGTCCCAATGGGCTGCATCTGCTCGAGCGCGAAGGAAGCATTGCCTTGTTTGGTGAAGTAGGGCTTATGTATATCATGTTTTTAGCCGGTCTGGAAATCGATATATTCGAGTTTAAACGCAACCGGAACAAGAGCCTCTTCTTTGGAAGCATTACTTTTTTGATACCTCAACTGGCCGGTTTTTATGCAGGAAAATACCTGCTGGGCTATTCTACGGCTTCTTCTTTACTGCTGGGCAGCATTTTGGGGGGGCACACGCTTTTGGCTTACCCCATTGTCAGCCGCTTTGGTATCAACAAGTCGCGCATTGTTACCATCATCATTGGTGGCACAGTCATCGCCGAACTGCTGTCGTTGCTTATGCTGGCAGCCGTAGAAGGGCAAGGCAGCGACACTTCTTATTGGTTCTGGCTTCGTTTGGGCGGCTTGTTTGCAGCCTGCACCGCCCTTATCCTGTGGGGCATGCCGCGTTTGAGCCGTTATTTTTTTAATCACGGCAGCCAAGACGGTGTGGCACAGTATATTTTCATACTCACCATGGCTTTTTCGGGCGGCGTGTTGGCAGAGCTTGCCGGCATGGAGCCCATCATAGGTGTTTTTCTTGCCGGCTTGGCACTGAATCCGCAAATCCCTCACCGTTCGGTGTTGATGACCCGCATTGAGTTTGTGGGCAATGCTTTGTTTATTCCTTTTTTCTTGGTGTCGGTAGGCATGCTGGTAAAGTTTAGCGGACTGTTTGGCAACTGGCACAATGTTTTGGTTTTGCTGCTTATACTGACCATCGCCATAGCTTCGAAATGGCTGGCCGCCTGGCTCACTCAAAAATTGTTGCGGTTTTCGCCCAATGAGCGCCAACTGATGTTTGGGCTAAGCACGGCACGTGCGGCGGCAGCCCTGGCGGTGGCTTTGGTAGGTTTTGAAAATCAACTACTGAATGAGTCGGTACTCAATGCCACCATCATCATGATTATGGTTACGGGCTTTGTGAGTTCTCTGTTCACTGAAAAGGCCGCCAAAAAGCTGGTTGAGGAGCTGGGCGCTTTACCGGCAGATATGAAAAGGCACAATAATCACAGCCATGTGCGGCTGTTGGTGCCGGTAGCCAACCCTCAAACTGCCGATAAGCTGATACAACTGGCGCTTTATTTACAACCCGGGCAATCGAGCGCCCCTGTTTACTGCCTTTCTATTTTACAAAGCCAGCGGCAAGAAGTGTCAACCGCTGCCATTGCCGACCGGCAGGAAGACATTTTGGGGAAGCTGTCTGAATATCTTTCTCTTCAAGAAGGAAGCATAAAGGTAGTAACCCGCATCCATGAAGACATTGCAGGCGGTATTATCCGCGCCTCACAAGAGTTGATGGTGAGCGATGTCATTATTGGCTGGCACGGAAAGCGCACTGCCCGTGAACGTATTTTTGGCACCATAGAAGACGAGTTAATAGCGCATTTGGAACAGACCCTTTGGGTGTGCAAATTGCAACGTGCACTCAATACCTTTGAACAACTCATCTTGATAATTCCCCCCAATGCCGAATGGGAAGAAGGCTTTTTGCATTGGCTTTCTTTGTTGCACAACTTAGCCAAGCAGCTGGATTTGAGCATTCGCATGCACTGCACACACTCCACCCGTTTTGCGGTAGATAAGTTTCGACAAGGCAACAAACAGGCGGCCACCGTGCCCTTGCATGTAGAAGTAGAACCTCATGAAAACTTGCAGGACATTGCTTATTTTGCTTCGACGGCAGGTGAAAATAACCTTTTTGTGTTTGTATGTGCCCGCCGAAACAGCATTTCCGACTACCCACAGCTCAAAGACATCGACCGTTTGGTCTTGGAACATTACAAACAACAAGACTGCTTACTGGTATATCCTAAACAAACCCCTACCCCGGGCAGCTTGGTGGAAATGCGCACAACCGTGGAAGAAGAAGTCACCAACTTACGCAGTGTTGACGAAGCACAGGTGCGCTCAAATTGACTTTTCTTTTCTATATTTTTGTTCTTTCAACAGAACACAAAACCTGTGATTATGAGCAAGGCTAAACAAAAAATAGAAGAACAAGACAAAAAGCGGCAAATCATAGAAGAGGTAAAAAAGATTTTTCGTGCCTATCTCGAGAACAAGCAACTACGAAAAACCCCCGAACGCTTTGCCATCCTCGAAGAAATTTATTCCCGCGAAGGGCATTTCGACGTAGAGTCCTTGTATATCAGCATGAAGAACAAACAATACCGGGTAAGCCGTGCCACGGTGTACAACACCCTCGATTTGCTTGAAGAGTGCGACTTGGTCATAAAGCATCAGTTCGGGCAACAAACCGCGCAATATGAGCGTGCCTACGGCTATAAACAGCACGACCATCTCATTTGCACCGACTGCCACCGTGTACTGGAATTTTGTGACCCACGCATCCAACAAATTCAAGACATGGTAGGAAAAATCATGCAGTTTGACATCCTGCACCACTCCCTGATATTGTATGGACGTTGCAATAAAGAAAATTGCGAGTACAAACAAAGCCTTCCTTCGCAGGATGAAGCTTCGAAAGACACCAACGACTAACCACCCAAAAAGCGCTCTTCCATGGGCAAGCAAGAAAACCAACCGGTGAGGCTTTTGCGCGTGCGCCGGGCAGGCAGCACTTCGTGCCACACTTCTGCACTTTGCATAAGCACTGCCCGTCCTGCCAAAGGTAGCACCTCTGTGTGGCTTCCGTCAGCTTCGTACACCCTCAAAGCCCCTCCGTCCTGTTCTTGCCAATCTTTGTTCAGGTAAAGAATGAGCGTTATTTGACGATAGGAGGTTTTTTCGAACTGGTCTAAATGCTTTTTGTAAAAAGCACCCGGCGGATACACCGCTACATGTCCTTCATAGTAGTTGATAGGCAAGAAAAAAGCACGGCGAAATGCCTCCATCATGGCATCTACTTGTTGCCAAAAGTATTGAATGACGGCTTCTGTGTCGCCACGGTCAAGCCAATGAATGAAGTCGCTGCGTATTTCACGTATGACTTGTTGTTCTGCCTGCCGCCCTATGGCTGCCCGGTGAAACAAGTCCGATGCCGCACCCTGCCAAGGCACTGCCTGCTCCATGGCCTCAATGAAGCGCTCATCGAAAGCGTCATCAATTACCACCCACCGTCGCTGTGCTAAGGTGTCCAAAACTTCATCATCTTCCCAAAAAGGCTTTATCATGACTACAAGCAGTTTTGAAAGCGTGCAAATGTAATGCTTTTTTCTTTTCTTATAGTTCATTCCATTTTAAACCTGAAAACGTATGAAAAAAATAGGTGTTTTTACTTCCGGTGGCGACGCCCCCGGCATGAATGCAGCCATACGGGCAGTGGTCCGCACAGCCATTTATAAAGAAATAGAAGTGGTGGGCATCCTGCGTGGATACAATGGTATGATTGGCGGCCACTTCGTACCTATGCAATCGCACAGCGTAAGCAATATCATACAAAGAGGGGGCACCATATTGAAGTCGGCACGCAGCAAAGAGTTTATGACCTACGAGGGGCGCAAGAAAGCCTTTGAGCAGCTGCAAAAAGCCGGCATCGAAGGGCTTATTGCCATCGGTGGCGACGGCACTTTTACCGGTGCCAAGGTCTTTTATGAAGAGTTTGGCATTCCTACCGTGGGCATTCCCGGCACCATAGACAACGACCTTTATGGTACCGACTACACCATCGGGTACGATACGGCCATCAACACGGCGCTGGATGCCATCGACAAAATACGGGATACTGCCGACTCACACGACCGTTTGTTTTTTATAGAGGTCATGGGGCGCGACTCCGGCTATATTGCCATTGCCTGCGGCATAGCCGGCGGCGCCGAGCTGGTCATGGTACCCGAAACGCTTACCACCATCGATGAATTGGTGCAAACCATCAATCAAGGCTGGCGGCGCTCCAAAACCTCTTCAATTGTGATAGTAGCCGAAGGCGACGAGGAAGGCAATGCCCACGAAATTGCGGCAAAAGTAGCCGGTCAGCTGGAAGGCAAGTACGACATACGTGTGTCCACCTTGGGGCATATCCAAAGGGGGGGCTCACCTACTGCCCGCGACCGCATTTTGGCAAGCCGCTTGGGTGTGGCTGCCGTAGAAGCTCTGCTCAGCGGAAAGCAAAATATCATGGTGGGCATCGTCAACGATGAAATCACCCATGTTCCGTTTGAAGATGCCATTCATAAAGAAAAACCCATCAGACAAGAGTTGATTGACTTGGTGCGCATCCTGAGCATATAGGCAGTCTCGTGGTTTTTTCTTATTTTTGAACGGTAAAGTACTACTTTTATCAAAACGGCATTTTCTTCTTCGTCTATCTTTCTTAAAAAAATACCAATCATCATGGCAACGCAAACCAAACGCAGCACGCAAGAATACCTTGAACTGGAAGAGCGCTACGGGGCTCACAACTACCACCCTCTGCCGGTAGTGTTAAGCAAAGGCGAAGGTGTTTATGTGTGGGATGTAGAGGGCAAGCGTTATTTCGACTTTCTGGCAGCCTACAGTGCCGTCAATCAGGGGCACTGCCATCCTAAAATCATACAAACGCTTATAGAGCAAGCGCAAAAGCTTACGCTCACTTCTCGTGCTTTTTACAATGATGCCCTTGGCGAATATGAGCAGTTCGTAACACAATACTTCGGCTTCGATAAAGTACTGCCCATGAACACAGGTGCCGAGGCAGTGGAAACCGCCATCAAGCTCTGCCGAAAATGGGCTTATGAGAAAAAGGGGATTGCCGACGGCAAAGCCAAAATTATTGTTTGTGAGCACAACTTTCACGGGCGCACTACCACCATCATCTCTTTTTCTTCTGACCCCGATGCCAAGAACCATTTCGGGCCTTACACCCCCGGCTTCGTAAGCATTCCTTATAATGACCTGGATGCACTCGAAAAGGCACTTCAAGACCCCGACGTAGCCGGCTTCCTGGTGGAACCCATACAAGGCGAGGCAGGTGTGTTTGTCCCTGACGATGACTATATAGCCAAAGCAGCAGCGCTTTGCCGTCAACACAATGTGTTGTTCATTGCCGATGAAATACAAACCGGCATTGCCCGTACCGGCAGCTTATTGGCTGTATGCGGCAATTGTAGCTGTCAAGGGCATTGCGAACGCCAAGCCGGCAGCTACACGCGTCCCGACATCCTTATTTTAGGCAAGGCTTTATCCGGCGGTGCTTATCCGGTTTCCGCCGTATTGGCAGATAACCATATTATGGAAGTGATTCGTCCGGGCCAACATGGCTCTACCTTTGGCGGCAACCCTTTGGCTTGCCGTGTGGCCATCAGTGCCTTAGAGGTGGTGCGCGATGAACAGCTGGCACAAAACGCGCGTAAGCAAGGCGAACGCTTCCGTGAACGTATGCGCGATTTGCAAAAGCGTTTCCCCGATAAAATCAAAGAAGTGCGTGGGCGTGGGTTGATGAATGCCATCGAAGTGCACGAGAAAGAAGGGCGCACTGCCTGGGACCTCTGCTTGATATTGAAAGACTTGGGCTTGCTTGCCAAGCCTACCCACGGCGATAAAATTCGCTTCACCCCGCCGCTGGTAATCAGTGATGAAGAGCTCGAAGAAGCTTGCAACATCATAGCACAAGCCTTCGAGCGCTTCTAATGCCTCTCTTTGTTTTGAGTTTTCACTTCTTTTTTTGTACCTTAAGTAGGCAGACGGTTTCTCTGCCTACTTTATTATTTTGCTCTTTTTGCAACTAAAATTAAGACTATGCACATTGAAGGCATTCACTTTGTGGTGAACAATCAGGGGAAACGGGTGGCGGTGCAAATAGACCTGAATAAACACCGTGACCTGTGGGATGAATTTTATTTTCAATGGATTTTGATGAAGTGGTGGCAAGAGCTCGACCGCTATTGGAAAGCCACCTTGCGCGAAGCCATCCGGCTGGATGAAGACGAGCCTTCAGTGCAAGACCTGATGACCATCGCCGGCTTGCGCTCTTTGCGCCTTACCTACCCCGACATGGACGACTTGCGTCCCGTAGCTGTACTTGAAGAACTTGAAGACTTGATTATTGCCCACACAGCGATAACCGACCTTTCACCACTAAGCAACCTGCCTCATCTTTACCATCTGGATTTGATGCATACCCGCGTGGAATCCATTGAGCCTTTGCGTAACCTGCGGGGCTTGCATGAGCTTTACCTCCACCATACACGAGTCAAAGACCTTAGCCCTTTGACACAAATGCCACAACTGCAAATATTGGCTATCGGTGAAACGGAAATAGAAGACATCGGTGCACTGGCACACACACGCCGCCTGCAGAAACTGTTTGCCGCCCGCTGTCAGGTGAAAGACCTGACACCCCTGCAATATTGCGAAAAGCTGGAAGTACTCAATTTAAAATACACTCCGGTCAGTGATATTTTACCTTTGAAGAAGCTGCGCAATATCGAAGAGCTCTACATTCAAGGCACACAAGTGGCCGACCTGGAACCCCTGCGGGGCAAACCCTATTTGCAAGAGCTTGGCATCAGCCATACCCCTGTAAAGACACTGGCCCCCATCTGGAACCTGCGCAGTCTGCGGACCCTCTATTGCTATCATACCCAAGTGCCCCAAGAAGAAATAGAGCGCTTCAAAGAAGAGCACCCCCGCTGCAAAGTGGTGGAAATAGCCATGGAAACAGCCGAGCTGCAAATTGAAAATGAAGACTACAGCGATAAAAAATCATAACTTTGCATACATAATCCGATGCATCTATGAAAAAACATTTCTATGCTTTGTTGAGCTGTGTGCTGCTGTACATGTCGCATGCGGCTGTGGCACAAAAAAAAGCAGATAGCCTTATTGCCGGACAATGGCAGTTGGTGGCGCTCGAAATCCCTACTTATGAAGAGTTGATTCGCAACGCCCCGCCTGAACAAAAACAGCAGTACCGCAATGAAATAGCTACACTTATTCGCTACTCTTCTTTTGAGTTTCGCCCGGATGGTACCTATGCCATCTACTTTGCAGGCAGCCGTGAAGAAGGCACTTGGCGCCTCGACCCTTCGCTCTCCAAACTGTGGATTCGACGCAAAGAAGCCGACGGCTCTTTTGCCGAAGAAACTTTTATTGCCATTGAACGTCTGGAAAAGAACGAAATGGTTTTGCTCAACGATTACGAATCGGGCGAGATTATACGCATGAAGCTCAAACATCTGAAAAAATGAGTACACAGAAAATCTTAATAACCGGCTCCAACGGGCTGTTGGGGCAAAAGCTGTTGGCTCTTTTAGGACAAGATGAGCAGTTGCAAATCATTGCTACTTCGCGTGGCACCCCCCGTGCTACTTTGCCTGCCAATGCGGTGTACATCAGCATGGATGTAAGCCGGAAAGAAGAAGTGGAAAAAGTAGTGCGCCTGCACCGCCCCGATGCCATCATTCATACCGCAGCAAAGACACAGGTAGATGAGTGCGAACAAGACCCGGCAGACTGCTTTCTGCAAAATGTAGAAGCCGTGCGTCATATAGCAGAAGCCGCTGCTCAATACAATGCTTTTTTGCTTCATCTCTCCACCGACTTCATTTTTGACGGCCAGGCCGGACCTTACAAAGAAGAAGACACCCCCCACCCCATCAGCATTTACGGGGAAAGTAAACTCCGTGCCGAGCAATTGATTCAATCAATGGACAATCTCCGGTGGGCAATAGCCCGCACGGTGCTGGTATATGGCTATTCGCCAACGCTCAGCCGGAGCAATATAGTATTGTGGGCAATCGACGCGCTCGAGCAACAAAAGCCCATCAAGGTGGTTGATGATCAGTGGCGCACCCCCACCCTGGCAGAGGACTTGGCAGACGGCTGCGTGCGCATAGTCAAACAACAGGCAACGGGCATATGGCATCTATCGGGCGAAGAGCTGATGACACCTTACGAGATGGTGATGCGCATCGCACGTTACTATGGCTATTCTACCGAAAGAGTAGAGCGTGCCGATGCCTCTTCGTTCACACAACCAGCCAAACGTCCGCCCAAAACCGGCTTCATTATAGACAAAGCCAAGAAGCACCTGGGCTATCAGCCGCATAGCTTCGAAGAAGGTTTGGCACTCATTCGAAAACAGATGCAGACAGAAACAGTGAGTAAAAACACTTGAAAAACCGGGCTGTCATGCGCGCTATGCTCCGCTTCTTTCGCCGCCATTTTCTGATGAGCCGTCGTGAGCTGTATGGCATGCTTGTGTTAACGGTTCTTTTGGGATTGTGGCTGGGCAGCGCCCACTTGGCTGCCCACTATTTTAGCTCAAGGGCACTGCCTCTTCCGCCCCCTCAGCTCGACAGCCTGGCAAGCAAACTACCCGATGACGGTGCGCCTGTAAGCAAGGCGCACAAAAAACAAAGGTACACGGCAAAAGAGTTGTTCTTTTTCGACCCCAACACGGCTACCCTTACCGACTGGCAGCGCTTAGGTGCCCCCCAATGGCTGGCCAAGCGCATCCGGGCATATTGTGCCAAAGGGGGACGCTTTCGCAAGCCTGAAGACCTGCAAAAGATATACGGCTTTCCGCAAGAGCTTTACCAAGCCTTGGCGCCCTATGTACGGATAGATACCACAGCTCATGTCTCCCAATATGCTTTTCCCAAACAAACGCAAACATCCGGAACCATTCAATCTAAACGGAAAGCGTATTCAAAACCGCTGCTTATTGAGCTCAACACAGCCGACACGGCCTCTTTGAAACAACTGCGGGGCATAGGCAGTGCCTACGCCCGGCGCATTGTGCGCTATCGCGACTTGCTGGGCGGCTTTTACACCGTAGAGCAACTAAAAGAAGTGTATGGTTTGCCGGAGGAGACTTACCAAAGCATTTTGCCTCACCTTACCATCGACACCACTCACCTGCGCCTGATTCCCATTAACCAAGCCGATGCAGAAACACTTGCCCGCCACCCCTACCTCAACCGAAGACAGGCACAAGCGATTGTAGCCTACCGCACCCAACACGGTGCTTTTCAACACGCCGGTGACTTGAAGAAAATCAAAGCATTCAGCCCGGAAGAAATAGAACGTTTGATACCTTATCTTGCCTTTTAAGCAAACAATTTGCCTGCACAGGTGCTTTTTAAAGTAACAAGACAACAAGCAGTCATGGGAAAGTACAGTATTAAAGAAGTGGAACACCTTTCGGGCATCAAAGCGCACACGCTGCGTATGTGGGAACAGCGTTACGGCATAGTGCAGCCCAAGCGCACCGGCACCAACATACGTTATTATGATGATGCAGACCTGCGCCGCCTGATGAACATAGCCCTGCTTACCAAACACGGCATGCGCATATCGAAAGTGGCCAAAATGAGCGATGAGGAATTACAAGAAGCCGTTCTACAATTGGAAGCACAGAACAACGGGCAAGAAGAGACCATCAATGCACTGGCACTGGCCATGTTGGAACTCGACGAATACCGCTTCGAGAAGGTGCTCTCCACCGCTATTGTAAAACATGGCTTCGACAAAACCTTTCTTGAAATTGTGCATCCTTTCATGAAGCGCGTAGGGCTTTTATGGCAGACGTCGGCTATCTGCCCTGCCCACGAACACTTTATTTCCTGCCTTATCCGGCAAAAACTGATAGTGGCCATAGATGCACAGGCGGTCAATCCCCGCTCTGACAAAGCCCGTTTTTTGTTGTTCCTTCCCGAAGGCGAATGGCATGAACTTACTTTGCTTTTTTCTCATTACCTCATCAAAAAACAGGGCTTTCCGGTGCTTTATTTGGGGCAGTCGGTGCCTATGAACGACGCCGTGGAAGCTTACCGCCAATGGCAGCCCGAATACCTTCTGACAGTCATCACGACACATCCCCCCATCAAAGAAATGCAGGCTTTTCTTTATGAACTTTCCGAAACTTTTTCGAAATCAAAAATGCTTATCACGGGACATAATGTCGTAGGACAAGGTTGGGACATGCCCGACAACCTTCATTTGCTCAATAAAATAGAAGACTTGGTTTATTTTCTGGAATCCATTGCATGATACGCCAACTATTGCTTTGCTTGTTTTGTATGAGCTTGCTTGCCGGTTGTGCAGACAGTAGCCGGAAAGTAGAACAAGAGAGCATGCGCTTTAAAACCACCGACGCCAGCCGTTTGTATTTTCACAATGTGCGTTCTATTCGCTACCACATAGAAGAAATTGGGAAAGACCGCATGCAACTATGCCGGCATAAGGATTTTTTAGATGCACCTTTGCCGCTTTATCCCGTAATTGCCAACAACTACATGTATGATGAAGCCTACATTGTGCATGAAATGGCCGACTCGCTGCGCCAAAGTGGCGCCTTTTTGCTTGTGGGCAATCCTGCAGGCGATACGCTTTCGTTGGATTTGCGCACTCATGAAGCCCACTACCGTTTTGCACAGGCGCTTTACAACGCCATTGTAGAAGACTTGCCGCTGCAAATATGTGTGCAGAGCCGCTGCCATAGCTTTCTGAACGATAAAGACATGCGCAAAACGGTACGTCTGGTCTATAGAGATTACTTTCGCCTGGTGCAGCTTTTCAAATAAAAAAGCAAAGAGAAGCAGGACTTCCTGCCTCTCTCTCTTACATTCACCGGCTGTGTATTGTTTTTTTATTCATCATCAGTGACGACGGTGCTGTCGTCGCCATCATCTATCACAAGGTTTTCATCCTCGCCGGCTTTGATATCGATAGGCAGCTCCCGGCCTTGCAGCAGTTCTGCACGAATTTGTTGTTCCAGCTCGTCGGCGAGTTCGGGGTTGTCGCGCAGCAATTCAATCACTTTTTCGCGCCCTTGTGCCAGCTTGGTGTCGCCATAAGAATACCAAGAGCCGGACTTTTTCACGATGCCAAGCTGCTCTGCCAAGTCGATAATTTCGCCCAGCTTCGACACTCCTTCGCCATACATAATATCGAACTCAACGGTTTTAAAGGGGGGCGCCACCTTGTTTTTCACTACTTTTACACGCGTGCGGTTGCCCACTATCTCTTTGTCCTTTTTGATAGAGCCTATACGGCGAATGTCAATCCGCACACTGGCATAGAATTTCAAGGCATTGCCCCCGGTTGTGGTTTCAGGGTTGCCAAACATCACGCCTATTTTCTCGCGCAGCTGGTTGATGAAGATACAGCAGCAGCTGGTTTTGCTGATGACACCGGTAAGTTTACGCAAGGCTTGGGACATCAAGCGGGCTTGCAAACCCATTTTGCTGTCGCCCATTTCGCCCTCCAACTCGGCTTTGGGCACCAAAGCCGCCACCGAGTCCACCACAATAATATCAACGGCACCTGAACGAATCAGATGCTCCGTGATTTCGAGTGCCTGCTCGCCGCTGTCGGGCTGTGAAATCAGCAGGCGTTCGGTATCGATGCCCAATTTTTGAGCATAAATGGGATCAAAAGCGTGCTCGGCATCTATGAATGCTGCAATGCCGCCTTGTTTTTGGGCTTCGGCAATGGCTTGCAGGGCCAAGGTGGTTTTACCCGAAGACTCCGGTCCGTAGATTTCAATAACGCGACCACGGGGGAAACCGCCCACGCCTAAGGCAATATCGACCATAAGCGAGCCGGTAGAGATAACCGGTATATCCATTTTTTGGTTATCGCTCAGGCGCATCACTACCCCTTTGCCATAGGCTTTTTCCAGTTGCGCTATGGCATTTTGCAAGCTGGCTAATTTGGGGTCGTTGGTTTGTTCGTCTTTTTTCTTTGCCATGGTTGTATGTATTTATCCTTGGTTTTCAGTTAATAAAACAAATATAAGGGCTTACTCCTTCTTTTTTATGCGGACTACGCAAAACGGCGCTGCCACTCTTCGGCAATTTGTCCTTCATTGAGCCATACGCCCCGGTCTGCCATTTTTGCGAGCTCTTTGTGGTGTGTTACGATAATAAAAGCGGTGCGAAAGTCATCGCGCAACTTCAAAAAGAGTTCATGCAGATGAACGGCATTGGCTTCGTCGAGGTTGCCGCTGGGCTCATCTGCCAACACAAGACGGGGCCGGTTGACCAACGCCCGTGCTACTGCCACGCGTTGCGCTTCGCCCCCCGAAAGCCGCCCGGGTTCGTGGTGTGCTCTATGTGCCACGCCTAAGTATTCAAGCAGATGGGCTGCCCGTTCATAGGCTTCCGTTTTGTCCATGCCTTGAATCAGGGCAGGCATGGCAGCATTTTCCAGCGCCGTAAATTCGGGCAGCAGGTTATGAAACTGAAACACAAAGCCCAGGTCCTGATTCCTGATTTTATTGAGCTGCTTGGCAGAAGCCCGGTGCAAGGGCTTACCGTCGAGCAGCAACTGCCCGCGGTCCGGGGTGTCGAGGGTGCCCAAAATATGCAACAAGGTGCTTTTGCCTGCGCCGGAAGCACCCATTACCGAAAGCACTTCGGCTTCTTGCAACTCCAGATGCACGCCTTTGAGCACCTGCACATTGCCGTAAGATTTGTGTATGTCGATGGCTTGTAGCAACATAAACTGATATTTGTTTCAAGTTACACCAAAATGAGCAAAAGAAAAAGGACTGCCTTGCGGCAGCCCCGAGATATGGAAAGCAAAACACTTCAAAGAACTTACTTTGCATAGTTGATAGCCCGGGTTTCGCGAATCACGGTTACTTTTATTTGCCCGGGGTACTGCATTTCTTGCTCTATCTTTTGTGCTATTTCGAAAGACAGCATGCTTGCCTGCTCGTCCGATATGTTTTCGGCATCGACCATGACGCGCAGCTCGCGGCCGGCCTGCAAGGCGTAGCACTTGTACACACCATCGAAAGAAAGCGCCAAGGCTTCCAGGTCTTTGAGGCGCTGCAAGTAAGACTCCATCACTTCGCGACGCGCCCCGGGGCGTGAGCCGGAAATGGCATCGCAAGCCTGCACGATGGGGGCTATCATGGTAGTCATTTCTATTTCGTCGTGGTGTGCCCCAATGGCATTGCACACATCGGGATGCTCTTTGTATTTCTTGGCAAGTTCCATGCCCAAGATAGCATGTGGCAAGTCGCTTTCTTCGGGATACACTTTGCCTATGTCGTGCAGCAAGCCGGCACGTTTTGCCATCTTGGCGTTCAAGCCCAGTTCGGCAGCCATGATGCCACAGAGTTGAGCCACCTCTTTTGAGTGCTGCAACAGGTTTTGCCCATACGACGAACGGAAGCGCATGCGCCCTACCAACTTGATGAGCTCGGGGTGCAAGCCATGGATGCCTAATTCGATGGCCGTGCGTTCCCCTATTTCTATGATTTCTTCTTCTATGTGTTTTTCTACTTTGGCCACCACTTCTTCAATGCGGGCGGGGTGTATGCGTCCGTCTTGTACCAAACGGTGCAAAGACAGGCGGGCTATTTCGCGCCGTACGGGGTCGAAGCCCGAAATAATGACTGCTTCGGGGGTGTCGTCCACGATGATTTCCACGCCGGTGGCTGCTTCCAGCGCGCGGATGTTGCGTCCTTCGCGTCCAATGATTTTGCCCTTGAGCTCATCGGACTCCAAAGGAAATACCGACACGCAGTTTTCAATGGTATGGTCGGTAGCCGTGCGCTGAATGGCTTCCAGTATGATTTTCTTGGCTTTCTTGTTGGCGGTAATTTTGGCTTCTTCCAAGATGTCTTTGATGTAGGAAGAAGCTTTGGTTTGTGCTTCGGCTTTCAATGATTCCAGAAGCTGCGCTTTTGCCTCCTCGGCAGTCATGCCGGCAATTTTTTCCAAGCTTTTAATTTGCTGTTGCAGCAAGCGCTCGGCTTCCTCGCGTTTTTTGGCGATCACCTCGGTTTGCTGGCTCAAAGAGCTTTCGAGTGCTTTGAGCTCGGCTTCTTTGGCTTTGATTTGCTCAATTACTTTATTCAGGTTTTGCTCTTTTTGTTTGAGCTTTGCCTCATTGTTGAGCAATATGTTTTTCTTTTTGGCTACCTCCTCGTCAAATTCTGCTTTCAACTGCAAGAACTTCTCTTTGGCAGCCAATTCTTTTTCCTTGCGTATGTTTTCGGCTTTGGTTTCTGCCTCACGCAGGATTTGCTCGGCACGTGCTTGTGCTTCTTCTTCTAACTTTTGAGAGGCTTTTTTGAAAATAGCCCTCCCGATAAGGACTCCACCGCCCAATGACAGCGGTATCAACATCCAATATAGCCATTCCATAACATTACTACTTTTGAAGGTTCTACCATATAATGCCCTTCAATAGCGCAATGCGTGGGAATGGGAGGGATTGACTGTCAGCGGATGGCTTTTTCGGAACGCTGCAGGGTGAGGTCAACGATTTCTTCTAAGGAATTAATTTTTGATAGAATCAGGTCTTCACAGGCTTCTAAAGCTTCTTTCAAGTTTTCTTTTTCCATAGAGCAGTCCACGGCATAAATAGCCAGCAGGTCCTGCGAGTCGGTCACCCCGTAAACGTCCTTATAGTGCTTCAGTTGTTGGTTTATTTTTTTGCCCACCGCCCGTAAGCGTGCTTCATCCTCGCGGTCCACCTCCATAGGATAAGACCGCTCGGCAATACGCAGGGTGATGGGTAATTTTTGACTCATAGTCAATATTTTATTTTAAGACAACAACTTGATACATTTATCTATTTCCGCGATATATTCGTCAATCTTCGCTTTTAGCTCCTCCGCATCCTTTGCATCAGGCGCTATTGAAGCAACAATTTTACTAATTTTATATTGATTTTGAAAGTTAATTAGTTCCGTATTTAATCGTTTGACTAAGTCTTTCAACTTATTATTTTCTTCTTTGAGCTGCTTATTTTCTTCCAATAATATTTCATGTGCTGCTACCAATTGCAGCACTTTTTCTTCGAACAGTTCGATTCGCTGTAATATTTTATCGTAATTTTCCATTCATTTCTTATGCACTATTCGCGAATAACGGCTCCCAGCTCTTTTTTGTAAGCGTCCATCAGCTTCTGCATGGTTTTGTCTATAACCTTATCTGTCAATGTTTTGGTTTCATCTTGCAGAATAAAGCTGATGGCATAGGATTTTTTACCTTCGCCAATATTATTGCCTTCATATACGCTAAACAGGTTGATGTGTTTCAGAAGTTTGTTTTCGGTACGCCAAGCAAGGGCTTCTACTTCTTGCCAAGTGACTTGTTTATCGAGGACGAGCGAGAGGTCGCGGCGCACAAACGGGAATTTGGGCAGCTCCCGGGCAGTGTAATCATCATGGTAGTGGGCGGTGAGCCAATCCCAATCCACATCGGCAAACCACACTTCTTGTTTGATGTCAAGCATGCGGGTTATCTTGGGTTGTACCAAGCCGGCGGTTGCCACGGCATGCCCCTCTACCAAATAGCGGATGCCATAGCCCCACTGATCGGCGGGTGCCGCCGCTTTGGTAAATTTATTTACACGCATGCGCTTCAACAGGCGCTCAACGATGGTGGCCAAGTCGTGATATTGAGTAGCTTGCGTGGCCTGTGACCAGTGTTCTGGGTGGCGATTACCGGTTATCCATATACCCAGCCGCTCTTTCTCGCCATAGGCTCCATCGGTAGTTTGGAAATATACTCTACCAAACTCAAATATCTTTTGATATTTGCGCTGCCGGTTCAGGTTGTGCGCTATGACTTCCAGTCCGGAAAACAGCAGGGAACTGCGCAGCACACTAATTTCTTCGCTGGTATAATTGAGCATGCGAACAGGCTGCCCCCATGCCGATTCGCTGAGCCGCCCGGCATAAGCAGGCTTGGTGAGTGAGTTGGTAATGACTTCGTACAGCCCTTGCGATGCCAGGAAGTCTGCTATAGTATCTTGCAGGTGCTTTTTGTCTTGGGCAGGCGCCGGAAATGGCGAAATAAACGACGTATGCAAATGCTCTGACAGAGGCACGCGGTCGAAGCCATAGATACGAAGCACTTCTTCGGCAATGTCGGCAGTGCCGGTTACATCCACACGGTAGGGCGGTACACTCAGCGCCATGCCTTCTTCTGTTTCTTCTTCTATGAGAATGTCGAGGCCGGTTAGTATGCGCCGCACTTCTTCTTTGGGAATCTCTATGCCCAAGAGGGTAAACAAACGCTCGTATTTCACAAAGAAGCGGCGGTTCTCAATGGGCTGCGGATACACATCTACTATTTGAGCTGCTGCCTTGCCACCGGCAAGTTGTGTTATCAAATAAGCGGCACGTTGTAAAGCTACGAGCACCATGTTCGGGTCGGTGCCACGCTCGAAACGGAAAGAGGCGTCGGTTTTCAGGGCATGTCGTGCCGAAGTTTTTCGTATGTAGGTTGGGTTGAAATAGGCACTTTCCAAAAATACGCGCCGGGTAGTGTCTTGAATACCGGAATGCAAGCCCCCCATCACACCGGCCATTGCCAGCGGTTTCACTGCATCGCAAATCATGAGGTCGTGGGCAGAAAGTTTGCGTTCTTCTTCGTCTAAGGTAACAAAGGGGGTACCTTCGTCTAAGGTCTTTACTATGATTTTGTTGCCTTCGATACGGTCGGCATCGAAAGCATGCATGGGTTGCCCCAGCTCATGCATCACATAGTTGGTGACATCCACCACATTGTTGATGGGCTTAAGCCCGATGGCTTTGAGGCGCTCTTGCAACCAAGCCGGCGAAGGGGCTACTGCAACGCCTTCTATCAACAAGCCTGCATAGCGGGGACAAGCTTCCGGGTTTTCTATTTCCACGGAAATGGGCGAAGGGGTTTCGGGGAACGTCTGCTGAACAGGCGGCATTTGTATGGGACGGCCCAAGAGGGCTTTCAGGTCGCGGGCTACGCCCAGATGCGAAGCCGCATCGGCACGGTTGGGGGTTAGGCCTATTTCAAGCACAGTGTCGCGATAAGGCTTAAAAAATTCGGCGGCAGGTGTTCCGTTGGGCAAGTCGGTATCGAGCACCATAATGCCTTCATGACTGCTGCCCAAACCTATTTCGTCCTCGGCACAAATCATGCCTTCCGACACTTCGCCACGTATTTTGGCTTTTTTGATTTTGAATGGTTCGCCTTCCTTGGGGTAAAGCGTAGCGCCTACCAAAGCTACTACTACTTTTTGCCCTTTGGCCACGTTGGGCGCACCACATACAATGGGCAAGGGCTGCTCCCCTCCCACATCTACCAAGGTTTTTTTCAATTTATCGGCATTGGGATGGGGCTCACACTGCAGCACTTCGCCTATAACCAGCCCTTCAAGGCTGCCGGGAATGGCTTCATACGAATGCAGTTGTTCCACTTCCAAGCCGGCATGCGTGAGTTTTTGGGCAATCAGTTCCGGGCTTTGATCATCTATTTCGATAAAGTCTTTAAGCCATTGATAGCTAATTTTCATCGTATTAATTCAATTTAACCGTTTTACAATATAGGTATAATCCGGTCAAATTTACGTATTTTTTCCGGCTCTTTTATGTGAAGCAGCTTGTACAATTCACAGGCTTTTTGCAGCTTTAAGCTTCAATGTGTTGTGATGATTTAATTTTTCCGGGAAATGAACAGCATTTTTTCAGTAGCCTTGTTTTTGCCGGTGGCTTATTTATTGGGCTCCATACCTTCATCGGTATGGATAGGCAAGCGTTTTTTTGGGGTAGATGTACGCAAACATGGTAGCGGTAATGCCGGTGCCACGAACACCTTCCGTGTGTTGGGCAAAAAAGCCGGCAGCATCGTGCTTTCGCTTGATATATTGAAAGGTTGGGTGGCTACTCAATTGCCGGTGTGGCTGCATACGGAAGTGGACATAGACCGCCTATTTTTATGGCAGATGGCATTTGGCTTGTGTGCTATCTTAGGGCATGTGTACTCCGTTTTTCTGAATTTCAAAGGGGGAAAAGGTGTAGCTACTTCTTTGGGAATGGCTATTTCTCTGCACTGGGGCGCTTCGGTGATAGCCGTGGTGGTATTTTTGGTGGTGTTGCTCTTGAGTCACTTTGTGTCTTTGGGCTCTATGTTGGCTACTTTGACTTTTGCCTTGGTGGTTTCTTTTGACCTGCTGGGAAGCACCAGCCTTTATTTCAAATATTTTGCCTGGCTGATGGTAGCGCTGGTTACTTATACGCACCGCAGCAACATCCGGCGTTTGCTTCAAGGCAATGAAAACAAGGTATATCTTTTCAAATCGAAGAAGTCAGCGCGTGAGTCGTAGGTAGCTTTGCCGGGTTTTGTAGATGGCCATATGACGGCTGTCTTCTTCTGTCCAGGGGTAAGGGCGGATGGTCAACTCCGGAGCGGTTTTCAATTCCAACAGGAAGCTGTCATCACCGGTCAGGGCTTGCAGTAGTTCTGCCAAGAAACGGCAACAAGCCAGCGGCTGACGCACCACTTGCTCTTCGGTGAAGCGCACGACTACCCATCCTTTATCTGTAAAAAAACGGTTGCGCCGGTCATCTGCCCCTATATAGTGCGTAGGTTCACCATGAGGCAAGCTATAGGGCTCATCTATTTCTACGTCAATCCACAGGCCGTGGGGTTCGTAATACAGCACGAAGTCGGGAAAATAGTGGTCATCTTTAATCCTAAGTGCCAAGTTATCGAATACGCATCCCGGGAAATAGCGTTTTAAATACTTGAAAAAATAGGCTTCGCTGCTTCCGCGCTGCGGCTGATGGCTCAGGCGCTCCGGCGCATTCGCACCATAATAAGACGAAGGCAAAAATACTAAGGGATAGCGTTCGTTATCTGCTTGCCATTGTGGCGAAAAATGCTTGTTTGCCGGCTTGATGTCGCTGCCACGAAAGAAGCGCGCTGCCAACCATAAAAGAAAAAACAAAATTAGGATACTAAGCAACATAAGTACGGTGGTGATTCGTAAAGTTGGGTTTTTGATGCGGGTAATTTAAAGAAAAAGTGTTTTATAAGCTGTATGAGCAAGTGAGGGCTACACTATAAGGTTGTTTAAAGTTAAAAAATTAAAAAGAGCGAATGCCAACTTTCTTTTTGTTTTGTAAAGAAGAAAGAAATAAATAGTATTCGCTCAAAAAGATATGGTATTAAACAAAGATATAATAAAAAAGAGATTTGCCCGCATTGAACGTTCGGCAGAAAGAATAATGCAAAAGTTCAAGCTTGGCAAATTGTCAGTGCGATACTGTATCGTTTAAAGACCGGTTGTCAATGGCGGGAATTGCCGGTAAAACATTTTTTCAAAGTGAAATACGGTTGGCAAAGCGTGTATTACCATTATCGTAAATGGAGCATGGACGGCAGTTGGGAAAAGGTATGGAATAAGCCGGTACACAAGTATGCAGGCAGCTTGGAATTATCTTGTACGGCACCTATACACCGGCTAAAAGAGGAGGCAAATCGGTAGGCTATCAAGGGCGTAAAAAAAGTAAAACAACCAATATGTTATTGCTTACCGACAGTCAAGGCATTCGGTTGGCTGTCAGCCGGCCAATGGCAGGAAACCATCATGATGCATATAAGTTAAATGAGCATTTCAACGATATGCTACAAAAGTTAGAAAAATCGTGCGTTCCGACACAAGGGTTGTTTCTGAATGCGGATGCAGGTTTTGACACAAGGGAATTTCGCAAGCTTTGCAGTAGTCGTGAAATCATCGCCAATATTGTAGAGAATGGCAGAAAATCAAAAAGTAAACAAGGAAAGTATATTTTTGACCGCTTGCTTTACAAATACAGATTTGTCATTGAAAGAATCAACGCTTGGTTAGACGCTTTTAAGGCGATTTTAGTCCGTTTTGAAACCAAAGATGAAACTTGGAAGTCCTTGTGGTTATTGGCTTTTACCGTAATTTTACTCAGGAAACTTTAAACAACTTCTAAGTCAATGTGTAGCAAGAAGTCATTAAAACCGAAATAGCAAAAACAAATGCTAAATTTAAAAAAAATTTCTTCATACTTTTTTTAATTTAATTTTCCCTACTCATAAGGCTTTTCGGTTTCACCCCGTTTTTTAAGTGGTTTCTGGTCTCCACCTTGAAAGTTCAATATTGTTAATCTAATTCAATTGGGTGGTCAGCCCTTTTTTAACCATTGTCATTTTTCTAAACTTGCCCATAACGGTAAAGTATAAATGCAGTAGCGGATTAAACTCTCTTAATTATCTGCTTACAAATGACTTTAAAAACAAACAACCACTTTGAATTTAGCATTAAACCCGCTATTGCATTTATACCTTGTTAGGTGTAGTTTTTTTTATTCCAAGGTAAATATTTCCAAATGATAAAATTCCATTAAAAATAATTATTGCTAAATTTAAATTTTTATTAGCATCGTAATTTTTGAAATATGCAATTGATGTACAAAATATTACTGAATAAATGATGTAAAGATTTCTGTTTCCTTTTCTAAATGGGATAGAAATTAAAAACAGGAAAAATATATCAATAAACCGACTGTCAATCAACTCTAAACGTCTGATAATTAATGTTGAAATAGTTAGAATTGCAAAGTAAAATGCAATTAGTAAATTAGATTTTGTGTTCATAATATTATAAAATTAATGGTGTTAAATAAACTTCTATTAAAGATGAAAAGACTATCAAACTAATTACTTTTTAAGAGAATATTTTTATCCGGTAAATCCTACATATTAATAGCTCACCAAATCCTATTATTGATATTAAATGTTTAATATTTTTTTCCCATTTTCATCTATGATGATTTTTTGATTGTCAAAAGTGGTCACTAATGCATAGCCGTTATAAAAAGGCTCTATCATTAAATACCTTTGGGAATATAATTCCATCCCTTGTTTATTGATATGAAACCAACCTTTTTTATCCTTTGCAATAGCAAATCCTTTATGAAATACGCCTAAATCTAAGAAACCTTTTTCATTCAAAAATTTTCCTTGTGTGTTAATATGCCTAAAAAGCCCATCGGAGCATTTTACGCAAGCATAGCCATCTTTGAAATCCCCTGCATATAAATAATTTTCTGAATAAACTCTATTCCCCTCTAAGTCAATGTGAAAATAAAAATTTTGATGATTTCTGACGGTGCAAAGGTTTTCTTGAAAATTACCTGCCCACGCATAATTTTGTGTATAAACGCGTTGTCCTTTCTCGTTGATATGAAACCATTCATTGGCTTTTACGACTGTAGCACGGTTGCAATAAAAACCAAATGCTCTGTCATACCGCTCGGGATACAATGGAGTCCCGTTGATTAGAATATGATACCAACCTGTTTCGTCTTTGACAGGTGCTAATCCCGGTTCGTGGAATTTTAATACGTTCAGAAACTTTTTATTAAAAAGCGGCTTCCCTTCATAAAGAAAATGAGTATTATCTTCTGATACTTTAATTTCTTTCCAATTCATATTTTTTTGAAAATTAAAATAGTTTGTAACTCGTTTAATGGCATTTCGTTATCTAATTGAAAGCCTGTACTTTCGCAAAGTTCAACATATTGTTGAGCGGTTCTTTCATAACTTTCACATATAGCTAACATATTCAATGAAAGCAAAGACAAATCAATTTTGATTTTATCAGAACAATTTTCAATAACATACAGAACACCTTTACTGTACAAGGCTTCGCAGCAGTTTTTTAAGATAAGTTTGGCTTTTTCGTCGTTCCAATCATGTAAAACTCTTGATAAAACAATGGCATCTGCTTGAATAGGAATTTTTTCGAAGAAACTTCCCCCAATTTTCTTGATATTAGAAATAGTTACGTTCTGTACGACTTGGGGCAAATCAAACAAAATACATTCAATACGAGGATTTTTTGTTTTAATACCTTGTAAAAGGGCGCCATATCCTCCGCCAACATCCATTATTGATTGGTACTGACTAAAATCTATTATATCGGGTAAATTCTTGTAGTCATCTCTGGCGTATTCATACATGGCTTTGTGATAAGTATCTAATTTTTCTGGGTATTGATTGAGGTAATCAAAAAAGGGCTTTTGATATAATTTTTCAAAGGAACTTTTTCCTGTTTTGATAGAGAATTCCAAGTTTTGCCAAGCAGTTAAGTGCTCTGCACTCCAGAGCATACAGGCATATTTTAAACTTTCAGGATTTTTTTCTGTAAGCAATTCCGATAAATCATTTATTTTGAATAAATCTTCTTTTTTATCTAAAAAACCGATGTGATGTAAAGAATTCAATAATAAAAGCAATGCATTTTCATTCCAAGAGTGTTCTGTTGCTAATTGTTTTGCAGTTTTATATTCTTGCAAATGGTCAAACAAATCAAGTTTACAAGCTGTACTAACTGCCATATATTTCCAATGTTCTGTAAAGAATGATTTAAGATTAATCTTAGTTTCCATTTAATAGCTTATATTTCAGTTGTTCAATTTGTGTTTCATGGAGTCCGCAGTCCATCAAATAGGGTACAATTCCTCCATGTTCATTGATGATATTCAACACCATTTCTAAACGATAAGGTTTAACATCAATTTCACTTGCCAAATAATCGGTATATATTATTTCCATAGGTGTATCTACGAGCAAATGAAGTAAAGAGACAAAAATACCAGTCCTATCTTTTCCTGCAAAACAATGAACAACAACCGCATCTTCTGCATTAATAATTGCTTCAATTGCTTTCTTAATTTTATCCTTACATCCGATTATGAAGAAACGATAAGCAATTTCTTCATTTGTACCATAATTATACTTTTCCTTAAACCATTCAGGTTGGTTCCAAGGGTCTAATTGTGCCATAACATAATTAATTTTCGAAAGAGTGTTATCATTATAGGGGGACTCGGCAATTTCTTTGTCTGCTCGTAAGTCAATAATAGTTTTAATATTCTTTTTATTGAGTAATTCTTGAAAGCGACTTTCATTCTGAAATAAACTCAATGTTGCACTTCGATAAATAACTCTACTTTTGATTTTTGGATTATAAGTGCTTATATCTCTAAAATTCCAAAAGAAATCACGTTCATAAATCCATTCTAGAAGTTGTTCTACTTCATCTTGTTTTTCTTTGTTTACAAGCGTTTTAATGGACGAATAAAAAAACTCTAATAATTTTCTCTTTTGGACATTTGCTTCAGGTAAATATAAAGTCCCTTTTAACTCATAAAAAGGATTTCGTTCTTGCTCCGTTAGTGAATTGACAACAAAATATTTTGGTAAAAAATTATATTTAATATCTCCTGTTGAAAGATGCTTAAGTTGTACAGCCACATGCAAAGCAATATTATAGAAAAAATAAAACTTATAGGCATCACTTCTACGGTGCATCGCTGAACAATTCTCAAATTCATAAATAAATTTATCTATTAGTTCTAATGCTCTATCATATATACCTTTCTTCTCTTTCTCAAGATTATAATTTTTAGTTATTGTGTGCAGATAATTCCTGATTTTTTCCTCCCAATAGTTATTTGCAAAAAGGATAGTTTGTTCAATGTTTGTAATTTCTGATCCTAGATAGTTTCTATTGATTTCGTCAATATCATTACAAATTTGAATTTCAATTTTAGGTTGATGGTTAAAATAAGCTACAATTTTATTTTTCAAAATCACATGTGTGATATAACGAATTTTATCTTTGAATTCATTTTTCAGAATATCAACTAAATTTTCAGCTTCAAAACTCCCATCTACCAAAATTTGAATATCAATATCTGAATTTGGATTTGCCTCGTTTCTTCCAAATGAACCGTAAAGTAAAGCTACTTGAACTCCTTTATGACTAGAAAATATGGCTCTCAATCTTTCAATTGTTTCAAGCTGCCTCATATCAATCATGTTATTTGAAATTTATTAATAAGGCTTAGCATGTTAAAGTTTTTTAGATGCAAAAAATATGTATTACTTGTTATGTTCTGAAAATCTGCATCATCACAGATATTTATCACAAAATCATCTAACCAATATTCACTTAAGGAGCATATATTTTCTGGTAAAACAGACTTCCATAAGAGTTCATCATTAGGTTCAGATACAACTGACTTAAAACTCTTTTCCATTAGTGGTACGTAGCATTTATTTAAGTAATAAACGGAACAGTTAATGGTTGCCCAATATTTTTAATGTATGTAAATTTTGGGTGTTCAGAACTAAAACATTTATTTATAAATTTAATGAATATGTATCCCAATCTAACCAAACTACATCATTAAATTCCTTTACGGCATTCAAAATTATCCAATGCTTCATTTTGTGAGCAGCATTAAACTTTATTTCATTCGGTGCGTCATCAAAAACTTTATGTACGTATAATCCTTTATCGGATAAAACTTTTGCCATTTCCTTCGTGTCTGCATAAAAAATAAGTTCTTGTCTATACCAGTAATTTAATTGCAATGATTTATCAATCTCTTGAATAACTTTATCTGGATAACTAACTTTACCATTTCTTCTGTAAAAGTATAAACCAGAAACAAATGTGACTTTTCTAGTATTCATTGTAATTCATCTCTTAATTTGTTCTATTTAGGTTTTCGCATATTACAAGTTTTACATAAATCCATTTTTTTATAGTTTTTTACAAGGTTTTGATAGGATTCACTCTGTAATACTTCTTCAAGAGTGGTATCCTGGATATTGCCAAAATATCCTAACGTCTTACGCTGTTCATCCGGTGCACAGCAAGGGGAAATAACTCCTTCAGCAGAAATCCAAAGTTCTTTATTTAGAAATGGGCATTCATAATGTTCTGGAACTTCATGTTGCTCTTCAGGTTGTAAGGGAAATATTTGTTCCAACAGTACTTTTTGTCCGTTGGGTCTTAAGAATTTTTCTCGTACCTGATACGCCTCTTCTACATATTGATTCCATTGTACTATGCTTTCGGGGCTTACTTTAACAGATAAGTGTTTAATTTCTTCAAAATGTGCCCATAGATGATGTCCTTTCACTCTGTCTACACCTAATTCTGCAGCTAAACGCACAATATCCGGCAATTCGTGCATGTTGTTTCGCATAAAAGTGAGTTGAAAAGTTACACGGCAGTAATGTCCTGTTTTTTGATAGTGTTCATCACGAATATTGATGAAAGTTTTTACATTTTGTAAGCTTTTTTCAAAGTTTTTGCCGATCATGACCTTTTCGTCTGTTTCCTTTTTAGCACCGTTCCAACTAAATTTTACATCCGTAGTGATAGGAACAATCCATTTTGCCCATTCTTCTACAGTTCTTCCATTCACTGAAGGAAAACTGCCATTGGTAGTAAGATTCATTTTTATGTTATACTTGTAACAAAACTCTACAATAGTGTCAAAATGTCTGTAAATTAAGGGTTCGCCCATCGTGGAAGGGATAATCTCTTTTACACCCAGTTTTTGCGCCTGCTTAAAGATTGGCTCTAACCACTCTTTAGGCATGCGCCTTCGCTTTCCGTTAAGTTTTTTACGAATATAATCCGAAAAAGGACTGTGCTCTTCGCACATGATACAATGAAAGTTACAATCCTCAGGATTGGTATCTAATGTTATTCGCCAGAGAGACAACTTTTGCATAGTTTTTTTTCTATTAGGCTTTCGTAAATTTTTTCTAATTCTCTACAATGACTTTGGATATCAGGAACTTGTCCGTCTTCAGAATACAGATATCCTCGTTTTCCGAGCTGTTTCATGATATTAGGATTCTGGACAGCATACTGCATTTTTTGTAATAAGGATTTGACATTACGATGTTCAAAGAGTAAGCCATTGACACCATCTTGCACATATTCAGCCATTCCTCCTACATTCGCAGTAATTACAGGAATACGGCATGCTTGGGCTTCATGAATCACCAAAGGAGAGTTCTCTGTCCATATACTTGGAACGACGATACAATCTATTTGGGAAAATACTTCATCGGCCAGGTTTTGGTTGATGTACTTTCCTTTAAATTCAATATTAGGGTTGGTAGCGGCTTGTTGCCTTAAAGCATTGGAACTTTGTTCATCTTTATAGCCCCAGATTAAGAGTTTTGCAGGCAATTGTAATTGATTAAATGCTTCAATAACCAAGTTGACACCTTTGGCAGGGATATGTGTGCCAATGTAACCAAAAGTAAAAACTTCATTAGATTTTTTGTGGATAGTGGGAGTAAGATAGTGTAAAGGGAAACCATAATCTAAATAGATGATTTTATCTTTGGGAACATGAAATTCATTTACGAAGCGGTTAAGTAAATATTTTGAAGGCGCAATAAAAAGGTCTGTTTTTGAGATAATAGCTTTAGTTTCTTTCATTCGTGCATTTATCCAGTTTGTCCAATATGCAATGTCTTGTTCTTCTAATTCGGGAATACCTGTGAAATAAGGACTGTAACAAATGGTTGCACATTTTTTATCTTCTTGTTTATCGCATAACTCCCAAACTTTGGTACCACAAGAGTTTCTTTGAAGGAATTGTCCTCTTGGACACATCAGCCAAAAATCGTGCAGGGTAAAAACAATGGGTATTCCATGGACATTCAGTACATCAATGATGCCCGTAGAAAGATGATTAAGATGTCCTACATGAGCAATATCAGGTTTTTGCTTAAGGAGTATTTGAGCAAAAGCAGCATCTAATTCTTTATGCCTGAAGCCATCTTTACCTTGTGCCATGTTCACATAAAAGAACTGAAGGTTTTCATGGCTTTTTTCATAGCGAACATGGAAATCAGGTAGATAAGGGTTTTCTTCGCGTGTCACTACGGTAACCTTATGTTTCTTAGACAGTTCATTGCATATAGATTGGCTGTAAACTTCTGAACCCGCATTATAATAAGGCGGATAACCATGTATGATTTTTAAGATATGCATAGAAAATTTGATTAAAATCTAAATACATTTATCGATTTAAGCCCAATTAAAAATACAAAAAAACATACTTCATAAAAATCAAATAATCCTTTTTTCAAATTTTTGACTATCATCCATATATTCATAAGAGATACTATCCCAAAAAGTGTGTAAAGTTGAACATTTCTAAATTTGAAAATGTAAACATTAAAAAACAATAACAATAGACGATGAAAAATCTAAATTTTACACAAGAGAAAGTTGCGAAAACCTTAGGAGAACCTGCTTTAAAAAAAGAATGATTTCCAAGAGGTTTAAAAAATCAGCTTTGAAGCGAGCATGCGGGCTGAAGGTGAACTCCATAACAAAAAAAGAAGATGATATGAGCAATGGACACCGCTATCGCAAGACCTTTGGACAAGGAAAACTACCGGAACTAAGAGTGCTGCGCAGTCGCCGGGGGAATTTCTATCCTATACTTTTGGCATTGTTGCGTAACCGGGAAGAAGAAGCCCGCAAACCGGAATTTAACTTGTGTGGT
The DNA here is from genome assembly GCF_000426825.1 of Thermonema rossianum DSM 10300. Lineage (GTDB taxonomy): Bacteria > Bacteroidota > Bacteroidia > Cytophagales > Thermonemataceae > Thermonema > Thermonema rossianum. The sequence continues at coordinate 50,971 of NZ_AUGC01000010.1, read as the reverse complement.
GCGGGGCTCACTACCGAACAGGTTGGGGAGATATTTGGAGACATTTATGGAAAACAATAGAGCAAGTCAAATCAGCCGGTTGTTTGAGTATGCCCGGTCGGAGGTTCAGGCGTGGTCAAGCCGGCCATTGAAATCATATTACCCCATCATTCTGATTGACGCAACTTTTATATACACCCGAAAAGCGGATCACGTAAACAAAGAGGCCTATTATACGATATTAGGTGTTCGAAAAGATCGCTCACGGCAGGTATTGGGCACTGTCAATTCCCCTACTGAAAGTGCTCAGGCATGGGAGGATGTTTTTGACGAGCTAAAAAGTCGTGTTCTTCAACAGAGGATGCCATATGGAAAAAAATTTCCTTCATCCCAACAATTATGCTCAATTCATTTGCAGAGAAATGTTCAAAAACGCGTCAAACCCAAAGATAAAGTCCAAGTAGCAGAAGGTTTAAAGATGTGTTCCGGACCGGCAACCGGCATGATAGCAGTATGAAGAGATGGCAACGTTGGATGAAATTTTGCCAAAAATGGGGGCATTATGCCAATGCTACCATTTTTTATTAGCAGTGCCCCGGAATACTTTCCCAAAGCTAAATTATGGGAAGAGTGAAAAAATGAGTAAAGTTGAAATTAGATTAAGAGACCATTACACACACAAAGATATACTACCGCACGGCTTTCAATCTACTAAAAAAGTATTTGCACGGTATTTTACTTTGCTTCATAAAAATGACTTTGGGACAATATGTTGCCACATTGCCCCAAAGCTTAAATAACAAGCTTCACGCTATGTTTAGAATGCAAAGCCGAGCATCAAGCCAAAACGCAAGCCAAAGCCGCTTCCCAAACCGGTGTTGAAATCATCTTCACTGCCGCTTTCTACCTTTACGTTGCCAACGTTGTACGAGGGTCCACCATAAAGTTCAAGTGTTACGGATTTGCCAAAATGCCACTGGCTACCAATAAGCAAGCCGGCACCTACAGAGCTCAATGTAGCCTTGGAAGTGTTGGAGTTGCCGTTGTCGTCACTTATCGTAGCTTCGAGGTTGTAGCTCTGATAACGTGGCGAAAGAGCCAAAAAGAAGCCTTGTACGGCATTGCCGGAAGGATAGAAACGGAACTCGGGCGTAATGCCAAAACCATTGAACTTGGTATCGCCTTGGTTCACCCCAAAAAGATACATCAAACCAAGCTGGGCACTCGTTTTGTCGCTCAAACCACGCTCATAGTTGAGATGAGCCGCACTCAGAAAAGGACTGAGTAAGTTCGTCTTGATTACATTTCTTTTTTCCGTTTGGGCAAACCCACCAAGGCTAAGCGCCACCAAAAACAAACTTAAGAACAGGTTTTTCATAATTTTTAAAAATTTAAATGTAAAACATGCTTATGCTTTTAGGCAAAGGGCGTGCCAAAAGCATTGGGCTGCTGAAATAATTGCAGCAGCCCAACATATTTAATTAAAAATCAAATTTTTATAACAAAAGTTACTTACTCACAGCTTGGAAAGCTTTTTCAATTGCCTGTGCCAAATCGGCAATGAGGTCTTCCACATCTTCCACGCCCACACTTAAGCGAATGAGCGTATCGCGCAAACCGGCTTTTTCACGCTCTTCTTTGGGAATGCTGGCATGGGTCATGGTAGCCGGGTGGCAACAGAGCGACTCTACCCCACCTAAAGACTCCGCCAAGGTAAAGACTTGCAGGTTGCTCATAAAAGCCTTCGCCAAGTCCATGTCGTCTTCTTTGAAAGTAAAAGACACCATGCCGCCAAAGTCTTTCATCTGTTTTCTTGCCACATGGTGATTGGGATGCGTTTCAAAGCCCGGATAATAAACTTTACCAACAGCGGGATGCTGTTCCAACCACTCGGCAATCACGCGCCCGTTTTCGCAATGTTGGCGCATACGCAGGTGCAGTGTTTTTATGCCACGTAAAACCAGGAAACAGTCCATGGGGCCCGGCACAGCCCCCACGGCATTTTGTAAGAAAGCAAGTTGCTCGGCAAGTGCCTCGTGCGAAGTAACCAACGCGCCCATCACCACATCGGAGTGCCCGCCAAGGTACTTGGTTACTGAGTGCATCACAATATCAGCACCTAAATCCAAAGGGTTCTGCAAATAAGGTGAAGCAAAGGTGTTGTCCACCGTCAACAGCAGCCCGTGTTTTTTGGCAATGCGTGCCACGCCAGCAATATCTATGATTTTCATGAGTGGGTTGGTGGGTGTTTCTACCCAAATCATGCGTGTGTTTTCATTGATATATTGCTCTACGTCCGCTACGTTTTCCATGTTGATAAAATGGAACTTCAAACCGTAGGTTTCATGCACACGCCGGAAAAGACGGTAGGTGCCGCCATACAGGTCGTTGGTAACAATGACTTCATCGCCGGGTTTAAGGGTGCGCATCAGTGTGTCGGTGGCTGCCAGACCGGAGCTGAAAACAAAGCCATATTTGCCGTTTTCAAGTGCCGCCAGGTTTTTTTGTAAGGCATCACGGGTGGGGTTATGGGTGCGCGAGTATTCATAGCCCTTGTGTACGCCGGGGGCCTCTTGTGCGTAGGTCGAGGTCTGAAAGATGGGGGTCATCACTGCCCCGGTCGAGGGATCAGGGTGTACGCCTGCATGTATGGCTTTAGTTCCGAATTTCATAGCTTATGTTTTTTAAAGTAAGAGAGAATACCTATGGTTCAAAGTTAAAAATAATATTGAAAGGGCAGCCTATACGGGCAATGCTTGGTTTAGATAAGCCCGGAAGGCTTCGAGCGAAGGCAGCAGGTGCCCCGCAGAACAACAACTGCGTGGAGTATCCAATAGTTTGGCTTGGTGCCGGAGCAAGCTTTCTGCCTCCGGGGGGGCAGAATATATGATGTAGTATGAGCGGTTTTCTGCCACACGCCCGTGCAGGCTTTCGTCAAAGAGTAACTCGTGAATTTTTTCTCCGGGGCGCAAGCCCGTGATTTGTTGAGGTGTATGCGGTTTCAGCCACCTGCCCAAATCTGCAATGCGCACCGCCTGCATCTTGGGTATGATTATTTCGCCCTCATGGGCATGATGCCGCACATATTCTATGGCTTGCAGCAACTGTGCCTCCGACAAGAAGAAACGGCTTGCTTCGGGGTGTGTAATGCGCAAGGTCTGCTTGTCGCTGTTCAATTGCTCAAATATCGAACCGCGTGCATTCACGAGGTTACCGGGACGCAAGATGCCAATGGCAGGCACCGGTGTGCGTTGCACATGGGCAATCAGCAGCTGTTCGGCGCAGCGCTTGGTGGCGGCATATACGCCGGCTGCCAAAAAGGCTTTGTCGGTAGAGATAAAGGTAATCTTGCGAACAGCATGCTGCAGGGCAGCAGTCAGCAGGTTTTGTGTTCCTGCTATATTGGTTTGTATGTATTCACCGGGGTAATGTTCTGCCAGAGGCACATGCTTCAGGGCGGCAGCATGCACTATTTCGTGGCAGGGATACTGTGCCAAAAGCTGTGTGATGCGTGCAAGGTCGCGTATGTCGCCTAATTCAAATCGAAGATGTGGATACTGTTTGCGTGGATATTGCTGCTGTAATTGTAAAATCTTTTGCTCATCACGACTAAGGGCAATCAAGGGGGTTTCGGGCTTTTTCGCCATCTGATATGCCAAAAAAGCCCGTCCTATCGAACCCGTCGCTCCTGTAAGCAGTGTGTATTGAGGGTGCATGTGTTTCAAGGTAAACAAGTAAGAGTCGGAAAGTCCTACTTTAAATTTTCTCTTCCAAAAGTTGTTCTAAATAAGGGACAAAGTCCAAGACTCGTTTACGAAAAGAATAGTTTTCCATTACTTTTTTTTGTCCGGCTTTAGCTATTCTGGCACATTCTTTTGGATGTTTAAGAAGATACTTCACTTTATCTAAACATTCTTCTTTGCTTTTGTAAGCTACTACTTCTTCATCAATTGTAAATATGTCATTTAAGTTTTCTTTATAGTCAGTCACCAAGCAAGTCCCAACTCCGGTAGCTTCATATAATCTCATATTTGCCGCTTCTGCGTTAGGAACAACATCTATATGTTTATTTAAGGTAATCATAGACTCAGCCAATACCTGATACATGTCTATACCAAAAACCCCCCCTTGATTGATGGGGGCAAGTTTCCAAATAGCCCACCATTCTTGCCACTGCCGGTTAAGCAAACGTTGCCTTTGAGGGTAAGCCCATGGGAACCACTCTTTTTTCTCGTTTTTTTTAGGGAAGTGTGCCCCCCATAAGCTTAATTTTATATGCTTACTTAAAAAAACCAGCAGTTCCATACGTTCTCTATGAGCCTTTGAGAAAATAGACCCCACGAAACTCACCTCATAACGCTTTTCCTTGACTTGTTTCAAAGAGTCCATGATGGAAGTTTCGAAGCCAAAAGGGAAATAATACGCTCGCTTACCGGCACTTTTATAAAAGTCAGCCGTTAAACGCAGTGGCGAAAGCATTAAATCAAACTCTTGGAAGCGTGCCGGGTCATGTAATAGTATTCCGTCCCACCCAATAACCATCTTAATAGAGGGGACCTGTTGTTTTATGTTTTTAAGAAAATGATTGTCAAAAACATTATAGTCATGAGCGAAAAGAATATCAGGTTGATAATGCGCAATTTGGTGCAAAAGGACCTCTCTTTGCCAATCATCAGATTGCAGTTTGACATGATGCTCTTCTGCCCATTTTAGCTGGAGGTCCTTACAATTAGTAAGCACTTCCTCTACTTCATACCCCCCTAAGCTTTCCAAGTTCTTTTTCCAAAAATCAGAAAACCCAAACAAAGCGCCCATGAGAGCCTGGTATTGCTGCTCATACGAGGCACTTCTCAAAGACGGGCTACGCTGATATATACTCGTTGCCCCCTGTGAATACATGGGGCTGCCTTTAAATACTTTAACTTTACCCATTGCAGGTTGATTAACATTGTTTTGATTCAAGGATTGCATCTTTCATGCAATTGACCACATAATAAATTTGCTCGCCTGTCAGCTCCGCGTACATAGGAAGAGATAAGATTCGCTTTTGCATAGCATGGCTTTTGGGGAAATCCTCCGGGCAATGCCCCATATAAGCATAACACTCAAGAAATGGCAGCGCTCTTGGATAGTGAATAGCAGTTTGAATGGAATGTTTAGCCAAATACTGCTTTATCCAGTCTCTTTGTTCACATTGCACCACATACAAGTGAAACACATGTCTCGTATTACCGCGCACCTTGGGTGGCAGAATGCTTCCTCCAAGCTGCTCCTGCAGTAATTGAGTATATAGGCGGGCATTGGCAATGCGCTGTTCTGTCCACAATTCAAGGTATTTTAGTTTGACAGAAAGGACAGCTGCCTGAATGGTGTCAAGGCGGCTGTTACGCCCCTCAACGAGATGCTCATGTTTTACCAGCTGTCCATGATTACAAAGTCTGCGTATGGTCTCTGCAATGCGCTCATCATCTATAAGTATTGCACCGGCATCACCATATGCTCCCAAATTTTTTCCGGGATAAAAGCTAAAGCAAGCGGCATGGCCCCAATTCCCAGCCTTTTTTCCTTCAATACTTGCTCCATGAGCCTGTGCACAGTCCTCTATAACAATGAGTTGATGTTTCTGAGCTATTTGCATAATAGCCGGCATGTTTGCTGCCTGCCCATAAAAATGAACCGGGATAATTGCCTTAGTCTTCGAGGTAATTTTACCCTCTATAAGTTGAGGGTCAATACAATAATAATCTTCTTCTACATCTACAAAAACAGGGACAGCGCCCACATTACTTACTGCCTCTGCAGTAGATATCCATGTATAAGCAGGAACGATCACTTCGTCGCCGGGTCCTATACCAAAGGCTTTTAGCGCAACTTCAATGGCATCTGTGCCATTGCCACACGAAACGCAAAATCTTCTGCCTATATATTGTGCAAATGCTCTCTCAAATTTAGCCACCCACTCTCCACCAATAAAAGAGGCTGAGTCGAGAACTTGCCAGATAGCTGCATCAATCTCTTCTTTTATGGAAAGATATTGAGCCCGCAAATCAACAAAAGAAACATTCATAGAACTAATCTTCCTTTAAATGAAACTCTATTTTTTTTCCTGCTATGTAAGTGTAAGGAGGAGGGAAGCCCGGCATAGAGGTAGCTCTAATGTGACGCTCAATTTTTTCTTTGGGCCACCTCCAATTTATACATTTAATCTGTTCTACTTCATTCCTGTAGTGAATAGATGTTCCATGAGTAGGGATTCTGTCACTTTGTGCAATAGGCTGATACTCTCCCCTGATGATATCTTCTATATGTTCTTGAAACAAAATAAGCGACTCCTCAAATGTCTTCTGATAAAGTTCTTTTACAAACACATCAGCAGGAATGGGGAAGCGCCGTTCAAACAAGATATCCCCTCCGTCAATATCTTCATTCATCACATGCAGTGTCGTTCCAAACTCTTTTGCTCCATCCAATATGGCAAACGAAAATTGATTACACCCCCGATATTCAGGTAAAGGCGCCATATGAAGATTGACAGCAAGCTGCTTGGCCTTTTGAATGTGTTTCTTCTTCAAGATTTGATGATACTGCACCGATATTAAAACATCTACGGGCGCCATCGTTTCAAGAGCAGCAATATCTTCGTATACGGGCACGCCAAAAGATGTTGCCAAGTCTCTGACACTTTTATTTTTATCAAAACGGGTATTGTCGTTTGTAAAAACAGCAGTCACTTTTATACCGAGCGAATCCTGCCGGGAAAAGAGATGTTGAAGGCACTCGTAGCCAATGGGCTTAGAACCAAGAAATATGACTGTCTTCATGAGAGGAACGCATTTGTGTGTAAATCTTGTCTATAATTTCAACAGTTTTCAGCCCCTCAAGGCCATTAGTAGCAATAACTCCTTGGTTGTTGAGCACCTCTATTACATTATCATACACTTTGTCGTGATTAGACATAGACCCCAAATACTTGCCATAGTTGTTAGGAGGGTTGCCGGGCGGCAAGTTTGAAATTTGATAGTTTTCTATGCATTGATACTCTAATTCATTCAAATACTGCCCTCCTATTTTCACAGTTCCTTTTTCACAGAATAGAGTGAGAGAGCCTTCCATATTTTGCCGGTAACTATTGACCGTGTAGTTGATAGTGCCAATAGCTCCATTATAAAACTCCAACACTACCGCGCCACAATCTTCAAACTCAATAACTCCTTGATGAGCTGCGTTTCTACCCACCGCAGCGACCCTCTTCACATCGCCTACCATCCAATAGAGAAGATCAATAAAGTGACTAAACTGTGTATAAAGAGTACCACCATCTAAAGCCTTGGTGCCTCGCCATGGAGAGCTGTTATAATATTCTTCATTTCTATTCCAGAAGCATGAAAGCTGCACACTCAGCACTTTACCCAATACACCTGCATCAAGTAGTTTTTTCACCTCTGCAACCGGTGGGTTAAACCTATTTTGCTTGACAATAAAAAGGCGCTTATTTGCCTTCTCTGCTTCATTGATCATTTGATGACAATCCAACACGCTTGTTGCCATAGGCTTTTCGCATACGACATGACAGCCAGCACGAAGTGCCAGGATAGTATGCTGGGCATGCAGCCCATTAGGCGAGCAAACAGCTACCACATCAATCGATTCACGGGCAAGCATTGTCTGTGCATCAGCATAAAATGTTGCACCATATTCCTTGGCCAGCTGCTCTGCTTTGTGAAGTTCTATATCACACACTGCCACCAGGTCGCCTCTATTACTTATATGGAAAGCATGCCTTTGCGCTATCCGCCCGCAACCTATAATAGCAAATTTCAATCTATTACCTTTCATTGTCATTCAATTCAATAATAGCGTAATTAATATTGTTCTTTTCCAAGTAACCTATTTGAATCTTTGCAGCGGGATACTCTTTCAAGGTACCTTCCCGGACAAATACTTCCCAGCTTTCAGGGCTCCAAAAATTAATGTGCCCTGCAAATGTATCCTTCCGCCCATCAGGTACTGTAAGCACCAACATCTCTTTTGTCATAGAAAGCAAATGACTAAGTGCTTTGGCAGGGTATAATAAATGTTCCAAAACTTCTGTACAAAAAAGAAGGTCAAAAGAAGAAGTATATTGCTCAAAGTCTTGGTAGATGTCAAACACATGAAAACTAATATGGGGAAAGCGTTGGGAGGCAACGCGAATAGCCGCTTCTGAAAAGTCCAAACCAGTCATGGCATACCCAGCCCCAGCTGGCTCTAAGCTATCAGTCAAATATGCAAGCAAATCTCCCGGTCCGCAACCTACATCTCCAATTTGTACACTCTGTTGTGCTTTTCGGGCAGTCAACTCACTTACTTTCTCCCTCACAAGAGAGATCACTTCTTTATAGAACTGCAACCGGTCAGGGGATAGGTACTGCCTTACAGCTTCTTCATTGGAGTAATACTCGTTGGTCCTTTGCCGGGTATTATGCTCAATAGCAGAATAAACCGGTATACCCTGTGCCATGGCTATAGGTTGTTTTTTTGCTTTTGAGTGAGTCGGCAAGCGCCTAATATCGTATCCTAAACCATGAAGTATTTTCTTTATAACCTTTTTCAAAAAAGTCATTTTCTAAGTTATTTATGTTTCCACATGTGTTCAAAGAGTACTCCGGGGTGACTTGCAGGCACTACTTGACCTGTTCCGAAAAAATCGCCATTTTCTACACACAGTACACACGCATCTTCGAGCCAGTCTTGAATTTCCCCTTGGCTTCGAATCATTACATTTAAAATATACTCTCCTGATGTAAGAGGGAGTCGCGGAATATGACAAAGCAGGCGACCTTCACCTGTAAGTTGCTGAAAATTGCTGCACAAATACTCGGTAGAAAGAGTAGTAACCACAGTCCCATCGAAACGCCGTAAAGAGAGGGCTACCATCACATCTTGCAGGGGGGCTTCTCTTGACACCTTATAAGCAAGCTCTATATTGACAGCCTGCCCGGTAAGTATGGTATCTATTAAATTGCCTTGAGTATCTGTAATGCATAGCTCTTGGACCCGAATCTCTCCTCTTCCACTTCTATCATTCCGGCTCATTAGCGGTATCGATACTTGTTGTCTTACCTGCTTCGCATAATATTGAATGACCTCATCTATATTCTGTGACTGATACACTACTCGACCTTTATCCAAAACAACACCTGAATGACACAGATGCTGTACACTCGCCATGTTATGACTCACAAACAGCACTGTGCGCCCCTGCCCGCTGCTCACTTCTTTCATTTTACCTACTGCCCGTTTTTGAAATTCGGCATCTCCTACCGCCAATACTTCATCTACAATGAGAATATCGGGCTCCAAGAAAGCAGCTACGGCAAAGCCCAGCCGCACACGCATACCTGAAGAGTAGCGTTTCACCGGGGTGTCGGCATACTTGGCAATACCTGCAAAGTCAATAATATCATCTAACTTTTCTTTGATTTCCCGGCGGCTCATGCCCAGTATAGCGCCATTCAGGTAGATATTTTCAATGCCTGTCAGCTCCGGATGCATGCCGGTGCCAACCTCCAGCAAAGAAGCTATGCGTCCTCTTATTTTCACACGCCCGCGTGTAGGAGGCGTGATTTTAGAGAGAATCTTCAGGAGTGTGCTTTTTCCTGCCCCATTCTTGCCGATGATACCGATTACTTCCCCCTCTTTGATTTCCAGATTGATATTTTGTAGCGCCCACGTATAGGCGTCTTTTGTTTTATGGTTTAAATGATTGCTTTTATCCAAAGGTACGGTAGGGTCTTCCTTGCCCCGCAACTTGGCACTCAGACGCTTCAAATCATCCCGCAAGGTAGTGGCTCCTATCACCCCCAAACGATAGCGTTTCCAGACATCCTCTACATGTATTACTGTTTTTGCCATACCTCTTTGTTATACTGTATCTACAAATATACGCTCAACCCGGTTGAAGCTCACAACCCCTGCCAGCAAAACCACCACACACATAAACACGCTGTAAGCAAACCAAACAGGCTCAAAGAAACCCTCACCCAATAAAGCCAAACGAAACAATTCCATCAACGAAGTCAAAGGATTTAAAAGCAAATATTTTTGCCATTGAGGCGGCACCATCGATAAAGGGTAGATAACAGGCGTAGCATACATAAGCAGCTGCACCCCAAAACTCACGGCATGACGCAAATCATGATACTTGGTAGTCATTGCCGAGATGATGATACCCATTCCCAAGCCCAATATAACCATCAACAAAACCAACAAGGGAAGCAGGGAAAGTGCCCAAGACAAGTGAATGGGTGCCCCTTGCCAAAAGGCATATGCCGCGAATATCAAAAACAAGCCCAATTGTATCAAAAAGCCAATACCTGCGCTTATCACCTGCGACAGCGGCATGACCAAACGGGGAAAATAAACTTTTGAAAATATATTTTGATTGGCAACGAAGGTATCTGCGGTGGAGGTAAGGCATTTGGCAAAATACCCCCAAAATGTAGTGCCACACAAATAAAAAAGGAAAGGAGGAATGCCATCCGTCGGCAGCTTGGCTATATTGCCGAAAATCACCGTGTAAGTCAAAGTGCTCAGCAGCGGCGTAATCAAGTGCCACAAAGGACCTAAAATGGTTTGCTTGTACTGTGCCACAAAATCGCGCCGTACCAGCAGGATGACCAAGTCTCTATAACGCCATAATTCTCCGATATTCAGTTGCCACCAAGGTTTGTCCGGCTCTATCACTTCCGTCCATTCTTGCTCTTGCGATGCCAAGTTCTTCACACTATGCTTTTCCATGAATTTTTAAACGCTGTTCATTTTTCAAAAATAGGAATTTTAGTGTTTTCAGCGTTGAATGATGATTCGATATACAAAGAAACGCTGCCCGTCACTGATTTTCAAAAAGTAAAGACCGGCAGGCAAAGACGAAGTGTTCACCTCATATTCAGCGGGTGTGGCAAAAGAATCGAAGCGGTACTGCCATACCTGTTCTCCCCGCGTATCGTAGAGCCGGCAATCTACTGCCACTTGCCGGTCATGTACCCAGCGAAGCCTAAATGACTGATTCGCCGGATTAGGTGCCGGTGTGTAAACATAAAAACCATCCCGGGTAGGTATGCATTTTTCGTTGTCTGCCGGCTGGGCGTCCTCATAGTTAAGCAAGTCCACCGAGGCACAAAGGTAATTCCTGTTTATTAAGTCTTCTCCCGTGAGCGAGAGGGGTACTTCCACCTCCTGTGATTGCCCACTATTAAGCAGTGCAGAAACAGTAGTGTCTGCGACAAGCTCCCCGCCGGCAGTCAGGCTTATTTTAAACGAAGCGATGGCAATGTTTCCATTATTGGTAACCGTCAGCTTAGCCGTCTTTGCATCGGCAGGCAGCCACAGGCTGTCCAAGACTAAATCACGATCCAGCTTGCCCACTTCTATATCTTTTGCAAAGGAACTACTGCATCCATCCACGCTGGTAGCCGTAAGCTCTACCCGGTAAATGCCGGGCAATGCATAGACATGCGAGGGGGACACGGCTGTAGATTGCGAGCCATCGCCAAAGTCCCATATGAAACTTACTCCCCCACTGCTCTGATTGAAGAAATCGATGCTCAGAGGATTGGTTTCAGAGGGGGCGCTTGTAAATAAAACCACCGGCAACCCTTTCACATCCACATTCTGACGATACAGATTATCACAACCATTGGGCGAAAATACACGCAAGCTTACTTCATGCATTCCGGATGTGGAAAAGAGCAGGAAAGGGTCCGCTTCTGTACTCACTACTTGCCCATCGATAGCCCACTCGTAAGCAGTGATGCTCCCTGTGCTCTGGGAAAAAAACTGCACGGCACTGCCCTGACAAATCAAGGCAGGGGGCTCAAAATACGCCACAGGACTCTCAATAATAGAAACCGTTTTTGAGACAGAAGCCATACAGCCACCGGCATCTTGGATGGTCAACTGCACGAGATAGTCCCCCGGAGCAGTGTATATCTTTTGGGGATTGGCTTCTACGGCATAAGTACCGTCGCCAAAGTCCCAGTAATAACCATTTATTGCATCAGGCGGGTTGAAGCTCCATGTGCTCATGTCCTCAAAAGTAAGCTCGTTATTCACACAAGCGTTGCCCGTATATTGAAAATCAGCCACAAGGGCATCTGAAATAGAAACAGTTTTCACTGCTGTAGTCACACAGCCATTGAGTGCCTGCGCCGTAAGCGTTACCGTATAATTGCCGGCAGAAGCATAGGTATGCACTGGGCTCTCGGCATTCGATACCGGACTGCCATCACCAAAGTCCCATGTCCATTGTGAGATATTGGCAAAATTGCCGGCACTGTTGTTTGTAAAAACAGTAGTTGCGCCCAGACACTGTCCGGAAAAACTGAAATCTGCAACAATGCTGTTGTTATCGATATTTAAATTGTCTTCGTAGATAGCTTGCGTTCCATCTCCTTGTGTAGCCACCATGACCACACGCCGGCTTCCTAATCCATGATAACTCACCATAGGGTTGGGGTCCGTTGAGTAAACGTCGCTTGCATCGCATGCATCAAACGACAAACGATGCACAACGCGGGTATTATAGTTCGCCGCCCACAAATGCAAAATACCCTCGTAAAAGTAGCCTGTTATACCTTGCACATATTTTATCGATGTATTTTGAGTTTGGACCATAGGCGTAGAAGTGATGTCTCCGGAAAAAGCTACATACTTTACTTCTCCATTAGTACTAAACTGAGTACTAAACTGCGATAAAAAGACAGTATGCACTTTTTCACCCACACGCAAGCTGTAGCTTCCTCCCGGGCGGCTGAGCCCGATTGTGGCACTTCTGTCATATACAGTGGGCGTATTTTCAAGTCCTGCGGCAAAATCCAAAAGGTATATTTTATTTCCTAACAACCCCAACACCCACGCATATACCCTGCCGCAGTCTTCAAAAACGTCAACATTCCATATATAATCACCTGCGGAAAAGCTTACTTCTTGTATAATGCTGCTTGCATCAATGTTGTTCGTAATGGAACTGCCAAATTTCACCACATAAAGTTTGTTGCTTGTGGCATTGGTTATTAGCATATAATAATTCCCGCCTTGCTTTACAAGTTTAAGCCCCCGGCTCAGCGCCGGCAAGCCCAAATCTCCCAAACTGGTTGCCGTAGGCGTGTTGCCGAGGCTATTGCCAAAGCTGAGCCTCACAAAAGATTTGCTCCCGCCCGTGTACCCTGTGTTTGCCACAATGGCATACCATTGCCCGTTTTCTTGGATAAAAGAAATAGGTTCCGGTTTATCAAAAAAACTTAAATTAAAACGCTGTGGTATTCCTTGTGGGGCATTGAGTGGCGAGTTACCCAAGCGGACGCGAATCAGTTCGTTTGTTTCACGGCTGGTGGTAAACAAATAATAATTATTGCCATCGAGCAGTAACTGAGGATTGGTAGGGACCGAACCATCCAAGAGCAAGGCTTCTGTAACAGAAGGCGCCTGCTCCAGCGCATCGGTGCAGAAATACCACTCCCAGGCGTTGGCAGAAGGCGCCGGATTGCTCAATGCCACGGGGCTGTCCGGACAAGCAGAAGCGGGTAGTCCAAAGCCGGTAGCGGTATCTACCGTGCACTGCGCAATTGCATCATACGCTGCAAAAGAAAGCAGGCTAAATAATAAGAGAAAGAGCAAGCCTCCACTAAGCCTCATAAAGCCAAATATTTTTTACTATATACGTTTGCGTATGAAAATGTCATTTCAAAATGGTGACTTCCGGACTAAGATACATAAAAATAGAAGGAAAAGATGTGGGGCGTGTCCGGCTGGTATTTCTGGGCGCAGGTCAAGAAGTCGGCCTCTTTGGCAAATATTTGTCTTCAATGCCCCCCCACCCCACTTACCTTATTGAAATACAAAAAATCGCTCCTATCTCTCTTTTCCGGCAGCTTAAAGAAATCACTTGGGGCAGTGAAACCGAAATCATAGGTTTAAGCATGGGGGCACGCATAGCCCTGTGGGCAAGTATTGCACTTCGCCCGGCACAGCTCTCGCTGATTGCCCCCGAGGGCATGCCTGCACACCCGCTGCTTTATTGGATGCTCCGTCCCCAAGCAGGCTTTCTATGGGATTGGTGGCATGCCTTGCTTCCCTTGATGCGCAAACACAGACACCATATCATGCAGTTTTTGGGCGCATATCCTCCCTTATCTTCCCAAAAACTTCGTACGCTGCGCGAACACTGGAGCGTTGCCGCCGCTTTTGAAGTATCGCCCCGTGCCCTTGAGTTGCTGACGCCTGTCCCCGTAACCATTTACCTCCCGGAACAGGACCGGCTTATTGCCTCAAAAAAGACAAAGCGTTTTTGGAAATCTTACCGGAATGTCGAGTTTTTTTTCACACATGAAACCCATGCAAACGCCCTGAAAAACCAGTGTTTCAACATTGTTTACAAAGAGTAATTTCAAAAAAATTACGTGGATTAAACCATCGTATAACTTTTGCATCTAAGAAAGTGAAGTCAAACCCAAAACACGAAAAACTATGAAACGAGTATTTTGGAAGTATGCAACGGTAGTAGCCCTTGCTTCTCTTGTAGGCTTGAGTGCTTGCAACAAAAAAGATGACGAGCCTACCATTCCCGAAGATGCCTATGTAGAAGACGGCAACGACGTACAAGCCGAGTTCGATGACTTGGAAAGCATCTCCATTGATGCTACTCTGCAAGCAGAAGCAGCTGCCAAACCTTCTGACGAAGGAGCGACCGCCCGTGCCAACGGCGTTGTGCGTGGTTGTGATTGTGTTATCACAATAGATAAACCTAATAAGAAAATCACCATTGATTTTGGTGAAGAAGGCGTGAAGTGTCAAGACGGACGCACACGCAAAGGAAAAATCATTATCACCTATACCGGTCCTTATATGGAGCCCGGCAGCGTAATTACCACCACTCCTGAAAACTATTTTGTAAGCAACCGTCGTGGCACCGGTTTTGTGCAAGTGGTCGGCACCAAAACTGTAACCAACATCACCCAACAAGGTGGCAATCCTACTCACCGTTTGGAAGCCGATGGTAAATTAATCTTCCCCGGCGGACTCGAAGCTTCTTGGCAGTCAACACGTGTGCGCGAATGGGTAAGCGGCTATGAAGACATTCAAAAATTGGACAACTCCTTTGACGATGTCTTTAAAATTACCGGTGAATGGTCCGGTACTGACCGCCGCCAACAAACTTACAATGCCGAAATATTAGAGCCCTTGACTATCAAAACCGAGTGTTTCCTCAGCCAAAACTATATGCCTGTTTCCGGTGTAGTGAGAATGGAAGGACCTCGTGCCATTCATGTAGTCAACTACGGCGAAGGCGAGTGTGACAATACCATCACGGTCACCATCACCAAGAAATAAGCCCAACATGCTAAATACCAAAAAGCAGCTACTTTAAAGTAGCTGCTTTTTTATTGTTGCAAACTGTACATGCATTCATGCGCAAGCTATTTTATTGACACGCCTTTCATGCCGTCCGCCTTCAAAGCCGGTCGTCAAAAAGGTTTTGACCATAGCTTTAGCTTCTTCCAACGACACAAACCGGGCAGGCAAGCAAATCACATTCGCATCATTGTGCTGACGCGCCAAGCGGGCTATTTCTTCGTTCCAACAGAGAGCAGCCCGTACCTTCGCGTGTTTGTTGGCTGTCATGCACACCCCATTGCCGGAACCACAAATAAGAATTCCCCAGTGTGCTTTTCCCTCTTCTACTGCTTGTGCTACAGGATGGGCATAATCCGGATAATCCACCGACTCGCTGCTGTGCGTTCCTACATCTTCAATCCGGTAGCCTGCTTCCGTAAGCATTTTTTTGATGGCTTCCTTATATTCAAAACCGGCATGGTCTGAACCAATAAAGACTGTTTCTTTTTCCATGATTCAATATGATTGCGTTGATTTTCCTTTTACAAAGTTAAGGAAATCATTCAACAAGCAGGCGAAAATGATGCATACCGCCATGCACAGAAAGCTGTAAAATATATAAACCACGGGACAGCTCATGCAGGTAAAAAGACGTTGCCCGTGGCATTTCGCCTTGCCTTAATAGTTTTCCGTCATAAGTATAAAGTTGCCACTTCAGGGCTCCTGCTTGTGTTCCGTCTGCACGGATCTCTACATGCACCGTTCCCCTGCTTGGGTTCGGATACAATCGAATTGCCGGCAACTGGCTGGTATCCACCGCTGTAGGGCTTTCTGCCACCCCCACAATAGTGACCCGCTGCCAAGCGGCAGGCAACAAATGGTCAAAGTCATAAGAAGCATTTTCCACGAAAAAGACGGTTTCGGAAGGAAAAGCATTCACCAAGTAAACCATTCCTGCCCCGCTTTGGTATAGGCTGCTGTCTGCCCGGTAAAAATGGAAGTAGTTGCCGCCGGCCGGAGCCACAGATGCAAGATGCACGGCATCGGATTCGTGTACCTCTATTCTATCCGGCACTTGTGCCGGCAAACAGGTACGCAAAGCAAGAAAACGCTCACGCGCCGCTATATACAAAGCTCTCAAGCTGTCGAGCGAAGGCGCAACCAATACCGCCCAAGCAACCCAAGCAGAGTCTTGCGCTGCAAGCTGCAAGTGCACCGTGCTCATCGCTGCCACATCGGCACCGCTACCGCCCGCCTGCCGGCGCTCATTCTCCATGGATGCCCACAGCTCGGCATCGGAAAAACCATCGTTCAGGGCAAGGCTGCCATTAGCACCATCTACGTCAAAGGCGTAGTAGGTCGTATCCACATTGCGAAAAGCATATAACAAGCCGATACCTGCATAATGCCCTTTATTGTCATAGGCATACAACATGGGCAACTGCTCATCCAGTTTGCATTCATTGAAAGTAGCATCGGGCAGATCAAAGTCATAGAAAACGCCTACCCGGGCCGTGTCTGCAAACGACTGATGATTATGCACACGATATTCTTGGAAAACGGCACCGGGCAGAAGCGAATCGATGTATAAGCGCTGGGTAACAGAGTATTTCGGCGTATTGTCCGGTTGAAGGAATGCATGCATCGCCACAGGGCTAAGCCATGAAGCCGTCGCCTGAAAATCGCTGTTCATACTGCCGGCATAGTCCGGCACAGTCCTCCACAGGCTGTCCTGTGTGGTAGCCATCACAAAGCCGGCAGCCCGCACATAAATGGTGTCATTCACCCGCATTCCCTGACTGTAGGGGTAGTCGTAAACTGCCAAATGCCCCGTTTCGCTATACCAATAATCCAATACCGCCCCGGCCATTGTGGGATAGAGTGGCGCAAATCGCAACTCTACGTATTCACGGAAAATGCCTTGGTCGGCCGTATATTCAACTTCTATATAAGCCGTATGGGCAGCCGGCATATCGGCAGCCCGTTCTATAACCAAAGCAGCTGCCGGCGTCTCCTTAGTTTCCATAGTAGCCATATCGCCTATATCTGCGGTTGCCGTAATTACATTCACATAAGGCGACAGGCTATTGATGCGCACTTGCACGTTCGTAGCCGGTGTCAACAAATTGGTGTGCTTCATATGGATGGCATACCGGTTGTTGCCCAAGGCATATATGAGCGGGTCGGACGGGCGCACGGCAAACGCATTGGTTTCTGTCAGTGCGCGGTAGATGTTCAAACGTCCCTTGCCCAACTTACCTTCAAAGCCCGGATTCAAAGCATCGATTTTATCGGTAGTTGCCATCAAGCGTGCCATCACTTGATAAGCATTCAATCCGGGGAAGTGGGCACGCACCAAAGCAGCGGCGGCACTCACTTGGGGTGCTGCAAAAGAAGTGCCCGAAATCGCAGTGGCAGGGCTGTAGTAGTCACTATCACTACGACTGTAGGTAGAGTAAATAGCTTGTGCAGGCGCTGCTATGTCCATATGGTAACCGAAGGTGCTGCCACTGCCCCAGCTTCCCCATTTTTGGTCGTTGGCATTCGTGCCGGACACGGCAATCACCTCCGGATAAACAGCAGGTGACCATTTTTCATCTTTGCCGCTGTTGCCGCCGGCAGCAACCAGTACAATATCGTAATAATCGACCATCAAGCGCAGCAGGTCGCGCTCAAACTCCGACTCCGGTTCTGTGGCTGTAATAGGACGCCCAAAAGACATATTGATGACCGAGGCACCTTGCGCCGCTGCATATAGCAGGGCACCGTCGAAGTTGAAATAAGTGAAATCGTCCGAAATGGCTTTGATAGGCAGATAACGGCAGTGAAAACCTGTGCCGGCAATGCCCTTGGCATTATCGGGGGTGGCACTGCTTACACCTGCTACCACCGTACCGTGATAAATACCTGTAAGGTCAGTATCATTGTTTCCCACGTCATAGTAAGCCGGATGCAGGTTGGCTTGCAAGTCTTCATGGGTGAGCCGGAAGCCGTAATCCACAATGGCAATTACCACCGACGGGTTGCCTTGCTCCACATCCCAAGCATCCAAGGCACCGATTTTATCGAGATAGTATTGGTAGTTAGGCGCACTGGCAGAGTCTAAGCCCGGATCATTGGGCGTATAAAGCGGTTGGTATTGATACAGCGGTTCTGCGTAAATTACTTCCGGCAAGCGCCGCAATGAATCAATGGCTTGCAGCAAGACATCCTTACTGCCTGCTTGAATAGTAAACAGCTGCTCCAAAAGAGCCGGTGGACGCTTGGCATAGGCATAGCGCCGGTGGCTTTGTTGCGGATAGCGTGGGGTAATTTGCAGGTGCTGCCCCTGATGTTTACGGGAAGAATGCGTATTTTCTTGCCACTTCTTTATTGCCGTGGGTTTTATCTTTACTACTCCGTAAAAGGTTTCCTGCTTATCTGACTGCCCCACAGCAGTCAATGGCAGCAATGCGATGAAAAAAAATACTACGATGCGCCTCATTAGCTTTTGCCATTTACTTTCTATAGTTCTTAATACCTTAAATTAAGAAAATGAAACCTTTTCGCTTAGCCGGCCATCAAATAGTTGTAGTAACAAGCAACTCTTTTTTGCTGATTGCGTGGATATTTGCCAATATTTATGGCATAGCCTACACCAACGACTCGGTCCATTTTGCAGCAGCAGGGCGTTCGTTCTGGCAAAGCGGGCAGTGGCTCACTGCCGACGGACAGGCGCTCGCGCACTGGCAGCCGTTATATCCCACACTGTTAGGCATTTTTTTAAATATTCCTTCCGGAGTTTTTATACTTCACCTCGTATGCCTTTTAGCGTTTATGCGTGGGCTATGGCTGCTCAAGCGCTCATTGCATTTGCCGGGGTGGGCATATGCCGCTATTCTGTGTCATCCGTTGGTGTTGACTGCTTTCTCGTTTGTGTGGACCGAAGCATTGGCGCTTCCTTTGCTTCTGTGGTTCCTTTGGTATTATATCCGCTTCCGTAATGCTCCTTTCAAACAACGCCTTCCCGCCTTCTTCTTAATAGTTGCCATAAGCTGGTGTCGCTTTGCCTTTTTGCCTGCCATTTATACTTTATTGCTCCGGGATGGACTCGCCGCCTCTGCTAAAAAAGAACGGTACTTTGCCGGTCAGCTGTTCATCGCCAGCTTGCTGGCCGTAGCTTTGTGGATAGGCTATGCCTATATGCATCAAAGCGATATGTTGCATAATTATGGCATGTGGGAAGGCAACTGGCGTCAAACCTTTATTTTTTACCTCTATGCATGGGGTAATTATTTTTTGCCTGCCACCGCTCAAATGCTGCTGCCCGTCGTAGCTTTTTGCAGTATGATATTGTTGAGCCGGTCTTTTCTTCGCGCCTCTCCCCCACAAGCACGCTATTTTCTTACTGCCGCCGGGGTAGAGCTGCTTTTTCTGCTGCTGGTAAACATACAGTCTTATGACGACCAAGTGCGCTACCTCCTGCCCGTTTGGGTATTTTGCCTGTTGGGCATGGGTGCACTTCCACTCATGCACACGCAAACGGCAAAGACAGTGTTCATTGTGTGGTGGCTTAGCCTGCTTGTCCGTGATGGGCATCATGCAATGCGCTGGCATGAAACCAGACGCCCCCCGGTAGCTACTGTGCAGCTGCCGACTCATATTCATGAAACGGCGCTTGTGCCAAAGGCAAACGCACATAAAAAGTGGTGCTTTTACCCGGCTCCGAGACAAACAGGATGCGCCCCCCTAAACGGCTGACAACCTTTTTCACTATGTAAAGTCCCAAGCCGGCCCCTTCGGAACGCTCGTGTCCCCGGTAAAACATTTTGAAAATATGGGGTTGAATTTTCAGCGGAATACCGACACCATTGTCTTCTATGGAAAGTATCAGGTTGCTATCCTGCACTTCGGCAACAATGCGTACCATAGGATGTGGTTTGGCGTAGTCAGCATACTTTAGCGCATTGCTCAACAAATTATTGATTATCAAACTCAAACTAAATTTATCTATCATAACCTCTGTATCGAACCTTACCTCATAGCGTATATCCACACGTTGGTCTTGATTCAAGTAATCATAGTGCTCTATGCTCTGCCGGATGAGTGTCTCCACATCTATCGGCTCGGCTTCGTTGTTATGCGCTTGGGTTTCAGAAACTGCCACTACCAATTGAATGGTTTCATCCAGCCGCTCAATACTTCGCTTCAAGTGTCCCACGCATTGCTGCACATTGTCTGCTGAGGGGTTGAACTCCATTAATTGTACGATTCCCAAAATTGAGCGCAAAGGTGCCCGCAGCTCATGCGAGGCATGATATACGAAGTTATCCAGCTCGTCGCTCAAACGCTGCAGCTCATTCATGTTGTGTTTCATATCGGAAATATCCTGCACCACCACTTCTGCCATGTTATTACCGGCTTTCTTGGCGGCAATCAGCCCCCATAAGTTTTTATGCTGCTGCACACGCAGAAGTGCCTCTTGCGGTGCCACCCTTCCCTTGCTTTGCAGTTCTTCTACAAAAGATTCATAAACCGTGCGCTGTGCGAAGAAACCGGCAAAATGACAAGCATTGTCCTTTAGGTTCAATATTTCCTGCGCCTTGGGACTGCTCTGTACTATCTTATTGTTTGATAAATCCACCAGCAAAACCCCTATCAAGTCGTTATCAAATAAGGCTTTGTACAATCCCTCTTGGCGCTCCAAATCCAGCTGTTTTTGGTGTAGCTCTTTCAATTGCCGGCGTATGGTACTCAGGATATAAGCAACCCGCCGGTACAACCAACGCACCTCCTTCGACGAACGGGGCGGCGCATCGACTATGCGATAAGTACGGTTCTGTACGGCGGCATACAATGAGCGCTCCAATTGAACAATTGGTTGAATCAGGCGGCTTCTCAAAAAAGCCGACAAAGGCAGGCCACACAGCAACAAACAGCTGATAAACAAAATAGCACTGTTCCAAAACTGCTCCTCTTTAAAAGTGCGCAGCTCTTCGGTACTCACTCCGGCGCGAAGGTACCCCAGCAGTTCCCCGTGAATTCCTCGAATCTCTGTCCGTATGTGCAAATACTCTTCCGTCCAGGATAAACTATCACCGGACAAATTGCCCGGAAAATCACAGCCGGCAGGTGCA
The DNA here is from genome assembly GCF_000426825.1 of Thermonema rossianum DSM 10300. Classification (GTDB taxonomy): domain Bacteria; phylum Bacteroidota; class Bacteroidia; order Cytophagales; family Thermonemataceae; genus Thermonema; species Thermonema rossianum. Next base: position 29,504 of record NZ_AUGC01000010.1, on the reverse strand, counting down.
CTTATCCACAAGGTGCCGTCTGGTGCTTCCAGCCACACACACTTCACGGCTTTCAATGCGGCTATCTTCTCAATAAATTCCTTGGCTGCCTCCGGTTGTCCTAACTCTATAGGGGCAATACAATACTCGGCTGTCATGCGTAATTGGCTGAGGTAGTAATACACAAAGTGGCGCTTGTGCTGCTGGTAGCTGCCATGAAACATAAAATAAAAGCCCAGCAAGAGAGAAGCCCCTACTGCAATAAGAGTATAAAGTGTAATGCGCTTGTCTAAGGTCCAATACCTGCTCTTCCGTATTCTTATCATGATCACTTCACTACTTTTGCCAGCTTCAGCAGCCTGAAGTTTGCTACGAAGCCTTTTTGTGTGAGGATTCTTGTGTTTATTTCAAATTTCACTTTCCCCTCCGATTCGAAAAAATTCACCATGCTTATTTTTTGAGCATAGCCCGGAGTATCACTTACGATTAAAGCGCTGCTTTGTTGTATGTAAGGCAATATGTCTTGCAATCGTGCATCGGAAAGCCGCCCCAACCAAATAACATCAAAGGGGACGTGCAGCATGTCGTGCTCATCCCGGATGGGAACCACCTCAATCCCCCTTGCCTTTGCCATGCGTTCAGCATATGACTTTTGCAGCACATGCAACACCTCTGTGTCTTGGTAAACCCCAATCAAGAATACATTGTCACGAGGGCGGTGCAAGGCGGGCCATTCAATGAAATCGAACATCTTGACCAACAAAGCTGCTTTCAGCTGCAGCTCGTCTATTTTTTCGGTTTGCGCATAACCCGGCACAAGTGCCCCGCAATACCCCAACAGGTAACAAATAATTTTGAACCGTAAGCCATTCATGAAATGTTTGTGCAATAACAGTAGAGCTTCATAAAGGCAAAATACAAAACTTATCACTTATTTCCTTGAAATTCCTAATTTTGCAAGATAACTCATTGCATGGAAGCTATGAAACAGATAGTAAAAGATATTGACTTGATTCAGTCAGCAGAGGGCGAAGCTTGCGAAACAGTCAAAACCACCCAAGAGCAAAATACCGGCAAAAGCCGTAAACTGTATATTGAAAGCTATGGCTGCCAGATGAACTTCTCCGATAGTGAAATTGTAGCAGCCATTCTGCAAGAGCATGGATTTGACACGACCAGCGAAGCACAAAAAGCCGATGTTATCTTTCTGAACACTTGCGCAATACGCGACAATGCCGAACAACGCATTTGGAAGCGCCTGCGCGAGCTGGAATCCTTAAAAAACAAAAAGCCGGGCTTGCTCGTAGGGCTGCTGGGCTGCATGGCCGAACGGCTGAAAACCAAATTGCTTGAAGAAGAAAAAATCGTTGATATCGTAGCCGGACCGGACGCCTACCGCGACTTGCCCCATCTGGTGGCAGAAGCCGAAGACGGGAACAAGGCAGTCAACGTATTCCTCTCCCGCGAAGAAACCTATGCCGACATCAACCCCGTGCGCTTGAATTCCAACGGTGTAACCGCCTTCATATCTATCATGCGAGGCTGCGACAACATGTGCACCTTCTGCGTGGTGCCCTATACACGTGGGCGCGAACGCAGCCGTAACCCTCACTCCATCGTGCAGGAAGCACGCACCTTATATGAACGTGGCTACAAGGAAGTAACTTTGCTTGGCCAAAACGTGGACTCTTACTTTTGGACCTCCCACCCGCAAATAACATCGCTGAACGAATACCGTAAGGCGCTCAAACGTGGCGAGGACCTGAGCAAGTACGAGCAAGTCAACTTTGCGCACTTGCTCGAGATGGTCGCTCAAATAGCGCCGGACCTGCGCGTACGCTTCTCTACCTCACACCCCAAGGACATCACCGACGAGGTGCTTTACACCATGCAACGCTACGACAACATTTGTAAATACATACACTTGCCCGTGCAAAGCGGCAACAACCGTATTCTGGAACTGATGCGCCGCACCTACACTCGTGAGTGGTATCTGGAACGCGTGGCAGCCATTCGCCGCATCCTGGGCAATGAGTGCGGTTTGTCCTCCGACATGATTGCCGGTTTCTGCAGCGAAACAGAAGAAGAGCACCGCGATACGCTCTCGCTCATGGAAGCGGTCAAGTTCGACTTCTCTTACATGTTCTACTACTCTGAACGCCCCGGCACACCGGCAGCCAAGCGCCTGCAAGACGATGTGCCTTTGGAAGTAAAGAAAAGAAGACTGCAAGAAATCATTGAGTTACAAAATAAACACTCTTTGGAGCGAAACTTGATGGACGTGGGCAAGGTACATCGCGTATTGGTAGAAGGCTATTCCAAGCGCTCCAAAGAACATCTGTTCGGGCGCAACACTGCCAATAAAGTGGTTGTGTTTCCCAAAGAAAACTATGAAATTGGCGACTATGTGGATGTGCTGGTAGAAGAGTGCACCAGCGCCACGCTCATCGGCAAAGCCGTGGGCAAATGGACCCCTTAACCCCAAAAAGCTATGAAAGGATTTGTCATAGAACCACTCTCTACAAGCTTTGCCAAGCAAGTACAGGAAAAAATTGACAACAAAACCAAGCCATTGGGAGCTTTAGGCAAGCTTGAGGAGATGGCCGTGCAAATTGCTACCATACAACAAAGCCTTACGCCTACCCTTCGCAATCCTCACATACTGGTCTTTGCCGGCGACCATGGCATTGCGGCCGAAGGCGTAAGTGCCTATCCACAAGAAGTAACTGCCCAGATGGTAATGAACTTCGTGCGGGGCGGTGCTGCCGTGAACGTATTTTGCCGGCAAAACCACCTGTCTTTAAAAGTGATTGATGCCGGTGTAGCCGCCGACTTCCCGCAAGACCTCCCTATTGTGCATGCCAAAATAGCCAAAGGCACCCGCAACTTCCTTTATGAAGCGGCCATGACCGGGCAAGAATTGGAACAAGCCATTCAAAAAGGCAGCGAGCTGGTCAAAGAGCTCCACAAAGCAGGTTGTAATGTAGTGGGCTTTGGTGAAATGGGCATTGCCAATACCTCCTCGGCTTCTGCCATCATGAGTGTAATTACCAAACAGCCCGTGGAAGTATGCGTAGGCAGGGGCACCGGACTCAACGATGAGCAATATCAACATAAAATTGAAGTATTGCGCAAAGCCTTGCTGCATCATCAACTAAACAGTAACGATCCCTTTGAAGTACTGCGCACTTATGGCGGTTATGAAATTGCCATGATGTGCGGGGCTATGTTGCAAGCGGCAGCCCTGCATATGCTTATCTTGGTGGATGGTTTCATCAGCTCCGTGGCGTTCCTGGTGGCCTATAAGAGCAACCCCTACATACGCCACTATGCTATTTTTTGCCACACCTCTGCCGAACAAGGGCATCAAAAGTTGCTTGAATACATGCAGGCACAAGCTATTTTGCAATTGGGCATGCGCCTGGGCGAAGGTAGCGCTTGTGCGGTGGCCTATCCGGTGGTGGAATCGGCGGTGCGCTTCCTCAACGAAATGGCAAGCTTCGATGAAGCCGGTGTTTCCAACCGTCAAGACATAGAGTCTGATACCTGTTTGTAACTTTTTGAAAGGGGGCGTGGTTTGTAAAAACGGAAGTAAACAAGAGACAAATGAAAAAAGCCGTATTACTGGTAAACCTGGGCACACCGGATGCCCCCTACACCCCGCAAGTCCGTCGTTATTTACGAGAATTCCTTTTAGACGGTCGCGTGATTGACATTCCCGCCCTTTCGCGCTGGCTGCTGGTAAACTTAATCATAGCCCCCTTCCGGGCACCGCGTTCTGCCCGGGCTTACCGTGAGCTGTGGACCCCGGAAGGCTCGCCGCTCAAGGTATATGGCGAACGTCTTCAATCCCTGCTTCAAGACGCCCTGGGCAAAGAGTATGATGTGTATTTGGCTATGCGTTATCAGCACCCCTCCATGCGCGATACCTTGGAAGAAATGCGACGCCACGCTTACGACCAAATCATTTTGCTGCCTCTTTTCCCTCAATACGCATCGGCAACTACCGGCTCTGTCATTCAGAAGTTTTACGATGAAACACGCCACTGGCAAAGCTTCCCGTCGATCAGCATCGTTTCTCACTTCTACAACCACCCTGCTTTTGTGCAAGCGCTGGCTATGCGTGCACGCCCCTATGTAGAAGCCGACCAATACGATTATTTTGTTTTTTCATACCATGGCGTGCCCGTGCGTCAGATACAAAAAGCAGATATGCACGGTTGTTGCCTGTCATCGAGCGACAAGACTGCCGCAGGCTGCTGCAACCGCTTGCATGAAAACAACCACCTCTGCTACCGGGCTCAATGCTTCGCAACCACCCGCCTGCTTGCCGACGCCCTGCAATTACCGGCCGAGCGTTGCATTACAGCCTTTCAGTCGCGCTTAGGCAAAGCCGAGTGGATTCAACCCTACACCGAAGACGTCGTCCGTCAATTGGCAAGCCAAGGGGCGAAAAAAGTGCTTGCGTTTTCGCCGGCATTCATTGCCGACTGTCTGGAAACCACCATTGAAGTAGGGGAAGAATACAAAGAATTATTCGAAGAGTTGGGCGGTGAAAAGTGGGTGCTGGTAGAAAGCCTCAACGATTCCCCCGCCTGGGTCGATGCTCTGCGTCAAATCATCGAAGAAGCCACGTTGCGTTTGTCTTCTGCCGAACAGAAAATAACCACCGACAACTAAAAAGCATACAAACACATGGCACTTATTGAAATACTGAAAAACATGGTGGGCAAAGAAATGCCCGAACAAGCGCCCCCCGTGACCAAATGGCTGAATTTTGTTTTGCGCAAAGTAGAATCGGGACACGTAGTTGCCACCATGGAAGTGCGCCCCGATATGGTAAACCCACTGGGGCTGCTGCATGGTGGTGTGCAAGCAGCGCTGCTCGACGAAATCATAGGCATGATGGTATCTGCCTTGGAAAAAGACAAACCTTCGGTGTCGGTCAATCTCAACGTTGACTTTTTGGGCAAGGCACGCATGGGCGAAACAGTTGAAGTAGAAGCGCAGGTAATACGCCAAGGACGCCAATTGATACATGTCGTGGGCGAAATACGCAATGCCGAAGGAAAGTTGATAGCCAAAGCAAGCAGCAACTTGCTGAATATAGAGATGAAATAACCGGCTTGATTCACAAACAACAAAGCCCGTGCGCCGCTTATGCAGCTACACGGGCTTTTGCTTTTATTCTAATCCCGCACAAAGAAAAGCAAAATTTCAATAATACTTACCGGGCAAAAGGTAATTTTGCACATAATCGGCAATGCCCTCTTCCAAAGAAGTAAAAGGCTTGTCATAGCCTGCGGCACGCAGCTTGTCCATCTTCGCTTCGGTAAAATACTGGTACTTATCGCGTATGTCTTCGGGCGTATCGATAAACGAGATACTTACCGGTTTGTTTAATGCGCGAAACACCGCTTTTGCCAAGTCCAAGAAGGTGCGTGCCTGCCCTGTGCCCAAATTGTAAATGCCCGGGTGCTTGCGCTGCTCCATCAGGAAAAGGCATACGTCCACCACGTCCTTCACATAAATAAAATCGCGCATTTGCTTGCCGTCTTCAAAGTCCGGCCGATGCGAGCGGAACAGCTTCATGCTGCCGGTTTCGCGAATTTGGCGAAAAGCATGAAAGACCACCGAAGCCATACGCCCCTTATGGTATTCGTTGGGACCATATACATTGAAAAACTTCAAGCCGGCCCAAAAGAAAGGCTTCTGCTGCTGCTCCAGCACCCACAGGTCAAAACGCTGCTTCGACCAACCATAAGGGTTCAGCGGTTGCAACTTAGGAATCAACCGCTCATCGTCGGAATAGCCATACTCGCCCATGCCATAGGTGGCTGCCGAAGAAGCATAGACCAAAGGTATTTGATAGCGCGTGCAAGCCTGCCACACCTGCTTGGAATAGTTTACGTTCAATTCTTCAAAAACCGCTTCATTGAACTCGGTCGTATCGGTGCGAGCCCCCAAATGAAAGACAAATTCCACCGTCTTTTCATGCCGGTGCAGCCAGTCTATCAGCTGTTCACGCGGCACATATTCCACAATAGCCTTGCCTTGATAATTGGGGCGCTTGTCTTCGCGCGAAAAGTCATCAACGGCTACTATGTATTTGTAGCCGGCTTCATTGAGTCGCTGAATCAAACAACTGCCAATGAAACCGGCAGCTCCGGTTACTACTATCATGATTGCTTATGATTTAGCCGGTATCCCCAAAGTATCAATGGCGTACTGCAGGCGCTTGACAACCTCTTCCTTACCCAGGATGTCCAGAATTTCCACTAAGTCGGGACCTGCCATCTGACCGGTAATAGCCAGACGCAATGCCGGCATCACCTTGCCTATTTTAACCCCTTGCGCGGTGGCTGTTTCCTCCAGCAGCTGCTTCATGGCAGCCCCGTCAGAAGCACCGGCAGCCTGCAGTTTTTCGGCAAAGTCTTTCAGTATGGCAGCCGCTTGTTCGTTCCAACGTTTCGCCACTGCTTTTTCATCGAAAGAGGCAGGCGCCACGAAAAAGAAAGCTGCTTCTTCCCATATGTCCTTGGGGAAGGTAATCCGCTCTTTCATCAATTCGCAAATGCGGACGGCTTTTTCTTTGTCAATATCGGCAACCTTGATGCCCGTATTGGCTTGCTCCAAGCCTTCGAAGAAGAAGGGAAGCAGCTCTTCACCTGATTTTTTTCGCAAATATTGTTGGTTAAACCACTTGGCTTTTTCAAAGTCGAAGCGTGCACCTGACTTGGTGATGCGCTCCAAGCTAAACTCTTGAATCAGCTCTTCCAAGGTAAACAGCTCCCGGTTGTCGCTGGGGTGCCATCCAAGCAATGCCAAAAAGTTGATAATGGCTTCGGGCAAGAAACCCCGCTCACGATAACCTATCGATACATTGCCTTCTTGGTCGGTCCATGTAAGTGGAAAAATGGGAAAGCCCAACTGGTCAGCTACCCGTTTGCTAAGCTTACCATTGCCGTCGGGGCGTAAAATCAGGGGCAGGTGTGCAAACTCCGGGGGCTGCCATCCAAAAAACTCATACAACAGCACGTGAATAGGCGCCGAAGGCAACCACTCTTCCCCACGAATCACATGGGTAATTTTCATCAGGTGGTCATCCACGATATTTGCCAAGTGGTACGTGGGCATGCCATCCGACTTGAGCAACACCTTGTCATCCAAAGCAGAAGCATGCACTACCACCCAGCCGCGAATATGGTCTTTGAAGCGGATTTCTTTTTTATGAGGCACTTTCATGCGAATGACATAAGGCTCGCCCGACTCGATACGTGCCTTCACCTCTTCGGGGGGCAACGTAAGCGAGTTCTTCATGCTCATGCGCGAAATGGCATTGTAAGAGGGATTTTTTGATTTGGCGGCTATCAAACGCTGGCGCATGGCTTCCAGCTCTTCTTCCGTATCGAAAGCATAATAGGCATTGCCTTCTTCTACCAGGCGCTCAGCATATTGACGATACATTTCTTTACGCTCCGACTGGCGGTAAGGACCATAAGGCCCACCCACTTTGGGGCTTTCGTCAGGGGTCAGCCCCAGCCATTCCAGGGCTTCGTAAATATATTCCTCTGCGCCGGGCACAAAGCGTTTCTGGTCCGTATCTTCTATGCGAATGATAAACTTGCCTTCATGCTTCTTGGCAAAAAGGTAATTGTAAAGGGCAGTTCTCACACCGCCAATATGCAAGCCACCGGTGGGGCTTGGGGCAAAACGAACACGCACTTCTTGTTGACTCATAGTTTTCAGACATTTGGCGCAAATGTACAAAACTAATCAGGAACAAAGAAGCGAGCCCGCAGCCAATTCGCGAGCCCGCTTCATCGAAACTGACAATATGACAGCATGTCAGCCTATGCCGCCCAGCGTGCCAGATGCTTCATGAGCAGGCGGCGGGCAATGGGCACCACCGTTTCTTGCAAAGGGCACTGCACCTTGGCCACAATCAAGAAAGTAGCAGGCTGCGGCAGGTCTTTGTACTTTTTGATGAGCTGTACCTTCACACTTTCATAAGTTTCTGTTTTTCTCTTTTCCACCTCTTCCAAAAGATTCAAACGCACCGTACGGTACTCTTCGTTCGGCTCGAAAAGCGTGCTTTGATAAAGATAGACCTGCACCGCCTCGGTGCCGTCGAAATGCAAGAGCAAATAGCCCTCTTCATTGCGCAGGGGCTCAATGCCCACCGGCGACAAGACCATATGCTCTTCCACGTATTTATAAATATCTTCGCCTTCTTTCATCACCCGCTTAAGCTCAGGCAGTGCAAATAAGATGATTTCTTCAATCACCTGCATGAGCTCGTCATCCTTCACTATCTTTTCATATTCCAAAGTCAGGCGTTCAAAATCTGCCTTGCTGATGATTTGGGGGAATTGCTCATAGAGCAAGGTCTTGTTTTTTTTGACATTGAGAAGATTTTGGTAGTGAAACACCAAATCGGAAAGCGCCGGATACAGCTTTACTTCTCCAAACTCGCGGCGCACTTCTTGCAAATACGCCAATAGCAGGTACTTCTTGTACTCGAAATCCATCAGACCACTTGTCAGCCAATCCACACTCAACTTTTTCATAGCTAAAAACTCTTTTTTGTAAAATATGACAAACATTAAACAACAAAACGACAAATATTTTACCAAAAAAATCAAGCAACACAAAACAATTCACAACATAGAAAAGTAAGAAACACCTGACATTTTTACAGTTTCCAACTGACAAGTAGGGAATTGGCACAAGAAGTGCTATACACAAGGGCGAAGTGTTCAACTTCTAAAAAGTGTAAGTGCTATGAGCGCAGCAGTTGAAACCAAAAACACCAACAACATGACTCAAGTAAACATTAAGCCTTTGGCTGACCGTGTGGTAGTGGAACCTCTACCCGCAGAAGAAAAAACTAAAGCCGGTATTATCATTCCTGACACTGCAAAAGAGAAACCTCAAGAAGGTGTGGTAGTGGCTGTAGGTCCCGGCAAAAAAGATGAACCCATGACCGTAAAAGTAGGTGACCGCGTGTTGTACGGTAAATATGCCGGTACCGAAATCCACATCGACGGCAAAGACTACCTCATCATGCGTGAGTCTGACATCTACGCTATCATCTAAGCATAGATGTAATTTTATTGCTGAAAAAGACGACACGCAACCCGGCTTTCTGAATTCATAATTACAGTAACAGTAAATGTTTAACCTTTAAAAACGGAAAAGAACTATGGCTAAGAATATTCTTTTTGATGTAGATGCTCGCGAAAAGCTGAAAAAAGGCGTTGATGCATTGGCAAACGCCGTAAAAGTAACCTTGGGTCCCAAAGGACGCAACGTTATTCTGGATAAAAAATTCGGTGCTCCTGCCATCACCAAAGACGGTGTGTCGGTAGCTAAAGAAATCGAGTTGAAAGACCCCATCGAAAACATGGGTGCACAACTGGTAAAAGAAGTAGCTTCAAAAACTGCCGACAACGCCGGTGACGGTACCACCACTGCTACCGTATTGACCCAAGCCATCTTCAACGCCGGCTTGAAATACGTGGCAGCAGGTGCCAACCCCATGGACCTGAAGCGTGGTATCGACAAAGCTGTAGAAGCTGTTGTTGAGCACCTCAAAAAACAATCTAAAACCGTTGACAACTCAAACGAAATCGCTCAAGTAGCTACCATCTCTGCCAACAACGATAGCGAAATCGGTAAGATGATTGCCGACGCTATGGAAAAAGTGGGCAAAGATGGTGTAATCACCGTAGAAGAAGCCAAGGGCACCGAAACCGAGGTGAAGGTAGTAGAAGGTATGCAGTTTGACCGTGGCTACCTGTCGCCTTACTTCGTGACCAACCCCGACAAGATGGAAGCTGAGCTTGAGCGTCCTTACATCTTGATTACCGACAAGAAGATTTCTTCGCTCAAAGACATGCTTCCTGTACTCGAGCAAGTAGCTCAAAGCGGCCGTCCGCTGTTGATCATCGCTGAGGATGTGGAAGGTGAAGCTTTGGCTACTTTGGTAGTGAACAAGCTGCGTGGCACCTTGCGTGTAGCTGCCGTGAAAGCGCCCGGCTTCGGTGACCGTCGTAAAGCTATGCTCGAAGACATCGCTATCTTGACCGGCGGTACCGTGATTTCGGAAGAACGCGGCTACAAACTCGAAAATGCTACCATCGAGTACTTAGGTCAAGCTGAAAAAGTAACCATCGACAAAGACAATACAACCATCGTAAACGGTGCCGGCAAGTCTGAGGACATCAAAGCCCGCATCAACCAAATCAAAGCTCAAATCGAAACCACCACTTCTGACTACGACCGCGAAAAACTGCAAGAGCGTCTGGCTAAGTTGTCCGGTGGTGTAGCTATCCTCTATGTAGGTGCTGCTACCGAAGTAGAGATGAAAGAGAAGAAAGACCGTGTGGATGACGCTCTGCATGCTACCCGCGCTGCCGTAGAAGAAGGTATCGTGCCCGGTGGTGGTGTAGCTTTGGTGCGTGCTATCGAAGCGCTCGAACAAGTGAAAGTAGAAAACGAAGATCAGCAATTGGGTGTGAACATCATCCGCACTGCGCTGGAAGCTCCGCTGCGCACCATTGCTTCTAACGCCGGTGCCGAAAGCTCTGTGGTAGTACAGCGCGTAATGGAAGGCAAAGGCGACTTCGGCTACAACGCACGCGAAGACAAGTTCGAAAACATGATTGCTGCGGGTATCATCGACCCCACCAAAGTAACCCGCCTGGCACTCGAAAACGCTGCTTCTATCGCTTCGTTGTTGCTGACCACCGAAGCTGTGGTAGCCGAGCTGCCTGAACCTAAGAAAGATGCGCCTGCTATGCCCGGCGCCGGCATGGACATGATGTAATCTGAAACAGAAGCCTCTTTCATAAAGTAGAACGGGTGGCATTTGCCGCCCGTTTTTTTATTTTAGGGGAGTGATATGCTCAAACTGCAAATCGATGTTTTTTGTTCTATCGAAAACGCTCTATTACCTGGCCATGCCTGCCGTATGGCTGCTGCTGTTGGCGGCTGCTGTGCTATGGGTGCGGCGCCCCATCGTGAAGAAGCGTCTGAGCATTTTGTTGCTATGCTTGCTACTGCTTTTTACGAACCCTTTTGTTATCAACCAACTGATGCGCCGGTGGGAATTGCCGCCACGTCCCTTGCATGAGCTGCCCTCTTACGATGTAGGCATTGTGCTGTCCGGCATTGTACAAACCCACCAACAGCCTGCAGACCGGGTATATATGCAAAGAGGCGCTGACCGCCTGTTGCATGCTCTTCTCTTGTACCGCAAAGGCATCATAAAGAAAATACTGATTAGCGGGGGTAATTACGACAGCACGGTAACGCCCGAGGCAGAGCAGTTAAAACAAGTTTTATTGCTGGCAGGCGTCCCAGCAAAAGACATCATTGTGGAACCCTACGCTCTCAATACGGTTGAAAATGCCCGTTATACAGCAGTTCTTTTGCGCGACCACCTCCCGCAAGGGCGCTATTTGCTTATCACTTCTGCTTTTCACATGCGCCGGGCACTGGGCTGTTTCCGTCAGGCAGGCATCGAGGCTGACCCCTTCCCCGTGGACTTCTATTCCACCCCAAAACAAACATACTGGCTGCTGTGGATAGCCCCCAATGAGCAAAGCATAGCCCTATGGGGCGTTTTTATTCACGAATTGATAGGGTATATAGTGTACGATATTTTAGATTATCTTTGAAAGGCTTGTAACATAACTTACTACCAAAGATGAATTGGCGTAAAATCACCATACTGATATTTCTGTTTTTTGCTTTGTTTCTCAGCTATTACTTCTTGTGGGTTTATCCTCAACGTTATCAGTATTCTACCGAAAAAAGCATCCCGCATCAAGAGGAAATGCTTTTTTATTTCCCTACGACGGCACTCCTGCTCAATTACTTGGAGCAAAGCCCCTATGCGCGTTATATCATCAACCGGCAGACCCCCGAAAGTGCATGGCGCTTGCTGCGCCTTTTACTGCAAAGCGACCCCAAACGCACCGCCTGGCTTAGCGCTGATTTTCAAAACCCTCAACAGACAAAGGGCGTGCTGTGCATTCCCCTGCGTGACAAAGAGCGCAGCAGTATTTTATCCAACATAGAATCCTTGTTTGCCCGCGACTTCATCAGTGAGGATTATCAACTGGAAGGACGCCGCATCTTGCGGCTCGAAGAGCGCCAAAGCAAGCGGTATATTAGTTTTTGCGTGGAAAAGAATTACCTGCTCGTCAGCTTCACCGCCGACTACCTGGAATATACCCTCCGCCATAACTACTGGGGACAACCGGAACGTTTACAGCGCATTTTTCATCCCGAAAACCACACTAAAGCAATTAGCGTCTTTTTCCGCTTTCATCTTATCGAGCGCTTTCAAAGAGGCATCGAACATTTGTTTCACGATGCGCCCGCTGCCAACACGCTCATTTATGCACAGCTGACACCCGCAAACAGTGGTTGGTGGCTTAGCGGTAACTTTTTGACGCCCGGCTATGCCGTACATGATCTCAACCGTTGGCGACATGTATCACCCGGCGGCTTTCGTCAGGTGCATTTGATTCCCGACTTCCTTACAAGTATTTACAAAGTAAGTATTGTGCCGGGCTATGGCAACCCGGCTGCCATACCGGATGCCCCACCGCTTCCATGGGTAGGTGGTGAAATGTGTTTTTACACCGACAGCTTGCAAAAGAGCCGGTCTATAGCTTTCTTGAGTGTGCAGAGCCGTGGGGCGCTTGAAGAGCACTGTCGTCGCCTCAAGCACGAAGCATTTTTACATGATGTAGTTTTTGCCATTCGCGACAGCATGCGTGCTGCCTTACAAGCCCATCTGCCCCGTCAATTTCCGGATTTGAGCATTTATTGGGGGGCTTTGCTGGATGAAGGACGTTCCTTGCTTGTATCGCCCAGTGCCGACCTGCTCGAGGAAGCCATCCATTACTACCGGCAGGAGCGCACCTGGGGTAAGAATGTATCTACCATGCAATATCTGCGCTCCATTCCCACCGAGCAGGATATTTGCTTTATTCAGCTTCCGGACGAGTACAGCGACGCACTGATGCAGCAACTGCCCTTACCGGCCCTGCGCGGATTGGAGCTGAACATGACCCCCGCCGAAAGCAAAATATTTATTCAGCTGGGGCAGGAAGAAGCTGTCATGTCTTTAGACTCCAACGCTTCTGCCGAAACTTCCACCGGAAAAGTCGAACAGCTGTGGGCAGTGGAAATAGGCGATGGTATTTTAACCGGCGTGCAAAGAGTAGAAAACCACACAAGCCCCCATCCGGATATTTTGCTGCTGAATGACCTTCAAGAAATAGCTTTGCTGTCGAGAGAGGGTAAACTGCGCTGGAAAAGAAACCTGCCCGGGAACCCGGTTACTCCTGCCATAGAGGTGGACTATTACAACAACAACAAATATCAATACCTCATTGGATGCGAGCAGCACCTCGCTTTGTTTGACCGCCTGGGGCGGCCTGTCAAAAACTATCCCCTTCCTTTGCCCCTGCAATCTCAACTGCGCCACCTGAGTGTGGCAGACTACGACGGCTCACATAACTATCGCTGGGTAATCAACAATACCCGCGACGAAATTTTGTTGCTTAACAAAGAAGGGAAACTGTTGGCAGGCTGGAACCCCAAGCGCATCGAAGGACATATGGTACAACCCACGCACCATTTCCGCCATGAAAGTAAGGACTATTTTATAGTCTTGCTACGGGAAAACGGATGCCTGTTGTTAAACCGTCGGGGTGAGCCTTATGCGGGCTTTCCTGTGGCTTTGTCTGAACGTCCTACGGATTATTATGTAGATGCCCGGCGCGGACTCATCTACATCATTGGCGAAAAAGGGTTGCTTCATGTTTTGAACACCCAAGGCAACACTATAAGCAAACTGCAACTACCCCGCAAGGAAGGCAGCTTCTTTAAAATAGTGCACCACTCATCGGGCTTTTGGATTGTAAAGCAACACTTAAATGAATTAAGCCTTTATTCGCCCAAAGGCGATTTACTATGGGAGCAGCGCTTCTCTGCCACTGACGACATGAAAATACAAGCATTCCGGCACCGCAACCGCGACTACTTCCTGGTGATAGAGCCCGGTGTAGCTCTTGCCTACCTGCTCAACCATAAAGGCGAGTTTGTAGTCAATAGTATAGAGAAGGTGCAAAATGCCTGTGCACTTTCAGCCGGTGAATATGTTGAGGTGTCGGCTATTTATGGAAACACCGCCAAGCTGTTGCGTGTTTCTTTAAAGTAGAGCGAAAAGAAGTGCTAACTTTTATTGCTGCTACCACACTAACAAGCAAACTATTGAGTTCAAAAGAATGAAAAAACGCCTGCTGACAGCCGTACTTGCTTTCTTGTTTGGTAACTTCGGAATACACCGGTTTTATTTAAACCAACCGGGCTTGGGGATTCTTTACCTGCTGACTTGCGGACTGCTTGGCATAGGCTCTATCATCGATACCATTGCTTTCCTGCTCATGGATGATGATGTATTTGATGCCCGGTATAATACCCACGCCTTTCTTTCAAACCGGATGAAAGGTGGTTTAAAGCAGAGGAGGCTTCCACGCAAACAACAAAGTTTATTGGTTGCCAAGCAACTGAAAGAGCTGGAAAGCATGTATGAAAAAGGGAGCATCAACTTCGAAGAGTTTGAGTATTTAAAGCAAAAGCTATTATCGGAGATATAAAAAAACACCTTTTGTTTTTCTAAACAGCAAAAAAGGCACAAGCAATGCTTGCGCCTTTTTTCTTATACCTTTAAAAAGGAGGAGGTATGTAGTTATACAGAGATTGCTTCTTCTTTCGCTTCCGTTGTAGCTTGCACCTTACGCTTGCGCAAGCCGGCCTTCAGGCGGTCGGCAATCATATACATCACCGGCACAATCACCAGGGTCAAGAAAGTGGCGAAAGTAAGCCCAAAAATGACCGTCCAAGCCATAGGTCCCCAGAAAAGCGCGTTGTCGCCACCGTAGTAAATATTGGGCTCGAAGCGGGCAAACAAACCAAAGAAATCGATGTTCAACCCAATAGCCAATGGAATCAAGCCCAGAACGGTAGTGATGGCTGTCAGCAATACCGGGCGCAGACGGGTTTGCCCTGCTTTGGCTACTACTTCCACCAAATCCTTGCGTGAAAGGAATTCTTCATCTGCCAATCCCAGTTCTGCTTTGCGGCGCTTGCGGGTCAAATTGGTGTAGTCGATCAACACAATGGCATTATTCACCACCACACCGGCCAAAGAAATGATACCAATGCCGGTCATAATTACGACAAAGTCCATTTGGAAAGCCACCAAGCCCAAGAACACCCCAATGGTACTAAACAGCACCGAAGTCATGATGATGAAAGGCGCCGAAATAGAGTTGAACTGCGTAACAATAATCAAGAAGATAGCAAACACCGCAATAAGCAACGCCTTCATCAAGAACTGCATGGATTTTTGTTGTTCTTCTTGCTCACCGGTGAACTTCACAGAGTAGCCCTCAGGCAACTCCAGGTCTTTCAACTCGTTTTTGATTTGCTGCACTATCTCGTTGGCGTTGTATCCCTCTTTCACGTTGGAATAGATACTAATGACACGGTCGAGGTCTTTGCGCTTCACCGAGCCATAAGTCGAAGAATAACGCACCTTGGCCACTGCCGAAATGGGAACTTGCTGTATTTGCCCGCGATTGTTGCGGAAAGTAATGTTTTTGTTGAGCAGCGCATCGAGGTCGTGGCGGTACTCTTCCTTCAGGCGCACATAAATGGGATATTCGTCTTCGCCTTCTTTAAACTTCGACACCTCTTTGCCAAACAGTGCCGTACGTATTTCATTGGCAATAGAATAAGTCGATACTCCGAAACGGCGTGCTTTCTCGCGGTCTATTTCCACTACCAATTCCGGTTTGCCGGTTTCAAGGTCTGTTTTCAGCTCTTCAATGCCCGGAATGCCCGCCGCCTCAATGCGGTTAATCACTTGTTGAGAGATGGCAATGAGTTTATCGTAGTCCTCGCCTGCCACCTCTATGTTGATGGGCTTACCAACAGGTGGTCCGCTGCGGTTTTTCTCTACCGTAATAACCACGCCCGGGTATTTGTTCAATGCGCGGCGCACGTCCTCCATCAGCTTGGCAGTAGATACGCCCTTGCGCAACTCATAGTCCACGAAGCTAATGGTGATTTTGCCTTTATGTGGTGTATTTCCCCCTTGACTACCGAAGCCATCTTCGCCGGTACCTGCTCCTACCTGTGCAATAAACGACTCAATCATGAAATCGTAGGGCTTGAGCAACTCCATCAAGTCTTTTTCTATCTGCTCTACCTGACGATTGGTTGCTTCGATGTCGGTACCAATCGGCTTTTCTATAAATACGTTGATGTACTCCGGCTCATTCACAGGGAAGAAGTTCACTTTGGGTGCGCTGATACCCAACAGCATAATAGAGAAAATCAACAGTAAGAAGGTGCCTCCGAGGAAGTAATAGGGGTTCCGTCCACGAAGGGCAAAGCGTATAAAACGCGAGTAAACCGCTTCGATGCCGGGCAACAGGGTGTCCTGGAACCAGTGCGTCGCCGGAATAAGCGCATATTGATAAATCAGGGTAAGCAAACCGGCAGTTACGAAGATGTTGGGAAGGGTGAAAGTGCTTAGCGCACCGGCAAGCTTCAATCCAAAGAATGCAAGTCCAATCAGCGTAAGGGCTATGCCCACTTTAATGGTTTTCGGGCTGCGCGACGCTTTGCCGTCGGCGTCGTCTTTGCGCATGAACAGCACGGCAAAAGCGGGGTTGATAACCAAAGCAACAAAAAGAGATGAAGACAAGGTGATAATCAAAGTGATGGGCAGGTACTTCATGAACTCCCCGATGATGCCACTCCAAAATGCCAAAGGCACGAAAGCCACTACGGTAGTAACCGTGGAAGCAATGATAGGCACAGCCACTTCACCAACACCTTCTTTTACTGCTTGCAAAATGGGCTTGCCTTCTTCCAACTGCCGGTAGATGTTTTCAATAATCACAATACCGTTGTCCACGAGCATACCCAATGCCAAGATGAGCGAGAAGAGCACCATCAGGTTCAGAGTCACGCCGGCCGCATCCAGTATCATGAACGACATGAACATGGACAAAGGAATGGCAATGCCCACAAACAAGGCATTACGCAAGCCCAAGAAGAAGAGCAGCACAAGCACCACCAAAATCACCCCGGAAATGATGCTGTTTTCAAGGTTTGCCAGCTGCGAGCGCGTACGCTTCGATTGGTCGTTGGTAATGGTTACCTGCAAGTCTTCGGGGAATTTTTTCTGCTTGGCAACTTCAATGATCTGCTTGATTTTGTCGGCGGCATCAATCAGGTTTTCGCCGCTTCGCTTCACCACGTTAATAGTTACCACCGGCAGACCTGACGAGCGGGCATAGCTTTCACGTTCTTTATAGCTGTTTTCCACATACACGTCGGCAATATCTTTCAGGTAAACCACTTCGCCCCGCTCCTGCTTCACCACAATATTTTCTATTTGCTCGCGGTTTTTGAATTCGCCATCGATGCGGATGGTTCTACGGAAGTCGCCTTCTTTGATATTACCACCCGAAAGGGTGATGTTTTCTTGTTTAATGGCGTTTTCAATGTCCATGAAAGACACCTGACGGGCTTCCATTTTGAAGGGGTCCACTTCTATTTTCACTTCGCGCTCAAGTGCACCCCGTATGGGAGCTTCCGATATTTCGGGCAGCTTTTCAATTTCGTCTTGCAAGTACTCGGCATACTCTTTCAGGGTTTCCACATCATAGTTGCCCGATATGTTGATGAACATGATGGGGATTTCCGAAAGGTTAATGTCAAACACATTCGGGTCGGAGGGCAAGTCGTTGGGCAACTCGGCTCTGTCCACTGCGTCTTTTACATCCTGCAATGCCTTTTCCACTTCCACATCGGGGTTAAACTCCACGATAATGGTTGAGTAGTCCTGAATGGAAGTGGACTTTATGTCCTTCACCCCGGAAATAGATTTGATTTCTTTTTCAATAGGGCGTGTAACCAGGTTTTCCATATCGATGGGCGAGTTGCCGGGGTAAGGCGTACCTACGTAAATAGTAGGTATCACAATCTCCGGGAAAGTCTCTTTGGGCATTTGTACATACGACATTGCCCCAAAAAGCACAATCAAGACGGTGAGAATCACCACGCTGGTCACATTGCCCACCGCAAGGTTGGTTAAGCCGAACTCTTTTTTGATATCCGGCTTTTGCTCGTTTATATTTTGTTTGTTGGCGCTCATGGTCGTTAAGATTTGGCGATTTTCACTTTTTTACCTTCCGACACAAAACGGAATCCTTCATTCACCAGCACTTCGTTGCCTTCCAAGCCTTTCAATACCTGTGCTTTGCCATCGTACACACTGCCTATTTCAATGTTGCGGCGCTGCACGGTCTGTGTGGTAGTATCTACAATGTACACGAACTTTCCGTTGGCATCTTCCTGCACAAGGCTCACGGGCACTACCACGGCGTCGGGCACTTCGCTGTCTTTGAGCTTGACTATAGCCACCATTTCAGGCTTGATTTTTCCATTAGGATTGCGCAAGGCTACTTCTACCCGGAAAGTGCGGTTGGTGGGGTCTATCACTTGTCCTATGTAAGTGATGCGTGCTTTTTGTGTTTCTTGCAAAGTGGGTAGCTCTACCACCACTTCGTCGCCGGTCTTTACTTGGTTCAAATAAGCTTCGGACAAGTCTGCCACCACTTTAATTTCATTGAGGCTTACCAAGCGTGCAATGGGGGTTGCTTGTGCGGCCACCTCGCCTTCTTTGGCAAAAACCTCATCTACGATGCCGCTAAAAGGTGCACGGATAACCGCCAAATCAGCTTGCGCCTGCAAAGCTGCCAATTGGCGTTCCAGCGCCTCTTTATTGGTTTTTGCTTGCAGGTACTGCACTTCGGTGCCTATTTTTTGCTCCCACAAGCGCTTTTGTTTTTCAAAAAGCGTGGTGGCCAGTTCTAATTGAGACTTTACTTGCTCTATGTTCTTCAAGATAACGTCCACATCTTGGCGGGCAATCACCTGTCCGCGCTTCACCACCTGCCCTTCTTTTACATATATCTTCACGATTTTGCCCACGGTTTGCGGTGTAATCAGCACATTTTTTTCGGCCTCTACGCTGCCGCGTGCTTCTATGTAGTGGGCAAAGGTGGTGCGCACCACCGGCAAAGTGGTTATCAAGGTGCGGTCTTCGAGCTCCTCTTTAAAAGCCGGGTCCAGCGCAGCAATTTCTTTTTCCAAGGCTTTTACTTCTGCCTCCAGCTTTGCCAGCTCTTTCTTTTTCTGAATAAGCTGCTCCCGTTTGGCAGCCAAGTCGTCTTTTTTGGCACCACAGGCCACTGCAAAAGCAAGGATGCTTATGGCTATCAAAATTCGTTTCATATCGATGTGCGTTTTTAAAGGATGAGTCTTGTGTTTTATTCTTGAACCAATGTACCTAAGGCTTTGTCTAAGTCGATTTTGGCACTCCATGCCTCATACAAGGCATTGTAGTAGTTTGTTTCTGCTTCCTTGAAGGCTGTTTCTGCATCGATCACTTCCAAGTTGGAACCCACGCCTTCCTGATACTTGATGGCTGCAATGCGGGCCACTTCTTTGGCAAGTTCAAGGTTGCGCTTTTGTGCCTCCAATGAGCTGATGGCATTTTGGAAGTTGATTTGTGCCTGCATGACCTCCATTTGAATGGCTTGGGTCAGCTGGCGTTTGTCTTCTTCCAACTTGGCAATTTCTATTTTGTTTTGCTGTGTCTTGTATTTTTTCTGCAAGCCGTCGAAGATAGGCACGTCCAAGCGCAGCCCAACGAGCGAATACTCAAACCAGCGGTTTTCGAAGTCGGTATATCCATCCAGATTCTGTCCGGCGAAGTTGGCACCTATAGTAGCAAAGGCGCTAAGCGTAGGCAGGTAGCCGGAAAGCACGTTTTTCTTGTTCAGCTCTTGCAAGTGAATGGCCTGCTCGGTGAGCTTGTACTCCGGCCGGTTCTCTACCGCTGCTTCCGCTTGCAGCATTTCTTGGGTCACTACGCTCAACTGAAAATCGGCAAGCGTTTGTGATAATTTCAGGTCTTGCTCTAAGGGCATGCCCATTTGGAACTTCAAAAGCACATAGCTCAAATTCACCAGGCGGCTCACCTTTTCATATTCGGCACGCAGGTTGTTGCGTGCTACTTCCACCCGGAATACATCTATCTCCTCTGCAAAACCTGCTTCATTCAGCGCTTTGGTTTGGATAAGCAACGAGTCGAGGCGCTGCAAGTTGGCTTGCAACAAGCCCAAGCGCTCTTCATTGATCAGTACATTTAAATAAGCTTTGGAAACTTGTTGTGCCACTTCTACTTTCTTGACTGCCAATTGACGCACGGAAAATTCCTTGTAAGCACGCGATGCCTGCAAGCCCACGAAGTAAGAGCCGTTGAAAATCAATTGGGTGGCCGTAATGGAAGCATTGCTGTTGTACTTCGGCTGGAAAGTAACGGGCATAAAAGTGCCGGGCTCCCCTCCAAAAAACTCAGCAGGAATAAAAGAGCGCTGCACGTTGATGTTGTCGATAAACTGAGCCTGCCCATTGATTTGGGGTAAGCCCACCCCCACGGTTTCACGCACCTGCGCGGTTGCTTTCTGCACGTCGTACTGCGCTTTGCGCATAGCGGCATTTTGCTCCCAGGCATACTCTATGCACTCCTGCAAGCTCATGGTGGCAGCCTGCTCCGGATTGCGCTCTTCTTGTGCATAACTTACCCAAGATGCACAAGAAAGCAGTGCCACAAAGAGGTATTTTTTCATTTGTTTAACCATAGTTTTCCTTCTTCTTCATATTGTTTGACAAGTTGTAAGCCTTTTTCGGACAACACGCCGTAGATAAAATGTTTGAGCAGTTCTTCCTGCACCTCTACGAAGTGAAATTTTTCGGGCGGAAACACCTGCGGGTTGAAGACAATAAATACTTGCTCTACCCGCATGGCTGCCAATATGTCGGGGCGGATGTCAGAGCGATAAACCCCCTCTGCTATGCCGCGCTTCAGGTTTCTTTCCACCTGTTCGCGAATCACCTCATTTTTATACTGATGAAAGAATTGCCACGCCTCCGGAAAGTAGCGCTCCAGTTCATACAAAAAAGTAGGCTTTAAGGTGGCAATGACCGTACGAAAATGTTGGAATATCAAAACAATCTCTTCTATGGCATTCTGAGCCTTTTTGCGTGCCTCTTCTACCACACAATAGTCTTCCTCCATCTTGCAGCTGATGGCTTCTTTCACCAATTCCCGTTTGTCTTTAAACAGCTGGTAAAGTGTTCGTTTCGACATAGCCAAGGCCCTGGCCAAATCGTCCATTGTCACGCTGCGTAAGCCATACATGCGAAATAGCTCATCGGCCTTTTGTATCACTCTTTCTTTTGCTTCTTCCATGTAATAAGCCATTGGTTTCAAACGGTACGCACAAAACTATGAAAACTTTTAAAACCACAAAAGTTTTCATAGTATCAAAAGTACTCGCCTTTGTATAAGATTCCACAACAGAATGCACTTTTTAATCGATAAAGTGTGTTTATCTTCGCAAGTCACTGAAAAGCAAAACCATAGAATCTATGGAAACACAAAACACTTTTCCAAATGATATATTAAGCATTCCGGTTATTCCGGCGCCTGCCGTAGAGGATAAGCAGGGGCGTCACCGGTTATATAAGAAGTTGCGAAGCTTTGCGATATATGTACTTTTATCGGTTCATTTTTACATTTTTATACTCAAATGGCTGCCGGTGCCCTATACGCTCACCATGCTTCAGCGCAAGATAAGCTGCCGGGGATGCTCCATCAATTATCAATGGGTGTCTTATGAACACATGTCGCCATATGTTAAAATAGCCGCCGTAGCCTCTGAAGACCAGCGCTTTCCTTCTCATTGGGGCATTGACTGGGAAGCTGTACGCCAAGCTTATCGCGAAAACCAATGGCGAAAAAAGAGGGGCTTGCCTTTGCGTGGCGGCAGCAGCATCAGCCAACAGGTGGCTAAAAACGTATTTTTATGGCAAGGTGGGGGGTATTTTCGCAAAGCGTTGGAAGTGTACTTTACCTATGCCATTGAATTCATATGGGGCAAGCAGCGTATATTGGAAGTGTATTTAAACGTAGCGGAAACGGGGCCCCGGTGCTTCGGGGTAGAAGCAGCCGCACGACGTTATTTTCACAAGCCGGCACGAAAGCTTAACTTATATGAATCGGCGCTGCTCATTGCCGGTCTGCCCAATCCCATACGCTGGAACCCGGGGCGCCCTTCCGCCTGGCTCTACCGCCGGCAGCAACATATCATACGCCAGGTGCATTTGCTTGGCGGCTATGCCTATCTTCGAGATTTAAGGCGTTTTTGAAGCAAAAGCATGCTGCCAATAATGCCAGCAAACAATACCCACCGTTACCGACACATTCAGCGAATGCTTGGTGCCAAATTGCGGAATTTCAAGCGCCATATCCAGCAAGGGCAGCACTTCTTCCGACAAGCCATACACCTCATTGCCGAACACAAAAGCGTATTTTTCTTCTGCGGCAGGGCGAAAGTCCTGCAAATAAGTGGGGCTGTCGGTTTGTTCTACCCCCACAATGCGATAGCCCTGTTCTTTAAGTAGCTTGATCGCCTCGGCTGTCTGCTCAAAGTAGTGCCACTCTACCGACTCGGTAGCCCCCAGGGCTGCCTTATGGATTTCTTTATGGGGTGGTTGCGGCGTAATGCCACAAAGATATAGCGCCTCTACGGCAAAAGCATCGCCGGTGCGGAAAGCAGCCCCTACATTGTGGGCACTGCGCAAGTTGTCGAGCACCAACACCACCGGGTGCTTCGGCTGATTTTTAAAAGTATCTACATCTACTCTTCCGAGTTCTTCGAGCTGCAGCTTGCGTATCATTCTCTTCGGGATTGAAAGTGTAAAAAGACGTAACTTTGTTGGTAGTGTATCAAATGAGTGAAGGAATCAGCAAAAGCGTTATGGCAAAAAGCAAGACCAAAGAAACGCCCTTGATGCGGCAATATTATGCAATCAAAAAGAAATATCCGAATACTATCCTGCTGTTTCGTGTGGGTGATTTTTATGAAACTTTTGGCGAAGATGCCATTCAAGCCAGCCGTATATTGGGCATCACGCTTACCAAACGTTCCAATGGAGCTGCTTCGGAAGTAGAACTGGCCGGTTTCCCGCACCACGCACTCGACAACTACCTGCCCAAGCTTATCAAAGCAGGCAAGCGGGTGGCTGTCTGTGACCAACTCGAAGACCCCAAGCAGGCAAAGGGCATTGTCAAACGGGGGGTTACAGAATTGGTTACTCCCGGGCTCTCGCTCAACGACCAAGTGCTGGAAACCAAGAAAAACAACTACCTCTGCGCCATTTGTAAAGAAGGCGAACAGTTTGGCGTGGCTTTCCTCGATATTTCCACAGGTGAGTTTATGAGCGGGCAAGGCAGCCTTGCCTATGTGGAAAAGTTATTACAGAGCTTTGCCCCTGCCGAAATCCTTTTTCCTCAACCTATCAAAAAAGAGTTTCCGCTGCTCTTTGGCAGTGAGTGGAATGTGGAATACCTCGATGACTGGGTGTTCACTCTTGACTTTGCCGAAGATGCCCTTTGTCGTCATTTTGAAGTAACGACCCTCAAAGGTTTTGGGGTTGAACACTTGCCGCTGGGGGTTACGGCTGCCGGTGCCATTCTTCACTACCTAAGCATCACAGAACACCACCACATTGCCCACATACGCCATCTGGCACGCATCGAAGCAGAGCAATACGTATGGCTTGACCGCTTTACCATTCGAAACCTTGAGCTTTTACGCCCGCAACACGAAAATGGCGTAGCGCTGATTGACGTACTCGATGAAACGGTAACCCCCATGGGGGGGCGCCTGCTGCGCAAGTGGGTAGTGCTTCCTTTGAAATCGCCCGAAGCCATCCGGGCACGCCTGCTGACGGTCAAAGCCCTGCATGCCGATCGCAGCCTGTTGGAATCTTTACGTGCCCATATGAAACCCATCGGTGACTTGGAACGCCTGGTATCAAAACTGGCTACCGGACGCATCAACCCCCGTGAACTGCGCGCCATGGCAAAGGCACTGTGTCAAATACAGCCTATCAAAGATGAGCTGGCAGAAATTCTGGCCGAAGACCACGAGCAGTCTTTTCATCAGCTGCACAGCCTCTGGCAACAAATGGACGACTGCCGCGAGCTTGCCGGTCTTATATTGAAAAGCCTGATAGAAAACCCGCCCATCAGCAGCACACAGGGCGGCATCATTGCCGAAGGCGTCCATGCTGAACTTGACGAGCTGCGCAACCTGATGAACAACGGCAAGGAGTATCTCGATAAAATCCTGGAACGTGAAATTATTCGCACGCAAATTCCTTCGCTTAAAATAGGTTTCAATAAAGTATTTGGTTATTACTTGGAAGTAACCAATGCCCACAAAAGCAAAGTGCCCAACGACTGGATTCGCAAGCAAACACTCGCCAACGCAGAACGCTACATTACCGAAGAACTCAAAATATATGAAGACAAAATACTGCGTGCCGAAGAACAAAGCATCGAACTGGAAGCACAGCTCTACCGGCAACTCGTAGAGCAAGCCTTGCCCTACATCGGACGCATACAACAAACCGCTCAGGCGCTTGCTCACCTCGACGTACTTGCCAACTTTGCTTACATTGCTCAATTGTACGGATACCACTGCCCCGAAATAAACGACGGGCACACCATCGACATCCGGGAAGGGCGGCACCCGGTCATCGAACGCTCGTTGCCCATAGACGAGCACTATGTGCCCAACGACCTTTACCTTGACCGCGATACTCAACAAATTCTTATCATCACCGGACCCAATATGGCGGGTAAGTCTGCCCTCTTGCGCCAAACAGCTTTGATTGTACTGATGGCGCAAATGGGGAGCTTCGTGCCGGCAAGCCAAGCCCGTATTGGTGTAGTAGATAAGGTATTTACCCGTGTGGGCGCTTCGGACAACCTGGCGAAGGGCGAATCCACCTTTATGGTGGAAATGACCGAAACGGCTTCCATCATGAATAACCTGAGTGACCGCTCGCTTATACTGATGGATGAAATCGGACGGGGAACCAGCACTTATGACGGCATCTCTATAGCATGGAGCATCGTTGAGTACTTGCATAACCACCCGCTTTATCGTCCCAAAACCCTTTTTGCCACACACTACCACGAATTGAATCAATTGGCAGAGCATTTGCCGCGCGTCAAAAACTTCAATGTAGCCGTCAAAGAACTCAAAGACAAGGTCATATTCTTGCGAAAGCTGCAGGAAGGCGGCAGCGAGCACAGCTTTGGTATTCATGTTGCCAAGATGGCGGGCATGCCTTCGGGCATCGTACGGCGGGCAGAAGAGGTACTTAGCCTGCTTGAAGAAGAAAAGATGCATCACCGGAAGAAGTCCAAACGGCTGACAGCCGCAAGTCCTGCCATGCAACTGCAGATATTCCAAGCCCATGACCCGCAATGGGAAAAAATAAAACAGTTCCTGGGCGGTCTTGACCTGAACACACTTACACCCCTCGAAGCCCTCATGAAACTCAACGAGCTAAAACAAATGATGGAGTCCGAATGAAAGTAAATGCTACTACCTGGCTTATTGCCCGGCGCTATTTCCGTTCGCGCAAGCGCCAAAAGTTCATCAACCGCATGACTACCCTCGCCTGGCTGGGCGTAGGCGTCAGCACAATGGCCATGCTGCTGGTGCTGTCTGTATTCAACGGACTGGAAGACTTGCTACGCCAACAGTTTAGCAAATTCAATCCTGATTTAAAAGTGTTGCCCGCCCAAGGAAAAACCTTTTTACTAAACGACAGCCTCAGGCAAAAAATCAAGCAAACAGACGGCATCGATACTTTTAGCGAAGTGATTGAAGATGAAGCCGTGGTGCGCTACCATGAAAAACAAATGGTAGCACGTATCAAAGGCGTAAGCCACAATTACGGTGAAGTAAGCGAATATCCCAAGCACATGGTAGCAGGGCGCTTTGTGCTACAAGAAGACGATTACTACTTTGCCATCATAGGCTACGGTGTTTATCGCACCTTGAGTTATGCATGGGGCGACATCAACCCCTTGGAAATATGGTATCCGAACCGCAAGGGAAAAATCACCCTAACCGAACGGGACCTCCAAAAGGGACTGATTCAAGTAGGCGGCATTTTTGAAGTAGAGTTTGAGCAAGATGCCCGCTACATATTGGTACCACTTCCGTTTGCGCAAGCCCTCATGCAATACGAGCAAGAGCGCTCGGCACTCGAAATCAAAGCCAAGCAGGGAAAAGTCGCTGCTCTGAAAACTCAACTAAAAAAGCGATTGGGCGATGCTT
Source organism: Thermonema rossianum DSM 10300 (assembly GCF_000426825.1). Taxonomy (GTDB): domain Bacteria; phylum Bacteroidota; class Bacteroidia; order Cytophagales; family Thermonemataceae; genus Thermonema; species Thermonema rossianum. Next base: position 3,150 of record NZ_AUGC01000010.1, on the reverse strand, counting down.
TTTTGGTACTTGACCGGGAAGAGCAGCAAGCCGATATCCTGCGTGCCATCCGTACGGAGAAGCTCTTTGCCGGCTTGGCATTGGGCGTTATTTTATTGATTGCTGCCCTTAATATATTTTACACACTATCCATGGTGGTCATAGAAAAATCAAAAGACATAAGCATTTTATGCAGCATGGGCGCCCCGGAGCGTTTCATCCGGCATGTTTTCTTGTTGCAAGGCGCCATGATTGGGCTTAGCGGTGCTTTAAGCGGCATTCTGCTCGGCAGTTTTATTGTATGGCTTCAGGAGCGCTACGGTTTTATTAAAATGGGCGTTGTCAGCAGCATCGTCGAAGCGTATCCTGTGCGCTTGGCCTGGCAAGATGTGTGCACCGTAGGTCTTTGCATGATATTACTCACCATTGTTTTGTCGTATATCCCTGCACAAAAAGCCGCCCGCTCATTTCGTATAGAGCGGCTTTAAAATTTCAACAAAATGATTAACTTGCTTATAGAGCTGCAATGAAATCGCCACACGCCATGAAGCAACAACCTACACAGAGCTATATACAAAGAGGCATTTTGCCGTCCATCAAATTCAACTCAATTCAAGCGAAAGCCACTTTGTTGCTCATTGCCTTGGTAGTCCTCACCCTGGCAAGTTACTTACTGGTTTTTTACCTGACCAACTATCTTGCCCGCCATCATGCTTGGAGCGAAGTAGCCCGGCGCAATGAGTTGAGCGTACAACAGATGGCCTCTTGGGCAGAAAAGGTTGCTGCCGGCGAAATGCAACTCACAAAAAAAATAGAACAGGAAGCCATTGCTTTTCAAAACCGGCTCGACATCCTCAAAGAAGGCGGCGAGGTGTATATCACACAAAAACGCCTGCAACTGCCGCCCGTGCGTGGCGAAGCACAAAACAAGCTGATGGAGGTAGAAGTATTATGGAACAACTATAAGAAACAGCTCGATATTCTTATTACGCAAGAGCCCACCGTGCCTGCTATAGACAGCAGCTATAACGAGTTTGGCATTGTGGAATACACAGTACGAAAAGTGCCCAATCGCGACAGGCAGGCAGCCATCGTGTACATACGCGACAATAGCTTTAATCTGCTAAAGCAAACCTCCGAACTGGGCGACATTTTAGCGGCCGCCTACTATGATGCCAAGAGCCGTGCCACACAAAACCTAATCATTGCCTTCCTCATTTACGTAGGCCTCTTCGTTGTTACCTACATTCAATTCAAGCAGTCACTCATTACCCCCATACGCCGTATTGCAGCCGCCGCCGAGCGATTGGCAGCAGGCGATGTCAATATTCACCTGCACATAAGGCAAGAAGACGAGGTAGGCAAATTGGCCCAAAGCATCAATGCCCTAAGCAACAGCCTGCGCAATGCAGCGCACTTTGCAGACGAAATAGGGCATTACCGTTTCGATGTAGCATTCGAAGCACGCAGCGATAAAGACCTGCTGGGGAAAGCATTGCTTGAAATGCGCGACAACCTCAAACGTATCGACGAAGAAGCCAAGTTAAGAGAATGGCACAACCGTGGCATCGCTATTTTTAATGAACTATCGCGCACCGAGTTCAAAGAAATCGACGAGTTTGGCTATCGTGTGATTTATGAACTCATACGCTACTTAGACATTGTGCATGGGGCTTTCTATGTGGTAGAAGAAGAAAAAACCGGAAGGCGCTATATTCGCATGGCAGCCTGCTATGCTTATGACCGCCGCCGTTTCGATGAAGTTCAGTTCGAACTGGAAGAGGGCGTAATCGGACAAGTCGTATATGAAAAAGACAAAATCATTTTGCGCAACCTGCCGGAAGGCTACTTGCAAATAAGTTCCGGTTTAGGTGAAAGTAAACCTAAAATGTTGCTGGCAGTGCCACTAAAAACAGAACAAGCCGTGTTTGGTGTGCTGGAGCTGGCTTCATTTCGCGAATTTCAACCTCATGAAATCGCCTTCGTCGAAGAGGTAGCTGAAACCGTAGCCATGTCCATCGCTTCTGTGCAAATTGCTGAACAAACCCGCAAACTGCTACAAGAAGCACAAGAAACTGCCCAACAAATGCGGGCACAAGAAGAAGAGATGCGCCAAAACCTCGAAGAGCTGGCTGCTACTCAAGAAGCGCTCGCCAAACGGGAGCAAGAACAAAGAGAGGTGATAGAAAGATTGCGAAATGAATATGAGTCACGCCTTGAAAGTGTCTATAAAAGGGAAAAGCAGCTAAAAAACCAATTGCAAGAAGCGCAGCAAGAAATGCAAACTTTACGTGTGAAGATGGCCGAACTGGAAAGACAGCGCGACGAATTGCGGCGGGTAATTCATCAGTTACGCCAAGACGACAAACTGGCACGCCAGGCGCTCAAAGTCAAAGACGAAGAAATTGCCGAACTAAAAGCCCAAATAGAAGAGCTGAAGAAAAAGAAAGGGTAAAGCAAAACCTTTGAGCGCCCCTCTTGTCATTTCGAGCGCCCTCTTGTCATTTCGAGCGCATGCGAGAAATCTCTTTTTGCTTCCTGTGGCTTGGGTTGGTGAGATCTCTCACTCGCTGTGCCCGTTCGAGATGACAAGAAGCGTGGGGGGAAAAATAACATGCTCCGCTGTGCCCCGTTCGGAACGATAAACCACGCTTCACACTGTCGAGGCACTCCCTCTTGTCATTTTGAGCGCCCCTCTTGTCATTTCGAGCGCATGCGGGAAATCCCTTTTTGCTTCCTGTGGCTTGGGTTGGTGAGATCTCTCACTCGCTGTGCCCGTTCGAGATGACAAGAAGGAAGAAGGAAGAAGGAAATCGAAAGAACCAAAAAGGCAGTTACGGAAGAATAAAAACCCGGCTGTTTTGGGGCTTACACCTCATACCCCCTAAAAACAAAAAAACCCCCTTTTCCAAGGGGGCTTTCAGTGTTCATGTGGCGGCGACCTACTCTCCCGGGTGTGACCCCAGTACCATCGGCGCTGGAGGGCTTAACTTCTCTGTTCGGAATGGGAAGAGGTGTTCACCTCCGCTCATGCCACCAACAATATCTTTATCAATACCTTTCAGCTCTCAACATACTGTTCATATCGAAGACTACAACCACGCAAAGAAGTCTTTCGGGGTATTAGTATGACTCGGCTCAACGGCTCTCACCGCTTACACCTGTCACCTA
>NZ_AUGC01000009.1 GCF_000426825.1 Thermonema rossianum DSM 10300 | reverse complement strand
AGGACGTAGATAGGTGACAGGTGTAAGCGGTGAGAGCCGTTGAGCCGAGTCATACTAATACCCCGAGAGACTTCTTTGCGTGGATGTAGTCTTCGATATAGACAGTATGTAGAGAGCTTAAAGGCATTGATAAAGATATTGTTGGTGGCATGAGCGGAGGTGAACACCTCTTCCCATTCCGAACAGAGAAGTTAAGCCCTCCAGCGCCGATGGTACTGGGGTCACACCCGGGAGAGTAGGTCGCCGCCACATGAACACTGAAAGCCCCCTTGGAAAAGGGGGTTTTTTTGTTTTTAGGGGGTGTGAGGTGTAAGCCCCAAAACAGCCGGGTTTTTTATTCTTCGGTAACTGCCTTTTTGGCTTTTTCGACTTCCCTCTTCCTTCTTGTCATTTCGAACCGAACGCAGTGAGGTGAGAAATCTCAATCTCTTCAAGCCACAGGAAAGCAAAGAGATTCCTTGCTAACGCTCGAAATGACAAAAGGGGGGCATGAAATGACAAAGGGAGAGCCTCAAAAGAGCAAAAGGGGAGGTCCGGAGCGGTAAAGAACACAGCCCAAAGGCAGAGACAAGGAAATACATAAGCGTGCCGCTGCTTCAGGCGGCTTTCCACCAGAGAAAGTAAACAAAAAGGCTGGTGATAACAAACAAAGTGCAGAAATACAAGGCAGTGCTAAACAGAAAGGTAAAGAAAGTGCGTATCCATCCTTGCCGGTAAACCGTTTTGAGTGTGAGGTAGTGATAGCTTGCCGGCAGCAGCCATAAGCCGGTAAAAACCCATGCGTTTTGAGTGAAGCGCAAGGCAATGAACAGCACAAAATACATAAAGCAGATGACGGCGTGTAGATAGGCAGAGACAATCAGGTGGTCGGTAAAGTAAAAGTTGCGATGGCGCAGGTAAAACAGCTTCAGGCAGAGGGCATACAGCGGCATGAAAAGTATGAGCAGCTTGGGAAGCCATTCAAAAAACTGCCGGAAGACATGTATGCCTTTGCGGACCATATCGCCCGGTATTTCTTCTTGTAAACTGAGGGTTACCCTCTCTTCAAGGCTTGTTTGTTGCGTGCTTTCTTGGAGCATCGCTTGTATGTTGCTTCCTTCTGTTACCTGCCTGCTTATTTCATTCCCTTTTATGATGACCGGCTCTATGGAGTATTCGACTACCAGAAAGAGCAGGAAAGAACTCACCAGGAAAAGACGCACGGGATCGACATAGCGCGCCCGCCGCCCTTCTATGTAGTCGCGGCTGACGCGCCCGGGCATAAACAGCAAGGGCACGATGGTTTTGAGCAGCTTGCCGTCGATGCTCACGAGGTTGTCCCAAAAAAGCATGAACCACTGCCCCAAGGTGAGCTTGGTGGTGCCACGTTTCTGCCCGCAGTGGTGGCAATATTGCCCCAGAAGCGGTGCCTCACAATTGAGGCAGCGTTCTTCCGGGCTATGTGCGCTTTCTTCTTGGTGGTTGTTCATGGCGTTCTTGCTTCCCATTGCAGTAGTGCATCTGCAATTTTCCGGTCATTGGAAAGACGGGGCACTTTGTTTTGCCCTCCCAACTTGCCGATGGACTTCATGTAATGCACAAAAGCATCGGCTTGCAGAGGCGTAACTACGGCCGGGCGCAAAATGCTGCCCTTAATGAGGTCATCGTAATAAATGTTGAGCGAGCGAAGTGTGTCGTCCAGTTTCTTGGCAAAAGCCGCCAAGTCGGCGGGTGGGTGGTCAAATGCTATCAACCATTCGTGATAAGGCAGCCCTTCGGCAGGGGTTACCTGAGGAGCCACGGTAAACTCTACTACTTTCACTTCCGGAAATGCCTCCAATGTGGCTTTCATGGCTTTCTCTACTTCTTCGCCAATGACGTGCTCGCCGAAGGCAGAAATGTAGTGCTTGATGCGACCGCTTACGACCACGCGGTAGGGGTTGGTAGATACGAAGCGCACGGTGTCGCCAATGGAATAGCCCCATAATCCGGCGTTGCTGTTGATAATCAGGGCATAGTTTTTCCCTTCTTCCACCTCGCCTATATGCAAGCGGCGCGGGTTTTCGTTGAAATACTCTTCGGCAGGAATGAACTCATAAAAAATACCGGTATCGAGCAGCAGCAACAGCCCTTGGTGGTCGGGTTTGTCCTGATAGGCAAAGAACCCTTCGGAGGCAGGAAACAACTCTATTGAATCCACCGGCTTACCGATGCTGTCGAACAATTTGGCGCGGTAGGGTTCAAAGTTGACCCCGCCATACACAAAAAGCGAGAAGTTGGGAAAAACGTCTTTTATTTTTTTTCCGGTGCGTTCTATGATGCGGTCGAAATACATTTGCACCCAGGGCGGAATGCCCGATATGAGCGACATGTCTTCCTTCAAGGTTTCTTCCACGATGCGGTCCAGCTTCTCCTCCCAGTCTTCAATACAGTTGGTTTCATAGGAAGGCATTTGATTGCTGCGCAGGTAGGCGGGCACGTGATGGTTGACAATGCCTGACAGGCGCCCGGTCAGAATGCCCCCTTTTTGGTCCAATACGGGGCTTCCGGAAAGAAATATCAGTTTGCGGTCCAGAAAGTCGCTGTTGCCGGTTTCATAAATGTAGTTGAGCAGGGCGTTGCGTGCCCCGTTGATATGGTTGGGAATAGAGTCGCGGGTGATGGGAATGTATTTCACGCCGGAAGTAGTGCCTGAGGTTTTCGCAAAATAGAGTGGTTTTCCGCGCCACAGTACGTGCTCTTCCCCTTCAATGATGCGCTGAACATAAGGACGTAAGCCCTCATAATCGCGGATGGGTACTTGCTTTTTGAAATCTTCGTATGAGTGAATGGCATCGAAGCCATGTTCTTTGCCGAAAGCGGTATGCCGGGCTTGTTGCACCAACTTGTGCATCCAGTGTAGTTGCGTTTCAACAGGGCGCTGCATCCATCGTTTTTGTTGCTGCACCGTCCACCATGCCAGTGGTTTGCTCAAAGTAGCACGTATTCCCATAGTGTGTGTATTGTGTTGCTTACTTTTGTTTATGTTTGTTTACGCTCAGGTTTTAAAGTTAGCGAAAAGGGCAGTATAAGAAAAGCGGCTTCTATTTGACAGAAGCCGCCTATAGCTGTTGTTTGCCGCTAATGAGGCTTTACAGGGATTCTACGAAAGCAAGCAGCTTTTCCCGTTCGCTTTTAGGAAGTTTCATGTAAAACTGTTTGGAATATTCGGCTTCACCGCCATGCCACAGAATGGCTTCTTCGATGGTGCGTGCGCGCCCATCATGAAGAAAGGTAGCCTGCGGATTGACAACCTGAGTAAGACCAATGCCCCATAAAGGCGGGGTGCGCCACTCTCTACCACTTGCTTTACCTTCGGGGCGATGATCGGCAAGGTCTTCGCCCATGTCGTGTAGTAGCAGGTCTGTGTAGGGGTGAATGGTTTGGTAGGCGAGCTCCCGGATGGGGTGGGGACCGGTGTGCAGGGGTGGTACATGACAGGCATTACAGCGGGCTTCGAAAAACAACAAGCGTCCCTGTTTTACTTTATTTGAATTTTGATTGCGGGGAGCCGGCACGCCTAAGGTCTGGAAGTAAAAGGTGAATAATTCCAACTCCTCGTTTGAAATATCCATTTTGCCGTCACCACCACAGTTGTTTTGTCCTGTGCAGTTTTCTTCCGGGAAGAGGGGATTGCTAAGTCCCATGTCGTTGTGGGCAGCGGCAGCAGACTGCTGCAGAGCCGATGGCTGGGCGGCTTTCCACCCGAAACGCCCCAAGCGGATGCTTTGTTGTTGCTTGTCCCATACCCAGTTGGGGCGTCCGCTGATACCATCGCCGTTGCGGTCGTTTTCATCTGCCAATGCCAGTATTTCCGATTCGGGTACGGCTTCGAGCAGGCCGAGACCATAAACTGCTTGTGCCATACGCGGAGAAATACGGGTAGAGGCAGGCAATGGTATATAGCTATCTTGAATGCCGTATTGTAGTTCGCGTATCTTGGTTTCCATGCCATCGGCAAAGCGTACAATCTTCTCCCTTTCCTCTATTGAAATTTTGCCTTCCGGAGTAAAACCAAAGACAGCTTTGGTTTGTAATTGGTTGCCAAAACCGGGGAGCTCCTCACCGTTTTCGGTACCTAAACGCAAGAGCAGCCCGGATGAGGGGTCGCCGGAATAGGCGGGCACGGCACTTTTTCCGTTGCGTATATGGCAGCTCTCACAAGCATTTTGGTTGAAAATGGGGCCCAAGCCTCCAAATCGTTCTGCCGGCTCGGTTACAAACTGTTGAGCAAACATAGCGTCAGCTTCTAAATGCTTTTGCAAGCCATCTTTATTTAAATTAGCAAGGGGGAGGGTATAGGCATCCGGACCGGTGCTGAATACGGTGGTTTCGCCGCCGGCATAGGTCCAATTGTTTTCTTGTGGTTCTACAGAAGAGTGACAGGCAGCCAAACTGATGCCCACGCATGCAATAAGAAAGCGGACAGTTGAAAGGATTTTCATCGTCGTGATGTTTTTTGCTTAATGACACCAAAAAGAAGCCGGGAGGGGTGCCCTCCCGGTTTTTACTTGATGCTGTTTATCAGCGGCAGCACTTCGCCTTCGATGAGGTCTTGCAGGTCGCGTACGCTCTGTTGGGCTTTTTGAACTTCGGCGCGATGTGAAAATACCGCTTCTGAAAATGTGCCGGGTATTGCTTCTATGTCGTCGATGGCTTTTTGAATGTGTTCTTTGAGGCGGGTGTCCAGAGAGGCATCCAATGAGCTGACCAGGGCAGAAAGGCTGTTGGCGGTGTCACCTTCGCCTTCATATTGCCCCAGGTAAATGTTCTGAATGCTTCGCATGTTATTGGCAAAGTCATTCTTGGAGTTGGCGCTAAAGCGCGACTCTTCCAGAGTTAAGTCTTTTTGGCTGAAAGGCTCATTGATTTTTCCATTGGCTACCTCATCAGCAATCACGCCTAAGGCACTTACGATTTCTTCCAATGCTGCTTTTTGGCTTACATACACTTTGCTGCCTTTGCCGGCATTGATAACATTCGATATATAATTTCCACCTTCAGGGCTCCATAGCTCATACAGACGAGCTGCATCTTGGGCGAGTGCTCCGGCACATGCTTCAAGGTATTCAAACTCCCGCTCGCTGAAGTCAGCAACTGTTTTTTTACCGTCTTCGCCCCATAGTAAATATTCAATGGTATGAAAGCCTTTCAGAGTCCCCTCTTGTTGTTGTAGAAATTCCACAGTGATTGTATGTGAACTATTGAGTACTGCTTGCAGGTCGCTTACGTTAACAGGCCATGAGTCCAGGGAAGGGTCTAAACCTTCTTGGTCAACAGGACCAAACAAAAAGCCTTCGGATTGCTCCCATGGACTACGGGCTTCTCGCCATGCTTGACGGGCAAGCTCTAAGTGAGCTTCAATGGGGACTTGTCGAAGCAGGGCAGTGGTCTCTTGCAATTTAGCAGCTTTTTGGCTCAGGTCTTGGTAGGTATTCAAAATAACTTGTGCGGTGGTTGTGAGTACCGGCTCGTGGTTCATTGACGGCTGCGGGTCGTTTGAGCTACTCTTGCATGCGCTCAGAAGCAGCACGGCAATAGCTGCGAAAAGGGAAATCTTTCTTCTCATGATTTTAGTAAATTTTAGGTGAAACAAGATTTAGTTGAAGATTTATTATTTATTAAAAGTCGAATCCTAAACCGGCAGCAAAGGTATTTTCATGTTCTCCGCTGCCCAGTATTCGCCAAGCATAGTGGGCTTTGAGCACCACCGTCGGCAGGGGGAAATAATTGATACCGGCAGTTAACACTTTTCTCTCGTAACGTGGATTGTCTGAGATGTTTCCTTCTGTTTTGAACATAGAGTCATACCATTCGGCACGGGAAAACAGATACAATTGTTTGTCTTGAATGCCCAAGGGGAAAAAGATATCGTAAGCATATTCTATGTAAGCACCGGCAGCTTCGGCACCAACGGGTGTTCGCTTTACTCCCAAGTTATTCGATAAATTGCGGTTGGCTTCACTTAAAGCCTCACTGTTTTGCAAATGTCCCCATACGCCATAAGCTCGTGCCCGCCATGGGTGTTGTTCTATTGTAAAGTGTACATCACCATACAAGAGCCAGGCGGGCAGGTCAAAGTCGTCCTTGGGGCGGTTGTTGGTATTTCCGGCATATAAGGATATTCCTATTTCGCTATCTTTGGCAAAGATGTAATCCAAGCGCAAGGCGGTGGCCAGGTGGTCTGCGTTAATTGTTTCGAAACGTTTCTGGTAACCGCGCCTTATCCAATTTGCAGAGCTGAAACCACTATTGTCTAAACCACTTACCCAATAAAGCTTATAGGCAAGTTTAGGATAGGAGGAGGAGCTTAGCGCTATATCACCGCTGAGCTCAATGCCGGTTTCATACCACCCAAGGGGTAAGATGGTGTTTTCTACTTCGGAGCGGTAAGCTGTGAAATACTCTCTGGGCTGGTCTTGTTTGGAGGCGTTGCCCATATAAAAGCGCATCTTTCCTAAGCGTACGTTGAGCCATGGATGTATTTTGAACAGGACATTGATTTGCTCTAAAATGACCTGTCCGCCTTTTTCTATCTCTTCTTCAAATTCGCCAAACTCTTCTAATGGGTCAAAAGACATAGTGGAGCCGGTGCCGCCGTGTTCAAATTCAATCTCTGCTTTGAACTGCACCCTGTCATTGAAATCATAATACACATAGGTATTTAGACGCTCCGGGTCAATGGCATTGCGTTTGTCTTTCCATGTGTCCCAATCAAAAGCATAATAATTCACTACGCCGTAGGCGCTTAGGCGTAGTCGTTTCATGAGGCTTTCGACTGTGGCCGGTGATGTGGCCCCCCGGGAATCCGAGGAAACGGTCTGTTGTCCCTTGGCCGGTTGTAACACAAGCAGCCCGCCCAATAGACCAATCAGATAGTAGGCAAGGTGTCGATTCATGATAGTTACAAATTGCAATTGATGTTTTAACAGTATTTTTATTTAGACTAAATTTAAATATTTGGGACAAATATAAAACGAAAAAAGTTATTAATGCAACTTGTTGGAAACAGTTTTGTGCGAGGGTAAAGCAGTTTGTCCTTAGACTTAGAATCTTTTGTTGCAATGTCTGTCGATTGCAGAAGCGTTTTAAAAAAGTATTTGTAATTCTGCGAAATATATAAGCACATGCAGAAAAGGGGAAGTATCTTGCCGCTTAGTCAGGAAAAGACAAAACATGAAAACATTTAAAAAGAGCATGATGATTTTGGGTGTTTTAATAGCAGTTCTGTTGCTTAGTGGCATTGCATTTTTATATACAAAGCCTTTTGGGGCGCATCCGGCGGGGGAGCGTTTAAAGCGCATCGAGCGCTCGCCGCACTATAAGGCAGGCGCCTTTCATAACTTAGAGCCTACCCCCATGCTGACCGAAGGAACCGGTTATGTAGAGGTGCTTTATGACTTTTTCGCGGGGGCAAAGCCCAAAGAACCACAGGAGCCGCTCCCTCACCAAAAAACAGACTTGATGGCGCTTGAGCCTCATGAAAATGTGTTGGTGTGGATGGGACATTCTTCTTATTTCATACAGCTGGATGGTGTGAAAATACTGGTGGACCCCGTATTTAGTGGCAATGCTTCGCCGGTGTCTTTTACCACCAAGGCTTATGCGGGCAGCGATATTTATACGCCGGAGGATATGCCTGCCATCGATTATTTGTTTATTACCCATGACCATTGGGACCACCTGGATTACCCTACCATGCGCCGTTTGCGCAATAAGATTAAGAAGGTGATCTGCGGGCTTGGGGTTGGGGCGCACCTGGAGCGATGGGGATATGCATCCGAAAGTATCATAGAGCAAAACTGGTATGAAAGCTTCAAGCCCAAGGCAGGTTGGGAGGTACATACTCTGCCGGCACGGCATTTTTCGGGCAGAGGAATAAAACGTAATCAGACTTTGTGGGTGTCGTTTGCGCTTATTTCGCCTGTGGCGCGCATTTACATGGGGGGCGACAGCGGATATGGAAAACACTTCCTTGACATAGGCGAGCGTTACGGTCCTTTCGATTTGGCTATTCTTGAAAACGGGCAATATGATGTTTGTTGGAAGTATATACACATGTTGCCGGGTGAGCAATTGCAAGCAGCAAAGGCACTCCGGGCGTATACTTTACTGCCGGTGCACTCCTCGAAGTTTACGCTTGCCACTCACGATTGGGACGAACCTCTTAAAAAAATTGTAGAAAACCAAGAAAAAAGCGTGCGCGTCATCACGCCCATGATAGGAGAAAAGGTAAATCTTGACGACCGGCAGCAAACATTTAAACGCTGGTGGGAGGGGTGGTAGTGAAATACACCCCTCCTGTGCATAATCGTATCGTTGCAAACGAACAGACCGGGGCGGTGTTTGTTAGGGCTTGTATTTCATTTTTGATTTTCAATTACTTTTAATTCTAATTTCCTCCTCCGTCAGTTCATACAGCGAATATGCCAAATTGTCTATTCCCCGCTCCTATTGTGTGGTGTTTGTGTTTTTATGTTGTTTTTGGCGGTGATGGGTTATCTATTGGTGGAATGATGGAATGGATAGAAAATAAATGGGTGTCATTTGTTTACATTATTTTCATCTTGATGCCAATTCATTGGATTATTTTTGATGTATAACCGAATGCGTTTTAGTTCATTATCGTTTTGGATGATGTGTTCATAATAATTGCGTTGCCAGACGGGGGCGCCGGTGTATTGCGGGAAATGTTGATTTGTTTTGTGGTGGCGGATTTGAACCCGCGAATGATGGCGCCGATGGTTTGGGATGGTGATTTAAATGTGGACAGTTGATTTGGTTTGTTTGTGGACGGTGTCGTCGTAGGGGCGTATGATAATACGCCCCTACAACAACGACTATTGTCAATAATTATCAAAACGCCATACAAATGGTCGGGCATTATAACGAATTCATCAATAACGATGTTTGGGCGAACAATAGATGTGCGCAACCGTTTATTTTTTATAATCTAAGTCGTCTAATGTATTGTTGAATGTAGGTTCATCAAATTGAATTCCCAGCACAAAACCTTGTTCGGTGCAGGCCACTACAACTTCTTTCCATAAGTCTTGTGGACTTAGGGGGCAATTACGTAAAAATGATTTTCCTGTCGGGTATTTTGAAAGCTGAAATGTTGGGTTATTCAATTCTATAAATAATCTTTCAAATCCAGCGTTGCCACAACTTAATTTACACGGAACAAAACTAAAATAATTACTGTCGTCCCAATACGTTTTACTATGATAAACTTTATTGTTATTTTTAATTGTTGGTTGTTTCAAATATTCATTTATTTGCTCTAAAACTTCTTCCCTATACACTTGAGAATAATTCATTCCTCCTGTCTTTTGAATGCTTTCTGAAGGATTGCCGTTTTTAACTACAAATACAGTGTCAATGTAAAATTTGTTTAATGAAGGTACAACCGTTCCGAATAGAATTAGGTCATCTGGTTTAAGTCTGGTTAACTGTCCTTTTTGTTTGCAACCACAATATTTGAAATCTTTTCCATAAACGTAAGGGTCTGTATTGTGTACTCCTCTAATGACAGTTGAATGAAATGGTTTATGCACTCCATTTGGAAATCTACGGTAATCAACCTTTTGTTTCCTTTCATTTTTTGGAAACGGCGTAAAGAATGAGTTCCCTTCCCACTCTCCCCAAAAGTATAAGGTGGTATATTTAGGCATTGTATCATTTAAATCATTTATATAATAACCATTTATTTGAATGAACTTTCTGTAATGAACTTCATCATTATTCCATTCACGGACAATTTGATTTCCAATTTCTATATATCCTTTTCCTAATTTAAAAGGCTTTTGACGTCCAGGGTGATTGAGTTGAACTTTCATATTATGTGCCTATTTAATTTTTGTTAATCTTTAGAAGTTGTATAACTTCATTGAAAGAACCAACACTTGGTTAGACGCTTTCAAGGCGATTTTAATCCGTTTTGAAGCCAAAAATGAAGCTTGGAAATCCTTGTGGTTATTGGCTTTTACTATAATTTTACTCAGAAAATTTTAAACAACTTCGTTGGGTAAATATGGTGCATGCAACCATTGAGGATGAACCTTTGTTGTTTTATAACCCTACTGGGTGGCTCCCACTCACCCCAGAAAACAAGCTCAGCTTCTTTTAGTTCGTTATTATCGACATAGCTACCCTTGCTAAGCATAAATTTTCTTTTGTGCGCGCGCTTATTCCAAGACTTGTGATTTGGATTGCCTTTGTCATGGCCATGTTCGCCACCCGGGTGTGTGAATTGTACTATTTTAGGCATAATTCACCAATTTCATTTTTTTGCTTGTTAGAAATCGTACCAAATGGTGTATTCGCTGCTTGCCCGAATACTACTTTTACTTTTTTCTTATTATTCAACGTATATTCAAACAACTCAACTCGATAAGGCTTATTTCTGGGGGTTCCATCTTTTTTGTATTTAAATTCGATTAGTAGTTGCCCTTGTGAATTAGGTTTAAAAGTATCTTTGAATAATTTTATGGGAATTGAAACAAAAATTATATCCGGTTGCAATTCGTTAACAAGTTGTTTCCATATTTCAAACCCTTCGGTGAATAACAATTTTTTTGTTTCAGGGCTAACTTTACGCCAAGTTGGGTCTGTGGCTAATGGCGAGCAAATATCTGTGTGTAATGCTATATTTGAGTATCCTTTTTTTTGATAATATGATGCTGTTGCTCCATTTAAAATAGGCTCAAAACAAGAAAACCACTGCAATGGTTTGTGCTCAAAATATGGGTTTAATGCTTCAATTAAATTCCTTTGTTTCGAGCACCATTTTGGGAATCGTATGAATGAAAAAGGCTCTTCTTTATTTAGCCGAAATTCATTGTCTGATGGGTTTTTACCTACAGTAATAATTTTTAATTCCGATTTCTGATAGGCATCTAAGTCTCCAAAATACAATATGGGTAAACTGGGTTTTACTACCTCTCTTTCATTTTTGTGTTTGTCAAAATAATCCAGTGTCTTTGTGAGTAAATTATCGCTTATCATTCTTGTTTAATTTAATTGGTTACAACGGAAAAGTATTTATGAAGGGTAGAATTAAGTAGTATTTTATCCCTATCGTACTAAGTTTACTAAATAGCACTAACCTGCAAGTTAGCTCTTTTGCCTTGCCATGTTGGGTGGCAATGTTTGTTTTTATTTTATTTAGTCGCTGTTATATACAATATTGCTTCAATAAAAGTATATCAATACCAAATAATATATTTTTTCTTGAAAATACAAACCTTTGCAATGCATTTTCTCTATTTCAAAAACAGCTTGAGTCAGAAAAATAAACTTTCAGGCTGTTTTTGCTTCGAATACTACCGGTGTTTACGTCCGTGCCCGGCTAAGAGGGGATGGGCTTCCCTTTTTACTCATAGAACCGCTTCACAAAGGCATGTTTTTGGGGAAGGCGCAGCAGCTTGCGGCGCACCCACGCATGCAGGAAGCCTATGCCGTAGGCAGTTAGCTGAAGGAAGGCAGCGGCTACTGCCGTCAAAGCAACGCGCAAAGGATAGCGGTAATTTACCAAGGCATCCATGAATATCAGCAAAGCCCAAAAGAGCAGCGGCAGCAAAGCAAAGGGCGAAACCAAAGCAAGCAGCAGAGAGGCTGCCACAAACAAGACGAAACACGAGGGCAGCAGGTGGATGAGCTTGAGAGTGCCGGGGTGCCGTTCGCTTAAATACACGCGCGCCATGCCCGAATTATAGATTTGCTTGAAAAACTGCCACAACTTGGTTCTGCGCTTATGGTAAACCCACGCTTCGGGAATCAGCACAGTGGGGTAACCATGCGCTCTGATACGTAAACTAAGGTCTATGTCTTCGCCAAAGCGCATATCTTCGGCAAAGCCTTTGACTTCTTGAAACACCTTTTTTTGCACCCCCATGTTGAAACTGCGTGGCAAAAAACGGTAGGGGTTAAAATGCTTGCCGCCCCGGATGCCCCCTGTCGTAAGCCGCGAAGTCATGGCATAATTGATAGCCTTCTGTATGGGCGAGAAGCCGGGATGAGCGGTGTCCGGTCCGCCAAAACAGGCTGCTTTTTCTTTTTGTAAAAAATCATAAATCGCTTTCAAGAAGTGGGGGGGCGTCAGGCAGTCGGAATCCAGGAAAAGCAAATAATCGCCCCGGGCATCTTGTGCGCCCCGGTTGCGGCTTGCCGAAGGTCCTGAGTTTTGCTTGTAAATGTATTGAATGGGAAGCTGTTCTTGGTATAGTTGCACTATCTTCCGGCAGTCTTTTTCCGAGCCGTCTTCCACTACGATTACTTCAAAAGAACGGAACGACTGCCCGCATAGCGAAGCCAACAGCTCGTCCAGTTCTTCCGGGCGGTTATATACCGGAATGATAATCGAGAAAAAAGGCACTTCTTGAAATGCATCGACAGACATGGCCACTTTTTTAGGAAGAAATGAACAAAGTTTATATTTGGAACGTTTCTAAACTGCAATGCAAACTAATCAAAAAAACAAAAAGCAAGATGAAAACTTACCGTTTCAAAACCAATATCCATTGCAATAACTGCGTGCGCAGTGTAAGTGGTTTTTTGAATGACCCCAAAATTCAACATTGGGAAGTGGACACCAACCATCCTGACAAGATATTGACCGTCAATACCGATGCACTCTCTGCCGAAGAGGTGAAAGCGCTGGTAGAAGAAGCAGGCTTCGATGCCCAAGCCCTGCAAAACGATTAATGCTTATGGAAGCGACACTTCAAGAGAAGAAAAAAGACAAACGAAGCCCGGAGGGCAAAGCGGTGCATCTGAAAGTGCACGGCATGAGCTGCACCAACTGTGCTTTGGGTGTGGAGCGCTTCTTGAGCCGTAAGGGCATAGAAAACCCGCGCGTCGATTTTGCATCCGGAGACGTCACCTTCACCCTGCCGGCGGGCTTGCCTTTGGAAACAGTCCTTGAAGGCATCCGTAAGCTGGGCTACGAGGTGCAGCCCGCCGATGAAGCGCCGGCAAAGAAAGCTACCATAGACCCGCTGTTGCTGCAGCTGCTGGTGGCATGGGCTTTTACCCTGCCGCTGTTGGCAGCTATGTTTTTGCCCTATGCGTGGCTGCATGACCCCTTCGTTCAATTGGGGCTCACGCTGCCGGTCTTTGCCATTGGCGTGCGTCAGTTTGGGCGCAGCGCATGGAACTCCGTCAAGAGCGGCGTGGCTAATATGGATGTGCTCATATTGACCGGCGCCACCGCCGCTTTGATATACAGCCTTTATGGCTTGCTGACCGGCGGCGGGCATGATTACATGTTTTTCGAAACGGCAGCCAGCATCATCAGCATTGTGCTTCTGGGCAACTACATGGAGCACAAAGCAGTGAAGCAGACCACCACGGCTGTGGACGAGCTCACCCGCCTGCAAAAAGCCATAGCCAAACGCTTGGCGGTGAGTGAAGCGGGCAGGGAGGTGGTAGAAGAAGTGCCTGCCGATAGCTTGGCAGTGGGCGATGTGGTTTTGTTGTCGGTGGGCGATGTGGTGCCTGCCGACGGCGAGATACTCGAAGGGGCCGGCGCCGTGAATGAATCCCTGCTTTCGGGCGAAAGCCTGCCGGTAGAAAAAAGAAGAGGCGATGCCTTGGTGGCAGGTACCGAAGTGGTCGATGGGGCTTTTCGCATGCAGGTGCAGAAAGCAGCAGGGCAAACCATGCTTGCGCAGATAATAGAGCTGGTGCGCCGGGCACAAGCCCGCAAGCCCGGCATACAGCGCTTGGCAGACCGTGTGAGTGCCGTGTTTGTGCCGGCAGTGATAGCCATTGCCCTGATTACCTTTGCGGCAAATTACCTCTTTGCAGGCGTAGGTATGAGCGAAAGCATCACCCGTGCCATTGCGGTGCTGGTAATTTCGTGCCCTTGCGCCATGGGCTTGGCAGTGCCCACCGCCGTGACGGTAGCCTTGGGCAGGGCAGCGCACAGTGGTATTTTGTTGCGTGGTGCCGACACCCTCGAGCGCATGCAAGGAATCCGTTATGTGCTTTTCGATAAAACGGGTACCCTTACCACCGGCAATTTCAAAATAAAAGAAATCAAGGCGTTTGGTATCGATACCGCTTTTGTGCGGCGTGTGTTGTTGGCTTTGGAGCAGTCGTCGTCGCATCCGATTGCGCGTGCGCTTACGGCGCATCTGCAGGCAGAAGGGGTAGAGCCACTGTCCTTGACTTCGTTACGTGAAATCAAGGGCGTAGGCATGGAGGGCAGCGATACGGAAGGCAACCACTACCGTTTGGGCTCGTTTCGCCTGTTGCCCGGAGAGCAGCGCGCGGCGCTCAAGCAGTCCTATGACCTTTTTTTGCTTTGCAACGAAGTGTTGATAGCGGCAGTTGCCATCGAAGACGAAGTAAAGCCTTATGCTGCCGGACTTATCGACTACCTGCACCGGCGGGGCATTCGTACCGTCTTGATTAGCGGCGACAAAGCCCACAAATGCCACCAACTGGCACAGGCAGTGGGTATCGAAGAGGTCTATGCCGAGCAAACACCCGAACAAAAACTGCAGATAGTAGAGACGCTGGCAAGCAAAGCCCGGGTAGCCATGGTGGGCGATGGGGTCAACGATGCGCCGGCCTTGAGCCGTGCACATGTGGGCATCTCGCTGAGCAATGCCACACAGGCAGCCATACGGGCGGCAGAGGTGGTACTCTTGGACGGCAACCTGCGTCATCTGCAAACCGCCTTTGAAATAGGCAGGCACACCCTGCGTGTGATGAAACAAAACCTTTTTTGGGCTTTCTTTTACAATGTGCTGGCAATACCCATAGCAGCAGCAGGCTGGCTGAGTCCTATGGTGGCTGCTTTGGCTATGGCTTGTTCCGATGTGATAGTGGTCTTCAATTCGCTTCGCCTTCGCTGGATGAAGCTTGATTAGTTGCTTATCTTTTTTGCAGGCGTCGCCGGTATTCCTCCAAGGGGAAGAGGGCTACTTCGGCAGCGCCTGCTTCTTTTCCCGCTTCATATTCAAAGGGGTCGTCGATGTCACGAATCAAAAAATAAAGGTAGATGTACACCAAGCTGACCGTAGAAGTGATGGTAAACATTAAGGTTTGTGAGGGGAAGTTGGTCAGGAGCAACAGCAGCAAGATGGCTGCAAGCAGCAGCTCCAGCAGGGCATAACCGCTGCTCAAAAAGCCGGTGCGTGAAATCACCCCCGCGCGTGTAATCAGCTTGCGCAGGCTGTTCAATTCAAGAAAGGTACGCCCGATGATAGGCGGTGGCGCCCCCTCGCGGCTCAAGCGATGCAGCAGCAGGGCAAAAGCATGCAACTGCTCATAGAGCTCTTCTTGCGAGCTTTGTTTATAGAACCACTGCAGCGTGGTGTTTATCAGTTGCATGCAGGCATGGCGGCATGCACCGGCGGAAACGCCCGTCTGCTGTGCGGCATTGATAGTTAGTTCTTCCATATTTTCAAGAACCGAAGCCATCTCGCCCGGTATGCGCTCGCTCTCTTTGTAGTCTGCCAAAGTGCCCGAAAGCATAAAACCCAACAAGAAAACACCGGCGGTGACAACCAGCCCTATCTCCTGCAGGCTCAGCAGCCCCTGAAAGCCGGCGTAAGCCCCCAGTGCGTATTTGATTGCCAGCAGCGCCGCTACCAATGGAAGCGTGCGCAACGAAATTTCCCACTTTTTTATACTGCGGCTCATGCCCACAATCTAAGCTTTTATTTTCATTCAAGGCAGTTCGAAGCGGCTTTCTGTTATGCAAAATTTGTTTTTACATGAATAAAAAAAAAGAAGCCCTGCCCCAAAGGGCAAGGCTTCGCACGGCGTAAAGACTTCTTTTTTTACTTGCTGAGTTTTTCTACCACCTGCGGTGAGATGCCCATAGAAGAGAAGCCGCCGTCATGGAAGATGTTCTGCATGGTTACTTTGCGGGTGAGGTCAGAGAACATCACAATGCACATGTCGGCGCAGTCGTCGGCAGTGGCGTTGCCCAGCGGCGACATCATCTCGGCGTAGTCATAGAACACATCGAAGCCCGAAATGCCGGTACCTGCCGTGGTGCGGGTAGGCGACTGGGAGATGGTGTTGACACGCACTTTCTTGAGGCGTCCGTAGCGCTCGCCATAGCTGCGTGCAATCGACTCGAGCATGGCTTTGGCTTGTGCCATGTCTGAGTAGTCGGGGAAGGTGCGCTGTGCGGCAATGTAAGACAGCGCCACCACCGAAGCCCCTTCGTTGAGGGCATCCAGTTTTTCGGCTACCTGCAGCATCTTATGGAACGACATCGCCGAGATGTCGAGGGTTTTCATGAACCAGTCGTAATTCAGGTCGCCGTATTCACGCCCTTTGCGTACATTGGGGCTCATGCCTATGGAGTGCAGCACGAAATCGATTTTGCCGCCCAGCAATTCCATAGAGCGCTTGTAGAGGTTCTCGAGGTCTTCCACAGAAGTGGCATCTGCCGGAATCACTTCGGTATTGCATTGCTCTGCCAATTCTTTGATTTTACCCATGCGCAAGGCAACGGGCGCGTTGGTGAGCGTGAAGGTAGCGCCCTCTTCTTTGGCACGTACTGCCACTTTCCAAGCGATAGAGTTTTCGTCCAGAGCACCGGTAATGATGCCTCTTTTTCCTTTCAATAAATTGTAAGCCATAGTTTCTCTTAGTTTTTGGGCTTTAAATGTAAGCTTTTTAAGTGAAAATTGTACGAATGCAGGACCTTTTGTGTTGGGCAAACCATTGCCCCGCTTTCTTTGTTCAAGAATAATAAACACAACGAAAAAAACAAACAGACTATGGCACTAAAAGTAGGCACTCCGGCGCCCGATTTTACATTGCCCTCTACCGGGCGCGACACCTTCACCCTGAGTAAAGACATGGCAGGCAAGCCCTGCATCCTCTTTTTTTATCCCAAAGACTTCTCGAAAGTCTGCACCAAGGAAGCCTGCGAGTTCCGCGACCACTTTGCCGACTTTCGCGGTTTGGATGTGACGGTTATTGGCATCAGCCGTGATGACATCGCTACTCACCGGCGTTTTAAAGAGCAGTATGACTTGCCCTTTGAATTGCTGAGCGACGCTTCCGGAGAGGTGTGCAAAAAATATGATGCCTTGGTGCCTGTGTTGGGCATTCCCAAGCGGATTACGTATCTGCTGGATGCTTCGCATAAAATAGTGGCAGCTTATCAGGAGTTTTTTGGCGCCCGCAAGCACATAGAATCCATGCTTGAAGAGCTGAAAAAGAAAGAAGCCTAAGCGGTAAAAAACAACATATAGCATATCATGCCAAAGAGGTGCCCTTAGCGGCGCCTTTTTTTGTGCATGCAAAGGCAAAAAGTGCTCTGCTGCTGCATAGTATACTTGAGATTATGCTTTGTAATAAAAATCAATGTTGTAACACTATTTTGATGATTGATTATTTTTATATGATTGAATTTTAATACCTTATATGTATTTTGTAAAAAAAATGCATCGTACTATTGACTTGTTTTTTTTTTTTTTTTTTAGAATTGTTATGCAATTCTTCCACTGCACCCGGGAGGTGGATAGAGTTGCCATGGCGCCATGTATATTATGTCACTAAATCGTACATCGACTGCATTATTTTGGTTCTTATGTTTCATCATTAAATCACAAAGACTATGAAAGAGTTAAAGAAAAAAGAAGCACTGTTGAACCTCGAGCCTCTGAAAATTGAAGAAGAAATTATCTATGGAGGCTTTTCCGATGTGTTGGAAGGGCATTTTGCTTATGAGAGTGAGGGAACGAATAATAGGATAGCTTGTGAGATTACGGTTAATACTGGGTGTAATCAATGTACGAACAGTTGCAGCCCGAAGAAAGTAAATTAAGACAGTAGTTGATGCCGGGTGGGGGAGCTTACCCCTGCCCGGTTGTCTAATAGAAATAAATAGAAATAAAGTAAAGGTTAAAAAATCCGATAATCCATGAAAACACTACCTTTTATTCCGGAATTACTTTCAGACGAGGAAAGCCGTTGCTTGTATGGCGGGTTCTCGGAGTGTTTGGCAGGCGGTGGACATGCCACAGGCACCAACGACAAAGCGTGTGATAGACGCATGACAATTAACTGGGGGTGTGTTATGGAAGCTTCCTCTTCGAAGCCTGTCAAAGGACAAAGCACACATGTCAAAGACTTTCAAATTTCCTTTTTCCCGGGAGACAGTACCCAACAGGGGGGAATGCAGATTAGCTATGACTCGGCAGGCGTGAGGAAGAAGCTTGTCATTCCGTTGGTAGTAAATGCAGATTGCGCCTCTTCGAACAGGTAATCAATGACAAGGGGCTGTTGATTAAAGTATGGCAGGCATGAATGCTTGCCGGAAGGGGAGTATTGTGCCTTCTGTTTCCGTGTGGTGTTGAAAAAAGAAGGAGGATAGCGACTGGCTCCTTATTTAGGACAATTGCTTATTGATTTGTTTAACAAATACACTTTAGCATGAAACTAAGCCGATACAATAATATAGTACCGTACGGGGGTAAGTATGCCCTTTTCAATGCTTTCAGTAAGAGGGTGATTTTTATAGAGCTCTTGCTCAAAGACCTGCTCGACAGTGCCGCGCATCATGGTGTGGAAGAGCTGGCGCAAGTGCACCCGCAGTTTTATGATTATCTCTGCCGTCACGAATTCATCATAGATGATTCGGTGGATGAATTGGAGCGCCTGAAAGAGAAAGTGCGGGCTATAGACAACGCCGCCCATACCTTTCAGCTGATTATCAATCCCACCATGAATTGCAATTTCAAGTGCTGGTATTGCTATGAAACGCACATAAAAAACTCCCGCCTAAGTGAAGAGGGGATAGCACGGATTCTGCGCTTTATACAGCGCACAGTGGAGCAAAATCCCGGTTTGCGCCATTTCATCATTGGCTTTTTTGGGGGGGAGCCGTTGCTTTATTTCGAGCGCAATGTGAAGCCATTGATAAGTGAAGCCAAGCGTTTGTTGCAAGGCGCAGGCATTGCTTTGGAGCTGCACTTCACTACCAATGGCTATTTGATAAATGAAAATATGATTGATTTCTTCCGTAAGGAAGGCTTGTTGCCAAGTTTTCAGATTACCCTCGATGGCGACGAGCAGAACCACAACCGGGTGCGTTATGTAAACGAAAAAAAGGGCTCTTATCGCGAGATTGTCCACAACATTAAACAACTTGCCATTGCGGGCTTTGGGGTGGGGGTGCGTGTCAACTACACGGCTGCCAATATTGCTTCGGTGAAACAGGTGCCCTATGACTTTGCAGACCTGCCTGCCAAAGCCAAATCTCTTATAAACTTCAGCTTTCACCGGGTGTGGCAAGACACAGAAGGAGACATCAAAGAGGAGGTGGCAGCAGCAATGGAGGCGGTGCGGATGGCGGGATTTGCTGCCATGGAACAGTCGGCGGTAGATACAGTGGAAGGTTCGTGCTATGCCGACAAACGGCATAGTGCCGTCATCAACTACAACGGTGACGTGTATAAATGCACGGCACGCGACTTCAAACCCGAAAACCGGGTGGGCTACCTCTCTGAAGCAGGAGAGATTGTGTGGGAAGACGACCACCTCGAAAAGCGCATGAATATCAAGTTTCGCAATCGCCCTTGCTTAAGCTGCCGCATACAACCGCTGTGCAACGGGGGCTGCTCGCAGCAGGCACTCGAACATATGGGTGAAGATTATTGTGTGTATAACGGCGACGAAAGTGAAAAAGACTACGTGGTTATTCAGCATATTGAACAAATTCTGCTTGCCCGGACGCGTGAAACAGTGGGCTAAACGGGTGCCTTTTGTGCCTCAACTCGAAAGTGCTGACTGTGGTCCTGCCTGTCTTGCCATGATTGCCCGTTATCATGGCATAAAAGTGCATGTGAAGCAGTTGCGTGCACTGGGCAAGTTGTCGCGCTTGGGTGTATCGGTAGCGCAGCTGTTGCATTTGGCGCGGCAGATAGGCTTGGATGCACAGGCATATAAGGCATCGCCCGGGGAATTGCAGCAGGTACCACTGCCTTGCATCCTTTTCTGGAAACAGGACCACTATGTGGTGCTGGAAAGGATAAGCCGGAAGAAAGGCGGCAAGGGGCGCTTTACGCTTCTGGACCCTGCCTATGGGCGTGTGCATCTTACCGAAGAGGCTTTTTTGAGCGAGTGGCTTGCCGGGCAAGCCAAAGGCATCCTCATATGTTTGCAGTCTGCCTCTGTGAGGTCACCTCTCCATTTGCCGCCTTTGCAGAGTGGGGGCATGCGCCATTTACTTCGTGAAATCACCGGCTTTTTGGCTTGCAGAAAAGGGGCTTATCTGGGTGGTTTGTTGTTGGTTTTGGGAGGTATGGCCGCCAACTGGTACACCCCCAAGCTCTTCCAACAGGTCATTGATGAAGGCATCATGGCGCAGGACATCAGCATGGTGCTGGCATTGTTGTTGGCACAGATGGCGCTTTTCTTTGGCAGCTTTATAAGCGAGTCGTGGAGTATGGTGGTCTTTACCCGTTTGAATTTGGGGCTTTCGTTGCACCTGCAAGAACATTTGTTTCGATATCTCACACGTTTGCCTCTTGCGTATTTCGATGCCCGCATCAATACCGAAACCCTGCAGCGCTTGAGTGACTTGTCGGAGGTGCGTCAGTTTGTGGCATGGCAGCTTATGAACCTGCTGTTGCATTTAGGCAATATTTTGATATTTGGCTTTTTGCTTTACCGTCTCAGTGCACCGGTTTTCTGGATATATGCGGGCTTCACGCTCTTGTCGATAGGCTGGGTAATGCTTTTCCTGCGCCACCGCCGAGCATTGAACTATGCCAACACGCTGTTAAAGAGCAAACTCAACCATCTGTTGTATGAGTTTGTGACCAAGATGCAGGAGCTGCGT
Source organism: Thermonema rossianum DSM 10300 (assembly GCF_000426825.1). Lineage (GTDB taxonomy): Bacteria > Bacteroidota > Bacteroidia > Cytophagales > Thermonemataceae > Thermonema > Thermonema rossianum. The sequence continues at coordinate 127,566 of NZ_AUGC01000009.1, read as the reverse complement.
ATTTATCGTGCACAAGACCGGCGCCTTGATAAAATCATGCATTTATCCGAAGAGCACAACCGCCAAGAGTGGCGTGACTTGTGGTTGAACCTTTATCAAAATGCAGGCACAACACTCTTCGGCAAGCTCAAGGATGCAGCAGTGGTGGCAGTTTGCGCTTATTTGATTATCCTCAAGCAGGAGTTGTCGCTGGGCGTGCTCATGAGTGCATCGTTTATCATCGGACAACTAAGCGCACCGGTCAATGCTTGGCTTTTTAGTGTGGACGAGCTGCAGAACTTCCGCATTGCCCAAGAACGCTTGGGGCTTGTATTTGAGCAAACACCCGAGCAAACACCCGGGCAGAAAAAGCCTTTACCTGAATCCATTCAAACACTAAGCATACGCGGGCTTTCTTTCTACTACCCGGGTTACGAACACCGCCTGATTCTTGACGACATTCACTTGGAAATACGCCGAGGTGAAAAAGTAGCTATTGTAGGCAGCACCGGCAGTGGAAAAACCACACTCATGCGTTTGCTGCTGGGCTACTATTTTCCTGTCAAAGGAGACATATTGCTCAACGGACAACCTTTGTGGGATTATGATATAGACGCATGGCGCGCACGCTGTGGGGTGGTTCTGCAAGATGGTTCCATCTTGAGTGGCACGGTAGCAGAAAATGTAGCACCCGGTGTGGAACAGCCCGATATGCGGCGCGTAGAAGAAGTGTGCCGCTTGGTTTGTCTGCACGACGATATCATGAAACTGCCCATGCGCTATCAAACCAAATTGGGTGGGGTGGGTATGCAGTTGAGTGGTGGGCAACAGCAGCGTTTGCTTATTGCACGTGCGCTTTACCACCAACCCGATATCCTTTTCTTGGATGAAGCCACCTCTGCATTGGATGCGGCTACCGAGCGCGCCATTGTGGAAAACCTTTCGGCTTATTTGCAGCACCGTACGGCTTTTATCATTGCCCACCGCCTAAGCACGGTACGTAATGCCGACCGCATCATAGTGCTGGAAAATGGACGTATTGTAGAGACAGGCAGGCATGAGGAGCTTTTGCAGCGGCAAGGGCTTTACCGGCACCTAATCAGTAATCAGCTGGCATTGGGTAGCTGAAAAAGCCAAGCCGGGGCAACCATCTTGGCCAAAAAAGCATCTTGAGTAAAGAAACATTCATCATCATTCACTGAATCTTTAAACGCAAAACAAAAAACTATGAAAAAGACGCTTTTACTTCTTGTATTTGCGGTTCTGCCACTACGGAACCTTTGGGCACAATGGCAGTTGTCGGGCTGCGTGCAAGACGAAGAGGGCGGCTTGCCCTATGCTACGGTGCAGTTGACCGACTCGGCAGCGGTGAATTTATCGACGGCAGCCGATGAGCGAGGATGCTTTCAGCTGCAGGTACCTCAGCCGGGTGTCTATCATCTGTCCGTGAGCTACGTGGGTTATGAAGACTACTATCAGAAAATAGAAATCAGCGGAGCCCTCCGGGTGGAAGTGCGCATGAAAGCGGGCATGCAGCTGGAAGGGGTGGAAATCACTGCCTCCAAGCCTTTGATAACGCCGACAGCCGACGGCATGAACATGAGCTGGGCAAATACCGAAGCTTTGAAAGGGCTGACCACCCAACAGGCATTGGCACGGTTACCCATGCTGCGCAGGAAGGCAGACGGCTTGCCGGAGGTGGTGGGCAAAGGACGGACGGTGTATTATCTGAACGGCCGGCGCTCGTTCTTATCGGAGGAGCAGATAAAAGCCTTGCTGGAGAGCCTGCCTGCCGAGGAGATTGAGCGTGTGGAGCTGGTGCTGAATCCCGGTGCCGAGTATGATGAACAAGGCGACGTGGCTATTGTAAAAATATATTTGCGCAAGGGGGGCTTATATTCCCGCTATTATTTGAATGCATGGACAATGCAGAGAACCTTCAATTCGCAAGGCGGCGACATTACTTGGGCAAAACAAGGGAAATGGAACTCTACCTTGATGTTTTATGCCGGCAATGATATACAGTACCATATTGGCAAGGACAATATCATGGAGCAGGATGGAAGTGCTGCTTCTTATAACGATACACGATGGATAAATAGAAGGGGACTTGGCACTTCGCTTACTTGGATAGCTTCTCATAGCAAGCCCTCGGGGCAGGTGTGGGAGGTGCAGGCGTCCGGAAATTATAGAACCAACCGGGGCGCACCTTCCCGGGAGTTGAACAATTTCCGGCAAGAAGTATATACAGGCAATGGCGTGCAGACCGTAGCCCTGGGCAAGCAAGACAATTCCAAACTGGAGCGTGAAGGAGCGGGAACCTTGGGCGTGTTCTACGAGCAGCCTGTGGGCGAAGGAAAGCTTACGCTGAATACCGCTTTCAGCTACTACAAAAGCGAAAACGAAGGCATCATGAATTATGAGGATTATTTGGGCAACGATGACGAACGCCGGCGTCAGTATGTGGTTCAAACCATACGCAGCATATACAATAAAGTGGATTACCAACGCCCCTTGTCGGAAAAAAGTGTATTGATGGCAGGTGTTTACGGGGCTTATGCGGTGAACGGAAATGATACGCGTTGGTGGCAGTGGGCGCAATCGGGCTATGTGCCTGAGCCGGAAAACACCTTTGTTTACGACTACCGGGAGTATTACGTAACGCCTTACATCGGGTGGCAGAAGCAGTGGTCGGAGCGCTGGCAGTCGAAAGTGGGCTTGCGCGTGGAGAGCACCTTCAATGAAGGTTTTTTGGATGGCATGCGCAAGTTCGAAAATACGTACTTCAACCCGCTGCCGGATGTGAGCGTCTTGTTTGTGCAAAACGAAAATCATATATGGCAACTGCAGAGCCGGGGCAGCGTTCAGCGCCCTGCCTTCTGGGAGTTGAACCCCTATCGTTTCTACTCAGCGCCTAACTATTACATAGAAAACAATCCCTTTCTGCAGCCTTCTTATAGTATAAGCAATACTTTGTCACATGTCATCCGGCAAAAAATTGTTTTAGGGCTTTTGTGGAAATACGAGGGGCGGAAAAGTGCACAGATGCTACTGGAAGACGAGCAGGGCAACAATGCCTTTAAGCGCCTGAATGCCGCAGATTATCATATGTGGGCTATTTTCGGTGACTATACCGAAAGCTTTTGGCAAGGGCGGGGGCAACTTAAGCTCTATGCAGCAGGTGCGTTTTTTCAATATTTACCCTACAGTGCCTACAAGAGCATCATTTCGGATGCCCTCAATTTTACCTGGAACACATCGGGCACGCTTACTTTGGTGCCTGTTCAAAAAGAGGGCAAGGTGTTGAGTGTGGATATGGGAGCCGGTCTGAGAGGACCGTTTAACCAAATGAACATACAGATATCACCGCTCTTTTATTTCTATGTGGACGTTAACTACCGCTTTGGGGATTGGACGCTGAGCCTGACTTCCGACGACCTCGGAAGGAACTATATATACCGCTTGGAAACGAATATGTATTCAAGAATAACCGAGCAAACTATGTATCAAGATGCCCGTTATGTGCAACTGCGGGTGCGCTACACTTTTGGCAGCCGCATTGCCAACTCGCAAGACAGTCGTTTGGATAGGGGCGATATAGAGCAGCGTATGGGTAAGTAAGACCCCCACGCATAGTGGGTAATGAAAGCAGGTATCCTATTGCGGAGTACCTGCTTTCTTCGTTTATGAGCAAAAGAGTGGAAACATTGTAAATGTATCAAAAAACAAAAGCCGGAGTATAGCCTTACAACTGCGCTTTGATTTCTTTGAGTATATCACCGGCACCGGCTTGCAGCAGGCGTTCTGCCAACAGGGTGCCCGCTTCGGCGGGGGCATTGCCTACGGCTATCCGGTCTTGTATGAGTTTTTGCCCGTCGAGGCTTACAATGCCGCCCAACAATGTGACTTGCCCGCCTTCGTGAAATGCATGCCCGAAGACAGGCACACTGCAGCCGCCTTGCAAGCGGGCAAGGAAAGCACGTTCGGCATGCAAACAGTGGGCAGTGGGCGCATGGTTGACCGCTTCTATGACCACTTGGCGTAGGGCAGGCGCCAGCTCTTTGTGGGCTTCTATTGCCAGTGCCCCTTGCCCCACGGGCGGGGTGAATGTTTCAAGGTCGAAGCGGTGCACAATGAGCGTATCATAGCCCATGCGATGCACACCGGCATAAGCCAACAAGAGGGCATCACACAAGCCTTCATCCATCTTGCGGAGGCGGGTTTGCAAGTTGCCGCGTATATCCACTACTTCCCAATGAGGAAAAAAGCGGCGGATGAGCGCCCGGCGGCGTGTGGAAGAGGTGCCTACACGCAAAGGAGTTTGTAAAGAAAGGTTTTTCTGCCGGCTGACGAGCACATCATAAGCAGTTTCCCGTTCACTGAAGGCAATCAGTTCCAAATCGTCGGGAAGGGTAGAGGGCACATCTTTGGCACTGTGTACGGCAAGGTGTATGTCGCCGCTGCGCAGCATGGCTTCCAGCTCTTCGGTAAACACGCCTTTGCTGCCTATCTTCGACAGAGAGCGGTCCAGAATCTTATCCCCTTTGGTTTCGATGGCAACCAATTCGGCTTGTACCCCTTTTTGACGCAGCAGCTGCGCTACGTGTTCGGCTTGCCACAGTGCCAATTGGCTGCGGCGCGTGCCTATGCGTATGGTGTCCCCCATGAGTATGACGTTTGCTTTCTTTCTGCCAAAGCTACGAAAGCCCCTGCAAAAAGCGAAATGACAAGCATCAGGGTGAGGGCTCATAGGGCAAGCGGGGCAGCGGGCTGCGGGAGTAACTGCGGCGGGCACTTTCACCAAACCGGACACTAAACCCTATTTCGTGCACGTGCCCGGCAAGCGCTTGCGCGCCCACAGGGCTGCCGAAGCTATAAATGAAACGGTACCCTTCATAGTCGATACCGGCATGAAGAAACAAGCGGCTGTCGTTGCCGCCGTCTATGGGCAGCGATTCCACACTAATTCCTGCTTGCAAAGGCGAGAGCATGCCCCAAATGCCCACGTCCAGGCTTTGATAGGCAGCATAGCGGCGATAGCTTGCCCAAGGCAACAGTGCCGCTGTGCGGCGGTAGGCGGGCAGGTCGAGGCGTGCCCCTGCTTGTGCCTGCCAGTAAACAGGCAGCCGGTAGGCAGCGCCACTGCCCCGCAATAAGGCTTGGTTTAGATAGCGCGCCGAAGCACCTATCCAGAACGAAGGCGTGTGCAACAAGGTGGCGGCGTGCAGGTTCCATGCGTGCAAACGCTCATCGGGAAAGCTTTCGGCAGAAGCCTGCCCCGTATTGCCCCATATCGATAGTTGGTCGCCGAAGGTGTATTGCCCGAAACCATGCGTTTGCTGTAAATAACTGCCTTCAAGCGACAGCCGCCAAATGACACTTTTGTGCAAGGGCACAAAGTGAGTAAGCGACAGTGCCACGGCTTGTTGGCGGAAGCGCCCGCTACCGGCCTGTTCGAGCATTGCCCAGCTGCCCAAGGCAGTGCGTGCCTGTTGCCAGGTGTGCGCATACTGCACATACATGCCGGCAATGCCGCCTTCAAGGCGCGGGGCACGGTGGCGGTAGCTCATCTGTGCATGGTGGGCATGCGTGCCGGCTGCGGCTGCGGGGTTGTGCCACAGGCTTGCCTGCCACGGATAAGAAAAAGCCGTGTACTGTGCCCGGCAAGGGGCAGCGGCTATCCAACACAAAAACAAAATCAATAATCGTTTGGGCATAGGTCTGATATTGCTATTCTTCCTTCACGAAGTGCCGGCACCACAAGTTACATTTTTTGAAAAAGCCGGGGCAATCCACCGGACCTTTATTGCTAAATACTTGGGCTTGATGTATATTTGCCGGCAGTGTCCTATCCTAAATTGATTCTCAATGAAATATAAACGCATTCTGCTGAAGCTTAGCGGCGAAGCCTTAAGCGGCGACGACCCGCAGTATATTATCAATCCGGAGCGCTTGGAGCAATACGCCAAAGAAATTAAACGTGTGGTAGAAAGTGGGGTGCAGGTGGCTATTGTCATAGGCGGAGGCAACATTTACAGAGGAAGCGAAGCGGAGCGTTCGGGCATAGACAGAGTGCAGGGCGACTACATGGGCATGCTGGCAACCGTCATCAATGGCATGGCACTGCAAAGCGCCATTGAAAAGCAGGGCGTTTATACGCGTCTGATGTCGGGCATTCGTATGGAGCAGGTCTGCGAGCCTTTTATCCGCCGTCGTGCCATTCGCCATCTTGAAAAAGGACGCGTGGTTATCTTTGCCGCCGGAACGGGCAACCCTTATTTTACCACCGATTCGGCAGCCAGCTTGCGTGCCATTGAAATAGAAGCCGATGTGGTACTGAAAGGCACCAAGGTAGATGGCGTTTATTCTGCCGACCCGAAAAAAGACCTGACCGCTGTGCGTTTTACTTCCATCACTTTCGAAGAAGTATATGCCCGCGGTTTGAGTGTAATGGATTTGACGGCCTTTACCCTGTGTAAAGAAAACAACTTGCCCATCATTGTGTTTGATATGAACAAGCCGGGCAATCTTTACCGTTTGGTGCAAGGCGAAGACATAGGCACGCTCATTTCATCCGATTCATAATCAATGTTTTTAGTTTAAAAAAACGACAATCCTATGGAAGAAGAGATTTTAATGTATCTGCAAGATGCAGAAGAGCGCATGAAGAAAGCGCTGGACCACACCCAAGACATAGTAAGCAAAATCAGAGCGGGGCGTGTAACGCCCGAATTCTTGGAAGGCATTACCGTGGAATATTACGGTGCACAGGTGCCTTTAACGCAAGTGGCAAACGTCAACAGTTTGGATGGACGCACACTCAGCATACGTCCTTTTGAAAAAGGGCTTATCAACGATATAGAAAAAGCCATTCAAGCCAGCGACTTGGGCGTGAATCCTCAAAATAACGGCGAGAGCATCATCCTGGCTTTCCCCCCTCTGACAGAAGAGCGCCGCAAGCAGCTGGTAAAACAAGTGAAGCAGGAAATAGAAGAAGGTAAAATCAGTGTGCGTAACATACGCAAAGAAGCCAACAACAGCATCAAGAAACTGAAAGAAGAAGGCATCCCCGAAGACTCTATCAAGCGTGGTGAGGAGGAAGTGCAAAAGCTCACCGACAAATATGTAGCTAAACTGGATGAGCTGTTTGAGAAGAAAGAGCAGGAAATCATGAAGGTGTAGGGCGCACTGCCTTGAAAAAAGCAAAGGGACGGTTTAGCCGTCCCTTTTGTGCTTAAGCCCGTTGAGGGTTAAGCGTGCCACCGCCGGCTGGGCTGCGACGAAGCAGCAACATCCAGTTGTGGCAGCAGCTGCTCGAGCAGTTGCTCCAGAAGCTCTTTGTTTCTGCATGCACGTACCAACTCTATAATGCTTTCTTGCAATTCTTCAATATTACGGTCATTTTGAGCAGACTTATTACTTCTTTCCATAAGTGTATAGTTTTAAAGTGATTTAGGGTTGTTTATGTATTAAGACGTAATAGCAGCTCAAAAGTAACCGCTTGCCGGATACTTTTTTTACGAAATTATTCATTTAAAAGTTCTGAAATTGTAGCATTAAATTCTTCGCGCCAGCGCTCGTAATATTCGCCGGTGCCGGGTCCGTAAAATCCGGTGTGTATTTTTCTTACCTTGCCCTGCTTGTCTATGAAGATGGTAGTAGGAAACGACATCACATGGTTAAGCATGGGCAGCACGCGTGCGGCTTCGCCTTTGTCGTTGGTGCCTGCAATCAGAAAATCATAGTCGGCGCCGAAGCGTTTTTTTACACGCTCTACCATCCGTTTGGCATATTGAAAATCCGGCTTTCGCTCAAATGCCAGCGCGATAATGGCTATGTCCTTGTCTTTGTTTTTGCGGTACCAGTCTGCCAGGAAAGCGGTTTCATCCATACAGTTGGGGCACCAAGAGCCAAACAGTTGCAGAATCACTACTTTGCCTTGATAGCGCGGATCGGAAAGCGACACCAGGTTGCTGTCCAAGTCGGGCAAAGTGAAATCTATTTTGTCATAGCCTTCTTTGAGGTAGGTAAGTTCATAGGGGTTGCGCAGCGCGGCGCTGTCGTTGCGTATGGCGGTCCATGTTTCGTGGTAGTCCTTGCCCGACCAGAAGTCGCCTTTCAGCTGTGTGCCGTCTTCGCTGGTAGCTACAAACAAGAAGGCATGGTTGCCGTCGAAGGCAGACAGATAGAGCGCCTTGCCGGCAGCGTTGCCTTCCAGATAGCGATAGTCGCCGGTCTCGGTGAGAAAAGTGCCCGTAACTGCATTGCCACTTTGTTGGAAGATACCAACCGCGGGATAAGTGCTGCCATCCGGTTCCGTAAAGGTAACTTCCCATTTTCCCGAAAAATCAAAAGCAGGAGCCACGCTCATGGAGTCGGGGAAGAAACGGTAGTTTTGCCCGCGTACAGCAGTGAAAGGCACCGCTTTATCCGGGGCGTAAAACTTCACGAACTGACCTTCGAGCGTGTCGCTTCCGTGGCGTTTGCCCAAAAGGGCTGCATCGAAGATATGCAGCGGCATAATGACCGAATCGCCTTTGGTTTGTATGCTGTCAAGCAACAACTTTTCTTCACCGTTACGGATGAAAGCCTTGAGCTGCCCGTTCTCTTCAAATACTTCCATGTTGAAGGGCATGGCACCACCGTCGGAGTGCAACACGAAACGCCAGGTGCCGGCAAGGTTTTGTTCCGGGCTGTTTTCTTGTGAGCTGTCGCAGGCAAGAAGCAAAGTGGCGGCGATTAGCGCCATCAAGATGTTTTTTATAGTCATTTCCATAGTCTGATGATTAAGGTTTCACAAAGCAAAAATAAAAGGGCTGCTACAATAAAGTATTTCCACAAAGGTGTGGCAATAAACTGCGCACGGTATTGCTGCACCAAGGCTTGTTGTTCATTGCCGGCATATACATGCACATTGGGGAGCGAATCGGCGAGTGCTGCGAGGCTGTCCGCCGGGACTGTTTCCATGTCTGACTCTTCGGCAGGCACGTTGAAAGCCACCAATGCCAGGGTGTCGGCAGCATAGGTGAGGGCATAAAAGCCGGCTTGCAGGCTCTCTGTGGGCAGGTCAATACGCAAGCGCTTGCCCAGCAATTGCGGGGTCAACAGCCATTCTTCTTGTTCGCGTCGTAAACTAAGGGGGCGGTCGGCTGCCGGCTGCACGCCCACAGGCAACAACAGGCTGCGTTCGTTGCTGCGGTAGGCATAGAGCAATGCTCTTTGGGGAGCTGTTTGTGCCATACGGTACAATACAGGCACAAAGAGTGCATGTTTTACCAGACTGGTGTATTGACTTTGCAGAGGGGCGGCAAACACGTACACTTTGCCGCTTTGCAGGCGGTACATGCTGAGAAAAGCTTCGCCGTTTTGCATTTTCAAAATCGCATCGCCCCCCTTGCATATCCATAGAGGGCGTGCAAGAGGCATGACGGTGCTGTTGGTTTTCTTACTGAAAACGCCTTCAAAAAAAGGATGATTCAGGCTTTCGGCGCGCAGTTGCAAGCTGCTGTCGGGGGGGAGTGTGGCCGCCTGTGTCAGCTGAATGCCCCATGATGACAAGAAAGCCGGCGGTGCGCCTTGGGCAGGGATGAGTGCCAGGCTGCCCCCCTCTTCCACAAAGCGGCGGATGCGCTCTATGGGGGTTCCGCCCATGTTCGCATGGGTTTCCACGATGAGCAAATCAACCTCGCGCAGCTCATCTTCATTCAGTGTGTTGAATGTCTTGTGTTGCAGCTGTATTTGTGGCTCGGCATTGTAGGCTGCCATCAAATAAGGATTGGGCTCATTGCCGGCATGCAGATACAAGACCTGCAGGCGGCGCCGGGCATTGTAGCTGAAATAGTAGTCGTTATCGAAGGTGATGGGCGTGTCTTCGATATGCAACCTGCCGCGCAGCCAGCCACTTTCGTTGGAACTGAACTCGACGGAAAACGTACGGCTTTCACCGGCAGCCAAATCCACGCTTTTGCCGGCTATGGCGCGGTCTTGTAGAAAAAGCTGCACGGGCAGTTGTCGCACTTCGCGGCTGCTGTGGTTGCGTAGTTTGAAGTAAAGGGTGTTGGTGCTGTTGTTCTGAATAAAAGGAGCGCCCAGCCACACGCTGTCGATGCTGACATTGGCAACAGGTGCAGCCTGCAAAGGCACTAAATGGTAGTGTATGTCTTTTTGAAAAGTATATTTGAAAAGAGAGGCAGCGCTGTTTTTTTGAAAGTCGCTGAACAAAAACAAATGGGCACGCGCATGAGGTAAACGCTTGCGAGCCAGCTTTTCCTGCCGGCGCAGTACGTCACCAAGCGCAGGGCGGTAAAGGCTGAAACGCATGGCGGCCAGTGCTTCGCTCAGCTCATCGGCTTCATAGATTTGGGCTTCACGGCTGTCGAAAGCGTTACTCAACAGTTGAAAACGCCCTCCGGTATTCAGGCTATGGCTGAGTGCCGTTACTTGTTCCTTCGCTTGTGTAAGCAGGTTGAGGTCGCTGCCCACGCCGGGGCGTTGCATGCTGTAAGAATTGTCGATATAGAAACTGTGAAGTGCTTGTCCATGTCCACTTTCGGCGTATTCGCCGGGCAATACGGGGCGGGCAAATGCCATCACAAGGGCTGCCAAAAAAAACATACGGCACAACAACACAAGCCATTCGCGCAGTTTGCGCATGGCTTTGGTTTGGGTTTCGAGCTGCTGCAGGTAGCGCACATTGGTGAAATAGACCTTGCGCGGACGATGCAGGTTAAACAAATGCAGAGCAAGGGGTATAAGCAGCAGGGCGAAAGCCCACAAAAAAGATGGATTCAAAAAGGTCATACCTTTGTCTTTTTAGCATTGGCAATACGTTCTTGCCACAGTTGTTTAAACGAGCGTGGTGCCACTTGTATGGGGGTGTGGTAGCGCCCCCAGCTGTCTTTAAATACGCGACGCAATACGGTATTTTTAATGCCGGCGCCCCACATATCTATGAGCCGGCGGTTAAGCATGGCTTTTTTCCACAACTTGAAAGCCATGCGTTCGGCAAAGGGCACCAGTTTCTTTTCCACGGCGCTCTTCCGGTTGAGCAAAAGCAAGTCATGAATTTCTATTTTTACCGGGCACACGCTGCTGCAGGCACCGCACAAAGAGCTGGCATAGCTTAGGTGCTTGTAGTCTTTCATGCCTTTGAAGTAGGGGGTAATCACCGAGCCTATGGGACCGCTGTAGGTGCTGCCGTAGGTGTGTCCGCCTATGTTTTTGTAAACGGGGCAGGCATTGAGGCAGGCACCGCAACGAATACAGTGCAACGCTTGCCGCTTGGCGGGGTCTGCCAGCAGTTCGGTGCGCCCGTTGTCCAACAGAATCACATACATTTCTTCGGGTCCGTCGCTTTCCTTACTTTGGCGGGGTCCGGTAATGACGCTGTTATATACAGTCAGGTGTTGCCCGGTGCCGCTGGTAGCCAGAAGAGGCCAGAAGAGGCTCAGGTCTTCGAGGCGGGGCAGCACTTTTTCCAAGCCCACAATGGCAATATGCACTTTGGGAAAAGTAACCGACAGGCGGGCATTGCCTTCGTTTTCGGTGATGGCGATGCCACCTATATCGGCAATGATGAAATTGGCGCCGGTAACGCCCACGTCGGCCGATACGTACTTTTCGCGCAGCAGGCGCCGTGCGGCATGTGTGAGCTGTTGCGCGTCATCGGTGGGTTCCATATGCAGTTTCTCGGAAAACAAACGGCTGATGTCTTCCTTTGACATGTGCATGGCGGGGGTTACGATATGGTAGGGTTTTTGCCCTGCCAGTTGCACAATGAACTCGCCCAAGTCGGTTTCATATACATGCACCTGACGCGCTTCCAAGAATTCGTTTAATCCGATTTCTTCGGTAGCCATCGATTTGGACTTGACCACTTCTTTGGCTTGGTGCTTCTCGAATATCTCTGCGATATATTGCAGAGCGGTTTTTGAGGTATCTGCCCAGAGCACTTTGGCACCACGCTTGGTGATGTTTTGTTCAAACTGCACCAGGAGGTCGTCGAGGTGGGCAATGGCTTCTTGTTTAATGTAAGCAGCCCGGCTGCGCGCCAGTTCATGGTCTTTATATTGCTGCAAGCCCTTTTGCACGGCTTGCTCATACTTGCCCATGTTGAAGCGTATGGTCCGGCGGTGCTTTTCGTCGAATACCTTGGCTTCGGCTTCTTTTTGGAAGCGGCTGAGTGTTTTGCTCATAGTTGTGATAGTAACTTTCAAAACAAAGTTAAAAAATAAAACAGCTCTTTGTGTCTCGTTCTGTCGAGTGAAACGAAGTGTAGCGAGATATCCCGTCAATCCAAGTTTGCTTCTGCCTTTTGTCGTGTCGAACGAAGTGAGACATCTCGTCAAGTCAAGTTTACTTCTGCTTTTTGTCATCTCGAACGAGCAAAGCAAGTGAGAGATCTCATCAAGCCAAGCCGCAAGAAGCAAAAAAGATTTCTCGCTGCGCTCGAAATGACAAGAAGGGAACTTCAAAAGAGTAGAGTGATACAAGCATAAATAAAATGCCAAAATAACCCGTTTTCTTTTTAAAAAGAATGATAGTCATTATCTTGGAATAGGAACAACACGTATCTGCTCTTTGTAGCGACCTTAAAAACGCCTTTTTCTTTCATGTTTATATGAAACCTTTAGGTTGCCACAATTACTTTGTTTACATTACCACGAACAAAAGCAAGAAAGTTTTATATGTAGGTATTACGAACGATTTACGCAGGCGCCTTTATGAGCATAAGCTGGATGCTTACACTACCAAAAGTCATTTTACCGGGAAATATAATGCTTACTTTTTGGTTTACTGGGAAAGGTTTGAGTACGTAGAACACGCCATTGCCCGTGAAAAAGAGATTAAAAAATGGCGAAGGGCAAAAAAGGAAGCTCTTATTAACTCTTTTAATCCGGAATGGCGATTTTTAAATGATGAGATTTGATAAACAAGGCTGATTCCTATCTATTGGCAATGCTTTGTGATGTATTAGCATCTTTTGTCATCTCGAACGAGCAAAGCGAGTGAGAGATCTCATCAAGCCAAGCCGCAAGAAGCAAAAAAGATTTCTCGCTTGCGCTCGAAATGACAGGAAGGAAGAACGAAATAGCAAGAGGAAAGCTTGAAGCGGTAAAGGGAGTATTTCAAAATCACAAGAGGTATTTAGAAATGATAGGTAAGGCATAAAAAGTAACAACGAAGGATTAAAAGATGAAAAGAAGATGTAAATGTCTTTTTGTCGTGTCGAACGAAGTGAGACATCTCGTCAAGTTAAGTTTACTTCTGCTTTTTGTCATCTCGAACTCGCAAAGCGAGTGAGAGATCTCGTCGAACCAAGCCGCAAGAAGCAAAAAAGATTTCTCGCTGCGCTCGAAATGACAGGAGATGATGCTCGAGATGACAGTGGGAAAAAATGAAATAATGGAAGGAGGGCGTGAAATAATGAGGGGGAAAAAAAGAAGTGAAAAAGCCCCCGGCTTTGGGGGCTATGTTCTACTAAAATTGTTTGAGCACTTGCCCTACGCGATATACTTCCTCAAAGGTGTTATAAAGAGGTACGGGGGCTAAGCGTATCACGTTGGGTTCACGCCAGTCACCTACTATATGGGCGGCCTGCAGCGCATCGAATACTTTTTTCCCGTCGCGGTGCACGTAGATCGACACTTGACAGCCCCGGGCTTCGTAGGAACGGGGGGTAAGTACCGTGAGGTTGTCGCTGCAGTAGTTGTCTATGAAAAATAGCAGATAATCGGTCAGTTTTTTGCTTTTTTCGCGCAGGTGCTCAAAGCCCGCTTCTTGGAATATTTCCAAAGCAGCCTTATGGGCAGCCATCAGTAAAATGGGCTCATTGGCTACCTGCCATCCCTCGGCAGTGGTGATGGGTTTGAATCCTTTTTTCATCAAGAAGCGCTCTTCTTCGTTGTGTCCCCACCAGCCGCCAAAGCGGGGCAAATCGGCATGATGATGCTTGCGATGCACAAAGGCACCACCTACGCCACCGGGGCTGGAGTTCAAATATTTGTAAGAGCACCATACGGCGAAATCCACATCCCAGTCATGTAAGCGGAGAGGCACGTTGCCTACGGCATGGGCCAGGTCGAAGCCTGCCATTGCGCCTGCTTCATGGGCGGCAGCCGTAATTCGTTCCATATCGAACACTTGCCCGGTGTAGTAATTGATGCCGCCGAAGAGCACCAATGCCAAGCTATCGCCTTCGCGGCGTATGGCTGCCTCTATGTCTTCGGTGCGCAGGAAAGTTTCGCCTTCGCGAGGGGCTACTTCCACAATGGCTTCTTCGGGCTTGTAGCCATGGAAACGCACCTGTGTTTCTACGGCATACTGATCCGAGGGGAAGGCGCCCGCCTCCATCAGCACCTTGAAGCGCTTGCCTTGAGGGCGGTAAAACGACACCATCATGAAATGCAGGTTGGACGTAAGGTTGTTCATGATGGTGACTTCATCGGGGTGGGCGCCCACTATGGGGGCAAGCATGGGCTGCAGCGCCTTATGGTAGTCGAACCAGCGGGTTTCGCCTTCAAAGTGCCCGTCGACGGCCAGGGTGCGCCAGCGTTCCATCTCTTGCTCTATGACACGGGCTGTCCGCTTGGGCTGCAGCCCCAACGAATTGCCACACAAGTAGATGATTTCTTGTCCTTCGCGGCGTGGAATATGAAACTCTTCCCTGAACCGGCGCAAGGGGTCCCGGCTGTCCATTTGCCGTGCAAATTCCAAACTGTCTTCCATGGTGATTGAGGATATGCTATGACTCATATTCGATTTATGATTTAAGTGCAAGGTGTTTTTAGTTGTGTCCGTCCTGTAGTTTTTCGTTTAGCTCGCGCAATACTTGGTTGTGTGCCAGCGCTTCGGGCTTGAGCTGCTCGATATACTGCGAAAGTAAGAATGAATCTTCCAGGTTTTCAATTTGATAAACCTTGGAAGTAAGTTCATCCAACAACATGAGGTTTTCGACCATCAGGCTGTCTTCTTCGCTGCTTTGCAGGGTTTCTTGTTTTTTGAGGTTGCGCACCTGAATGGCTTTTAATTTGCCCGCCACTTCTTTAAGTTTTTGCTGTTGTTCTACCTCTTTGCGTTTTTCTGTAAGCACCTGAATGACACTGTCATAGTAAGCCAAGCGTGTTTTGACGATTTCCATATTTTCGCGGCTTACCTTGATGAGCTCTTCTGCCACTTGGCGCGTTTCTTCACTTACGTTGGCTTGTGGGTGGTCTGCATAAAAGGCAATGGGGTGTTGGCCGCGGCGGTATATCCACAGAGGCTGTGAAGCTTGCTTGCCCTCTTGAAGGTAGATGGGTTGATAGGCTGTCCGGTATGCTTCAAAAAGGGCGTCTTCCAGTTCGCGCATAATTTGCAAGTCTTGCTGCTTATGCTCTTGTATTTTGCCGATAAGGTAGTCTATTTTTTCCACGCGGTTGGTGCTGTGCCACTGCAAGGCGCGATAAAGGCGCTGCAGAAAGTCCCCAAATTGGCCGGCACCAAAGCGGGAAGCCGAAATCTTGAGGGCTGTTTTTTCTTTGCTATGGCACAGCAGGATGCTATCGGCTTCCTGAATGACCTTTTGGGATAAACTGGGATAGCCAAACGGCAATGTTTTGTTGTCTTTTAAAATTTGTGCTTGCTTGATATCTGCCCAGTCGAAAAAGTATTTTTTTCCTATGATGCCTTCGCGCACGCTAAGCCCTTCGGCCGTAAGCTGCAGCTGCAGCCGTTTGAGCTGCATCCATACTTGTGTGCTGAACCAAGCGACACTACCCACACTTAGCAGTTTGACGAAAGGGCTACGGAAACGCCAAAATGCGAATAAAGACAAGCCAAGTGCCAGCCATTCAGCCCACCACCATGAAGGGCGCCTTTCGTGGAGCGTGAATTCATAGAGGGAAGGCTTGCCGGAAGCGTCTTTTTTGGTTTTGCGCAATATCATAGAAAGCACGGATTGTGTATATTTGTTATGTCTTGTGATGACAAATTAAACAAAAACGCCTGAAAATAAGTATCTACAAAAGGAACAGTTTCATAACCAAACAAAAGATATTTGCATATGAGCCACACACACAACGAGCCGTTGCTTTTAGAAGAAAAAAACCGCTTTGTACTTTTCCCCATCAAGCACCATGAAATATGGGAGATGTATAAAAAGGCAGAAGCCAGTTTCTGGACTGCCGAGGAAATAGACTTGTCGCAAGACTTGCGCGATTGGGAAAATTTGAATGAAGGAGAGCGCCACTTTATTTCGCATGTGTTGGCATTCTTTGCTGCCAGCGATGGCATCGTGAATGAAAACTTGGTGCTCAACTTCATGCGCGAAGTCACACTGCCCGAAGCACGTTGCTTCTATGGTTTTCAGGTAATGATGGAGAACATTCATTCCGAAACCTATTCTCTGCTTATTGACACCTATATTAAAGATAGTGCCGAACGCGAGCACCTTTTCAATGCCATAGAGACCGTGCCTTGCGTGAAGAAAAAAGCCGAATGGGCACTGCGTTGGATTGAAAGCCCCAATTTTGTGGAGCGTTTGATAGCCTTTGCGGCTGTTGAAGGTATTTTCTTTTCCGGTAGTTTTTGCGCCATCTTCTGGCTTAAAGAGCGTGGTTTGATGCCCGGGCTGTCGTTTTCCAATGAGCTGATTTCACGTGACGAGGGCTTGCACTGCGATTTCGCTTGCTTGCTTTACAATCAATACATTCAAAATAAATTAAGCCCGGAACGTGTGCTCGAAATCATCACCGATGCCGTGGCTATTGAAAAAGAGTTTATCACCGATGCGCTGCCGGTTGACCTTATCGGTATGAATTCCCGCCTGATGGCTCAATACATAGAGTTTGTGGCCGATCGTTTGTTGGTGGCGCTGGGGCAGGAAAAGCATTACAATGCTACCAATCCTTTCCCTTTCATGGATATGATTTCATTGCAAGGAAAAACCAACTTTTTTGAAAAAAGAGTATCGGAATACCGCAAAGCAGGGGTGTCATCCAAGAAAGATGATCAAAAGTTCACCTTAAATGAAGACTTTTAAATACACTTCCAACTAATTTGGCAAAAAGGCGTGGTCTTAAAAAGACCGTGCCTTTTTTTGTAGTAATCTTAAATAATTGTTAAGTTTTGGAATTTAATACGAAAGAAATTAGATTTGAATTGCATAAAAATATCAATCCCATGAGAAGAATAGTTGCATTATGGTTGTGTCTGCTGGCAGGGAGCGCCTGGCTTCCTTGTGCAGGGCAGATGAAGATAGACTTTCAGGAGTATGACTTACCCAATGGGCTGCATGTCATACTGTATCCACGCAACGACGTGCCGGTGGTGGCAGTCGGCATGATGTATCATGTAGGGTCGAAAAATGAAGACCCGGAGCGGACCGGCTTTGCCCACTTCTTCGAACACCTGATGTTTGAAGGTTCCAAGTACATAGAGCGCGGCGAGCTGGACAAGCTGCTCACGGAAGCAGGTGCCACCTATAACGCCAATACTTGGTATGATCGCACCTACTACTATGAAGTATTGCCTGCCAATCAATTAAACCTTGCGCTCTGGATAGAAGCCGAGCGCTTGCGCCATGCCAAAGTAGATATGAAGGGCATTGAAACGCAACGCGAAGTGGTGAAAGAGGAGCGCCGCCTGCGTGTGGACAATCAGCCCTACGGGCGCCTGGTAGAAGAAACCATGAAGCGGGTTTACAAAAAACACCCTTACCGCTGGCCCGTGATAGGCTATATGGAGCATTTGGAAGCCGCCAGCGAAGAAGATTTTAAAAACTTCTACAAGACCTTCTATGTGCCCAACAATGCTACTTTGGCAATTGCCGGCAATTTCGATGTGGAAGCAACCAAGAAAACCATAGAAATCTATTTTGGTGACATACCGAAGGGCAAAAAAGTGCCCCGCCCCAATGTGGAAGAACCGCCATTGGGGGGCGAAGTGCGCGACGTGGTGTATGACAACGTACAACTGCCGGCAGTAGTGCACGCTTTCCGCACCCCTTCCATCAAAGAGCCCGACTACTATGCAGTCAACATGCTGATGCAGTTGCTTTCACAAGGCGAGAGCTCTCGTCTGAGCCGTTATGTGAAGAATGAAAAGAGAAAAGCATTGGCAGTAGGCGCCTTCCCCTTTGGTTTGGAAGACAGCCCCTCGGTATCCATCATTTACGGAATTGCCAATGCAGGGGTCAGCCCCGAAGAGCTGGAAGCAGCTTTGGAAGAAGAATATGAGAAAATCAAGCGGGAAGGCATTTCCTTCCAGGAGTTTCAAAAGTTGCGTAACCAGCTGGAAACAGAATACTATACCCGGAACAGCACTATGGAAGGCATAGCCGAAAGCCTTGCCAATTATCACACCTTTTTTGGCGATGCCAATCTCATCAATACCGAAATACAGCAGTATTTAAAAGTAACCCCGAACGACATCAAGCGGGTAGCCAATAAGTATTTGGTGAAAGAAAACCGTGTAACCCTTTATTGGTTGCCTAAGTCAGAAGAACAATCTAAATAAGTAGCGCCATGAACAAGAAAATATTACTCTCATTGATACTGTTGAGCCTCTTTGGCACAGCTGTCTGGGCTCAAGGCCGGAAATACCCTACTACCCCCCCGAAAGCAGAGGGCTTTCCGCCCCTTCAGCTCAAGCCCTACCAGTCGTTTACTTTGCCCAATGGCTTGAGGGTATTTGTTATTGAAGACAAAACCTTGCCCAAAGTAACCGTTTACACTGCCTTCGACTATCCGCCTGTAAAGCAAGGCGACAAGGCCGGCTTCCTGGATATGTTTGGCGAGCTGATAATGGCGGGTACCGAAAAGAAAGATAAAGCCACAATAGATGAACAGATTGACTTTTATGGCGCCAATATCTCTTTCGGGAGTGACTACTTTTCGGTGTTTACTTTGAAAAAACACCTGCCTACCATTTTGGATCTGACCGCCGAAATACTGTTGAAGCCTACTTTTCCGGAAGAAGAACTGGAGAAAATTAGAGAGCGCACCTTGTCTAACTTAAAGGCTGTGCAAGATTCACCGGAAGCCATTGCCGATAATCTGCGGCGTCGCTTGTCGTTTGGCGACAAGCATCCTTATGGCGAGGTGGCAACGCCCCAAACTGTAAAGAACATTACCCGGGAAGATTTTGTGAAGTTCTATCAGACCTATTACCGCCCCAATGTCGCTTACATGGCATTTGTGGGTTACATTACCTTGGATGAAGCCAAAAGTCTGGTAGAGAAATATTTTGGTGCATGGGAAAAAGGCAATGTGCCTACCGAGTACTTGCCGGTGCCTCAACCGCCCAAAGCCACGCAAGTGGCTATTGCAGAAAAAGCGGGTGCCGTGCAAAGTGTTCTGCGTCTGACTTATCCTATCAAATACAACTTGGCAGACAAGAATTACTTGGTGGCACGCTTGGCAAACCAAATTTTGGGCGGCAATGCCAATGCGCGTCTTTTCCGTAACTTGCGTGAAGACAAAGGCTATACTTACGGCGCTTATTCCCGTTTGATACCCGACCGCTGGGCCGGCTATTTTATAGCTTCTGCCGATGTGCGCAATGCCGTTACCGATAGCGCCATGGTAGAAATGATTAAGGAAATGGAGCGCATGCGTAATGAAGTGGTGCCTGAAGATGAGTTGCGGCGTGCAAAAAATATCTTAATAGGCAGCTTTGCGCGCTCATTGGAGCGCCCCGAGACCATTGCGCAGTTTGCCATCAACACAGCCATCTATAACTTGCCGGCAGAATACTATACTACCTACATTCCGCGCTTGGAAGCAATCAAAGCCCAGGAAGTACAGTTCGTAGCAAGACAATACTTCCTGCCTTCCAATGCTTATATCATTGGCGTGGGCGATATAGATGTGTTGCAAAGCAAGTTGGCACGCTTTGGGCCCGTGAAACGTTACGACGCTTTCGGGAATGAATATAAAGGGGTTGACCTTGCCTCTTTGGAGGGTGTGAGTGTAGCTAGCGTTATCAATCAATACTTACGTGCCATTGCCGGTACCCGTAATATTAGCGACATACGCAGCCTGCAGCAAAATGTGAGCTTTACCATTCAAGGCTTGCAAATAGAGACTGTAACCGTACGCACCGCACAAGGCTTTGAAACAAAAGTGAAAACACCTTTTGGCTTGCAGCTTATTCGTTTCGATGGTAAAAAAGTATTAAACAAGACCCCGCAAGGCGAACGAGTAATAGATAACCCCGAAGATGAGGTATATAAGCGCGCCAAAGCCGGCACTTATGTGCTTTTAGAGCGTGATTACCAGAAGCTGGGCTACAAAGCTACCCTGACCGATGCTAAGACAATGGATGGAAAGGTAGTTTTGGAAATCACCTACGAATCGCCGGAAGGTGTCAAAGAAAAGCGTTACTATGACAAAGAAAGCGGACTGCTGCTGCAGACGATAGATGCTGACGGTACTACTGCGAAGTATTTGGAATATGCCGAAGTGGAAGGTTTTCAGTTGCCTGTGAAAGCAGAGCTTTCTTTAATGGGACAAACCACAGAAGCTACTATCAGCTATCAAATCAACCCGGATGTGACGATAGAGTCTATTCCTTAAAGGAAATAAGAAAAGAGTGATAAAAGCCGCTACATATCAGCGGCTTTTATATTTTTAAGGCAAAGTAAAAATCTATGGATTCAACTGTAACTTCCCGGTCGTCGATGAAACAACATGAAGCTACCGTACTGCCCGCGCTCTATGTTTATGGCTACGCAGCTTTGGCGGCTCTTCTGTTTTCTGTTGCATGGTATGTTCCTTATTTGCATATAAGCATCTTTTTTGCGTTCGTGCCGCTTCTGCGCCTGCTGCATGCTTATCGCATGAAGCTGCTTGGCGGCAAGCGGTTACTGGCAGCTACCTATCTTGCTTTTGCTCTTTGGAATATAGCAACCACCTGGTGGATATGGAACGCCAGTGCCGGCGGTGCGGTGGGGGCATGGCTGGCCAATGCATTGCTGATGTGTTTGCCGGTAGTGGTGACCATGTCTATAGCACGCAAAGCAGACCCGGCACGCATGCAGCTCACTTTTGTGCTGGCATGGCTCACTTTCGAATACCTGCATTTGAACTGGGAGCTCAGTTGGTCTTGGCTGCAGCTGGGCAATGCCTTTGCCTTAGTGCCGGCTTGGGTGCAGTGGTATGAATTTACAGGCGTTTTAGGGGGCACTTTGTGGGTACTGTTGACCAACCTGGTAGCTATGCGTATTTTCACGAGCCGGCTTGCACACAACCGCCGTGTCTATGCTTTCTATACCGCCTTGCTCATCTTGTTGCCCATAGGTGTTTCTTACTGGCTGGCAGCACGCTATGAAACAAAAGGCGAAACGGTAGAGGTAGTGGTGATGCAGCCCAACATTGACCCTTATCAAGAGAAGTTTCCCGACAGCCCCAACTTTATTCCTTTTGCTGAACAAATCCGGCGTTTCATGGAGTTGTCGAAACAGCAGATAACCCCCAATACCCGCCTGATTTTGTGGCCTGAGACCGCCATCGACGATGCCCTGTGGGAGGAAAACATTCATAACTATGCGGTCATTCGTCAAATCAAAAACTTTATGAGCGCCTACCCCCAAGCCGCATTGATTACAGGACTGACCACGGCTCGTTTTTACAAAAATGAGCTACCACCTGCCTCGGCACGTTATCAAGAGGGGTTGGGGTACTACGATGTGTTTAATACAGCCATGTTTTTAAAACAAGATACACTGGCTTTTTATCATAAGTCCAAGCTGGTGCCCATGGTAGAAGCCATGCCCTATCCGGCTGCTTTTCAGTGGCTTTCCAATTTAGTGATAGATTTGGGGGGCACTTCCGGCGGTTATGGCAAGCAAGCAGAGCGCACAGTATTCGCAGATGGCAATGCGCGCTATGCACCTATCATATGCTTCGAGTCGGTGTTTGGCGAATACGTGGGCGAATATGTACAGAAGGGTGCCAACCTGCTGTGTATCATTACTAACGACGGTTGGTGGGGCGACACCCCCGGTTACAAACAGCATATGCGCTATGCCTGTCTGCGGGCAATAGAACACAGGCGGGCAGTGGCACGCTGCGCCAACACAGGTATTTCTGCCTTTATCAATACGAAGGGCGAGGTGCTTCAGGCCACCCCTTATTGGGTGCCTGCTTCCATCCGCGATACCTTGATATTGAATAACGAGCTGACTTTTTACAGTCGCTACGGTGATTATTTAGGGCGTTTGGCTTTGTTTGTTTTGGCTGCTTTGTGGCTATCGCTGTGGGTGCGGCATTGGCGTTTGTCAGGCTTGATAAAAAAGTAGTTTTTGCAAGCAAACCAAAAGGCTTGCCTCCCTGTTCTTAAAATAAAGTACTGACCATGAGCCACTTTTTATTCTCTCACTATTCAAAAAAGTCAAAACCAACCTCTAAAGCCGGTTTTGAGCAGCTGCTGAAAATTTTCCTGGAATTGATCAACATTACCGGCGGCGATGTGGCGGAAGCACTGGCTTGGCTGAATAACCTTGACCGAAAATATGGGCTCACCGATGACCGCTACGGCATAGGTGATTTTATTGAAGACCTCAAGAAAAAGGGATACATCAAAGAAGAGCAACGGCAAGGAAAGCTCATCATCACCCCAAAAAGTGAGCGCACCATCCGGCAGCAGGCGCTCGAAGAAATTTTTGGCAAGCTGAAAAGAGGCAAAGCCGGCAACCACCGGACAGCCCATGACGGCAGCAACTCGGGGGAAATATTGCCGGAATTGCGCCCCTATGAATTTGGCGATGATTTGCAGCAGCTGGCTATGACCGAGTCGTTGCGTAATGCATATGTGCACCATGGCATAGATGACTTCCTATTGACACAGGAAGATTTGGAAGTCAGAGAACAGGAGCAGCAGGTGCAGACCTCTACCGTATTGATGATTGATGTTTCGCACTCCATGATTCTTTATGGCGAAGATCGCATTACACCTGCCAAAAAAGTAGCCATGGCATTGGCAGAGCTGATTATGCGGAAGTACCCAAAAGACACTTTGGATATCATTGCCTTTGGCAACGATGCATGGCAAATCTCCATTAAAGACCTGCCTTACTTGCAGGTAGGTCCTTTTCATACCAATACGGTGGCCGGTTTGGAGTTGGCCATGGACCTGCTTCGACGCAGAAAAACCCCCAATAAGCAAATATTTATGATAACGGACGGCAAGCCCACTTGTATTAAAGAGGGCATCCGTTACTATAAAAATAGCTTTGGTTTAGACCGGAAAATATTGAATAAGACCTTGAACTTAGCCAAGCAGTGTCGTCGTTTGGGCATTCCCATCACCACTTTCATGATAGCCACCGACCCTTACTTGCAGGAGTTTGTGCGCAAATTCACCCAAGTGAATGGGGGGCGTGCCTATTACAGCTCATTGCAGGGGCTGGGCGACTATTTGTTTGAAGACTACCAACGCAACCGCCGCCGCTATATGCGCGGAGGGCGCCGGTAATTTTTATTTCGCCGGTGCGAGTAAAGAAACCACATAAAGCATTTCACGGGCTATCTGTGCACAACGCGCATCATAGGTGCTTGCTTCTTGTGGTGTTCCGTCGGCTTTTTTGGGGTCTTCGTAAGGAAGCGCCACACGTGCGGCAGCCCCGCGCACTGCCGGGCATGCTTCATCGGCTTGCGAGCAGGTCATTACGGCAATAAACCCTTCTTGTGGGTTTTCGGCGGCGTCATATACTTTGGAATAGGCTATGACGGCAGGGACATCAGGGGCGAAGCGGATTTGGTAATGTGGATTGTCGCCGTCCCGGTGTGTACTTACCTGAAAACCGGCACGCTGCAGGGCTGCAATGGTGCGTGGGTTGCAGGCGGTCGCCTCGGTACCACCGGAGTAGCACCGTATGTAGTCAAGCCCTGCATTATAAGCAGCAACGGTCATCCATACTTGGGCGAAGTGACTACGTCGCGAATTGTGGGTGCAAATAAAAGTGATGGGCACTTCGCCCTGTTTATGATGCAGTTGCCGGATATGCTCTGCAAAAATACGCAACTGCTCTTTGCGCTCGTGGCTGATTTGATTGAATTCGCTGCTTCTTTTTTGAAGATATTGCTCGAGAGCAGGGTATAAAGTGTTCATAATCAAGTGGAGTAAAGAGAGAATCAAGAGCTGCATCATCTTTTTTTTGGCAAAAAAACAATGCCGGCAATAATGATGAAAAAAACCGGCATTATCTTTTTGTAAATTTATGAAAAGGGAATGGTTTATGATGAACTTTGCAGTTCTGCCAGTTGCTTTTCAAGTTCTTCGATACGTGATTTTAGCTGGGCGCGCTGCTCAAACAGCTGCTGTATGATGCGCTGGTTCTCTGCTTCTGCCATCTTGGATTCGGTGATATCTTTCGAAAAGACAGACGCCCCTATCACTTCGCCCTCTTCGTTTAAAATGGGGTTGAAGGAATATTCCCGGTAGATGACACGTTTTTCGGTTTCGCGCTTGATGATTTTTTGGAAGCGTTCGCCACGGAAGGCGCGCTCCAGCCATAAACGCCACTCTTCGCGCCGGTCGGCGGGGATGAAAGGAAGGAAGTCATCGCCTTCTTTCACGGGAATACCTTGGCGCCGGCGTTTGAACTCTTCGTTAAATACCAATATTTTGAAATCTTTATCTACGGCTACAATTGAGTCTTCGGTGTTGTTAATCAAAGAGTTGAGGTTAGCTTCTTTGGTGCGCAACGCCAATTCGGCTTTTCGCTGTTGGGTGATATCCGTAATGAAAACAGAGATGCCATAAATGCGCTGCCGCTCGTTATAAATGGGATTAAGGTGTATTTCGTAGTAATACAACTCCCCACGCATGGTTTGTTCGGTAAAGAGCGTTACGCGCTCCCCTTGCAAGGCGCGCTTCACCTCGCGTTGGGTTTCTTTCCAGCTAAGCCCGGGAAGCGGGTCTTCCAAAATACGCCCTTCGTCCAAATAGATGCCAAAGGATTCATAAAGGCGCTTCATCACATTGTTGATAAACGTAATGCGATAGTGCGTATCCAAAGCCATGATGGCGTCGGAGGTGTTGTTCAACAAAGCTTTGAGGTTGCCTTCTTTGGCTGCAATTTCGCGTTGGGCGCGCTCCATCTCTTCTTGTGTGGCTTGCAGCTCTTCCAAGTTTTGGCGCATTTCTTCGTCACGTTCGCGCATGAGTTCGTTGGCTTCGCGCAGCTCCTGCAAAAGCTTCTGAGTACGTTGGGCTGCTTTGATGTTGGCAAAGGTGGTTGCTATACTTTCGCCTAACTCTTCCACAAAGTCGCGATATTCTTGTGGAATTTCATGAAAAGAAGCTATCTCTATGACCCCTTCTACTTTATCGCCTACCTTCATGGGAGCAATGAATAAATACTTGGGGCTTGCACCACCCAAACCGGAGCGTATTTCAAGGTATTTGGGCGGAATGTTGGTAATGTAAATCGACTTGGCTTCTTTCCATACACGCCCCAGCAGACCTTCGCCTATTTTAACCTCTTTGGTTAGGTACTTTTGCTTGTCATAGGCATAGCAACCAATAAGCACCAGCTTATCTTCTTTGCCCACTTCTTCGCCCGTGGCAATAAATAAGCCGCCTTGGTTGGCTTGCAGGCGTTGCACCAGGTTTTTGATGAGCTGATTGCCCAGCTTTTCCAGGTCGTTGGTTTCACGCAAGATATTCGAAAACAAGGCGATACCCTCGTTGCGCCAGGCACGGAGTGCTTCCTGCTTGGATATGGACTGCAAGCCTTGTTGCATTTGGTAAAGCGCTTCGCCCAGCTCGCTTTCTTTCGGAAACAGCTCTTCGTATTCGTCGTATTTTCCTTTTGCTACCTGCAAGGCATATTCCTTGAGTTGCTTGAGGCGTCTGGCCAAGGTATTGAGGTGTGTGGCAATGGGGTTGAGCTCTTGGCTGCGGGTATAAGTGGCTTTGGGAATATTCCCCACACTCAGTTGTTTGGCTTGAGCCTGAATGCGCACCAGGTCACGGTCAATGAGACGGATGACGGTCGTCATTACCAGCAGCACCAAAAGAAGGGTGGCCAATACTGCCAGCACTTCTACCCAGTTGAATTGGGTGCTTTCTTTCTGTAATCCTTCATCTAATTCTTTGATGGCGCGGCTATTGGCGCGTATAAGCTTTTCCAAAGAAATATTGATAGAGCTTTGTACGTCACGCAGTGAGCCGTTGACCAAAAAAGCCAGCTTGGGGTTAAAGATAGTCGTTGCACGCATCGACTGTATGCGTATGTCTTCGGAGCGTTGCTCGCTTTGCAGCGCATTGAGGGCTTGGCTATTGTACAAATACTGCCGGTTTTGCTCTTGGTTGAGTTCGATGGCATCTTCTGCCAGTTGATTGAAGTGCTCTATTTGGTTGCTCAGTGTTTCGAGGATGGCATCCAGTTCCGGCGAGTTTTGCTTTTCTATCAAAGTTTGCAGCCGGGCAAAGGAAGCCTGTACCTGCTTTTCCAGGTAATTGCGCAGTTCTTGATTCTCTTGGTTGGGGATGCTGATGGAGGAAGGATAGACCAGCGCTTGCAAGCGACTCATCAAACCATCTACTCCTTGTCCTAATTGCAAAGCGTATTGGTTGGTTGGATGATAAAGGCGACTCAGGGCGTTGCTCTTGTCAAGAATCACATTGAGGCGCCAAATAAGCAGCGCGCTGAACAATAACAAAACGAGCACGGCAGTAACACCACCCAAAATGACACGTCCCCGGATGGAGTTTACTCTGAGCAGACCGCCCAGCCATTTTAATATGTTACGTAGTATTTTTTCCATGTGTAAGGGCTACTTGTTTGTATTTACTCAAAAATAAGCATTTTTGTGAATTGAGTATCATGCACCTGTTCTCTTGAAGAGGTAGCAAATAACTTCAAATTAAAATACACAAATCATGAGAAAAAAAATAGTAGCCGGAAACTGGAAAATGAATACCACACTTGCCGAAGGGCAAGCTTTGGCATCGGAAGTGATTCACATGGTAGAAGACGAAACCAACGGCGAGGTACATGTCGTACTGATTCCGCCTTTCACCCACTTATATCCGGTGCACAAACTTATTGGTTCACTGCGTGAGAAACATATCTACTTGGGAGCACAAGACTGCTCGGCGCATGAAAAGGGGGCATATACCGGCGAAGTGTCGGCAGCCATGTTGCAATCTGTGGGCGTGGACTATGTGATAGTAGGGCACAGCGAGCGCCGCGAGTACCATGCCGAAGGACATGACCTGTTGGCAAAAAAGGCACTCCGGGTATTGGAACACGGCATGCAACTTATTTTTTGCTGTGGCGAGCCTTTGGCTATTCGCGAAGCGGGCACTTATCTTGAGTATGTAGAAACCCAATTGCGGGAGAGCCTCTTCGCCTTAGATGCGGAGTCATGGAAACGCATTGTGATTGCTTATGAGCCGGTGTGGGCAATAGGAACGGGCAAAACCGCTACGCCGGAGCAGGCACAAGAGGTGCATGCGCATATCCGCCGGCTCATTGCCGGGCGTTATGGCGATGCTTTGGCACATGAAGTGAGCATCTTATATGGCGGGAGCTGCAAGCCGGAAAATGCCGCTGAATTGTTTGCACAAGCTGATATAGACGGCGGCCTGATTGGAGGTGCTTCACTCAACGCCCGTAGTTTTGTAGATATCGTAAAAGCGCGTCAATAAAAAGCAAGGTATGGAATATATAGAAGTGAATTTGAAAGCGCCCGCCGAATGGCACGAGCAGCTGGTGGCGGCGCTTTCTTTTATTGACTACGAGGGATTTGTAGAAGAGGAGCAGCAGCTAAAGGCTTACATTCCCTTGAAAAATTGGTCACCGGAGCGTTTACAGGAAGCGCTGCAGCCTTTCGAAGGGGTGGAATATACCATTGCAGAGCTGCCCAATGTCAATTGGAACGAAGTGTGGGAGCGCAGCTATGAGCCCGTATGGGTGGAAGGGCGTTGTTTTATTCGTGCCAGCTTTCACGAAGCGGCCCCGCAAGCAGAATATGAAATTGTCATTACGCCCAAGATGGCTTTCGGTACGGGGCATCACCCTACCACCGGCCTGATGCTTGCGTGGCAACTGGAGCTGCCACAGGAGGGAAAAAAGGTTTTAGATGCCGGTTGTGGCACGGCCATCTTGTCCATTATGGCAGAAAAAAGAGGGGCGCAACGCATAGATGCCTACGATATTGATGATTGGGCAGTAGAAAATGCCCTTGAAAATGTGTATCTTAACCGATGCGAGAGAATTTTCGTACAACAGGGTACTGTCAGAAGTGTGAAGTTGGAGGCATCGCCCTATGACTTGATACTGGCCAATATCAACCGCAATGTGCTTTTGGACGAAATGCCGGATTATGCACGTCATTTGGTGATGGGTGGTGATTTGCTGTTGAGTGGTTTTCTGGCAGATGATATGCCACTCATTCGACAGGCAGCCGAAGCAAACGGCTTGGTCTTTGTCGCAATGAAGCAAAAAAATGAATGGGCCAGTGCCCACTTCATAAAAAAACAGGAAGCCTAAACAAAAAAGATATAAACATGAGTCGTATGCTTTGGAAGGTAGCCCGGTGCTGCATGCTCGTCTTTCTCTCTACGGTTGCGGTGTGGGCGCAACAGCTCTCTACCCAAGCCGATGAGTTTATTGCACAGGTAGAAAAAAGCATGCTTGCGACCGGCAATACTCAGGCAACGGCTGTTGCCACTCGCTTTGCAGAGCAATGGCGGGCCGGTGCTTATTCGCCCGCGCAGCAGGCCGATATCATCGCTGTTTCGCAAGTGATTTTGGAGAAGCGTCTGCGGCCGGCGGTCGAGTGGAAGCAGTGGTTGGAAGTGATTACGCTCGCTAAAGAGCAGGGGTGGGACAACAACCGCCTGCAAAACCTGCTGCAGACAACCAAGCGGGCATTTCAGGAATACCCTTCCAAAGCCATGAGTCTCTATTTGGAGCGGCTGCATGGCGTAGTGGCCGATTCTTTGTTGTATTCATCCAATTTTAACCGGCTCTATGCTTTTGCACCTACTTACGATTTTGTATGGGTGGAGAAGAAAGCACCGGCCAATTATCCATGGATAGATAAGCTGGTGCCTGAGGCGCCGCCGGCTGCCCCGGAAGATGATTTTGCCCTGAACGGTGAAGAAAACATAGACAATGGGACATGGGAAGATGATACCTGGCAGCAGGAAGAGCCTCAGACCGCGCCTGAAGATGCGGCACAAGCCATTCCTGCCGGTGCCTTGATTGTATTTCCCAAAGTAGATGTAGTTTATATGACCCCCTATGACTCGGTAGCTTTCACTGCTGTACAAGGGGTGTTTAGCTTTGAAAAAGATGCTTTGATAGCCAAAGGGGGAATTTTTGACTGGAATAACCTGTCGGCAAGAACCCTGGCCGACTCGGTGCGGGCTACTCAACGCTTGCCGGTGCGCTTGGAGTTCGGTTACTGGGCGCATCCGGTCAAAGAGGTGCGTTTCCGGGCAGAAAACACCACGCTTTATTATGAAGGCATGTTGCCCAAGCCTCTAAAAGGGCGCTTCGAGTTTGTGAGTCAGCGACGCGCCAAAGAAGACCAAGCCCGTTATCCTTTGTTTACTTCTTATGATGAAAACATACGCCTTGAAGGCTTGGGTAAGTATGTTGTTTATGAAGGGGGCGTGGGGTTGCGAGGTAAGTATTTGTTTGGTTTTGCCCGGAATAAAAATACCGCCCGTTTGCAGGTAACACATAACGGAAGAAAATACCTGCAAATACAGGCACGTGAGTTTTTGCTGGTTAAAAATAAGTTGTCATCTCCCGCCGCTTCTTTCTCTTTCTATATGGCTGCCGGCGACTCGCTCTTTCATCTCAATGTAGCAATGAACTATGACATTGAAGCAACAGAAGATGGCGGCAAGCGGCATATCATCAAGTTTATTAGAGAGAAGAGCAATGTGGATATGCCCTTTATCGATAATTACCACAAAATCTATATCTCTGCCGATGTGGCTACTTATGACATAGAATCCAATAACATGGATTTTTATGTTGTAGGAGCTAAAGACCGGATACCGGCCACCTTCGAATCGTTCAGCTACTTCGATGAGGAAAACTTTGTCGGTCTGCAAGGATTGCAGCCTTTTCATCCCGTGCGTGTTTTGCAGGCTGCCTTGGAGCGATACGGATACTACAACGAATTGGGCGAGGGCGAAATCTACCTGGATGCGCTTTTGGAAATTACCCACAAGGACTACAAAACCATTGTGGGCATGGTGCGTCAGATGGAGCGTAAAGGCTTTGTAATATACAATGAAGTAACCGGTACGGTGAAAATATTAAACCGCACCACACACAATTACGCTTCGGAGCAATATAAGCAAGTGATGAAGCGTATTTATCACCTGGTGCGCAAAGACACAACCGCCGGCAAACCGGTACGTTCGCTCGAAGAATATGCGCAAGAGCTGCCCGAAGGGATGCGTAAATATGTTTACCATGACTTCGACGACATGCTGATAACCTCGCTTTCGCCACGCGATGCACGCCGCGACTCCATGGCATATGATACCATTCGTTTTAAATTCCCGAAAGAAAAAATGTACTTGGCCAAGCTGGAGGGCTTAGATGTATATTTCACTAAATGGCGCTTGCAGAGCCGCCCCGACTCACTGGCAGGCATTCCCGACACGGCCATTGTTGTGGAAGATACCATGAACATTCCAAACTTTAAGCGTGACTATGTGTACAAGTTGTTTTATGAGTTGCGCCGCTACGACTACAACGAAGCAAACTTTTACTTGGACGAGGTGGAAGGCTTCTACGTATTGAGCAAACGGTTTCCCGGGCCGCCCATGCCCAATGCAACCATCGATGCGGAAGGGGGTGGCATTACCATCCGGGGTATTGAGCGCTTCGACCTGAGTAAAAAACTGAATGTATCGGTGATTCCGAAGTATAAAGAGATTAAAATTTTTGGCAACCGGGTCATCATGCTTGAGGAAGGCGAAGTGACAGTGGGTAACTTCCGCTTTATCGGTAAAAATTTCGTCTTACCCTATGAAGAATTTCGCTTGACAATGGGCGAAATAGACACCATGCTTTTCTCCATACCCGAAGTGGAAAACCCCAATGTGAAAATATGGCTGGGGGAAGAGATTCGTTGGGGTGCCGGTGAACTGCAAATCAACTATGCCAACAATAAGTCAGGCTTGAAGTTTGGACCCATTCCGGGCGTTTCCGATGAGACTTATGAAGCTTACCCCAAACTAAGTATTAAAGAAGGTGGGACCATCTACTTCGATCAGCTGTATCGTCAGCGGGGTGGGTATCATCGTCAGAAAGTGTATTTTAAAATACCCGGTATTTTCATAGACAGCCTGACCGCCAAGTTGCCACAGTTTAAGGGTACGTTTTATTCCAACTTCTTCAAGCCTTTGGAAGAAGAGCTGCAGCCTATTTTTGACCCCGATTATGACGGCTTCGACTCCAAGTATTCTTTGGGTTTTGTGCACTATCCGTCCGGACCCTACAAGCTCTACCATACAGCAGGAACTCTTAAAACAGATTCTCTGGTAATGTACAAAACCAAGTTGGTGGCGTTGGGAAACAATGAAATTAAGCATCTGACTACAACGGTGCGTTCGCCACAGTTTATCATTACTTCCGACTCACTTACCGCTTATGAAGCCAGCTTCGATACACGTCAAGCCATATTTGAGGGAACGGACTACCCTCGTGCTTATGGCGACAAGCTGCGCTTACGCTGGGTAACCAATATCACAGGAATAGAAGACACGGTGGCGGTGGACAGTATGCTGTTGTTTACCCGCCCCAATGCGCCGGTTACCATCTTTGAAGAAAACAACCCCGCTGCATTCAAAGACGGTAAAATAGCCATTACGCCCAATGCCTTCTGGGCAGATGGTATTTTAGCACGCAAGGATTTTTGGGTACTTTCCCCTCAAATACGCATTGAGTCTAAGCACCTGTGGGCAAAAGAGTCGGAGTTTAGGGTGAACTCCCATCAAACCGATCCTTTTGCCATCGATGATGTTTTCTTCTATACGCATCCGCCCATTTTGCAAGGCAATGGTGTGAATGTGGACTTCGACTTGGCCGGAGGAGTTTGCAAAATATCGCCGGTTCCTGACATTATGCAAGCCAACCCGGCCTTTCCGTTTATAGTCTTTCCTTATGCTCAATTCCGGACTTCGATAGCCGAGGCCGTTTGGGACCTCAACGAACAAGAAATACGTATGCAGGGCGACAGCAACTCGGTCTTTTATTCGACCAAGTATGCAGACATGGATGTAGCAGAAGCAAATAAAGATTTGCGCTTTCATGCAACCGGGGGCGTTTACGATATACGAAACATAGAGGAGCCGCGTTTGGACCTGACCGGCGTGCCTTATATTATTACCGCCGATGCAAAGGTGATTCCCGATAAAGGCGAAATCACAGTTTTAGGTGGCGCTGATGTGCAAGAGCTGCAAAATGCACAAGTGATTGTGGATACCTTGCGCCAATACCATCATTTTGTTAACGGAAAGATAAAGATAGAGCATCGGCTTGCCTTTGAAGGGCGGGCAGATTATCGCTATGTGAATATTGCCGGTGATACCTTTGTCTTGCACTTCAATGATTTTGAGCTGGTACGCGATATAGTTGGCGATACTACCAAGCGGCGCTCCAAGTGGGAAGAGGTAGTTTATACACGTTCTACCGGGGAAGTCAAAGAAATAGAACAATTCTTCATGGCGCCACGCATTCAGTTTAAAGGGAATGTGACCATGGTGGCACCTAAGCCGGGCTTACAATTCGACGGTTTCATCAGGCTGGATCTGCAAAGCCGTAAAGACCTGGACGCATGGATACCGTTCAAGAGCGACTCGGGCGAAGTGGTCATTCAAGTACCCGAAAAGTTGAGCGTGGGAGCCGATGTGTTGACTTCCGGTTTGTTCTATGACCCGGTAGATGGGGTACTATATGCTACCTTCTTGGAAAATAAACGCAAGTTTACAGATGAAGAACTCTTTTTGGCTTCCGGCGAATTGGTTTATACGGCTGCTTTGAACGAATTTAAGATAGCCCCGCCGCGCAAAGTAGCCGGCGAGCAGCTGAAAGGCAACCGCTTGGTCTTTGACGACGAAACTGCCAAAATCATTTTGGATGGCAATATTCGATTGCTGGGCGAAGCTTTTATGCCTTATGTGAAGCAGGCGGCTACCGCAGAGGTGGATTTAAAAAGCAGCGAGTATAAGTTCAATGCCTTCTTTTTGCTGAACATGCCGGCGCCGCGTTCTGCCTTTTCAATCATGGGTAACTTGATGGCACTCAACAAGCCGGAAAATGCAAGGGTGGCAGAGCCGGACCCCGTAGAGCTCAAATGGAAACTGGCAGAGATTATAGGCGATAAGCCAACCCAAGCATATATAGAAGCGCAGTTAAAGGCAAGCGAGGAGCAGATGTCCATCCCCTTGGTAACTGCCGACAAACAACTGTCATCGGCTGCTTTGGTGCTTTCGCGGGTTGATTTGCGTTGGTCACCCGAAGAACGGGCCTTTTACAGCGTAGGACCCATTGGCGTGTCCAATGCTTATGCGCAGGATATCAATGCTGCTTATACCGGGTACATGGAAATACAGAAAACCGAAGCCGGCGAAGTATGGCATTGTTATTTGGAGGTCAATGATGAAATATGGTTTTACTTTACCATGCAAAACCATATGCTGAGGGCTGTATCGTCTGTCGATGAGTTTAATAATCAATTTGCCCGGGGCAAACAGCCCAAGCGGGAGGGAGATTATGGCTTTGAGTTGCTGGAGCCGGGAAGTGCCCGCCTGTTCGTGGAAGACTTTAAGGCGAAGTATTTGGGGGCACCCAAGCCGAAACCGCAAGAAGAGGTGCCACAACAAGAAGAAGAACAAGAAGGGTTTTAAGAAGTGAAGAGCTGCCCGGGTTTAGGCAGCTCTTCCGTTTTTTGATTACATATGATTGATTGACGCCGCAGGATATCCGGGCAGACTACGCCTCATCGTCCTCTTCTGCTTGTGGTCCGCTTGACGGATTGGCACCCGTCTCTTGGTCTTGCTTGGTCAGTTGTTGATAAAACAGGTCAAAGCGCCGATCCAGAAGGTTGTAGCGCTCATACACTACCTCGCGAAGGGCTGCCATTTCCGATTTGCTACGTACATAAATAACGTAGGCAATGCCTGCCGAAGCCAAGGCAACAAAGGCAGAAAGAATGCTAATAATCCACAGACCGTGATGCCCGTGAGATGGAGCGTTTTCCGTCAAGTCTGCCGAAACATCGTGCGTATCTTCTTGAAGCATGATGGTCTCCTGTTCTGTTTGCTCGCTAAAAGTAGCTTCGGGAGCAGGCACCGCCTCCTGTGTTTGTGACTGCTTTTGCAGGGCGCGTGCACGAATGCTTTCAAATTCACGATTCAACTGCTGCAGGGCGCGGTTCCACTCTTGAAGTTTTTTTGCATTGTCGCCATGAGCTATTTGCCCGATGCCTTCCAGTTCGGCTATCAGATCTTTTTGCAGTTTTTCAAGCCGGCTTTCAAGATCGGGCAGCTGGCTGTAAGACCGTTCGGCGTAGGTCTTGTAAAGACGGGTTGAGCTTTTGAAGCGTGAAGGAATGCTGTTGCCCAAAGCTTTTAAGCTCCGGCAGTCTAAGGTTTTGATGTAAGCGCTTTGTCCTTGATAGCGATAGTTAAAGCGTATGGCTTGGCACAGCATCTCAAGCTTGGCTTGCTCAAAGGACAATGTCTCACTGACTTGCGCATATGTAAAAGATGCATAACTTAGCAAGAAAACAAACAGGTAAGAGATTCGTTGTTTCATAGGAGGAGGAATTAGGTGCTTCGTAATGAAAGCAAAGCAAAGGATTCTATGCTAAAAAATCAAATCGGCTTGTTGGGCTTGTGGCTATTGTCCATAAGTGTTTATGCGCAGCATTATACGGTAGAGTTAGGCGTCGATGGGCTTACCTGCTCGCAGTGCATGCGCAGCGTGGAGATTGCTTTACGTAAACAGCCGGGTGTGCAATCTGTATGGGTCGATTTGCAAGCTACTATCGCTTATGTAGAGGTTGGCAGGGAAGGGCAATTGCCCTTATTGAAAAAAGCAGTGGAGGAGGCAGGTTTCTCGGTGCGTTCGATGAGCCTGCTTTTTACGTCTGCCACACGAGTGACTTCATGTATGATGTGGGGAGGTGGGTGTTTGGTGTGGTTGCCAGAAGAAGAAAGCGACACGCCTCTTCAAAGAGTGTACGTGGCAGGTAGAACCATCTTGTCAAAACGGGCTTATAAACAATGGCACCGGCGCCATTCTTTACCGGCGCAGGCTTGCACAGAATGCCTGTCCAATATTTGGTATGTAAGCAAAACGCCTTATGATGAGCCGGCAGATGAGTAAATATGTTTGCTGGTGGGGAATCCTCTGCTTGTTCTCTTGGGGCGTCCGGGCACAAGAGTTGTATATACTCAATGAGCCGGCAAGCAATATCCCCAAGGGGGCCTTGGCTGTGCGTCTCATTCATATGCACTACCCCAACGAGCAGCCTAACAGCACCGACCGCTTCCGTCTGATGCATGCGCTGCGTTTGGCATATGGTATTTCAGGACGTTGGATGGTGTGGGTGCAGCCTGCTTTCTCGAATCACCACAGCCTTGAACTGCCCCCCGATTTAGTCAATCATTACCATATAGGTACACAAACTGTCTTTTATTCGTCAAATCCACAACAGCTTGTGCCTTATCCTTATCGCTATGTGGGCACACACTTCTATACCAAGTATCTGTTTTTAAAACATGATGAACGCAATGACCACTTCCGCGCGGCTGCATATGCAGAGTATTCCACCGCCAACAACCCTCATGAAGAGGCAGAAGCCAATTTGTATGATGACACCGGAGGCTGGGGAACCGGCTTGGTAATTACCAAGCTGCATCGCCGCTGGGCGCTTTCTTATACAATGGGGGTAATTGTGCCTCAAGCTTATGAAGGCAAGAGTGGCGACCTGCCCACTCGCATGGAATACGGAGTGGCTTGGAAGTATAATCTGTCTCTGGGGTATTTACTTTACCCGCGTGTATACAAGGATTACCACCAAAACAACATCAATTTGTACTTGGAATTGATGGGCAAACAGTATCCTGCCGTGCGTATCATTCAAGATGGGGAATACATCCCGGCGAGCAGTGAGCTGCACATCGGGCAGCATTACTGGGAAATTTATGCAGGCATTCAAAAGATTGTGCGCTCTAATACACGTATAGAAATAGCAATAGGAGCGCCGCTGTACCGGCGCTCCTATATTCACAATTATCCGGTAGTGCAGTTTCAGCTACAGCATTACTTTTTTCCTTAGAATTTAGCACTGTTAAGCAGCAGTTTGTTCTGCCCTTTGTTTTACTTCGGCAAAGAAAATGTAAAACATAGCTAAGAACACACCGGCAAAAAAGCCAATAAGAGTATTCATCTTGAGTGATGCTTTCGTTGGTTTACTCATAGGGCGTACCGGCTCTATGATACGTACGGACTCAGGATATTGGAGCTCTCTTTCAATGGCAAGTTGTTTTTCTTTTAAAGAAACAATCTCTGTGTAAATACTGTTTGTAAGTACTTGAGGTACTTGCGCGTTTCTACTTGTGTTATTGATAGCATTCATCAAAGCCACGTGCATGCTGTCAAGACGCTGTATTTGGCTTTGTATTTCCGCAAGCAAAGCCTTCTGGCGCTTGAGAAAAAGGTTGTTTTCTTTTTCTACATAAGGAATTCCGGACAGGTAGTTTACCAAAGCATTTTGAATGGCCTCGTAGTCTTCCGGCTTGGTAGTTTCAAACTCAACAATAACCGTGGGGCTCAGCTGGTTATTTTTACCTTCAACACGTCGTGCCGTGATACTTTTCAGGCTGCGAGCCTGCGCTTCGCCAATTCCCAATACTTTGGCTAAGTCTTCGGGATAATTGTCTTCTTTAAGTGTTTCTAAGTCTTTGATGAGCTGAAGGGCCTCATCCGGGTTAAGCACGCGAAAGTAAACGATGAAGCTGTTTTGATACACCGGTTTAATGAGAACAAACGACAAAAGGAGTGCTAAGAGTGCACCGGCGACGGGAAATAAAATCAAAGGGCGATAGTAGCGTTTTGCCAGGCGGTACGCTCCGGCACCCACATCTATCAGGTCAAAGTCTTCTTGGTGTTGAATTTTTGCCATAACTCTCGCTGTTTAAATGTTCCTGCAAAACTAATGAGAAGTTTTGAAAGAAGGAAAAAAAATAATAAATTTGCGAGGAACTTTTGGATAAGCAGTTTATTTACATGACCAAACGCGCATTAATCACCGGTGTTACGGGGCAGGACGGTGCCTATCTGGCTCGTTTTCTATTGTCGAAAGGCTATGAAGTGCATGGCATCAAGCGGCGTGCATCCCTGTTTAATACCGATCGCGTAGATGATATTTATCAAGACCCTCACGAAGAGGATATTCGCTTCTTTCTTCATTATGGCGACTTGACAGACTCTTTGAATGTGACGCGCATTATACAAGAGGTGCAGCCCGACGAGATTTATAACTTAGGGGCGATGTCGCATGTGCAAGTGAGTTTTGAAATGCCTGAATATACCGCCAATGTGGATGCGTTGGGTACCTTGCGTGTGCTGGAGGCGGTTCGTCTTCTGGGGCTTAGCCGGAAAACCCGTATTTATCAGGCATCTACTTCTGAGTTGTACGGGAAAGTGCAAGAGATACCTCAAAAAGAAACGACGCCTTTTTATCCCCGCTCGCCTTATGGGGTAGCCAAGCTCTATGCCTATTGGATTACGGTCAACTATCGCGAAGCTTATGGCATGTATGCCTGCAATGGCATCTTGTTTAATCATGAAAGCCCATTACGAGGCGAAACTTTCGTTACGCGTAAAATAACCCGTGCAGCGGCACGCATCGCTTTGGGCTTGCAAGACACTTTGTACTTGGGCAACCTGGACGCCCGCCGGGACTGGGGGCATGCCAAAGATTATGTGGAAGCCATGTGGCTGATGCTGCAGCAGGAAAAACCCGAGGATTTTGTAATAGCTACGGGCGTAACCACTTCTGTACGTGAGTTTGCCCGTAAAGCATTTCAAGAGTTGGGCGTAGAGCTGCGCTTTGAAGGTGAAGGCGTCGAAGAGCGGGGAGTAGTAGCTGCATGTCATGGCGATTTTCAGTTACCCGAAGGTAAAGTGGTCATTCAGGTGGACCCACGTTATTTTCGCCCGGCAGAAGTCGATTTGTTGATAGGCGATGCATCGAAAGCACGCCGCCAATTGGGATGGAACCCTTCCTATGATTTGGATGCGCTCGTTAAAGAGATGGTGCGGGAAGACCTGCAACTCTTTGAGCGTGACAAATATCTGAAAGAGGGCGGGCATAAAACCAAAAACTATCACGAATAGAAGACATGGAGAAGCAAGCCAAGATATATGTAGCCGGCCACCGTGGCATGGTAGGGAGTGCCATCGTGCGGCGCCTGCAAGCAGAAGGATATACAAACCTTGTTTTACGCACTTCAAAAGAGTTGGATTTGCGTGAACAGGCAGCCGTACGCCGTTTCTTTGAAGAGGAAAAACCGGAGTACGTCTTCTTGGCGGCAGCAAAAGTAGGCGGTATCTTGGCCAACAATACATACCGGGGCGAGTTTATTTACGATAACCTCATGATTCAGTCCAATGTGATTCATGAGGCATACAGACAGGGCGTAAAAAAGCTTTTGTTCTTAGGTTCCTCTTGTATTTATCCGAAGTTTGCCCCGCAGCCTATCAAAGAAGAGTATTTGCTGACCGGTGCCCTGGAACCTACCAACGAACCCTATGCCGTGGCTAAAATTGCCGGCATTAAGCTGTGTCAGGCATACCGCGATCAGTATGGCTGCAACTTTATTTGTGCCATGCCTACCAACCTCTATGGTCCGGGCGATAATTTTGACTTGCAGACTTCCCATGTCATGCCTGCACTGATTCGCAAGTTTTTGGAAGCCAAAGCAAAAGGGCAATCTTCGGTATCTGTTTGGGGGACCGGCAGCCCACGCCGCGAGTTTTTGTATGTCGATGACCTTGCCGATGCCTGTCTTTTTTTGATGAAACATTATGATGAGAGAGAGATCATCAATGTGGGGACGGGTGAAGATATTTCCATCAAAGAGCTGGCCGGGCTTATCAAGGAGATGACCGCCTACACCGGCACCATTGACTGGGATACTTCCAAACCCGACGGCACACCGCGCAAACTGCTGGATGTGCAACGCTTGCATGCGTTGGGGTGGAAGCATCAAACAAGTTTAAAAGAAGGTATTACGAAAACGATCGCTTATTATCTTGACAATCAAAAAGATTTGCACGACTAAACTATTAAAATCATGTCGAACGATCTTTCGATATACTCCCCGGGTGAAGCCCCTGTTTATGGTCGTTTAAATAAACAAGCAGCCATGTGGCTGTTTGTTTGTCTGCTCATATTTATGAACTTACAAACACTATCCATTACAGGATGGGTTTTTGAGCAAGAAGAAAGCGGAGTGGTAGTAAAGGTGTATCAGTTAATTTTACTTCTTTCTGTACCTGTTGTGATTTATTCATTCAGAGCACTTACTAAGTACATTCCTAACTACATCTGGCACTGGGTGGTGTGGGTTGTTTTTAGCTCGATTGTTGGATATTGGATTCATGGTTTTAATAAACTTTTAATCAATTATTTATTGTCGTTTATAGCCATGTTTTTGGGTGTGCTTTGGGGTCTGTCTTTGCCTAAAGAAGCCATCATAAAAGCTATACGGTACACACTACTTGTCATGCTGGCAGCTGTTTATGTTAAAATGGTTGTTTTTTTCGATGCCATTCTTTTATTCTTTAATGAGCCCTGGCGTGAGCACCCCTATTTCCCCATGTTTTACGGTGGAGGACCTAACTTGGAAGCCACTTGGATTGCTTTCTTTTCTGTTTTTTTTATGTCCAAAAATAAAAAGTGGCTTTTTTATCTTGTTTGGGGGGCTTGCATCTCTGTAGCTTTCATTTACGCGTCCCGGGTAGCCATTGTGTTGAATGTCGTAACAGTTTTTTTATTTTATTTTTCATCCTATGTTCGTAGATGGGAGCGGCAGCTTTTAATAGTTTTAGGGGCTGTGGGGGTAATGTATGCGGCAGCATCTGTGGACTGGGAAGCCGTGGGTGAAAAGTTCGTGGGCTTGCAACGACTGCTGTATATTGGTAAAACAGAAGATAAAGGCATGCAAGGGCGCTTTGAGCTATGGGAGGCTTACCCGGAAGCTCTTCGCTTAGGTTGGTGGAGTGGTGTGGGGGCAGGTAATACCGTGCCGGTGATGGAAAAGATGAAGGAGAAAGCCTTTCCCGAAGACAATGTTCATAATATCTATATCCAATTCCTTAGTGATTTT
The DNA here is from genome assembly GCF_000426825.1 of Thermonema rossianum DSM 10300. GTDB lineage: Bacteria > Bacteroidota > Bacteroidia > Cytophagales > Thermonemataceae > Thermonema > Thermonema rossianum. The sequence continues at coordinate 87,219 of NZ_AUGC01000009.1, read as the reverse complement.
GGTGTTATTGGTGGTATGTTGTTTCTTATTCTGGCTGCAAATGTAGTGAAAGACTACTTATTTAAGGACCGTAACAATTTGTTTCTACTATCCTTAATACTTTATCTTGTAGCCGGATTTGTGCAATTCAGAGGCGGGGAGCCTTATTTTTATTTAGTATTGGGACTTTACATAGGTACGAAGTATGGACAATCAAACAATCAAAACTACAGTACTCATTCCACATTACAATAATCTTGAAGGATTGTACAAGTCATTGGAGAGCATCTCGTCGCATCCTAAAGTGCGTGTGTTAATAGTAGATGACGGCAGTAGAGCCGAACAACGTCCCGGTGAGGCTGAGCTTCAAAAGCGATTTGGGCAAAAAATGGAGCTGGTCTTGCTACTGAACGAGCAAAATCGTGGCATTGAACATGTATTGAATCAAGGATTAGAATATATTCTCCGCCATTTCCCTGACTGCCCCTATATTGCCCGCTTAGATTGTGGGGACATTTGCCATCCGGAGCGTTTTGCTATTCAGGAGCGATATATGGATGAACATCCGGAAGTGGCGCTTCTGGGATGCTGGGTCAATTTTTATGATATGGAGGGAAACTATCTTTTTACCTATAAAGCTCCTTTAGATGAAAGAAGTATAAGAAAAAAAATGTATTTAAAGTCTTTATTTATTCATCCTGCTGTTATAATGAGAACGTCAGCTGTTAAGGAAATAGGCTTTTATCCTTATGACTACCCGGCAGCAGAGGATTATGCCTATTTTTTTAAATTTGTAAAGCAATTCCCAACAGCAATTATTCCACAGTCCCTCATTTCTTATATATGGAACCCATCAGGAATTTCTGCTACCAAGCGTAAAAAACAATTGAAATCCCGAGTAAAAGTGATTTGGGCAAACCGGAATTTCGGCAACCTTTATTTTTGGTTGGGTTTGTTAAGAGTTTGTGCCTTGTTGCTACTTCCATATTCTTGGATTCTTTTTTTAAAACGCAGATTGAATATTCAGTAAATAACGCATGAAGACAATTATCCATATAGCAGAAGCATTTGGTGGAGGAATTATTGAATTTATTCTACAGATAGTAAAAAATCAACCCGGATATCGACACATCATCATTTATGGTAAAAGAGGGGTTGATATAGACGCTGTGCGAAAACAATTCCCGGAGAATGCCGGTTTTGTGGAGTGGCCTTTTGCTCAGCGGGAAGTACACCCAATAATGGACTGGAAAGCATTCCGTAGCCTTCGCCGTATTGTAAAGAAAATACAACGAGAGCATTCCGTGCAGGCAATTCACTTGCACTCATCCAAAGCCGGCTTCTTGGGCCGCTTCGCACTAAGAGGCGTAGTGCCCGGGCAGCGGCTTATTTATACGCCTCATGGGCTTGCTTTTGCACGCCAAGACGTTAGCAAGACAATGCGACTGTTTTATGTGTTGCTTGAGTGGGTGGCTGCGGCTTACGCCGGCAGGGTTATTGGCTTTTACCGCAATTTTACTCAGGAAACTTTAAACAACTTCATTGTTAAAAACTACTCATAGTTATGTCAGACACTAAACTAAGAATTTTGCATGTTATTGAACCTACTCTTGGAGGTACCAAGAGGTACATAGAGGATGTATTTTATGCTTTGGAGAATGTCAATAATCTTAAACTTGGGCTCATATATTCTTTGAACCGTTCAGAACCGAGTTTTTTACTTCTTTTGGAGAAACTTAGAAAGAATGGGGTAGAACTTTTCGAAGTCCCAATGGTTCGTTCTATTAGCCCAATATCTGATTTGCAGGCGGCTCTAAAGATAAGAGCTATTATTAAAAAATTCAAACCGAATATTATACATTGTCATAGTTCAAAAGCTGGGGGGCTTGTGCGTTTGCTAAAGCTATTGTTTCAAGTGAACAATACAGTTAAAACTGTATATACTCCCAATGAGTTAGCTACAAGTATAGCGTGGTATTATGGGCTAATAGAAACACTTTTATTGCCTGTCACAGATCGTTTAATTGCAGTTACGGAAGCAGAGAAAAAACGAATTATTCGTGACTTGAATGTGACCACGAAAAAAGTGAGCGTCGTATCACCCTTGATTTCTGCCCATCGATTTGTACCTCAAAGTAAAGAAGAAGCAAGAAAAAGGCTAAATGTAAGTCAAGATAAGTTTTTAGTTATAGCTTTGGGTAGATTAGCACACCAAAAGAGACCAGAAATCTTTGTGGATATAGCGTGTCGATTGCTCCAGGTGCTCCCTTCACAAGTGGATTTCTTATGGGTAGGAGATGGACCTTTAAGGCATCAAATCGAAGATTTAATCAAAAAGAAAAAAATGGATGGTGTGCTAAAGATCACAGGCTGGGTTTCTGATGTTAGGGACTTTATAGCGGCAGCTGATATTGTGGTTATGCCATCCAAGTATGAGTCGTTTGGGTATGTGGCTGCTGAAACCATGGCCATGGAAAGGGTAGTGGTGGTTTCGGACGTTCCGGCACTGCAAGAAGTGGTAGGGAATAAAACGCTTGTATTTCAAAACAGTGAAGAAGCAGTTGAAATAATTATCAGGCTACTTAGCAATACTGAGCAACTCAATACGATTGCTCAAGAACTTAGACAGAGTGTAACTCAACGTTTTTCCAAAGAAAGGATGAAAGACTCGTTGCTTAATGTTTATTGTAATTTACTGATAGATAAGGTGTGATAACTTTGAGCTATGGTAATTAGCTTATTAGGCAATAAAGCTTATATTGTTTTGTTTCCTTGGGTATTCTCACTCTCCCGTGGGAGGGGCCACCTTTTACCGTACTGGAAGCCATGATGTGCGAGAAACCTTTACTTTTGCACCGGTGTGTCGGAAATGAGGATTTAGTAATAGAAAACCAAAATGGTTTCTTGTTCGATAAAGTCGACGAAGCTGTTGCCGCTTTGCATGACTTGCTGAAGGCACCGGAAGAAAAAATAGCTCACATGGGAAAAGAATCGCGGCGTCTATGTGAACAGCATTTCAATGCCCGGCAAATGGCAGAGCTTTATCTTAAGGCATATGAAGGCAATTTTGAATAAGAAAATATATTTCGTACTGCTCATTTTGGTGATAGCTTCACTGCCCTGGCATGAGCACCTCAATGGAGCGTGCACGCTTCTGCTAATGTTATGGACCTTTTTATACAATATTTACTACCGGCCGGCATGGCATGAGTGGAGAGAGCGTCCTTGGATGCTTTTGCATTGGCTATGGTATGCGTTGTTTGCCATAGGGCTACTGTGGACCGCCGATTATAGCGAAGGTATTTTCAACTTGGAAGTGCACATGTTGCTTGTATTGGTGCCTTGGATGTGGGCAACGGCGCCGCCTTTGCATACACGGGAGTTTCATGGGCTTATGTGGGTTTTTGTTGTTTCTGTTCTTCTAACATTGCCTTACATGCTATGGGGCATTATCCCATTTTATCTTAAGTACCGGGAAATCAATATGTGGCTAATCACCCAAACGACACCTTTCCATCATGGCTTTTTGGGGATGTATTGGGTGAGTAGTTTATGGATGGTAGCTTATTTACTATCTCGTAAAAGAGCAGCTGCTTTGTTTTTTATTTTTTACTACCTCTTGGTAATGAGTGTTTTATTGCTAATTAATGCCAAAGCAGCTTTAATTGCCTTTGCAGCCCTTTCTTTTTTAGCTCCTTGCTTTTGGCTATCATCTTTTAAACAATACCGAAAGCATCTTGCTCTTAGCGTTGCAGTAGGGTTTGCCGTTTTGTTATGCTTATTTTTGGTGGGGATAAAAGTTTGGCAGGGAACAAACTATCATTACCAAGTGGATTCTTCCGTCAATCTACGCTCGGCTTTCGATTTGACAGGTTTTTTGCAATACAGCTTCTACCACCGCTTGGGGCAATGGCATTGCGGCGTGGAAGTATGGACACAAGACTGGCAAACCTTTCTTTTTGGGGTAGGCACCGGCGATGCTACACAAGCTCTGAATGCTTGTTATACTGCCAATGACTGGGACTGGCTTCAGGGATATAGCACACACAATGAATTTTTGGAGGAGGCTGTGCGGCACGGGCTAATAGGGCTGCTCCTTTTGCTTGCCGTATTTCTCTATCCGGTAATCCGGAGCATCCGGCGGGGCAACTATTGGTATATGCTTCAAGCGGTGGCTTTTTTCATTGCTTTGATGGTTGATTGCTACCTCAGCAATCAAAAGGGCATTGTCTGGTATATGTGGATAGGGAGCATGTGGTATATGCTCCCCCACCGGGAAGACCGTACAAAGAAATGATTCAGGGCTAGGAAGACGCCCAAGAAAATGATTCCCTGAAGAAGGTTACCTTTTTATTCTTTTTCTTTGAATTTGAATCATAGACGTTCGTAATCAACTTTTCCCAGCTTCCCTCGATGTCCCGCGTAAATGGCTTTAAGCATATTTTTGAAATGTTGCTTGGTGGCAGTTTTAAATATAAATCTTCTGGACAGCCATAATTTAACGATGGTCTTAGGCAAATAAAAGAAATAGTATTTGATAGGGTGGGAGTATTGCTTATTGAGAAATGTAATATTTCTAAACTCGTAATATAGCTTCCATGGGGCAGCATTTACAAGATTAATACGTGGCATCAACGGAAGTAGGCGCACAGAAATGTACTCTGTTGCCGGATGGTATACCTTACTTTGGGGAATATAAAAAATCTTACTTTGTGCTTGTTTCTTGGCGCGCCAGCAATACTCTGTGTCATCACCCCAAATAAAAAGTTCTTTCAAGGGAAAGCCAATTTTTTTTATAAGTGCAGTGGATAAAAAAATTGCCAAAAAAGGCACTCCGGCTACTTCCATAGGGACATTGCCCAACTCATCTGTTCTTTGCAACCTACGCCCGTCTATGCCCTTGGTAATCCAACAGAGTTGTTTAGGGTTTTGAGCATCTACTGCTACGCTACAATAAATGTTATTTGCATTTTCTGCATATTGCACAAGCCTTTCCAAGGCCTCCGGCTGAGGAATGCAATCATCATCCATTGCCCAAACCCATTCAGCATTTTGTTTAAGAGCTTCCCTAAAACCTGTATGAAAACCACCGGCACCTCCTAAATTCTCCTGATGGACTACATACAGGTCTTGCTGCTCATCCAGCCATTGAGCAGTGCCGTCATTACTCCCATTGTTAACTACAAGAATACGCTCTATCGTATATGTTTGATTCCGTAACGATTCTATACACTGTTTCAATAATTCCAGACGATTATAGGTTACTACAACCGCCAATACTGCTTTATGATTTTTCATTTGGAGCAAAAAGTTATGAATGTGTTGTTTTTTGTAGTTCAATCTCTTTTTTGGCTTTGGCCAAGGCCGAACCAATCACTTGATGCATGTCATAGTACTTGTATTCGGCAAGGCGACCTCCAAAAATGTATTTGCCTTTTAACTCCTCGGCAAGTGCTGCATACTGTTTGTAAATTGTATTATTACGCTCGTTATTAATGGGGTAGTAGGGCTCTTTCCCTTTACTCCATGCTTCCGGATACTCTTTGGTTATAATTGTATTGGCTTGTTGTCCGAAGGTGAAATGCTTGTGCTCGCAAATACGGGTGTAAGGAATTTCATACTCGGTATAGTTGATAATTGCATTGCCCTGATAATCGCCTTCATGCATTTCGTGTTCGAAGCGCAACGTACGGTACTCCAACTCGCCAAAGCGATAACCAAAAAACTCATCTATTTTGCCGGTAAATACCACCTTACGTGCAAGGCTGTCGAAGTAATCTCTATCGGCGAAGTAGTCGGTGTTGAGACGCACCTCTATACCTTCCTGTATGCGTTCCATCATAGCCGTATAGCCGTCTACAGGAATGCCCTGGTAACAGTCGTTGAAGTAGTTGTCATCGAAGGTCAAGCGAATGGGCAGGCGTCGAATAATAAAAGTCGGAAGCTCTTTGGGATCACACATCCATTGTTTCATGGTGTATCCTTTAATAAAAGTTTCATAGATTTCACGTCCCACCTGAGATAGCACCCACTCTTCCAAGTTTTTGGGATTTTTAATAGGTACTCTTACTTCTTCTAATTTTTTTTGCGCCTCTGCCGGAGTTTTTACACCATATAACTGATATAAGGTAAACAAGTTAATAGGGAAAGAGTAAATTTTTCCTTTGTAATACACTTTGGGACGATTGACGTAGTGATTGAATCTTGTAAAGCGATTGACATATGCCCATATTTTATCATCACTGGTATGGAAAATATGAGGACCGTACATATGCACATCTATGCCCTCTTTCTTTTCTGTGTACACATTGCCGCCGGTATGTGGTCGTTTGTCTATGATGAGACATTTATAGCCTGCATCTGTCATTTCCCGGGCAAATACGCTTCCGAACAATCCGGCACCTACAATCAAATAGTCATACATATGCTTTACTGTTTTCTTTTAGTACTTTATTATTTAAACTCGACTTTCCCTAAGCGATTGGTAAGCCCATGGACAATTGCTTTTAAATAAATAAAAAAGCTTTTGAGAGACTTATCAATAGCAATAGCCTTATATGTAGCCAAGAGTAACTGTTTTGGCAGATGCTTGCCTATAAAAGCAATAGGATGAGTGTGTTTTTTTAGAAGATGGGTAGAATTGCGTAGACCATAAAATATTTTCTTACTGTCATCATTGGTAAAAAGAAGCTCTACACCAAGCATTTTTAAATGAACATACTGCGGCCTGGGGTGTCTTGCTATCGAGCGAGTTACTATGTATATAGGAAAGTTCAATTTTTTTAGTCTAACAGCATACTCAATATCATCGCAACGGATGAAATAACGGGGGTCTGGGTAGCCGATTTTCCGTATAGCCTCTTTGGGAATTAGTATACCCAAAAAAGTAAAAAAGAGGGTGCGTATAGCTTCTTTTTCCTTGATTTCGGAAGGCTTAAAGTAAGTGATGGACGAAGGGTATTCCGTTAATGGAAAGGATAGCTTGTTTTCTTCTTGATTGCTACAAACAAGGCAGCCAACGACTGCTTTACCATGAAGTTCGCTTCTATCTAAGAAGTTAGTCAGATATTCTAAGGCATCAAGCTCGGGTATACAATCGTCATCCATCATCCACACGTAATCGGCACCCATCTCATAAGCTGTCTTAGCGGCAGTATATTCGCCTCCGGCGCTTCCTGTATTTTCTTGCGTAACTACTATTAGGTCTGTTTGCTCTCTCAGCCAAGCAAGTGTATTGTCGGTGCTGCCGTTATTAATGACGATGATAGCATCAGGTTTGCGGGTTTGACTTCGCAGATGCTCAATACATTGTTGTAGCAATGTTAGCCGATTATAGGTAACAACTGTTGCAAAGATTTTCATGTTTTTTTGCGTTGTAGCAAATGTGTCCAAGTTATATCTTTTTAAAAGATAGACAGTATAAGGCATAGCCTTATGTCAGAACATAAAGCAAAAGCCTTACCAAAGTAGTGTAAATTACTTCGATACATGTCTACAGTATGCTCATGTATTCTAAATAAAAATAAATTAACTAACATGCCTGCCATAAAATACTACATTGCAAACTTTCTTTTCCATACATTACATCTTATTCCAATATAGATTTTTAATCTCTCTGAGACTTTTCAATACTATCCAAGGAACTTTGATATCCCCTACTTTCTTTTTTACATATGCAATATTATTATGTATAAATTGCTTTTGGGGATTTATGTATTTATTAAGGTTTGCTTGTGACGAATGCTCGATATTCAGCAGTTTATTAATGATAAGGTAGGTTTCCTTGATAAAGCTATTTTTGCTTTCTAATAGTAGCTTTTCATATTCATTTAAAATATTGGTTTTATCTAAATGGCTTCTTTGGGTGTAAAATGCAAAATGTGAGATAAGAGCACCGCCAAATATACAATTCACTAATTTTAGTTGTCTTGGTTTGTGGACAGTTAGATCCTCTTCTTCGTCTCCAACGACATTACCATTGAATAATTTAAAATGCTCCCCTAAAAAGCCAATGCAATTGATAGAAACTCTATTTAACGAGACCGGGACATAATCAAAATACAGATTTTTGTAAGTGCCATTTAAAACACTTTTAATAAACCAACGGTGGATTTTTTCAGCTAATAATGGATTTTCCCATCCGTTTTTGTCAGAAGCAAGTGCACGTATGTAGGGACCATCTTTTAAGATTTTATTTTCTTGTTGAAGTATATGAGTACATACTGCATTGTTTATGATTAGAGGAAATACTAAAAAATATTGGGGATTTTCTATTCTGAAATCTAAAAACTTTTTGAAAAAGTTATCTTCTATCCATACCACATCGTCATCAAGTCGTATATATATTGTTTTCTCGTCTGTAAAGTATCGGAAAAATGCATTGATGCTTCTATTACCATCTATGATTCCATCAGGTTGTGGAATCAATTTTATATTATTAAAGTTTTCCCTTAGTCTTTCAAAAAAAAGGATATCATCAGGATTGGTTGTATTAACCAATATTTGCCACTCATCTACATATTTTTCTTGAATTGCTTTTAAAATGTAAGGTGCAAGGAGCTTCATGTATCTTCTTCTCCCGGCAGGTGTTAGACAAACTACTTTATATCCCTTGTACATAGCAAAATCTTTTGTGGTTCTACAAATTGACTCTTTTATCGAAACTGGAAATAAATATTTTTTCTTTCTTTAAGCGATTAATTACTACATAAGTGTATATAAATACAGCAATCTCAACAAATACTACTCCTAATGCAGCACCTTTGTAGCTCCAAAGGTAAGTCATCAGAGAAATTAAAACAAGCCCTAAGCTCCCTAAAACAAAGTGAATTTTGGCATGTATATTATCATTTCCTGACACCAGCAAAAATTGAGCCTTAAAAGCGTTAGCATTTATAAAAAACACAGCAACCGTTAAAATCCTAAGAGTAATGACAACCTCTTTATGTATCTTGTTACTAATCAATAAAATTACCCAATCGGCAAAAGCAAAAACCATTATGCAGAGCACAAGGTAAAAAAGAGTTGTTATAAGTTGCAACCTATTCGTTAAATAAAAAGCTTTTTTAGGGTTTTGGTTGTAAAGATTAGCTAGTCTTGGATAGGTTGACTGCAAGAGAGAAATTATAGGAAAAAATTGAAAGATACTCATGATTTTTTCTGCTACTGCATAATATCCAGTGATGGTGTTGTTTGTAAATAACCCCACTGCGAATATACGTGACGTAGTATACAGACTTATCGAAAGCATTGAAGTGAAAATATGCCACCCCTTGTTGAGCTGGTAAAGAATTTCTCTTCTGCCAGGAGTTAAGAATTTTACGTTAAAACTTGAGAAAACTATCGATATTGAACAGATTCCTGCTGCAATAAATCCCAAAGAATTGAATATTGGTACAAGGTAATAATCTGATTGTTTTTTAACAAAAATAAAAATTAAAACTGTGAAGATGAGTTTTGCTAAAAGATTTAAAAATGTTACGTACTTCATTTTTTCCATGCCTTGAAAAAACCAAATTGGAAAAAGACCTTGCCCTATCACTACACCAAAAGTCAAATAGTAAATCAGCCAATTTTGCTTGAATTTATTAAAGAAAAAAACAATAAAAGATAGGATAAAAAAAGAGAGCACAAGCAAGCCGAGTTTAATCAACATTACAGAACTGAATATTTCAGAAACTTTTTGCTCGTGTTCTCTGTAAATAGAAATCTCGCGCGTAGCTGATAGGTTAAATCCATAATCTACTAATACAGTAAAATATGCAATAAATGCATTGGCAAAAGCTAACAGTCCATATTTTTCAACCCCCAAAACCCTTATAAGATATGGAAAGCTAATCAAAGGCAAGAGGTAGTTTGATACTTGTAAAATAGACAATGAAAAAAAGTTAGATAACAGTCTTTTATTAGACTCTGACTGGATTTTACTCTTTACACAATTCGAAATCAACTCAATCATATGCGTGTGTTTTTTGAAAAAGGGGGCATGTAGCTATTATGACTTTGGTCGTAAATAATTGATTACAGATGTGTTTTTACTCTAAATCGGTTTCCAATACAAATACTTTTCTTTTAGGTTATAAGTTCATTTGGTTTTACAGTATGTCGTTGTCTCATCAATTTTTATGCCTTCGACTTGTGTTTAAAGAATGTGCCCTTTTGCGTATTTATGCTTTGTGGTGTCAAATGAGAGTTTGTTCTTTTCTTTTAAAACTACCTCAAGCTGTTTGTTAGGCGTCTCTTATATTTTAACTACGATAACACTTAATTTTGGGAAGCGTGTGGTTTAGCTTTTTAGTAACAGCTTTTAAACCAGCTGCGCAATTTAGACTGATTAATCATTTCTTGCAGCTGCATCTTCTTGATACGAGGTTCTAAGAATAGAATGATTAATGATGCTCATTTCTTATTTAGAATGCAAAGGTAATACATTGAAAACAACTAAGCAACCCTATCAGGGTTGCCTTTGGTCTCTCAGAATGATACAGACAGTAGTACTCTTACTGAATTCCTACGCTAAATGTAGCCTGTACGTCCGTTTCGCCCCCTATGAGCGCATCATAGGTCCATGGGGTAGAAGAATTGTTTTTCGACTTGTCACCTTCATGGATGAGCACTACCGTGAAGTTTTGGGCAGCAACCGGCGACGCCCCCGTAGTTACCCGGAACTGCAAACCCAACGGTTTACCGTTGGCATCTTGGTCCATGTACTCAAACGAAGCAAATAACCCGCTGCCAAAGCCGTAATACAACTGATGAACTTCTGCTTCTTCCTGCACCTCTTCGGTGATGTCTTCGGCAGGTGACTTGCTCTCGTCCAGCAATTTGACCTGTGCTTGATAGGTAGCACCGGCTTTCAAATTACCATTGGTGATAACCGGCGCGGCCGGTCCGTCGCCATCTTCATCGTACCAGCGAAGCGTAACCATATCCGAGGCATCGTTTTGATTGGTGAAGGTAACCTCCACAGTAGTAATGAGCTCCGACTCATTGACCGGCTTGGGGTCGTCTTTTTTGCAAGCGCTCATAAATACGCCTGCCAGCAGGACTGCGAAAAAGAAAATTTGCTTTCTCATACTTTTTTTGAGTTTTAGTGAAACATATATTGAACAGAAACGGAAACATTGCGTCCCAAGTCATCGGCAAAGTACCGCCAACGGTTCAAATAAGAGCGGTAAGCCCGGTTGAACAGGTTCTCTACTTCCAAGGCAAAACGCCAGTGCGACGTATAGCTGCCTTCTATACGCCAATGAAACAACCAGTAATCATTGGGGGGCGGCATGAAATCCCAGGCTTGTGCTTGCTGTTCCGGGCGGCTGCCTACCTCGGCAGGAGCGACCACCGCCGGCAATGACCAGGCAATACCCGCATATTCGGCAGCCAGTTCTACTTGTATGCCCGAGAATTTTCCCCATCTTTCTTTTTGCCAAACGAAAGCCCCGCGATATGCCGGAGGCGGTACCCGGTTCAAACCGGCATTCCTTGTTATATCGTGAGCCCACAGTACACTGCCTTTATGTGTGGTTTTCAGAAAGGGAGCTATCTGCCATTCCCACAACCAATCGCTGCCCGCCCACAGCACGTCGGTTTGATGATAGCGAAACACAGGAAAGGCGCCCCGGATGGTAAGACGCAAGTCGGCAGCTTCCAGATTTACATAATTTTGAATATAACTCAGGTGAGGCGTGAGGCTTAGCCGGTGTGCCCCCTTGTGAAATACCCACTGGTTTACCCAGCGGTAAGTTTCCTCAAATCGTAGTTCGGTCCCGGGCGCATAATATCCGTTGGTATCTACCAGCAGTCCTTCTTCTATCCACCCACTGCCGTGGTGCAGCCCTTGGCTGTAAAGCTCATTGATGGCCGGCAGACGGCGGTTCCATGCCCAGGAAGAAGTCCATGACCATGCATCTGACAGGTGCGTGTGAAAACCTGCATTGAACTGAACATTCAGCTTCTTAAAATCAGGGGTGAATAGCCGGTTTTGGTAGTCGAAAATCCACACCTGCGCACTGTTATAGTCAAAGCGAACGCCCCAGTTCCATTCCATGTGGGCAAGAGGAATGGTGTTTGCCCAGGCAAGACTCACCTGTTGACGGCGATAATCCGGCAGTATAGGACGGGTATTGGTTTCTTCGGTGCGATTCAGATTGTCCTGCCAAAGCCATTCTGCCGCCAAACTGCTCTCTATCTGTTTCAAAAAATGAAAATCGCTTTGCACACGCAGGTGCTGTTGCAGGAGGCGCATCCATACAGCAGGCAGCTCGCTGCGGCCGCCCCGCCGCACGTCATACTCCTTGCGGGTATTTATCTGCAAGCTATACACAAAACGCCAATCGGCCTTCGGGCCATGGCGGTGCGATTGCAGGCGCCAACTATGATGCGCGACCTCTTGTTTGGGGTGCTCAATTTCATAACTGAAAGGGGCAATGTACCATGGTTCTTGGCGTTCCATGGCGCGGGCAAGGTCATCGAGATTACCCGTATGAGCTGCCCGCAGGATACCGTTCTCTGCGCCGAAGTAGTCATATTGCAGGTCGGCATCCCACCGGTGGAAGCGGTAGCCCAAGCCCATACCGGCACTTAGGCGACGATGGCCGGTGTTGGAAAGCATATAGTGGGCTGCCTGACGGTCGCCACTGCGCGCTGCTGTGCTGTGTAGTCTGAAAGCCAATTGTTTGGAGAGGCGTCCGCTGGTTTTTTGATGCAACAAAAAGCCCCGCCCATTGCTGTGTGCGTTCAATACCCACCGGCTCCGCAGGCTGTCCACGTCGCTTAGGGCTTGCTGCTTAAGAACCACAGCGCCCCCTATGGCATCGCTTCCCAGCAGCACGGCTTGCGCCCCTTTGATAACCTCTATTTGGTCATAAGCCAGCGGGTCCACTTCAGGGGCATGCTCGGCACCCCAGCGCTGGCTGCCCAGTGGGCTGCCTTCTACGTTCAACGCCAGCCGGTTACCCCAAAATCCATGCAACATGGGTTGTGCTATCTCGGCGCCGGTGCGCAAGCTGCTTATGCCTTCTACCTCTTCAAGCATGCGGCTGAGCGGCTTGTTTGCCCGCCGCCACTGTGCTTCGTCATCGAGTGCTTCAACAATAACACTCTCATAAAGGAAAGGCTTGCTTTCAATGACCACCTCGCCTGCATTCAGGAGGGCTTCCGACAGGCGGTAGTTCCGGTGCATCGAGCTATGCAGCTGCAAAGTGTCGTAGAGGGTGCTATATCCTGTGAAGGAGATTTCAATGACGTAGCGTCCCGGGCACAAACCTTCCAACCTATAGTAACCATCGGAAGAGGAGACGGTGCCCTGCTTGCTATTCACTATGTAAACCGTAGCGGCAGGCAGTGGCTTGCCGTCCGTATCAACTATGCGTCCGTCCAAGCGAAGTGCACAGTCTTGTGCCTTGCCATCCCAAGCCTGTAGCAACAGCCCTAAGCAAACCCACAGAAATGTTTTGTAGTGAGGCATTTCGATTTTGTTTTTGCAACAATGTTGCAAATATACTTTTTTTTTGACTCTCTCACAGTTTTTTTCACAAACCATAAATTTTTATCTTACCCATGAAATTATTTTTGCTTTACAAGCATGTGGTCTGTAATCAAGCGTTGGTCTGTACGGTACAAACTCTTTGCAAGCTATGCCTTCTTTATTGCCCTCTTGGGCGGCTTGATGGCTATTAGTCTTTCGTTTTACAACAAACGCCGCAGCATCAGCCGGCTGTCGCAGCAAATGACCGGCGTGATGATACAGACCCTGCAGCTGGTGAAAATAGAGCAAAGTTTTTTCCTGACAGACCTGAAGAAGCCTTACTTCTACCGCTATGGGCGCAGCGAACTGATAGATAGGCACAAGCAGTTGTATGCCCATATTCAAAAGAACTTAGACACCCTCATGCAGATGCCTGTGGTGCAGAACAGCGACATACGCATGCACCTGAAAGACGCAAGGGAGCAACTGAGCATTTATCATGACAAGCTGAATCAGACAGTGGTGATTGTGCAGCGGATGGGCTATGGAAATTATGGTGAATATGGCGAGGTCATGCGTTTGGCAAAAGCCATAGATCATATTCCCTACTTGCCACGGGCTGAATGGATGGAGGTACGCCTGTGGGAACAAAAGTCAATCAAGAGCCTTGACCCTTCGAACCGGGAAAACTTGAAAAAAGCAATTGCACGCTTACGGCAGCGGGCGCGCCGCCTTATGCCCGCTTCAACTTTCCGGGAGTTTGAACAGCTGTTGACAGAATACGAGAGCCATCTGCGCTGGTATTTTGTCTATTATCGTCAGATAGGCGAGGAGCAGGAAGGCGAAGGCCTGCGTTTTGAGCTGCGCCGCAGTGCCGACCGCGCTACCAATGCCCTTGAAAGAGCCTTGGAAGAAGTAGCCAAGCAGGACAGTCTTTTACAAGGGCAGTTTCAGAATATCATGATTGTTTCGTTTCTGATTATGCTTATTCTGAGTCTTACCTTTGGTTATTTCTTGTCTTACCTGATGACCATTCCGCTGCAGCACCTGACGAAAGTCATGCGACGCTACACTTCTTACATTGCACAGGGGCAATATGAACGCATCCGTTCGTTTTATGCCGTGCAGAAATTCACGGAAGACGAATTGGGCGAATTGACGGAGAGCTTCAACCGCTTGCTTTTTTCATTGCAGGATGCACTCAATAATTTGGAAGCCAAGCAGGAAGAGTTGGAAGAGGCCAACATGACACTGGCAGACATCAACCGGCAGTTGGAAGCATCAAACAAAGCCCTTGAAGACCGGAACAAAAAACTGCATCAAATATCGTTGGAAGTATCACAAAAGGCAGAAGAAAATGCTTTGCAACGAAAATTGATTGAACATGAGCTGCGTGTAAAAGAAAAAATGTATGCGGTTATTTCGCAGGAAATACGGGCGCCACTCAGCACACTGAAAGGTTTTTTGATTCTACTCACTTCACACGAAAATGTGTTGAGTGCCGAAGAAAAGAAAGACCTTGGGCAGCGTATGCTGGGTGAGCTTGAAAAAGCCCTTCTGCATTTGCAAGACATTCTGCAATGGATGCAGCAGCAGTCAACGGCTGCGCTCGACAGTTCCGTTTGTTTCGATGTGGTGCGTCATATACGTGAGAGCGTGGACCAATCGCGCCCGTTTATTGAAGCCAAGCAGCTAAGTGTTAATTTCCGGAATGCTTGCAATAAAATAGTAGCCGCCAAGATAGAAAAAGATGCCTTGTCTTTTGTGATTCGCAATCTTTTGTCCAATGCCATCCGTATGACTGCCCCGCAGGGCAGCGTGCACATAAGCATCGAATGCCCGGAAGACAGCAGCTTGAAGGTGTGTGTAGAAGACAACGGCATTGGCTTTAGTGAAGCCGAAATAAAGGCTTATCAAGAAGGAGTGCAAAAAATCAGCTATCAAGAGAAAAGCAAATTCAACACAGCAGTGCTCAACCTGCTGATGTGTCATGACTTTATCACCAAGAGCGGCGGCACTTTTTCGGTGGAAAGCACCCCGGAACGAGGCACCAAAGTGTGTTTTACGCTTGTCTTGGTCAACTATGGCATCAACATACCTTCTGCCGGTTAAGGACACCGCACAACAATTGCCCCTGCCCGGCGTTTAATTGAAAAAATATCATGAGCGTGACCACTGAACAACAAGTCAAGTATCTGCAGGAGCGTTTGTGGAAGCTGCTGGCAGAAGTCGATCAGGTGGTGCTTGGGCAACACGATACCATCAAATTGGTGCTTTCGGCCATGCTGGCAGGCGGACATGCTCTTCTGGAAGGCGTGCCCGGCTTAGCCAAGACACTGCTGGTCAAAACACTGGCGCAGGCCATGCAGATGGACTTCAACCGCATTCAGTTTACGCCCGACCTGATGCCTTCCGACATCATAGGTACCGAGGTGATACGGCAACTGCCCGGCGGTAATCTGGAAGTGGAGTTTCGTCCGGGGCCTGTGTTCACGAACCTGTTGCTGGCAGACGAAATCAACCGGACACCCCCAAAAACACAAGCGGCTCTGTTGGAAGCCATGCAAGAGCGGGCCATTACCTATGCCGGCAATACCTACCCTTTGCCTTCGCCTTTTTTCTTGCTGGCTACTCAGAACCCCATAGAGCAATCCGGTACCTACCCTTTACCCGAGGCGCAACTTGACCGTTTTCTGCTGTATTTAAAAATGGAATATCCGGCTCAAGAGGCCGAACTGGAAGTGTTGCGCCAAACGGCTACCGAAAGTTTTTACGAGCCGGCGCCTGTCATGAATCGCGACGATTTTTTGGCGGCGCAGGCTTGTGTACAAAAAATTGCCGTGGATGAAAGCCTCATTGCGTGGATTCATCGCTGCATGCTGGAGAGCCGCCCACAAAGTACCACCCACAAGAGCATCAAACGATGGGTGCAATGGGGGGCAGGTACCCGTGCCGGGCAAGCCTGGTTGCGTGTAGCCAAAGCCCATGCCTTCCTTTCGGGGCGCTATTCGCTGGCGCAGGAAGATTTGCTGTTTGTGGCATTGCCTGTATTGCGGCATCGTTTTGTTTTAAACTTCGAAGCACAAGCAGAAAATATTTCGGTCGATGATTTAATCCTTGAAATCATCAACGCTTCCTGATATTTGAATGATTGAATGATATTCTATAAATTGCGCGCTGTTTGATGACAAATACAGCGTGAAATCGGTCCGTAAACATATTGCTGCTGCGCGTTATGCCTATATCTGGGGCTTGCTTGTCTTTTTCTTGTGGCAGGCTGCCGGCCAGGTCCATGCATGGAGCCTGCCCGCTCAGGCAGAGCAGCAGCGACAAGCCGTAGGTACCGGTAGCGCTTGTCAAGACACTCCGGCAGACCGGGAGGATACTTCCCAAGCCTGTTGGGAGCAAGGCATCGTCCACAAGGCTGTGTTATCGGTTTTGCGCTTCGATTTTAAACACCCTTTTCTTTTTCTGTTCAACATCAGCCTTCCTTCACCGGAGAGCACGCGCATTGCTTTCCCCGACTTTCCGCCCCGGCTGATATACTACGAGTATCTCTTCCGGTATTTTGTGGTGGTCAACGCCCCCTAAGCCACTTTTTTCCATTCGAACGAAGCCGGCTGCATGCATTGGCGAGCCGCCGGATGCACCTGTGGTGCGTCTGTCTTTTTTACCCACCGTATTGTATTCAATCAAAACCAAAAAATAAAAATAGACTATGTCAGCAAAAGGAGCTATCAAATGGTTAGCCATTATACTGGGCATCCTGTCGGTCTATTATCTGTCGTTCACTTTGGTGCACTATAAAGTGCAGCGTGACGCAGAGGCTTATGCCACCGACAGCAACGGAAATATCGATTTCTCTTTAAAGCAACGTTACCTTGACTCCGTCTCTAACGTGACGGTTTACAATTTGGGATTCCGCTCGTTTACCTACGAGGACGTGCAAAAGCGCGCTTTGTCGCTGGGGCTTGACCTGCAAGGGGGCATGCACCTGGTGCTTGAGGTATCGCCCGCCGATATCGTAAAGGCTTTGGCAGGGGCAAGAGCCAAAACCGAAGACTTTGAAAAAGCGCTGAAATTAGCGCAACAGAAGCAGCAAAGCAGTCAAGCCCCCTTCGGAACCCTTTTTGCCGAGGCTTACAAAGAAGTAAAGCCCGACGGCAACTTGGCGCGCTTGTTTGCCAATCCCGGCAACAAAGAGCTCACTTTCAACTCGAGCGATGAAGAAGTGGTGGCTTATCTGAACAAGGAAATCAACAATGCGGTAGATCGTGCCTTTGAAGTATTGCGCCGCCGTATTGACAAGTTCGGCGTGGCCAACCCCACCATTCAAAAACTGCCTGCCAGCGGGCGTATTCAGGTGGAATTGCCCGGTGTGGATAACCCGGAGCGTGCCAAAAAACTACTTTCCGGCGTAGCCAAGCTGGAGTTCTACCGGGTATACCCGCTCAATGAATTGCAATTCTCACTATTGCAACTAAGAGACTACCTGAAAATAGAAGACAGCGAAAGCAAGACAGACGCCACCAATCCGTTTGAAGCGGAAACAAAAACAGACGAACAAGTAAGCAATCCGTTCGAAGAAACTGCCGACTCTGCAGGTGTGGCACAAGCCGACTCGCTCGAAAGCAGTGATTCTTTGAAAGCAGAAGAAGCACAGGCGCAAGCCGACAGCACCGCCGCCGATTCATTGCAAATAGAGCGTTCTCGCTTTGATAAACTTTTTGTGCTGACCGGCTACGGCTTGTATGTGTCTGTAGAAGACACCGCCGAGGTGAATCGCATCTTGCAAGATGAAACCGTGCGTGCTTTCTTCCCGTCCAATGTGCGTATTTTGTGGGCTGCCAAGCCCGAAACCGGTGCAAACAACCCATTGGCCGGCAAGCTGGAACTCTACTTCATTGAAACGCAACGCGATGGCAAGCCCTTGCTCGAGGGCGATGTGATTGCCGATGCACGCCCCGATTATGATGAGAACGGACGTCCGGCTGTCTCTATGTCTATGAATGCCGAAGGGGCTCGTAAATGGGCAAAAATTACAGGTGAAAACATCGGACAGCGTATTGCCATCGTGCTCGACAACTACGTATATACGGCCCCCACGGTGCAAGCCGAAATCACCGGCGGCAACTCGTCCATTACCGGCAACTTTACGGTAGAAGAGGCGGCCGACCTGGCAAACGTATTGAAAGCCGGCAAACTGCCCGCACCGGTACGCATCGTAGAAGAAGCCGTAGTGGGTCCTTCTTTGGGTAAAGAGTCTATTCAGCAGGGTATCCTGTCTATCGTATTAGGTTTTGTGCTGGTACTTGCCTTCATGGCGATGTACTATGGCAGCAGCGGTTGGGTAGCCAACTTCGCCTTGCTTATCAACCTTTTGTTTATTTTCGGTGTGTTGGCACCTTTGGGCGCTGTGCTTACCTTGCCCGGTATTGCCGGTATCGTGCTTACCATCGGTATGGCAGTGGACGCCAACGTGCTGATTTATGAACGTATTCGCGAAGAGTTGAAGCATGGCTTGCCTTTGGTTGGAGCCATTGAAAAAGGCTATGCCAAGGCGCTGAGCTCTATCATCGATGCCAACGTGACTACCTTCCTTACCGGCTTGATTCTCTATATCTTTGGTTCCGGCCCGGTGCAGGGCTTTGCCATCATCCTGTTAATAGGCATTGTTTGCTCGGTATTCTCTTCTGTCTTTGTATCCCGTTTGGTGGTAGAATACCTTGCCGGCGATGGTAAAAAACCGCGCATCAACTTCATCACCGCCCTTACCCGTAAAGTGTCGGAAAAACTCGACGCTCAAAACTTCGACTTCCTTGCCAATCGCAAAAAGGCATATGCCTTCTCTTCAGTAGTGGTTGTTTTGGGTATTGTAGCTACCCTTATCATGGGCGGCTTCAACTTGGGGGTTGACTTCAAAGGCGGCCGCTCTTATGTGGTAGAATTCGACAAGGCCGTATCGGCACAGGATATACGTGCTGCCTTAACCCCCGTGTTCGAAAACAAGGCGCCCGAAGTAAAAGCCTTCGGTGCCAACAACCGTCTTAAAATCACCACCAGCTACTTGATTGACGATGAAAGCGAAACAGCCGATCAAACCGTTCGGGAAGCCTTGGAAAAAGGTTTGGCACAGTTCGGCGAGCTGAATCCAAAGGTGCTGAGCTCAAACAAAGTGGGGGCCACCATTGCCGATGACATACGCAATACTTCGCAAGTAGCGGTCTTGTTATCTTTGGTGGTTATCTTCTTGTATATCTTGATACGTTTCCGCGAGTGGCAATACAGCTTGGGTGCCGTGATAGCACTCTTCCATGATGCCCTGGTGGTACTTTCCACCTATCAGTTGGCCAACTTGCTGGGCTTCTCTCTGGAAATCGATCAGGTATTCATTGCAGCCATGCTCACCATCATTGGTTACTCTATCAACGATACCGTGGTGGTGTTTGACCGCATCCGCGAATACCGCACCGAGTTTGGTAGCCTGCCCCTGCGCGAGCTGCTGAACAAAGCCATCAACCAAACATTGAGCCGTACAATCATTACGGCACTCACCACCTTCTTGGTAGTGTTTGTGCTGTTGCTGTTTGGTGGCGAAGTGCTGCGTGGCTTTGCCTTTGCCTTAGTGATGGGGGTTGTTTTCGGTACTTACTCTTCGGTGTTCATAGCCACCCCCATTGTGTATGACTTTACCAAGAAAAAAGCCGGCAAAGAAGCAGCAGGCAATGCATAAGCGCTGAAAGTCTGCACTTCTATAAATAAATATGAAAAGCCGTCCTTCCCGGGCGGCTTTTTTTATTGCGCACGCACCACCGGGCAAACAACTGTTTTTTGGTATTTTCTTTTGAAAAAATTGTGTAAATTCGGTATACATACCAAGAACCAAACCCATGAGTACTTCCACAAAAAAATGTATAGAAAACCGGGTGCTGCCTTCCGGCTTTTTGCCCAGCCAAAATTTTTATGAAAGCGACCGCATGGCTGCCCATTATTGGAAAAAATACTTTTCTTCACAGCTGAACGAGTACCTGACCCCCAAGCTGAAATGGATAGGAGAGCAGGCAGCGCAAGTGATGGATGCGCTCTCGCTTGCTGCCGATAAGTACCCACCTGTATTGAAGCGCCGCAATTTTTATGGAGAAGACATTTTCGAAATCGAATTTCATCCTGCTTATTGGCAACTGACAGGCATCGCCGTTCGCTCGGAGATGTTTCGTGTGAAGTGGCATCCTAAGCTGCGGGCTGCCTTTCAAAAAGAGCGCCACCTGGCAGGTTTTGCTCCTTATTTCTTGTATGCCATGGCAGAAGGCGGCCTCCCTTGCCCTTTGTGTATGACCGATGGCGCTGCCCGTTTGATTGACCGTTTCTGCGAAGAAGAAGACAAACAGCGCCTGCTGCCGCATGTTTATACCGACAAGCCCGCAGAGCTTTATACCGGCGCCATGTTTCTTACCGAGAAGTCGGGCGGCTCCGACGTGGGTGCCAATTTGGTGGAGGCAACCCCCGGCAAGGACAACTATTACCGCCTGAACGGCGAAAAGTGGTTCTGCAGCAATGCCAATGCACAAATCATATTTGCTTTGGCACGTACCGGGGCACCATCGGAGGGTACGCGTGGGCTTTCCCTGTTTTTGATAGAACCCCAGTTGCCCGGCGGCGGGCGCAACCCTATGGAAGTGGTGCGCCTGAAAGATAAGCTGGGTGTGCGTTCCATGGCAAGTGCCGAAATTATCATGCGCGACACCCTCGCCAAACGCATAGGAAAAGAAGGGGAAGGCTTCAAGTTGATGGCAGAGATGGTCAATCTTTCGCGCCTCTACAATGCAGTGGCAGCCACAGCCTTTGCCCGTCGTGCCCTTGTCGAAGCTTATCAATTTGCCTGCTACCGCTCTACTTTCGGCAAGCGACTCATAGAGCACCCCTTGGCTTATGATAAATTCGTAGAGCTGGGCGCTCGCTATCAGGCTGTCTTTTATATCACCTGGCGGGCAATCAGGGCATTGGATGCCGCCGACAACGGCAACGAAAGCGAAGCCCATTTGGCACGCTTGTTGATTCCTATGGCAAAACGATACACTGCCCTCGAAGCGGTCTATATCATACGGGAGTCGATGGAGATGATGGGGGGCATTGGCTACATAGAAGACGGCGTGATGCCTAAGCTGATGCGTGACGTGCTGGTATTGCCTATCTGGGAGGGTGCCGGCAACATCATGATATTGGACATGCTGCGGGCGGCTGCCAAGTCGAATGGTTTGGAAGTGATGGTCAAAGAAATGACCACTGCTTTCCGCCAAGAGGGTGAGGCTGCGCTTCCTTTTTTGCATCAGCTGGATGAGCTGCTCAAAGAGATGAAAGACCTGCCCGAAGGCAATGAAAACCAGCTGGTGGCAAAGCATCTGTTTGAGCGCCTGACGCAACTCTACACGCTGAGCCTGCTCATTCAGGAGCAAAGTGAAGCCACCCCTTGGCTGGCAGCTTCTTGGAACTACCGGCATCATGCTTTGACAAAGCCTGTTGCCATGCCTTCGGTGCACGATGCCCACCGGCTCGTTGCCTGGGATTTTTAAAATGTTTTTATGCAACATAAAAAATAAAAAAACTGCTATGAGAGACCTTTTAGACCCTATCACCCCGGAACAGATTGACCTTTTTATGGTTACTTACGGCAGGTACTTCCTGAGCCGCGACTTGGAAACCATACGTTCCATGCTGGAATCGAGCACACAAGCCGACTGGAAGCGCCTGATGGAAACTAAATTTTACGACCCGTCGGTCATCACCATCTTCTCATTGGTGGGCGGCTACTTCGGTTTGGACCGCTTCATGCGTAATGACGTGACCTTCGGTATTTTGAAACTGATTACCTGCGGGGGCTTGGGCATATGGACCGTGGTTGACTGGTTCATCAGTGCCGAAGATACCGCCAAGAAAAACTTTGAGTTATTCATGGAAGTGATGGGTGAGTAATACTTTTTGCTTACCTTAAATGGAAAAAAGGGAAGTAATGATTCAAGTAACTACCTTTCCCCTTCACGTTCACAAAGATGAGGCAAGTCTTGCCGCAAAAGGCTACATGATGTCGATAGTAGCGGTGATGGCAGGCTTGCCTTTACCTGTATTGAACCTGCTGGCTACGCTTATTTTCTTTTTTTCTTTTCGCAAAGACTCACTTTTTGTGCGCTGGCATGCCATGCAAGCCATGATTTCACAACTCACTCTCTTTGTTGTGAATGCAGCGGCTTTTTGGTGGACCATGTTGGTTGTTTTTAGCGATGCGAAAGCAAACAAATATTACGTTGCTTATTTGGTCTTGGCTGTGTTGCTCAACATAGGCGAGTTTATAGCCACTTTGATAACGATGCATCACCTCTCAAAGCAAAGGCATGTGCGTTGGTGGTTCTATGCCGACTACTGCGACGAAATACTGGGACTGCAAACCGTAAAGAAATGAAAAAGCCGGTAAAAGCAGCCGGGGCGCTGGCAGGGCTTGCCTTGTTATATTTCCTGCTGGTGCTGATGGCAGACGGGCTGTTGTCTGACCGCCGCTCTTTGGGGGCAGGCTGGGAAAACCAACTGGGCGACTTGTTGTGGGAAGAGCTGCGTTCTCTGTATAGAGAGTCCCGGGATTCTACGCTTACAGCTATGACCGGCGACATCATGCAGCATCTTGCAGAAGCCAACGGCATGGACCCCGACAGCCTTCATCTGCACATATTGCATGCACCCGAGCCCAATGCAGTGGCACTGCCGGGAGGGCATGTGGTGGTATTTACCGGCTTGTTGCGCCTTACCGATACACCCGAAGAGTTCGCTGCGGTGCTGGCACATGAGATGGCTCACATTCAACTCAATCACATATCGGAAAAGCTGCTCAAAGAGGCAGGTATTACGATGATACTGGCGGCGGCAGGCGGCGGCAGCGAAATAAGCCGGCTGGCTGCCATGCTCTTGTCCAATGCTTTTAGCCGTGAGGCAGAGCAAGAGGCTGACCTGCGTGCCGTTATCCTGCTCGAAAATGCCTGCATCGACCCGCAAGGCTTGGTAAGCATCCTGCAGCGCTTTGCTGCCGGGGATGCCGCTTTGCCCGAAATGCCGGAATGGCTCAGCACCCACCCGCTTTCAAAAGAACGCGTGGAGTATGTACGCGCTGCCCTCAACAAGCAGCAACACAGACAGACCTACTGCGAAGTGCCGGGCGCAGACCGATGGGAGACGGTAAGGAAGGCAGTGGAGTGGTAGTCAGACCGGCCGGCGAAGAGAAGGTATGTCTTACGAAAGATGACGCTTTCCTTTCCTCCCTTTGCGCCGGAATTTCCCTTTGAACCTTGGTTAAAAAGCCTTAAATTTCTCTTCAAATAAACCAAATCACTTATAGCTTCATGGCAAAGAAGACAAAAAAAACGCAAGAACCACTGGAAAAGCAACTATGGAAAGCTGCCGACAAGCTCAGAAAAAACATTGATGCAGCAGAATACAAACATGTGGTACTGGGGTTGATATTTTTGAAGTACATCTCCGACGCTTTCGAAGAACTATATGCAAAACTGAAAGAAGGCGAAGGGGAATATGCCGGTGCCGACCCCGAAGATATAGACGAATACAAAGCCGAGAATGTGTTTTTTGTACCCGGGAAAGCACGGTGGAGTTACCTGCAGGCAAACGCCAAGCAACCTGCCATTGGCAAAATGATTGACGATGCCATGGACGCCATAGAAAAGGAAAACCCTTCCTTGAAAGGCGTATTGCCAAAAGTGTATGCACGTCCCAATCTTGACCCTACCGCCTTGGGCGAGTTGGTGGACCTTATAGGAAACATAGCGCTTGGAGAAGCCAAAGCCCGGAGTGCCGATATCCTCGGGCATGTATTTGAATATTTTCTCGGTGAATTTGCCCTTGCCGAAGGCAAAAAAGGCGGTCAGTTCTATACACCGCGCAGTGTGGTAGAGCTGTTGGTAGAAATGCTTGAGCCATACAAAGGGCGGGTGTTTGACCCTTGCTGTGGCTCAGGCGGTATGTTTGTACAGTCCGAAAAGTTCGTGATTGAGCACCAAGGCAGGGTCAACGATATTTCCATTTACGGGCAAGAGAGCAACCAGACCACCTGGCGGCTGTGTAAAATGAACCTTGCCATTAGGGGCATTGATAGTTCGCAAGTAAAATGGAACAATGAAGGCTCATTTTTGAACGATGCCCACCCTGACCTCAAAGCCGATTTCATCATCGCCAATCCACCTTTTAACGTGAGCGACTGGAGCGGGGAACTCTTGCGCAACGACCCCCGCTGGCAATACGGGGTGCCGCCTGTAGGCAATGCCAACTACGCATGGATACAGCATTTTATCTATCACCTGGCACCCAACGGCGTTGCCGGTTTTGTATTGGCAAAAGGCTCGCTGACAACCAAACAAAAAGAAGAATATGCCATTCGTAAAAACCTTATCGAAAACGATTTGATAGACTGCATCGTCAACCTGCCTGCCAAACTGTTTTTAAATACACAAATACCGGCTTCACTTTGGTTTATTCGCAAAAACAAAACCCACAGAAAAGGGGAAATCCTCTTTATTGATGCACGCAACATGGGGCACTTGGTAAACCGAAGAACGCGCGAACTCTCAAAAGAAGATATACGCAAAATAGCCGATACCTACCATAACTGGCGGGCTGAGCCTGTCGAAGCCCGCCAATACGAAGACATAAAAGGGTTTTGCGCCTCTGTGCCTATAGAGCGGGTAGCTGAATTGGATTATGTGCTCACTCCCGGGCGCTATGTGGGCTTGCCCGAAGAAGACGATGATTTTGACTTTGCCGAGCGCTTTGCCAAACTCAAAGCCGAGTTCGAAGAACAATTGAAAGAAGAAGCGGAGCTCAATAAAAGGATATTGGAAAACCTAAGTAAAATACAATTGCCGGAAAGCGCCACATTGAACGGGTCAAAATGAAAGTTGATATCCGAACATGCCGAAGGGTTGGATGTACATATTAGAATGCTCAGACGGTAGCTATTATACAGGAAGCACAACCGATTTGGAAAGGCGATTGGCTCAACACCGGGCAGGCGAGGGCGCCAATCACACCAAAAAACGGTTGCCCGTAAAATTGGTATATTATGAAGAATACGACAGAATAGACGAGGCGTATTGCCGGGAAAAACAAGTGCAGGGCCGGAGCCGGAAGAAAAAAGAAGCATTAATAAAAGGCAATGATGACCAATTGCCGCGATTATCGAGGAACTACACCCAATATCCTCCGGTGGTTGAGCCTGTCGAAACCACCGGAAAAGAAGACCCATTGCCCGAGCCAAAACACATGTTGCCTGAGTCTGTCGAAGGCAACATCCCCAAAACCAATAACAGCACCCCTGCCAAAGACAACAACAAAAAAACAGAAAAGCGATGAGTGATACATTGAACCGCTCGAAATGTGAGTGGAAGAAATATAAATTAGGAGAAATAGCAGAGATTGTGGGAGGCGGGACACCCAAAACTTCTGTTGCTGAATATTGGAATGGTGATATCCCATGGCTTTCAGTTGTTGATTTTAACAATGGGAAGAAATATGTTTACGATACAGAAAAAAAAATTACTGAAGAAGGCCTAAAAAACAGTAGTACAAAATTGCTAGAAAAAGGCGATATAATTATTTCTGCTAGAGGAACAGTAGGTATTGTTGCAATGTTGGGAAAACAAATGGCATTTAATCAATCTTGCTATGGAATAAGGGCAAATGAGTATTCGACAAATGAATATGTTTACTATCTCCTAAAAGATAGAGTGTCAAACTTTTTACAATATTCTCACGGAGGTGTTTTCGATACGATTACTCGCGATACTTTCAAAGAAATCGAAATCCTCCTCCCCCCACTCCCTGAGCAAAAAGCCATAGCTGAAGTATTAAGCAGCTTAGACGACAAAATAGACCTGCTCCACCGCCAAAACAAAACACTCGAACAAATGGCCGAAACCCTGTTTCGGCAGTGGTTTGTGGAGAATCCTAATCCTGAATGGGAAGAAAAGCCTTTGAGTTCTATAGCTACATTTTTAAAT
The DNA here is from genome assembly GCF_000426825.1 of Thermonema rossianum DSM 10300. Classification (GTDB taxonomy): domain Bacteria; phylum Bacteroidota; class Bacteroidia; order Cytophagales; family Thermonemataceae; genus Thermonema; species Thermonema rossianum. The sequence continues at coordinate 60,726 of NZ_AUGC01000009.1, read as the reverse complement.
GGATTGGCTTGCCAAAAATACCCGCCAAAAAATGATATAGATAAACTGCCAGTTTTGAAGATAAAAGAACTGAGGAATGGTATTTCGAAAGATTGTGACTGGTGTACTACTGATGTTGATGAAAAATACGTTGTAGAAAATGGTGATGTGATTTTTTCATGGTCAGCATCTTTGATGGTCAAAATATGGGATGGCGAATCCTGCATTTTGAATCAGCACCTTTTCAAGGTTACATCAGATGAATTTCCAAAATGGTATTATTATCTATGGAGCAGATACCATCTCGAGCAGTTTATTGCTATTGCAACGGCGCAAGCAACTACAATGGGACACATAAAAAGAAAGGATTTGGATAATGCTATGGTTTTAGTGCCTACAGATGATGAATTGAAAAACATGACAAATAAAATTCAACCATTGATTGACAAGCAAATAGTTAATTCAAAGCAAATCCGCACGCTTGAAAAACTGCGGGATACCTTGTTACCGAAATTGATGAGCGGGGAGGTGCGGGTAAAATTTTAATACAATGGGAAAATTCAAAAATAAATATCGTATTGAGTCAACACGATTGCAAAATTGGGATTACGGTTGGAATGGCGCGTATTTTATCACCATTTGCACAAAAAACAGACATTGTTGGTTTGGAGAGATTTCATCCGGTGCAATGCAATTGTCTCCCATCGGTCATATTGCCAATTCGTGTTGGTACGAAATATCCAATCATTTTCCGTTTGTTGAATTGGGGGCGCATATCATTATGCCCAATCATGTGCATGGCATTATCATTATCAATAAACGCAACGCGAACAAAAACATTGTAGAGACGCAAAATATTGCGTCTCTACAAAATATTGCGTCTCTGCAAAATATTGCGTCTCTGCAAAATATTGCGTCTCTGCAAAATATTGCGTCTCTACAAAATATTGCGTCTCTGCAAAATATTGCGTCTCTACAACCCCAACCGGAACCCCCATCAACAAAAAACAAATTCGGTCCACAATCCAAAAATTTGGCATCAATCGTTCGCGGATTTAAAATCGGCGTAACAAAAAATGCCCGCCAAATAAATCAATCTTTTGCATGGCAGCCCCGGTATTGGGAACACGTCATACGAAATGAAAATGAATATTATCGCATTACACAATACATTATAAATAATCCCAAAAAATGGGAAAATGATAAATTAAACAGCAACAACAGCAACACCATAAGGGAATCACAAGCAGAATACAATTCAGAAATTTGGATGATATAAAAATGCCAAAAATTAACCGGACTCCCAACCACCCATTAGAAACCAAAGACGGATGACGGAAACAGAACCTGAATGATACAATATGAAACTCAATGAAAACACCATAGAACAATATGCCATAGAGCTGCTACAACAACAGGGCTTTCAATATCTGTATGGTCCGCACATTGCCCCCGACGGCGAGAACCCCGAAAGAGCCGCCTATGAAGACGTCTTGCTCACCAACCGCCTGAAAAATGCGATTCAAAAAATAAACCCTTCGGTTCCGGCAGAGGTACAAGAAGAAGCCCTGAAAGAAGTACGGCGCGTCCACTCGTCCGAGCTGATAGCCGCCAATGAAACCTTTCACCGCATGCTTACCGAAGGCATCAAAGTTACCTATCAAAAAGACGGACAAACGCGCGGCGACTCGGTGTGTCTCATCGATTTTCAAAACCCCGGAAACAACGAATTTGTCGTAGTCAATCAATTTACGGTCATTGAAAACGGCGTAAACAAACGCCCCGATATTGTCCTTTTTGTCAACGGCATTCCTTTGGTCGTGATGGAGCTCAAGAATGCCGCCAATGAAAATGCCACCATACAATCGGCTTTCCGTCAAATACAAACCTACAAGCAAAGCATTCCTTCCTTGTTTACCTACAACGCCTTTTCCGTGATTTCGGATGGCTTCGAAGCCAGAGCAGGCACCTTATCGGCGGACATGAGCCGTTTCATGGCTTGGAAATCAGCCGACGGGAAGCGCGAGGCTTCGCAGCTGGTCAGCCAGCTGGAAACCCTCATCAAAGGCATGCTCAACAAAACCACCTTGCTTGATTTAATCAGGCACTTTATCGTATATGAAAAATCAAAGCGCGAAGACCCGAAAACCGGACAGATAACCATCGCTACCATAAAGAAACTGGCAGCTTACCATCAATACTATGCCGTAAACAAGGCGGTAGAGTCGGTCCTGAGAGCCGCCAACTATTCCCCTCCTTTGGAGGGGTGGTCGAAGACCGGGGTGGTTAGTTCCCCTCCTTTGGAGGGGTGGCAGACGAAGTCTGACGGGGTGGTAAAAAGAGCCAACAAAAACTATTTCAGCCTGCCTTACAATCCAAAACTTAAAGAACGGGCAAGAGAATTGCGCAAAGCAGGCAACCTTGCTGAGGTATTATTCTGGCAACGAGTCCATAAGGGAAAATTTAAAGGCTTGGATTTTGACAGGCAAAAAATTATCGGAAACTATATTGTTGATTTTTATTGCCCCAATTATCAGGTAGTGATTGAAATAGACGGGAGCAGCCATGATGATAAAATGGAATATGATGCCGAAAGAGACCATTATCTCCAATCGCTGGGATTAACCGTCATTCATATACCGGCAAAAGAAATTTTGCAAAGCATAGATGCAGTAATGCAGTGGCTTTACGATCATCCTGCCTTTCAAGGAAAAGAACCATCAACTCCTCCTTCGCAGCAAAACTTCGTAGAAGAATCACCCGAGCAGTACAGCTTGCCAGGAGTGAAACAACAGCCCAAAGGAGACAGGAAAGGAGGGGTTGTCTGGCATACCCAAGGCAGTGGCAAATCCCTGTCAATGGTTTTCTTTACCGGAAAGATTGTCTTGGCAATGGATAACCCCACCGTTGTAGTCATTACAGACCGCAACGACCTCGACGACCAATTGTTCAATACCTTCGCCGCTTCCACCCAGCTGTTGCGTCAAGAGCCCAAGCAAGCCGAGAGCCGTCAAGACCTGAAAGAAAAATTGAAAGTCGCTTCCGGAGGTATTATCTTTACCACCATTCAAAAATTTCAACCCGAAGAGGGAAATGTCTTTGAAACCCTTTCCGAACGAGAAAACATCATTGTCATCGTTGATGAAGCCCATCGCACCCAATATGGCTTCAAAGGCAAAATAGACAAATCTACCGGCGAACTGAAATATGGTTTTGCCAAGTATTTGCGCGACGCCCTGCCCAATGCCACATATATAGGTTTTACGGGTACACCCGTGGAAAAAGACGATAAAAACACCCCCGCGGTATTTGGCAACTACATCGACATCTACGACATCGCGCAAGCCGTGGAAGACGGCGCCACCGTGCCCATCTATTACGAAAGCAGGTTAGCCAAAGTAAACCTTTCGGAAGAAGGGCGAAAACTACTGGAGCAACTCGATGAAGAACTCGAGCAAGAAGACCTCACCGAAACCCAAAAAGTAAAAGCCAAATGGACACAGCTGGAAGCGCTGATAGGAAGTGAAAGCCGCTTAAAAAACGTAGCAAAAGATATTGTGGAGCACTTCGAAAAGCGCCAAGAAATTTTCGAAGGAAAAGGAATGATTGTTACCATGTCACGCCGCATCGCTGCCGAGCTATATGAAGAAATCATCAAGCTGCGTCCCGAGTGGCATTCCGATGAATTGGATAAGGGCGCTATAAAAGTAGTGATGACCTCTTCTTCTTCCGACGGTCCAAAAATTGCCAAACACCACACCTCCAAACAACAACGGAAAATACTGGCAGAGCGCATGAAAGACCCCAACGATGAACTGAAGTTGGTCATCGTAAGAGACATGTGGCTTACCGGCTTTGATGCCCCCTGCATGCATACGCTCTATATCGACAAGCCCATGAAAGGGCATAACCTTATGCAGGCGATAGCGCGCGTAAACAGGGTGTACAAAGACAAACCGGGTGGCTTGGTGGTTGATTACCTGGGCATCGCTTCCGACTTGAAAAAAGCCCTGTCTTTTTATTCTGACTCGGGCGGAAGAGGAGAGCCTGCCATTGCGCAAGAGCAGGCAGTGAATTTGATGCTCGAAAAATTGGAGGTAGTGCAACAAATGCTTTATGGCTTTGACTATAAAGCCTATTTCCGTGCCGCTACTTCAAAAAAACTTTCTATCATATTAGAGGCACAAGAACATATTCTGTCCTTGGAAGACGGTAAAAAACGCTTCATCAATGAGGTTACGGCATTGTCAAAAGCATTTGCCTTGGCTGTGCCCCACGACAAGGCAATGGACGTAAAGGACGAAGTGGCATTTTTTCAGGCAGTAAAAGCACGTTTGGCAAAATTTGACGCTACCGGCTCGGGAAAAACGAATGAAGAAATTGAAACCACCATCCGGCAAGTAATCGATAAAGCATTGGTATCCGAGCAAGTGATTGATATTTTCGATGCGGCAGGAATCAAAAAACCCGACATCTCCATTCTTTCAGAAGAGTTTTTGCTTGAACTAAAGGGCATGGAGCACAAAAACGTAGCAATGGAGGTGCTCAAAAAATTATTGAATGACGAAATAAAAGCCCGCTCCAGAACAAACTTGGTAAAAAGCAAGTCGCTGAAAGAAATGCTGGAGAGCGCCATAAAAAAATACCACAACAAAATTTTAACGGCTGCCGAAGTCATCGAAGAACTTATAAAAATCAGTAAGGAAATTGTTGCCTTGGACAAACAAGCCGAAGAGCTGGGCTTGTCCGATTTTGAATATGCTTTTTACACGGCTGTGGCTGAAAACAAGAGCGCAAGAGAGCTCATGGGAAAAGAAAAGCTTAGAGAGCTTGCCGTTGTCTTAACTGAAAAAGTGAAGAACAATGCAACAATTGATTGGACCATCAAAGAAAGCGTCCGTGCAAAACTAAAAGTAATCATCAAGCGCACACTTCGCCAATATGGATACCCGCCGGATATGGCAAAACTGGCAACAGAGACCGTTTTGAAACAAGCCGAATTGATTGCCGGCGAATTGACGACCGCTTAAGGTGTGTGCTCTCTTCAAGCACCCGTGTCGTTATCTGAAACGAGGGCATCGCATCACCAACCCACTCATAAAAAAACACCCACCTTCGCCTTTTCATGGGCGGGGTGGGTGTTTGCTTTGTGGAGCCGGAGGGACTCGAACCCTCGTCCAGGCATGCCGGCAACATGCCGTCTACACGCTTAGTTGCCACTTCTTATGTCGGGGTGCCATGGTAGGCAACCACCTGAAACACCCCCAAGCCGCGTGTGTGTCTCGCCCGCCGGAGCGCGGCACTCCTTTGGGCATAGCTCCGTTCCGGTTTGATACCCTTATAAGTGGGCGAAGCGCCGGGAGCAGGGCGCCTCAAGCCCCGGGTACTTGCTACCGTAATCCTTGATTAGGCAGCAAGGGCGTAGTTAGATTCGCCATTTATTGTTCGGGAGGTAGATTTACGGGATACTCCCATCGCCCGGCGTGCAGGCATGCCTCCGGTCCATGCTGTCGAAACCGGTCGGCCCCCTTTGTGTTTTCACCAAATGAAAACGACTGCGAATTTAAAAAAGTTCATTCATCTATGAAAACGGATTGAGTTTGCGCAAATCTATATTGAGCCAATAGATAGCCAAACACATAACCACCGCCCAAAAGCAGGCACTCACAAACATACTAAGCAGGATGGCACGGCGCGGCGCCCCCAAGCTTACAGCCAAGATACTGCCAATAGGAGGGCTTAATAAAACAGGCGTAAGAAAAGCAATACCCCAAATGCCAAAGCGACGCCATACCTTCACTATCATGCGGTTGCGGCGTGTGAAGCGTCGTTGGTTGCGCTTGCGTTGCCGGGCAACAATCCGGTTGCGCAGCGGAATACCGCCAACTACTACTATCCCCACTGTGGTCATCATGCCGGCAATGGTCAGCAATATGGCACTCCACAAAGGCAAGCCCCCTATGAAAGCCGCCGGCGGGGCAAAGGCAAACTTAAGCATGGCGGTTGTAAACACACCCACAGCGACAAGCCATAATTTTCCCATTTGCTTCTATTTTGCCCCAAAAATACAAGTAATTCCCGGCTTATTTAGCAGCTTTGCATAAAGCGTTGTATCTTCGCACTGCTTTTCGACCAATTCTTTCATACAAATGAAAAAGCCTTATATCGTTGGAATTACAGGCGGTAGCGCATCCGGTAAGACTTATTTCCTTCGCAGTCTTTTAAATCATTTCACCGAAGACGAAATTTGTTTGGTATCACAAGACAACTACTACCGCCCGCTGGAAGAGCAGCCACGCGACGAGAACAACGTTGCCAACTTTGATACCCCCCAATCGTTAGACCACGAAGCCTTCGCTCGCGATTTGCAGCGCCTGCTGCGGGGCGAAACGGTACGCCGTAAAGAATACACCTTCAATAACCCCAACCTTATCCCGAAAGAATTGGTTTTCAAACCAACCCCTATTATTGTGGTAGAAGGCATCTTTGTGTTTTACTACCCTGATGTGGCTTCCCTGCTCGATTTGAAAATATTTATCGAGGCCAAAGAGCATATCAAACTGAAACGGCGCATCATACGCGACAAAATAGAGCGCGGCTACGATTTAGAGGACGTGCTTTATCGTTATGAACGCCACGTGGCACCCACTTATGAGCGTTATATTGCACCTTTCCGTGAAGATGCCGATATTATAGTGCCCAACAACAAGCATATAGACACAGCCCTGGAAATGGTACAGGCTTTTTTGAAGCAAAAGATTAAAGAAAATGCCTAAGAGAAAAATTGCCGTAATAGGTTTGGGGCAGTTCGGCATGGAGATTGCCCGCACCTTGGCAGCCCGTGGCGCAGAAGTCCTTGCCTTGGATAATGACATGGGGCACATCGAAGCCATCAAAGACGAAGTGGCCTATGCTGTGCAAATCGACGCCACCGATAAGCGTGCCTTGCAAGCGCAAAATATTTCTGAAATGGATGCCGTGGTGGTAGCCATAGGCGAAGACTTCGAGGCCCTTTTGTTGTGCACGGTTAACTTGCTTGAGCTACAGGTAAAAGAAATCATTGTACGCTCGGCCAGCGACCAGCAAGAGAAGATTTTACGGCAACTGGGAGTATCCAAAATACTGTCACCCGAGCGCGAGGTAGCCAAAACCGTGTCGGAGGGGCTGCTCAACCCCGATGTACTGGTGCGCCTGCCTTTACCCGACGGCTATGAAATTGCAGAGGTGCCCCCGCCCCCCAAGATTGTCAACCGTAAGTTGGCGGATATTGGCTTGCGCGAAAAATACGATTTGAACCTTATTACCATCAAACGTTATTATGAAGAAACCGTGGAGGGTGAAGAACAACCCCGCCGGGTAGAGCATATCATTGGCGTGCCTACGCCCACCACCATGATTTATGAAGGCGATATTTTGATTTTAATGGGCAGAAAACCCGATATAGACAAGTTTCTGCTGCTCAACCGTTAAAGCAAGCAAAAACTATTCTGCCGTGTGTGGCTTGTCTGTAAGCACCATCACTTCTTTGTTGCCCAGCCTGCGGAACAAATGAGCATAATGGCGCCGCCATTCGGCAATCATCAACTCATAGGGCAGGTCATCAAAGCTGCCATAGTCGTGCAGATATTCCATGAACTTGCCTGCATCCGGGTCGTATTCCTGAAAGACAGCATCATGCACCCCGTCGAATTCCAGGACACTCACCCCCAGTTTTTCGCAAAGAGAGCGGTTGAAAGCCGGTGTGGCAGCTACCCATTGCCCTTGCAAATACAGCTCTGTGTAGCCATGAAAAACAAGCACACGTGTCCCCAGTATTTTTTCTATGCGCTCGGTGCCAATGTGGTTGGTTACATTTGCGAAGTGCAGGCGCGAGGGAATGCCCGCTGCCCGGGCACAAGCAGCTAAAAGCACAGCTTTCTCTACACAATAGCCGCTGTCTTTACTAAGCAAATGACTGGCTTTGAGCTCTTCTTTTTTTAGACTGACTACACCGGGATCATAGCGCCAGCCGTCACGAATGGCATAAAATAACTTGATGGCGCAGCGTCGAAGGTCCTGTTCACCGTCACACACTTCACGTGTGTAGGCAATTACAGCGGGGTGGTCGCTGTCTATAAAGTAGGTAGGTAATAAAAGCGATTGCATGGCTTGTTTTTTTACTAAGTGAAGGTAACGCAATTCAACGGCTTAGCCGCATCCGGGAAGTATGACAAAGATAGGCAATCAGCCTTGTTTTTTGAACGTTTTTTATATGAACTTTTGTTTATATGAAAAAACAAAAAGGAGGAATTATCATGAAAGGAAAATTTGAAGAGTTGATTAACCAAGACATACCGGTACTGATAGACTTTTCGGCGGAGTGGTGTGGTCCCTGCCAGGCCATGAAGCCCATATTGAAAGAAGTGGCGGAAAAAGTAGGCGGTCAGGCTAAAATTATCAAAATAGACGTGGACAAGAACCCCCATTTGGCTGCGAAGTATCAAATACGCGGTGTGCCTACTTTTATGCTCTTCAAGAATGGACAATTGTTATGGCGTCATTCGGGCATGCTTTCGGCAGGACAGCTGCTGCAAGTATTGAAGCAGCACGCACCGGTTTCATAAACTTTTGGTGTTTTTTTTCGTTCCTTTGAAAAAAACACCAAGTCATGAAAACATTTTACGCATCACTGAAACACCTGTGTTTACCGGTTGCGTTGCTCGCAGGTCTGTATGCCTGCCAGCTCAATACAGAAACGCCTGCCCCGGCAGTGCCCAAGCTCAAACCCCTTGCACGAAACATCATGTTGGGTGACCAAGGGTCGGCAGTGGGGAGTTTTTACAGCTCTTCTGCCGACGAAGCCTTGCCCGCCGTGGAAATCGCCACCTTGACACCTACCGAAAAGAACCGGATAGACATTACCTTCGCCAGCATTTACACCGAGCGTGAACCCGCTTTTGTTTCACCGGATGCCCGCGAGCAAACAAGCGGCTACGACGGCAGTGCCCTGAACAACCCGATGGGCGCATATGCTACGCGTACCGTTTTTAAAGAAGTGCCCGGCGGACCGGCTGACCTGAGTAAAGTATCGGCAGCAGAGGTAGCAGCCATCAATGGCAACGATGCGGTGAAAGTCATTGTGCTGCGCACCAATACCACTTACGCCTTTGTGAATGCGCAAGGCAAAAAAGGATTTATCCGGGTGCGTCAAATTGGTGATTTGGACGGGCAGGGCAATGCCGGCAGAGAGGTGGTTTTTGACGTGGTGGTGCAGGAATAAAGCGAAGCCCACAGAAAAACTTTATATTAACGCATCAAAATATGCGCCCCCTGTGGGGCGTTTTATTTACACATCAAAAACGTAGTTAAAAAAATAGCCGTATGAAAAACACAAAAATTATTTTAACTCTTTGGTTGACTGTAAGTCTGAGCGTGGCGGCATGGGCTCAACAACTGCATTATGTGGTCAATCTGAACGATCGCTCCGGCGACACTTTTAAAGTAACCCTGCAAGTAAATGGTAAATTAGGCAAGCAGCCGGTTATTTATCAATTTGCTTCTACCGCGCCCGGCACCTATCAAGTGATGGACATGGGCCGCTTTGTGCGCAAATTCGAAGCCTTCGATAAAAAAGGACGCCCGGTAGAAGTGAAGCAAATATCCATAAACCAGTGGGAAATAAAGAAGCCTGCCAAGGTGCGAACCATCCGCTATGAAATAGCGGAAACATGGGATACGCCGGTGAAAGAACATCCTATTTATTTGATGTGCGGTTCTTCTATTGAAGATGATCATGTGCTTATCAACGGGCAAACAGTCTTTGGGTATTTTCATGGTTGGCAACAAGAGCCTTTTACCATTCAGCTGATTTACCCCGAGGATTGGAAAGTAGGCACCGCTTTGAACCGCAACGAGCAGGGATACTGGCTTGCCAAAAATTATGACCATGCAGTGGACTCACCTATTTTGCTGGGCAATCTTACCTATGCCAAAGATGAGGTAGGGGGCGCCCAAATCGACGTGTACACCTATTCGGCCACCGGTAAAATCAACTCTACCACCTTGCTTACTGCTATGAAAGATATGCTGACGGCAGCCAGCAATTTCCTGAACGGCTTGCCCGTAGAGCGCTATACTTTCCTTTTCCACTTTTCGGACAAAAGCGCCGGCGCATGGGAGCATTCCTATAGCTCGGAATACATCTTAAAAGAGGGCGAGTGGAGCGACCAAATGAAAAACTCTGTGGTAAGCATTGCCGCACATGAATTTTTCCATATTGTAACCCCGCTGAATATCCACAGTGAAATCATTGAGCATTTTAACTTCGTGAAGCCCACCCCCTCGCAACACTTATGGTTGTACGAGGGCACTACCGAGTGGGCTGCCCACATGATGCAGTTGCGCGGTGGATTGATTACACTCGATGAGTTCTTGCAACGATGGGGCAGAAAAGTGTATGTAGATAGCCGCTATTTTGACCCTAATTATAGCCTGGTGCAGCTCAGCTTGAATTCCTACACAGAAGAAGGACAGAAGCAGTACAGCAACATTTACTACCGTGGGGCTTTGGTAGCTTCCTTGCTCGATATCCGCTTGCTGGAGCTATCAAATGGCGAGCGTGGTTTGAGAGAGGTGATTCTTGAGTTGATTGATAAATACGGCGCATCGAAGCCTTTCCCCGAAGATAAGTTTTTTGACATCTTTGTGGAAATGACTTATCCGGAGATTGCCGATTTCTTCGAACGCTATGTGAAGAATGCCGAACCGCTGCCTTTGAAAGAATATTTCAATAAAATAGGTATCGACTACAAAACAGGCGACAGTGCTTCACCGGTGCCCACCTTCGTTCCGATGGAACAGCCCACTGAGGCGCAGCTTCGTTTGCGTGAAGCATGGTTGAAAAACCGTGAAATTCGCTAAGAGGTAGAGTACTATAAGAGGAAAAAGAGAGTCCTTTGCGGGCTCTCTTTTGCTTTTTTTTTCAATAACAAAACAGGTGGAAGGAAGCCAAGTCGCCCGGCAACAGGCAAAGTCTTTTTCATGCATCATCTTGTCATGCGGCAAGCCGTCTTACTTTTGTTTTATTCGAAATGATATGCTTTGCATAAAAGCAAAAAGGCCCGTAAGGCAGCTTCTTATGTTAGCTTACTATGCCGTAGATAATAAGCCCTATACCGATGATGCCTAAGACAAAAGCACCTGCCAACGACATTTTTGCACTGCCTTCCGACTCCTTCACCAATTGCTCTTCCGTTTTGGTAGAAATGATGAAGCTTTCGTTTTCGTCCTTCGGTTTTCCTATGCGCAGGTAGCCGTCGCGGTCATGCGCTTCACCAAGCACATACAAAGGAGCACCTACCGGAATAATCCATTCCCGGTAGCGAAAACCCAAAGTCTTGTTGTTGCCACTGCCACCTATGTTTTGAGCGATGTAGCTGAAAAACTCACCTTCCCCTTCGCGCTCAAAACGATCGACGCTCTGAATCAAATGCAGTTCTGCCCCCTCAGGGTTTACTTCTATTTCACCGCTGCCATCTTCTATCAGAAAGGGGAGTTTGTTTTCTTGCCGGCTTACCACTTCCGAGCGGCGTTCGGTTGCCCAGTAGGTCTTACCTTCCTGGTCTTGTTTTTGCACCTTGGTCTCATATTCGCGCGTAATCGTGGTGGCGCAGTAAACCACGGCTTTTTTGCTGAACTCACTTTGCAAAGGTGATTTGGCTTTTGCCTTGCCCTTGACTTCCACAATTTGCGAGTAATTGCCGGCACCCAACGACTGACTAATGTCCTTGTAGGTAGCTATGATATCGGCAATGTTGCTTGTTTGGTGATACTTAATATTGAGCACACGCCGCAGCTGCCGGCGGCGGTTGTATTCCAGAAAGCCACCGACAGCAAGCAGTATCACCCCAATGATGATATATATCATACGTTAAACTCTTTGAGCAGCTCGTCGTAGCTGTCTGCTACGGTAGCCACGGTTTGAACAGCGGCGGTAAACTCATTGAGGTCCAAGTTGGCACCTGCCAGTGAGTAGCTGAATATGACTGAGTTGTCGAAGGTCAGGCCAAAAGCACCAAAATGAGTGGTGGCATTCAGGCGAAGGAGTTCTTCCATCGCCGAAGGCGTGAGCTCTATTTCTTCGGCTACATATGAAAAAACTTCTACCAGGACGTCTTCGGTGTGCCAGGGCAACACCCGCACATTGACACTGACCGTGCCAAAGGTGAAAGAATAGGTTCCGTCGAGTGTAATCACCTCATCTTCATGAAACAACTCTTGTATGAAAGACTGTATCTTTTGGTGTGTTTTTTCTATGAGTGCTTCGTTGACTCCTTCTTTTAAAACTTTGAACTTAGGCATGGCTTTGTTGTTTAAGTGTTTTAGGGTTTGAAAAAATAGAAGTGAAGTAGCTTAGGGGGTCGGGTTGTTGTCATTGCCGGCGTTGAGCTGTGCCTTTAGTTTAGCCAGTTCGTCATCTACTTGGCTGCCGGCATTCAACTGTTTGAATTCATCTTCAAGTGAACTCATGTTATCGCTGGCAAGCTCGGAATAGGCCTGTGCTTCGGCTTCCTGCTCAAGTATTTTTTCTTCGAACTTATCGAACTTGGCAAAGATGCTGGAGGTATCTACGCCGCCAATTTGTTTGACAATTTCTTTTTGTGCTTTAGCCGTTTCGCTGCGGGCAAGAAGCATGGACTCTTTGGCGCGTGCTTCATCCAGCTTGGCTTTCAGTTTGTCAACGGTTTCTTTGAGCTGGGCGGTCTGTTGGGCAGCTGCTTCGTACATCTGCTTATATTGAGCTACGTTTTGGTCGCAGAGCGCCTTTTTTTGCAGCGCTTGGCGCGCCAAGTCTTCGCGTCCTTGTTGCAAGGCAGCCGCTGCTTTTTGCTTCCATTGCTCGGACAGGTTCAAATACTTTTCATATTCGTTTTTCAATTTGCGCTCTTGTGCCATGGCCTTAGCCAAGCTGGCGGTGGCTTTGGTCAGCGATTCCTGCATCTCGATGACCATTAGCTTAATCATTTTGGCCGGGTCCTCTGCCTTGTCCAAGGCATCATTTACATTGGCTTTGAAAATGTCGGCGATACGTTTGAAAATACCCATAGTTGTGTTTTTTGTTTTTTTCTAACTTAAAAAGAAGTTCTTTTTTTTCAAAAGAATGAACGGCAAAAAGTGTTCCTTTTTTTACTTAGTATCTGCCCGGGGGCTATAGTTAGCACTTGAAGCGGTCATTTCTAAAAAAATGCCTGATACCACGAAAAAGCTTTTTGAAAATCAGTGTGCTGTAGTTTGTACGAATAAATAAATGTTCTTAAATTTGCAGTCCTTTGATTTGGATAGCAGGGAACTTAAATATTTAAACTCATGAAAAAAGATATTCATCCGAACTATCAACCGGTTGTATTCTGGGACATTACCAGCGACTATAAGTTTCTGAGCAAGTCAACCATGACTTCGAACGAAACTATAGAGTGGGAAGACGGCAACACTTATCCTGTTATTAAGTTGGACGTAAGTGCCAAGTCGCATCCTTTCTTTACCGGTAAGAAGCTGGTGTTGGACACCGCCGGCCGTGTGGAGAAATTCAACCGCCGCGTAGCCAAGAGCAAAGAAATGCGCAACCAGAAATAAGAAGGGCATGTGAGCAGGATACACCGTGCGCGGTGTGCATACCCCGGGGCATGCACACCGTTTTTTTATTAGATTTGTGCGAACGCTCTCAAAACATGCTGAATTGTGCATATTGTTTTATTTGATACCCCGGAAGCGCATCGCGCCCTTTTGCCCTTAACCTTTACCCGTGCCACGGCTGATTTGCGGGTTGGGGCACTCACCATTGCCGAAAAATGGCAGCGCCTCTTGCGCGTGCAAAAGGTTTACCGCCGTACGCCGGCTTATATGCAGCCGCTTTACGAAGTACCCGGAACGGCAGAAGAAACGCTGTATATTGCGGGAAACCTGTTGCCGGATGCCGCTTTAATACAAGCCATCGAAGCATTGGCACCCGGCGAGGGGCTGGTGCAGAACAATAAGCTGCTGGCCATGCGGGCAACTACTTTTTTACACGACCAGCCTCTCGAGCCAAGCCACGCTACGGAATGGACCGGCACTTGTATGTTTTTGCAAATGCCTGCCGACGTGTTCCGCTTCAATGGCGAACAAATCCGCTTTGATTTCGACTTGCTGGCTTGCACGGCAAAGCCCATAGCCGTGACCGACCCCCATACCGTCATTTACGGCAAAGACAATGTGCTGGTGGAAGAGGGGGCACGCTTGCGTGCCTGTGTGATCAATGCCGAAGACGGACCGGTGTATATCGGCAGGGGGGCACAAGTACAAGAAATGAGCGTCATTCACGGCGCTTTTGCCCTTTGCGAAGGGGCGGTAGTAAACATAGGCGGCAAGATGCGCGGCGATACTACCATTGGACCTTATTGCAAGGTGGGCGGGGAAGTAAGCAACAGTGTTTTCTGGGGATACAGCAATAAAGCGCACGATGGCTTTGTAGGCAATAGTGTCATTGGGGCTTGGTGTAATTTAGGTGCCGATACCAACACATCCAACTTGAAAAACAACTACAGTACGGTACGTGTGTGGAGCTATCTTCACAACGACTACATAGACACCGGCTTGCAGTTTTGTGGATTGACCATGGGCGATCACGCAAAAGCCGGCATCAACACGATGTTTAACACCGGCACGGTGGTGGGGGTTGCTGCCAATATTTTTGGTGGTGATTTTCCGCCCAAACACATTCCATCTTTCAGCTGGGGTGGGGCGCACTATGGCTGGCAGTTGTACCGCCTCGAAGAACTTTTTCGCACAGCCGGGCGTATGATGCAAAGACGTGGCAAGCAGCTGAGTGAAGCAGAGAAGCAAGTATTGACCTATTTGTATGAACAAAGCCGGCAGACCAAACCAAAAGAAGTGTAGCTTGGTTGTTGGAGCGTGAATTATCATTTCGAAAGAAGCAATTATGACTGTATTACCTTACAAAGAAGAGCCGTCAGACAAAAAATCGCAGGTAGCGCGCATGTTCAATAACATAGCGGCTACTTATGATTTGCTGAATCATGTGCTAAGCTTGGGCATTGATGTGCTTTGGCGTAAAAAAGCTACCAAGATGCTGGCGCGCCGCCGGCCGCAATACTTGTTGGATGTGGCCACCGGCACGGCTGATTTTGCCATTCAGCTAAGTAAAATGCCTTCCATACAGAAAGTGATAGGGGTGGATATTTCCGAAAAAATGTTGGAATATGGCAGAGAGAAGGTGCATCAAAAAGGATTAAGTGAAAAAGTAATTTTGGAATATGGCGATTCCGAAAACTTGAAGTACGAAGACAATACCTTCGATGCGGTTACCGTGGCTTTCGGCGTGCGCAACTTTGCCCACCTGGAACAAGGTTTAAAAGAGATTTTCCGGGTATTGAAACCGGGCGGCGTACTGTTGGTGCTGGAATTTTCCAAGCCCAAGCGTTTTCCAATAAAACAACTCTACCGTTTTTACTTTACGCGTTGGGTACCATGGGTGGGAAGATTGATTTCTAAAGACCGGGCGGCTTATAGCTACCTGCCCGAGTCGGTAGATGCTTTCCCCGATGGTATGCAATTTGTGGATATATTGAACCAAACAGGATTTAAAGAAACAAAATGGTATCCTTTAACATTCGGAATCAGCTCTATTTACTGGGGTGTCAAGCCGCTTTGATTGTTTTGTTGGCTTATGCACCGGCACATGCGCAGCATTTGCGGGGCAACGACATCAACCTGCGCAACTATGATGAACAGAAGCTGCACTATGGCTTTGTTTTGGGACTGAATTTTTCACGCTTTCATTTCCAGACTCAAGACCGCTATGCCGCTTCCGATACAGTGGTGCAAGCCAAAATATCGCCCGGTTTTTCATTGGGCTTGTTGGGCGTGCTTCATTTAAACCCTTGGTGGGAGATGCGCTTGGCGCCTATGGCAAGTTTTAACGAGCGCACCTTGGAATACACCAGCCTGAGCGACGGCAACACCGTGGATAAGCTGGTGGAAGCCACCTATATAGATGTGCCTTTGCTGTTTCGTTTCAAGTCTTCGCGCCGGGGCAATGCCCGTATGTTTATGCTGATTGGTGCCAGTGCTTCTTTTGCTTTGGCAAAAAAGGTGGAAGAAGAGGATTTGGTGCGTGTCAAACCCTTTGATGTAGCCATAGAGTTTGGTTTTGGCATGGAGAAATTTTTCCCGATGTTTAAGTTTGCCCCCGAATTGCGTTTTTCGCAGGGTATTATGAATGTGTTGGAGCAAGATGGAAATGCCTATTCCGGCCAGTTGAAAGCACTCTATAATCAAAGGGTATCGCTGTACTTCTTCTTTGAATAGCAGCCGCTTTTTGAGGTTGCTTGATATAGATGCGCTTTTGCTCTTGCTTATGCTTCGCTTGTGATGAGCATTTTATGCTTTGAGCATGGCAAAAGGTGCTTTCTTTATAGCTTACCTCTTTGGTTGTTGTGTTTGTTATTTGGCGCCCCCTTTGTCATTTTGAGTGCTCCTTCCTTTTGACATTTCGAGCATTAGCAAGAAATCTTTTTGTTTCTTGTGGCTTGGATTGAGGAGATCTCTCACTCGCTTCGCTCGTTCGAGATGACAAGAAGCTGAAAAGCGGCTTGATTAGATAAAAATAAGGTTTCTCACTTTATTTATGCTTCGTTCAAAATGACAAGCCACGCTTCACACTGTCGAGTCATCCCCTTTGTCATTTCGAGCGCAAGCGAGAAATCTCTTTGCTTCTTGTTGTTTGGTTTGATGGGTGTGAGGTTTCTCACTTTGCTTCGCTTGGTTCGAAGCGACAAGATAAAAGCTTGGTTTGACGAGATGTCTCGCTACACTACGTTTCGCTCGACATGACAAATAGCTTTCTTTTCAAGATCTTTTGTTTTCTCAGAAACCTCTTTGGTAGTTCCCCTCTTGTCATTTCGAGCGTCAGCGAGAAATCTCACTACGCTTTGCTCCGTTTGAAATGACGATCTTTTTTGTGTTTCGTTATGGAGTAACTTATGCCTTATGTGAAACAGGATGCATTGCCGGTGTTCTGTTTGGCAAAATCAAGAATTTTTTTCTCAAGGCTCAATGATAAATTCTACACGCCGGTTTTCTTCATGTGCTTCGGGGGTGTCGGCGGTGTTCAATGGTTCGCTTGCCCCTTTTCCCTTAAAGCGAATGCGCTCGGGGCTGATGCCTTTGTTGATAAGATACATGGCTACCCGGCGGGCACGCTCTTCTGAAAGCAGCTGATTATATTCGGCAGTGCCTTTTTCGTCGGTGTGCCCAACAATTATGATTTTTATCTGGGGGTGCAGCAGCAGCAGGCGATACAGTTTTTTCAGGGTGACTTCGGATTGAGGAAGCAGTTCGGCTTGGTTGTATTCAAACTTAATGCCTTGTAGTACGACCGGTTTTCCCGGTTGAATATCGCCAAAGTCATGGCTGACAATGTAACTGCTGGGCGCTTCGCGGGTAAGCACTACTTCACGTGAGGCATTCGGCTCGTCGAGAAATTCGACCGATACCTTGTCTATGAAATAATAAGCCCGGGGATAGCTGAAGCGTTTGCTATACTTGGCGGGCACGGATAGGGGCAATATTTTGCGGTTCTCATAGCGCTCAAACTCACCGATGGTAAGATAGCGTTCCCCCCCGCGCGCCACAATGGTATCTTCTATTTTCACCCATTCGGTAGAAGTAATAATTTCCGGGTGCTTTACCTGGGCGGGGTAGTCTTTCAAGGCAGATATTTCAATAGGATGGGGCGTAAGGAGCACGCCTATGTTACCGGCCGCATAGGCAGAATAGACCGAGCGTGCTACATAAAACCGCACAATATAGCGGGCATTGGGACGCAGTACTTCCGACAGTTCGGTTTGAATGGCTTCCCTGTAATAAAGGTCGGCTTGGTTTTTCCCTTCACCGGTGCGTATAATCAAGCCTGCATAGCCGTGTCCATCTTGCGGCGGCAGTCCGCCACATGTATTTTTTTCGGTAGAAAAGTCATTTTTTCCACAATGATGAAAATAGTCAGGGGTGCAATCACCGGGGGTTGCCCGCCAATGTCGCAAGATACCCAAACGCACGGTGCCGTAGTCATGGGGGCAGTCTAAATATTGTTCAAAAGAGCCATCCGGCACCAGATTTTGTGCCATCCCGGATATTTGAGTAATGAGTATGAAACTGATAGTGATGTAAAGAATATAAGACAGGCGCATAGGGTGTGAGACTCTTAAAGCATTTAATGTAAAAGATAATAAAAGAAAAGGAAATAACTCTTTTTAAAGGACATGAGGGGATGGTATTAAATTTGACTGTTTGATGTAATATGGCAGCTAAAAAGTTCAACCTTATGAGGGGCCTTATCCTTCAATTGAAAAAAACAGTTGGTTGTTTGGCGCTTATGCTTTTGGCATGGAGCGTGCAAGCCCAAGATTATGATTTCTTTTATAAGTCGGCTTGGTTGGAGGCTCACTTCCAAGGCGACAGCTTGTATATAACCAAGTATGTTTATGAGCATGGGGCAGAGCCCACAGCTACCCCTGCCGGCGTGAGATTGCAACGAAGCACAAAATGGCTCACAGAGGAGGACAAACAGAGCCTACAGGATTGCTTGCTTACGTCCGGATTCTTGGAGTTGCCGGAAGATGCTTATGGGGTGGAGGCGTCTCAGCGTTTTTACCCTTATACCATACAGGTACAATGGGAAGAAAGAGGAAAAGATAAGGGCGGCGTTCGTTTCCGTACCAAAAAGGTGGTTTATCGGAGTAGCCCTTTGGCGGAGCCGCCCCCGGCTGCTTTTTCTACTCTACAAGAGTGCTTGTTGAAGATAGTGAATGCCCGGGACTAAGCCTTATTTTGACTTGCCAGCGCTTCTTCCCAAACAGGTTGTATTTGCTCGAGCATTTCATTGAGCAAAGAGGGGTGGGCTGCTGCAATGATGGAGCGTCCGAAGATATAATTGTTGCCGCCCGTAAACTCGCAGAGGCATCCGCCCGCTTCTTTTACAATCAAAGAGCCGGCGGCCACGTCCCATGCTTGCAGGTTGTACTCAAAAAAGCCTTCGAAGCGCCCGGCGGCTACATAGGCCAAATCGACGGCCGCAGCCCCCAAACGGCGCACCCCATGTGTATTCTTCATGAAGCGCTCGAGGATGCGCAAATAATAGGCGGTAAGACCAAAGTCGTAATAAGGAAAGCCGGTGGCTATCAAAGAAGCACTCAGCGGGGTATGCGTATGACAGCGCAAAGGGGTATCGTTGAGGTAGGCGCCACCGCCTTCGTATGCACAAAAGCACTCTTTTCTGTTGATTTCATAGACTACGCCAAGCTTTAGTTCGCCATCTACCATCAATGCCACACTGATGGCATACACGGGCACGGCATGCACAAAGTTGGTGGTGCCGTCGAGTGGGTCCACTATCCAGTAAGCACCTTGTGCCACTTGGGTTTGCGCATTGCTTTCCTCGCTTAGAAAGCGGGCTTGTGGCAACAGGCGGCTTAGCCCATGCAACAGGCGCCTTTCGGCTTCCTTGTCCACATAAGACACCAGGTCGTTGCGTCCTTTGTATTCGACTTGCTCACGGTTGAAGAGCATCGCTTGGTCGGCAATCCATTCGCCCGTTTCCCGGCATAAACTGGCTACTTGATGCACCAATGCTGCGTAGTTAATCATAAGTCAGCGTAAAGTTTAAGTTGTTTATTCGATTATGTGTTGGTTTGTTTAAGACTTTCTTCTACGATGGCAACCCCCGAAGAGGTGCCAATGCGCTCAGCCCCGGCTTCAATAAAAGCCTTGGCTTGTGTAAAGGTGCATATCCCCCCCGATGCTTTGATGCCTACGTGAGCAGGCAACCAGCTTCGCATTTTGCGCACGCACTCTATTTCTGCCCCTTTGGGAGCAAAGCCTGTAGAGGTTTTGGCGTAATCTACCCCATAGGCGCCGCACATTTCGCACAGCCTTTGAAGCTCGTCATCGTTTAGATAGGCTGTTTCTAAAATCAATTTGAAAATTTTTTCTGCCTGATGAATGCTTTCGGCAAGGCGCACAAGCTCTATTTTCACCCAATCCCAAGCCCCACTTTTAACGGCAGAAAGATTGAGTACCACGTCCAGCTCGTCGGCACCGTCGCGAAGTGCATACTTTACTTCATCGAGTTTGGTTTCGGTGCGTTGATAACCCAACGGAAACCCTATGACCGTAACCACCTGAATGGCTGTATCGCGCAGGTCCCGCTTTACCTTCTTCACCCAATAAGGAGGCACACACACCCCCAGAAAGGCATATTGCCTTGCTTCTGCCACCAGGCGGTCGTAGTCGCCATACCCTGCAGTTGGGGATAGCAAGGTGTGTTCGAGGTATTGTTGTATTTTTTCCATGCTTCGTGCAACTTAAGTTTTTAAAAATCAAGAAAAAAACTTATGTTTTCAAAAATATATTATGATAAATTGTATTTTTGCCAAAATAAATTTGTGTGTAAAAAATATAATCACCTATGGGACAACGCAGAAGATTGAAACTCGATGAAATAGACCGTAAGATACTACAAATCTTACAAGAAGACGGGCGAATCACCAATGCGCAGTTATCAAAAGACATTGGATTGTCGCCGGCTCCTACTTTGGAACGCGTGAAAAAGTTGGAACAAGCCGGTATTATTCAAAGCTACCATGCGGTGGTGGACAAAGAGAAAGTGGGCTTGGGCGTGATGACCTTCGTGCAGGTGTCGCTTATCAGCCATAAGAAAAGTGTGATAGAAAGCTTTGTCGATAAAATCAATAAAATAGACAACATTATTGAGTGCTACTATATGACGGGAGCCGCTGACTTCCTGTTGAAAATCGTAGCCGAAGACATTGCTTCCTATCAAAAGTTGATGCTCGAACAAGTGAGCGAAATCGAAGAAATTGAGCACATGCAATCAATGGTGGTGCTGTCGGTATTTAAGCAGAAGCGTGCCCTGCCCATTCCTGACGATATTATTGAGGAGTAAAAAAAGCTGTAGTTGTTGCTTGACAAAAAAGGTTGCCTTTCTTGAATGTGAAAGGCAGCCTTTTTCAATATTGGCTCTTCAGCGTGAAAAGGCAGGACCTATTGGGCATTTCGAATACGGACGAACGAATATACACCGGAGCATGCTATACGGCAGCTTTTTCGGCTTTGGCCGGCATGGCTTCCAACCAAAAATTATTGGCACCTTCGCCAATAATCAGTCGCACTTCCCCATAGTGTGCCATCTCTAAAATGGCTAAAAAGTTGAAAATGACGGCTACCCGGCGCGGGTTGGTTTCAATGATTTCGGAAAATGCCACCCGGCGTTTTTGAGCAACCAGCCGTTGAATCATCTGTTTTTGCCCTTCGATGGTGAACGGATACTGCTCGATGGTATGGGAGAGGCGCTTGTTTTCCAGCCGGTAGCGTTCCATCACCTGCTCATATACTTTCAGCAGCTTGTACAGGTCAATACCTTGGAGCTCGGCTTCTACATTGTTGACGGCTGCCAGCTTTTGCAGCTCTTTGTGCAGGTTGCCGCGGGCTTCTTTTTTCAGGCGCTCATCTTCGAGCTTGGCAAACTCATCAATGACCGATTTGTATTTTTTGTATTCAAGCAGATGCTTGATAAGCTCTTCGCGCGGGTCTATTTCGTTACCTGCTTCATCCAGCTCGGGGCGGGGCAGCAGCATTTTTGATTTAATACGCATGAGGGTAGCCGCCACTACCATGAACTCGCCGGCTACTTCTATGTTCAGTTTCTCGAGCTGATGGATATAATCAAGAAAGTCGTGGGTAATCTTGGCTATAGGAATGTCATAAATGTCCAGCTCATCTCTTTCTATAAAGAAGAGCAGCAGGTCAAATGGACCTTCAAACAAAGGTAATTTTACTTCGAAGCTCACAACTTTCTTGACTTATTAGAGGTTGAAGTTGAACTTTTTTTAGTCTCTTGAAAAAGAGATGCTTTCCTACGTCTTCAAAATTAGCAAAATACGTTGGTAAATTTAGAAAAATGTGTATGTTTGTTTGACGTGTAGGCAACCATTTGCTGAAAAAGTAGTTGTATTATCCTGAAAGTATTGATGATTTAAAATATCGAAACATGAGTGCACCCAATATACTCAAGCCCGGTCCGCTATTGGAAAAAGTGAATTACCCCGAAGATTTGCGTCAATTGCCTATCGAGCAGCTACAACAGCTTTGCTTCGAGTTGCGCGACTACATCATAGATGTGGTGTCGGTATATGGCGGGCATTTTGGGGCAAGCTTGGGCGTGGTAGAGCTTACCGTAGCTTTGCACTATGTGTTCAATACACCGGATGATAAATTGGTATGGGACGTAGGGCACCAAGCCTATGGGCATAAAATCATCACCGGGCGGCGCGATTTATTCCACACCAACCGCCGTTATGGTGGCATCTCGGGCTTCCCGAAAATCAAAGAAAGCCCCTATGACCATTTTGGTGTGGGGCACTCTTCCACTTCCATATCGGCAGCGCTGGGCATGGCCATTGCTTCCAAGCTCAAGGGCGAAGAGCATCGTCATCATGTAGCCGTCATTGGCGATGGGGCACTCACCGGCGGCCTGGCTTTCGAAGGTATGAACAACGCCGGTGCTTCGGATGCCAACTTGTTGATAGTGTTGAATGACAACTGCATGTCCATTGATCCCAATGTGGGGGCATTGAAAGAATATTTGACCGATATCACCACTTCTACCACCTACAACAAGCTGAAAGATGAAATATGGAAGATGCTGGGCGTGCTCAATAAATTGGGCATTCATGCACAAGAACTGGCTTCGAAAATAGAGCATACCTTTAAAAGCTTTTTGTTGAAACATAGTAACTTCTTCGAGTCACTGAACTTGCGCTATTTCGGCCCGGTAGATGGTCACGATGTAGAGCACTTGGTGCATGTGATGGAAGATCTGAAGAAAATACCCGGTCCTAAATTGTTGCACTGCGTGACGGTGAAAGGCAAAGGGTATGCACCTGCCGAAAAAGAACAAACCATCTGGCATGCGCCGGGCACCTTCGATAAACTCACCGGTAAAATACACAAGAAGCCTGTGGAGAAGCCACAACCGCCCAAATATCAGGATGTGTTTGGGCATACGATTGTGGAACTGGCGCGCATGAATCCGAAAGTGGTGGGCATCACGCCGGCCATGCCTTCCGGCTCTTCGCTCAATATCATGATGCGCGAAATACCGGAACGTGCTTTTGATGTGGGCATTTGCGAACAACACGCCGTTACTTTTTCGGCAGGCTTGGCTACACAAGGCTTCATTCCGTTTTGCAATATTTACTCTACTTTCATGCAGCGGGCTTATGACCAGGTAATTCACGACGTGTGCATACAAGAGCTGCCCGTGATTTTCTGCCTGGATCGCGCCGGCATGGTGGGCGCCGACGGTGCCACACACCAAGGGACTTACGACCTTGCTTACTTCCGTTGTATTCCGAACTTGGTGGTGTCTGCGCCTATGAATGAGCAAGAACTGCGCAATTTGATGTACACGGCTATGCTGGATGCCGAAGAATATGGCAAGCGGGCATTCAGCATACGTTATCCGCGGGGGCAAGGGGTGATGGTTGAATGGCGCACGCCTTTTGAACGCATTCCTATAGGCAAAGGGCGTGTCATACGTGAGGGTGAAGAGTTGGCTATTCTCACCATAGGGCACGTGGGCAACTTGGCTGTGGAAGCATACAGCAGTTTGCTTGCCGAAGGCTACAATCCGGCGCATTATGATATGCGCTTTGTGAAGCCGCTGGATGAAGAGCTGTTGCATGAGATATTCCAAAAGTTCGACAATATACTGACCATAGAGGACGGTTGCTTGATGGGGGGCTTTGGCAGTGCGGTGCTCGAGTTCATGGCAGACCATGGCTATCATGTGCGTGTACGCCGCTTGGGTGTGCCCGACAAAGTAGTGGAGCACGGAACGCAACAAGAACAGTACAAAGAGTGCGGATATGATGTGGAATCTATACGCTTGGAAATCAAGAAAATGTTGGGCGAACGGACGCCTGAGCATGTTTCGGGTGAAAAAAAATTGCAAGAAAAATTTGGTAGATAAAAAAAGCCTTTCTATATTTGCATCGTCATCGCAAGGGAATTGGCCGATGGTGTAATTGGCAACACGTCTCACTTTGGCTGAGAAGAGTCCAGGTTCGAGCCCTGGTCGGCCAACGCAAAAAAAGCCCACTCGAAAGAGTGGGCTTTTTGTTTGCTTTATTCTAAATGATTGTTTAGATTTGTAGCATAAAACGAAAAACAATGCCAAGGCCCAAGAAGTATAAGGAGGAAGAGGTGCTGCACAAAGCTATGAATGTATTTTGGCTTTATGGTTACGAAGGCGCTTCCATGCAGCTGCTGGAGAAGGAGATGGGCATCAATAAGTTTTCTATTTATGCTTCTTTTGGAAGCAAAGATGGACTCTTCCTGAAAAGCATGAAATGCTATGAGCAGCTTCTTGGTAAGTTTATACGCCAACTACAGAGTGATGCTTCCTTAGGTAAGCAGGCTATCAAGCGCTATTTCTATGACTTTGTCGAGTTGGCCAAGGAAGGCAACTTTGGCAAAGGCTGCCTGATTGCTAATACAGTAAATGAGTTGGGGAAGTTAAACAATGAGCAAGTAAAAGAAGAAGTATTGTGTTTTATCAGACAGGTGCGTGGCGCTTTCAAACAGGCATTGGCTGCGGAGTATGAAGATATGGAAGAGGTCAATAGAAAGGCCAATTACTTGTTGGTGTCTATTTTTGGCTTATCTGCAGCGACCAAGCTCTTTGATAAAGAGCAATTGTATGACTACATAGAGCAAGTATTTATGAATGTATAACTCTGTAAGTCTTTTTTTTTGAATTGTTTCTAACTGATTGGTTAGTTATATTGTTCCATCTTTTAAAATTGTGAGTATTATGGCAAGTACGTCAGAAAACAAAAACCTGCAAATTCACACACTTGAGACTGCGCCCGAAGAGAGCCGTCCCTTGTTAGAGAAATCTTTACGCAATTATGGTTACATCCCCAATTTACATGCCGTGTTAGCTGGTTCGCCCAATTTGCTACAAGCCTACCAGCAGTTGCATGAGTTGTTTACTACTTCTTCTTTCAATGCAGAAGAATTGACGGTTGTTTGGCAAACTATTAATGTGGAGCACGAATGCCACTACTGTGTGCCTGCTCATACGGCAATAGCCAAGTCAATGAAGGTAAGTGATGAAATTATTGAGGCATTGCGGAACAAAACACCTTTGCCGAATCCAAAATTGGAAGCGCTGCGCCAAATGACGCTTTCTATTGTGAAAAACAGGGGAAATGTCACTGCTGAAGAAGTGCAAGCTTTTTATGAAGCAGGTTATACGGAGCGCCACTTGCTGGATATTATTTTAGGACTTTCTCAAAAAATCATCAGCAATTACGTCAACCACATTGCCAATACGCCATTGGATAAGGCGTTTGAAAAGTATGCAAAATAAAGTAGGGATGGGGTGCCGGGAAGCCGGTGCCCCATATTTTTAGACCTAAACGAGATTGGCCATGATTTCAAGAAGAAAATTTATCCGGCAAATAGGCACCATTGGTCTGGGAGCCACTACCTTCTCTCTTATCAGCAATCAAGTATATGGTAATAAACAGAAAAAGTATATGATATCAAGACCTAAAGTTTTGTTTTTCGATGTGAATGAGACGCTTTTAGACCTAACTGCCATGAAAGCGGTAATAGCTTCTTATTTGAATGGTGAAAAAGAGTTACTTGATTTGTGGTTTTCTACCATGTTACACCATTCGTTGGTTATGAGTGCGGCAGGTCAATACGCTCATTTTGGACAGATAGGGGCCGCTGCCCTTCAAATGGTTGGGGCAGCCAAAGGAATACACATATCGAAAGAGGAAGGGGAGAAAGCTATTTTACAAGCGCTGCGCTCGTTGCCGCCACATCCCGATGTTAGTGAGGGGCTGATACGTTTAAAAGAAGCCGGTTTTACTTTGGTATCTTTCACAAACTCTTCGAAAGAGGGAGTAAAACAACAGTTGATGAATGCCAATTTATTGGAGCTCTTTGATGAGCGCCTAAGTGTAGAGGAGGTGGGGGTTTTTAAACCATTTAAAGAGGCATATGAATGGGCAGCCCGCCAAATGGGTGTAAAGGCCCACGAAGCTATGCTTATTGCAGCTCATGGGTGGGATATAGCCGGTGCACTGTGGGCAGGTTGGCAAGCAGCTTTTATTCATAGACCAGGTAAACAGCTTTTTCCCTTGGCGCCGCAGCCCCAGTTACAAGCTTCTGATTTAAAGCAAATAGCTGAGCTCATCTTAAAGCAATAGTAGAGTGGCAGCTTATTTCTCATTAACAGGCTTGGTTGCTTCCTCCGGTGGTGAAGCCGGGCGATAAGGCTCGAAGGGAATAGTCAGAAGCCGCACGATGCGGCTATGCTCTTCTTCTTTGAGGTGAGTATCTATGCCATAGCGTAGCTGCTGTGGTGGGCGGAAGGCATAGGTGCCAAACAGGCGGTCCCAAATAGAAAATATGTTGCCATAGTTGGTATCGGTGAGTGGCAGGCGGTAGTGGTGGTGCACTTTATGCATATCCGGCGAGACGATGAAGTAGCTGAGCCACTTATCGACCTTGGAAGGAAGCTTGATGTTGGCATGATTAAATTGAGAAAAAAACACCGATAAGCTTTGGTAAAGCATGACCAGCCACATAGGTGCTCCGGCAATGAGTACCGCCAAAATGGTGAACACAGCCCGGAATACGCTCTCGACAGGGTGGTGCCGGTTGGCAGTGGTGGTATCTACGTGGGGGTCGCTGTGGTGAATGATATGAAAACGCCACATCCAGCGCACGCGGTGCTCTAAGTAATGGATAAGGTAGGCGCCTATCAGGTCGAGCAAGAGCAAGCCAATAAGCATCTCTGCCCAAAGGGGCAGTTGGAGCCACTGTATCACACCAAAGGAGTGTGCCACTGCCCAGCGGCTTGATAAATACAATAGGCCGGCAAAAGCCAAATTGATAAGTACGGTCGTAAGGGTAAGGAAAATATTAATGCCTGCATGTTTCCATTTATGGTAAGAAAATTTCATGAGCGGGACAATGCTTTCCAGGCTCCAGAATAGCGCCAGACCGCCAATAAGAAAAGCGGCACGCCAGCTGCTTGGGATCTTTTCAAAAAATAGTATTACATCTTCCATCTTGATAGGCAAAATTTAAAAATGAGCTACTGTTTTTTTCCCTTATGAATATAAGGAAAATTAAATAATGTGCAGGCGTTTTATTAAGGCAAGTGAAAGTTTGTTTATGTGTTTTGTTTTGTAAAATATTACATGTTTCATAAGGGGCGTGTTTTATTTCAAACCGTCATTTTCTATAAATTGTGGGCTGTATTTATTCGGCTTGCCTAATACCAAATAAACTTTATGACATCCATCGATCAGTTTTTAAAGATTGACTTAGACAAAGAGTGGGAGAAAGAATATGAACGCTTAGGGGCTTTGTATAACTTTTGGGGCGCTATTTTGGCAGCTCTTTTTTTGCCACTTGCCCTTTTGGTTGAAATGCGTCTGCCCAAAGCAGATCCGGACTGGTGGTATTTGTTTCGTTTGGCTCCTTCTCTGCTTATTGGTCTTTTGCTTGTACTTTACCGCCTGGGTTATGTGCGGCACGACCGTATGATGCAGCTGACCGGGATGCTTTTGTTTACTTCGGGCGCCTACTGGGTAAATCCTGACGAGTGGCTGGGCTATTTAATTTTTAATGCCACTTTATTTTTGACTATCCCCCTGGTACCGATTATGCGCCCTGCCTATTTTGTACTGAACTTCGTTTATACCATAGTCATCAACATCACTTTTTTTATCGTATTCAATGAAAAAAGTTTTGTAGAGTTCTGGACACAGCGCATCGCTGCGCTCTTTTTGGTGGGCGCTATTGTGAGCTATACCATGGGCATTGCCCGCTATTATTATTTTAAAAATGCTTTCAGGCATAAGCTGGTGCTTCAGAAAGCACTGCTTTCTTTGGAAGAAAAGAACCGTCAGCTGGAAGCCTTTCAAGCGGAGCTGAGAGAGAAAAACGAAGAGCTGCGCCAACAGAATGAAGAAATCATGGCACAGCGTGATGAGATAGAAGAGCAAAAGCGCCTTATTGAGGAGCAAAACCAACATATTCTCGATAGTATTCACTATGCCAAGCGCATTCAAGAGGCTATTCTGCCTAAGCGCGAAGAGCTTGATGAGGCTTTGAAGGAATATTTTGTGTTGTATAAACCACGCGATATTGTAAGCGGTGACTTCTACTGGCTCTTGGAAACAGAAGACGACCTGCTTTGGCTTGCAGTGGTGGACTGCACGGGGCATGGGGTGCCCGGCGCCCTCATGAGCATGCTGGGCTATGCTTCGTTGAACAACTTCGTGTTGCGCCATCCTGTTACCGGTCCGGCAGCGGTGCTTGAGCATATGAGTAAAGAAATTCCTTATTTGTTACGTCAAGCAGGAAGCCAATCCGGCGATGGAATGGATGTGGGCATTGTCTGTATCGACAGGCGCCAAAATGTCTTGAAGGTAGCAGCTGCCAATAGTCCCATTTTGTATGTAAAGAATGGCGAATTACACAAAATAGAGGGTAGCCGGCGCAATGTGGGAGGAAGCAACTTCCGGTCTATAGATGAGCGCTTTAAGGAAGAAGTGATTCATTACCGGGCGGGCGATTGTCTGTATTTGTTGTCAGATGGCTATCAGGATCAGTTTGGCGGGCCCAAGGGAAGACGAAAGTTTGGTTCCCGCCGGTTACGTGAGCTGTTGCAGTCTGTTAGCCATTTGCCTATGCCTGAACAAGGCAAAATACTGGAACAACAGTTGGAAAACTGGATGGCAGAAGGTCAACAAAAGCAATTGGACGATATTTCTCTTGTAGGCGTACGTCTATAATGCTTGCAGGGCGGAATGACCACTTATTACAACTTGACTTTATGGAAGAGAAGGACAGGGTGAATATTACAGCCAATGAAGTACTTACAAGACAGTTGGGAGCAAGAACATGAGCGTATTGGTGGTATCTACAACTACTGGGGGGCGCTGCTGGCAGTGTTGTTTTCGCCTTTAGCGTTTCTTACCGAAAGTGCCCGCCCAAAAGACAATGAGACATGGTGGTTGCTTTCGCGCTTGGTACCGGTCGTGCTTATTGCCTTACTGATTGTGCTCTATAAAAGAAAACGGCTTTCACACGAGTTACTTGTGCAACTTACAGGGCTGCTGTTATATACTTCACGGGCTTACCGGGTGCATGCGCAAGACTTAACACAATATACCATCTCTGCAAGCATTATGTTTTTTACCAGTGCGGTGATTCCCGTCTTGCGTCCCGCCCGCTATGCCTTTAATGCGGTGTTTGCTCTGTTGGTTCATTTGGGCATGCATGTCTTTTATTATAAACAATCTGTTGCGGAACACGCTCTGATAGCCGGGTGGGTGTTGACCGGTATAGTGGTAAGTCATGGAATAGGTATTGCCCGTTATTATTATTTCAAACATCAGTACATTCAGCGCCGCCTGCTTAACGAGCTGTTGCGTGAGCTTTTACACAAGCAGGACCAGCTTGAGCGGGTGTCCGCGGTATTGCAAAAGCAAAACGAAAAACTTAAGCAATCTATTATCCGGGTGAAAGAAGGCACCGTGGCATTAGAACGGCAGAAGCAAGCACTTCTTGAGCAACAGGAGACGTTGAAAGTAATGTTGCAGAAAGCCACACAGGTGCAAGAAGGGCTGTTGGGGATGTCGAGGGAGCATTTAATGCGCCTGTTTCCGGAGTCCTTTGTGTTTTTCAAGGGAACTTCGGGCATTAGTGGCGATTTTTATTTGTGTACACGTTCTTTCGGGGCAGATTGGCTGTGTGTAGGCGACTGTACCGGCCACGGGGTTTCGGGGGTGCTGCTCAGCTGCGCTTCAGTCATGGCACTTGCCGACTTGGTGCACCGGCACAAGGAACTGACGCCGGAGCGGCTGCTTGAACTGTACGAAGAGCGCCTGGATTTTTATCTGCACAAAGAAGCAGTCAATCTAAAAACTGGTGCTGATGTTGGCATATTGAAGATTTCTCCATCCGGTGCGGCTTCTTATGCCGGGCGGGGAATTCCCCTGATACTGATACGTCAAGGCAATGTGTACGAGTTGAGTACATCCCGGGCAGGCGTATTGGCCAACCGTCTGTTGGCAGCCCCGGAACCGGAACAAGACAAAAAGGTAGATGTGTTTTTGGAACGGGGTGATAGCGTGTACCTGTTGACCGATGGCTTTAAAGACCAGCTAAAAGAGAGCAAGCGCCCGCAGCGTTATGGCCGCAGACGTCTTTTCCGGCTTTTAGAAAAAGCACATGGTGTGCCCATGGCGCGTCAGCACCGGCTTTTTGAAGAGGAAATTCAGCTGTGGCGGGCAGGCAAGGCATTTACAGATGACATAACGGTGGTAGGGTTTAAGGTGGTATAAGTGTTCTTAACAAAATTTTAAACATAAAAGCGGGGATTTGCTTGTGATGGGGTGCCGGTTTTTCATAAATTATTAAGTCTTTTCGCAAGAAGGCTTAATTGCCATTGTCTATGGCAGAGGCTTATTACTTACTTTAACATCACATAAAAATGATACCTGACCGCCCTTTCCCTTTTATTGCTTCCCGCAAAGAGCTTCGTAACGTAGCATTGCATGTACTTGAGGGAGCCGTGCCCGATGACTGGTACGGTTATGTTTTTTTGAATACGGCAGCCGGAACCGTCAACTCCGGTGGTTTACCTTACCAAAAGCAGCTGCCCGGTGGTCAAGTGAATCAAGAGTATGCTTCGCCGCTTATCAACGGCGATGGTTATGTGATTCGTTTCGACTTCAACCATGGGGGGCAGGTGGTTGTAAATACCGCTTTACTGCGCCCGCCTTGTTACCATGCCGACGTGGCAACCAGCCCCTTGTGCAACCCCGCCGACAACCGCTTCTGGCGCTATGCCTTTCGCAGTTTTGGGTTGGCGCGCATTTCGCCCCTATTAGGTACCCGCAACCAACTGAATACTGCTTTTTTGCCTTTTCGCTTGCATGATGGCGAATGGCGTATGCTGGCTACTTTCGATGCCGGGCGTCCTTTTGAAATAGACCCTGCTACTTTGGAATGCATCACGCCTATTGGTGAAAATACCTTCTGGCACTCCGGTTTGCCGCCTTTCATGCGTCAACCTTTTGAAATGGTGCTCACCACCGCCCATCCCGTATATGACCCTGAAACGCGCGAGGTGTTTTCTGTGAATTTTACAAAGACAACCAAGGCGCTCATGCAGGCAACTACCATCTTTGCCTGGAACCTTGAAACACTCGACGAACTGGAAGAAGAGCTGGAGCGCAAAGTGGAAGGCTGGCTCAACAGGGATATAGAAATAGACTTGGTAGAGGAAGTAGAAGAGGTGTTGAAAAAATACGGGATAGAATAGAGACCCGTCCCGGGCTTAGCCGTTGGTTGCACAAACTGCAAGATTGGTGGTACAGGCTCGTAGGACACCTCTATTCCAACCGCAACAATGTCTATTTGATTCGTTGGACGGGGCAGCGCCGCCCCGAAGCCTGGGTGGTGACAGACGAGCGGGGACGGAGCATCGAAATACGCCACAATATGCATCAGCTGGGGTTGTCAAGAGACTACCTGGTGTTGGGCGATACCAATTTTAAATTCTCTTTCGACATCATGCTCAACAACCCATTTCCCCATAATTCCAAGATAGATGCTTTCTTTAGAAAACTGCTGAGCGGGGTGATGGCAGACTACTCTACGGTATATCTTATCGACAGGCGCACGCTCAAGCCCGGTGCAAAGAAGGTAAAAGCAAAGCGGGTGCGCATCCCTTCCGAAACAGTGCACTTTTCAGTAAACTACGACAATCCTGCCGGCAAAGTAACCATCCATACCGCACACAACTGCTCGGCGTGTCCGGCAGAGTGGCTGCGCCCTTACGATACAGAGAAGATTTCCGGCAAAGCCGTAAAAGAAGAGCTGTATGGCTTGATTGCCGTGGGGCAAATGGACATAGGCAAGATAGGCAAATGCGTGATTGATGCAGAAAAGGGGCTTCTTTTGGAAGAAGAAAGCCGCTTTTTGCATATAGAAGAAGACCCTACCGGGGCACACACCTGGGCAATAGGGCTTTACACTTACCGGGACATGCTTTCGCCCGAGAAAAACGTGGAAGACATACGCTATGTCTATTGGCAGAGTTATGGTTTGGCAGAAGAGCGCCTTACCTCTTTCATTTACAACCTCTATGACTCCCCTGAACGGCACCGCCTTTTGCCGGTAGAGAAAGTGCTGGAGAAAACAAAACAAGGTGCCCCCTTTGTGCTTTTCTGTGTGGACACGGCACAGATGAAAGCCACCGATGCTTATCGCTTCGATGAAGGCACCTACATGTGGTCCTTACAGTTTGTGCCACGCCGCAAGCCAACGCCCGGTGTGCACCCCCAGCAAGACGGCTATATTTTATGTACGGTTTTGCCTTGCCGTGCCGGGCAATATACCTCGGAAATATGGGTGTTCGATGCAGCCAATTTGTCGCAAGGACCGCTTGCCCGTCTGGGGCATCCCGATTTGCTCTTTGGCTTTACGATTCACAGCGTGTGGGTGCCCGAAGCCCAAGAGGTGAGCCAGCCGCCCTATTGCCTGAATGTGAAAGAGGATTATTTGCCCATGCTCAAAGGTATCAAAAGACGCAAGCACCGCCAAGCCATTACGCAACTGTTTGAAGAATATGTCTTTCCGTATGAATATGGTAAGAAGCAGTAATTAGGCAGGTCAATGGTTCATGCGTACCTGAACGACAATTGGAAAAAAGAATACGACCGGATAGGGAGCATTTATAACTATTGGGGCACTCTGTTGGCTGTATTCTTTTCTCCTTTGGTGTTCCTAAGAGAAGGACCGGTACCCAAAGACAACGAAACACTATGGTTTTACACGCGGCTGGTACCCATCCTGCTGACTGCATGTCTTGTGGTATTATATAAAACCAAGCATTTATCCCACGAATGGTTGCTACTGGGCACCAGCCTGTTGCTTTATACCTCACGCGCTTACCGGACCGATGCACTCAATATCACACAATATGCATTATCCCTGAGCATTATGTTTTTTGTGGGCTCGGTTATCCCTGTGCTACGCCCTAAATACATAGTTTTAAAAGGTGCATATGCCTTGTTGGTGCATTTGGGAATGCATGTTTTCTATTACAAGTTATCACTTGTAGAATATGCCCCCATAATCAGTTGGCTGGTTATTAGCATTGTAGCAAGTCACTCTATCAGTGCCCTGCGTTACTTTTACTTCAAGAATCGCTATGTAGAACGCAAGCTTTTGAGCAAAGTTCTAAATGAAGTGGCACTTCGGAAGGATAAACTGCAAAGAGCAGTAGAAGTGCTGCAAAAGCAAAATGAGCGCTTACATCGCTTCATAGAAGAAAAAGAAAAGGGAAAGCGCTTGGTAGAGTTACAAAAAAAGCTATTACAGCAACAACAGGAAGACTTAAAGCAGGCTTTAGAAAGCGCCCGGCAGGTACAACGGTCCTTGTTGCTGCCTTACGAAAACTATCTGAAAAAGCGTTTTCCCTCGTCGTTCTTACTTTTTCAAGGAGCAGATGGGGTTAGTGGTGACTTTTTCTTATGCATGCATGCCCATGGATATGATTGGGTGTGCATAGGTGATTGCACGGGGCATGGGCTACCGGGTGCTTTGCTCAGCTGTGCGTCGGTTTTGGCATTGCAAGACTTGTTGCAGCGGCACAAAAGGTTGTCACCGGTGCAGCTGTTCGAGCTTTATGAGGAGAGAATGGATTTTTATTTACATCATGAAGCGCTCTATCTGAAAACCGGAGCCGATATAGGTATACTCAAAATAGCGCCTTCCGGAGAGGCTTCTTTTGCGGGTAGAGGCATCCCACTTTTATTGACACGACAGGCAGTTTTATATGAGTTGCGCACTTCACGTGCCGGTTTACTTGCCAACCGTTTATTAGTGCCGGCCGATGATGCCCCCGGTGATCAGGTGGAATTTTTTCTTGAAGCCGGTGATCGCTTTTATTTGTTTACAGATGGCTATAAAGATCAGTTATGCCATAGACAAGGAAAGCGCCCGAAGCGTTATGGAAGCCGCTGTCTTTTTCATTTGATTGAGTCCATAAAAGATAAAACACCGGAGCAGCAAAAACAACTTCTGATAGATGCAATCCGGGCATGGAGAGGTAGCGACCGGCTTAACGACGATGTAACGGTTGTAGGTGTTGTCGTTGAGTAATACTGTCTTTTCGAACTACCACCGTCTTTTGGTCGTAACTTAAGGCAGCAAATACCCCCCAGCCACCTTCTACCCCCGAAATGATATTGGCGGGTGGAGCAAAAGGGTTACCGTTGGCATCGACGGCGTCGTCTATTGTGCGGAAGTAGTCATAAAAGCGCCGGTCGATATGATAAAGCAGTACCTGCAGTGTGTCTTTGTCTTCGAAGCGGTAGGCAGTGCCCAGAGTAAGTTCTCCGTTGGTGGCAAAGAGCCCACGATACACAAAGTCCAATTCGTTGATAAGCTTTTGTGCACTGTCCCTTAAAATGCGCATGCGGTAATAATTCTCTTGCTCCGGGTCTTCGGAGTGGCGTATGAGCAACAGGGCTTTGGCGGTGCTGTCTTTTTCTTCTTTGTCTTTGTCTTCAAACTCCCACGTGATTTCTGTGATAGGCACCTTGGGCAAAAAGGCCGTTTCGGCGGTGATACGCCGTCCGCGTGTATCGCTGATTTCGAGCCGGTAGGTGCCACCACCCGTAGAGTCCACCAACGCATCGGAGGCATAATTGTATATTTTGCCGGTGAGGGTGTCTAACTGTGGTTTGTATTCAAGTACCACGCTTTGCCCTTGATGTGTGATGACAACCGTGGCATCATCGATATCGGGCAAGGTGGGGCTGCTGAAATAATTGACACTCTCGGTAAGCAGTAAGCGGTAGGGTTTGCCGTGCTCCAGGTAACACTCTACAACCAGCTGTGAGTCATGCGCAGGCAAATCTACTTCAATGACTTTTTCAAGGTTACAAGCCGGTAAGCATATAATAGCTGCAAACATCCACAAAAGCAGGTAGCGCATGGCTTTAAAATTTAAA
Source organism: Thermonema rossianum DSM 10300 (assembly GCF_000426825.1). Lineage (GTDB taxonomy): Bacteria > Bacteroidota > Bacteroidia > Cytophagales > Thermonemataceae > Thermonema > Thermonema rossianum. The sequence goes on along the minus strand of NZ_AUGC01000009.1, from coordinate 25,570 downwards.
GTCTAAACTAAAAGTAGGAATGATGGGGAAGAGGGTTACCTGCTTGGCTTGGAAATACAGGGTTTGGTTCGTATCCGGGTCTTTTACCTCTTCAAAATAAACGAAGAAAGCATTGCGCCGGTTATACACATTGTACACACTGAACATAAGACTTCCTTCGCCCCAACGCGGGCGCAGTTTATAGGTGAGGCTTATGTCGGCGCGATGGTAATCGGGCAGGCGATAGTTGTTGCGTTCCGGATAAACAGGCACCACCACCGGGTCTTTGCCCGGCAAGTCTTGGTATATAAAACGCCCGGTAGGCAGCGAAAAGGCATTGCCGGTGCCAAAGACAAAATTGAAACCTGCCGACCACCTTTCGGTGAAACGGTGCATCAAGACTACCGACACATCGTGGCGCCGGTCATAGCGCGGGAAGAATGCCTTTCCGTTGTTGATGGGGGCATTGCCGTTGCTGCTGTCGGCAAACTGACGGAAAGTCCACGACAGAGTATAGCCTATCCAGCCGGTGGTGCGCCCTTTTTTCTTTTCTAAATACACTTCCCAGCCATAGCCCCACCCTTTGCCAAAGACGAATTCCGTATCCAGGTTGTCGTTGAAGAAAAGCTGCGCCCCGTCTTTGTAATCTATTTGGTTTGCCATCCATTTGTAATACACCTCTGTGTTGAAAAAGAAGCTACCCTTTGCAAGGGTGCGGCTCATGCCCATGGCTATTTGTTGCGACTGCTGGGGCGCCACTACCCGGTTCGAGGGATACCAGATGTCGGTAGGAAGGCTGGTGCCCGAGTTCGACACCAAATGCACGTATTGGTTCATGAGGGCATAGCCGGCTTTGAAAGAGGTCTTGTCTGAGGCACGCCAACGCACCGATAGCCGTGGTTCTATGCCATAGTACCATTTGCCTTGATTGCCAAAAGCCGACACACGCAAACCTGCTTCGCTACGCCAGCGTTCGCTCCAGTCTATGTCATCCTGTATGTAGGCACCCATTTCATGCCCTTCGAAGTTCTGCCCCGATTCGAAATCCACACGTCCGTCTTCGCTTTCAAAACGCAGACGGCTCACTTCAAATTGATGGTAGGTGTGTTGATAACCAAACTGTATGAAATGTTTGCTGTTGGGGCTATACTCGAAATCCAATTTGCCGTTGTAGTCACGTATGCCCGAGCCTATATTGAAGTTGAAAGCATTGAATTGGTTTTTGATTTGGTATTTGTAGTCGGAAAAGATAAAAGAGGCATTCATGAACAAGCGCGGGTTGATGATGTGGTTCCACCGCAAAGTGGTGGTAGCATTGCCCCAGTCGAAATTGAAGTTGAAATTGTCGTTGTTGAATTGAAACACATCCCTGCCAAAATAACCACTCAGGAACAAACGGTTTTTTTCATCCAGCTCTACATTTACCTTTGTATTCAAGTCATAGAAATAATAGTCGGGGATAGGGTCATAATCCGGATTGTCCTCATTGGCTTTGTTGATTTGCCTTGTGATGAGGTCGAAATAAGTGCGGCGCCCCGACACAATAAATGATGCTTTGTCTTTGGCAAGCGGGGCTTCCAGCGTCAGGCGCGAGGAAATAAGCCCCACGCCCCCTTCACCGCTGAACTTTTGTTTGTTGCCTTCTTTGAGCCGCACATCCAGCACCGAAGACAAACGGCCGCCAAATTTGGCAGGAAAATCACCTTTGTACAAGGTAACATCTTTTACCGCATCGGGATTGAAGATGCTAAAGAAACCGAAAAGGTGGGAGGGGTTGTACACCAAAGCTTCGTCTAAAAGAATGAGGTTTTGGTCGGCACCGCCGCCGCGCACATACAGCCCGCTGCTGCCTTCACTGCCCGACTGCACCCCCGGCTTCAGCTGCAGTACTTTCACCAAATCGGCTTCGCCAAAAATTACCGGGATGCTTTTTACCTCTTCCATACTCAGCCGTTCCACGCTCATCTGCGGGGCATCGAGCTGCTCTTGGAAGGGGTCTGTGCTGATGACCACCTGTTCTATGGACAGCAGCTCGGGGCGCAGGCGTATGTCAAGCCGCCGGTCGCGGTCCATATACACTGTTTGCGCTACTTTTTCGTAGCCTATGAAATAGAATTCTACGGTGAGGCTGTCGCCGGCAGGCAGGCTCAAAGAGTAAAAACCATACTCATTGGTGACAGCCCCCGTTTTTAGTGAAGGCACCGATACGGTAACTCCTATCAAATCTTCGCCTGTTTCGGCATCTTTCACGTAGCCGCTGAGTGTATGGCGGGGCGAGGGGGCTTGTTGCGCCTGAGCACAGCGGAGGGGAGCCCAAACCGCCATGCCCACGCAAAGCCATAAGAATAGTGTTTTTTTCATTGTGTGTGATGTAGAGTTTTCTAAAAACAGAAAAAGGCAAACACCTGTTAGAGGCAACGCCCCATCGATTGGTTTATTTTGGGTCGTTACCGGAAAGCAGGTCCGGGCGCCGCTCTTGGGTGCGTTTTAGCGACATCTCGTAGCGCCATTCATCTATAGCTTTATGATTGCCCGACAGCAATACCTCGGGCACCTTCCATCCACGAAATTCGGCAGGGCGGGTATAGACAGGCGGTGCCAGCAAATTGTCCTGAAAAGAGTCGGTCAGGGCAGAGGTTTCGTCGGAAAGGACACCCGGAATCAAGCGGATGACTGCATCGGCAACGACAGCGGCAGCCAGCTCGCCGCCCGAAAGCACATAGTCGCCAATGCTTATTTCGCGGGTTACAAAATGTTCGCGCACGCGCTCATCTATGCCTTTGTAATGTCCGCACAACAGTATCAGGTTTTGCTTGCCGGACAGTTCGTTGGCATCGGCTTGTTTGAACGGTTTGCCGTCCGGAGTCAAATAAATGACTTCATCGTAGGAGCGTTCGCTTTGTAGTTTTTCAATGCAACGTGCTATCGGCTCGATCATAAGCACCATGCCGGCGCCGCCACCAAAGGGGTAGTCATCCACCTGGCGGTATTTGTTGGTGGCATAGTCGCGCAGGTTGTGCAGATGTATTTCCACCAAACCTTTATCTTGGGCTCTTTTGGGGATGGAGTGAAACAAAAAGCCTTCTATCAGCTCCGGAAGAACTGTGATAATATCGATGCGCATCATAGTGTAATTGGTTTTATTTTAAAGCTAAAGAGGCATATAGCGAATGCGTATGCCGGGGGCTTGTTTGATGGTCTTCTTCTCTAAAACCACGCGGTAGGTGGCGGGGCTTTGCCATACTGCCCGTTTGCCTTTTTCTTCTTCGGTGGGTTTGCCGTAACGTGCCGTGTAATAGTCATACATCTTTTCATACCACATGCCTGCATCGGCTTGGTATATATCAATGATGATGGATTGGACCAATTGATGCGTCAGGCTGTCGGTGAAGTATTGTATGTCAATCATTTCGGCGCGTCGCCGGCTGAGGTCTATGCTAAAAGTTTTGAAACCGGTGCTGTCTTCTATCAGCCATGCCTGCTCGTGCTGCATGACTTTTTGTATGCTGTCGCCTAAATAAAACCCACGTACCACGCCTGTATCACTACCGATGATTAGCTGCACTTCAGCTGCCTGCTCTTTCAAGGTGAGCGGCTGCTCGAGGTGTATGTTTTTCTTTACCGTTTCTGCCCATGCTTGTGGCATCGGCAAAGAATCGCTGTTTTGGCTTTGCGTTTCGGTCTGCAGGCTGTCGTTTGTGGCAGGCTGCTCTTCTTCTTGCGAGTCAGTGTGGCAGGCTGTCATACATACAGCCATGAAAAAAATGATAAGGTGCTGTAAATGATGCTTTTGCATGATGCCCGGTTGCTTTGTGCAAAGATACTGAAAGATAGGCATTTCATATAATAAAAACAGCACCCGCCGGGCAGGTGCTGCTGTTTTCACGTTTTGGGTTGTTTAGGCGCTGCATGCTTCGCATCCGTCGGGGTCATCGAGTGAGCAGCTGATGGCATTTTGCTGTTGTTCCCGGCTGAGCTCTTGTTGTATTTTTTGATCCACAGTGAACTTGATGGCTTGGGCAGCCGGCTGTGTGCGCAGATAGTACATGCCTGTTTTCAAGCCTTTTTCCCATGCATAGAAGTGCATAGAGGTGAGTTTGCCAAAGTTGGGCTCTGCCATGAATACATTCAAGCTTTGGCTTTGACAGATGAATGCCCCGCGGTCGGCAGCCATGTCGATGATGGCTTTTTGCTTGATTTCCCAAGCTGTTTTATACAAGTCTTTGATGTGCTGTGGAATCTCTTTGATGTTTTGCACCGAGCCGTTGGCAGCCATCAGCTTGTTGCGCATGGTTTCATCCCACAAGCCCAGCTTGATGAGGTCGCGCAGCAGGTGTTTGTTCACCACAATGAACTCGCCCGAAAGCACCCGGCGCACATACATATTGGAAGTGAAGGGCTCGAAGCACTCGTTGTTGCCTAATATCTGCGAGGTGGAAGCCGTAGGCATGGGCGCCAGCAGCAGCGAATTGCGCACGCCGTATTTCAAAATCTTTTGGCGGAGGGCTTCCCAATCCCAGCGTCCCGAGGTGGGTTTTACTCCCCACATGTCGAACTGGAATATGCCTTGTGAAATGGGCGAACCTTCGTAGGTTTCATAAGGTCCGTCTTTTTGTGCCAACTCCATAGAGGCTTCCAGAGCGGCATAGTAGATAGTCTCGAAGATGTCTTTGTTCAAACCGCGCGCTTCTTCCGAGTCATAGGGCATGCGCAGCATCACGAAGGTGTCGGCCAAGCCCTGCACGCCAATGCCGATGGGGCGGTGGCGCAGGTTCGACTTGCGTGCTTCCGGCACAGGGTAGTAGTTGATGTCGATAATTTTGTTCAGGTTGCGGGTGACTACTTTGGTGATTTCGTAAAGCTTCTGATGGTCGAACTTACCGTCTTTTACAAAGCGGGGCAAAGAGATGGAAGCGAGGTTGCAGACGGCGATTTCGTCGGGGGCTGTGTACTCAATGATTTCGGTACACAGGTTGCTCGACTGGATGGTGCCCAAGTTTTTTTGATTGGATTTGCGGTTGGCGTGGTCTTTATAAAGCATATAGGGCGTGCCGGTTTCTACTTGCGATTCCAATATTTCGAACCACAAGTCTTGTGCACGCACTACTTTACGCGCGCGCCCTTCACGTTCGTATTTTTCATACAGGCGCTCAAACTCTTCCCCATAGGTTTCATGCAAGCCCGGCGCTTCATTGGGGCAGAACAACGACCATTCACCGTCTTCTTTTACGCGTTTCATGAAGAGGTCGGGGATCCACAAGGCATAAAACAGGTCGCGTGCCCGCATCTCTTCCTTACCGTGGTTCTTCTTCAGCTGCAAGAACTCGAAGATGTCGGCATGCCAAGGTTCCAAATAAATGGCAAAAGCCCCCTTGCGCTTACCGCCCCCTTGGTCCACATAACGGGCGGTGTCGTTGAATACGCGCAACATGGGCACAATGCCATTGGAGGTGCCATTGGTGCCCCGTATATAAGAACCGGTTGCCCGCACTTTATGAATAGCGAGCCCTATGCCGCCGGCTGATTGCGAAATCAAAGCGCATTGCTTGAGGGTTTCGTAAATGCCTTCGATGCTGTCTTCTTTCATTTGCACCAAGAAGCAAGAAGACAATTGCGGCTTGGGCGTACCGGCATTGAACAGGGTAGGTGTGGCATGAATGAACCATTTTTCCGACATCAGGTTGTAGGTTTCTATGGCTGCGTCGATGTCGTCTTTGTGAATGCCCACAGCTACCCGCATAAACATATGTTGCGGACGCTCTACTATCTTGCCATTGAGTTTGAGCAAATAGGAGCGCTCAAGAGTTTTGTAGCCGAAGTAGTCGAAATAGTAATCCCGTTCGTAGTTGATGGCGGCATCGAGGCGGGCTGCATGCTTGCGCACCACTTCATACACATCTTTGGCAATGAGTGATGCATTTTGCCCCGTTTTGGGGTCCACATACTCATAAAGCCGCTTCATGGTGTTGGAAAACGACTGGCTCGTGACCTTATGCAGGTTGGAAATGGCTATGCGTGCGGCCAGGATGGCGTAGTCCGGATGGATGGTTGCCATGGAAGCAGCCGTTTTGGCAGCCAGCTCGTCCAGTTCTGTAGTAGGGATGCGGTCATAAATACCGGCAATCACCCGCTTGGCAATCTCTACCGGCTCGATATAGTTGGTATCGAGTCCGTAACATAGCTTTTCTATACGCGCCGTGATTTTGTCGAACTTCACCGATTCGAGGCGCCCGTCTCTTTTCGTAACTAACACTTTGATATGTAATTTTTTAGGTTATACATGATAAAATTGACTCTTCGCCTTATTAAACGGCCTTTAGCGTGTAATGGTTTGTTAATCTTGGTTTTTTGTTTAAAGTGCTGTTTTTTAAGTATTTGTGCTGTATTTTGAATGCGTAAAAGGGATACAAAGATTAAAAAGAAAAAAGGGAAAATCAAAAAGGAGAGATGTGTCTGTTTTTTTGCAGGTGTAAGTTTTTTCTTGTTGTATGTATATAAAAAAGGCGTAGTGCTGTCTTTTAGCAAATATCAAAAATATAAAACAAAAGGAAACAGCCTTTACAGACTGCATTCCTTTTGTGAAACGGGATAAATATTTTTTCTTCCGGCAAGGCGGTGGTGTAATGTGTAAAATCAATTTTTTTCGAACTGCGCCCGGATGTAATCTGCCACCACTTGACCGGAAATGAGTGCGGGCGGTACCCCCGGTCCGGGCACGGTCAACTGCCCCGTAAAGTATAAGTTGCTGACTTTCTTGCTTTTTATTCTTGGGCGGAAGATGGCTGTTTGTTTTAGAGTATTGGCCAGCCCATAGGCATTGCCTTTGAAAGCGTGGTAGTCGCGTATAAAGTCGCTGCCGGCATAAGACTCATGCACTTCTATGAACGGGCGAATGCTTTCACCGGTGTAGTACTCCAGCTGCTTCATGATTTGCTCGAAATAGCGGGCACGTATGGCCGGTGTGTCATTCAGCCCCGCAGCAATGGGAATCAACAACACCAGGTTTTCCTTGCCGGCAGGGGCAGCCTGTGGGTCGGTAATAGAGGAAGCCGAGAGGTAAAACAGCGGCTCCCGTGGCCATTGCGGCTGTGTGTAAATGTCATGGGCATGCTGCTCAAAGTCTTCATCAAAAAACAGGACATGGTGGCGCAGATTTTTGATTTTCTTGCTTACCCCCAAATAGTACAACAAAGCAGAGGGCGCCATGGTACGCTTCTGCCAATAGGCTTCGCTGTATTGGCGGTAGGCGGGCTCCAACAAGGCAGCTTCTACGTGGTGGTAGTCGGCGCCGGCTATCACCACGTCGGCGGCATAGCTTTGAGCAGCCGTGTGCACACTGTGTGCTTTGCCTGCCTGCACGTCTATTTTTTCCACTTCGGCACCATATACTACTTCTACGCCCTGCTCTTGTGCCAGGCGCAGCATGCCTTCCACCACACTGTACATGCCGCCCATGGGGTACCAAGTGCCCAGCGCCACGTCGGCGTAGTTCATGAGGCTGTAAAGAGCAGGGGTGTTTTTAGGAGTAGCCCCCAAAAACAAAATGGGAAACTCCATCAACTCGATGAGCTTGGGGTGCTTGAAAAACTTGCGCACGTGTTTGTGAAAGGACTGCAAAGCCTGCATGCGCAGCATGTCCACAAGCAGCTTGGGATCTATGAATTCCCGTATTGAAAGCGAAGGCTTATAGACGAGCTTGCCCACGCCCACTTCGTATTTGTAAGCAGCTTCTTGCAGAAACTGCTCAAGGCGGCGGCTGCTGCCCGGTTCGTAGGACTCGCACAAAGCTTTGAAGTCTTCTATGCGGGCGGGTATATCCACCTGCTCTTCTTTGCCAAATACCACCCGGTAGGAAGGGTCGAGGCGTTGCAAGGTATAATAATCTTCGACACGCTTGCCAAAGCGTCGGAAATAGCGCTCGAAGACGTCGGGCATCCAATACCAGCTGGGGCCCATATCGAAATGAAAGCCTTGCCGTGAGAGGCGTCGTGCCCGCCCGCCCGCTTGATTGTTTTTTTCCAGAATCGTTACTTTCCACCCATGGTGTGCCAAGCAGGTAGCGGCTGACAAGCCCGCAAAACCGGCACCAATGACGATGGCTTTAGGTTGTGTACTCATGAATCGATGGTTGTTTTAATCTGGTTTTTAACCACTAAATGGCCGGAATGTTTGTTGTTCACAAGGTTATTCCGCAGAATTGTTTTCTTTCAGGAAGACGTATTCGCCCCCATGCTGGCGTAAAATAAGCTTTTTCCCGTCAGTAGTGAACTCTATTTCTACTTTGGCAGCTTCGAAAACAAATACATTTTCGGCAATGGCTTCCAACGGAAAGGCGGCTTGTCCGGTAGCCTGTGCATGAAGCGTGCCTTCTTTTAGAAAAACGGTGAGTTTTAAAGGCAGCTGCGCGCTTGCATAGGTACCCGTATAAGTGCGGAGCACATTTTCTTTGACTTCTACTTTAGGACGAAACACCGGGAATGGGTAGGGGCGTCCGAAATAAATGCTCAATACCCCAATAAGGATGTCATTCATAGACATGTCCAAAGCATTGGCAGTAAAAGCCACTGCCACTTTTTCAGCGGGGAAATAGGCAGCTGTTGACTGGAAGCCGTCGATGCCGCCGGTGTGCCCGTAAGCCTTTTTTTCATAAAAGGGGAAAACGGTGATGCCCATGCCATAGAGGTCTTGCAGTGTCAGCATGTGTTGCAGGATCGAGTCGGCAAGCAATTTTCCTTCAAACAAGCAATGGAGGAAACGGTTGAGGTCGGTGGGGGTAGAGTAAAGACCGCCGGCACCCAAAGGCACCGATGGGTGTGTTTCTTCTACACGCACCCACGCGCCGCGCTGCATGTGATAGGAAGCGGCACGTTGCTCTTGTGGATAAAATGTCCGGTCGAGAAAAGTGTGTGTCAAGCCGCAAGGCTTGCATATTTGTTCATCCAGCACTTGTTGCAGGCTCTTTTGAGTGACTTTTTCTATAATGTAGGAAAGCAAAATATAATTGCTGTTCGAATACTCGAAAGCCTCACCGGGGGTGAACCGTGGGGGATGGGCAGCTATTTTGCGAAGCATGGCTTCTTGTGACATGGGTTTTTTGCGCCACACTTCATAATCGGCTTCGTTGGTAATGTTGAAAATACCGCTTCTATGACGAAGCAAATGTTCTATGGTGATGGCATCGGCATTGGGCAGGGAGGGGAAGAAGATGGACAGGGGCGTGTCGAGCCGCAGCTTGCCGGCTTCTATCAGTTGCAGTGTCAAGATGGCCGTAAAGGTTTTCGATACGGACCCTATGCCATAGACTGTTTCTGCATGGGCTTTGCTTTGGGCTTCGAGCTGTGCATAACCTACACTGTTTCGATATACTTCCTGTCCGTCTTGAAATATAGAAAGGCTGAACATGCCTTTGTTGTGTGCCGCTATGTGCTGCAACAGGCTGTCCAGCTTGGCTTTGTCGAAAACAGAGGGCTGCGTGTGTGCTGTCAGCGCCCATAAGGTGCATAAAAAAAGAAATAGCTGTTTCATAATTGTAAAAGCTTTTGCGTTTAAGTAATCAACGAAAATATTTTATGCATGTTTTCCAAACCGGCCCGGGGAGAATTGGATGATTTAAAAATAAAATGCCTTCGGTGAAATCAGGAGGGGTGAAGAAAAACAAACAACAAAAGCGCCTGTCCAAAGACGGGCGCTTTTTGTGTAATGGTACAAGATGTTTGTTTACTTAAAAAACTTGCGAATCTTATCGAAGAATCCTTTTTCCCGCTTATCGGGATTGGGTTGGAAGTTGGGCGAATGGCGTAGCTTTTCGAGCATTTTGCGCTCTTCGTCGGTAAGGTGTTTAGGGGTCCACACGTTCACATGGATAAGCTGGTCACCTTGGTAGCCGTCGATGTCGCGGATACCTTTGCCACGCAGACGGAGAGCCTTATGTACTTTCCTGCTGCCTTTTTATATTTGGTATGTTGTATTTAAAAATTTTAAACGCTAAACAAACATGAAAAAATTGCTACGACTTATTTTTTGCTTGCTGCCCGTTGTTTCTTTTTGGGCTTGCCGGGAGCAGGAAGCCAAGCAGGCAAGCGAACAGCAGGATGAGCTGCGCCTTGTGAAAACAGACAGTTTTGAGATACAAGGAAGCAACTTGACGTTTCAGGGCTTCCAAAAAGGCAAGTTGTTATTGAGCAACATGCTTGTTTTCGACGTGGTAATTTACGATTTAAACCAAAAGACCACGCATAGTTTCCGGAGGCGGGGCAGCAATTTCGATGAGTATTACAACATATGGCGCAACATAGCCGTGTATAATGACACCACAGTCGTGGTAAGTACTTTCAATAGTCTTGTATATTACAGCTTGGACGGTAAGTTTTTGCGCTATGTAGCTTTGCCACGACGCAGCAGCCAGATGGTTATGCAGATCATGGACCCTGTGTTTTGCAAAGAAAAGATGATTGGCTTGCATATGGAAGCAGGCGATATTGCAGATTCGGAGTCTTATTTGAATCCACGCCCGGCAATCATCATACTTGACAGCTTGCAAAGCAACAAGGCAGCTTTTGAGTTTTTGGGTAAAAACCCCGAAGCCGAAAGCCGCTTTTCTTCCGGAAAGGAGACTTCCTATTATGCTACTCATTTGCGCATGACAGTCGATGAAAGCTGCCGTCATGCTTATGTGCAGCCTTTCAATGAACCCTTGTTGTTTGTTTATGACTTAAAGCAAAAAAAGAAGGTGCGCGCGCTGCCGCTCGAATTACCCGGCTTTAAAGTATATGCTTATCCCATAAATCAAAAAGAAAGCGTTGTGTCGCCTGCCTTAGATCAATATTTGAGCGCAAGGGTAGAGTATTTGCAGTACCTTGGAAATGACACACTGGCTTGCATATACAAAGTAGCGGCAGATGAGCGAATGTTAAAAGATTTTCATAATAAGTATCCGGAGTTTCCTGTAAACGCCCCTAATGTAAGGCTCGACCACCGGGTAGCGTTTATTCACCCGGAAAGGGGCGTGCTTGCTACTTTAAAAGTATCCAAAGAGCTGGGTAGGCCTGTATGCCTGCTCGACAGCAAGCACCTGCTGGTGCAGGAATACGACACAGAAGAAGATGAGATGCAAAACCGCAGCCGTTTCACGGTGTACCGCATTGAAGGGCAGGAGGGTAAGTAGGTTCCGGAGCAGATGAGGCTCGCCAAAGACGGCTTCACGTATTGAAAGGAAAAAAGAAAAGGCATCCTTCCGGCAGCAGAGGATGCCTTTCTGTTTTTGTATCCGGTAGCCATTACTTGAAAAACTCGCGAATCTTATCGAAGAATCCTTTTTCCCGCTTATCGGGATTGGGTTGGAAGTTGGGCGAATGGCGTAGCTTTTCGAGTATTTTGCGCTCTTCGTCGGTAAGGTATTTAGGGGTCCACACGTTCACATGGATAAGCTGGTCACCTTGGTAGCCGTCGATGTCGCGGATACCTTTGCCACGCAGACGGAGGATTTTACCACTCTGGGTGCCCGGCTCTATTTTGATTTTCACGGCGCCGTCGATGGTAGGCACTTCTACGGTGGTGCCCAAGGCGGCATCTATGAAGCTAATATAAAGGTCATACACTACATTGTTGCCATCGCGCTTGAGCACATCATCTTCCACCTCGTCAATGAGGATGATGAGGTCGCCGGGTGTGCCCCCGCCCGGTGGGTAGTTGCCTTTGCCGCGCATCGACAGCTGCATGCCGCCCACAGCCCCTGCCGGAATGCGTACGCTGATGGTTTCTTCTTTTTGAGTAACGCCTTGTCCATGGCATACCTCGCAACGCTCATCTACAATTTTGCCGGCACCTTGGCAGGTAGGGCAGGTAGATGAAGTAATCATTTGCCCCAAGATGGTATTGGTGACGCGCTGCACTTGGCCGGTGCCCCCACAGGTAGAGCAGCTGCGCAAAGCAGTGCCCCCTTTGGCGCCGGTGCCATGGCAGGCATCGCAGCTGACTTCCCGTCTGATTTTTATTTTCTTTTCAACCCCTTTGGCTATTTCTTGCAAGGTCAGCTTCAGCCGCACCCGCAGGTTGCTTCCTTTCCGGCGGCGCCCACGTCCGCCACCTCCGCCAAAGAAGGCTTCGAAGGGGCTGCCGCCTTCGTTGAAAATACTGCTGAAGCGTTCAAAGATATCTTCCATACTGCTGAAGCCGCCGGCACCGCCATTGACGCCCGCATGACCAAATTGGTCGTAGCGGCGACGCTTTTCGGGGTTGCCCAGCACTTCATAGGCTTCGGCTGCTTCTTTGAATTTCTCTTCTGCTTCGGGGTTGCCCGGATTTTTGTCCGGGTGGTATTTGATGGCCAGCTTGCGATAAGCCTTTTTGATTTCTTCCTGCGTGGCCGTCCGGCTCACCCCCAACACCTCGTAATAATCTCTTTTCGCCATGGTTTTGTTTACTTTTCGCCTGGAGTTTAGCTACCTACAACCACTTTTGCAAAACGCAATACTTTATCGTGCAGATAGTATCCTTTTTCTATGGTGTCAATGATTTTGCCCTTCAGCTCTTCGTTGGGGGCCGGGGCTTGCGTAATGGCTTCGTGCAGGTCGGCATTGAAGTCGGTGCCGGCCGGTGTTTCCAATGGCTTTACACCATATTTTTCAAGTGTGCGCATCAGCTTTTTGTAAATCAGCTCAATGCCTTCTTTGGTTTTGTCGTTGCTTTCGGTTTGCTGCATGACCTGCAGTGCCCGCTCGAAGTCATCGACTATGGGCAGCAGATCTTTGAGCAGCTGGGCATTGGCTTGCTGTAGAAACTCGGTCTTTTCTTTGTTGGTGCGCTTGCGGAAGTTGTCGAAGTCGGCATACAAGCGCACATACTTATCCTTCAACTCTGCCACTTCGGCTTCCAAAGCTGCTATTTTGTCGGCTTGTGCCTGTGCGTGTGCTTCGGCTTCCTGCACCACTTCTTCGGGTGAAGGCACTTTTTCCTCCACTTCCCGTATTTCCACTACTTCATCGTGTGTTTGTTGCTCGGGTTGCTGTTGCGATGATTGTTTGATGGGTTCTTCGTTTGGATGATGGGTGTTCTTTTTATTTTTTGCCATAGTTGGATTCCTCCTTTTTGTGTTGTTTTTTTGGTAGTCTGGCTATCCCTTGGTTAAGGAAGCGGGTGATTTTCTTTTGCCTAAGACTGCAACTTTTTTGCCGAACTGTCAAATTGTGTCAAAATGGCAGGTTTTGTAAAAAACACAGGTCGGCTGCAAATATAGAGAAAGATTGCGTAAAATTGTGTCCAAAACCGATGGATTGTCTATGGCTTTAAAGAACGATTTGTTGTTGCGAGCCGCTCGTGGCGAGGCGGTGGAGCGTGTGCCTGTGTGGCTGATGCGTCAGGCGGGGCGGGTACTGCCCGAATACCGGGCGGTGCGTGAGCGCCTGAGTGGCTTCATTGAGTTGGTAAAGACGCCCGAGCTGGCTGCCGAAGTAACCATTCAGCCGGTGGATTTGCTGGGGGTAGATGCTGCCATTATCTTTTCTGATATATTGGTAGTGCCCGAGGCAATGGGCTGCCCTTATGAGATGGTAGAAAAGCGCGGTCCTTTCTTTCCCAACACCATACGCTCGGAGGCTGACTTGGAGCGCTTGCAGGAGCCCGAAGTAGAGGACGCCCTAAGCTACGTGCTCGAGGCCATACGCCTGACCAAAAAAGAGTTGAATGGGCGGGTGCCCTTGATAGGCTTTGCCGGTGCGCCCTTTACTATCTTCTGCTACATGGTGGAAGGGCAAGGTTCGAAGACTTTCGCCGTAGCCAAGCGCATGCTTTACGAAGCGCCCGGGCTTGCCCACCGCTTGCTGGATGCCATCACACGTGTAACGACGGCTTACCTGAAAGCACAAATAAAAGCAGGTGCAGACTTAGTGCAACTCTTCGACTCGTGGGCAGGCATTTTGTCGCCGCAGCAATACAGAGCCTTTGCACTGCCTTATATCCGCCGCATTTGTGAGGCTATACAAGAAGTGCCCGTGACCGTTTTTGCCAAAGGGGCACACTATATAGTGCCCGACTTGCTGCAGACCGATTGCCAAGTGATAGGCTTGGATTGGACCATGGACCTGGCACAAGTGCGTGCACAAGTGGGGCAGCAAAAAACGCTGCAGGGCAACTTAGACCCCTGCGCTTTGTATGCTCCGGAAGCAGCCATCAAGCAATATGTGGAACAGGTGTTGAGTGCTGCCGGCAAGCAGCGTTATATTGCCAATTTGGGGCATGGTTTGTATCCGGATACTGACCCGGCGCGTGTGCGCTACTTTGTGGCGATGGTGAAGGAATTGTCGGCCATGCTTTGATACCGGTCCTGTATGTTAAGGGAATATTAGCTGTATATTAAATTTTGGACATACAGCCTTTGTTATCAATGAATTAGCTAATTTTGCCCTCTTAGAATGCGATAGATAATTACGATGAAAGATTGGCCTTGGCTAAAGCTCATAGGGCGCACGCTCGCCTTTGCAGCTGTAGTTTGTTTGTTTTTGGTGGGTATAGAACTGATGGTGGTGGCGGTGCAGCAAAAGGGCGAGGCTTCGGTGCATGCCATTTTTCAAATGATAAACAACCCCTTTGTAGCTCTGTTTGTGGGTATTTTAGCCACGGCAGTGGTGCAAAGCAGCTCTACGATTACCTCTATTACGGTGGCGCTGACTGCAGCCGGCGCACTCACTTATGCACAGGCGGTGCCCGTCATCATAGGTGCCAACATAGGCACCACGCTCACCTGCTTTTTGGTTACGCTGGGGCACGTGATGCGGAAAAAAGAATTCCGCAGGGCAGTGAGTGGTAGCGCCTTGCATATGCTTTTCAACATCTTGACTGCCCTTGTGTTGTTTCCTTTGGAGTTTTTCGGGCATGTGTTGTCGGGGGCTGCACATTGGCTGGCACAACAAATGGCGGGTATCACCGGTGGGTGGGCTTTTCAAGGGCTGAACCACTGGGTGGTGCATCCCCTGGCCGAGCAGTTGATGCGGTGGGTTGGCGGCTCCTTGCTTGTGGCGCTGGGCTTGGCTTTCTTGTTGATGATTGCTTTTATCCGCCTGCTTTCCTTGATGTTCAAAGGTTTTTTGGAGCGTCAGGTGATTTACCGTGTAGGACACCTGCTGACCGGCACACCCTGGCGTGCATTGCTTTCCGGTTTGTTTTTGACCATCTTGGTGCAGTCGAGCTCATTAACTACCTCGCTGATAGTAACGGCTGTGGCTTCGAACCGCATTCCGCTGGGGCGCGCTTTTTGGCTTATTGTGGGCGCCAACATAGGCACAACGCTCACCGCCTTGCTGGCATCATTGGGGCATGGCGAAGCAGCCCTTACCATTGCCCTTACGCATGTGCTGTTTAATCTTTGCGGCATGTGCTTGCTGGCACCATGGAAACCCATACGCGAAGGCATTGTGCGTATGGTAAGCCGCTTGGGACGCTTGCACGTACAGCATCGCATGCTGGGCTTTGTCGCTGTGTTGTTGTTGTTTTTTGTGCTGCCTTTTTTGCTGATTTACACCACCCGCGAAACACCCGCAAGACCGCCTGCGGCCGTGTCGAAGCCCCAAGAAAGAGCACTTCAGTAAAGCCCATTGCCGGAAATAAGGTTTGCCTAATGCAGGCGTGTAAGCGCATTGCGCAGTTGTTGGCGCACGATGTCGCCCATATTACGGCATGCCAAAAAACGGCGGTCATGATGGTAGGCAGCCAACTCTTGCTTGAGCTGCTCTACCTTTTCGGGGGGCGCCAGCGTATCGGCACGCATGCAGTCGATAAGGTCTTTGAGGCGGTAGCGGGCTGCTTTAAGGCGCCGCACAATCAAAGTGCGCTCTTCCTGTTGATATTGTTTGATGGTGCGTTCGTTGAGTAGTTGCAGGCTGAGCTGCACCAAGCGGTTGTTTTCTTTGAAGAACTGCGGCAGATACAGGCGGTAGCGCCCTTCATAAGACTGTTGGTCGAAGTCGATGGCACGGATACGGTACTGCTCGTTGTCGAAGTCGGGTGTGATGTCCACCACATAGTTGTAGGCGCGCATATCGCCCAGGAGGCGCACAAAACACCGCTCGTTGAACTTGACAAATTCCTTGGCTACCCGCACCAGGTTGGTTTCGGGGCGCTCAAGGTAGCGTTTGATGAAGGCATCGCCCGGGATGCCGGCAATGTGTTCTTCTATGAGCGTGTCGCGAAACACCAAGAAATTGATACGGTTGGGCGAGAGCAAGTGCTCCAGTTCCAAGCCGTAAATGCGCGAGGCGTCGGCACGTTTTACATAAAAATAATCGTAGTTGTCGTTGTAGCGGTTGATGATACGAATGCGGAAGGGGTTGGAATTGCCAAAGGTGCAGTAATCGATGCGGTCCACCGACAGGTGCTCGCTGAAAGCCATGTCGCCGTCGGTGCGCAAAATGGCATAGATGGTGGTCAATTTATGGTTGAGCTCTTCGTACATATACGAAGGATAAATGACACTTTCCCAGAGTGTGTCATTGCCAAACTGGTCGATGACCGGAAAGCTTTCGCTATAACGCAAGAGGTCGTCGTAGTGCAGTGGCAAACGGCTAATCCGGTCGTAATGCCACAAATATTTGCGCAAAAAGCCCTGAATGGGATAAGCCGGCTTTTTTTTCGATATATCCATGCTTTAGCCTATGCCGTTTGTCTGTTCTTCAAAAAAGCGCATCAGTAAGCGGCTGCCATCCGACACGCTTTTGAGTGCCCACTCGACCAGCTTTTGCAGGCGTGTGGTTTCATCGAGCTGCCAGGCAATGTCTGTGCTCTGATGCAGGCGGCGTGTGCTTTCATACAAGATAATAGCCGTGGCCACCGATATGTTGAAACTCTCGGTAAAGCCGTAGATAGGAATTTTCACGAAAGCATCTGCCATGGACATGGCGGTGGGTGTGAGGCCGTCTTTTTCACCCCCCATGATAAAAGCCGTCGGTTGGCTGAGGTCCAGTTCGTCTATATAGCAGTCGTCTTGGTGGGGCGTGGTAGCTACCAGGCGGTAGCCCCGGGCTTTGAGCGCTTGCAGGCATGCTTCGGTATTGTTTTGCCCCTTGCGGTCGTAGAGGTGCAGGTCCACCCACTTGTCAGCCCCTTTGGCTATGCCTTTGGCTATCTTGTACTCGTTATGATTTTCGATAATATGCACCGACTGCACACCAAAACATTCGGCGGAGCGCACCACCGCGCTGGCATTGCGCTCTTGGTAAATGTCTTCTACGGCTACGGTGATGTGATAAGTTCTGTGGGCTATCTTTTCTTCAAACAGTGCTTTGCGGCGTGGTGTAATGTAGTGACTCAGGAAATCCCACAACTGTTTCAACTCTTCCGTGCTTAACTTTTTTTCGCTCAATAACTTTGCCCACTGTTGCATAATGACCGGTATTTTGATGCAGATTTACACTTGCTTGATTGAATGGACAGGCACAAGGCCGTGCCCTTCCTTTATAAATTTTGTAGATTTGTCCTTCAAAGTTAAAGAAAATGTCAAAGAATCTATCGAGACGTGAACAGGCAAAGCAGAATCGCCGTGAAGCGATTCTGAAGGCGGCAGAATTGGTTTTCTTTACCAAAGGCTTCCGGCAAGCCACCATGGACGACGTGGCCAAGCGGGCACGCTTGAGCAAAGCCACCCTTTACAGCTATTTCAAAACCAAAGACGAGCTCTTCTTTACCATCGCTCAAAAGGGTAATGAAATATTGCAGAAGCATCTGCGCGAAGCCATCGAAGGGCATGAGAAAGGAGTAGATAAGGTGCGTGCCATCGGATATGCCTACTTCGATTTCGCCACCCGCTACCCCGATTATTACAAGGTGATTGCTTATTTTACTTCAGGCGATAACTTCGAATTGGACGAAGACCTGGAGCGCGAAATGTTGCGCATGGACGACATACTGGCTGAGTGCATCGAGTGGGGCATACAAGATGGCAGCATTAAAAAAGGCGTGGATCCGCAGGTGGTATCGAAGTGCTTGTGGGCAATGGCAAACGGCATCATGCAGCTGGTTTATCACAAAAGTTCCTTGCTGCAGAAGTACTTGAACATTGAGCGCGAGCGCATCATGAATACTTTCTTTATGCTGCTCGAAGAAAGTCTTTCGACCGAAGGCGTCCTGAAAAAAGGACAAGCTTCCGGTCATTCCGGTGAATCCGAATCTCAATAAAATAACTTTTACCAATCGATTGTTGTTATGGCACGAGTTCTTGTTTTAGGCAGCGGCGGCAGAGAGCACGCCTTCGTATATAAAATCGCACAAAGCCCCCTTTGCGAGGCTTTGTTCATTGCACCGGGCAACGCAGGCACTGCCCGCCACGCCCAAAATGTGGCTTTGGACCCCATGGATTTTGAAGCGGTGGCCGCCTTTTGCGGAGCGCAATCCATCGACTTGCTTGTGGTAGGTCCCGAAGCCCCCTTGGTGGCCGGCATCCGCGATGCGCTGAGTGCACGCCCTGCATTGAAAGGGCTGAAGGTAGTAGGTCCTTCGAAAGCGGGGGCACGCTTGGAAGGCAGTAAAGACTACGCCAAGCAATTCATGCAGCGCTATGGCATTCCTACTGCCCGTTATCGCACCTTTGAAGCAGGACAGCTGGACGAAGCGCTCGAGTATCTGCGGCAGCATCCGTTGCCCGTGGTCTTGAAAGCCGACGGCTTGGCTGCCGGCAAGGGCGTGTTGATTTGCGAGCAGCGCGAGCAGGCAATGGAAGAAATGAAAGCCATGCTTTCCGGCAAATTTGGCGAAGCAAGCCGCAAAGTGGTGGTCGAAGAGTTTTTACAAGGCATTGAGGTGTCGGTATTTGTGCTTACCGACGGCAAAGATTATATGGTATTGCCCGAAGCCAAAGACTATAAACGCATAGGTGAGGGCGATACGGGCTTGAACACGGGCGGCATGGGGGCAGTGTCGCCGGTGCCTTTCGTGAACAAGGATTTTATTCGCAAGGTGGAAGAGCGCATCATTCGCCCCACTTTGCAAGGGCTGCAGCAAGAGCAAGCCCCTTACTCTGGTTTTATCTTCTTGGGTTTGATGAATGTGGGAGGCGACCCCTATGTGATTGAGTATAACGTGCGCATGGGCGACCCTGAAACACAAGCCGTTTTTGCGCGTATCGAATCAGACCTGCTGGTGTTGCTCGAAGCCACGGCAGCAGGCACCTTGGGGCAGCAAAGTCTGCAGATTAGCCCTTACACGGCCGTTACCGTAGTGCTTGCATCGCAAGGTTATCCCGAGGCTTATGAAAAAGGCAAGGTGATTACCGGCATCGATGAAGTAGAAGAAGCCATTGTGTTCCATGCGGGCACCCGTCAAGGCAGCCAAGGCGAAATACTGACCCATGGCGGGCGTGTGTTGGCTGTTACTGCTTTGGCTGAAAGCCTGCCCGAAGCCCGTGAATTGGCTATGAAAGCGGCCGGGAGCATCCATTTCGACAACAAGTATTATCGCCGCGACATAGGCTTGGACCTGTTGCGCTGGCAGCAAGAAGCAGAGGCTTCAAAGCAAAACTAAAACCGTATTTGCCTTGTTGAGGTAAGTACTTCACCTTTTTCATTTAAACCGTAGAATCACTATGGCTTGTACGAATTGTGGGACCGCCAAGCCCGCAGGCTGCCGGAGCAACGGCAGCTGCGCCACCGGCGGATGCAATAAAATGAATGTATTTGATTGGCTGAGCCATCTGGATATACCACCCGACGAACAGTTTGACGTCGTAGAAGTGCGTTTCAAAAACGGACGCAAGGACTTCTTCCGCAATACCGAAGGCTTTGCGTTGGAAACCGGCGACCCCGTGGTGGTAGAAATGCCCACCGGTTATCATATTGGGCATGTGTCGTTGCGGGGCGAGCTGGTGCGCCTGCAGATGCGCAAAAAACAACTGGCAGAAGATGCCGAGCTGCCCCGCATCTTGCGTCTGCCTACCGAAGCAGACATGCAGAAATTCCAAGAAGCCAAAAACAGGGAGATGCCCACGCTGTTTCGCACACGCGAGATTATACGCGAATTGGGCATGCAAATGAAACTCAACGACGTAGAGTATCAGGCAGACCAAACCAAAGCTACTTTTTACTATACGGCCGACGGGCGTGTGGATTTCCGCGAGCTTATCAAGATACTGGCGTCGGAGTTCAAAATACGTGTCGAGATGCGGCAAATAAGCCTGCGCCAAGAGGCGGCACGCCTGGGCGGCATTGGCGTTTGCGGGCGCGAGCTCTGCTGCTCTACCTGGCTTTCCGACTTTAAGAGCGTAGCCACGTCGGCAGCGCGTTATCAAAACTTGTCGCTCAACCCGGCAAAGTTGTCCGGGCAATGCGGGCGCCTGAAGTGCTGCTTGAACTACGAGCTGGATACCTACGTGGAAGCGCTTAAAGACATCCCCGAGGTGGAGGTGCTCAAAACAGCCAAAGGCAATGCTTACCTGCGCAAAACCGATATCTTCAAAAAGATATTGTGGTTTGCCTATGAGAACGAGAGCACCTGGTATCCGCTTAGTGTGGAGCGTGTGCGCGAAATCATGGAAATGAACGAAGCGGGGCAAATGCCCGATGCGTTGCAGGAAACCACCTTGCTCGATGATGACGAAGCCATAGAAAACGACATCAGTATAGACCTGGAACGTATAGAAGAGCGCATCAAGGGGCGTGAAAATGCCAAGCGCAAAAAGAAACGCCGCAAGAAAAACAAAAGCAGAAGTGACAAAGAGCAGCAGGGCGCTGCCCATAAGTCGAAGAGCGGGGAAGGCGAAAATACTTCGTCTTCAAATAAAAAACGGCGTAGCCGGAACCGGCGCAACAACAACCGCCGCAACAACAAATCATAAGACACAATTCACCATGAACAGCTACAAAAACCTTGTTGCTTTCTTTTTGGGGCTACTACTGCTGACGGCTTGCAGCGATGACCGTTTGGTATATGAAAAAATTTACTCGCTGCCGGGCGGCAAGTGGTATGCCGACTCCGTCTTGCGCTTTGAACTGCCCATTGCTCAAGCCGGCAAATACGATGTATATTATCACATACGCAACACGCTCGACTACCCTTATTACAACATGTATGTGCAATACACATTGATTGACAGCACCGGCAAGGTGCTTGCCAAGCATCTGCAGCACATAGAGCTGATGGACCCCAAGACGGGCGAGCCTTATGGTACCAATCTGGGCGACATCTTCGAGCATGAGCTCATTGCCTTGCCGGCATACGAGTTTCCGGCGCCGGGCAAGTATATCTACCTCATACAGCAATATATGCGCGAAGACCCCTTGCCCGAGGTGCTGAGCTTCGGAGTGAAATTGCGCCGCTATGAAGAGGGCGTGCCGGCGAAGCCCTGAAACAGCCTGCTAAACACTTGCTTTGTTTCTTTGTGAGACCTTCAACAGGCGCTTTCTGCACAAAAAGCGCCTGTTGCTATTCTTAGGGCGTTTGTTCTTTGTCATTTCGAGCGCAAGCGGGAAACCGCTTTTTTCTTGTTGTGTTTGGTTTGAAGAGATTCCTCACTCCGCTTCGCTCGTTCGAAATGACAAATAGCTTTTTCCTCTTTCAAAAAGTATCCTTTTTAACATTCGCCCTTTTGTCATTTCGAGCGCAAGCGAGAAATCTCTTTTACTTCTTTTTGCTTGTTGGGCTTTGAGATTTCTCACCTCACTGCGTTCGGTTCGAAATGACAGGCTGTGCTCCGTTCGAAATGATGAGTTCTGTGAGCAGATAAGCCGTGCCTGATTGAGCGGCATGTGCCTTTAAAAAGCATTTACCGTATGAGGGTTATCACCCCTTCGAAGCTGTATTGCCTGCCCAGGTAATCCTCGGCTACGGCGCGATACAGGTAGCTGCCCGGCGGCGCTTGGGCACCGTCCCAACCTTCTTCCATATTGCTGCTTTCAAAAAGCAGACTGCCTTTGCTGTCGTAGATTTGCAGGCGGTAACTGCGCACAAAGGTCCCTTTGGGGCGAAAAATGTCGTTCAAACCATCGCCATTGGGCGTGAAGGCCGTAGGGAAATGCAGCTGCAGGGGGCGTTCGAGACGCTGCCGGTTCGAGCGGCTCACAAAGCCGCCCGGCAAAACGCTTTCTATATGCACAAACAGCAACTGCCGCAGTGTGTCGGTGGGCGCGAGGCTGCTTTGCAGGCTATTGCCTGCGGCAATACGTTCAATTTCAGCCCCCCCTTCATCGCTAAGCACAATTTCGTAGGTACTGCTGATGATCGTGTCGTTGCGGCGGTAAGGCTGCCACGACAGATTGTATTGGTTGCGCCCCTGTTGCTCTATGGTCAACCACAAGGGGCACACCACATCGCTGTGGGCTATAGGTCCACAGCTGCCTTCTTTTTTCAGTTGCCAACATGCGGGCATGTCCTGTGGCTCTTCACCGGTGAAATTACCGCTGTTGGGAAGCACTTTTATCGATTGCCCGTTTTGCCATAATTCCAGCTCTTGCAGTTCGGGATAAGCCTTCTCGCTGTCGTTCCAGCTTGCCTGCAGGCGGTTATCATTTGTAAATGACAGTTGCAAGTCCCGCACTTTTACGGGCAGTTGCGAGAGGGGGGGCGTGTAGGTAGCCGACACAAAAGACACCGACTCGCCGCATGCATTGCGCACATTCAACCGGAAGCGCAGGCTTTGCGTGAGCGTATTGCCCTGCCAAACATACTCTACCGAAGAGGCGGTGCTGTCTTCGAGCTGCAAGACGGGCTCATAGGCGCCGTTGTTGCGCGATACTTCCAAGCTATATTGCCAGTCGGCACGCAGGTTTTCCCAAGAAAGCAGCACACGCCCTTCGCAAACAGACAAAGGGCTTTGCACTTCCATTTGAAAGTTGAAGTTCGAAGTGTTTATATCTTCGTAAATAGCCAAAGTAATGGTGGTGTCTTTGCCGCAATTTTGCCCGTCGATGCGGTTGAGTAGGTACTCGCCGCGCACAACAGGCGTGTAGCTGCCAGCTGTGGCATAGACATGACTCAGTGTGTTGCCGGGCGTCAGTATTTGCGGGGGGCTGCCGTCGCCCCAGTTCACTACATATTGCTCATAAGGGGCAGCAGGGGCAGTAATCCGCAGGCGTCTGCCGTTGCAGCGCTCCATACGTACTTGGGGCGTGGGCGTAGCCAACACTTCCACATAGGCACTTTTGGTCAGACTGTCACCGGTAAAGCCCCCGTTGCCGTCCGGAAAATTGCCGTACTGTGTCACGCTGTACAAGCCCGGCGAAGTATAGGTAAAAGTATTGGAAGCGGTGCGCTCGCCCCCTTCCTGAAAGCGATAGGCAATATTTTGCCCACCCCCGGTGCAATCGACCAGTTCAATGGTAAAAGGCACACAAGCCCGTATGCGCGTGGCACTTGCCGGGTAGCCCTGCGCATAAAAACAAGGGCTTTGGGCTTGAGTCTGTCCGCCATTGCATAGCAGGAGCGTCCATGCACCCAGCAAGGAAGCAAAACGCCGCATGTGAAAGAAAAGAGCGTGTGGTTTCATGTGTAAATGTGTGTTGCTGTGTTTACATTCGGTCAGCCGGTAAAATGTAATACGTCAAAAAGCGGTACGGATGTTTTCTTTTTACGCACGGCCGGCGTGCCTTTCTTAAAACTTGCTTATTTTTGTTTCTTAGCAAAATACAAAGGAACACAAAAACACAATCGATATGTCGAAGAAGCAACAAGCACTGACCTTGGAGGAAGCCAACTTGCAAAAAATCGTATCGCATGCCAAAGAATACGGTTTTGTCTTCCCTTCCAGTGAAATTTACGACGGGCTGCAGGCTGTTTATGACTATGGGCAGAATGGCGTGGAGTTGAAAAACAACCTCAAGCAACTGTGGTGGAAAGCCATGACCCAACTGCATGAAAACGTCGTGGGGCTGGACGCTGCCATTTTCATGCACCCTACCACATGGAAAGCTTCCGGACACGTGGACAGCTTCAACGATCCGCTTATCGACAACAAAGACTCTAAAAAGCGCTACCGCGTGGACCACCTCATCGAGGGCAAAGCCGAAGAATACCGCCAAGCCGGCGAGGAAGCCAAGGCGCAAGCCCTGCTCGACAAGATGAACGAGCTGCTCAACCGGGAAGACTTCGAAGGGCTGCGCAATCTGATCATCGAAGAAAATATTGTTTGCCCGGTGTCGGGCACTGCCAACTGGACCGAAGTGCGCCAGTTCAACCTGATGTTTGCGACCAAGGCAGGAGCCGTAGCCGAAGACAGCATGACCATTTACTTACGCCCCGAAACGGCACAAGGTATTTTTGTCAATTTCTTGAATGTGCAAAAAACAGGGCGCGGCACCAGCATGAAAATACCTTTTGGTATTGCACAAATAGGCAAAGCCTTCCGCAACGAAATTGTGGCACGGCAGTTTATCTTCCGCATGCGCGAGTTCGAGCAGATGGAAATGCAGTTTTTCGTGCGCCCCGGCGAAGAGATGCAGTGGTACGAATACTGGAAACAAAAACGCTATGACTTTTTGCGTGCCATAGGCTTGCCCGAAAACAAGTTGCGTTTTCATGAGCACGAAAAGCTGGCACACTATGCCAATGCCGCCCTCGATATAGAATATGAATTCCCCTTTGGCTTCAAAGAATTGGAAGGCATCCATTCGCGCACCGATTTCGACCTGCGCAACCACGAGCAGTACTCAAAGAAAAAACTGCGCTATTTCGATGACGAAATCAAGCAAAGCTACATTCCTTATGTGATTGAGACTTCGATTGGTGCCGACCGTCTTTTCTTGGCTGTTTTGTCGAATGCCTACACCGAAGACATAGGCGTGGATGCCAAAGGCAATGAGAAAAAACGTATATACTTGAAGTTTCACCCGGCCATAGCACCGGTGAAGGCAGCCGTATTCCCCTTGGTGCGCAAAGACGGGCTGCCCGAAAAAGCACGCGAAGTGTTCAACCTGTTGCGCTACGACTTCAACACCATTTATGAAGAGCGTGGCGCCATAGGCAAAAACTACACCCGCCAAGACATGATAGGCACGCCCTTCTGCATTACCGTGGACTACCAAACCATGGAAGACAATACCGTGACACTGCGCCACCGCGACACCACCGAGCAAGAACGCGTGGCAATTGCCGAGCTGCCCCGCATCATTGGCGAAGCAGTATCGTTCCGCTCTATTTTGACACAGCTGCAATAAAGCGGCGGCCCATGTGCTGTTTCACCGGCTCAAAAAGCTTTTTACAAGCGCTTGCTTTTGAGCCGGTTGCTTTTTTGTGAAGAAAAAACTTGAAAAATAATTTGCACGAAATAAAACCTTGCCGTACCTTTGCATCAGCATTTGAGCAAAAGGGTTCTTAGCTCAGTTGGTTCAGAGCACCTGCCTTACAAGCAGGGGGTCGCAGGTTCGAATCCTGCAGAACCCACACCCCAAGCGACACTCACCATGAGTGTCGCTTTTTTCATTTTTAATGAAAAAAACACCTGCCAATACTTGTGTGGAATAATTTTTTTTGTTAAAATGCCTTCACTTTGCAAGTGGCTTTCCGCATGGGCGGCAGCCAAAGAAGCATGACAGCCGTGCGCTGACATTTTGGACGAACGGCTGTTTTTACACGATGAATGCCTGCGCATTTTTCGACCCGCCCGACGAACGGAAGCCCGGCA
>NZ_AUGC01000008.1 GCF_000426825.1 Thermonema rossianum DSM 10300 | reverse complement strand
CTTTTAATCGCACCAATGTGGAATTGAAATTGTGATTGCAAGAAGAAAAAAACAGTAGTTGCTGCTTTTAATCGCACCAATGTGGAATTGAAATATTGGCGGGTATATCCACAATGCTTACTTCTATTAGCTTTTAATCGCACCAATGTGGAATTGAAATTAGAGTTGCCCCCGGTCGATTTTTCAAAAATAGAGCCTTTTAATCGCACCAATGTGGAATTGAAATCTTGCTTGTCATGCTTATGGTCGATTTGGTTTTATACTTTTAATCGCACCAATGTGGAATTGAAATGCTTGATACTAAAAGCAAGGCAAGAACAAGAAAAAGCTTTTAATCGCACCAATGTGGAATTGAAATATTGATGGAATATGGGGTGATCAAACAGACAAAGCACTTTTAATCGCACCAATGTGGAATTGAAATATAAATTGTAAAATATTTAAAAATCTTTTTAAATGTCTTTTAATCGCACCAATGTGGAATTGAAATTGCAGCGTAGGACTTAAACACATCTATTTCGTTGTCTTTTAATCGCACCAATGTGGAATTGAAATCGCAAGTGGATAGATGGTAGAGACATTCATGAAGTTCTTTTAATCGCACCAATGTGGAATTGAAATTGCTTAATTCGCATGTATGAATATAAGCAATCTTCTTTTAATCGCACCAATGTGGAATTGAAATGACGCGTCGCAACCCTGCGAGCCAGCAGCGCCGGTTACTTTTAATCGCACCAATGTGGAATTGAAATGGCTGTGTACTCTGTGCCCTCTGTGGTAAATCCTCTTAACCACCCCCAAAATTCTCTTAACCATCCCCATGCATGAATGCTCTCTGCGGTGAGTTCACTTGACCGTAGCAAGTTTCAGAAGGTGCCACGGATATTAAAGAAGAAGCCGGTTTCGCCCAGGTTGTTACGTGCTATTTCGGCTTGCAGCACCACATTGTAGAAGGTAACGAAGTCGAAGCCTGCCCCATAGGCATAAAGCCAGCGGTTGGCCAGGCGGTTGTCTATGTAGAACAAGAGTTTGTCCGACACATAACTCTGGTCAAAAAA
Source organism: Thermonema rossianum DSM 10300 (assembly GCF_000426825.1). Taxonomy (GTDB): domain Bacteria; phylum Bacteroidota; class Bacteroidia; order Cytophagales; family Thermonemataceae; genus Thermonema; species Thermonema rossianum. The sequence continues at coordinate 161,367 of NZ_AUGC01000008.1, read as the reverse complement.
CAGGCGCCCGTAAAGTGCCAGCGGGAAAGTGCGAAACTCTTCGAGCGGCATGAAACGCAAATAGGTCTTCCAATCGAAGAAACGGTACTTCAGTGTGCTTTTCAGCAAAAAGAAATGTTGTCCGTCCATCACGTAGCGCTGGAAGCCCCGTGGCAGCTCTTCGCCATAGCCCAAGCCGCGCGCCAGAGAATAAGGCTGGTCTTTGGTCCAAAAGAAACGCACGCTTCCCGACAGGTCCGCAAACCAGTTGTCTTTCAACTGCCAGTAGCGCTCATAAATGCCCTTTACGCTGAAGGCATCCACATCGCTGAAATTGCCGATGCCGTGTTTGGTGAGGCGAACGCCCCAACGCTCGCCCTGCAAAGGATACACGGCAATGTCACGGCGGTCTTTCACCAAATCATATTGCAGCTCCCAGTATTGCTGCAGGTTTTTGGTCGAGTCGGTAAAGTAGTCGGGATTGAGCAGCAGCACCGAATCGGCTACCCATTCCCTTTTGTAGCGCACGGTCAGGTAATGAAACAAATAAAAACCTTCGCGGCGGCGCAAGCGCACTTCCGAGTTCCAGCGCTCACGGTTGGTGCTCGTCGAGCGCCAATATACCAACTTGTTTTCCTGCGAAGTATAAGGTATGTCGCGGTTTTGCATAAACTGTGTGCGCAGCTCCATGCCATAACGCTTATGGCGGTCTATATAGGGAAACACATAGTAGAATTCATACTTACGCGTAAAGCCCTGTTGAAAGAGCAGCTCCAAACGCTCGTTGCGCCCCCGCAAGTTCTTTTGCACATACCGCATGCCGTAGTTGGTGCGGCTGAAATCGGCCTTGCGGTCATATAACCACTCATTGAAATTGCGGTCGGCCAGTTCAAAAATAAAGACCGGAAAGATATACCAGCGTTCTTTGAAGCGATAGTGTATATCCACGCCCTGAGCAGATGCCGCCGAATCGGGCTCTATCCATGCTTCTACGGTCACAAACAAATCTGTATTGAACAGTTTATTCCGCTCACGCGTAAGCAGCTCCTGCCAGTGTGCCACGGGCAAAGTGTCGCCGGGCAAGAGAGCCAGTTCACGGCGCAAAATCTCGTCTTTGGTCTTCTTGTTGCCTTCAAACACCACCCGGCGCACTATCCAAAAAGCCGAGTCGCGGGCGGCGGCCGGCTCTGCCATCTGGCGGGAAAAGGCAGGACACAACACCATCAAACACAGCAGTCCCCAAATCCCTGTGATTATTTTTCGCTTCATTGTCATATCCGGTAAAGATAAAGATGGCTTTTGTTCCCGGTAGCCTGTTCAATCTTTTCACTTTCAACAAAATTCATACACATTGTTTGAAAAATACGCATTTATGGTATATATTTTGAATCTGTAAGAAGAGTAAACTCAAAAAACGGTTTCATGCCGGTATCATCACCATGCGGTGGCATTTTCATAGTATTTTACTAAAAATTATCGTATTGCTTTGCCTTCTGGGCGGCATTGCTTGGGCTGTCTATGACAACGAAACCTATATTGCCCTGCTGATAGCCTTGGCGCTCTTTGCCTTTGGGGGGGCTGCCATGCTCGACCACGCCCTTTTGCGTCGCACCTACCGGAAAATATTACTGAGTCCTACCCCGCTGGTGCCGGCACTCCTGCGGCTTTTCGACACCCCCGCCCTGCTGCTCGACCGGGACCAAAAGGTAGTGGCCGCCAACGAAGGATTCCGGGCATGGGCAGCCCTGAGCAAACAAACCGAGCTCGAGGGGCAGCCGGTATGGTGTTTCCTGCCTGACCATGCACTTGCACTATGGAAGAAAGGCTTACAGCAAGCCGGTGCCGGGCATGTGTTCGAAACAGGTGAAAACGAAGACAAGGAAGAGCTCAATCAGCTGATATGGTATTTTAAGCCCTTGACAATTGCAGCGGGGAAGCAATACATAGCCGTGTACAGCCGGCGGCCGGCCGTAAGTGCCCTGCTGCGGGAAATGAAAGAGCAGAACAAAGCCCTTCAGGCCAAAATAAAGGACCTGGAGTCGGCGCAGAATGAACTGCTCTTGGCCAAAGAAGACATTCAGGAACAACAAGCCAACATACAGGCTTTGATTGACAACGCGCGGGATTTCATCTTTTCAGTCGATTTTCGTTACAAACTCATCAGTTACAACAAAGCTTTTTACGAATACATACGCAAAGAGTATGGCGTGGAACTCTCTACGCATAGCACCTTGCTGAAACAGCTGCCGCGCGAATTTGTTGACTTTTGGCGTCCCTATATCGACAAAGTACTAAACGCCAGTTGTCATTTGAACATAGAACACGAGTTGCCGGGCATCAAAAAAGAAAAGCGCTTTTACGAAGTGGCCTTCAACCCCATCATCAACAAGGAACAGGTAACCATTGGCGTGGCCGTCTTTGCCCGCGACATCAGCGAACGCAAGAAGCAGGAAATACAGCAAGCCCAGATGCTGCAAGAGCTGGAGGAGCAGGCGCAAAAGTTACGGGAAAAAGAAGAAGAGCTGCAAGCCCATATCAAAGAGTTGCAGCAAACCCATCACGAGCTCATCGAAGCCAACCGGCAACTGAGCGAAGAAGAAGCATATGTGCGTGCGGTCATAGACAACGTGCAAGAAGGCATCGTAGTCATTGACCATGAGTTCAATATCACCTTATTCAACCGCATAGCCCGGCAGTTTTTCCTGAGTGCCGGCCTGGCTATACACGAAGGCGTCTATTTCCTTTCTTTGGTGCCCCAAGAACAGCTTGGTCACTGGCGCAGGCTATGCCAAAAGGTATTGGCCGGGCAAAGCACCAAAACGCTGGAGCAATTCCAAGAGGGCATGCATGAGGTACTCTTTTCGCCTATTCACTATCAAAACCAAATCATAGGGGCTTGTTTGCTTATCAAAGGCATCAGCACACAGTTGAGCGCACTGCTGCCCGATGAAGCAGAAATGTTGGCACGCATCCAAAAACAGAGCAGCGAGCTTGAGCTGCCCGATTCGCCCTTGAACAAAGAGCTGAAAAACTACAAGAAAAAAATAGAAGCCCTGAAGAAGCAAGTAAAGAGCGACGAATGAACGGTGTTAGTCCACTTCAATGGCTTCCAGTATGTCTGCCAGCTCATCAAAATCTTTCAAGCCGGGACGCAACTCATCGCTGCCGTGCAGGGCTATGCCTTTGAGCGGCACTTCCGATAACAACAATTGAATGTTGTCCGGCGTAATGCCATACCCCAACAAAATAGGATATTTCTCTGCCAGCTTCTTCAACTGCTGCATCTCTGCCACCGTCAGGCGGTCAACCTCCGACTCCAGCACAAACATCTTTACCAGCTTGTGGTACTTTTCCAACAAAGGCTCTATGGTAAACAAATTCATGTGGGCGTGCAGGTACAGGCGAAACAAGACAGGCAAGCCATGCACGTCGGTATTGATGGATATTTGACGCAGTTCTTCCAGCACGTCCTCCCGGTCTATTTGCAGACCATGCACCGGATAATCAGCCAACACTTTATTGATTTGCTTCAAGTCGTAATTGTGAAATTCACCGACAAACTCCACCCCTGCCAACCATCCGATAATTTCAAAATACTTCTCAGGCGATACGAAGTTGGGATTTTCGGCTTCCATACAAAAGCCCAACATATCTACCCCCATACCGGCACAATAGCGGGCGTCACTCAGGTTGTTTACACTGACCTTCACAAAGGTTTTTAGTCCCATAAGAACAATTCTTTTTTGATATTTGTTAACTGCTCTGAACGTGCAAAAGCAAAGTTACATATTTTTATGGTATGATTGGCAAAAAGTAGTCACTTTATCAACCGTTTATTACACCTTAAAAAAATACCGTTTTTCCCTTAAATAGCTTTTAAACAAAAAACAACCATACAAAAACAGATAAACCAATGGCAGTTATTACAAGCAATGATCAAAACTTTCAAGAGTTATTGTCGCAGCACCCCAAAGCGATTGCCAAGTTTTATGCCGGCTGGTGCGGCACCTGCCGCTTAATTGCCCCCAAATATCGCCGGCTTTCCGATGACGAACGTTTTGCAGGCATCGCATTTTTGGACATCAATGCCGAAGAGAGTCCCGAAGCACGCAAAGCGGCTCAAGTAAACAACCTTCCTACTTTTGCCATCTTCCATAATGGCGAGCTGGTAGAAAGCGTGGCTACCGGCAAAGAAGAAGGCATTGTGGCATTGTTGGAAAAACTAAAAAGTCTTTAAACATGAAAATACCTGCGATTAAAAAACTGGTACAGCAATACGACGAAGCCACTTTGGCAGCTGCCGAACAGGCTCTTGAGAATGGCGAAGCACTCAATATTGAAGTAGAAGGCGAAGACGAAGGCGAGCAGCTCACACACATCATCGCTGCCCGCTGGATTCTCGACAAAATGAACAAAGAAGGCATGGACTTCACCTCTGCCATGCGCGCCTATGCCCAAATGGTGCGCAACAGCATTTCCTAACCCCGGAACCGGTACATACGCCTTGTTTGACATCGGGCATGCCACATGCTCGATGTTTTTTTATTATCTTATGCCAAATCTTGGTGTCTTCAATCGCCTATGGCAAACAAAAATCAACTGCTCCGTTATTTAATCATCGATGAGATGCTGCGCAACAGGCAGCGCCCTTATCCTTCGCGCGAGGAAATCATGCAAACCATAGAAGAGCGCACCGACCGCCCCTATTCGCTCTCTTCTTTTGAAAAGGACCTGCGCGTCATGCGTGAGCAATTCGGCGCCCCCATCGAGTATCACCACGAACGCAGGGGCTACTTCTATGGCGAAAAGCTAAAGAAGAGCGGCAAAGTGCTGTATGAAGAAGACCGCACTTACCGCCTGGCTGCCCTTTCGCTTTCCAAACAGGACCTGCAGTCCATCACCCTGATAGAAGGCCTCTTGGAAGGCTTCCGGCATCAACCCTTCTTTCATGCCTTTTCGCAAGCCATAGACAAGGTGCTCGATGCCGTGCAAATCAGCAAGCAAATCCCCACACGGCTCGACAACCGCCGCCTGAGCTTCATACAAACCGACGAGCCCGAGTTCGTGAAAGGGCGTGAGCTACTGGGCGAGCTGGCAGCCGCCATACAAAACCGCCGGCAAGTGCAATTCGAGTACATGAAATTCAAGAGTGAAGAAAGCAGCCGCCGCACCCTGCATCCTCTTTTGCTCAAGTCGTTCAAAAACAGGTGGTACCTCGTAGGCTATGAAGAACGCAAGGGGCGCATCGCCACTTTTGGACTGGACAGAGTGCTGCCCGGCAGCCTGCGGCTGCTCGATGCCGAAGCCCTCGATGCCGAAAAACTGCAGTTCGACCCGGAAGAATATTACCGCTATTGTTATGGCGTAACCCGTAATCCGGAAGACAAGCCCAAGCGCGTATTGCTGGCTTGCACGCCCCTGCTGGGGAAGTACCTCGAAACACGCCCCCTGCACCACACCCAACGCATCACGGAAAAAAACGAAGTCTTCTGGGAAATAGAATACCGCCTGATTATCAATCAAGAACTTCTATACGAACTGCTGAGCATGTCGCCCGACGTGCAGGTACTTAAACCCAAAAAACTCAAAAGGGCGGTTGTTGAAACGCTGGAAAAAACCTTGTTACTTTACCGCCTGTAAGCCCATGCGTTTGGCACAGGCGCCCCTGCGTCTTATCTTTGCATGTCACAATGTGTTTGTTATGAAATATTTTATCATTGCAGGCGAAAAATCGGGCGACCTGCATGCCTCGAACCTGATAAAAGAACTGCGCCTGATAGACCCGCAGGCTCACATACGGGCATGGGGGGGCGAATTGATGCAGGCTGCCGGCGCCGAACTGCTCCGGCACTACAACGACATGGCTTTCATGGGCTTCTGGGAAGTGGTCAAAAACCTGGCGACCATTCGCCGCTTCTTGAAGGAATGCAAACAGCAAATTCAAGACTTCCGGCCCGATGCCGTCATTTTGGTGGACTATGGCGGTTTCAATATGAAGGTGGCCGAGTTTTGCCGGCATGCCGGCTTTCGCACCTTCTATTACATCTCGCCCAAAGTATGGGCATGGAATACCCAGCGGGCGTATAAGATTAAACGTCTGATTGACCACATGTTTGTAATTTTCCCCTTTGAAAAGGATTTCTTTGCCCGCTTCGGCTATGAAGTAGATTATGTGGGCAATCCTATCATGGATGCCATCGCCGCTTATCAAAAAGATGAGCACTTTTTGGAAAGGCACCAATTAGACGCCACACGTCCCATCATTGCCCTTCTGCCCGGCAGCCGGCGCCAGGAACTCAAACTGCTGCTGCCCGAAATGATGGCGGTGAGCCGCCGGTTCCCTGCTTATCAGTTCGTGGTGGCCGGCATCAGCCATTTGCCCAAAGAGTGGTATGCCGCCTGCGAAAACAACCCCCAAGTGCGCATTGTGTATGATGCCACTTATGACTTGCTGTCGCATGCTCATGCAGCCATCGTCACTTCCGGCACGGCTACTTTGGAAACAGCCCTGCTCGGTGTGCCCGAAGTGGTGGTTTACAAAGCCAGTTGGCTCAATTACCGCATCGCCAAGACAGTGGCCAAAGTCAATCATATTTCACTGGTCAACATAGTGATGGGGCGCGAGGTAGTGCCCGAACTCATACAGAAAGCATGCAAGCCCGACACCATCAGCCGGCACCTGCAACAAATTGTGGAAGGGCCAAGGCGTCAACAGATGCTCGACGATTACGCCGCCCTGCGCCGGCTGTTGGGAGAACCCGGCGCATCGAAGCGAACCGCCGCTCTTATTTGGCAATACTTGCACGAATAAAAGTAAATAGAAAGGCAATGCCGCTTCTTTGCAAGCCTTCACTTTGCGTTTCCTTTTGAGCACTTCGGATGTCTCCGTTTGTCATTTCGAGTGCAAGCGGGAAATCTCTTTTTGCTGCTTGTAGTTTGATTGAGATCGCTCACTCGCTTCGCTTGTTCGAGATGACAAATGGGAACGTTTTTGCTTTGTTCTCTCTTTTATGCCTTTCTCCTTCTTGTCCTTTCGAGCCTTCCCCCTGTCATTTCGAGCGTATGCGAGAAATCTCTTCGCTGTTTGTGGCTTGGTTTGATGAGACTTCTCACTTCACTGCATGAGGTAAGAAATGACAAGCTGCACTTCGCTCCGCTCAATATGACAGACTGCATGAGGTAGAAAATGACCGCCCGGAATTGATTTGACCAAGAAAACAAAGAAAAAAACGCCCCTCACCGCAAACTACGGCAAGGGGCATGCTCAAAAGCAGTGGCACTGTCGCTTATCTGCCGAAATACTTTTCGCGCAGCTTGTCATCGTAGAGGTCCGCGTAATACCCGATGCGCTCTATCATCGCCAATGCTTCGCTTTTATCCAAGCCTTCCGCCTCACGAATCATCTTGATGTAGGCGTAGTTGTCTTTAACAGAAAAGGCAACCCCATAAAGAGAATGGTTAATTTGCAATAACTCATGAAAGAACTGTTCGCGATTGGTAGGCGGGACCCCTACCACCGGTGCCAACAATTGAAAATAAATCTGTTTCGAACTTTCAGAGCGCCACAGGTCCACATATACCGAGGCGGAGCCACGCTTCAGGTTCCACTGCCCCTCCAGTTCGCCGCGCAACTGCACCGGGTCGAGCCCCAAATCACGGATGCAATCTTCGATGATCTTTGCGTAATAGTTGATATCTTCCATACAAAAGGTATTGTTTCTGTTTGCTTATTGTTTGCCTTCTTGCCATAAAAAAGCTTCTTCTAAAAAAAGACATTCTCAACAAATATGCAAGTGTGGCGGGAGGAAATGAGAAATTTTGTTTCAATCTTAGGGCATCAAACGTTGCTCGAGCCAACGCAAGGCAGCCTGGTTGCGCGTTTCATAGATGGTGCGCCAAATGCTTTCTTTCTCTTTGGCAGTCAGATGCCAGCTAAGCGCTGCCCGTTCTATCTTGATAATCTTTTCCGGATTCACCACCTGGCCACTTAAACGCCGCTCTATCTCTGCCATGTCCTTGGATATGGGCACATACTGAAACTCTACCTTATCGAAGGGGATATACTGCTCATACCACGCTTTGGCATATTCCAGCAGGTCGTCGTTCGATATGTCTTGAGTAAACATGTTGTCGGCATAAATGCTGCGTATGGGTGTAAATAAGCGCTCAAACAACGAAGGATTGATGGGCTTGGGCAAGGGCGAGTCTTTTTGGCTGTCCCGGATTGCCACAATCAGCACGCCCCCGGTGTTTTTCACTATCCAGTCACGAAACACATACAAGAAGCGCACGGCCGTGCTGATGCCATAATTGTCAATCAAACCGGCATCCATGATTTCTATGACCGGGTCGGTAGGGAGCTTCACATTGGGCGCAATGTAAGGGAAGGTGGCATTCATGCGCAGGGCACTTAAAAATCGCAAAGACTCACCGTCTTGCTTGTCGAGCAGACGCCGCAGTTCCACCCCTTTGATTTTGTTGTTTCTAAAGCGCTTTTCAAAGGGGCTTTGCACGCACAAATAAGACATGGGCAAAGGAGATATAAAGAGCCGGCGCCCATCATTGGCAATCATGGGCGAAAGTACAAACATAGGCACCAAGGCCAGTAACTCAGGCTCTTTGTATTCACACAAAGCCTTATCCAAAAGGCCTCCGGTGTTCTGGTTAAACTTCTCTTCCCAGGCATATCCACGGTCTTTGAAGTATCGTTTGCCTTTATAGTTAAATGGCTGAAACCGCAAAAACATATCATTGACAAACCAATGGAAGATGATAGGGTTCAGGTAGTCGCGTGCCAAATTATTGAAATAAGCTGTCGAATAAATATTGATAGGCTCGCCCAAAATACGCCGTAAGTACAGTTCCCGGAAGTAGGCAGCGCCCACCATGCCGCCCGATGCGCCGGTCATGAGCACGGTATGGTCCATTAAAGAACCGTTCAAGGTGCTGTCTATATATTGCAGGCAGCGAAAAGACCACAGTGCTGCCCGCAGGCCGCCCCCGCTCATGCATACCACCACCAACTTAGGCTTGCTTCCCTTTGGGAATTTCTTGCGCCAGTTTTCCAAAGCAATCAAGGTATAGCGGTAATCATCCACATAAGCCGAATCGCTGTTGATTTCGCGCAGGCGCCCCAAATTATACGGTGCCGCCACTGTGTTGTAATTCAGCCCATAAACCTGAAAAGGCAGGCTGAACACGCCCTGACGCACCAGCATTTCGGCCCCCACCAGCAGCAAAACAAAAGCCACGGTAGCCCAGCGGCGTGTCCAAAAAGTAAAAGCCCCCAAAAACATGGTAAGGATGGTGAGCAGCAAAAAAAGGCTGGCGCCCGCCGGAATTTGAAAATAAGCGCTGTCGCTATAATTGCCCAGCAAAAGAATGAAAAGAAAAACCGTCGATTGAATGACAATAGAATTGAAGTGGTTTTGGTCAAAGACCATCAACACCTCCCGGCGCGACACCGGCGCCCCTTCGGGCACGGGCTGCCAGCGCCGGCCGTCCCAGTAATAATCTACCCTGATTTTTTGCTTGCGAATCTCTTTGTAGCGCCCCATCAAGTTCATGCGCACCAGCTGAAAACGCCGCAGGCGCTCCCCCAAGCGTTCCGATATCTTGAAAATATCCTTGTTGGTAAGGAAGAAGTAAAGGAAGAAAAGTGCACACATCAGCCCCACGCCCAACAATAAACCGGCCAGCCGCAAGCCGATAAACTCTTGCGAAGCAAAAGCGCTGCTCTGCTGAAAGCGTACGAAAGAGAAAGCATAAACCGTCAGGAAAGCCAGAGGCAGCAGGCTGTTGTTGAGCGTAAACTTGAAAAAGGGGCGCCGGCTGTGGGCTATGAAAGAGAACTTCAGGCCATCGAGAATGTAGCAGGCAATATGATAGGACATGATAAATCCGCCCAAGGCGATGCCCACAATAAACATGCTAAAGAAATCGACTCTGTTGAGGTATTCGGGCTCCAGAAGCAAATAAGGCAAGCCTATGTCCATACCGATGCTGCGGGTGACAATGGCTGTTAAAAAGCCCCAAATGGCCACCAGTACTATCCTGCTGCGCAGCTGCAACAAAAACAACTGCACCGGCATGGAGTAAAACAAACGCGAAACCACCCACCGCTGCCACCATCGCCTCATTATACTTGCCACACTATTTTGCATAAAAGCAGGGGGATTGGAGTTTCCTTATTATTGCCGGGATAGCGCTTGCCGTTGTTTCTCGAGTGCTTCGCGCTCTTCTTTTTTCATAAAAATACGTTCGGTGCGCGGCTTATCGCCTACTTTCTCTACCTTATAAACCATGTACTTCGTATCGCCACGCCAAGGCAAACGAAAATATTTTTCCCGGTAATAGAGCTTCACCGGATAACCCTGCAGTGCCTGCAGGTCTTTCACCAAGCGCTTGTCATGCGGGCTTACCGAAAAACGCCATATGCCGGATACGTAGTTCGACACGCTGCCGTCGGTATTGTACCCGCCCAGGTTCAGCTCGCCTTCGTAGGTTTTAAACACATAGCCCTTGTGGCTTATTTTTACCAAAATGCCGGAGCGTGTGCCTACGCTGTAATTACCAAACAGCAGGTAAGCCCCAATCAAAGCCACGATGCCAAAGATAATTGCCACAATACGCATAGCCTTATTCTTTTTCCTTTACTTTTTCCGGAACAGTGCCGGCCGCTTCTTCTTTTTTAGGCGGGAAGAGCAAAGAAGCCGCAATGGATGTTCCCAAGATAATTAAAATGGCATAAAAAGAGTAGATGCGCTCAAAACCGATGGTATCGAGCCAGGGTTCTGCCAGCAACTTGGCACCGATGAACGAAAGCAGAGCTGCCAAACCGTATTTCAGATAGTGAAACAGGTTCATGATGTTGGCTAAAAAGAAAAACATGGAACGCAAGCCCAAAATGGCAAATATGTTCGAAAAGAAGACTACATAAGGGTCGCGGGTCACCCCAAAGATGGCAGGAATGGAGTCCACGGCAAATACCAGGTCGGTGAACTCTATAATCAACACCACCAAAAACAAAGGCGTGATAAAAAACTTGCCTTCTTTCTTCACAAAGAACCTGTCGCGCTCATAGCGCGGATATACCGAAAAATATTTAGAAGCGAAACGCACGACCGGGTGCTTCTGCGGGTCTATTTCTTCCTCCTCTTCCTTATCAAAGAACATTTTGATGCCCGTAAACAACAGGAAAGCCCCAAACAAATAGAGCACCCAATGCGCTTTGGCTATGAGCGCCGCCCCTACGAAGATGAAAATGAAACGCATGACCAACGCCCCCAAGATGCCCCAGAAAAGCACCTTTTTATAATAGCGCTCCTTCACACGGAAGGAGTTAAATATCAAAATCATCACAAAAATATTGTCTGCCGACAAGGAGTATTCCAGCAAATAGCCGGTAATGTATTCGAGCGCCATGTTTTTGCGGTAAGACGCCACCGTTTTTTCAAAATCTCCTTCATAAACAGCCACCGTATTGGAAGCATACTGCTCAATCACCCGCTTGATGTCTTCCATGCTTTGTATGCCGTGAATCATGTCGCCGTGGTAAAGCAGAAAGAAATAAAAGCCCACGGCAAAAGACACCCACACCGCACTCCAGATGGCAGCTTCCTTGAAGCTCACCTCATGCGATTTGCGCGAAAAGACGCCCAAGTCCAACAAGAGCATCAATAAGATAAAGACCGTGAAAGCACCAAAAAAGAGAGACTCGCTTCCGAACATAAATCTTTGTTATTTTGTGGTAAAACCCGGCACAAGCATTATCCTGCTTCCGGAAGACTGTTAAGTAAAAAAAGTTTTTGCAAATTAACTAAAAATACAACACTTTTGGTTTTGTTGTTTTAGTACTACTGCCACTCTATGGATAGCAGCATACAATGGGTAGCCCTGCCTTTTGAAAGCGAGCAACTGCACGAGCAACTGCCCCCGGGCAAGCTGTGCCGTCTGCGCATCGGGCGTTTCTTCCTTTGCCTGGCACACACTCCCCAAGGCAAATTGTATGCCATTCAGGATGCCTGCCCCCACCGGGGGGCGCCCTTGCACCAAGGCAGGCTGAACGACTATGACGAAATTATTTGCCCCTTGCACGATTACCGCTTCGACCTGCGCAGTGGCAAACCGGCTGCCCATTATTTTGGCTGTTCCGATGCCCGGGTGTTCCCACTGCAATGGAAAGAGGGGCAATTGTATGTAGGATTGCCCGCCCGGCTTCTCGAGCAATAAAAAAAGCGGAAGGCTATGGTCTTCCGCTTCTGTACTTTCTTCTGTTTTGTGGGCAAGCACCGCACAAGGGCATGCCCTAATGAGCCACTTGGCGGATTCGAACCGCCGACCTACTGATTACGAATCAGTCGCTCTGACCACCTGAGCTAAAGTGGCTTGTTTGCAAGGCAAATTTATAATGCCTTTGTCTTTTTGTCAAGCCCTTTCGAAAAAGTCTGTGGAGCAAGCCAAGGTGCCCCCTCCACAGACTGTCCGGGCGCGCTTACTTACGCTTGCGCTTGAACAGGTACAACTTGCGCTCGTGGTCATATTGGCGCTTCACTACCTTTTTGAATTCATCCAACAAATGGATGACAGCTTTCAAAGGATCTTTGTCTTCTTTTGCCAGCAATACCTTTTTGCTTTTCATATCAAGCGAAGCGCTCACTTTGTAAGTGGAAGCCGAGTGGTCGAAGATAACTTCCAAAACCAAGTCTTTGTCGTAGCGCTTGAACAGGCGTTCAAAAAAGGTAACTTTCTTTTTACACACCCGCTCAATGCGGTCATGGTATTGCTCTTCTACCTCTTTCAAGTTTTTGATAACCAATTCTACCATTGCTTTGTTGTTTAATTGTTCCGGATTGCAAAACTAATACAATTTGGCAAAAGCAAAGTGTATAAATTCGTAACTTGCCTCCTGAACCGCAACAAAAAACAAAGTGTTTAAATATAAAAATACTTTCATATCATGAAGCGCTTACTTATATTTGTAACAGCAAGCCTTTTTTCACCGGCTTTGGTGCAGGCACAATGTGCCATGTGCAAGGCTACGGTTGAAAGCAACGGTTCGCTCACGTCGGGTATCAATGCCGGCATTCTTTACATGATGGTGATTCCTTATTTGATGCTGGGCGTGCTGGGATTTATTTGGTACAAAAACTACAAGAAGTTTAAAGAAAAACACCATGGACAATCAAAAGCATAGAAGTTACTGGCAGGGCATTGCGCAGCAGCGCTGCCCCCGCTGCCGCGAAGGGAAGTTGTTCAAGTACCCGCCCTACTCTTTGAAGTTCACCGAAATGTATAAAGAGTGCCCTCACTGCGGTATCCCTTATGAGCGTGAACCCGGCTTTTTCTACGGCGCCATGTATGTGTCCTATGCTTTTCAAGTAGCGCTGTTCGTGACGGTACTGGTGGCGCTCAACATATTGATGGACGAGCCGCCCGTATGGGCTTACTTTGCCGGGGTGCTGGTGCCGCTGTTTGCGCTCTTCCCCCACTTCTTCCGCTATGCGCGCACGCTGTATCTTTATTTCTTTTCGGGCATTCAATACGATCCCGAAGCAGGCAAAAAAACCCAAGCATCGCAGTAAAATATGTATTTTTGGCGCTTGTGAACCCACAACAAGCGTTGCATGAAACATATTTACATCCTATTGTATAATGCAGTCTGGCGCCTTGCCGGGCTGCTTTTGCCCTTGCTTGCGCTTTTTCATGAAAAAATACGGCGTTTTGTAGAAGGGCGACGGGGCAAATGGGTAAAGCATTGGCGCGACTACAGCCGCCCCCTCGCCTGGTTTCATGTGTCTTCGCTGGGCGAGTTCGAACAAGCCCGCCCCCTGATGGAAGCCCTGCGCGCACAATACCCACATTATCAAATACTCCTCACTTTCTTTTCGCCTTCAGGATACGAGGTAAGGAAAGACTACGAAGGGGCAGACCATGTGGCTTACCTGCCCTACGATACCCCCAAAAACAGCCGCCTGTGGTATGATACCTACCGCCCCTCTATCGTGTTTTGGGCTAAATATGATTATTGGTATCACTTCATCACCGAAGCAAGCCGCCGCGGGTTACCTCTTATTTTATTTTCTGCACTTTTCCGCCCCGGACAAATCTTCTTCAAACCTTGGGGCGCACTTCACAGAGCAATGCTGCACGCCTTTACCCATATTTTTGTACAAGACAGCCGGTCAAAACAACTGCTGAAACAGCATTTGGGAATAGAAGCACAAGTGGCAGGCGACACCCGCTTCGACCGCGTATGTGCCATTGCCCGCCAACACCGCCGCTTCCCCGAGATAGAGCGCTTCATCGACGGGCAAACCTGCTGGGTGGCAGGCAGCACATGGATAGAAGATATACAGGTTATGTTGCCTTGGCTGCGCCGCCAAGCCGGCAAACAAAAGGTCATCATTGCGCCCCATGACACCGGCGAAACCATGCTCAAAGAAATAGAGCAGTTGTTGCCCATACCTTCAATACGCTACAGCCAATGGAAGGCACAGCCACAGGCAGCGCCGCAGGCAACCGTGCTGCTCATCGACTGTATAGGCATGCTGGCTTCTTTGTATGCTTATGGTAAAGTGGCTTTTGTAGGTGGGGCTTTCAAGCAAGGGCTCCACAACATACTGGAGGCCGCCGTGTATGGTATCCCCGTACTATTTGGCGCACCCCATTACCGTAAGTTCCGCGAAGCGCAAGAGCTCATAGCAGCGGGCGGTGCTTTTGCCGTGCCCGATGCCCGCGCCTTTGAAGCCTGCATGGAACGCCTGTTTGGCGACGAAGCTGCCTACCGCCAAGCCGCACAAGCTGCCCATGCCTACGTGCACCGGCACCAAGGGGCTACCGTCAATATATTAAACAATATCCGCCCTTGTCTCACTGAGCAAAGTCAACAACAAGGCTAAGCATAATCATTGAACATGTGTTACTCTTCCCATAGCTTGCCACTGCATAAGCAATCAAATTAAAACAACAGTTAAAAATGAAAAAGAGAGAACCTGTATCGCACATCATGACGCAAGACGTGTACACAACCGGCATTCATGATTCGCTGGCATCGGCCTTTCGCCTGATGAAGGAGAAAAAAATACGCCATCTGCCTGTTGTGGAGGGCGAGCAGTTGATCGGTATTTTAAGCATGACCGATATCATGCGTCTAAGCTTCGGCACCGAAGAGCCCGACGAAAATACACTCTCCATGTTTAAAATAGAGCAAATCATGAAGCCCAACCCCAAAACAGTAGCTCCCACGGACGAAATACGCACTGTAGCCGAAATACTGACAAAAGAAGAGTTTCATGCTTTGCCGGTAGCCGAAGACGGAAAACTATGCGGCATTGTAACCACCACCGACATTATCAAGTACCTTTTAAAGCAGTACTAAGCCTTTTTTAAAAAGGGCTCAGGTGGAAGGCAGGGACTATTCCCTGCCTTTTGTTATTTTGGATTCCAAACTCCCTTGACCATGAACACCATTTCTTTCGATGATTTTGAAAAAATAGACTTGCGCGTAGGCACCATCACACGTGCCGAAGTGAACGCAGAAGCCCGCAAGCCAGCCTATAAGTTATGGATAGATTTCGGGGAGCTGGGCGAGCGCCGCTCTTCTGCGCAAATCACGCGACGCTACCGCCCGGAAGAACTGATAGGGCGACAGGTCATTGCAGTGGTCAATTTTCCGCCTAAGCAAATTGCCCGTTTCATGAGCGAGTGCTTGGTTTTGGGTGTCATGGGCGAAGAAGGTGACGTAGTGCTTTTGCGTCCCGACTTCCCGGTAAAAAACGGCTTACGCATAGGATAGTCTTTTTTCAAGAGATGCAAAGCAGTACTTTTCGAGTAAAAAAAGAAAAAGGCAGCCGGAATACTGCCTTTTAAAAAAATATGGTATTGCCCTTGTGCGAGGCATCAATG
Organism: Thermonema rossianum DSM 10300; assembly: GCF_000426825.1. Taxonomy (GTDB): domain Bacteria; phylum Bacteroidota; class Bacteroidia; order Cytophagales; family Thermonemataceae; genus Thermonema; species Thermonema rossianum. Next base: position 145,482 of record NZ_AUGC01000008.1, on the reverse strand, counting down.
CACACGGTCGCCACGCAGTTCCAGGCTTTTCATTATTTCGGCTTCGGCTTCCAGCATCTCCTGCAGGCGCTGCTTCACCTCTGCTTCCGGGTTGTATTCCTTTGCCAGATTCACAAAATTCACATAGTGGTTGGCTTCCGACACCATCAGCTCATAGTAGAACTTGCGCAGCCCGGGGTCAGAGAGCTTTTCCGAAAGCAAACGGAAGCGCTCGCAGCTGCGTGCTTCAATGAGGGCATTCACCAGAAGCTGGTCCATCAGACGGCGTTCACGCCCCCCGCCCTTGCGGATAAGCTCATGCAGGCGCACCACGTACTCGTCGCGGCGCTGGGGTCCCAGCTTGATGCCACGCTTGCGCATCTCTTCCAACACACGCTCGAAATGTGCCCACTCTTCGGCCACCACGGGCGTGAGCACCTCCACTATCTTCTCCTTGTCCGGGTAGTTCACAATCAAGCTGATGCAAGAAGAAGCCGCCTTTTGCTCGCAATAGGCGTGGTCAATCAGAATTTCTTCAATGCTTTTCTCGGCGATGTTCACCCAACGGGGGTCGGTCGGTAGTTTCAATCCCAACATAAAGCCTTGTTTTTGATGCAAAGATAAGAAAAAAGGGCTTGCCGGGCAGCACTTCGAAAACGGCGGCGCCCGCCTCAATGCAAGATGACCGCTTCGTTGACTTTGTCGAGCGAAGAGAAGCGCAGCTCGAGACGTCTGCCCTGCTTGGTGGTCGTTTCGTCACACTGCCCGCCTTTTTCAAGGTAATAAATGTAAAAATACTGCCCCCGCCGGTAGAGGCGCACGCCGTCGGGCTTGCCCAACAAACGCTTGACCTGTTCGGGGCGCAAGCCCTCGAGCTTGTCGAGTTGTTTGGCGAGGGCTGTCTCGAAAGCGAGGCGCCGGTTTTGGCAGCCTTTGGGGTCCTGCACCCAGGCAGTGCGGTCGAAGCCTTCAAGGTGGGGCAGCTCCATGCGGCAGGCTACACTTCCTGCCCAAACAAAAAGCATGCACAGTATTTTTATGACAGAGAGCAAGCGAAGGTTTCCATGCATATTTTCGCAATTTTTATTTTAAAAGCACAAAATAAAGCAAAGTGTTGGATATGGGGCTGAATAAAATGCCGTATGGGTTTTATTTAATAAAAAAAGGCTTAATTTTGCGATGCTTTGAATTCAAACTGTAACCTTGATAAATAGCGACTATGTCCAAGACAATTAAGCTCAAACAAGGGTTTGATATACGGCTGAAAGGGAAGGCGGGCGATAAGCTCGTGCAAGACATTTCGGCCGATGTGTATGCTCTGAAGCCCACCGACTTCCATCACATCACCAGACCCAAAGTGCTGGTAAAAGAAGGCGAGCGTGTAAAAGCGGGCACACCCATTTTCTTCGATAAGAAGAACCCCACGGTGATGCTGGCAGCCCCCGTAAGCGGTGAGGTCATTGAAGTGAAGCGCGGTGAACGCCGTTTCCCGCTCGAAATCAAGATTCTTGCCGATAAGACGCTCGAGTACGAGCAGTATCCCACCTACAAGCTCGATGAAATAGGCAAGCTCAACCGCCGGGAGGTGATTGACCTCATGGCCAAGAGCGGGGTGTGGGCCAATATCATAGAGCGCCCCTTCGGCTTGATTGCCCATCCCGAGCATACGCCCAAAGCCATCTTTATTTCCGGCTTCGACACGGCACCGCTGGCGCCTGATTACGACATGCTGCTGCAAGGCGAAGAGGCTGCCTTGCAAGCCGGCATCGAAGCCCTGCGCAAACTCACCGACGGCAAGGTATATCTGAGCCTGCCGGCAAAGAATCCTTCGAAAGTATTGAGTGGCTTGCAAGGGGTGGAAATCAACTACTTCGAAGGCAAACACCCGGCCGGCAATGTAGGGGTGCATATCCATCATTTGGCGCCCATAGCCAAAGGCGAATATGTATGGACGGTGCATCCGCACGGGGTAGCGCAAATCGGAAAGCTTTTCTTAAAAGGTATTTACGACGCTACTACCATCTTTGCTTTGACAGGCTCGGAAGTAGCCGCCCCCCAATATTATAAGACGTATCGCGGCGCGCAACTGCGTCCTTTCCTGCAAGGCAATCTCACCCGCGACGAGCACGAAGTGCGTATCATTTCGGGCAATGTGCTCACCGGTGAGAAGGTAAGCCTCGACGGTTTCTTGGGCTTTTATCATCATCAAGTAACCGTCATCCCCGAAGGCAACTACTATGATTTCATGGGCTGGATACTGCCTACCTCCAAAACCTCCCGCTCGTTGAGCTTCCATCGCGGTTTGGGCATGTTGTCTGCCCTCTTCCCCAAAAAAGAGTATGTGCTGGACACCAACTATCACGGCGAGGAGCGCCCCTTTGTGCAAACGGGCATCTATGAGCAGGTGTTGCCCATGGATATTTATGTGGAATTCCTGCTGAAGGCTTGCCTTGCCAATGACCTGGACAACATGGAAGCACTGGGGATTTATGAAGTCATAGAGGAAGACATTGCCTTGTGTGAGTTCATCGATCCCTCGAAACAAAAAATGCAGAAGACTTTACGTGACGGAATTGAAACCTTATTAAATAGCTAATAAACTATGATGTGGCTAAGAAAAAAGCTTGATCAAATCAAGCCTCTCTTTGAGAAAGACGGTAAGTTTGCCTCTTTGCATCCCGTCTTTGACGCCTTCGAGACCTTCCTGTTTGTGCCTAACCACACGACCGGCCCGCGCCATGAGGTGCATGTGCGCGATGCCATGGACCTCAAACGCATGATGGTCACGGTCATCGTAGCCTTGATACCCTGCTTGCTCTTCGGCATGTGGAACGTAGGGCATCAGCAAGCACTGGCTACCGGCATAGCCATGAGCGGATGGGAGAAGTTCCTCTTCGGTTTGGAAAAAACCCTTCCCATCATCATCGTATCGTATGTGGTAGGGCTTGGTATAGAGTTCACTTTTGCCGGCCTCCGCAAGCACTCGGTAAACGAGGGCTTCCTGGTAACCGGCATGTTGATTCCTTTGGTGGTGCCCCCCACCATTCCTCTGTGGCAAGTGGCAGTAGCTACCGCCTTTGCCGTGGTGTTGGGTAAGGAAGTATTTGGCGGTACCGGCATGAACGTGCTGAACGTAGCCCTGACGGCACGCGCCTATCTTTACTTTGCCCACCCCTCCGACATCGCCGGTTCGGGCATTTGGGTAGCCACCGGCAACCAAGCCACCGTTGACGGCTACACCGGCGAAACGGCTTTGGCTGTTGCCGCCAATACCGCCAACAAACTGCAAGAGGCAGGACAAGGCTTTTCTGCCGAAAGCGTGGTGAATGCCCTGAATGACTACATGGGTGGCATGTTCACTTTCAAAAGCATGTTTTTGGGCACCATTCCCGGTTCCATAGGTGAAACCTCTACGCTGATGTGCTTGATTGGTGCCCTCATCTTGATAGCTACCGGCGTAGGAAGCTGGAAAATCATAGTGAGTGCCTTTGGCGGTGCCTACCTGACCGGTCTTTTCTTCAATGCCATTGCTTCGAATGCCTACATGGCCATGCCTGCGCACTATCACCTGGTGATGGGTGGGCTGGCTTTCGGTATCGTTTACATGGCTACCGATCCCGTGTCGGCAGCCCACACCGAAACAGGCAAGTGGATTTATGGCTTTCTGATTGGGGTCATCACTATCCTCATCCGGGTATTGAACCCCGCCTATCCCGAAGGCATCATGTTGGCCATTCTGTTTATGAACGTAATGGCTCCGCTGATTGATTTTTATGTAGTAGAAGCAAACAAAAAAAGAAGATTAAGCCGTGCGACAGTCTAACTTATACCTCGTCATTTATGCCGCTGCTCTGACAGCCATTTGCGGCGCCCTGCTGGCTTTCACCTCCGAGAGCTTGAAGCCCAAGCAAAAAGCCAATCAGGAGATAGAACGCAAGACCATCATACTGAAGACCGCCGGGCTTGACCTTGCCCAATGGTCTGACGTGCAGAAACTCTACGAAGAGAGAGTAAAAAGCTACGTAGTCAACCATAACGGCGAAGTGGTGGACGGCGTCGATGCCGAAGCCGTAGAGATAGCCAAGGAGTTCAAAAAGCCCGTGGAAGAGCGCTTGTTGCCCGTTTATGAGGTAAGCAACGAGCAGGGCGAAGTGGTGGCTTATGTGCTGCCCATGTATGGCAACGGACTGTGGGATGCCATCTGGGGCTATATAGCCTTGGCACCCGACATGAACACCATTGTAGGGGTGAACTTCGACCACAAAAGCGAAACACCCGGTTTGGGTGCCCGCATCACCACCGAAGAAGTGCAAAAGCGTTTCGTAGGAAAGAAAATCTTCAATGAAAAAGACGAAATCGTAGGGGTAGAAATGCAAAAAGGCGAAGTAGGCAACGAAGCCTACGCCAACGACCCCCACAAGGTGGACGGCATGTCGGGGGCCACGCTCACCGGCAAGGGCGTCAATCAAATGATTTACGATTACATGAAAGCCTACGAGCGCTTCTTGCGTAGCAAACGTACAACCCAAAACGCTTAAAACTATGAGCACCGACGTAAAAGAAAAAGAAGTAGCAATACAAGAGAAAGAGCCGCTGTTTTCTGCCAAAAACCGCAAGCTCATCACCGACCCCTTGGATGCCAAAAACCCTATTACGGTGCAAGTATTGGGGATTTGCTCGGCACTGGCGGTGACCGTGCAGCTAAAACCGGCTCTGGTAATGGCCATCTCGGTGATTGCCGTTATGGCTTTTTCAAGCTTGTTCATCTCTTTGCTTCGCAATACCATTCCGGCACGTATCCGCATCATCGTGCAGTTGGCTGTGGTGGCTACGGCCGTAACCCTGGTAAACGAAGTGCTGAAAGCCTACGCTTACGATGTATCGAAGCAGCTTTCGGTATTCGTGGGGCTCATCATCACCAACTGTATTGTGATGGGACGCCTGGAAGCCTTCGCCTTGGCTAACAAGCCTTGGCCCTCTGTGCTCGATGCCATCGGCAACGGCTTGGGCTACGGGGTCATTTTGGTGATAGTGGCTTTCTTCCGCGAACTGCTGGGCTCCGGCTCCTTGTTCGGCTACAAGGTATTCGAAGCCATCGGCTTGTCTTATCCCGGCAATGGCTTGATGATGATACCTGCCGGGGCTGCCATTACCTTGGGCATCGTGATTTGGGTGCAAAGATGGCGCAATGGTTATGTAGAAGAAGCTTAAAAAACACGCAACAACTATGGATTTATTCGGATTAGCAATACGCTCTGTTTTTGTAGAGAACATGATATTTGCCTACTTCCTGGGCATGTGTTCCTACTTGGCTGTATCGAAGAAGGTGAAAACCGCCGTGGGCTTGGGCTTGGCCGTTACCTTCGTGTTGGGCATCACGGCTCCGCTCAACTGGCTTATTTATGAGTTTATTTTGAAAGAAGGGGCACTTAAATGGACCGGCATCGAAGCGCTGGCTTCTGTTGACCTTTCGTTCCTTACCTTCATCGTTTTCATTGCGGTGATTGCCGCCTTTGTGCAGCTGCTCGAAATGATTATTGAAAAGGTATCGCCTTCATTGTATGCGGCTCTGGGTATTTTCTTGCCTTTGATTGCCGTAAACTGCTCTATTTTGGGCGGTGGCCTGTTCATGATTAGCAAAGAGTTCAACTTTGCCGAAGCCAGCGTGTACGGCATCAGCTCCGGCTTTGGCTGGTTCTTGGCAGTAGTAGCCTTGGCTGCCATCCGCGAGCGCCTGAAATACTCTAATGTGCCTGCCCCCTTGCGTGGCTTGGGTATCACCTTCATCTTGGTGGGCTTGATGGCACTCGGCTTCTTGAGCTTTGCCGGCTTCTAAAAAATCGCTTGACTTAGTCATTACAGTAATATCAAGCAAAGGCAGGGATAAATGCTTCCCTGCCTTTCTCTTTTGCCCGCACACGCATACACTGCCTTCATTTCATAGCTTATTACAGCGAATTCCCTATCTTTGCAGCGAGTTTTTAGTAACAAGAAAAAATCATTATGGATAGAAACCAGTTTATCGGCTTGGTACTGATTTTTGTACTCACCTTTGTGTATTTTCAATACATAGCCCCTCCACCGGAGGAAATGCCCCCAGCTGATACCATCCGGGTAGAAAACAACGAACAATTGCCTGCCGCCGACTCCATTGCTCCCACCGGACAGGCATCACCCCTCGTTCCCGAAGCCTTCCGCAGTGCACAAACCACCGATGCGGAGCCGCAAGAAATCGTATTTGAAAACGAGGTGCTGCGTATTCAAATGAGCACGCAGGGCGGTTATCCGCAGCTTGTGGAGCTGAAGAGATTCAAAACTTATGCCGGCGAACCGCTTTATTTGCTGCGCCCCGAGCATCAAAAACGCCACTTGATTGTAAATACACGTCATGGCGCACTCGACTTGGCACAGCTCACCTATACCGTGAAAAAACAAGACGCTCAAGAGCTTGTATTAGAAGCAGCTTTGGGCGAAGGCAAGCGTATCATACAGACCTACCGCTTCCGCCAAGATGTGCCTTATCTCATAGATTACACCTTACGAGCCGAAGGGCTTGAAAACGAGCTGTTGGCAGGTATGACCTTCGATTGGCAAGCCAGCATGCTCAATACGGAAAAAGACGTAACACTCAGCCGCAACAAAGCAACTGTCAACTACTATACGACCGAAGACGGCTTCGACGGCCTGAATGAAATCAGTTCAGAGCCGGAAGAAGAGACCGTGGAAGCGCCTGTTGTGTGGACCAGCTTCAAACAGCAGTTCTTCAGTGCGGCGGTCATTCATCCTGCTGCAAGCTTTCAAAAAGCAGCGCTGTTTGTGGCGCCACCCGCCGACGAAAACAGCCCCATCGTCAAGCATTACGGCATGCGCTGGGAAAGCCCCCACAAGCTAAGCACACTTGATTTTCAACTGTTCTTTGGTCCCAACAAGGTGCCTATTCTGTCCAAAGTGGGCTATGACTTCGAAAAGAACGTTTATTTGGGCTGGGCGCTGTTCCGATGGATCAACCGTTACGTGATTATCCCTATTTTCAACTTCTTCGAACAGTTCATAGATAACTACGGCCTCATCATCATCTTGTTGGTGCTGATCATCAAAACGGCACTCTTCCCGCTCACCTATCGCTCATACATAGGAATGGGCAAGATGAAAGTATTGCAGCCCGAAATACAGGCACTCAAAGAAAAATACAGCGACCCGCAAGAGCTGCAAATGGCGCAGATGGAACTGTTCCGGCAAGTGGGCGTGAATCCGCTGAGTGGCTGCCTGCCCATGCTGCTTCAGATGCCTATATTGTTTGCCATGTTCATGTTCTTCCCCAATGCCATAGAACTGCGCCAAGAAGCATTTTTATGGGCAGACGACCTTTCTACTTATGACTCTGTGCTTGATTTGCCTTTCAGCATACCTTTCTATGGCGACCATGTCAGCTTGTTCACCCTGCTGATGACCCTTTCAAGCATCGCTTATGCCTATTATAGCAGCCAAAACACAGCTGGCAGCCAAGCCGGTCCCATGAAGTACATGGGTTATTTCATGCCCATCGTGTTTATGTTTGTGCTGAACTCCTACCCTGCCGGCCTGAGCTTCTACTACTTCTGCTCCAACGTCATCACCATTGGGCAGCAGCTGGTTATTCGCCGCTTTGTGGATGATGAAAAAATTCGTGCCATCTTGGAAGAAAACAAGAAAAAGCAAAAGGGCAACGGCAAGCAGTCTTCTTTCCAGAAGCGCCTGGAAGAAGCCATGCGTAAAGCCCAGCAAAGCAAGAAAAAATAAGGCTGTTTGGTCTTTATCAAGCGCCACCCTTGTCTTTTCAAGGGTGGCTTTTTATTATACGCCCTGCACCAAAACCCGTAAAAACATGAAACATCACCTTTATCATTTTGCACTTTGCTTCCTGAGCTTATTGGGACTGTGGCAGTGCACGCCCGCAGAGAAGCCCACAGAGCAGCAGGCCGGCGGGGATTCTCTTCCGTCCGTGGACATACGCTACGCACACTTTCAAATCGAAAGCGTGGATTCTCAAACCTACTTGCTTAGCATTGGCGACAGCAGTGCCGGGCAAGAACGCCTGCGTTACGTGCTCTCTTACCGCACCCAAGTGCCGGCGGCATACCGCGAGCTGCCATTCATACAATTGCCCCTGCAGCACATAGGGGTGCGCTCTACCACTCATATAGGTTTTTTACGTGCCTTGGGTGTAGCTCAGCCCCCGTTTTTAAGCGCCATTCCGGACACTGCCTATGTGTTTGATGCCTCCTTGCGCCAAATGGCAGCAGAAGGCAAGTTGTTCATCTTGCAGGACGAAGCCCTTCCGCTCGAAGCCGTCGCCCAACATTGTCAACTGTTGCTGGTGTCCGCACCGCTTAAAGCAGCCGAAAAAGAAAAACTCGCCCGCTTGGGGGTGCACTCAATCCCAATTCTCGAATGGATGGAAACCCATCCGCTGGCACAAGCCGAATGGATTAAGCTATTCGGGGTGCTTAGCGGTAAGTTATCCAAAGCGCAACAATACTTTGAACAAGCCGCCCAAGCCTATCAGCATTTACGCGATTCGGTAGCGCGGCACCTCGCCCCCAACGAGCGCCCTTTGGTCATTACCGGCTTGCCTTTCCGTGGGCAGTGGTATGTAGCCGGCGGGCAAAGCTTCATGGCTCAATTCATACAGGATGCCGGCGGCAAGTATTACTGGCAGTCGATTCCCCAAGCAGGCAGCTTGCCGGTAGCCTTTGAAGAAGCATACCGCGCCGGCATGGAAGCCGATGTGTGGTTGCATCCCGGACAAGCACGCAGCCGCGAAGAAATAGCTGCTGCCGACCCACGCTTGCAAGATTTCAAAGCATGGCAAACAGGGCGTGTATATAACCGGACACGCCGCCTTTCGCCTGCCGGCGGCAATGATTACTGGGAACAGGGCGTGGTAGAGCCTCATATCATTCTTGCCGACATGGTCAAGGCACTGCACCCCTACCTCTTACCTGCCCACCGGTGGAAATACTACGAGCAATTGCCCTAAAACAAAAAAGGAAGGGGCAAAAGCCTTGTTCTCTTGCCCCTTCTTTCATATACACTTGATAAGTTTATTTCTTTAAAAAACGGTCGGTTTTATTACCGAAATGTACCACATATACCCCGCGTGGCAGCTTGCTTATATCCACAAATTTGCCATTCCCCTGCAGTAGCACATTTCCTTTTACGTCGGTGATTTTATAAGGAACCGACTGGGTAAAGTATATTTTGGTGCTGGCATTTTTCGGGTAAAAACGCACCTCTTCGGCACTTTTGCGATAGATCAACTCCGGTGAGTAATACACACGCCCGTCGCGCTCCTGATGGCGGATGCGGTAACGGTTCACACCTGTATGGTGTTGCACCGGCACGGTATAACTACCTTCACCATTGCTACCGCGCGCCGTAATGATGCGCACCGTCAGCCAGTTGTTGTTTACAAGCTTTTGAATATAATAGGTACTGTTTTCCGTCTCGCCGGCGGTAGTCCAATGCAAAGTGTTTTCATCGACCGAGTAGCTTACAAACTGGAAGTCGGCATCGCCCCGGATGGCATCGGGATTGATGATTTTGGGCTTGCAGCCCTGTGTGTGCACTATCTTGATGATAACGGGGCTGTTCATAGGCACCGAAGACAAGTCCACTTCAAAAGAAGAAGCGCGCGGCTCTACCAACACTTGTTGGTCGTTTACATAAACCGCCCGGGTACAATAGCGGCTGCGGTCGGGGGTGAAAGGGTTCTGCACATATATGTTGCGCCCTTTGTAAGTTCCACTTACGGTAAATGATACATTTTCCTGTGCATGGGCAAAGGAAAATGTGGCTATCCAAAGTAGCAATCCCCCTATTAAAAACCGGCAGTGTAACACGATATCAGCCATTCATCCTATAGAATCAAAATATAAAGCTTTACTTTTTAAGCATTTATTGCATTTGTACAAATAAGAAAAAAAAATTATTCTCAAGCAAGTATCTTACACTTCTTCATTGTACAAATTTAGCAATGCCCTCCGGGAATGGCTACAAAAACTGTACCTACATTAAATGATTCTTTATTGTTTTTCTTATGCTTTGGGGAAGTATTGAAATACAAGGCTATATACTTACATCCAACTTATTCGTAACGTAGGGCTTCTATGGGGTCCAGGCGCGAAGCCTTATAGGAAGGATAAAAGCCGGCCGCAACTCCCACAATCACACAAACGGTTACCCCCAACAACATAGCCCCCCAAGGCACTACAAAGGTGTCGATTTCCAGCAGGCGTGCTACACCATTGCCTATCAGCAAGCCCATCACGATGCCGGCAAGTCCACCCAGCTGGCAAATGGCAATGGCCTCCAGCAAGAATTGCCATTGTATTTGGCGCGGGGTAGCCCCAATGGCTTTGCGTGTTCCTATTTCGCGCGTGCGCTCGGTCACAGATACCAGCATAATGTTCATCAAGCCCACTGCCGCGCCCAAAAGGGTGATGAAGCTAATCACGCCCCCGCCAATGCTTAAATAGCCCGTAATTTCAGAAAGCTCTTCTGCCAGCGTTTCGTTACGCTCTATTTGGAAGGAGGAAGGCGCGCCCACGCGGTCGTTACGAATACGCCGCATTAGCATTTCGGCTTCCGCCATCACCGACTCGAAGCGTTCGGGGTGATAGACCTGCACGGTTACGGTAAAAATAGGCTCGGAGGTAAAAAGAATGCGTGCGTTGGTAAGCGGAATGACGATGCCGCGGTCGAGCGACCCGCCCCCCATGTCGCTGCCTCTTGATTCGAGCACCCCCACTACCTTGTAGCTGCGCCCCAATACGCGTATATTTTTATTGACGGGGTCCTCCCTGCCAAAAAGGGTTTTGGCTATTTCGCTGCCAATCAAAGCCACATAGCGCCCACTTTCCATTTCTTGCCCGGTAAACAAGCGCCCTTTGCTTGTGCGCAGGTCCTGCTGTTTCAGATAAGCGGCATTGGCGCCTATCACCTGTATGTTCGGATTGGTCTTTTGAGAGCGGTACTTCGCCTCGGCTGAAAAAGACACCACCGTGGAAATAGCCACCGTGCCTTCATCTTTCATCATTTCCTCGAACTGCACCACTTCATGATAACGCAGGGGTTCAGCTACTTTTCTGACACGCCCCCGCCGGTTGTTCTCTGTATTGATGGTGAAAGAGTTGGCGCCCAAAGAAGCCAAATTGCTGTTTACCGAGTTGTCGATGGCGCTGATGGCCGTCAGTATTCCGACCAGGGCAGTAATGCCAATGGCTATAATCAATGCCGTAAGCACAGCCCGCAGGCGGTTGCTCAACACAGAACGAATGGCTTCCCGGATGTATTCAATCTTTTCCATAAAATCATGTATGCTTTACAATGACCACTTTAAAAATAAACTTTCGAACCGTATGCCTTGTTTTTACAAACAGAACGCTCTAATTTAAAGGAATGATATATTCTTTTGTAAAAAATAAAAAGCAATGATAATACGCTTGTCTTCTTTATACAATCATCGTATGGTGCGCCGGCTTTTGTGGGTATGTCTGCTGTTGTTTCAAACCACTGCTTACGCCAACCGCATTTTTGTGCCCATGGACGAAACACAGAAGAACCACCTGAAAGCCTACGGCGTTGCGTACTGGGTGCTGGCACAAGGGTTTGAAATCGAGTGGTTGCTCAACTACAAAGGCGGCAGTTTCGTATTGCCGGCTGCCACCGCCGTGGAGAACCGCCTGCTGTCGCGCAATGTAAGCTACCGCATCATATCGGAAGCCGAATACAACGAAATCGTTGCGTTGATTAGCCGGCCCGATGTCAATATGGATGTGATGAAGCTGGAAAAAGCCCCTAAAATTGCCGTCTATTCACCCAAAAGCAAACAACCGTGGGACGATGCCGTCACCTTGGTTTTGACGTATGCCGAAATTCCGTATGACGTCATCTTCGACGACGAAGTCATGCAAGACAAGCTGGTGGAATACGATTGGCTGCACCTGCATCATGAAGACTTCACCGGGCAATACGGCAAATTCTACGCGGCTTACCGTAACCAACCGTGGTACATTCAGCAACAGAAAGAATTTGAAGCTACTGCCCGCCGCTATGGCTTTAAGAAGGTGTCGCAGCTCAAGCTGGCAGTGGTCAAGCGCATTCGCGAGTATGTGGCCGGCGGTGGCTTTCTGTTTGCCATGTGCTCGGCTACCGATACTTACGACATTGCACTGGCAGCCGAAGGGGTCGATATCTGCGAGTCGATGTATGACGGGGACCCGGCCGACCCGAATGCCCAATCGAAGCTCCATTTCGAAAACTGCTTTGCGTTCCACAACTTTACCCTGGTGATGAACCCTTATCAGTATGAGTATTCGAACATAGACAATCAAAGCTACGAGCGTGGCGTAACCGAAGAAAACGATTACTTTACGCTCTTTCAATTCTCTGCCAAATGGGACCCTGTGCCTACCATGCTTACACAAAATCACGTGCATGTCATCAAAGGTTTTATGGGACAAACCACCGCTTACAAAAAGCAGCTCATTAAACCGGATGTAGTCATCATGGGCGAAAACAAAGCCATCGGCGAAGCCCGTTACATTCACGGCGTATATGGCAAAGGCTTCTGGACCTTTTACGGTGGGCACGACCCCGAAGATTATCAGCACTTTGTGTATGAAGAGCCTACCGACCTGAGCCTGTATCCCAATTCACCCGGTTACCGTCTCATCTTGAACAATGTGCTCTTTCCTGCTGCCAAGAAAAAGAAGAAAAAGACTTAAGGCTTTTAGTCCACAACCCGGCGGGGAATGCTGTGGGGCAAGCGTACCAATAGTTCATAATTAAGCAAGCGGCTATAATCGCCTAAGGAAGCAACAGTAATTTCTTGCGTGCCCTGCTTGCCTATGAGCACGACCTCCTGCCCTTTTTGCACCTTATCCAAAGGGGTTACATCCACGGCTATCATGTTCATGTTCACTGTACCCACCACATCTAAGCGGATTTGCCCAATCAACACCTTTCCCCGGTTGCTGAGCGAGCGACTGTAGCCATAGCCATAGCCTACCGGCACAATGGCTATGCGTGTGGGTTTATTGGTAAAGAAAGAATTGCCGTATCCGATAAACTCACCGGTCTTCACATCTTTGATATCCATCACGCGGCTTTTCCAGCTAATGACCCGCTGCAAGGGGTTTTCGTAGCTCTTTTGTTTGCTCAAATAGTGCACCCATATTTCCTCCGTGGGAAAAAAGCCATATTGCATGATGCCCACGCGCACCATATCGAGCCTCGTCCGGGGATAACGGATAGTAGCCGCCGAGCTTGCCATATGAAAAGCAGGAGAAGGCGAAAAACCCAAAGACTCTACCCAGGCTTTTATTTTTTTGAACCGCTTTTGTTGGTCGGTTATGCGCTTATAGTTGGCAATACTTTCGGCGCCTGCCAGGTGCGTGCATACGCCCCGCAAGTGTAAATACGCGGCATGCGCCTTGATAAAACGAAAAACACGCTTGAGCTCCTCTTGTTCGAAGCCTGTCCTGTGCATGCCCGTTTCTACCTCTACGTGTATTTTGGCAGCCCGTCCCGTCTTTTTAGCTGCGACAAGGGCTGCTTCCAGCCGTCCCCATTCAAAAACAAAGAACTCTATACCTTCTTCTACGGCCCAAGGCAGGTCGTGGTGCTCTATCATCCCCATAATCATAATGACAGCCTGATGCCCTGCCGGCAAAGACTGTTGCAGCTGCCAAGCCTCCCGGGCGTCGAAGGTACTAAAATGTCTGGCGCCCGCCTCGTAAGCCAAGGGGCAATAGGTTTCAATGCCGTGCCCATAGGCATTGCCCTTCACCACCAAAGAAAGCTGTACGTGCTCGCCTATCATGTTCCGTATAAATGCCATGTTGTTGGCTATGGCAGAGCGCGAAATCTCTATATAAGAAGTGGCTTCCGGCATCATAAGCCCACTGTTTGACGGACGATCTGCTCAAAAACAGCCACGCCGGCAGGTATCAACTCATCGGGAAAGTCATAATCCGGATTGTGCAAAGCCGGCGTTTCCTTGCCGGCGCCCAAGCCAAACATAGCACCTTTGTAGCGACGAGTAAACAAACCGAAGTCTTCACCCCATTTGAAAGGCACCGCCGCTTGCATGAGCTGAAGCCCGGCTACTTGCGCTGCCTGCCGCACCTTTGCCACTGCGCCGGGATGGTTATGGTTGGCATGAAACACCTGCGTCCAGGACAGCTCATATTTCAAACCATGGGCAGCAGCCAGTTGCTTTACAAAAGCATGTAAAGCATCGCTTTTTTCCTCCATGAGCTCCGAAGACCAGCTTCTTAAAGTCAAATGCACTTCACCATAACCTGCCGAAATACCGTAGGCTTTTTCCCCCAAGGTGACATAGACGGGGGTAAATAAAAAAAAGTCATCGGCGGCGGGTTCGTTATGGGTGTGCTGCTGTGCATACTGTAACAGGGCAGCTATGGCGGGGGCAGGATTGATGCCATGCTCCGGTTCTGCCGCATGCGAAGTTTTTCCCTTCAAACAAATGATGGCACTTTGCACATGGGCAGTAAAAGCCCCTTCTTTGACAACTACCATTTGCTTTTCGAAGCCGGGCAGGTTGTGTAATGCAAAGACGTAATCTATTTCACCGGCAGGAAAAGCCGGGTCACGCAATACTGCCTCTGCCCCCATTCCGTTCTCTTCTGCCGGCTGAAAGAGCAGCAGTGCCTTTCCCTTAGGCAAGGGCCGGGCGCTCAACTGCATAGCCAAGCCCAACAAGATGGTTGTGTGCCCGTCGTGTCCACACTTATGCGATACGCCCTCATAGACAGAGCGGTGCTCAAAATCATTGATTTCCTCGATAGGCAAGGCATCTATATCGCCGCGAATAAGCACGACAGGCCCTTCTTTGCCGCTATCAAAAACAGCCAACAGGCCGGTACCGGCTACGTCTATGCATTGTGCGTGTGTCTCTGTATTTAAAAACTGCTTGATGCGTCCTTGTGTTTCCCACTCATGCCCCGACAGTTCGGGGTGTGCATGCAGCATACGCCGCATACGGATGAGCTTAGTGGTGTCGATACTGTTCATGTGGTGTTTTGTGCTTTGAAAGGTGAATGAAATGTAAAAGAATAAAGGCAAGTGCTGCCACGCCAATTCCCCAAAAGTTGGCATCCAACCCCCAAGGTAGTAATAACATGCCGGCTTCAGAAAAATAGGACAGCAGCAGCGTGGTTGAACCGCCCAGAATCATAGACACCATGGCCGCCAAAGAAGACGGACGCTTCAAGAACAAGGCGCCCAAAACAGGTACCAGCAAGCCCGAAACCATGAAACTGTAGGAATGCAGCATCAAGCTGAGCACATTTTGCATTTGGGTGGCTAAAAAAACAGCCAACGCCCCTATCAGCAAGGTAGCCAACTGCGAATAACGGATGCTGTGTTTATGCTCTTTGGCTTGGGTGCTCCCCATCACATCGGTGACGAAGTTGCCCGAAGCAGCCATCAGGCAGCTGTCAGCCGTGGACATAATGGCAGAAAAATAAGAAGCCATCAGCAAGCCCATAAAGCCCACCGGGAAAACGTGTACAAGCAACAAGGGCAACCCTATTTCTTCGTCGATAGGCATGCCGGCAGCAAATCCATAATCAGCAAACCAATTTTGCTCATAGGCTGCCCGTGCCAACAATCCCAGCATCACGCCCATGAAAGCCATCAAGGGCCATTCAAACAAACCGGCAATAAACCATGCCTTTTGGGCTGACTGCCTGCTGCGAGCCGCATAAATACGTTGATAGAGTGTCATGCCCACAAACCAAATGGGCACGATGGTAATCAGCCAGTTAAAAAAATCGATAAACTGCAGATTC
This sequence comes from Thermonema rossianum DSM 10300, assembly GCF_000426825.1. Lineage (GTDB taxonomy): Bacteria > Bacteroidota > Bacteroidia > Cytophagales > Thermonemataceae > Thermonema > Thermonema rossianum. The sequence goes on along the minus strand of NZ_AUGC01000008.1, from coordinate 129,646 downwards.
GACAAATCCATAAAGTGTGGGGGCAGTGTTTTGACTACCTGCTGCCAGCCGCCCAGATGATAGATGCCCAAAGGAATACCGAACAGCAGCAGTCCGGCCATCAAAATAATCCACTGCACCGTGTCGGTATAAATGACTGCTTTCAGCCCACCCAAGACGGTATAAACCACCACAACACTGCCCATGAGCCATACGGCCTGTTGCATGTCTATAGAAGGGAAAGTAGCTGCGGCCAGCTTGGCGCCCGCCAATATCTGCGAGCTGGTGAACCCTATATAGCCTATCAAAGAAATGGCTGCCGCCACCAATGCCACCGCAGGGGTGTAGTAGTGCTTTAACACCTCGGGAAAGCTCAAAAAACGGTGTTTTTTAGCTACCGGATACACTTTGGGAATCAAAAAAACGGCGCTGAGCCATGCGCCCAACAAGCCGGTAAAAAGCATCCAGCTGCCGGCCAAGCCCATGAGAAAACCCAGCCCGCCCAGTCCTATGGAAAAGCCACCGCCCACATCGGTAGCCACCACCGACAGACCGATATGCCAGGAAGCAATCTTTCGCCCGCCCACATAATAATCTTCTTGTGAGTGGTTGCGCATGGAAAAGTAAATGCCCACGCCCAACATAGCCAAAAGATACAAGCAAAAAATAGTGATATCAATCCAATGCATGCCAAGGTTGTTTTTGGTTTCTCTTTATTGGGTAACAAAAAAAGCCGAGCTATGCAAATCAACCTTGGCAGCGACAACGCTTTGCTGTATGACTAATGGTGCCCCTTCCGTTTTTTCAAGTTAAAGGTAAGCACCGAGCGGTGGGCATGCTCTACCACATCTTCGGCAATACTTCCCAGGAAAAGATGCGAGATACCACGACGTTGATGTGTAGGCACCACTATCAAATCTGCCTGCACATCATCTGCAAAGTTCACAATGCCTTCGTCCTGACTCACATCACAATACACATGAAGGCCGGCGTGCAAGTCATAGTGCTCTATAAAGCGGCGGTAGGCTTGCTCTATCTCCCGGCTGGTCATGAAGTCGGTAGGCGTATTCACACGCAACAACAGCAGTTCTGCCTTCAACACTTCCTGCCAGTACTTCAACTCTTTCACGGCCACCTCCGATTCCTCATCGAAGCCGGTAGCAAAAACCATTTTACGCACGCGCTGCGGGTCAAAGTCGCTCTTAATCACAAACACAGGACAAGAAGCATGGCGCACTACCTTGTCGGTGGTAGAGCCAATCAAAGTGCCTTCCAAAGCATCGGCGCCTCGCCCGCCTATCATGATACAGTCGGGCTGTTCTTCTTTCTCATACTCCATAATGATGGGGTAGGCACGCCCCACCTCCACCACTATCCGGTGGGCTACTTTTTGTTTCTCCTCGCCCATCTTTGCCAAGATACGCTTGAGTTCATCATGCGCCCGCTCTACCATGTGCTGATGCAGCTCCTGTTCAACCAAGTTGTGCTCGGTGGTAAAAACGGAAGGGGCGTAAAAAGTAGTAGGCACCACCTCCAGCACATGCAAAATAATGACCTCGGCACCGGTGTTTTCTGCCAAGCGAAATGCCCCCCTCAGGGCATGTGTGGCATAATCTGAAAAGTCGGTCGGAACCAGTATTTTTTTCAACATAAGCATTTACCTTTTGGCTTTCTTTGGAATTTAATAAAAAGAAGAGAAACTCTTCTTAACCGGATAAGAAAAAGAAATAAATTTTCATTCAATTATCCATTTGCACAATTCCTTAATTTTTATTACATTAGAATACGTAGAAAAATTAAAAAAAGAGATTCGCTCATTTTCCCTAAACCTAAAATTTTAAAGAACTATGGACAAGGCAACATTAGAAAGAACCATACGCAGCATCACCGAAGAGTTGAACGGAAACACGCTCGATTATTCAGACAACAACATTATTGCGACCATTCCCTTAGACGAAGGGCGTTATCAAAACATTACGACCTACCTGCTCGACAATGGGAATGGAAGTAAAACCATTGAATTTGCTTCCCGCGTGTGTGATGCAGATGCGCCCGGCATAGACTACCGGCATTGCTTGGAAGTAAACCGTGAACTGGTTTATTCCAAGGTCATTATTCAAGACGGTTACATTCAGTTGGCAGCCTCTCTGCTTGTAGAGCATGCTACACGCGACATCATTAAGGATATCATCATTGAAATAGCCCAGAAAGCAGATGCACTTGAAAAAGAGCTTACGGGCGCAGATGTGCATTAAGTAATGCAACTACTTTTCATAAAAGAAGGGGATGGCTAACCATCCCCCTTTTTTATGCCTTATTCTTCAAAGCATCCCGTATTTCACGCAACAGCAACACCTCTTCGGAAGGTTTGGGCGGTGGGGCTGCCTTCTCTTCTTTTTTCTGAAAGCGATTGTAAACCTTTACTATCACAAACACCGAAAAACCAATGATAAGAAAGTCCACAACGGTTTGTATAAAAGCCCCATAGTTAAGCGTAACGGCAGCCTGCTCACCGGCAGCCTCCTTGAGCGTCCACTTCAAATCGGCAAAATTGGTATTGCCCAGCAACAAGCCAATGGGCGGCATCAACAGGTCATTGACCAGTGAGCTCACTATTTTATTGAAAGCAGACCCAATAATGACGGCAACAGCCAGGTCAAGCACGTTGCCGCGCATGATGAATTTTTTGAATTCTTTAAGCATAGCGTATTGTTTTTATTGCAAATGATACTCTTCTGTTTTCGACTACATACGTAGCATTCACGGCAAGTGTTCCCGGCAAAAGGCGACAAAAGAAAGCCGCGGGCTTTGCCTACCCTCTTATCATCCACTTCCACAAGTCTTTATAAGACGGCTTTTTACCATAAGAAAGAATCCCGATGCGATAGATGCGGGCTGCCAGCCACGTAACCAGCAAAAAGCCTACGACCATGCAAGCCATGGACGTAATCAGCTCCCAGCCCGGCACTCCATAGGGCAAGCGCACCACCATAATAATGGGCGAAGTAAGCGGAATCATGGACAACCAAAAAGCCAACTGCCCGTCGGGATGATTCAACACGATTTGAGCCATGATAAAAGCCAAAATCAAAGGTATGGTAACCGGCAAAGTAAACTGCTGCGCGTCAGATTCGCTATCTACGGCAGCCCCCACTGCGGCAAACAGAGAGCTGTACAAAAAGTAGCCGCCCAGAAAGTAAAACAAGAAGCCGAATACCACCTGTGCTATGTTCAAATCCATGATGGTTTGGAATACAGCCCCCATGCCCCCGGCAGCTACTTGCGAAGCTTCGGGCATGGCTGCGCCCCCACCCTGTGCATTGTTCTGCATGGCGGTTGTCCATTCGGCAGGCATCAGGAACGTGGCCACCTGCACCAGCACAATGGTGAGCACTATCCACAAAGCAAACTGAAGCAAGCCTACCAAGCCAATGCCCAATACTTTGCCCATCATCAGCTCTATGGGGCGCAAAGTGGAAATAATCACTTCTACAATGCGGTTGGTCTTTTCTTCGATAACCCCCCGCATCACCTGAGCGCCATAGATGAAAATAGAAAGGTAAATCACAAATGAAAGAAACATACCTATGCCAAAAAGCACACCGGAATTGGCTGCCTTTTCCTCCCCTTCTTTGGAAAGCACCAGCGTATGAGCCCGCAATTTCACCTTGCTTTGCGCAAGCACCTCTTCGCGAATACCCGCTTCCAACAGTCTGATTTCTTCTATACGCTGCTGAATGGCTTTCACAATGCTGCTTTCTTCGGCTAACGAAAGTGCTTTTTTAGAAATGATTTTCACCTCCGGCTGTGCCGGCTCTGCGGGCCGGACAGACAGATACACAAACACGTCGGCTTTATCGTATTCCTTGAATTGCGCGACACGTTCTTTATAATCACCTTCTATGATATTGAAAACAAGGCTTTTGGAGGTATCGATTTGCCCTTGCAGCAAGTTGCTTTCATCGAGCACCATCACGCGCAATGCTTCCCCCTCCGAGTCGGCATACATCATGGACAACACCGGCGGCAGGACCATCAAAGCCACAATGAGCAAAGGGGTCAAAAAGGTGGATATCCAAAAAGCTTTGGTGCGCACACGTGTGCTAAATTCGCGATGAATAACTATGCCTGTTTTTCCTAACATATCTTTGTATTTGTTTGAGTCGTAAACTAAGAAACCAACTTAATGAAGATGTCCTTCATGGAAGGCAGCACCTCTTCGAAGTGAATCACTTGCCCCTTATCGATAAGAAAGCGCAATAGGTCATTGGGGGGCAAATGCTCCGCTCCCTGAATGCGGTACGCCCACAAGCCATCTTCTACCGTTTTTTTATCCAACAGGCTAAAGCCTTCCGGCAAGGCTTCTATGTCGGCAGCCATGTGTACTTCGAACACGTGTTCCTTAAAACGCCGGCGAATTTTGCGCGTCGAACCATCCAACACTTTTCGCGAAGCATGCAGCATCACCACATGCTTACAGAGCTCTTCAACTGACTCCATGCGGTGTGTGGAAAGCATAATGGTTGTGCCCTGCCGGTTCAGCTCTAAGATTTCATCTTTGACTATTTCGGCGTTCACGGGGTCGAAGCCCGAAAAGGGCTCATCTAAAATCACCAAGCGCGGGCGGTGCAGCACCGTAGCAATAAATTGCACCTTTTGCTGCATTCCCTTCGACAGCTCTTCCACTTTCTTATTGCGCCACTTCATCAGTTCGAAGCGCTCCAGCCAATGCCTGATTCTTTGCTTTGCCTCTTTGGCCGGCAGCCCCTTTAAACGAGCCAAATACAACAAATGCTCTTCCACCTGCATTTTTTTATACAGCCCCCGCTCTTCGGGCAAATACCCCATTTGTTCCAAATGCTGCCTTTCCATAGGCTGCCCATCAAAAAGCACCCGGCCGGCATCGGGCAGAATAATTTGATTGATGATGCGAATTAAAGAAGTTTTGCCGGCGCCATTCGGTCCCAACAAGCCTACAATAGAAGCATGGGGCACCGTTAGCGACACGTCGTCAAGGGCTACATGCCCCTCATATGCTTTTTTGATGTGTTCTGCTTGCAATAAAGTCATAGATGCACTTTTTGTTTAAAAAAACGTTTTTTGAGCTTGGTCATTGCTTACATACCGCTCGATTCATTATCTTTAAAGAAAAACTAAATATAGTACAAACCATGAAAAAAATATTGGTACCCACCGATTTTTCAGAGCACGCACAAAAAGCATTGGACTTTGCCGTTTTCATAGCTCAACGCTCCGGTGCTTCCCTTATCTTGCTTCATGCCTACCACATTCCCTACCGCACCAGTGAGTCTATGATGGCATCGAATAAAATCTATGAAGTACTGAAAGAAGATTCAGAAAAGAACTTGGCGGACTTGCAAGCTAAAATCAAGCAAGCCCACCCTCAATTGACCGTAGAAACCGTGTCGCACCGGGGCGATGTAAAAAACTACATTACTCATCAATCCTGGGATTTCGATTTGATTGTCATGGGCACCAAAGGCACTTCGGATTTTGAAAATGTAGTCTTTGGAAGCACCACCGCGGCCGTGCTTAACCATGCTGCCTGCCCTGTGCTGGCTGTGCCCGCGCAAGCACGCATCTCGCAGATTCAACGCCTGGCTTATGCCAGCAATTACGAATCTCACGACATAGAAATCATTGACCGCCTGCGCGAGTTTGCACTCATATTTGGCGCCGAGATTCATGTTGTGCATTTTGTAGAGCCCGAATTCGATGATTTTGAAGAGCTCATCCGTTATCGTGGATTTGAGATAATTCTAAAAGAACGCATTGCTTACCCGCATCTTTATGTACATAAAGTAACAGCCGAAGACTTTGACAAAGGGCTTAATGAATTTACCGAAAAAGAAAACATTGACTTATTGGCCATGCTGACACACAAACGCAGCTTCCTGGAAAAACTGTTTTTACCCAGTTTGACCAAAGAAGTCGTGATGCACTCGCCCATTCCTGTCTTGGCATTTCGCAGCAATCGGTAAAATTTTGTATATTATGGCTTAACACAATTCAATATTTTCATTGAATGAGACAAAAGCGTTTTTTTCTTTTGACAGCTATTGTTTTGCTTTGGTGCTCAGCATGCGAGCGGACGGTGGAACCCGTCCCCGCTTTGCTGGGCTATGATTATTACCCCCTGGAAACGGGCTTCTATCGCATTTATTTGGTAGAACGCACAGACTATGCCTCCAATGGCGGTACAACCCAAAGCACTTACTATTTGAAAGAGTTGATTGCCCGCACCTATCTTTCAGAACAACAAGATACCATCTTTGAAATAGAGCGTTATTTATCGAACCAATACCCCAACGGCAGCTGGCAAATAGACTCCGTATGGGCAGCCTACCGTCTTCCGCAGCATGTGGTATCGGTTGAAAACAACCGCCCTTTTGTGCGTCTTGCTTTCCCTTTGGAACAAGGCAGAAGTTGGAATATGAATGTGTATAACAGCTTGCCCGAACGCCTTGCCCGTATTGACTCTTTCAATGTCAGCCGGTTGGTAGAAGGCGTCCAATACAGTCCTGCCTTGCGTGTGCTGGAAGCAGCCGACTCCAACCTCGTCACTAAAGAATACAGCTACCGCTACTATGGCAAGGATATTGGTATGATAGAAAGTTATGAAGAAAATCTGCGTTATAAAACAGACCCGCCTTATACCGGGCAAGGCGTGATAGATTTCGGCTTTATCGTTCATTTTAAATTAGTGGATTATGGAAAGCAAGCGATGGAGAAACAAGCAGGGGCTTCCGTTCCTTAGTGTCTTTTTGGGACTGTATTGTATGCTTGCCGCTTGGACAGCCCATGCCCAGGGCGACCCTAACCTTACTTATTATTTCATTCCTTTTACCGACAAAAAAAATACGCCCTACAGTGTGAAACACCCGGAAGCCTTTCTCTCACAGCGTGCTCTCGAGCGGCGCAAAAAAATGGGCATCCCCATTACGGAAAGGGACCTGCCGGTATCGCCCGATTATATAGCACAGGTGGCAAATACAGGTGCACGCGTGCGCTACGCAAGCAAATGGCTAAATGGTGTGGTGGTAGCCTGCACCGACGACCAACTGACCGAAATACAAAAACTTACTTTTGTTGACCTCGAAGGCATTGACTATCTCAAACCCGGCGAGACAGTTGACCCTCCCGGCTTGGCCAAGGTGCGTAAGCAAAAACAGCGCAGTGCTTCTGCCTCTGTGGAAAGCCCCACCCCGCCCCGACACCTTGCCGAATACGGACAAGCCCTCGCCCAAAATCAATTGATAGGCGTCCCTTATTTACACATGCAAGGCAAAATGGGCAGAGGTGTTCTTATTGCCATTTTCGATACCGGTTTTCACAATGTAGATGAAATTGACTTTTTTCAACACCTATTCGAAGAAAACCGCATTGTAGCCACCTACGACTTTGTGATAGGTGAAGAATCGGTGTATGAAGACGATTCGCACGGTCGCATGGTGCTCTCCTGCATGGCTGCCTACAAACCCGGCGAAATGATTGGCAGCGCTCCGGCAGCCTCCTATGCCCTGCTACGCACCGAAGACGTTTCAAGCGAGTACCGTCTTGAAGAATATAATTGGCTGCGGGCTGCCGAATATGCCGACAGCTTGGGCGCCGACCTCATCAACTCTTCTTTGGGATATAGTGTATTTGACGACCCCAATATGAACTACTCTGCCGAGCAACTCGACGGCAAAACAGCACTCATTACCCGGGCTGCCAATATGGCAGCCGAAGTGGGCATGTTGGTAGTCAACAGCGCCGGCAATGAGGGCAACAGCCTATGGAAATACATCACGACACCTGCCGACAGCCCCACCACGTTGGCTATTGGGGCTATTGACGCCCAAGGCAACATTGCTTATTTCAGTTCCAAAGGCGCTAATTTTATCCCCAATATCAAACCTGACGTAGTAGGATTAGGCTACCGCACCTCTGTGGTCAAAAATGGCTTTGTAGGCCTCTCCAACGGCACTTCTTTTTCTTCACCCACTGTTTGTGGCATGATTGCCTGCCTCTATGAGGCCTACCCCCAACTGACCATCGACCAACTGCGCACGGCCGTGCGCTTGTCGGGCGACCGCAGCTCATCACCTGACCATACTTATGGCTATGGTATACCACACGCACAGCGCGCTGCCGAAGTAATAGAAAAAGACATTTTGCGCAGTAGAAACTATGATTTTCCCGACGGTGGCTTCCGCATTTACCCCAACCCTTACGACCGGCGTGAAGATGTCATTTTCATTGAATGGGGCAAGGACCTTCGCGGCAAACAGGCGCATGTACAAATCATAAGCAGCGGCGGAGAAGTGGTAATGGAACGATGGTTCCACAGGGTAGCTCACTTCGGCAGCATTGCCCCCAACCGTAAAGAGTCCAAGTTGCCTGCCGGCACCTATCTGGTAAGAGTGAACATAGCCGGATATTCCCCCTTGACACAACGCCTGGTGGTAGAATAGAGCAAAAAGCAATCGCCGGCAGTTTCCTTCCATGGGGAAGTTACCCTCTTGCCGTACCGAGACAAGCGTGATGCAAGCACAGGCTGCCATTTCGAAGGGGGCGTAAGGGCAAGCTGTCATTTCGAACAAAGCGCAGCGTAGTGAGAAATCTCATCACACCAAGCCGAAAGAAGTCAAAAGAGATTTCTCGCTTGCGCTCGAAATGACAAAAGGGATAGTTGAAACGATAAAGGGCGATGCCCGATAACAAACGGCTTGCCATCTTGAACTCGCAAGGCGAATGAGGTTTTTGCTATGGATATTCTGCCTCGGACTGTCTGTATGCAAGAGGATTTCATAGCTTCGTTGCCGGCAACGGTAAAATTTTTTTCGTAACTTCTTGCATGTTTAAAAAATGTTTCTTATAATTGCATTAAGAAGAATGCAGGAGATGCAGGTCAGGAGTGGGAGGCCTCAACAGCCTCAGGCCACCGGACTGTGTCTCCTCGTTCTTTTTTAGCCCTCTTCCTGAATAGTTCCTCTTCTTTTTTGAAACTTTTGTTTTGTATTCTTGCTTCCCTACACAAGCGCAGCCTGTCATTTCGAACCTCACGTAGTGAAGTGAGGGCTCTCGTCTTACCAAGCCACAAGAAGCAAAAAGAGATTTCTCGCTTGCGCTCGAAATGACAAGAGACACAAAACAACAAAGAACACATAAAACAGACAAAATAACACAGGGCAGCCAAATGGCTGCCCTGCCCTTTTATGCTTATCGCTACAGCTCAAAGGTCTGTCCCCGCAAGGGGATTTCCACCTCCCGGAAACGGCGTTCATGCAATAGCTGCTTGAACGTTTGCATGGATTGCAATTCGCCATGCACCAGAAATATTTTTTTCAAACGCTCCGGGTCTTGGTGCGACACAAAGCGCAAAAGGTCGGCTTGGTCGCCATGCCCGCTGAATACATCAATGCTTTCGATATTGGCAAGCACCTCCACCTCTTCTTTTTCTTTGTGTGCCGTGATGGTCTTGGCGCCACTCAGCAGTTCATGCCCCAGCGTGCCCTCTGCGGCATATCCTACCATCAAAATCGTAGATTGTGGGTTTTGAATATTGGCACGCACATGGTGCTCGATGCGCCCCCCTTGCACCATGCCCGAAGAAGAGATGATAATGCAAGGCTCGTTCAAATAAGCCAAAGCTTTGCTCTGCTTCAGTTTTTCTACGTACACCAAGTTTTCGAAGTCAAACAGCACGCGGTGCTCTTCATAAAAAGCTTGCGCCTCATCGTTCAACATGTTCACATATTTCATATAGGCGCGGGTGCTGCTGTGCGCCAAGGGGCTGTCGGAAAAGACTTTAATGGGCGGTAGTTTCTTCTTCAAATACAACTTATTGAGTGTAAACAACAGCGCCTGGGTACGCCCTACGCTAAACGCCGGAATAATCAGCTTGCCTGCTTTCGACACACAGGCTTCCTTCACAATATCGAGCAGCACTTCTTCGGGCTCGCCTACGGTGCTGCGTTGTTTGTCGCCATAAGTGCTTTCGCAAATCAGATAATCGACCTGCGGCGGAATAGCCGGGTCGGGCAAGAGCGGATAGTTGTAGCGTCCCAAATCACCGGAAAACAGGATTGTTTTCTTTTCGCCCCGTTCTACCACTTCCAGCAGCACATGCGCAGCCCCCAATAAATGACCGGCCGGCAGCAGGGTAACATGCACGCCCTCGGCAAGTTGAAAACGGCGGTTGAATTGAATAGGGAAAAACTGCTCTTTTGCCCAGTTTACATGCTTCTTCACAAACCATTCTTTGGGCAATGTGATACCATTTTTAGAGAAAGGCTGACGGTCCTTTTGGCGGCGATACTTCTTCCACTTACGCTCGTGGATAGAAGCCGAGTCTTCGAGCAGCAGCTCCGTGAGTGTCATAGTGGGCGAAGTGCAAACAATTTGCCCTTCAAAACCTTCGCGAATCAGGTTGGGAATGTTGCCCGAGTGGTCAATGTGTGCATGGGTCAGAATGACAGTATTGACCATCGAGGCTTCGAAAGGAAACAAGCGGGACGGGTGGGCATCGATGGGGTCTTCGGGTGAACGCTCCCGCTCCATATCAAAACCGCAATCGACCAAAATACGATAGTCGTCGTCGGTCTCAAGTAAAAACATGCTGCCCGTCACTTGACCGGCAGCGCCCCAGAATGTAAGTTTCATTTGCTTTTAGTTTTAAAGTAATCTATTGATTATCAAGTGTTTTCTTAAAAAAAGAAAGAGACACAACACTCCCGCAATGCACCTGCTCTTCTTGGCGGTTGCCGTCTCCGGAAAAGATAATTGTAACCACAAAGTTACGCTATTTGGGGCGCTTGTGCAATTGATTGTAAGCTTGCCGGTATTTTCATACAAGCGCACAGAAAAAACAGCAAGCCGGCAAAGGCGCTTCCGGGCAACACCTCTGCCGGCAGGGGCGTTTATAGCAAGGGGTACTAACAAATTTCGCTTACATTGCGTGCGCCCTCTATGATTTCATCGACTACTTTCGGATCTAAGAGTGTGGTAGTATCGCCCAGGTTGGAAGTATCGCCTTCGGCTATTTTGCGCAAGATGCGCCGCATGATTTTACCGGATCGGGTTTTGGGTAAACCGCTGACAATCTGAATCTTATCTGGGCGTGCTATTTTGCCTATGGCACTCACTACCTGCTCTATCACGTCGGCTTTTAAGGCTTCGGGGTCGCTCACCGGTCCTGCCAGAATCACATAGGCATAAATGCCCTGCCCTTTGACCGGATGCGGATACCCTACCACTGCTGATTCTACGACCATTTTGGACTGGTTGATGGCATTTTCTATTTCGGCAGTACCCAAGCGGTGCCCCGACACATTAATAACATCATCAACACGCCCAATGATACGGTAAAGCCCCTTTTCGTCGCGGCGTGCACCATCGCCGGTGAAGTAATAGCCTTTAAAAGCAGAAAAATAGGTCTGGCGGCAACGCTCGTGGTCGCCATAGGTGGTGCGCAGCATAGAGGGCCAAGGGAATTTAATACAGAGCAGCCCCTCTTTGTTGTTTTCTTCAATTTCTTTCCCATCGGCATCTAACAACACAGGCTGCACGCCGGGCAAAGGCAAGCCTGCATGGGCGGGCTTCGAGTCGTAGATGCCTGCTAATGAAGAAATCATAATACCGCCGGTTTCGGTTTGCCACCATGTATCCACAATGGGGCAGCGTCCCTTACCTAGTATGGGTGTGGTACCAGTGCCATGCCTCTTCGTTGATGGGCTCCCCTACGGTGCCCAGCACACGCAATGAGTCAAGCGAATAGGGTCTTACATAATCCAAGCCGGCCCCCATAAGCGCCCGTATGGCGGTGGGTGCAGTATAGAAGATATTCACTTGGTGCTTGTCTACTACCTGCCAGAAACGCCCCGCATCCGGATAAGTAGGCACCCCTTCAAACATGAGGGTAGTGGCACCGTTCAACAAAGGACCATACACCAGGTAAGTATGCCCGGTAATCCAGCCTATGTCGGCAGTACACCAATACACCTCCCCTTCTTTGTACTGAAACACATTCAAGAAAGTGTAGCCTGCATAAACCATATAACCACCCACTGTGTGCACCACACCTTTGGGCTTGCCTGTAGAGCCGGAAGTGTAAAGAATAAACAGCATGTCCTCGCTGTCCATGGGCACTGCGGGGCATTCGTCAGATACCTGTTTTAGTTCTTCGTGCAACCACACATCGCGCCCTTCCTGCATGTTCACCTCCTGCCCCAGTCGATTTGCTACAATCACCCGCTTCACCGAGTCGCACCCCATGGCAATGGCTTCATCAACCACCGCTTTCACAGGCATTTCTTTGGCACCCCGCTTCATGCCGTCGGCGGTAATAACTGCCACTGCGCGGGCATCTTTGATGCGGTCGGCCAGCGCCGAAGCCGAAAAGCCGGCAAAAACGACCGAATGCACCGCCCCGATGCGGGCACATGCCAACACAGCGATGGCCAGCTCGGGAATCATGGGCATATAGATGGCCACGCGGTCGCCTTTTTGAATGCCATTGCGCTTGAGTACGTTGGCAAAGTGGCACACCTGCTCATAAAGCTCCCGGTAGGTCAGGCGAAGGGGCGCTTCGTCCGGGTCATTGGGTTCCCAAATGATGGCTGTTTTGCCGGCATGGCTTTCCAAGTGGCGGTCCAGACAGTTGTAAGTGATGTTGGTCTTTCCGCCCAAAAACCACTTCACAGACGGGGTGTCAAACTCCCATTCAAGTGTTTTCTGCCAGGGGGCAAACCAATGATATTCGCCAGCAATCTCATTCCAGAAGCCCTCCGGGTCTTCTACGCTGCGGCGGTAAGTGCTTTGATACTCTTCGAAGGATTTGATACGAAAATTCATCATGGTCAATTTTATTTTTAGCTCAGCATCTTTCGTATCAATATCCTCAAAAAAGCGGATTAAGTCAATATTTTCCTGTAATTGTTCAAAAACCACACAATCAACGCCACTCACCACACCCAGCGGGCAGAAAGAAGCACAGACAAAGGGCGCATTGGGTAATAGAGTTCTGACAGCGTATTTTCTGACAGGCTAAACGTACGGTATGCCGTGATATTCCACAAATTAGTAGCATGTAGCCCCATCCCCATGCGGCGCATACGCCAGGAAGCACTTAAATCACCCAGAAAAAAAGTATTTATGCTGCCGTTGCTTTCGTTTTGCTGCCAGCTTACCGAAAAGGCGCCTTTGAAGCTACCCAAGGTGTAGTGCAGGGTTGAACGCCATGCCCACTGACGCACGGCGGGCTGCGTTTCTTTGTTCAAACGCGACAGACTATGAATATATTGAAACTGCCCCTCGTAGCGCCACGCCACCAGCAAGGGGAAATCAAGCTTTGCCCCCCAATCGTGCATTTGGTTATTGAGCCTTGCCTCTACACCATTGAAGCGGCGCACCGTTTCCTGCCAGGTCCCACGATAATGCAAAGTCAGCGAGGCATTGAGCCGGCTCAGGTATTTGCCACCCCGCATCTCTATTTGCCCTTGCCGGACGGGTACACGCTCCGGTACGTTCTCAATTATTGCCAGCCGCTCTATGTAACGGCTTTGGGCTTGATAGTTTTGAAAAGCGCCTTGCCCGCTCGCCATCAGGCGCCAGTGAATGCCTTTCAGCAGGTCCGAATAAGCATAGGTAACATAAACAGAAGCCAAGTCGGAAACAAAAGGGCGGTTGCCTTGCACATAAACAGTCCGGTAGTCGTGCAACAAAGGGCGGGGGCTGTAAAAGGTTTCGGCATCGACTTCACGCGCCAAACGAAAGGTGGCATACAATTCGTTGCGAAGGTCTATTTTTTTATGCCACTGGCTCCGGGTTTCGCCGGCAAACAACCATCGTGCTTCTTCTGTGGGCAGGTGCAACCAATAGGGCTTTGCCTGAAAAGCCTGCACCAGCTCGTTGCGTTTACCCCAACGGAAAGTGCGCTTTAGACTCACGCCCGGCTGTATGTATGCCTGTGCCGCCTGCCAGCTCATGGAATCCACCAGGCTTGCTTCGGGCACAAGGCACTCAAAAGCCGGGTTCAAAGCGGCATAGCCTGCCTGCAGACTTCCTTCCATATCCCAAGCCTCTATGCGAAGTGCATACAGCCCTGCGCCCATCCACCGCAAGGGCTGCAGGCGGGCATCCAATCCCTCGTAGGCTTCTCCTCCGTTCCACACCTGCGGGAACAGCCCCGGCCGCAGTGCCAGCTGCTCCTGCCCTATCTGCAAACGGCTTTGCCATTGCTGAAAGACAGCCCCGCCGGCAGCAGTAGGACGCATACGGCTAAAAGCATAGGCAAGCTGAAGGTTGAGCTGTTCCAGCTGTTGTTCTATGGCTTGAGCAGGAAAAGCCACCTGTGCCATGTTCGCATGCCCCTTCACCTCAATATAATGCCGCACAAAAGCGGTAGCCAGGTTCTTTTCCGCCTGTATTTCTGCACGCCACTGATGCCGCTGCTCTTGCCAGCGCTGTGGTTCTACAAAATCGATGGTGTCGGCAGGTAGAAAAAAGCGCTGCCGCGCTTCGGGCTGCCAGTCGTTTTGGTCGAAGCTGTAGTGCAGCTTGCTCTTCCATTCCACATCCCGCTCGTTTTTGTGCATACCATTGAGTGCCACACTCGCCGATTGGTTGTATAAAAAAAGTTGCGGTTTGAAAGGGGGGCTGTCTTTCACCACACCGTAAACAGAGCGCTCTTGCAAGAGAGAGAAGACATTATCCCAGGTGGCACTGCCCCCTATCACCACTCTTTGCAGCTCACCGGCAAGCTGCTCGCCTGTGTTGTTGGCTTTCAGCAAGTGCAGGCTTTGCCTGCTGCTTCCGAAGCGCATCCACTGCCCGTGGTAGGCACCCAGAATGCGTTGACGGTGGTCGATGCCTGCGGCAACGGTATTGACCACGTCAGCTTTGCCCTTGAACTCCTCTTTGAGAATCACATTCATCGCCGGCGCGTCGCTCCTGACGCCCATGCTGTCGAGCATTTTCACCGGTTGATGATTCTCGTACACCTCGATGCGCTCCACAGTCTGTGGGCGCATGTTGCGGCTTGCCAGTGTATAGTTGGCATCCAGTAAGTTCAAGCCTTCCACATAGAAACGGTTGATGGCTTTGCCTTTGTAGCGAATGGTGCCGTTGTCAAGCACTTCTATGCCGGGCATGCGTCGCAGCACCTCCTCCAGACTGATGTCTTGCTTTTCAAGGAATTGGTTCAGGTCATACACTACCGTATCGGAACGGATTTCCACGGGGCGGTCTTCTATCTTCACCTCTCGAATTTGCAGGGGGGCTTCGCTGAGCCGGACCGTGCGGGGTGGCGGCAACTGCTCAAAAGCAGCGAGCGACAGGCGGCGGGTAGCATAGCCGTAAAAAGAGAATTCCAGCCATGCGTGCTTCAGACTGTCGGCTATGGAAAGCATGAAGCGCCCTGCTTCGTCGGTGATTGAGTGGGCATAGATTCGCTGCCCGGTAGAATCGGTCAGCAACACATTGGCATAGGGCAAGGGCTGCGCCGCCGTGTCTTGAACCACGCCCTCTATGGACCGTTGGGCATGCAATGCTTCCGGCAAACAGATTGCCAAAATCAAAGTAAAAAAGTAGGGGCAAAACCGCTTCATTACATGCAATGATATATGCGTGCTACATTATTGCTTCTTCCCGTTCCTCTCCGGCAGAAACTCTATGGGGTTGAAGTGTTCGATGGCTTCATAACTACCGGAAAAAGAAACGTTCTGCATACCTATAGACATTAAAACCGTTTTATAATACTTCTCAGGCTCCAAGTATTTTTGATATACAAGCTTTGTGTATTCTTCAAAGCTACTTGGCATATAGCGTTCCAATGAAGCATCGTTATAAAATATTTTTGCCGGTACGTCTATTTTTTCAATGCCGACCAGCTCGAAACGATAAGGGGCGGTACCGCTGCTTTCTGCCTTCACAATCAAACCGGGCAAACCGCGCAACTTCCACGGTCCAAAAGGCAAAGGCACTTCTCTTGTAAACCAAGCCACCCAGCGACGCCCCCGCCATGTGGTAGTAGCTTTTTGACATCGAAAACCGGCTACGTTCTCTTCTTCTTGCTCAATGGACCATTGGGGTAGTTGCGCCTCGGTATAATACACATTATTCACACCCCATGAAGTATATACTATGCTTTTATTGCGCAGCTGAACACATACGTCGTTATTCAAGTAATTTTTCTTGTACACACTCCCCCCCTTGAATACCCCTCCATACACCCGGTTGTATTCTTCAATGGTCATGTTTTCCATTGCATAGTTTAGCGAATCTTGCCGGTAAAATAAAGGGTGATGATAGTACGCTTTTCCTTGGCAAATCGTCAACCAAAGCGTATCGACCAAGGCGGTAGCTTGATTCAAAGAGTCCAACTGTCCCGTTACACGGTAGGCTGCCCTAAGCAAGGCGCGCTCTTCTGCTGTTTGTGCATGAATCGAAGCTGTTAAGCACATCAGTGTCAATAGCTCAACAAACAAGAAACTCACTTTTGACTTCATAAAACAATATACTTGGATTGACAAAAACTCACATGCCGGCACTTGCCTGTTGCACCACTACTTTTTTGCCTGCCGCTTCTCCGCTAAGAATTCCATGGGGTTAAAGTGTTCAAAGCCTTTCATTTTTGCTATACTCCGTTCTATGCCGGGCAACGTCAAACCGCCTTTCTGCATACCTATGAGGGTTGCCTGCGCCGGATTGGTATAATAAAAGTGCAAATATTCTATTGCCTCTTCATGGCTTGCTTCCACATACTCTTTTTCCAAAGAGGGGGCGTAAAACAACTTCATGGGCATTTGTACCTTCTCTATACCCACCATCAAGAAGTAGTACGGCGATGTGCCGCTACTTTTGGCTTTCACAATCAAGCCGGGCAAACCACGAAGCTTCCATGGTCCGTAAGGCAAAGGAATATCTTTGGCAAACCAAGCTGTCCACTCCCGTCCACCATAGGTCGTTTTTGCCTTTTGCAACACCAAGCCATTGACTTCTTCCGTTTCTTCAAAAATCTGCCAATCAAGTATCCCTTGTTCAACATATTTCATCTTGCCGTACTTCAACTCCGTATAAACTACCAACCAATTGGGGCGTTGCCATATGCGCTCCCAATTCAAGGGCGTAGCTGTATAATCCGGCGGCTGGGTCACATCTATTACAATGATATCGCCCCGCTGCCTTTGCAAATCCATATTATGAATGATAGAGTCTTCCTTAAAAATCGCAGGGTCAAAGTAAAAAGCGCCTTGGTCACCAATCAGTAAATGCAGGGTATCTATCAGCATCGTCCTCTTTTTTACGGAATCTACTTCGCCCCAAGCACGGTATGCTACGCGCAAGAAAGCTGTCCCTTCCTCTGGCACATCGCCCTGCGCCCGTGTGGCTTGCTCCGCCCCTGCTGCTATCAACAGCCAAACCATCATCAAAAAGTAGCTCTTTTTCATAGCTTTTACCTTTTGTATTACAGAGTTAAGATTGTTTTGGTATCGCGAGAGAGGGCATAATTGCTGCCCTCTCAAATCATTCATTAATCATTGATTAGATCTCCGGGATCCCAACCACCTGCTCCCCAATCATTGCCACTACCCATACCACATATGATGGCTGCTAAGTCACGGGCAACTCCCCGTAAATAAGAACTACTTGCTCCACAAGGCGCCGTACCGCTGAAAAATCCACAGGGCAGGTTAAAAGCAACATACGTGGAACAACTCATTGGTGTTGTATGCTCCTGTAAGTTTTCTGCATCGTCCGTTATTTTTAACGACAAATAGTCATTCATACCTGATTTTGCCGGCAATAATTCAGCATCAAACCCCGGCTTTACCGGCAGGATTTCTGCTTTTGCAAATGCTGCACACAGCAGCAAGGCGAAGAATACAACTAACTTTTTCATAACAAATACAATTTTAAAAGTCCAACCATTTTGTTTTGCAGCCAATGCCTGTGGTACCGGGCAGGCAAAGGGATGCGCTTTTTAGTGATTGCACCGGTGCTGTGTCGACACTACACAATGCTAAAAAAAAAAAAAAGCATGTCAAGTTTTTTGTGTAATTTTTTTTGATTCCAATAAAAAAACACACCTCCCCCATGTCTGCCTATTTTTTGTAACTTTGCGGGCAAATCAGAAGAGATACTTATGCAATACTATCAGCATCTTATAGAAGCCATTGGCAATACGCCTTTGGTAAAACTCAACAAGGTAACGAAGGGGATTCCGGGCACCATCTTGGCGAAGGTCGAGTATTTCAACCCGGGCAACTCCATCAAAGACCGCATAGCCCTGAAGATGATAGAAGACGCCGAAAAAGCCGGCATTTTAAAGCCCGGCGGCACCATCATCGAAGGCACTTCGGGCAATACGGGCATGGGCTTGGCACTGGTGGCCATTGCCAAAGGATATAAGTGTATTTTCACCGTATCCGACAAACAATCACAAGAGAAAATCAATGTGCTGCGGGCATTAGGTGCCGAAGTGGTGGTGTGCCCCACCAACGTGCCGCCCGATGATCCGCGCTCTTACTACTCGGTAGCCAAGAAGCTGAACCGCGAGATTCCGAACTCTTTCTACCCGAACCAATACGACAACCTGTCGAACAAGCAGGCACACTACGAGACCACCGGTCCCGAGATATGGCAACAAACCGAAGGCAAAATCACACACTTTGCTGCCGGCGTGGGCACAGGCGGCACCATCTCGGGCACGGCGCAGTACCTCAAAGAGCAAAACCCCAATGTGTTTGTGCTGGGTATTGACACCTATGGTTCGGTGTTTAAAAAATACCATGAAACGGGCATCTTCGACGAAAACGAAATTTATCCCTACCTCACCGAAGGCATAGGCGAAGACATTCTGCCCAAAAACGTCGATTTTTCGCTGATAGACCGCTTCGTGAAAGTAACCGACAAAGATGCGGCACTGATGACCCGCCGCTTGGCACGCGAAGAAGGCTTGTTTGTGGGCTGGTCGTGCGGGGCTGCCGTGCATGGTGCTTTGGAATATGCCCGCGACCATATGAAAGAAGACGATGTGATGGTGATTATACTGCCCGACCACGGCACCCGCTACCTCAATAAGATATACAACGATGATTGGATGCGTGACCACGGTTTCCTCGAACGCCGCGACTTTGCCACCGCCCGCGACATCATCCGCAGCAAAGGGAACAGCCGCCTGATTACCATCCAAGAAAAGCAAACCGTAGGCGAAGCCGTTGCCCTGATGTTGAAAGAAGGCATTTCGCAGTTGCCCGTAGTGGATGAAAACGGGCATTTCACCGGCAGTCTTAGCGAATCGAAATTGTTGCACAAGCTGATAGAAAATCCCGAGTTGCGTCAAACTGCCATCCGTGAGGTAATGGACCCGCCGTTCAAGTTCGTAGGCATGGACAACACCCTCGACGTGCTTTCTTCCTTGCTCGACAAAGAAAACAAAGCATTGCTGGTGCGTGATGAAAATAACCAAGTGCACATCATCACCCAAGCCGATTTGTTGATGGCATTGGCTAAGTAAAACAAGTGCGTTACCATACATACGATAAAAGGGCTTTCCTCACAGGAAGCCCTTTTGTATTTTGTCACTTCGAGCGTCTCTCTCCTTTTGTCATTTCGATCGTTAGTGAGAAATCTATTTTACTTCTTGTGGCTTGGTTTGATGAGATTTCTCACCTCACTGCGTTCGGTTCGAAATGACAGGGCTGCGCTTACGCTCCGTTCGAAATGACGTGCTGTTTGAGCCTCAAAAGTAAAAGCAATGATGTGCCCGTTTGAAGGCAGGCTTCGAATGCTTTTTTCGAAAGAAGAAGTTGTTTTTTGACTTTTCGAAGCATTCGTTGTATTTTTTGCCGAAAAAAGCACTTTATGTCAAAAGACTACTTCCGGATATGGGTTGACCACCTCGACCGGTTCAATGAGTACATAGGCAGGGGCATCCGATGGACTGCCCTGCTCATGGTGCTGGTCGTCTGTGTCGATGTTACTTTCCGTTATTTGCTCAAGGAAGGCAGTGCCCTTTTCCCCGAGCTTGAATGGCATCTTTTTTCTCTTATGTTTTTGCTGGGCAGCGGCTACGCCCTGCGCCACGACAAGCACGTGCGGGTGGACGTAATTTATGCCCGCCTGTCCGGCAAACAAAAAGCATGGCTCAACCTGTTGGGGCATCTGCTTTTGCTGCTTCCTTTCTGCTTTGTGCTCTTCTATGCCTCCGAGCCTTTTGTGTACCGTGCTTTCGTCATGCAAGAGCAGTCGCCCGATCCGGGCGGGTTGCCCTACCGCTTCATTATCAAATCGGCCATTCCGGCAGCCGCTGTTTTGCTGGGGCTGCAAGGGATTGTAGAAATAGCCAAGTGCGTATATGTGATTCGCTATGGTAGTTATTCTGCCAAGCATTCAAACGATTAAAGTATGAGTTTGGAAATATTTGCGCTGATTTTATTTGTTGCCATACTGGTGGTTTTGTTTCTGGGCTATCCGGTGGCTTTTGCCTTAGGGGGCGTGTCCATCTGGGTGGGCAGCATGGTGATGGGCATTAAGTTTTTCGATTTGTTGCCTCTGCGCATCTATGGCAACATGCAAAATATCGTTCTACTGGCAGTGCCCCTTTTCATCTTTATGGGTTTGATGCTCGAGAAGTCGGGCATTGCCGAACGCATGCTGCAAACGCTTACGCTGTTGATGGGCCGCCTGCGGGGTGGTCTTGCCCTGGCGGTCATTATTGTGGGTATTCTGCTGGCGGCTTCCACAGGTATTGTGGGGGCTACGGTAGTAACCATGGGCTTGCTGAGCCTTCCCACCATGCTCAAACGCCAATACTCCAAGCGTTTGGCTACGGGCGTGATTGTATCGGCAGGTACCTTGGGACAAATCATCCCGCCCAGCATTGTATTGATTCTTTTAGGTAGTGTCATGAATGTGCCCGTAGGCGATATGTTCATGGGGGCAGTCATACCGGGTTTGCTGCTCTCACTTGGCTATGTGGTGTATGTGTTGGTGTATGCCCGGCTTCATCCTCAGCAGGCGCCTGCCGCAAGCAAAGAAGAACTAGCTGCCTTTCGCAGTGGCTCTATGACCAAAGATATATTGCTTAGTTTCTTACTCCCTTTCCTGCTTATATTGGCGGTATTGGGCTCCATCTTTGCGGGCATAGCCACCCCCACCGAAGCCGCCGGCATTGGTGCTTTGGCTGCCTCATTGATGACTGCGGCGCAAGGCAAGCTCTCTATGAAGGTATTGAAAGAAGTGATGAGTGAGACCACCTTCTTGACCTCAATGGTCTTCATGATACTGGTAGGTGCGGCAGCTTTCAGCCTTACCTTCCGGGCATTGCAGGGCGAACGCCTCATCATAGAAGCCATCACGCAAAGCGAGCTTTCGCCTGCCGCCTTCTTCTGGCTGACCATGCTGGGCATATTCATAGCAGGCTTCTTCATCGACTTCATCGAAATCACTTTTATTTTCGTGCCCATTCTTACGCCCCTTTTTCAAAAGTTTGGTTTCGACTTGCTGTGGGTGGGTATTCTCATAGCCATGAACCTGCAGAGTTCGTTTCTCACGCCGCCCTTTGGTTTTTCGCTTTTTTACCTGAAAGGCGTGGCCCCCAAAGAGGTGCGCACAAGCGATATTTACCGGGGCGTTGTTCCTTTCCTTCTGGTACAAGTAGTGGTGCTATTGCTAATTTACCTCTTCCCCGGATTGGTCTTGTGGTTGCCTGATGTGTTGAATAAATAAACCAAAAAATAATGCAGCAAGATATAAACAAGCATATACCGCCCCGTAGAGACTTTCTTAAAAAGAGCCTGCAAACCTTGGCTGCGGGCAGCCTGTTGGGGCTTTCGGCTTGCCGCGACGACCTTAAGCAAGCCGCCGGGCTCGAACAAGCAACGGAAACATACAACGGTGAAACCATCGAATGGATGGCAGCTACCACTTGGCCCCCCAACTTCCCTATCTTGGGTGAAGGCGTGCAGATGCTTGCCCGGCAAATAGAAGTCATGTCGGCAGGGCGCTTAAAAATCAAAGTATATGGCGGTGGAGAGTTGATTCCACCCTTGGAGGTGTTCGATGCCGTAAGCAACGGCAGCATTCAAATAGGGCATGGCGCTGCCTATTACTGGAGCGGCAAAATACCGGCTGCCAACTTCTTTGCGGCTGTCCCCTTTGGCTTCAACGCACAACAAATGAATGCATGGCTCATCAGCGGGGGCGGCTGGCAACTCTGGCAAGAGATTTATGCCCCTTACAATGTGATTCCCTTCCCTGCCGGTAACACGGGCGTGCAGATGGGTGGCTGGTTCAACCGTGAAATCAACACACCGGCCGACCTGAAAGGCTTAAAGATGCGCATTCCGGGCTTGGGGGGCAAAGTGCTGGACCGTATGGGAGGCGCTGCCGTGCAAATAGCGGGCAGTGAAATATACACCAGCCTCGAGCGCGGGGTGATCGATGCCGCCGAGTGGATCGGTCCCTACCATGACTATACCTTGGGCTTTCACAAAATAGCACGCTATTATTACTATCCCGGCTGGCACGAACCGGGGGCTACGCTGGAGCTGCTGGTCAACAAACAAGCTTTTGAATCGCTGCCGCCCAGCTTACAGGAAATCATACGCACTGCTGCTCTGCGTGCCAACCTGTGGATGCTGTCAGAGTTTGAAGCCAAAAATGCCGAGTATTTAGAAAAAATCATTTCGGAAGGCAAGGTGGAAGTGCGTCCCTATCCTGCCGAAGTTTTGCGCGCCTTGCAAAACACCACCGCGCAGCTGTTGGAAGAGCTGGCCGCTCAGGATGCCCCTACCAAAAAAGTATGGGAACATGTACAGGCATTCAAGCAAAAGATGAACCGGTGGAATCAAATTTCTGAATCGGCTATTTTACCTTACCTGCAGGCTTAAAGCCGGGAATGCTTGCGGACCGGCTTCATAAGATAAAAGCGCTTTGCCTTTTTATCGTGTGCTTTTGTTGCCCCCCGGGGCTTTTTCACTCTTTTGAGCCCCGCCCTGTCTTTCCTGTTTCCCTTCTTTGTCATTTCGAGCACAGCGGGAAATTTCTTTTACGTTTTGTGGCGTGGCTTGATGAGTTTGAGATTTCTCGCCTCACTGCGTGAGATGAGAGATGACAAGGCACACTTCATTCCGAAGCGCAAGAAAAAAGAACAGCTTCCGGCATTGATGTTTCCTGCATGCTTTGCCCTGCCCCCCTGCTTTTCATTTTCCCAAAAAAGCAATCTATTTTCTAATAAAAGTGGAAATAAAAATTACTTATTAAACTTTACACTCATACTTTTTGTGAAAACAAAAAATATTAGTATGATTACATACAATATGCTTATTGTACAATTTTAAACCTTAAAAACTATGAAAAGAACAGTACACTTGTTGGCAGGCATCTTATTGATGATTGCCTTTTCTATTTCAGCTTACGCGCAAAAAATACGCGAAGTACAGCTTGTTGAACCCGACAGATTTCAAACTGCCGGCGGGCTTATCGGCGGTGCCGGCGACGTGGGTGCCATCTATTACGGTGCCGTGCCCCCCAACAGCAGCAGCAAACCCGTGCTGGTTTTCATTCACGGATACACCAGCAATGCGCGCGTTTGGTGGGAAGACAACGACATGTACAGCAAAGCCTACAACGACGGCTACCGTACAGCCTTTGTTTCGGTGCACCCCGACAAATCGATGTGGGCTAACGGACAGATGTTTGCCGGCATGCTCAATACCATTGCCAATCATTACGGGGTAAACCGTGTGGTAGTGATTGCACATAGCAAAGGAGGCGTAGATAGTGACGCGGCACTGGTGCATTATGGGGCTTACAACCGTGTGGAGCGGGTCATCACCTTAGGCACCCCGCACTTCGGCACGCCTTTGGCGAACCTTGCCCAAAGCGGTTGGGTATCGTGGTTGTCTTACGTATTTGGGCAAAAAAACGAAGCAACCTATGTGCTGCAAACCGGTTACATGGACTATTTCCGCAGTGTTACCGATCCTCATGTAAATCGTCCGAAAACCAATTTCCGCACTTTTGGTGCATGGGGATATAGCGGCATATTGACCGTATCGGGTTGGTATTTGAACCTGAACGGTGGCAGCAAAAGCAACGGTGGCAACGACGGCGTGGTAAACTACAACAGCACCAAACGTCCCAATTCGGCGGTTATCTTCGGCAAGCTGGACAGCCGTGGCGATGTCAACCACTTTGAAATAGCCGAAGGCAGCAAAATGTGGAACCATATCAAAGGGCAGCTGCCAGGCACACTCAGCCGTGAACAAGCGGCCGAAATGATAGCCGGTGCCTATAACCCCAATGCCGTAGTAGAGAGCCAAGCTCAAATCATAGCCAGCGAAAACGGACAAGCCACCGTTTTGGTGGAGCCCGGTGCACGTGCTCTTAAAATAGAAGTATTCACCGAATCACCGGATGAGGTATGGTTGCTTAACCCGCAAACACAGGAGCGTATCTTACTGCAAACCGAAGCCAATTTGCGCAATGACTTCTTGGGTGATTTTGTACATACTGCCGAAGTCGAGCGTGTCGGAGCTACCGAGTATATTATTCTCAATGCAAGTAAAAGCCGCATGGTGGTGATTGCTGCCACCGAGGGAGGCAGCATCCTGCGTTTCTCTTCCGACCTCAATGCGCAAAAACTCACTTATGAGCGCGGTGAGCCCATGCATTTGCAAGTGCAGGTGAATGGTTATCTGCCAAGCAATGCAGAAGTAAGCGGCACCCTGCTGTATGTAGGCGACTTGGAAGGCAAGCCCGCTGAAGGTGGTGCCGCCTACCGTTTAAGCTTCAAACATGCCGGGAACGGACAGTTCAACACTACCTTCACAGAAGACCTGAAGCCGGGCATCTATGCCATCAATCTGGAAGCGCGCGGCAATCAAATGCAGAAAAATATTGTACACACCATTGCCGTTGTAGAACGCCAAGCCAATGGTTACAACCAAGACACCCAAGATGAGCAGACAGGCTTTGCAGTGTATCCGAACCCCAGCACCACCGGTTACTTTAGTATCGTGCTGGACAAAGCCGAAGCCCCTGCCAACATACGTGTTTATGATATTGCCGGACGCCGCATTGCCGCATGGAGCACCACCACACTACAAACCCAATGGCAAGCGCCTGCCCATCTGCAAAACGGCATTTATTTAATCGAGGTTGAACAAGACGGGCAAAGCCGTACTCAACGCCTTGTACTCAACAGATAAGAACACTTCTCATGGATGTGCCAAAAAGCAGTTCTCCGCCGGAGGACTGCTTTTTTTCATACTCTATGGGCGATAAATAACACCTACACCCAGAACGGGGAAATTACCAAGATTGCGAAATTGCCCGTGATAGTTGATTCCCCAATACAACCGCATGTAGGTAAAAGTATTGCTCAAAGAGCCGTCGTTGCTGCGCCAACGGTAGCCGGCCAACAGATTCATGCAAGGCTCATAAGCTTCTTGCCGGGCGTGCTCTATCCAAAGACTGCCGCGCTTTTCATACCACGGGTAACCATAACGCACACGTAAACTCATGTCCACAGACAACACCCACAAGCCACCATAGCCCCAAAAAGACGATGGCTTCTGCCACTGATATTGGAAGTAAGGTTCGGCACTGCGCCGTGAAGGGGGCACCTTCGAAGTGTCGCTTTCGAGCGGGTCGGCACGATACCATCCTTTGCGTGCATCCCACAGAATGCGCGCCCCCAGCACAAACATATGGTTTTGCTCATCTGCCCGCGGCTGATTAAGCAGAAAAGCCAAATCCATCACCTCATAACTCACATTGATGCGGGTAATGGGCAGCGCATTGCGCAGGCGTTCTATGGTCAATTCGTCGCCCAAATGGGTGCTTTCGTGGAACAAAGGCACCCAGCGAATGCCTATGTTCCGGAAAGGCACGCCGGAAAGCTCAAAAAAGGCATTCCACTCCAACACGCCCACCCGGTAATCGGTATTTAGAATGGGCGACGTGCGCGCTTCCAAGAAGTCGAACCAAACAGAGAAAGAAATAGGGATAGACAAAGCCCACTGCCAGCGTGGGCTCCGGTGCACCGCAAGGGGCAATGCCACGCCCAAAACAGGCTCATTGTAAAGTACAAAGCGACTTTTTTCAGTACGGATATCGTAATCGTCTTTGGCAGGCATAAGGCTAAACCCTATGCGCGTCAGGGGGGCATAGTGGTCGGCGTATGCCGGCAGGTTGAAATCCCTTTTCTTGAAAAAAACGGTTTGGGAAAAGGCGCCCCAAGAGCACAGGCAAAATCCCAAAACAACTATGATGTTGCTCAAACACTTTTTCATGAATGAATGACGTATTTTTCTTTTCTCAACAAGCGAATGCTGTGATAATCTTCAATGTTTTCGAAGAAAACCATACTCCCCATTTTCTACGGTAAGAATACAAAATCATGTTTGTCTATGCTGTATTTCTCAAAAATGCGGTTCCAAGCTTCTTGGTTCATATGCATAATTGGTTATAAGTAGTTCCGATATTTTACCTCTCTTGCTGCCCTTGCTGTTAATGGCACGCCCGGCAGCTACACGAAACAAATGGAAGCCGGCATATAGCTGTTCAAAGAAATGGTCATCGGGATCCATATTTTTGGGGTCAGAGTTCGACAACATAAGCTTGGCTTTCGTTCGGCAGGCTAAATCACGAAAGAAAGCTGCCAGTTCTTTCTGTTGTTCATCGGTAAACTCATGGCCCGTATAAGTGGTAAAATTTGCGGTAGGGCTGAGGGGGCGATAGGGCGGGTCGAAGTAAACCAAAGATGCGTCATTGACCCACGAACGGCATGCCTTGTAATCGGCGTGTCGTATTTCGGCAAGCTGCAGACATTCGGATGCCCGCAAAATCAAAGCCGGATTGCAGATAGCCGGGCGTTTATACTTGCCAAAAGGCACATTGAACTCGCCTTTGGCATTCAAGCGAAACAAGCCGTTGTAACAAGTTTTGTTCAAAAAAATAAACTGGGCAGCCCGTTCTACCTGCTTATCGCTTTTTATATCGCCTGTTGATATAAGATGGCGTTGCTCGTTAAACTTTTTTCGCACTTCCAAAAACAAGGCTTTTCTTTGGGCTTCCGTTTGAGAATCATAAGTTTTTTGATAAAAATCCAAGCGCTCAATCAGTCGCTCTGCCTGCTGTTGCACGACTTGATAAGTAAGAATCAGGTCGGCATTCAGATCGGAAAGGTATGCACTTGATATTTTAAAGCGCTGCACGGTGGCAAAAAACAAAGCGCCTCCGCCCACAAAAGGCTCAATATATCGCTTGATTTCACCTTGATGCAGTTCCTTAGGCAAATATTTTTCCAGCTGGGGCAATAGTTGCGACTTCCCCCCTACCCACTTGATGAAAGGCTTTGCTTGTTGCATGCTTTGTGATGATTTGCCCAAAGTTAATATTTCCCTGCTAATGGCTCGGCAGCAAAAACAAGGGCTGCCCGAAAAGGCAGCCCTGCATATTTAGCTCTTTTTGGCAAGCATTACCAGATTTTCACCCTTTCTTCCGGCTTACGATACATCTTGTCGCCTTCTTTACACCCGAAAGCCTCGTGGAATTCAGGCAGGTTCGACAACGGACCATTCACACGGAAGCGTGCCGGTGAGTGGGGATCAACCAACACCTGTTGCTTGAGGTATTCTTCACGGGCATTGGTGCGCCATACTTGTGCCCAAGAAATAAAGAAACGTTGCTCGGGCGTGAAGCCGTCAATAAGGGGGCGTTCTTTGCCTTCAAGGGCTTTCTGCAGCGCTGTATAGGCAATAGCCAAACCACCCAAATCGGCAATATTTTCGCCAAGAGTCAGGTCGCCGTTGACTTTCACACCGGGCAGCACTTCATAAGAAGAGAACTGTGCCGACAAGGCTTGTGCACGCTCTTTGAAGCGCTCGGCATCTTCGGGCATCCACCAGTCACGCAGGTTGCCCTCCGCATCGTATTGACGCCCCTGGTCGTCGAAGCCGTGGCTCAACTCATGCCCGATGACGGCGCCCATGCCTCCGTAATTCACCGCGTCATCGGCATTGGGGTCAAAGAAAGGTGGTTGTAAAATACCTGCGGGGAACACAATTTCGTTCATGGGCGGATTGTAATAGGCATTGACGGTGGGCGGCGTCATGAACCATTCGGTTTTATCGACGGGCTGCCCCAAGCGCTTCACTTGGCGCTCAAATTCAAAACGGTGTGCATTCTTCACATTTTGCCAATAATTGTTACGCACGATTTCCAAGCCGCTGTAGTCCTTCCACTTATCCGGATAGCCGATCTTGCGCTTGAAGGCTGCCAGTTTTTTCAGTGCTTCTTCTTTGGTTTTTTCGCTCATCCAGTCCAGATCCTTGATGTGCTGCTCATAGGCATACTGTAGGTTGTCTATCATTTCCATCACCTTGGCTTTGGCTTCGGGCGGAAAAGCCTTTTGTACGTAAAGCTGCCCTAAGGCTTCGCCCACGCCGTCATCTACGGTTGCCAGCACACGCTTCCAACGCTCTTTGTTTTGTTTTTGTCCACGCAGTGTTTTGTTATAGAACTCGAAATGCGCCTGCACAAACTCATGATGCCAATAAGGGGCGCCGTTGTTGAGTGCATGGGCTTTTAAGTAGAGCTTCAAGTCTTCAACGGGGGTCTGCTGCCAAAGGCGGGCAACGGCTTTCAGGAAGTTGGGCTGCCCCACAATCACCTCCTTGGCTTGTGCTGCTCCTGCCAAAGTCAGTGCATTTTTAATAGAGAACGGTTTAGCAAGTGCTTCGGCTTCTTCTACACTCATTTTATTGTAGTTTGCAATAGGGTCACGCAGCTCAACACGCGACTTGGATGCTTCCGCCAAAGCTTTTTCTATGCCAAATACGGTCTCGGCTGCTTGCTTGGCAGCTGTCTCATCGCTGCCCGACAGCCGAAAGAGCTTGGTCAAATAGGCTTTGTAAGCTTCGCGTATCTTTTGTTTGTCTTCATCTTCTTTTAAGTAGTAATCGCGGTCGGGCATACCCAGCCCGCCTTGGTAAATGTAGATGGCATATTGCTCACTATTTTTCTCATCGGGCATTACGAAGAGAGAAAGCACGGCGCGGCTGCCATTTTTTTTCTGCTCTATCCACTGCTGCAGCAGTTCTTCTTTACCGGTAGCTGCCTCAATGGCTTGCAGCTCGGCTTGCACCCATTCGGGCGCCGCCTTTTCTATGGTCAGGGAATCCATGCCCGAAGCATAGAAGTCGCCTACGAGCTGTTCGTTGCTGCCTTTGGGGGCATTGGCTTCGGCGGCTTTCTCGGCTATCTCTTTCAAAATCTTCTGATTGCGCTCATACACTTCATTGAAGCTGCCCCAGCGGCTTTCGGTTTCGGGAATGGGGTTTTTCTTTATCCAACCGCCGTTTACATACTGAAAGAAGTCCTCACAAGGCGACACGGTGGTGTCGAAATTGGACAGGTCAATAGGCGGCGCTACTGCTACGGCTGTAGAGTCTGCTTGCTGTTTGTCTTCGTTTTTTTGCTGACAAGCGCCCAGGGCGGCGGTCAGTGCCAGCGCATAATACCATTGTTTCATAGTACTGAAAGATTGTTTTGGTTTAAGCATACAACGTTTTAAAATCCGGATTATTTTACAAAAAAAATCCGGACTGTCCACAGGCAGCCCGGTATTCAAGGGTTCTTGTTCCGGCTATGTTTTAAATAAAGTTGCGCAGACTAAGCACAATTTCGCTGTTTTTTTGGTCTTTCAAAGGCTCTCCTATGGCTTCAAACTCCCAAGCACCATCTACGCTCCGGAACAGCTTAGCCATCACCATGGTGGTAAACCCTGCAAAGCGTTCTTCTTTTTCCAGAAAGAAAGAAGCCAAAGGCTTGGAACCATCGGGCGTCTTTTCGAGAATACGTATTCTCGAAAAAGAAAGCCTTTCGAATGTATCGCCACGATAAGAGTTGATATAAAACATCAGTGTCTGCACTTCCGGGGACAGCCTATCAAGAGCAATGTCTATCACTTCGTTGTCTCTGTCAGAAGTGAAAGTATGCCCTTTCAAGTCATCGCCACTGTGGCGGATAGCCCCGTCATCGGAACGCAATTTGCCAAAATATATCAAATCCAGCAGGCGTTTGTCGGCAGCATATAATGCCACACTGCCGTCCAAATCAATCCCTTTGCCGAACAGGCGCCCCAAAAAACCTTTACCTTTTTCGGCGCCCCAGCAAAGCCCTATCTGCACATGGTTCAGCACCACATCACGCTTCTTGAGAGAGAAACGGCTGCCTTTTTTCAGATTAATACCTCCTCCTTTTTTCTGTAAATCAATGCTCATTGTCTTTCTTGTTTATTTTATGCGTAGCGATTCACAAAACCTTCCAAATCTTGTTTGGAACCAATGCCGGAAGCCACAAACACCCAGCCGTGGTCTTGGCGCTGGAGGCGTCCGAATTCCATACCCAAGTTATCTCCAAAGTCCTCATCAAGATCGTAGCGCAGCACCTCGCGTTTGCCTTCCACGTCAACAATGCGGATATAGGCGTCTTGCAACATGCCGAAGTAATGCCCACGGCTCAGGGCATCATGGATAGTAACCACAAAAATCAGCTCTTCTACCTGCGGGCTGATAAGGTCCAAGTTGACGAGTATGATTTCATCGTCGCCTTCTTCCAGGCCTTGGCGGCTGTCGCCGGTATGCTGCACCGCACCATCGGGCGACTTCAGGTTGTTGTAGAACACAAAAAACTCATCGGCAGGCAGCTTGCCGTTGGCGCCTACCATAAATACCGACACATCCAAGTCGAGCGAATGACCGGGCCGGGGTGTCCATCCCAAACCTACCATGGCTTTTTTAAGCGCCGGTTCTTTTTTACTCAGGTCAAAACGACCGCCTTTTTTTAGATTGATAGCCATAATATTCTGTTTTTATTTTGTTGGATTAAATTGATTTCACTTCATGCCAAACGTTGACCCCGCCTTTCATGCATAGCGATTCACATAGCCTTCAAGTTCCTGTGCAGAGCCCACACCGGAGGCTGTAAATACCCATCCGTGGTCTTGGCGTTGTAAGCGCCCGAATTCCATGCCCACATATTTTTCAAAGTCGTCTTGTAAGGGGAAGCGCAGCACTTCCCTGTTGGTATCCACATCCACAAGCCGGATGTAGGCATGGTGTAACAGGCCGAAGTGCTGAGCACGGGCATTGGCTTCATAAATGGTAGCCACAAAAATAAGCTCTTGCACCTGCGGGCTGATGAGGTCCAGGTTTACCAAGATGATTTCGTCGTCGCCTTCTTCCAAGCCTTGGCGGCTGTCGCCGGTATGCTGCACCGCACCATCGGGCGACTTCAGATTGTTGTAGAACACAAAAAATTCATCGGCAGGCAGCTTGCCGTTGGCACCTACCATAAATACCGACACATCAAGGTCCAGATTATGCCCCGGTACGGGGTCCCAACCCAAGCCTATCATGGCTTTCTTCAGTGCCGGTTCTTTCTTCTTTAAGTCAAAACGATCCCCTTTCTTTAAGTTGATACTCATAGCGATAAGTGCGTTAAAATAAAGTACTGATTTTATTTTTTATTGTTAAAAAAATCCTCTATCTGTTTTTTCAGATGCTCATTGATACCTTTTTGGTCGTGTTGGGCTTTTGTATCCTCTGCCGAGGCTTGATTGAAGAATGCCCGTATCATGTCTTCTTTGTTATTTTTAGCCGGATTGTCCGGGTTTTGCACCGAAGGCGGCAGTTCCTGCCCTGCCGGCACTTCTTCGGGGTTGTCCCGGAAAAACTGCTCTATGGTTTTCTTTATTTTTTGGTCTTTATTGTTCTTAAAAAACTCACTGAGCAGTTCTTCGCGCTGCTGTTTGCGGTCTTCTTCCTGCTTTTGGCGTATATGCTTTGCCTTCGATTCAGCGGTATTCAGCAAAATGGCTACCTGCTTGTATAGTTGCTCTTCTTGCTTTTTTTGCTGTTCGATTTGTTTTTGCTGCTCCTCGCGCTGCATGGCAGCCTTCAGCTCTTCTACCGAAGCGGCAGGCGAGGCATCCTGCAGCTGTTGGTCAAAAGCAGCTAAATCGTCCGTTTCATCCTGCTGCAGTCGCAATTGAGCTTCCTCTATCAAATAAGCATCTTCCACAAAGCCCAGCTCATCCATCACCTTCTGCCAATACTCATTGGCTTTCTGCAGGCTTTGCATCTGTTTCAACTCCACGGACAGGGTAGCTTTTTTGGCTTTGAGTTTTTCCAGCTTTATTTGCTGCTGCGCCTGACGCTGCAGCAAACGCTGTATCATGGTTTCTATCTCTTTGCAAAGATTGCGATATTCCTCTATTTGAGGCATAATTGCCTGCTTGCGCATCAGGTATCCTCGTGCCAGTTGCTCCTGACCTTCTTTAATGGCTTGCTTGGCAGCCTCTTCAAGTTTATTTGCTTCACGCTCAAAGTCTGCCAGCTTTTGCAAGAGGTCTTGCTGATGGGCTTGCACTTGCTTTATTTGGCGCTCGCCCGCTGCTATTTCTTCGGCTATGGCATGAATAGCCTTGGCTACCCACTTTTCGGCGTCCCGCTGGTCGTCGTCGTTCTTTTTAAAGAGATTAAAAATCCACATAATCACACGCGCTTTTCTTCTGATTGAAATAAGTCAGGCAAACCGGCTGCCTTGTCAAATATAAAAAACCATGCCAAATATAACATTCCCTTCAAGCATAAAAGGAAAATTGTATGTGCTCATTTATTTTTGCCTGCACGCATGAAATAAACAGATAAATTATTTTTCAAGTATGCAATACGACGCTACCGGCTTGTATATCATAGCGTTTGTGCTTATCAACACGCTCATAGGTCTTGTTTATGCCCGCCGGGTTCGTAATAGTCGCGATTTTTTTCAGGCGGGGCGCCGCTTGTCGTTGCCAGTCAATGCGGCTGCCCTCTTTGCCACCTGGTTTGGTGCCGAAACCATTTTGGGCGCATCGGCTGTGTTTGTTGAATCGGGCCTGCCGGGCGTCATTGAAGACCCTTTTGGGGCAGTCCTTTGTTTTTTCTTGGTCGGCCGTTTTTTTGCGGGTGCTTTTTATCGTTCCAACTGCCTTACTATCAATGACTATATGGGCAAGCGCTTCAACGAAAGCGTCGCGGTGGGCTCTGCACTGCTTATGATTCCGTCTTATTTGGGGTGGATTGCCGCACAATTGCTTGCCGTAGGCTTGATTTTGCAGCATGTATTGGGCATAGACAGCACCACCGGGCTGTGGATTGCGCTCCTGGTCAGTTTGTCTTACACAGGCAGTGGCGGCATGTGGTCGGTAAGCATTACTGACTTTATGCAAAGTTTTTTCATTATTGCGGGCTTATTGCTGATGCTTTTTTATGTGTTTCCTGACTGGCACAGCATTATGACGGCGCTGCAGCGGCTGCCTGCCGGGCACTGGCGCCTGCTGCCGGACGGCAATGCCGTTGCCATCTCGCATTATTTTGCCGCATGGTTCACCATAGGGCTGGGCTCCATTCCTTCACAAGATATCTTTCAGCGCATTATGGCTGCCCGCGATGAAGCCACAGCCCGCCGCTCTGCTTATGTGAGCGCTCTTCTATATCTTACGGTGGGCTTGCTGCCTTTGCTTTTGGCAGCAGGCATCCGCATGCAGTCCGATGTCAGTGGCGAAGATTTTATTTTACAGTGGTTAATGCAACAAAAAGAACAGACCTTCTTGCAGGTGCTTTTTGTGGGTGCTTTGCTGTCTGCCATTTTGAGCACCACCAGCGGCGCAATTTTGGCACCGGCAAGTGTGCTGAGTGAAAACATTTTGCGCCCGCTGTTTAAGCGTCATGCCAAAAAGGAAGGTTTCTTTTTGCTGATGAGCCGTTTGTCGGTTGTTCTTATGGGGCTGTTGGCTGCATGGTTGGGCTTTTCGGGACAAAGCATTTACGAGCTGGTGGGAATGTCATCGGCATTCAGCTTGGTTTCTTTGTTTGTGCCCCTGTGTTTTGCATTGGGCAAAAAGCAGCTGCGTTCGAGCCGGGGCGCCCATCTCTCTATGTGGACGGGGCTGCTGGCGTGGGCGGTGGCTTCTTATTTGGAAAGCAGCATTGCACCGCTTATGATAGGCTTGGGCAGCAGCCTTTTGGCTTATTTTTCTGCTGTTATTGCTGAAAGGTGGATTTCAAAAAAATGACAGGTGTTTATTTCTTGCCTGCAATTGCGTATCTTGAAAACAAAAAACATGAGCAAGCAAAAGGAACGTTGGCTTCAGCGCCTGCAGCGCATGAATACCGAGCTGAATGAACTGCTAAGCAGAATAGAGGCATACAACGAGCAGGAACTGCATTTTAAACCGGCCGCCGATGCCTGGTCTATTGCGCAGGTTTTACACCACCTGTTCATAGGCGAAGCCGGCACCATGCAGTATATTCGCAAAAAGCTGTCTTACGGTCCACCGCCTGCCCTCACCCGGTGGCATCGTCTGCGCGGGCGCTTGTTAAAATTGATGCTTTCACTGCCTTTGAAGTTCAAAGCACCTGCTGTGGTGAGTCAAGTGCCGGAGCGCCCCGACGTACCTGCCATCATAGAGCAGTGGCGCGCCACAAGAAAAGAAATGGAAGATTTTATCCGGAATATGCCCGCAGAATATGAGCACAAGGCACTCTTCAAGCATCCTGTTGCCGGACGCATGGGCATAGAAGGAATCCTTGATTTTTGGGAAGAGCATTTGCGCCACCATATACGGCAAATAGACCGGATAGAACAGCGCATGCAGGCATCGTTTGTAAAATAACGGAAGCAGGACGTCCTGCTTCCGGGGCATTAGTCCATACCTTCTTCAAGTGTGATGATGCCCGTGGGCTTTTGTATTTCGTAATAAGAGAAATCCTCGTTTGCCACCAAGCCTTCGCCTTTGATAATTTCCGTAGGCGTGGTAATAATCACAAACTTATCGGTATATATTTTCTTGTCCTTGGGTGCCCAAAACAGCTCTTCGGTTTGCAGGGTTTTCTTCTCTTTCAGGTCTTCCACCAGCACCTCTCCTACTACTCGATACAACTGTTTTTCTTTGTAATAGAATCCCTGCCTTGCCGACAGCACGGCTTTAGGTTTCATGAAGTCATCGAAGAAAGTAACCTTTACGCCCTCGGGGTACTCGATGTTGCCGTTTTCGTACTGTGCTTGCTTTTTGCCCTCGAGCTTGATTTTCACTTTGGCAGAGTCGCTGTATAACGACACAATGTTTTCACTTTCTACCAGTGGTCCACTATACACCTGCATCTCTTTTATGCCTTTTTTGCGCTCTTCGTCGCAGGCAGTGCTCACAAGCAAGCAATAAGCTAAAAAGAAGCATCGGATAAGGGCTTGCCCCCATCCGATGCCGGAAAATGTGTGCTTCATATCAAAAACAGGCATTATAAATCGCTCAATTGCGGAATGGTCACGGTTTCACCTATCCAGCAGTTGACGGTTACGGTCTTGCCCGCCATGCCCTCGGTAAATACTTCCTCTTTAGTGGGGAAGTACTTGCGCGCCAATGCCATTTTTTGGCTGTTTCCGGCACGCTTATACATGTTATATGCTGCAATGGCATAGGCTTTTTGTTCTACGGGATTTTCACCGTTGCTGCACTCCGACCCGCTTTTCATATACAAATCGCCGATGGTGGTATAAGCCAGAGCAGCTTCGTTGGGGTCAAGCTCTGCCAGCTTGAGCGCATAGTTGCGGCAAGCCTGCTTGGCACCTGTGCGCAGGGTCAAGCCCATCAGCTCTTTATATACTTTTGCTTTTTCTTCGTTGGTAGAAGCCAAGTTTAAGGCTTTTTGGTACATATCCATGGCTTTCGATACCTGATTTTTCGATTCGTAAAGTGTAGCCACCACAATCGCATTGTTGTAAGTAGGCTCTTCACGGAACAGGTAGTCCATGGTTTCAACAAACAAGTCGCTGTTGTAGCACTGTGCCGATTTCATGATGTCGCGAATCTGTGCGGCCATTTCTTTGTTGGGCGACTGACGGAATTTATCCCCAAAAATGCTTTCTATTTGTGCGCAGTCCAGTTTCACGTACTGCATGAAGTAGGCATCCACATTCTTTTCGGTGTCTTGCCACTGCTTTTTGCTTGTTTCGTCTTTGGCAGCTGCCAAAGCCTTGGCTATAATGTCCTTACAGGTAAGGTATATTTTTACTACTTCTGCGTTGTCGATTTTTTTCTGATTGAGCAAGTTAATACCTACCAGCAAGTAGTATTGCACATTGGCAAAGTAGGTGTTCGGGCCGTTCAGTTCGATAATGCGCTCATAGAGTTTGCGCAGCTCTTCCATTTTTTCGGGCTTCTGATAGTAGAAGTTGTAAGCATAGTAGCCCTTATAGTTCAAAGTAGTAGCTTCGTTGTCGAAGTACTTGATAGATTGATCAAAGATGCTCATCAAAGTATCTTGATAAGCTTCTTTTATAGCCGGATCTTCGGTCTTTTGAATTTTTGCATAATAGGCGCGAACGGCATCCGTATAAAGGAAAGCGCCCAAGTCGGGGGTGTTTTTCAACAGCCAGCTGATGGCATCCACTGCCCCTTCCGGTCTTTTGAACACATTCATTTCATCGCGGTAAAAGACAAACTTCTCCATGGCTATCTTGCGCAGCACCGTATCTTCAGGCCAATTGGGCTGCTGGGCCTGTGCCATCCCCACCACATAGGTAAATACCAAGACGAGAGTAACGAACCACTTTTTCATAACACACATAGTTTTGACTTTTAAAATTTTAATCGATATAGCAATTTCCGCTTTTACTTAATCGTATTTAGGACGCTTAAACCACATCAAATCGTTCATGGAAACACCTATTCCAAGCTGCACGAAGCGCTCCTGCAAGCCGTTCTTCTCTACGGTGCCACGCTGCCCCAGGCCAATGTTCCAATGCAGGTAGGTAAAGCGCACCGGGTTTACTCCTACAGGCATAGACATGCCAAAATTGATGCCAAACTCTTCTACACCATTTCCGCCCAACTGATAGGGAAGCTGCCGGTAATTCAAACCTACACGATAAGAAACACGCTCAAAGAAGCTATCTACCGAACGGAAGTTGGGGGTATAAACGCCCCCTACGGTCAGTTGCATGGTGTTGTTAAAGTTGCTGTTTTCGTCCAAAAAGCGGTAGTCGCTCCACTGCTCCATACTTAGTTCGGCACCTATCATCCATTTGTTGGGTTCTTCTATACTCATTCCCAGCGCCCATTGGTTGGGAAGCGTGATGGTGCCCACTTGCCCTTCATACAGGGTATCCACGGTGATGGTAGCCCCTACTTCCGAGCGCTTTTCAATAGATTCAAAGCGTTTGGTTTTTAGCTCATTTCTATACGTATAAGTAGCGCCAATGTTCAATCTTTTTTTTGCCCCCAGATCCTTCTTCCAAAAGACGCCGGGCGTCACAGCCCATCCCTTGGGATTCAGACGGTTATAATAAACCACCTGATAATCGCGGTCTGCCGTGTAGAGCATACTCTGAGTCTCGCTTTCAAGAGCACCAAACATGTAGTTGGCACGTACGCCCACAGACAGCGACTTGGTCAGCTGCACTCCATGTGCCCAGAAGAGCGTATTGATGCCACCGGTCGATTGGTATTTATACTCCACTTCAAAGGGAGTGCCTTCCACGAATTCCACACTGCGGGTGCGAAAGTTGCTTTGCGTGTAAGGCATCAAACCGAAAGCAGTGGACCAGCGCTTGGAAATAGATAAAGTCAGTGAGAAGTAATCTACGTTTGCTCCGAAGTCCTCTTGCGCTTGGCTGTTGTCCTGCATCCACACATAGCGGGCATGTGCTGCTGCGTCGAAAATCGTATTTTTGTTTTTAGCCAAAAGCGCCGGGTTTTTGATATTGCCGGTGAGAAACTCACCATAAGCTACGCCCAAGCCTCCCATGGCTTGCTGAGGAGCAAAGGTCTCAGGCGCAAAATTGCCTATACCAATCAGTGAGTAAGGGGAGCTTTGTGCCCAAAGGCAAGTCAGTGGTAACAAAGCAAATAAGAGGGTGCTAAGTATGTTTTTCCGCATTATAATCTAAAATTCGGTTTAGCCCAATTAAGACCAATTTTGGCTCTGCAAAGGTATGAAATTTTAGTTGTTTTTTAAAGAATAGAGCGTCGCCTCCGCATAAAATTATTTGTAAGTTTGGATATTCCTTTGCAAAAGATTCTGCAAAGAAGGAGATTTCACCAAGCACGCCTTGTACTGCCCCTGTTTTCATGGCTTCGGTTGTGCTACGTCCTATCAGAGCCGGGAGTTCTTCTGCCGGGCTCCATTCAAGGCGCGGCAAACGTGCCGTAAAAGCATGCATTGCCCGCAAGCGCATGCGCACGCCCGGCGAAATGATGCCCCCGGGGTATTCGCCCGTTGGCTTTACCAAATCATAGGTAATGCAGGTGCCAATGTCAACGACCAACACAGGACGAGCGGGGAAAAGTGTATGTGCCGCTGCCGCTGCCGCAATGCGATCGACGCCCAGCGTGTGGGGGGTGCGATAAGTAATATGAATGGGCAAATCGCTTTCATGGGAAAGCTGCATTTTTAAACCTTCTACATGGGCGGTATAAAGGTTTTCCAAGCCGTACTGCCCCACCGAGGCCACTATGAGATGCTGTATATGCGCTTGCGCCTTCAGCCAATCTTGCAGCTGCCAAAGTGTATCGAAATCAAAGTACCGCCACAAGCGCTTTTTTTCGAAAACGCCCACTTTTATACGCGTATTACCGATATCTATGGCTACGTTCATGGTATATCTTTTTCATCTTTGCCGCCTAAGCCGAGCCGAAGTCCTTTTCCCCGCAATGTAGGCTTTTCAGGCGATTCAGGCAGCTTTTTTTCATCTGTGCTTTCTGCGGGGTCCGGCCCTGCTGCCCCGGCAGATAAGGCAGAGACTTTACGAAGCAAAGTTCCTTTTAGCGGGGAAGCGGGCGGTGTCTCCTCTGCCGGGTGTTTGTCTTCTGCTGTTTCGTGCTCCGGTAAAGGCGCACGCTCGTAGGGCTCATCCGACTTAATACTTTTGAGGGTGTCAAAAACGGTGGCTATGTCGGGGCGTTCGTGCGGGTGCAAGCGCAGCATATCATTTACCAGGCGCTTGAGCTTATAAGGCAAGTCTGCCACCGGCAAACGCAGCGTATGCCCTGCCCAGGCAGCCAAGGCCGGATAACCGTACTTTGCCGGGTATTTGGGCAGTTCACCGGTCAGGTACAGGCAAAAAACGAGTCCCAAAGAAAAAATATCGGCTTTGTCGGTCAACATTTCCGGCGTTACTGCTTCGCTGCCTTGCACATAGGCGGCCACTTCGGGCGAATAAAACACCATATCGCCCACCAGGTCTTCGGAAAACTCGGGTGGTTGCCCTATCAGATAGCTATTGTCGAAATCAATGAGCTTGGTTGTGTACAGGTTGGTTTTGGTCTGTTTGATGAGGATGTTTCCGGGCTTGAGGTCGCCATGCACAATACCTGCACGGTGCAAAATCTGCAAGGAGTGGGCAATGGTTTTGAGAATCAACAGGCGGTTGCTCAAAGGCAAGCGGCTAATGTCTTCGGGGCTCAGCGAAGCGGTGTCTATTTTTTCCGTTACTTTGTAGTAGGTGGTTCCTACACGGAAAAAGTCAATAGTAAAAACCAAATTACCCCCTTTGCCACAGCGCTCGTTGATGCGGTCCATCAAGGCGCGGTGGTGGTTTTCGAAGCGCTCACATGCCCGGCGTTTTCGTTCCTTGGATTTGGCACTTCCGGGGGCGTCTTCGGTGGGGTATTTTGGCGAAAGAAATTCCTTGATAAAGTATTCTTTTCCGCCTTTTTCAGCAAAAGACCATTTGCTTAGCCCCCCACCGGCGGTAGAGAAGTCGCGTAAGATGCGATAGCCATTGATGATGTCGCCTTTTTGCATAGCCCTACGGTTGTCTTATCCTTCCCGATGTTACATAATCGTGCCACAGTTGTTTGCGCAGGCGCTGTTTTTCCTGCTCCAAAGCGCCCAGCGCCTCTTCTATTTGCTGCTTGCGTTCTCTTAGTTTTTCTATTTGAACCACCAGTTCATTCAATGGAGCAATGAAGCGACGATAAAACTGCGGATTGTCTCGTGTGAAAACCCACTGCAGCAAAGCGGTGTCGGTAGCAGCCTCGCCCAAAGCCACCAATGCCATGCTCACATCATCGGCAGCCATGCGGTGCAGCTCCTGCTGCAGCAGCTCTGCCCATAGAGACATGCCCCCGCCCCTGCTTAGCTCAAGAGTATGGCGCAACAAATACTCAAAATGGGGTGGCGAAGGCAAATAGGCAAAGCAACCATCAGTAGCCACCAGCAAACACAAAGGAGCTTCTATATTGTAAACGGCCTGATTGATGGCGAAGTCACCGCCGGCATGGATACAATTGTTCAAAGGGGCATCATTGATGAGCTGTTCGAGCAAGTCGTCATGGTCTTGCCGCACATCATCTTTGGTCAAGAGTACCATTTGCATGGGCAACAAAGCATAGGCGCGTGAGTCGCCGGCCCAAAGCACACACAAGCGGAAGCGGTCCACCTGTCCGGGCAGGGGCTCCCATAGCAAAGCACACATGGTGGTAGGCAATTGGCGCACCAAGCGGCTACGCAGCTTCGATTGCCCCGAAGGATACAGCCGGGCAGCTTCCTGTGCAAAAACAGTTTTCAGCTGTTGTTCCAAGCCTTCGGCAAAACCTTCTATACTTCCTTCGTAGGTCTCGAAATAGTCGCGCAGCACCTGAGCCGCCAGGCGGGCTGCCACATAAGCCCCCGGGCGCTCTTCGCCCTGCCATAAGCAAGGAGCCGAGCCTGCCCCGCCCATACCATCGAATACAGCAATTAAGCCTCGCCGGTTACGTGCATTCCACAAACGCAAAGGCGGTGCATCCTCGCCCGAGCCCGGGATTTTATCCAACACAAAATCGAAACCGGGTATTTCTGTCATACGCTATTGGCAATCGCATCCAAAATAGTCTGATAATCCACCTCGCTCAGCCCCTCACCTGCCTTCGACGGATATTGTATGGTATTTTCCCAATGATTGGCAATATCGGTCCATGCATAAGCATCGGGTGAGTAAATAATCAAGCGTTTGGCGGTGTGGCTCATGTACTGCCCTTCCCACCAGTCGGTCAGTTCATCGAAGTCGGCCGGCATATCGG
The DNA here is from genome assembly GCF_000426825.1 of Thermonema rossianum DSM 10300. Lineage (GTDB taxonomy): Bacteria > Bacteroidota > Bacteroidia > Cytophagales > Thermonemataceae > Thermonema > Thermonema rossianum. The sequence goes on along the minus strand of NZ_AUGC01000008.1, from coordinate 88,545 downwards.
CCGGATACCACTGTGGCTTGGCGCCGGCATGCAGTTCCAAGGGGTGCGTGCTGGCGTCGGTCCAAACGATGATGATTTGACGGCGCTTATCGCCCTCTTTGTTCCATTCCGAGCGGATGGCCAGAGCCAATGCTTCCAATCCATTTTCCGGCTCATCGCCTCCGCCATCTGCCACAATACCATCTACAAAACTTTTGAAACGGCTTTGCTCATCGGGCAACACAAAGAAAGGCGACATTTCAAGTGCTTTGTCTTTGTCGAAATAGAAGTCACGGAAAGCAATCACCTTTACACGCAGCGTGTCTATGGTTTTGGCTTTTTGCTGCATGACTTCCATAAGGTCGTCATAAAAGCGCAGCGCGTTTTCTTTGACACGGTCAATGATAGGCGACATGCTGCCTGTGGCATCAATGCACATGACTATATCCACGTTGTAGTGCAATCCTTGCATAGCTCACTGTTTTAAGTAGAAATCTATTTCGCTAAGTTCTTCTTTTTGTATTTCTTTTTCAAAAGCTTCATACAGGCTTTGATAAGTAGCAATTCCCGATTCATTGATAAACATGAAATACTGCCCGCCCATGTTTTCTTCCGACACGTCTATGCTCAACTTGGCGAGCAAATCCATCACCCGTGGTTTGTAGTCTATAAACTGCGCAATCACCTGCCTGTAAGCCTCGTCTATCATTTTATATGCCTTTCGAAAAGCTTCGTCTTCAAAAATGATATAATCATACACTTCGGGCCGGTGCTGCTTACAATGAGCCAGGTACTGCAGGATGTAATACTTAAACTCAATATAGGGCAGGTACATTTCGTAGAAGTTCGTAAAAAAGTCTTTCCACGGCTTATCATCATGCAAGGGGCGCTCGTTATAATCGGTGGTCAGGGCGCCATAAAATGCCTCACGTTCATAAAAACGATGAAGGGCAAAAGCCACCCGGGCGCTATGCAAGTAAGCATGCCACTCGTCCAACAGCCCATAGATGCCTTCCTGCTGTGGCATCATGCTTTCGTCATCGGTCTCTATAAACTCATAAAATTTGTTTTCACGCAGTACTTCGGGTACCGAAGCTGCCATCAAGCGTGCCGGCGGGGTAGGTTTCAGCTTCACAAGCACCTCACGCGTGGTGTCCAGAGAAAAACACAAGTATTCATCCCCCGGCGAAAAGGGCATCCCCCGTTTTTGAATGAGCGCATAAGCACGACGGTGAGCATAAAGGTGTGTCATTTCGTGCACCATCACCGGTACCGAGTTTATTGCCAGGTCTTTGCGTGTCGTGTCAATGATATAGTGCAAAAAATCTATATGGCGCCCTACTTTAAAAGTGGCATTGGAAAGAGTAAACTCGGAAGGTGTGCGATAGTAGGTCTCCAGCATGGCATACTCTTCCGGCGCATAAATCATCAACACCTGCCGTATGAATTTACGGGCATTGATGTGTGAAATATCTTGCTGGGCAACCCCTTGAAAGATAAGCAAGCATAAGACGGTTGTCAGTAGCTTCCGCATTCGCTGAAAAAATTTGTATGTTGCGAAAATATAATAAAAAACTGCACAATGAGCAGGCTTCCGGCTTCAGCAGGCAAGAAACCCAACGGTATTGTGATTTTAGTTGCTTCGGTGTTGAAGCCCATTCGAGATATACGACATTACCACAAACTAAGTTGGGCATTGGGGCGCCATTTGCCCGAAGCACGTTTTTATTTTGCAGGATACGGACTGCCACAAGCTGCCAATGAGTTTTCTTTATTCAGAGGGCGGCGCCTGTCCTTCGCACGCTTGGGGGCAGTCATGCGCTTTTTGCGCTTGCTTTGGCACCTGCGCCCCCGGGTAGTGATGGTTTGCGCACTTGAGTTGCTCCCTTTCGCCTTGCTTTACCGTTTGCTTTCAGGGGCTTATTTGATATTGGACCTGCAAGAAAATTATGAAGCCAACGTAAAAGCACACGAAGGTTACCGGTTTCGCTTCCTTTGGGCATGGATGGTTCGTGCATGTTACCGCCTTCTTTTGCCCCGCGTGCAATGCATACTTTATGCCGAAGCCTGCTATGCCGAGGAAATTCCCTCTTTGCGCAAGCATCCTCATGCCTTATGCATAGCCAACAAGGTGCGGCGGCATGCGCAACCTGCTCCGGTGCACAACCCTTTCCGCCTGGTACTGACCGGCACACTTAGCAGCCTTTTTGGTTTGTTCGAAGCGGTGGCGCTTTGTCGCCGGTTACACGCCCTCGATAGCCGCTATCATTTAGTATTGGCAGGACAGCTTTCGCCTGCTCTTACAAGCGAAGCGCTTCGTTTGTTGGAAGCCCCTTTCATTGACAGCCGCCATGTCTCCTTCCAGCCTGTGGCGTACGATATCATAGAAGCAACTTTACGGGCAGGCGGTGTGGGACTCATGCTGTATCATCCTAAAAAAAGCATTGCCCGTCGCGTACCCACCAAATTGTATGAATATTTATCGTGGCACATGCCCATAGTAGGCACAGCGCATCCGTTTTGGCAAAGTGTTGCCAATCAATATGCCGATGGGCTCTACTACGGCTTGGTGCTTGAGGAAATCAACGAAGCCGGCAAGCCGGAAGCGTTGCACCGGTGGCTCATGCAACCGAAGCCCACACAAGCAAGTCCGCATATCTTTTTTGAAGTCAGTGAAGCGCCTAAATTAAAACCGCTGGCACGGCACCTCCGGGCGCGCTATCTTCCGAAACCTTGAAATCAAAAGAAACACACCAACCACCGGCGTTTTTTTTACAAAAAAAACCTGCTGATAAACAAGCACGTACATTTTTTTCAAAAAAAATTTTCAAAAAATGCTTGCACAGTTTTTTCGAAGCTGCTACCTTTGCATTGCAATTCGACGGAAAAACGAAGTCGAAAAAAGCAAAAGGCCTCGTAGCTCAATTGGATAGAGCATCTGACTACGGATCAGAAGGTTGGGGGTTCGAATCCTCCCGAGGTCACGAAAAGCGGGCAAAAGCCCGCTTTTTTTGTTTGTTGCCTTGCTATAATAAATGCAGTTTCACCCCCAATAGCAAAATATCATCCACCTGTTTGTGGAAGTAATTCTCCCCATAGCGCCAACTGTTTAGTGTTTCGATAAGGATTTCTTTTTGCTGTTCCATGGACAGGCGGTGGATGTCCATTAGCAAACGCCGCAGGCGCTTACGCATGAACTTGCGCCCTTCGGGTCCACCAAATTGATCGGGGTAGCCATCTGAAAAGAGATAGAAGGTGGTGGGGATAGTCAAATTCACAAAGCGGCGATGAAACGCCTTGGGGGCCTCGCCCACGGTCCATATGCCCCCTACCGGCTTCTTTCCTCCTTTGATTTCGTGCATTTGTCCTTGTTGAATATAAATTAAAGGCATCTTAGCCCCGGCAAACTTCATAATTTTCGTACGACGGTCGATAGTGCAAATACCGGCATCCATGCCGTCTTGCATTTTGGTTTCGTCTTGCTTGAGCAGGCGCTGAATGCCTTTGTGCAATTCTGCCAAGATGCTGTCCGGATCCACGATACCCCGCCCCAACACAATCTCATTGAGCAGGTTAGCGCCAATCAGGCTCATGAAAGCCCCCGGCACACCATGCCCCGTGCAATCAACGGCGGCCAGTATTTGTTTGCTGCCTACCTCTTGAAACCAATAGAAGTCGCCACTCACCACATCTTTAGGCTCATAAATCACAAACGATTCCGGGAAAGCGCGCCGTATGTCTTCCATCTTGGGCAAGATGGACTGTTGGATATGACTGGCATAGTTGATGCTGTCGGTAATGCGTTTGTTTTTGAGTTTGATTTGCTCGGTTTGCTTTTCCACACGGGCATACACTTGTGCATTCTCCATGGCAATGGCCAAATAAACGGCAATACTTTCAAGGAAGTCCACCTCTTCGGCTGTGTACACACCGGCTTGACAAGAAGCCACATACAAGCAGCCCAGCTTAATAGACGAACTGATGAGCGGCACGCAAACGAGTGAGCGGATAGGCGTTTCAACCGCCGACTCGATGTACTCGCCCCCTTCTTCCTGAAAATCGCGGGTATGTACAGTACGCCTGCGGCGAAGACTGTAAGCACAAACATCCTCTATAATCCATGCAGAAAGCGGCGGTTCGTTGTCTGTGCGCAGCAAGTGGCATGCCGTGTCGAAGGTAGTACGAAACATATCATACTGCACAATGGCCAACACCTCATAAGGCAAGCGCCCGTCCAAATAGCCGGCAATGACATGCAGGGTTTTTTCCAAGGAAAGGCTTGCCGTAATTTTTTTACCTATTTCACTAACCACCTGAATGTCTTGTAATGCCTTTTCGAGCTCTGCCTGGTGCCTCTCAAGCAACTGCTGGGCTACCTGCTGCCCGGCTGTCTGCGTTTCCAGCTCGTGATGCAGGTCTTGCAAGCAGCGAAAAAGCGCCCACACAATGGCGGCCTGCAACAGCCAAAGGAAAAGAAAAAGCAGGCTTAGCCCCAAAGGCAAAGGGGGTACAAGCTGAATAAATAAAAGCAACTGCAGCAACAAAAGTGCGATAAAGGAAGCAAAAAAGAGCTTCCGCCAAAAAGAACGTTGCAATAAAGAGCGCATAAGGTAGTGTAAAGTTATCGGCTTTGTGGTTAAAATTTAGCGATAACTTTATGATAAAAGAAAAAAGCGGACTTCTTTTGCCCGCTTTCTTTTTTGCTTAAGCTTCCGGTGTGTTAGTCGTCGTTTTCTTCCGATTCTTCTTTGCGCTTGTCGCAAGCGTCTTTCTTGCCTTTCTTGCAGCAGCTTTTTTCTTCTGCTTTAGCATGTGCTTTGGCTTTGCACTTTTTACACTTCTTGCCTTCTTTGCACTTGTCACACTTTTTCTTTTCTACCTTCTCCACCTGCTTCACTTGATGTGCTGCCGGCGATACGGCCTGCACTTGTGCAGAAGCGTTCTGCGCAAAAAACATCAATGCCAAAGTAAACACCAATGCCACAAATTGTTTCATAACCTTATCGTTTTTTAGATGAACAAACAAGTAACGCTCAAATATACGTTTTTTTCAGGATGGAAGTTGAGAAAGTGGCAACACTTGCTTTTTTTAGAATGATTTTTTACCTTTGTAATCAAGAACAAAACAAGAGCGGTCTATGGTAAAACATATGACCGTTCTCTTTTTTATTTATGGGTAATTCAAAAGAAAGATTTCTATGGCAAAGATAAATTATTATACCAAAGAAGGATTGGAGCGATTGAAAGCCGAATTGCAGGAGCTGAAAACCAAAGGACGCGCCGAAATAGCCCGTCAAATAGCCGAAGCTCGCGATAAAGGTGACCTCAGCGAAAACGCAGAATATGATGCGGCAAAAGATGCACAGGGCTTGCTGGAACTGAAGATATCGCAGCTGGAAGAGCTTATCAGCAATGCGCGCATCATTGATGAGAGCAATATAGACTTGTCGAAAGTGTCTATTTTAACCACCGTGAAAATACGCAACACCAAAAACGGCATGGAGATGACCTACACACTCGTACCCGAAGAAGAAGCCAATTTAAAAGAAAACAAGATATCGGTGCAGTCGCCCATAGGCAAAGGCTTGCTGGGCAAAAAAGTAGGCGAAAAGGTAGATATTACCGTGCCGGCAGGCACCATCACCTTCGAGATCCTCGAAATCTCGTTGGCGCAACTGTAAGCTTTCAAAAGATGAAAGTATTCCAACATACCCACGCCGGTAAAGCTTGTGCTTACCGGCTTTTTTCATGATATTTACCCTAACACCAAATCCGCAAAACGCTATGGCTTCTATATTTACCAAAATCGTGCGTGGCGAAATACCCTGCCATAAAATTGCCGAAGATGAGCGTTATCTGGCTTTCCTCGACATCATGCCCGTAGCCAAAGGGCACACGCTGGTCATTCCCAAAGAAGAAATAGACTATATCTTTGACCTGCCCGACGACCTGCTGGCCGGCTTGCACGTTTTTTCAAAAAAAGTAGCCAAAGCCATCGAGGCGGTGGTACCCTGCCAACGTATTGGCGTGGCAGTAGTCGGTTTGGAAGTACCTCATGCCCATGTCCACTTGATACCGCTCAATTCAATTCATGATATTAACTTTGCACACCGGATGAAAGCCACCCCCGAAGAATTGGCTGCCGTGGCTGCATCCATCAGAAGTGCATTTGAAAAACAAAACACTTAATTATGGCAAACAACAAAGTGTATCTCGACTTTGAAAAACCCATCGCCGAACTGGAGGCGAAGCTTGAAGAAATGATTCAGATGGCAAAAGAAAAAAATACACATAGCTTTGATGAAGCTATCAACAGTCTGAAGGAAAGCATTCAGAAATTGAAAAAGGAAACCTACAGCAACCTGACCCCCTGGCAACGTGTGCAGCTGTCGCGCCATCCCGAACGTCCCTACACCATGGACTATATCCGCGCGCTCTGTGAAGAGTTCATTGAGCTGCACGGCGACCGCCAAGTGCGCGACGACAAAGCCATTGTGGGCGGCTTCGGGCGCATCGGCGAGCAAACCATCATGTTTATAGGGCATCAGAAAGGGCGCAACACCAAAGAGCGCCAATACCGCAACTTTGGCATGGCCAACCCCGAAGGCTACCGCAAAGCCTTGCGCCTGATGCGACTGGCTGAAAAATTTGACAAGCCGATTGTCACGCTCATAGATACGCCCGGTGCCTTTCCCGGCATGGAAGCCGAAGAGCGCGGTCAAGGGGAAGCCATCGCCCGCAACCTGCGCGAAATGTTTCGTATTAAAGTGCCCATCATCTGCATTGTCATTGGTGAAGGGGCTTCAGGTGGTGCCTTGGGCATAGCCATCGGCGACCGCGTGTATATGCTTGAAAACACCTGGTATTCGGTCATATCGCCCGAGTCCTGCTCTTCTATTCTGTGGCGCAGCTGGGATTACAAAGAGCAGGCTGCCGAAGCGCTCAAGCTCACAGCCGAAGACATGCTCAACAATAAACTGATTGACGGCATTATTCCCGAACCGTTGGGCGGCGCCCATCAAGACCCGGAAACGACCTTCCAAACAGTGAAGGAGTTCATTTTGCGTGATATCGAAACGTTGAAAAAAGAAGATACGACGCAGTTGCTGGCTGCCCGTATCGACAAATTTTCACGCATGGGCGTATTCATTGAAAACCCGGCTTAAAAACAGAAGAGAACCAATGCAATTACACGTTATAGAAACCGGCTTTTTTAAATTAGACGGTGGGGCGATGTTTGGCATCGTCCCTAAGTCTATATGGCAACGCTATGTGCCTGCCGACGAAAACAACATGTGCACCTGGGCCATGCGCTGTTTGCTCATCGAAGACGGCAACCGTCTCATACTCATAGACACGGGCATTGGCAACAAGCAGCCTGAAAGCTTCTTTAAGCACTACTATCTGCATGGCGACGACAGCCTGCTCGGCTCTATTCAAAAAGCGGGCTTCTCACCTACCGAAGTAACGGATGTCATCCTTACCCACTTGCACTTTGACCACGTGGGCGGTGCCGTGCAGAAACAAGGAGAGCGGTATAGCCTGACTTTTCCCAATGCACGCTACTGGTCTAACACGCGCCATTGGGAATGGGCTACGCACCCCAACGCCCGGGAAGTACACTCTTTCTTGCAGGAAAACTTCATGCCCATTAAGGAAAGCGGGCATTTACACTTTATAGAAGAAGGGCAGCCTTCGCCTTTCGAGCACATCGATTTCTTTTTTGCCGACGGTCACACGGAAAAACAGCTGATTCCCATCATCCATTATGGTAAACAGCGGATTGTGTACGCTGCCGACCTTATTCCTTCTCATGCCCATATACCGGTGCATTATGTCATGGGCTACGACGTGCGCCCCTTGCTTACCTTCGAAGAGAAAGCCCGCATGCTCGAAGAAACCGTACAAAACGATTATGTGTTTTTCTTCGAACATGATGCCCGCCATCAATGCGCACGCGTGCATCGCACCGAAAAAGGCATCCGCCTGAAAGAAACCTTCCCGTTGGAAGCTGTTTTATAAAAACGCAATCTTTTGCAGCGCTTTGTTGTTATCGTAACAGAACAACTCTTCATCACGTCATGACAACTTTTCTTTTTACCATAGGCATTTTCGCTATCTTTTTTGTTTTCTTGGGCTTACGTCTGCTGCTGGGCAAAGACGAAAGTGTGCGCGGCACCTGTGCTTCTCAAAGTCCCTTCCTGCGTGAAGAAGGCGCCGTTTGTGGTTTCTGTGGAAAGCCCGTAGATGACTGCCCCAATGATAAAAAAGACAGTGACGCGGCAGAGCCGGCACCGCTGCCTAAAATCGGCTAAAAAGCGGCATAGGCTTTGCGCCGAAGCAGGAAGTCCATTATCACCATGGCTGCCATGGCTTCTACAATGGGCACGGCACGCGGTACCACGCAGGGGTCGTGCCTTCCTTTTCCTTCTATGATTGTTTTTCCCCCCTGCTCATTTATGCTTTCTTGGGGACGCATGAGGGTAGCTACCGGCTTGAAGGCAACCCGGAAGTAAATGGTTTCGCCATTGCTGATGCCACCTTGTATGCCACCGGAATAGTTGGTGCGGGTGCGCACGCGCCCGTGTTCGTCTGTGTAAAACAGGTCGTTGTGCTGCGAGCCCCGCATCTTCACCCCCTCGAAACCGCTGCCATATTCAAACCCTTTGGCAGCATTGATGCTCATCATGGCTTTAGCCAGTTCGGCATGCAGCTTGTCGAAAACGGGCTCTCCCAAGCCGGGCGGTACGCCCTCGATGACTCCACTGACCACACCACCTATTGTATCGCCCTCTTTGCGTACCTGCCGGATCAGCGAAATCATAGCATCGGCTGTGTGAGCATCCGGGCAGCGCACCTCATTGCTTTCCACGGCTTCGGAATTTAGCTCATGCCAAGCCTTTTGCAAGGCTATTTCGCCTACCTGCGACACATAAGCCCATATTTTAATGCCCTCACGACGCAATATCTGCTTGGCAATGGCGCCGGCTACCACGCGGGCAGCGGTCTCCCGGGCAGAGCTTCGCCCCCCGCCCCGGTAGTCACGAATGCCATATTTGACAGCATAAGTATAGTCGGCATGTGAAGGGCGAAAAGCGTGTGCCAGATGTCCATAATCCTTGCTTTTGGCATCGTGATTACGAATAAAAAAAGCAATGGGCGTGCCGGTGGTTTTTCCTTCGAAGATGCCGGAAAGGAACTCTACCCGGTCGCTTTCCTTGCGCTGCGTCACTATTTTGGACTGCCCGGGACGCCGCCGCTCCAGTTCCCTTTGAATCTCCTCTTGGTCCAGTTCAATATTGGGCGGACAACCGTCTATCACGCCGCCAATGCCCGGTCCATGGGATTCGCCGAAGGTGGTCAGACGGAATAAAGTACCGTATGTATTCATAGCTGATTCTTTTTTACAAATATAAACAACAGAATTTCTTTGCTGCACGAAGGCAGCTTGCAAACAAAAAACGCCCTGCCAGGCGGCAGGACGCTTTTGCTTAATTTGTCTTGTCCTATGTAACGTCATCAGTTTTGCACTGACAAACGCTTAATGGTTTGATTGCCTTGGTTATCAATTACCTGTAACAGGTAAATACCTGCTTTTGTTTTCGATAAGTCGAAAGTAGTTTCGGCAGTAGTTACGGTGCGCTCCTCAATCACTTTGCCTTGCATGTCCATCAGGCGCACGGTGTAAGCTTCGCCGCTGATGCCACCCGCAATAGACAGTGTTGCAAAATGCATGGCAGGATTCGGATAGATGTTTACTTCCATACCAGATACTGTATGTGCTGCCACAGCCTCACGTGCCGCCACTATATTCACCGTATAATCTTCCACTTCGCCATAAGTAAAGGTTTCGCAAGGCGACGGATAGGCGTTGTACTTCATAGACACACGCATGCGGGTAGCACCGGTCAGTGCAGAAGAAGGCACTGTAAAGCTGCCCGATATGCTCGTAGAGGTAGTACGGGCGCGGGAATATACCAATTCGCCTGCGTCGTCGAAGTCACCATCTTGGTTGAAGTCAATCCACACGCGGTAAGCCTCACGGTACTTGGTACCGGACCATGCCGGTGTGATGTAAATGGTGTAGCTGCTTCCTTTGGCTAAGTTGGTAGAAAGCGAAGTGAAGTCGGCATAACCGCCATTGTTGCCGGAATTGTTGTCGATAGAACCTAAACGCACGCGCTGAATCCACTCATCAGAGGTGTTTTGTCCTGCCGAGCTGCAGTAAGTAACGGTACCCGCAGAGGTGGTGACTGTTTGGGTTGCAGACCAAGCACTGCTGCCGCCACTGCAGTTGGTGCGCACTTGCCACTCATAGGTGGTAGAAGCTGCAGCGCCGGTTACATTCAGGCTGGTGGATGTTTGTCCATTGAAGTTGGTCCAAGAGGTAGTACCTTGTGCACGCACGCGTACATCGTAAGAAACGGCACCGCTGACAGCTCCCCAGTTCAGGGTGAAAGAAGAAGCCGTCACATTGTTTGCGCTCAAGCCGGCAGGTGTATTGCAGGTAGTTGTGCCCCCTGTGCTTATATTGATGGTGTAGTCTTCCACTTCGCCATAAGAGAAGGTTTCGCAGGCGGTAGGCGCTGCGTTGTATTTCATAGACACACGCATACGCTTGGCGCCGGTAGCTGCCGAAGAAGGTATGTTCAAAGTGCCGCTTACGGCAGAGGTAGAAGGTCCGGCGCTAAATACGAGTTCGCCGGCATCGTCAAAATCTTTGTCATCGTTGAAGTCAATCCATATTCTCCAGTATTCGTTGTAGGTAGAGCCGGAGAAGCCGGGTGTTAAGGTGACGGCATAGCTGCCCCCTTGTGCTACATTCACCGTTTGAGTGGTGAAGTCGGCATAACCTCCGTTTTGTCCGGAATTATAGGAGAAAGAGCCTACTTTCACAGTTTGAATCCACTCGTAAGAAGCATCATTGCCTTTGGAAGCACAGTAAGAAGCGGGGGGCGGTGTAGAGCCACCTCCGTTTGCGAAGCTCTCGCGAGCACCACCGGGTGCAAACAAAGCACGCATACGGGCTTTCTGCCCGGCAGAGAACATGTTCATGCAGGCATCATCTACATAGTCCATGTAGTTCATGAACTGGTCGCTGGTCCATCCGCCATTGTTTTGGCAAGATTTGGAGGGGTACGAAGGGCAGCCATAGTTAGGACCACCGGCAGTGGGCGTGTCCGATACGAAATCATCCACACTACAATTGCCATCACCCCAAATATGACGCAGGTTCAACCAGTGTCCTACCTCATGGGTGGTTGTACGTCCTTTATTAAAAGGCGCTTGAACATAACCGGTACGTCCAAAATACTGCGGGCTAATAACCACCCCATCGGTAGCAGCAGGACCGCCCGGGAACTGCGCGTATCCCAAAATGCCCCCACCGATATTACATACCCAAATGTTCAGGTATTTGTCGGTAGGCCAAGCATCCACCCCACCTTTTGAGGAATACTTCATATCGTCGTTGGTGCCCCATTGCGTACGGCTTGAAGCCTTGCGGGTAATGCCGTTGGTAGGGTTGCCATTGGGGTCGGTCGAGGCCAGCACGAATTGAATTTCCACATCGGCGGCATAAGGCGCAAACTCGGCCGGCGTATTCACCTTGTCGGCATTCAAGCGGCGAAAGTCTTCATTCAGCACATCGATTTGTGACTGAATCTGCGCATCGCTGATGTTTTCATTTGAATTGCTGTAAATGACATGCACCACTACGGGAATGGTGATTACCGTGGTGGCTGCTTCGGCTTGGTTGAAAGAAGCCACATAGCGCTGTGTCTGGCGTTCGATTTCAGCCATGCGCTGTGCCATTTCGGGATGCTCTTTGAGCAAACGCTCATGCACCTGGTCGGTATAGCACACGCGGTGTTGTGCCCACCCCCAAGTGGTTAAAAGCATCAATAAAGAAAGAGTAAAGAACTTTTTCATAAGACATCGATTTTAATAAGACATGTAACATTTTGTTAAAAACAGCTTCAAATATATGGCCTACACTCAAATTATCCAAATTTTTTATTAACAATTTATTAAAACAAACAAAAAAAGCGGGCCATACAGCCCGCTTTACCTAATAAAAGCTTGAATAGTCAACACATTGAATTACAAGCCAAAGGCGTAATAGAATTTAGCACGGGGCATATCTTCATAAAAACCTTCAACCATCACCCCACCTTCTTTCTTGGCTAATTTTTCGGTCAACTCCTTCACCGAATGCACCTCTTCTTTATCAATGTGTGTGATAATGAAGCCCTCTTTTACACCGGCCGTACGCAGCTTACCCGGATACACCTTTCGCACCTTCACACCGCCTTTTATCTTGAACTTCTTGGCTTCTTCCTTGCTCAGGTCTGCCAATTCAGCCCCTAAGCGAGCCACTACTTCGGGGTTTTCGCTTATCTTGGTGATACGGGTTTCACCTTCCCGGCTTTTCAATACCACTTGTAGCTCCTTCTCTTTGCTGCCACGCAATACTTTAATGCTCACCTTATCGCCCGGGCGGTGGCGTGCAATCAACTCCTGCAATTCGGCGCTGTTGTTCACACTTTTGCCATCTACGGCTACAATCACGTCGCCTGCTTTGATACCGGCTGCTTTGGCTGCTCCATTTTCAACCAAGCTATCTACATACACCCCGGTTGTAGTGCTCAAGCCTTTTTCTTCTGCCAAAACTCCATCCACATCGCGAATCAGCACGCCCAGATAACCACGCTGCACAGAGCCATATTTCAGAATATCTTCCACCACCTTCTGAACGATTTTAGATGGCACGGCAAAGCCATAGCCGGCATAAGCGCCAGTGGGGCTGGCAATGGCAGTATTGATGCCTATCAGGTCGCCTTGCAGGTTCACCAAAGCACCACCACTGTTACCGGGGTTGATGGCCGCATCGGTTTGAATAAAAGACTCTACCGCATATTGATCGCGCAAGATGCGTATGTTGCGCGCCTTGGCACTTACAATACCGGCTGTTACCGTTGAGTTCAGGTTGAAGGGGTTGCCTACTGCCAATACCCATTCACCTACTTTTACGGCATCGGAATTTCCAAAGGGGATGGTCTTCAAGCCTTTGGCATCGATTTTCAAGACAGCCAAGTCGGTCGAAGGGTCAGTGCCCACCACTGTTGCTTTAAAGGTGCGGTTGTCGTGCAGCGTTACCTCTATTTCCTGTGCGTCGCGGATGACGTGGTAGTTGGTTACTATGTAGCCATCTTCTGAAATAATCACGCCTGAGCCGGACCCCATTTGTAACTGCGGCCGTCCGTCGTCGAAGCGCTCTATACGAAAATCAGGTCCAAAAAACTCACGGAACAAATCATCATCGAAGAAGGGTTGTATAGAGCGGTTACTCACCAGCATGGTAGATTTGATGTGCACCACGGCATCCATTACTTTTTCGGCAGTAGCCGTGAAATCAATGGGCACAAACTCGCCATTCTCATTTTGGGTAAACAAAGCCCCTTTGACCGGCATGTTGCTTACAGTTTCTACCTTGACCACCTTGGCAGGCAGCCAGTAATAAGCAGCCAGAACGGTAAGCACACTCGCCAGCAAAGCAGCGATGCCACTTACTATCCAATTTTTTTGCACTTTCATCATGGTTCCTCCTTTCTGTTTTTTTATTAACGGGTGTTTCCTGCTTTATTTCGCATAAAAAACGGATATTCCCTTTCTTTTAGTATAAACAAACAAAACACAGACCGTTGCCACTATTCAAGACATCTTGTCAGAAAAAAGCGGTTACAAAAGACAAATTGACAAACAAGAAGGCTTTATAAAAAAGCAGAGCATTGGTGAGCCGGCAAACTACTTTTCAAAAGAAAAGAAAGGGCAAGCATGATAGATTTTTCGAAGAAAAGGTTGAACTTTGCAGGCAAATCAAAAGCATAATGGAAACAATTGTTTTAAACGGTCAATCGCTCGACATAGAATCGGTATATAAAATAGCCCACCGCCAAGCCACTGTGCGTCTGTGCCCCACAGCCATGCAGGCGGTCAAGCGCAGCAGCGACTTCGTGCAAGCTCAAGTCAAAGAAAAACGTGTGATTTATGGTGTTACTACGGGTTTTGGTGCCAATGCCGCCAAAGTCATCAACGATTACGAGCAAGCACAAGCCCTTCAGCGTAATTTGTTGCTGTCACATGCCACGGGCATAGGTGCGCCCTTCGACGAAGCCACCAGCCGCGCCATCATGCTTATCCGCCTCAATACGCTCATGGCCGGCCATTCAGGCATCCGCCCTTTGGTACTGGAACGCCTGGCTTTCATGTTGAACGCAGGGGCATACCCTGTCATTCCCTCGCAAGGCTCGGTAGGTGCCAGTGGTGACCTTTGCCCTCTGGCTCACATGGCACTGCCCTTAATTGGCGAAGGCGAAGTGATATGGAAAGAGCAACGCCTGCAGGCAAAGGAATGGCTAAGCATGCAAGGGCTCGCCCCTTTGGAACTATGGCATAAAGAAGGCATTGCCCTGCTCAACGGCACCACTGTCATGAATGCCATCGGTGCCTTGACTGTCATGGAAGCCGAACGTCTGTTTTTACTTGCTTGCCTGACAGCCGCTGTTTGTTTCGAAGCATTATGTGCCCGCACTCAAGCCTTTGACCCGCGCATTCATCATCTGCGCCGCCACCAAGGGCAGCAATATACGGCCGCTTTGATACGGGCAGCCACCGAAGGCAGCCGCCTCATGGGCTTGCAAGCCGGCGATTTACTGAAGGCACTTCCTGCCGAGTTATGGCAACACATAGAACAAGCACCGGCAGTAGCCGGGCAGCTGAAACGATTGATGGAAGGCAAGATAGAACCCTTTCCGCAAGAGGTGTACCGTCTGCTGCCTTTGCGCGAACAACAACCTTCATGGAAACAGTGGCGAAATATCTTTTCTATCATAGAGAAAAAAATATCGCCCCAAGACGCCTATTCGGTGCGCTGCACCCCACAGGTGCTGGGCGCCAGCATAGAAGCCATTCAACATGTGCGCACCGTGGTGGAACAAGAGTTGAATGCAGTGGTGGACAACCCTCTGTTGTTTGTAGATGAAGGCGACGCACTCTCCGGGGGCAACTTCCATGGGCAGCCTTTGGCACTGGCACTTGACTATCTGAAGATAGCGCTTTGTGAAATAGGCAATCTGCTGGAACGGCAAATCAACAAGTTGGTAGATGAGCATACCAACGACGGACTGCCGGCATTCTTGGTGGAAGACACTTCGGGACTACACTCCGGGCTCATGATTCCGCAATATGCTGCTGCCGCCTTGGTTTCTGAAAACAAGGTACTGGCCCATCCGGCATCGGTGGACTCTATTCCGACCTGTGCCAATCAGGAAGACCACGTAAGCATGGGCACCATAGCTGCCCGGCAAGCAGCCGAAATACTGCAGAATGTGAAAAAGATTGTGTGCATTCACCTGCTGTGCAGCACGCAGGCACTTGATTTGCGCATCCGGCAACTGGGCGACCTGCTGCCTGTGCAGACGGGCAAGGGCAGCGCTTGGCTACATGAAAAGCTGCGCCACCATGTTCCTTTTGTAAGCGAAGACCGCTTTTTGCATCGCGACCTGCAAACCATTGAGCGTTTGTATGAGGAACTTACAGCGCAGGCGCAAGCGTTTTTTGGTGAAATCGGACAAGATTAAGCTGTAATTTTTATGCATACCATTCTGCCATATGAGGGATGGCTCGTCTTCTATGATGCATCGGAAGACGAGCGCTCCCCTTTTTACGGCAAGCAATATGACTTTTCGCACTATAACCAAGCCATTTACAACTACTACATAGACCCGGCGTGGGACTTTTTCGGCTCGGAAACACTTTATATGAAGTTGCTTTACTGCAACTATCACGAGCAGCTTGCCATCATTGAGTTGATGGGCGAATGGAACGATACGCTTTACAACGACATCATGCACTTGAAGCGCAACATCATTGACCGCCTGCTGCGCCAAGGCATCCGTTTCTTTATTCTCATTGGTGAAAATGTGCTTAACTTTCACGGCTCCGACGACGCTTATTATGAAGAATGGTTCGATGACCTGGACGAAGGCTGGATTTGTGCGCTCAATTTCCGCCCACATGTCTATCAAGAGTGGGAAAAATATGACATTGATTATTACATACATTATGGCGAAAGCCTGAACATGCTGGCATGGCGCACACTGGAACCCCTGCAGTTGTTTGAAGCGGTAAAAAACATTTTAAACCGCCGTATTGCCCTTTCATGACACAAAAGAGCAGCTTGCTCCCCCTGCCCTGCCACCCAAGTCTTAAAGCAGTGACCGGGCAACCAAAGTTGGCAGCATTCGTTTCTGTTGTTTATCTTACTTGGCATTGAAACAACAGAATAAGCGACACGCGTCCATGCAACAAAACAAAGAGGATAGGCAGCCGCTGCACAAGCGCCAACAGAAAGCAGCACGCCGTTTGGTGCGTGTGAGTCAATTCCTCTTTGTGGGACTTCTTGCCATCAATATCCTTTACAGGCTTTTTATTCCTACTTTAAAACGTGCCATTTCCGAATGGATATATTATCAAAGTGAAGGTGTTTACAGCCTGGAAATTGAAAACGTCTTCATTGATTGGCAGGACGGCAGCCTGTTACTCAAAAACATAGTCTTGCAAACTGACAGCAGCCGGTGGCAGGCGGCAGTTCAAACATACCGCACACAGCCTGTTGTTCAAAGTCAATTGGCACTGTTGCGCATAGAAGATATTGACTGGTGGCGTTATTGGCGCCACGACAGCCTTTTTATCCGGAAGATAAGCATTCGAAACGGACAGCTCCATTGGCAACAGCAAGGCAGCCGTTCATCCGGTGAACGCAAACTGAACTACTATCGCATCACCCGTGCATTTTTGGAAAGTGTGCAGGCTGTTACGCCCTCGTTACGCATCGGAGAAGTGGAAATAGACAGCTTGTCTTTATGGTTAAAGATAGACTACGAAAACGGCAGCCAAAGCCACCGGCTCGGCAGCCTTTCGAGTAACATCTATGATATTGTTGTTGAAAAGAATACTCTTCACTCGCCCCGGCGTCCATTTTTTGCACGCTATGCCACCTTTTGGCTGCATCGCTACCAAATCCGCTCATCCAAGAGCCATATGCAGCTTGCAGCTTTGCATATAGATACACGCCACCCTGACCTTTACATTCTGTCGCCTTCGCTCCAATGGACCAAAGGCAAGCTGCAGGCAGAGCGTCTTCATGTCAAGGGCATTCAGTGGACGGCGCTTTTCTTCGATCGTCGCCTGCACCTGCATTATATTCTCCTACAAGCCCCCCGCTTGCAACTTAATGGGAAATTGGCAGGAAATACCTCCTTCTTATCTCAAAAAGAAAACTGGAAACGCCGGCTTCCGGCACTCACCGGGCAATGGTTCGACGAAGTGCGTATCGACAGTCTGCACTTGTCGGATGGCAACATACAACTTCCTAAAGGCAGCGTGGAAGGCATCTACCTGCAAGCCAATGCCTTTTCGCCCACTGACAACACAAAGCCTTTTTTCTGCGAAGACATTCAGCTATTTGTGAAGAAGGTGCAGCTGCAAAACGAACGAACGCAACTCAAAGACATACAGCTACACACCCTGCGGCAACATTTGTCCATCGGGCAAATAGCCCATCGCGGCACCGGGCAAAGCCTTTATTTGCACAATGTGCGACTTACGCCCGACTTTCAAACTTATTGGAACGACAGCCGCTTGCCGATAGGTTACCTCGGTGCCCGGGAAGCAAACATTGAAGCCCAAAGTAATGGCAATACCTCAAAGGCTTTTTCATGGCAGGCGTGGTTTCGTCAGTTAAGCATACAGCGGCTTCATGTGAACAAAGGAGACCTGCTGCTGCGCTTCCCTTCTTCCCACGCACAATTGACACTGCAAGACTATAGCCTGCGCCTGCGCACCTTGCAATTCCCGCGAAAAGATAGTCTGCCCGCCTGGCAGGCATTGGGACAATGTGTAGAAGATTTTCATGCCCGCCGCCTGCAGTTCCAAAGCGACAGCTTGCAATGGGGCATGCAAAACCTGCATATACTGTCCGACACCATGGGCATAGAAGCCCGTAAGCTGTACCTTGCCAGCCCTGCCCTGGCGGCCTCTTTGCCTGTGCTCTATGTTCCCGGGCTGCGCTGGTCTGCTTTGTGGAAAGAAAAGCGCTTACACATCGATACCTTACACCTAAGCGGGCTGGAGCTGTATTTGTCTCCGGCGCTTGCAGCAAAAGACAACGACAGCACGCACGTTCTGCCTCCCGGGCAACGCCTCGCTCAATGGATACAAAAAAGCCAATGGCGCTTGTTGATTCATCATTTGCATGTCTCCGTACCTGTGTTGTATTGGCTGCCTTCAGCTTCATGTCCCCTTGAAGGGGAAATAAAAGAGCTGCTGATTCAGGCAGACAGCCTGTCTGCACAGGATTCTTTGGATGTGCTGCACAACAGTTTTTTAAGTAGGCATTTTTACATAAAGACCAAACAGGGACTTTTTTCCTTCCAAAACCAAACGAAGCTGCGCTTCGACTCGCTTACGATAGACAAGCAAAAGGCAGCTGTACAGCTGCACCGCTTCAGCCGGCAAACCCCTTCGCAGCGCTTGCGCATGGTACAAGGGCGCCTTCATGGCATCGCATGGGATTCACTATGGCAGCAGGGGCGCTTGCATGCACATAGTCTTGCTTTCATCAGACCACAAATAGAGCTTAAAGGCAAGCAGCAAGTACAAGCCGCGCCCCCCCTTTCGCTCCGGCTACTGCATCTTGATACCGTACTGGTATCGAACGCAGATGTATTGTGGCAAGACGGTCAAACACAGTATCGTATGCAGCATACCAACCTGCTTGTTGGCGCTATTGACGGGCGCTATCCGCTGCTTGACTCCCTGCATTTTTTGCGTTCTACGGCACGTTCTTTTTTCCGTCTTAGCCCCCACGATACACTAAGCTTTGCCCACATGCAGTGGGACGCGAAGGGGAGTGGCTTGCGGCTGCGCGATTTGCAGTGGCGTGCCCCACATGCACATGTTTATTTCCCCTATTTGTATGTGCAGCGCATCGACTTACCGGCCTTGCTGCATGGCGACAGCCTGTTGGTGAGCCGCATACAAGTGGGCAATGTATCTGCAAGCATAGAAAAAGACAATTGGGCAGAGCCTGTACAGGCTGCCGACAGCACAAGGGCTTTTCCTTTTGCCTACTTGCAAATCGACTCTCTGCAAGTCAAAAATAGCCGTTTACAACTTACAATGATGAGCCGGCAAGGCATCACCCGGCATAGTGTCCGGGGCATCGATGCTTATATTCAACGTTTCACGCATACCAAGGGACAAACGGACATAAGCAACGACTTTTCGCTGGCCGTCAAACACTACGAGATAGACTTTCCGGATCCGCTTTACCACCTTGACTTTCGTCATATTCATTTGCAGGCATCGCAACCCGCAGTGCAAGTAGGTGAAATAAGTGTCTTTTCGACTGTCAACGTCGATGATTTATGGAAACAGCGCCTTTATACCAAAACCATTTTACAAGCAAGAATAGAAGCGCTGCGTATTCCCCGGCTGCCGTGGGCTGCCCTGCTCAACGGCAAGGAGGTATATATTCCGCACCTTCAGGTAAAAAAGTGGGAACTGGCCGCTACCGATGACCTGCGTTTGGCTAAGAACCCATTGCGTCGTCCGCCCATGCCACATGAGCTTTTGCAGAGAAGCCCCGGTACATGGCTTATCGATACCGTCGTTTTTGAAACGGGTACCATTACTTACGAGCAAAAGCAGTGGAACAACGTAGGCAGTGGCAAAATTGGTTTTCATGATGCCCACCTGCAGATGTATCATCTGGGGAACCGACCGGACTCCTTGCCCCTGCGCCTGGAGATGGCTTCGCTGTTCATGAAGCAAGGCGTGCTGGCTATCAACATGGAAATGGCGCGCCATGGTCCGGTGTTGCAAGCTTCTTATGCAGGCACTTTGGGGCAGATGTCGGCTATTTATCTGAATCGCATGCTGGAACCCACTGCGCAAGTACGTCTGCAAACAGGCATTATCAAAAAAATCACATTCAAAGGCAGCATAGAAGACCGCCACCACCGTGGGCAAATGCTGGCTATCTATCGCAACTTCAAGGTCAGTGTGTTAGATGCGCAAGCCAAGCGCAAACGCCGTATTGTTTCAAAATTAGCCAATTTATTGATACGCAACACCAACCGCCGGAAAACGGGCACCATACAGTATGAGCGTCTTCCTTCAGACGGCTTCTTGCGTATTTTATGGCAAGGGCTGGCGTCGGGCTTGCGCGATACGCTTCTGCCCGAAATATTGAAAGAGCGGGGAAATTAGTCTTCGCCCACCAGTCAGCCGCTTTGCAAGCTTGCAAAAAGCACCTGCCACATGCCCAAAGCACTACTTTTGGCATGTCACCCAAACACAAACGAGCCATGCAAAACGTAGGTAAGTTATTGTTTGTTCTGTTGCTGTGTACCCTCAGCCGGGCTACTTTTGCTCAAAACTACTTTTACATAGGCGAACAGCGATACAAAGCTACGCCCTCCCGGAGCTTCTCTTTTCCGGGAAAGAATGAATTTTTAATAGATTACGATGGGAGCACTCCCTTCATCAATGTAAGCATAGCCAAACGAAGCAACGGTGGCTATCTGGTACTTTCTCTTTATTGCACTTTCCGTTTCAACCAATTTTCAGGCAACGTATTTCTGTACTTAAGTGACGGCTCCGTAATTAAGTGCTACGACAGAAACATGGGCGACTATGTAAACAACAAAATCATAGGTGTTTATTTACTCTCTCCTGCCGAAATAGAGCGTTTAAAACGGCATCGTATTGAAAGCATCCGGTTTTCTGTAAAACATAGATTTGAGGTGCAGTCCCAATCATACATTGCCACCGGTAGTGCAAACACAACCGAAGACGTGCGCATGCTATTTGGCAACTAAAGCAAAAAAGTGCATGTGGGGGCTTCCCCCCTCTTTTTTTAACCCTTTTTCACAAGCGGGGCATTCTTTGTGCTCTTTTGTATGCTTACTAAAAAAACACCTGTAAATATCAAAAGGGCAGCCACAACGGTATATACCGTAAGCGATGCCTTGCCCTGCCACAAATCGAGTGTGGCGGCTACCAGGGGCTGAAAGTAAATATAGAAGCCTACCACCGAAGCGTGTGTGTATTGCAGCGCCCACGCATTGAGCGAATAGGCCGTCAGCGTCGTTGCCAACACCACATAAGCCACCGAAGCAAAGACAAACCAGGGCAGCTGTTGCCATTCGGCGGCATACAAACCCTTGTAACCAAAAGGAAACACGCCTATGATTCCTATGGTAAAAAGGTAAAACATGACAACCAAGGGATGGTAACGCCGCATCAATGGTTTGACCAGCACCAGATAAGCACTATACGACAGGGCATTACCCAGCACCATCAAATCGCCCCATACGTTTGCCTGCTGCAATGCCCATTGCCCCTGTGTGATGAGCACATATCCGCCCAATCCACCTAAAAAAACGCCTGTCATGCGGCGAAAAGTAGGCTTTTCCAAGCCCATCAACAAAGAGAAGAGCAGCACAAAAATGGGACTCATGGTCATAATAACCGACGCATTGGTTGCCGTGGTACGCGCCAAGCCTTCGAAAAACAACAGTTGATTGAGTACAACCCCCAGCAGCGCACAAACGACCAGGCGTAAGCGGTGCGCCGGTTCTATACTTAAGGGCGTGCCACGCCCTATGTGCCACAAACCTAAAAGCAAGGATACGGCTGCTACACGCAGCAAAATCACGGATGAAGGTTCCAAATAATGCGGGATGACAAGCTTGGCAATGCTGTAGTTGAAGCCATAAATAAGGGCAACCAGCAACAAGGCGGCATGCACAACCCATCCGGCAGGCTTTTTCACCGACACAGTTTTACTTTTTAGTTTCGAAGCTGCAAAGATATGAAATTCTACTGCATTGCCTGCTCACCCTGTGTCTGCGAGTAGTTGTCTTGCCGGTTAGGCGTATGGTCTGTCAAAGGCAGCGTAAAGTAGAAGGTTGTCCCCACATCCACTTGGCTTTCTACCCATATTTCACCGCCATTGCGTTCTACAAACTCTTTCACCAGAATCAAACCTAAGCCTGTGCCTGTTTCATTGGCAGTGCCTTTGGTACTCACCCGTTTATCTACTTTAAATAGCCGTTCTTGTATTTCTTTGGGCATACCTACCCCCGTATCACGCACAAATACCACGGCTTTATGTCCGTTGACAGACGCCCCCACAGTTACTTCCCCCCCCTCACCGGTGAATTTAATGGCGTTTGAAAGCAAATTACGGATGATGGTATTCAATGACGGACGATCGGCGTATACAACCAGGTCGGAAGGCACTTCATCCCGCAGCTCTATACCTTTATTGGAAGCACTCATGTGCAGCAGCTGTAAATTTTCTTTTACTATGTTCTTCAATGGCAGCTCCTCGAAGTTGTATTCTATAACGCCCATCTGTGAGCGCGACCAGGAAAGCACATTTTCCAATAACTGATACAGGTTTTTCACAGAGCGGTTCAGGCTGCTGCTCATGAACTGTATGTCTTCTTTACTCATTTCGTCCAAATGATTGGACATAATATCCAGAAAAGCAGTCAAAGAGTTTAAAGGTCCCTTGATATCATGTGCCAAAATAGAGAAGAAACGGTCTTTGGTGGCGTTGAGCTGCTCAAGATAGCGCGCCTGCTCTTCCAGCTCTTTTTTCTTCTCTTCCAGCTCTTTGTTTTTTTCTTCCAAATCTCTTTTTGCCTCTTTTATCATGATTTCCAAGCGCTGTTTTTGCCTTCGTATGCGCTCGGAACGCCACCACATAATGGCGAAAACCACGCCAATGAGTGCCAACGACATCAACACATAAAACCATGTAGAGCTATAAAAAGGCGGCCGGATGGTAAAGGAGTAGCGCAGGGGCTTGTCCAGCAAAAGCTCGCCATCAGAAGTGCGTGCATTCAACCAAAATGTATAAGTACCCGGACTAAGCCCGGCATAGGTGATTTCCCGGCGTTTGCTCCACGGTACCCACTGCTTGTCAAGCCCTTCCATCCACCAGCTGAACTCTATTTTATGGGCATAAGCATAATCCAAGGCTTCAAATACAAAAGTCAAATTGTTTTGGTCATGTGGAAGCCTGAGCCCCACGGGCTGCGCAAAAACACTATCTACAGCTGTGTAGTACCCTTGCCATTCTTCGGCGGTCCAGTTTACCGGTTGCAAAAAGAGATAAATTTTAGAAATTCCTACCCAAGCAGCCTTAGGCTTTCGAAAAGGCTGTGGATGGTCGAAGCGGTGCACTCCCTGAATGGTGCCCATCCAAATGCGGCCACGGCTGTCACGATAAATGGCAGCCGCATTGCTTTCTCTTGCAGAAAATCCATCCTCTGCTTGAAAAGAGCGGCGCTTCACCACTTCGCCCCGCTCATTGACCTGCCAGCAATTGGCGCCTTGTTGAGTGCCAATCCATAGCTTGTCGTCCACACAAAGAACCGAGTACACAATATGGCTATTGAGCCCCTGCTCCGTGCCGTAGGTCCGGAACTGCTTGCCATCGAAGCGAAGAAGCCCCCCCAGGCAGGCAAACCACACATTGCCCCAAGCATCTTCGGCGGCTTGCAATACATAGTCGTTTGGCAAATGCACTGTTTCACGTGTGTAATGTGTCCACTCACCACCGGGCGATAAAGCCGAAATGCCATAGGTAGTGCAGACCCATAAAGTGCCTTTACTGTCTTTCAGCGTATAGCGCACGAAGTTGCTGGGCAAGCCAACCGATTGTGCGTCATAATGGCGCAGCGTGTCAGGTGTTTTTTCGTAGAGTCCATTCCCCAAAGTAGCAATCCAGAAAGTAGATGCTTCCGGTTCATACAATATATGTGCTATTTGCTTGGCACCTTCCAATCCGTATTTGCCACCGGCATTTATGAATTGCCCGGTACGCACATTGTATTCCCACAAGCCATAATGCGTGCCCAGCAACAAAGTGTCGTCATTGAGTGGAATAATGGCAGTAACTCTTCCCAAGAAAGGCAGCACTTGCTTGCTTTCTGCCCGTACCATGCGCTCCGCTTCTTCATCGTAGTGGTACAAACCCAAGCTGCCGGAAGTACCAATCCAGATGTTATTTTGTTTGTCTTCGGCAATACTCCAGACTTCACCCCGCGCCAAGCCTTCCGGCTCGCCGTAATGCAAGAAAGAATCTTCTTGATAAAAAAGCAGCTGGTTGTTATTGGTGCCTATCCAAAAGTCGCCCCGCGAGTCTTGATAAATAAAATTGATGCTATTGACCGGAAGCCCGTGTGCTTCATCCCAGCGGTACTTCACCCGTCCTTCGTGTGTGCATATCAAGGAGCCATCACGTAGGATCCACCAATAAAACCCTTTTTTATCACGAAACAACTTCACCGCGATAGATACTTCATCACTTTCGGGCAGCACTTCCATGGTGCCATCGGTATGCGCCCGGTAAACAACAAAAGAGTCAGTGGCCACCTCCATCGAAAGAATGACCGAACCGGCATCGCCTGCCCATAATAAACGCTTCACAAGCGGAAAAACTTCTTTACCGTCTTTTGGCTTGGGCGCCAGCCACACGGTATCTGACCGCCCACTCTCCGGAGCACTATAAAATAAACCGTGAACATTGCTTATCCATAGATGTTGCCGGGCATCCATGAGCAAGTCAGGCAAGTAGCCGGAAACAGAGTACAAGCCCAAGGGCAACTTTTTCTCTTGAAAACGTCCGTTTTCATAGTGAATCAATTTCACTTCGCCGTACTCGGTGCGCACCCACGCCCACCAGTCTTTTCCACTTTTGCCCAACCACACTTTGAAGGCAACGCCATGAGGGAACCCTTCCTTTTGCGAAAAGGAAGTAAAGCGTTGCCCATCGAAGCGGGACACGCCCCGCTCTGTAATGCACCAAAGGTAATTGTCGGTGGTGAGCAGCAGCCGGTGCACGCGGTTATTGACCAATCCTTTGCGCTCATCCCACACTTCAAACTGATGGCCGTTCCAACGCACCAAGCCCCCTAAAGTAGCCGCCCACAGACGGCCATAACGGTCTTCCAGCAAATCTTCTATTTGTGACTGTGGCAAGCCCACTTCCACGCCATAGCTACGAAAGGCATAGTGTTGGGCCTGTCCCCATTCGGGACAAAAAAACGCTACGCACGTAAAGAGTTGAAAAAGGACAGTTGTTAAGCCTTCATCTATAAAACTTCTTTTTATACTCATCCCCTTTACTATTCTTAATAAGCCTAATAAGCCACAAGCTTGCTTGACAAGGTGTTCATTCACATCGAAACCGACGTTTCTTATTACAAGATAGTTTTTTAAAGGTAAAAAAGCAATAAAACAGGCAGTGGTCCTATTGAAAAAACAAATTTCAATGTAATGCAGGCAAATATCCTGCCAAAAAGAAACAGCAAGGGCGCTGAAGTAAACCTTCAACGCCCTTGGTTATCTTTATGCAGCCTTACAATTACGGCGTCCAAGTATTATTGCCATAATTTATATCCATCATCAGTTTGTCCGGATCCAAAGTAATGGCACTAATACGCGAGGTTGTAGGCAAACGCAATTCCTTGGTATTCCCTTTCATCCATATTTCCACAGAGAACTGCAGGCGGTGCACCTTGCCGTTTTCCTCTTTTACTTCCATCACCACCGGCATCAGCAGTTCGCCTTTGTTTTCAAGCGCCACAATAGCCCCTTTGGCAGGGTCGTCGTCCACATATTTTACTTTACTTACTGCCTGGTCCAGTGCCCAAGTTTCATAGAACCAGCCCCGCCAAAACCAATCCAGCTCTTCGCCGGCCACATTTTCTATGGTATTGAAAAAGTCAATGGGTGTAGGATGCTTATAAGCCCAAGCGTTTATGTAGGCACGGAAAGCACGGTCGAAGCGCTCGGGACCCAAAATCACTTCACGTAGCAAAAACAAACCATAGCCGGGTTTGAAGTAAGCTGTAATGCCCAAGTTGCTGTCATTTACCACATCAGGATAGGTGGCTATGGGCTCACGGTTAGGCGAAAGGAAAATGTATCCTGCCAAGCGCGAGGCATATTGCAAGTAGTCCGATTGTTTATATTCCCCGTTGTTGAAAGCTATGGTGCTGTAATGATTGATAAAGGTATTGAAGCCTTCGTCCATCCAAGGATAGAGACGCTCGTTGTTGCCCACAATCATAGGGAACCAGTTGTGCCCAAATTCGTGGTCTGTTACGCCCCATAAATCATCGCCTTCATCCGACCACTTACAGAAGCTCACCCCCGGGTATTCCATGCCGGCAACAATACCGGCCACATTCACCGCCGTAGGGTAAGGGTATTCATACCACATCGTAGAGTAGTGCTCAATGGATGCCTTGGTGTATTCAGTAGAGCGTTGCCAGCCCTTCATGCTTTCGTGCGGATAGCATGAAATAGCCAAGGCTTTGCGCCCACTGGGCAAGTTGATGCGGGCAGCATCCACAATGAACGCCTGCGAAGCGCCAAAAGCCACATCGCGCGCATTTTTCATTACATAATGCCAGGTAACCTTACCACGACGTGCACGCTCCAGCATTTTGATTTTCTTCTCTACATCTTTGGCAGAAATGATGGTTACCGTTTTGTCGCTGTTTTTGGCTTTCTCCCAAGCTTTCAGCTCTTCGGCAGAATATACCTCTTTGGGGTTTTGCAGTTCACCTGAACCAATCACCACTACGCCGGCAGGTGCCGTGATTTTATAATCGAAGTCGCCGTATTCGAGGTAAAACTCGCCGGCACCCAAGTAAGGCTCCACATTCCACCCGCTAATGTCATCATACACACACATACGCGGATACCACTGCGCCATTTCATACACCCATCCGTGTTCAAACTTCTTGCGTCCCATACGGTCGGCACCATACTCGGGTATGTCGAAAGCATACTCTATGGTAATGGTGGTTTTTCCTCCCTTAGGGGCAAGCGGGGCAGCCAAGTCAATACGCATGCGCGTGTCAGACACTATGTATTGTGCATCTTTGCCATTTACTTTCACTGACTTCAACTCATAGCCATTGGTGATGCTTCCTATATGACGCCCCCCTTCCACGGGCATGGTGGCAGTGCCACGTGAGTCGGCTTTGAATTTATTTTGGTCTAATTGCAGCCACACGAAAGGCAGAGCATCGGGGCTGTTGTTGGTGTAATCGATGGTTACCTTGCCTTCCAGACGGTGCTTGTCGGTAAGCAGCTCGGCTTCAATGCGGTAATCGGCACGGTTCTGCCAGTATTCCGGTCCGGGAAATCCCGACGCCGAGCGATAAGGCGTGGCTCTAAAGTCGAACAGTTTGTCGAACTTAGGCTGTTGGTTTTTGATTTGCGCCCAAGCTGCCAAATGCAAAACCATGAGCACAAACAATGCGGTGAGTCTTCTCATAAAAGAATTCGTTTTTATTTCTTTTAACTCAAAAATCAAAAAAATATTACTACAATGCAAAGAAAGTGTTGCTTTTTGAAAAGCAGAGATGCTTGCTTAAACCATACTTGGTGTATTATTGAAAGGGTGGCAGAAAAAGCATCGAAGCGATAAGGTGGTGTTTGAGCTGTTTTTTTAAAAAACACACAAGAGCGCGCAGCTGCCTGACAACTGCACGCTCCTGCAAAACTGCGGGGTGTTAAGACAAGCCCTCAAACTGCTCGAGAAAACGCCAGTCGTTTTCAGTGAATAAGCGCAGGTCTTTGATTTGATATTTGAGCATGGTAATGCGCTCCAAGCCCATTCCAAAGGCAAAGCCGGTGTATTGCTCCGGATCTATTCCGCAATTCTTCAGCACGTTGGGGTGAATCATGCCTGCCCCGCCGATTTCTACCCAGCCGGTATATTTACATATGTTACATCCTTTGCCTTTGCATATATTGCATGAGATATCCAGCTCGGCACTTGGCTCCGTAAATGGGAAGTAAGAAGGGCGCAGGCGTATTTGGGTGTCTTTACCAAACAACTCTTTGGCAAAATGATAAAGCGTTTGTTTTAAATCAACGAAGCTTACCGCCTTGTCTATAAAGAAGCCTTCAACTTGATGAAAAATACAATGGGCGCGTGCCGAAATGGCTTCATTGCGATACACCCTGCCAATGGAAAACATACGCATGGGCGGTTGTGTGTTTTCCATCACGCGTATTTGCACCGACGAGGTGTGGGTGCGCAGCAAAATATCGGGGTCACGCTCAATAAAGAAAGTGTCTTGCATCTCCCGTGCCGGGTGGTCAGCCGGGAAGTTCAGTCCGGTGAAGTTATGAAAATCGTCTTCTATTTCGGGTCCGTCCGCCTGGCAAAAGCCCATACGCTCCAGAACCTGCACTATCTGACGCCGCACGATGGTAAGCGGGTGCACGCCGCCCATCGGTTCGGTGAGCGGAGGCAAGGTAAGATCAATGGGGGGCTCTACCACTTCGGGCACTTGCTCGAGGCGTTCCTTATGGCTGCGCCATTTCTCTTCTGCCAGCTGCTTCAGTGCATTGACGGCTGCCCCATAATTGCGGCGCTCCTCAGGGGCAATGTCCTTAATCTTGCCCATGAGGGCAGGAATCGCTCCTTTTTTGCTAAGATATTGTTGACGAAACTGCTCCAGTGTCGTTTCATTGGTGATTTCGAAGGCTTCTACTTCTTTTTTTAGTGCTTCTATATTTTCGTATGCCATGGTTTGCATGAGGCTTTGAGGTTGTGTTGTTACAGTTTCAATGAAATGCCAAATATAGGTATATCGCAGCGTAAGCAAAAGCAGGGAATGGCTTTTCGTTTTTTATTCCAGCTTCAGTGGCAGTGGTTCCAAACGGTACCCCAAACGCTGCAATTGCACTAAAAGCCCTTCTTCGCCGACCAAATGTCCGGCACCTACCACAAAAAAAGCAGGCGCTTTCTGCATGATGGCTTCCATTTTCGGCAGCCAGCGGCGGTTGCGCTCCACTATCAACAAACGGTATTGTTGTTCATCGAAGTTTTCACGTAAAAGCTTTGCCATGCGTTTAAGATCTTGTTTTTTGTAGGCTTCTACGAGTTGAAGCGCTTTTTGCTTGTCGCTCTTTTGTGTACTGCCATTCTTCACGTAATCGGCCAGTGTGCGGGCTTGCTCTTGCAACGACATGCTGCCGGTAAGCGCTTGTATCTGCTCTCTGACGGTCTCCAGTGCCCGCACTTCTTTGCCTGCCTCACGGGCTGTCCGTTGCAAGTACACATCCATGAGCCCATCCACATTCATGCTTGAAAAAGAAGAATCGCCTTGTGCTTGCATGCGTTCGGCTTCGTCTATGGTAGTAAACAGGAAATAAAGAAAGATGGGGCGCATGCGTCCAAAAAAGCCCAAGCCAACGCCCATTTTTTCCTGCATGTAGCGGTCAACACGTTGATACTCTTCCTGCGACAGCAAGTCTTGTAAAGTAGTATCGCCGGGCATGACCATCTCGGCAAACAACTCAAACATGGCAGACGAGTTCATTTCCAGCTCACCTACAAACACGCTACTGCTGTCAAAAGCCTGTTTCACGGCTGCCTGCTCAAGCAGACGACTGCCGTCATATACATGCATTGAGCCCAATAAGTAAGAAGGCTGCTGCAGTCCTTTGCCCGTAATTTTCCAAAATACTTGTGCCTGTGCTACCTGTGTCCACAGGGTAATCCACACGAAAACACAGCCGAGCCACCAGAAGGTTGTACGTTTCATTATCATAGCTTTAGGGCTTTAACACAACTTTTCCGAATATTTTTCCGTCGCGCATATCATTGAAAGCGGCAATGCCTTCGGCAAGAGGGCGCACCGAGTCAATGATGGGATGAATGCCATGTTGCTCTACGAATTGAAGCATTTCTTTAAACTCTTCATCGTTACCCATGGTGGTGCCTTTGATGGTATATTGCCCGAAGAAGATACGCGGCATATCCAGCTTGGAAGGGCTGCCCAAGGTAGCCCCGTAGAACACCAGCGTAGCAGCCGGCTTCATTGTTTTTAACAGCAGGTTAAAACCATCGCCCCCGGCGCTGTCAATAATTACGTCGAAGCCGCCGGACATCTTTAAAAGCGCTTTGTGCCATCCTTCTTGTTTGTAGTTCACCCCGCCGGCTACGCCCAAGCTCTTCATCTTTTCAATTTTGGCATCGCTACCCGAAGTAACATACACCTCTGCGCCCAAGGCAAGGGCAAACTGGCAGGCAAACTGTGCCACGCCCCCGCCAATGCCCGTTACCAACACGCGATGCCCTTTTTGCACTCCTCCTTTGCGACGCACCGCCCTGTAGGCTGTCAATCCGGCTAAGGGCAAAGCAGCAGCTTCTTCGTGGTTGAGGTGTGCAGGCTTGGGGTGCAAACGGTCAACGGGCACACACACATATTCAGCCAAAGTGCCATCGGAAGGCATGCCCAAAATGGTATATCGCTCCGATTGATATTCAGGATGGTCGCCCCAATTTTGATTAGGGTTAATCACCACCTCTTTTCCTATCCATGCTTCATCCTGCGGGCTGCCCACTGCTTCCACCGTACCACAGGCATCCGAGCCCAAAATGCAATCATAGGTCATGCCCGGATAAAGCGCCACACGAATCCATTGGTCGCGGTGGTTGAGCGCGGCAGCCGCTACTTTTACCAAAGCTTCACCTGCTTTGGGCGTAGGCTTGGGGCGCTCGGTAAAAACAATGTCTTTCTTTTCGGAAGATAAAAAAATGGCTTTCATGCTTGATTGAATTTGTTTTTTCGAAAAGTTAAGAAAAATAAACGTCTATCATGAAAGAGATGAGGCTAAGAGCGGAAGCCTTTGTTTGTTGTTTTATGCTTGCCGGGCAACGGCACACCCACCGCCCGGTATATCTCCTGCCTGCTTAGCAGGCGCACCTCGCCGGCTTCCTTCATTTGCAGACAGGACAAAGACAAGCTGCCGACGGCTGCCCGCACCAAGCGAAGCGTAGGGAAGCCCACGGCGGCGGTCATACGGCGCACTTGCCGGTTTTTGCCTTCATGCAAGCCAATAGACAACCACGAAGTAGGCACCGACTTGCGAAAGCGTATGGGGGGCACACGTTCGGGCAAGTCCGGTGCTTCGATGCGCGCCACACGGGCAGGCAGCGTTTGATAAGGCTTGCCTTTCAAGCGAATGCTTACCCCCTGTTTTAACTGCTCAATAGCTTCGTCCGTTACGATGCCTTCCACCTGTACCCAATACGTTTTCTCTACCTTGAAGCGGGGCGAGAGCAAACGGCTCTTCAAAAAGTTGTCGTTGGTAAGCAACAGCAGTCCTTCGCTGTCTTTATCCAGGCGTCCGACCGGGTAAACATCCGGCGGAAAGTCATACAGGCATGCCAGGGTGAGATCTCCCTCCTGCTCGGCTGTGAATTGGCTAAGTACCCCGTATGGCTTGTACACCACAAAATAATAGAACTGCCCCCGGCTATTCTTCATCCGCTTCAATGTCTTTTATTACCTCTTCGAAGTCATCGGTTGCCTTCAGGACTTCCCAAGTGTGATCTGAAAGCAAGCGTGCCGTGGCGCAGTAGGCTTCGTAAGGGATGCTTTTGCCCCACTCTTCCGGCGCAATCAAGGATAAAACATATTGCTCACCGCTGCGACGGTACAGATGATATTCCTTGCCTACGATGGGCTCGAAGCCCATTTCTGCAGTATAAATCAATTCCGATATACGTTTGCGCACTTGCAAGGCTTTGGCTTGGCGCAACAGCACTTCTACCTGCTCATAGATTTGCTGCATCTGCCGTTCGGTTTGGTCATACATAGCCGCCAAGGCACGCCCTTTCAGCTTGCCTTTGTCTTCGGGCTTGATGACCACCCCACCCCGTGTATGGGCATAAGGCAAGGTACCCGGTCTGTCTGTGATATGGTCGGGATTGATGGGATTGACAAACTCCTCCCCTTCTGTTTTTTTCTTTTGCTTTGCCATGAAAGCCACTCCTTTATTCAACATTCAAAACAGCTGTAAAGATACAATGGTTTAGCTACAAACAGAGAAAAGTACGGGCATTTGCCTGCTGCAAGCTTGTAAAAACCACCACCCAAGTTTAACTTTAGTTAAGTTGCCGCTGATAATCAAAGCATTAAAACTCTTTACGCCATGAAAAAAAGCCTGCTGTATATGTGGCTGCTCGTGATTTGCAGCCCCCAAGTCTTTGCCCAAAAGGCATATGAGGAATTTATCGACAAAGCATATGCCCATGCAACAGAAGAGCGCTACGATTCTGCCGTTTTTTACATGGAGCAGGCACTGCCCCTGCTCAAACAAGATACCGATGCCTCGCCGGAGGTGCTCATTGAAGCCTACCACAAACTCGGGGAATTTTACTACCTGCTAAAAGAGTACGAAAAAGCCATTGAGGTCTTAGAGGAAGGCTTGCAAGCATGCCATCAACACCTCGGGGAGTACACAATCGATTGCGCCGTACTGAGTGAAAATACCGGCTATTTGTATTGCAACCTTTTGTTGTATGAGTCGGCATTGCCCCCATTGCTGCACAGCCTTGACTCGTATGCACGGCTCTATGGCAAAAGCAATTATGAGTACCTGAGCACAAGCCTCTATACCATACAAGGCGCGCTGAAGTCCGGCAATTTCGACTTGGCGAAGACTCTGGTGCAAGAAGCAGATTCTCTACTGCAAGGCATTACCATGGAGTCATGGAATAGCGAGCCCGAAGTGCTCTATAAACTGCAAATTAACCAACAGATAGCGCAGGCCATATTGTATGAAGCAGAAGGGCAGTATGAGCGGGCACAGGAAATATATCCTAAATTGGCAAGCCGGGTGTATAATTTGTATCAATCCCCCTATGAATATGCTTTGTCTATTAAAACAGACTATACCCTTGCCAGGGACCGGACGGGGCGCTACATAGCCTCGCCGGCGGTGGCGCCTGCCAATCTTGTCTCTTGGCATTTAATGGCTGCGCTGATACAACAAGATTTCCCCGCCAATCCCCCCGTCGCCCTGGGCGAGGTGTACTTAAACCTGAGTGAGTGGTATGCCAGTGAAGATATCAACAACGCAACACAAGCCGCCTTGTACGAAGAAAAAGCAGTTGTTGTTTTTCGCGCCAACCCACCCAGTCACTCTTACGCTTACTTTCTTGCCCGCAAAGGCTCCAATTACCGGAAACAAGGGAACTATGAACTTGCACTAAAATACACGCAACAAGCTTTAAAGGTATCCGAAGCAAGCATGCCCTTGGACCGCCCCAACCCAAAAGAAATCCAAAAAGCCGAAATGAAAGTGCTGGAAACGGGGATTCCATTGATGGGCAAAAACGCCAGATACTTTCTTCGGAAAAAAGAAAACTTCAGCTCCTACGAGGGCTTCTATTATAAAACGCACCTCGACATACTCATGGAACTTTACCATACCGGCATAGAAGCGGGAAATAATGATATAGCCCTGCACAGCATAAAAGAAGCGACTCGTTTCACTGCAAAATATTATGGCAAACAACATCCCAAATACGCCGACTGCTTATATGAGCAAAGTGTCTTGCTTTACTTCCTTCTGAATCAGCAGAAGAAAAAAGCCATCCGGCTTGCCAAACAAGCACTCAAGGTCTATGAAAGAGCCTACAACCTCAGCCCGGAGGCACCAAGGTTTGTTTCCGATAATGACTACTTGAACGTATTGAGACAGCTTGCCATTTACATGCATAATGAAGAGCGGCAACAGGCAATGATAGAATACCGGAAACGTATTTTGGACTTTTATGAGCAACACCAAGAGCAAAGCGGCTGGAACAACAATATAGCAATACCGGAAAGCTACTTGGAATTGGCAAAGGTTTACCTCGAAAACGGCGAGCTGCCAGCCGCCAAAGAGTACGCCCTGAATGTCATAGAATACCTCAATAAACACCCTTTAAAAGGTGAAGACACCCCCACCCCGGACTATTACTATGTCACCCCATACCTTCTGTTGGGCAACATACACACTCAAGAGCAGGACTATGAAGCAAGCTTCCGGTGCTATCAAAAGGCAATTACACTTTTAGACTCGCTCAACACTCCGGAATCGAAATATGTGGAAGTGCTGTTGAAAGCAGGCGAAAATTTTCTGGCATGGGGCAAGCTTGACGAAGCCGGACGCTGTTATGCTTCCGCCTATCAAATCATTGAAGAAGAAATAGGAACCGGCAGCTACGACTATGCGAACTACTGTTATCATATGGGCTTATGGCACCAAGCAAAGGGCGAATACCGCAAATCAGAAGAGTTTTTGCAAAAGGCAAAAAAGCTCACAAAGCAGTTAAATGTCAAAGATATTCATGAGTTGCAACGAAAAATAGAAGAAGCGATGGGCACCAACCGGCGCCTGTCGAGCGCCTCTCAAAACTAAAAGCAAAGAGGGATTTGCTGCCGCTTCCTCACTCATTCAGGAGGAGCGGCAGCATCCTAAAAACAAAGTTCATTCAGGCAGGTTTTACGCATGGATGACTCCGGAACCCAGCAGCTCATTGCCTTCATACCATGCCACAAACTGCCCGGGCGTGATACCACGCACCGGTTTTTCGAAAGTAACATACAAGCCCTCTTCGCGCATGTGCAGCTGTGCGGGCATCAAAGGCTGGCGATAGCGAATGCGCGCCATATAGCTTCGCGACTCGCCCGGCTGCATGCGCAAGTCTTCACGCAGCCAATGCACCTCATCGGCGCGTACAAATAAGCCTTTGCGGTGCAAACCCGGATGGTCGTCGCCTTGCCCTACATATACGATGTTCTTTTCCGTATCAACAGAGAGTACAAACAAAGGCTTTTCCTTTCCGCCTATACCCAAACCCTTGCGCTGCCCTACGGTGAAGTAGTGGGCGCCTATGTGCTCACCTACAGGCTCGCCCATCTCTTCTGAGAAGACATAAGGGGCACAAAGGACATCAAGCGCAGTTGCTTGTCCGTTGGTGGCAAACGCAGGGGCACCGGCCGGAATTTCTATCACCTTACCTTTTTTAGGTTGAAGTTTTTGCTGAAGGAACTCCGGCAGTTTTATTTTTCCGACAAAGCACAAGCCCTGCGAGTCTTTTTTCTTGGCAGTTACGAACCCTTCCCGTTCGGCAATGGCGCGCACTTCTTTCTTTTGCAGATGCCCAATGGGAAACAAAGCCTTACTTAGCTGTTCCTGATCGAGCTGACACAAGAAGTAGCTTTGGTCCTTGTTGGGATCGGCCCCCGCCAGCAGGCGATAGATGGTTTTTCCGTCTTTTTCGATGCTATCTTTTTGACAATAGTGCCCTGTTGCCACAAAATCGGCGCCCAGCCGCATGGCGGCTTGAAGAAAAACATCGAACTTGATTTCCCGGTTACACAACACATCGGGATTGGGCGTGCGCCCCCGCTCATACTCGGCAAACATATAATCCACGATGCGCTTTTTATACTCGGCACTCAGGTCTATCACATGGAAAGGAATGCCCAAAGCTTCGGCAACCAACAAAGCGTCGTTGCTGTCTTCTACCCAAGGGCACTCGTCGTGCAGGGTTACGCTCTCGTCATGCCAGTTGCGCATGAACATACCAATGACTTCATGCCCTTCTTGCGCAAGCAAGTAAGCCGCCACACTGGAATCTACACCGCCCGACATGCCCACTACGATTCTTGCCATAGTTCTTTCTGATGATGGTTTATGGTGGTTCTACAATGCAAAAATACCATTTTAAAACGTCCTGTATAAAATAACTGTTCCCGTTGCTTAGCCGGGCAGAAAAAAAAAATAGGGCTGCCTCTTGGAAGCAGCCCTATGGTTCATACTTAATCAATACCTTATGAATCGGCTTTTTCTTGTTTGCGGATAGAGAGCTCCAATTCGTCTCCTTCTCCTTTATAGTCTGCCACTAAGGTATCGCCTTCTTCTATTTCGCCTTTCAGTATTTCCTCAGCAATAGGATCTTCCAGGTATTTCTGAATGGCTCGTTTCAACGGGCGTGCCCCATATTGCGGGTCGTAGCCTTTTTCGCTGAGGAAGTCTTTGGCAGCTTCGGTAAGCTCTATGTGGTATCCCAGCTCTTCGATACGCTTGAAGACATCCTTCAATACAATATCGATGATTTGATGGATGTGCTCTCTTTCCAAAGAGTTGAACACAATCACATCATCCAGGCGGTTCAAGAACTCAGGCGAGAAGGCTTTCTTCAAGGCACTTTGAATGGTGGACTTCATGATTTCGTCCATGCTTTCGGCTTTTGCCTTGGTAGTAAAGCCAATGCCTGTACCGAAATCTTTCAGGTCACGCACCCCAATGTTGGAAGTCATGATGATGATGGTGTTTTTGAAATCCACACGGCGTCCCAAGCCGTCGGTGAGCACCCCGTCATCGAGTACTTGCAACAAGATGTTAAATACATCGGGGTGTGCTTTTTCGATTTCATCGAGCAGCACTACCGAATAGGGCTTGCGGCGTACCTGTTCGGTCAACTGACCACCTTCTTCATAGCCCACATAGCCGGGAGGCGCACCAATCAAACGGCTTACCGAGAATTTCTCCATGTATTCGCTCATGTCGATGCGGATGAGCGCATCTTCACGGTCGAAGAGATATTCGGCCAAAGCCTTGGCTAATTCGGTTTTACCTACCCCGGTAGGACCCAAGAAGATGAACGAACCGATAGGACGTTTGGGGTCTTTCAAGCCTACACGCGTACGGCGGATGGCACGCACCAGCTTGTCTATAGCCGCATCTTGCCCTACGACTCGTTTTTTCAATTCATCAGCCATATGCAACAACTTCTGGCTTTCGGCTTGTGCCACACGGGTCACCGGGATGCCCGTCATCATCGCTACCACCTCGGCCACATGCTCTTCGGTTACGGTGTAGCGCTTGCGCTTGGCTTCTTCTTCCCAAGCAATCTTGGCTTTTTCAAGCTGCTGAATCAGCTTTTTCTCTTTGTCGCGCAGTTGAGCCGCCTCTTCATATTTTTGGCTTTTCACCACGCGGTTTTTCTCTTCTTTTACCTTTTCTATCTCTTCTTCCAACTTCAAAATGTGCTCGGGCACGTGAATGTTGGTGATATGCACCCGTGCACCTACCTCATCGAGCACGTCAATGGCTTTGTCGGGCAGGAAGCGGTCGGTAATGTAGCGATCCGACAACTTCACACATGCCTCTATTGCCTCGGGCGTATAAATCACGTTGTGATGCTCTTCGTAGTGCTCTTTGATATTGTTCAATATCTGCAAGGTCTCTTCCGGCGTGGGCGGGTCAACCATTACCACTTGGAAACGACGCGCCAAGGCACCGTCTTTTTCAATGTATTGGCGGTATTCATCCAAGGTAGTTGCGCCGATGCATTGGATGTCGCCCCGTGCCAGCGCGGGCTTGAACATGTTCGAAGCGTCGAGCGAACCTGAGGCACCACCGGCACCAACAATGGTATGCAATTCGTCGATGAACAAAATCACATCGGGCGATTTTT
Source organism: Thermonema rossianum DSM 10300 (assembly GCF_000426825.1). GTDB lineage: Bacteria > Bacteroidota > Bacteroidia > Cytophagales > Thermonemataceae > Thermonema > Thermonema rossianum. Next base: position 51,131 of record NZ_AUGC01000008.1, on the reverse strand, counting down.
CCAGTTCGTTCATGACGGCTTTCATGCGCTCTTCGAACTGGCCACGGTATTTGGTGCCTGCCACCAGCGAAGCCAGGTCCAGTGTTACGATACGCTTATTGAAAAGCACACGCGACACTTTGCGCTGCACGATGCGCAAAGCCAAGCCTTCGGCAATGGCTGTCTTACCTACCCCGGGCTCACCAATAAGCAAGGGGTTGTTCTTTTTGCGGCGGCTGAGTATTTGTGCCACACGCTCTATTTCCTTTTCCCGCCCAATGATGGGGTCCAGCTTGCCTTGCTCGGCCATTTTGGTCAGGTCGCGCCCAAAGTTATCCAATACGGGGGTTTTGGATTTTTCCCCGCCTTTGGACTCGCGCCCTCCGCCAAACATGCGGCCTTCTTCTTCAGGATCATCCGATTCCAAGGATGCCTTGGGTTGATTTTGGTATTCAAGCATTTCTCTTACTATCTCATAAGTGACGTTGAACTGATGCAGCACCTGGCTTGCCAAAGTGTCTTCATCGCGCAAAATAGACAACAGCAGATGCTCGGTGCCTATAATGTTGGTTTTAAAAATTTTGGCTTCGAGATAAGTGATTTTCAACACCTTCTCCGAAGCACGGGTAAAGGGAATATTGGCAATATTCTTCACGTTGTTTACTGCGGTACCACGGGTAGCCCGTTCGATGGTAGCACGCAGCTCGTCCAACGGAACACCCAGTTTTTTCAATATGCTAATGGCTACGCCTTCGCCTTCACGAATCAAACCCAGCAACAGGTGTTCCGTGCCTATATAGTCGTGCCCCAAGCGCAATGCTTCTTCGCGGCTTAGGGAAATGACCTCTTTTACTCGATTTGAAAATTTTGCTTCCATGTGCTTGTCCTCCGGAACAATTTAATGTTGTAATATACGTTTTCACGTCCAATTTATCAAATTAAAAAGCTACTCTTTCGCTGAGCGGTAGCTGCACCCCTTGCCGCAGGTACAACCTGGCGGCGGGTCCCATACAAAAGAGTACATCTAAGATACTTAAATTTGGTACAAATTTAGCACCAAAGTTTTGCGTATAAGGCTCACAAGTGATGTTTAAATGCTGTTTTTTCTTGGGATGAAACACATTTCTCATATCAACGAGTTCTAAATCAGCAACTTGCTGCCCATCATAATAGGCTGTGCTGTATGTAAAACGATTGGGCAGCTGTAAAAGTTTGAGACAAGTTGTCAGAATTTCCTGCTGCAGCTGCAGCAAAGTTGTCATGGGTTTCTCCAAAATTGTCAGTATTTCGGGGGCAAAGTATTCAAAGAAAGGGGCTTTTCTATAGGCTGCCTCTATGGCACGTATATGGTCTTTTTGCCATGCGTGGCGGTTGTCTATTTCTATAGTATGCAAAGGGCGCTTCCACGGTTTACACACCGGCACCGACAAGCTCCACACACCTTTATCGGTCAGTATCTCACAGCGGTTACGGTAAGATTGTTTTTCATAATGAGCATGAATATCCAGCACCACCTCTTCTGCCTGCATGTACAACACCCAAAACGCAACGGACGGAAAATAATGCGGTTCAATAAGGACTCTTTTCATAAAGGCACAATCATCTGATTTACAAAGGCAAATTTCTTCTTTTTGACGCTACCTTGCAAATTTAGCTTCAAGTTATTTGTATTTATTCTAAATAAACATTTACTTTGTGGCGTTATCTAAAACAAGTCTAAATTAAAACAACAATATCTATGAGAAAGGTTCTCCTTGCCGCAAGCATCACAGTTTTGGGATTGAGCGCATGTAATAAAAAGGACGATGAGAAGGCGCCTTTGAACGTGCCCTCTACTTATGAGTCTGCCAATTACGACGCCAATGTGGCTGCCGAAAAAGCCATCTTGGAAGACTTGGATGCCCTGAAAGCAGCCATCAAAGCTGCTTCGGAAAGCAATCCATTAGATGAAGCAAGCTTAAAAGCTATTTATGAAGGAAGTGATTTACAGGCGGCTACCTCTGCTTACTACAACACACAAGTGCTCAACTACTTGAAAGAAGTGGCAGATGCCAGTACAGGGGGCGCCTACGACATGAAAACAGAAGGCAAAGCTCAGAATGGCAAAGGCGGTTTCTTCGGTGGACGTCTGTTTGAAGAAGGTGGTTTGGAATTGATAGAACTGATTGAAAAAGGTCTGTTTGAAGCAGCGCTTTTCAACCATGCTTACAGTATCACCCAAAAAACCGAACTGACTGCTGCCGATATTGACCGTCTGGTAGCCATTTTTGGCGCCCATCCTTCTTTCCCCAATAGCAGTGACGGAAGCAAACACGAGCACCCTGACAGCTATGCTGCCAAGTACGCTGCCAAGCGTGACAAAAACGACGGCAATGGTTTCTATACCAACATTAAAAATGCTTTGTTAACTGCCCAAGCGGCTGTAAAAGCAGGCAAAGCGTATGATGCGGAGTTGCGTGCAGCCCTGAAAGTTTATTTGACCAACTGGGAAAAATCTTGTGCAGCCACTGTCATCAACTACCTGTACAGCGCGCAAAGCAAGCTGACTGCCACCAATCCTTCGGACAGTGACTTGGCAAGTGCCCTTCACTCTTATGCCGAAGCAGTTGGTTTCTTGCACGGATGGCGCCAATTGCCTCAAGATGCACGCACCATTACCGATGCGCAAATTGATGAAATATTGAACATATTGAAAGCACCTGCACAGGGCGAAGCTTCGGCTTACCTCTTTGTAACCGACACCTTTAACCAGGTAGGCAAGCTGACCGAAGCCATCAACAAAGTAAAAGAAGTATATGGCTTCACCGATGCAGACTTGGAAGACTTCAAAAAAGACTGGGTGGCAGAGCAAGGCAGATAGTTTTCTCCGCTCTTTTTCACCGCTTGCCAAAGGCGTGCTTTATAGCATGCCTTTGGTGCATTTTGATTTTACATATCTTTGCCTTAAAGACGAATAAAACGACCTGCTCATGAAAAAGTTTCCCCAACAAATAAGCCTCGCAATCATAGTGCTTGCCTACTTGCTTGGACTTACTGCCTGCAATTCGAAAAAAGAGAACAGTCCGCAGAATTTTGACCGGCGGGGCTTGCTGGAAAATGTGGCCAACAATTTGATAAGCCCTGCTTTTGACAGCCTGCATAGCGAAGCCAAAGCGTTGCAAGCCGCTACACAAAACTTTGTGAATGCGCCCTCGCTTGGCACACTCGAAGCCTTGCAAACGCAATGGATACAAACCTACACCACGTGGCAGTCTGCCAACATGTATAACTTCGAATTTCTGATTGAGCCCAATACACTCGATAAAAGTTTATTCGAAGAAATAGGCGCATTTCCGGTAGATAGTGCACTGATTGAGCAATACATCAGTCAAGGGGATTACAGCTTTGCCAACTTCAACCGGGATACACGTGGCTTTTTGGCAATGGACTACCTGCTCTTTCGCACCGACGGCAACCAACAAGCCATTGTTGATGCTTTTACCAATGACAACAAGCGTGGCTTGTACTTAAAAGCAGTAGCAGACCACCTGCTGGCTAAGATAGAGCAGAGCCGTAACCGATGGCTCGAAGCCAAAGCCTCGTTCATTGCCAACGACGGCACGGATGCCGGCAGTTCCCTTACTCTCCTGTTCAATCAATTCAACCTGGGCTATGAACGCATCAAAAACTTCAAACTGGGCATTCCATTGGGAAAAAGAGCCCCACTAACCTCACCCGCACCTATGTACGTAGAGGCATACTACAGCGGCATATCGCTGGATATGATTCGTGCCAACATGAAAGCCATAGAGAATATTTGGCGGGGCGTAGGCGCCGACGGGCAAGACGGCTTGGGCTTTCAGGACTACCTGCTGGCTGTACCGGGCGGCAAAGAGTTGTCGGACAATACCGAAGCGCAACTGTCAATTATTTATCAAAAGCTGGATGCACTGGACAAGCAAACAAGACTCTCCACACTCATCAACACACAGTATCAAGCTGTAGAAGCGCTCCACAACGAAATGCTCAAGCATACGCGCTATTTCAAAAGTGACATGAGTTCCTTGTTGGGGCTGTATATCACCTACGACAGTGGCGACGGTGATTAAAATGCCTTTTCAGTATTTTCATTTCTTTAAAGGGCAGCCTTCCTCCGGCTTGCCCTTTTCTTTTTAGTTTATTTCGAACCCAATGGCTATTTTTTTGTTCTCTAAAAAGAGAAAGCAAAAAAACGCACAAAAGTGCCGGATTCAATGGAAAACAAACGCTCTTTTGTAGAAAAAATAAGCCAAAGGCGCGAACCACTCAGTTTCATGCTATGGTTGGGACTCATTGGCATTTCCATCATGTTCGTATTTCTTAGCGCCATTTTTTTGAAATACCGCCTTGCCCTGCCGACGCTTCCTTTTGAAGTACCACGCCTGTTGGGCATAAGCACCTTTGTTATTCTTTGCAGCAGCCTTACACTGCAACAGGCATACAAGGCCTTTTTACAAGATGCTTATTTTGCCTATCGCTATCTGCTGGGCACCACCTTTTTGCTGGCAATGGCTTTTGGCGTCTGTCAATGGATCGGCTGGGAAAGTCTTTACCAACAAAACCTTGAACTCATGCGCAGCACGCCCCTGCATAGCCTGTTCTTTGTGATGGTGTTGCTGCATTTGGCACATGTGGGCATAGGTGGCTTGGTCTTGCTTTATTTTTTTGGCATTTCACTGCTTAAACTCAACTACGTGGACGCCTTTATTTACGCCATGAATCCTCCCAACCGCCTTTTTCTGCGCTTATTGGTGGTCTATTGGCATTTTATAGGGGGAATTTGGCTTTACCTTTACATCTTTTTTCAGTTTATGTAAAAAGGTAAAGCAATAAGGAACTTTTCTTATTAAGAAATTTTTACTATATTTGCCATATAAGCAAACAGTTTACATGTTTCACCCTAAAAATCAATTATCACTATGGAAAAAGTATTGGAAAACAATATCGGACTGGCAAACGAAGCAACTACGGCTGTTATTGAAAAACTGAACACACTACTTGCCACTTATCAAGTTTATTACCAAAACCTGCGTGGCTTTCATTGGAACATAGAAGGCGAAAACTTCTTCACTTTACATGCCAAGTTTGAAGAGCTTTACACCGGCGCACAGGCGATGATTGATACCATTGCCGAGCGCATTTTGACATTGGGCGGCACTCCGCTCCACACTTTTGCCGATTATATGGAACATGCCACCATTCAAGCGGCTAAAAATGTGCGCAGTGACAAAGAGTCTGTATCTACGCTCATTGAAAACATACAGGCTTTGGTAGCTCTTGAACGGGAAACACTTAAAGCAGCTGAAGAAGCCGAAGACGAAGGGACCATCGACATGTTGGCCGGCGACATCAAAGCCAAAGAAAAAGACTTGTGGATGCTGCGTGCTTTCCTCAAACGGCAGTAAGCATTTACTTATTCCTTTCGGCTTATGCAGAAGAGAAGCTCACCGGCAGCTTCTCTTTTTTTTCATTCTACAAGGTGCTAAATGGACAAAAAAACAAAAGCCACCCCATGAAAGGTGGCTTTTTGTGGACCCTGCTGGGCTCGAACCAGCGACCCCCTGATTATGAGTCAGGTGCTCTAACCAGCTGAGCTAAGGGTCCGCATCGCACTTCGTTGCGCGATTTCGATTGCAATTTTACGCATTCCTGTCTGAACTTGCAACAATAGCAGCAAAAAAATAATACCATATGCATTTAAAAATCGGTATATCAAGCGTTTAAAGCGCGAAAAAATAGATAAAAGCCGGCACAGCTATATATTAGCAAATACAAGCATTGTTTTAGATATTTGCAAGACACAAATAAAAGAAAACGGACGTGCAACTACCTTCGTATTTACTTTTTGACTTGGGCGGGGTGATTATCAATATTGATTTTGAACGCAGCATGCAAGCTTTCTACCCCCTCTTGCTGCCCGAATACCAACCACAGCTGCAATCGTGGAATGATTTGGCGCAACGCCCTTTCTTTCATGATTACGAATGTGGCCAAATAGATACGCCTACTTTTTATTCGCATCTAAAACAGTATATGCGTCCGGGGGTTTCTATTGAAGAAATAGAAAATGCCTGGATGGCTCTGCTGCTCGACATCCCTGCCGGGCGTGTACGGTTGTTGCAAAGATTGCGCACCGCCGGCTACCGCCTGATGCTGTTGAGCAACACCAATCCTGCGCATATCGAACGTATAGAAGCGATGTTCAACCGGCTTCATGCCACTTCCTTTTACAAGCTGTTCGACGACTTGTTTTTCTCCTATGAAATAGGCTACACCAAGCCGGATAGCCGGGCATTTCAATATGTGCTCGATAAAAGCAAGGCGCAAGCAAATGATATCCTTTTTATTGATGACAGCGCAGCCAATACAGAAGCGGCAGCCCAAGTGGGCATGCATACTTATCTTGTACCACAAAACCAATTGGATATAGCCAAGTTTTCAGCCTATGAAATACAGAAATCGTAAGACAAAAGGAAGCATACATTTGCTTTTGTTTGTACTGACATTTATTACTACCACCATTGCCGGCGCTGAATGGATACATGGCAAGCCGCTCATCGACTGGAGCAAAGGCAGTCTGGCCGAATGGGTCAATAGCCGCACCATTGGCAGCGGCTTGCATTATTCGCTTCCTCTGTTGCTGGCGCTTAGCTTTCATGAGTTCGGGCATTATTTCACCGCTCGGTATTATCATATCCGGGTTACACTCCCTTACTATCTCCCTTTTTGGTTTTTCGACTTCAGCAGCAGTATTGGCACCATGGGTGCTTTTATCCGGATAAAAGAGCGCATGCGAAGCCGCAAGCAGTTCTTCGATGTGGGCATTGCCGGTCCATTGGCCGGTTTTGTCGTGGGCTTGGGCATTTTGTACTATGGCTACACGCACCTCCCCCCCCGCTCTTATGTGCTGGAAATACACCCGGAATATAAGACTATGCCGGGATACCAAGTGTATGGTGACGACTACAGCAAGTATGCCTACCAAGCTGACAGCAGCGGAACGCCCAAGTTGCTGGTGAGCTTACAGAAGCCTTTGTTGTTCATGTTGGCAGAGCACTATTGGGTAGAAGACAATAGCCGCATTCCGGACCCACGAGAAATGATGCATTATCCTTACCTTCTGGCTGCCTACATCGTCATGCTCTTCACGGCACTTAATTTGGTACCCATCGGCCAACTCGACGGCGGCCATATCCTGTATGGGCTGCTAGGACCCAAAGTATTCAACCGCATAGCGCTCATTCTGTTTTATGGCTTTTTGTATTATGCAGGTCTGGGGCTGGTCAGCCCTTATACTCCCTTTCCTCGTTTATTTATTCACTTGGGCTTGTATGTTTATTTCCTGTATTTATGCTTCTACTCAGCTGCGCCCTTGCCAAGTCACAGGCTCACACTGGCCCTGTCGATAGTATTTCTGCAATTTGCTACTCTTTGGCTTTTTCCACAAGCCCAAGGCTATAACGGATGGTTGATTTTCATTTTTATTTTAGGACGCTTTTTGGGGATATACCACCCCACGGCACGCGTAGAAGCCCCCATAGGCACAGGAAGGCAGCTGCTGGGCTGGCTTAGCCTGCTGATTCTGGTATTGTGTTTTTTGCCCGCCCCTTTCCAAATAGAAGTAATTGGTTCATAAGATGACACACCCGCTTGTTTATTGGTTACGCCGCACCGTTGGCTGGTTATTTGTGCCTTTGTATGGCCTCGCAGTATGGCTACGCCATCAATTATATGACCGGCATTTATTGAAAAGCGAAAAAGCACCGGTTCCTACTTTATGTATTGGCAACCTTACGGTGGGTGGCACAGGGAAAACGCCTCATACAGAGTACTTTATAGAAACATTCAGCCGGCAGTACCGGGTAGGGGTGGTAAGCCGGGGATATAAGCGCCAAAGCCGGGGGATAGTAGTAGCCCATGCCGCCACCACGGCCGAAGAGATAGGTGACGAGCCTTATCAAATATGGATGAAATATCAAAAAAAAATAAGCGGATTGAGTGTGGGCAGCCGGCGGGTGCAAGCCATCCGGGCACTGCTCCGGGCACATCCGGAAACCGGGCTCGTCATACTTGACGATGCCTTTCAACATCGCGCCCTTAAAGCCGATGTGTATGTACTTTTGTGTGATTATTATCGTCCCTTTTACAAAGATTATTTGCTTCCGGCAGGCAATCTGCGCGATTTACGCAGTCAAGCCGAAAGGGCTCACCTCGTGGTTGTCAGCAAGTGTCCGGCTCACCTTTCAGTGCAAGAACAAACATACATAAAACAGCAGATAAGGCGCTATGCCCCCGGTAAGCCGGTGTTTTTTTCTACCTATGCTTATGGTCCGGCAAGGGCTATCTGGCAAACAGACCTTCCGTGTGGTCCCCCGGTAGTCCTTCTCTCAGGCATTGCCACGCCCGGGCTTTTCGAAAAAGCAGCAATAGATTGTGGCTTTTTGGTAAAAGAGCATATCGCCTTCCCCGACCATCATCATTACGATGAAGCGGCACTCCGGAAAGTGCTTCACAGCTTAAAAAAGCATGGGGCGACCTCGTTGCTTACCACAGAAAAAGATTTTGCCAAAATCAAGAATCTACCTTTATGGAAACAAGAACTGCAGGGCACCGGCTGCTATTACCTCCCGCTCGAAATACGCTGGCTTGGCGCCTCCCCTGTTGAGCCGGTGCGGCAGCTACTTCAATTGACGTAGCTGTTCTTCCAAATGACGTTTTTCTTGCTCCAGTTTTTCAATCTGCCGGCGATATACTCCTATTTGCTGCTGAATTTCGTCAGACACAAAAGGCGAGTCTTGCTCCCCTGTCAGATCGCAATCAACCAAGTGTGCCCAATACACCCCAAACAGTTCGCCTAAGCGCATCAAAATGCCCAAGTTGGGCTCAGTGACACCTTTTTCATAATTGCCGATGATGCTTTTCTTTTTTCCGATTCGGTTGGCGAGCTCTTCTTGTGTCCAACCTTTTCTTTTTCTCAAAAAGCGAATGTTTTTGCCTAAATAAAACATACGATTTCCCATTTTAATAGTGATGTTACTCCCAAAAATTGCCGAATAGTTTTAAAAGATTGTTTTTTTACTTATTTTCCAATAAATTTGGATACCAGTTATTACCTTTGAGAATAAAACAAATCATTACCAACACTGCATATCTTAGGGTTTATTTAGTATGCAAATGTAAAAAAATATTTGTCAATTAAAAATAGTGCTGAAAGCGCACCATTACGAAACTTATTCACCTTATGCAAAAACGTCTTGATAACATACCTCCCAAACGTTACGAAGTAGATCCCGGCTATGCCTTATGGGTACGCGCACTGCTGGAAAGCGGTGACCAAAAAGATATTGCAGACAGGCTTGGCCTACAGTACGTTTACGTAAAGCAGGTGCTTGGGGGAAACAGAAACAAGCCTATTCGTAGCACCAATGCCATCCGCATTATAGAGGAGGCAGAGAATTTGATTTTACAGAGGCTGGATCTTATATTGAAAGAAAAAAGAGAAATCATAGAGCGCATATTGACGCGCCGTTCTCTGCAACTGAGTTATGCTATGAATGGAGCTGCCAAACACCCCAAAACTGCCGAGGAAAAGCTCGACAACATTTATACGTTGCTTCGAGCCATCAATCACGACATGAAGTCGCCGCTCAATTCATTTGCGGCATTCATTCAACTGGTGGAGCATCTCGACGAAATCAAAGCTTTGGTTCCCCCAAGCATGCTGCATGAAATGCAGCACAACATACAGTACCTGGTAGAGCTGTGGAATGCACTCAATGACTGGCTCACCAAAATGGTGAAGGAAGAGAGTATAGAAAGCGTTTTTTCACTCCACGAGGCCATTACACACAGCATTCAGCTATTAAGCGCAATGGCTGAGCACAAAAATATTCAAATAGAATACCGGGCAAGCCCGGAAGACATAGAACTGCGCTCCGATATACACATTACTAAATTTGTCATCAGAAACTTGCTGCATAACGCCATCAAGTTCACACCGGAAGGTGGGAAGGTATATGTGCAAAGCGGTTTGGCAGCGCCCGGCAAGGCGGCAGTTAGTGTTAAGGATGAAGGCGGCGGCATTTCAGAAGAAGTGCTTCCTACGCTTTTTGATTTAAGTATCAAGAAAAGTACTTATGGTACCAAAAACGAAAAAGGCACGGGGATTGGCCTGGCACTTTGTAAAAAAATGCTCAATGAAATAGGTGGCGATATTGAACTGGTTGAAAGCTCGCCGAAAGGCAGTGTATTCACAGCTTTTTTCCCGCTAAATCATGGATAGTATGAAAGACAGTACTTACATGCAAAATAAAGAACGGGGCGCCCTATGGGTGCCCCGTTTCTGTTCTGAAATAATCTTTTTATTAACGGCGTCCAATAGGATCGGCTTTGCCGTCAGGGTCATTCTTCACGTAGCCGTCGATATACACTTTCCCGTTGTTCACCAACATGATGCCGGCAATATGAGGCGTAGCCATAGAAGTTCCGCTTAAGGTAGCGTATCCACCACCTTTGTAAGTCGAATAGATAGATACGCCGGGCGCACATACATCAATAGGCGGATTGGCATAGTTCGAGAAGCTGGCATAACGATCCTGGCTGTCCATTGCCGATACGGTCAATACCTTACCGCCATTCGAGGAGTTGTAATAGTTCACGCGGGCAGGTGAATAGTAGTTAGAGTTAGCGGCATCGTTGCCGGCTGCCACTGCCACATACACCCCTTTGGAAGCCAAGTTTTTCACAGCATTGTCAATGGAGGTAGAAGCACCACCGCCCAAGCTCATGTTCACTACATCGCCTTGCAATACTACCCCGGCAGTATAGTCCACACCGTTGATGATGGTTGCATTAGAGCTTTGTCCACTGGCACCAAATACACGCACCGACACCACGGTAGCACCGGCAGCCACCCCTACTACACCATAAGAGTTGTTTTTGGCGGCGATGGTACCTGCCACGTGGGTGCCGTGTCCGTTGGCATCATCGGCAGAGCCACCTACAAAAGAGCGGCTGTATTGAGTGTTCACGTTCAAGTCGGGGTGGTCCAAATCAATGCCCGAGTCAATGACGAAAGCCCAACGAGACAGCCCGGTAGATTCTACCGCACCACCTACACGGGTGATTCCCCAAGGTGTGCTTTGTGCCGCATTGGTGCTTTCTTTCACCTCTACGGGCTCCAAGAAAACCGGACGGTCAGGCTCTACGATAGCCACGCGGCTGTCTTGGCGCAAGATGCGCAACTCCTCGGCAGAAAGCTGGTCGGCAAAGCCCAAGAACACATGCCCATACACGTTGTCGAGGGTCGATTTGTCGCGTTGAATGCCCACCTCTGCCAGTAAGCGGCTTACTTCTTCACGCGCCAACTCTTCTACGCGGCGAGCATACTCCAGCTTGCCTTCACGACGGGCAGGCGCTGCCGGAATGCGGCTGCGGAAAGAGGCAGCTGCCTCGTCTTTAAAGACTACAATGTAGCGCCCTTCGTAGGCATCGCCACTCTCCACTACTTGTTGAACATCGGGGGTGGCAGCAGGCGTCATGGTTTCCTCCTGCTGTTTGCAGCCTGTCAAGCAAGAAGCTGCCAAAAATGCAGCCAAGCCGGCCGCGGTGAAAATGTTACGCTTGTTCATAAGAACGTAATTTTTGGTTAAACTTTTAATAAGCATGATGTACCGTAGTACGCTGCAATCTTATAAAAAGTTTCGTTATCAAGCAATATTTTTTTACAAAAATTTTACAAAACCACAAAAACACACAATATATTATAACCTTTATACAAAAAATTAAAGTAAAAAGTCTTTAACCCCTTGTGCAGCCGTGTAGGCGGTCGTCCATGCCGCTTGAAAGTTAAAACCACCGGTGATGCCATCTATGTCGAGTACTTCGCCGGCAAAAAACAGCCCCGGCAGCTTCTTACTCATCATGCTCTTGGCAGATACTTCGCGCAAATCCACTCCTCCACAAGTCACAAACTCTTCTTTAAAAGTCGTTTTTCCAACTATTTCGTACTCATCGGCACAAAGCACATGCAGCAAGGCATTTAACTGCCTGCCCGACAACTCTTTCCATGTAACATCTTGTGATAACTTTGCCCTTTGACACAAATACTCCCAAAGGCGTTTGGGCAGTTGCACCGGTGTGTTTTTCAGTTTTTTCCCGGGAAAAGATGTAATTAGCTCCTGCAACCGGGCTTCGGTAGCAGGATGTGAGGCACCGGTCCAATTGATTCGCACTTTCGTTCGATAATTGACCTCATGCAACAGCCGTGCTCCCCACGCAGACAAGCGCAATACGGCGGGACCACTCACCCCCCAGTGCGTAATCAAGAGCGGTCCTGTTTCCGTCATCTTCCACCGGGGCAGGCTTACCATGGCTACCGGCACACTAATGCCCTGCAGCGCCCTCAAGGACTCATCTCCTATGTTGAAAGAAAACAAAGACGGAACCGGCGGTACAATGGACAAGCCAAGTGTTTCGAGCCATGCATAATGCTTGGGCTTGTTGCCGCCCCCCGTAGTCACTACCACCGCTGCCGCCTGCAGCACTTCCCCGGAAGCAAGCGCAACCGCCCACTGTCCGTCGTTTTGCGGCTTGAGCGTCACCACTTCGGCACGCGTGCGTATCTGCGCGCCTGCTTTTTGTGCCGCCTGCATCAGGCATTGCACAATGGTTTCAGAGCTATCGGAAACAGGGAAAACCCGCCCGTCGGCTTCTGTTTTGAGCACCACTCCACGATGCGAAAACCAATCATAGGCTTCCCGTGCGCCAAATTCGTAGAACAGCTTGCGCAAAAAACGCCCACCCCGGGGATAGTGCCGGTACAGCTGCTCTATGTCATAGCAGGCAGGCAGCACATTGCAGCGCCCGCCTCCCGAAATACGCACCTTACTTAACAGTTTGGGGCTTTTTTCAAGAATGGTCACGGGCAAGCCGGCCTCTGCAATATGGATAGCCGCAAAGAAACCGGCGGCGCCTCCCCCGACAACAAGCACTTGTTTGTCCATCTGTTTTTAAAGGCAAACTTAAGCATTTGTTAAGAGAGACATTGCCCGGCGGCTGCTTTCTGTGAAACTTCGTACCTTTGCAGCCGAGCTGTCAAGCCTTTGCTTTATGAATATTCAGGAAAAAGATATTCTGCACAAACTAAGTCCCAAGCGCACCTTCATTCCTTTATTGATTGGTTTACTTGCAGCAGTGGCTATTTTTTACTGGACGTATGAGCCTTCGCAGTGGCAATATTTTCGCGAGGCTTCCTTGCCGGCCCTGTTGGGCGCCATCATGGTGTTGCTCATACGCGATGGCGGTTACACTGCCCGCATTCGTTATTTGTCTCAGAAAGAACTTAGTTGGCAAGGAAGCCTTTACAGCATCTTGCTTTGGGAATTTGCTTCAGCGGTCACGCCCTCGGTAGTGGGCGGAACAGCCGTTGCCATTTTTATACTCAACCGCGAAGGCATTCGCTTCGGCAAAGCCCTTGCCTATGTATTGCTTACAGCAGTGCTCGACAATGCCTTTTTTATTCTTGCGGCTCCGCTTTCTATCTGGTTTTCCAAGGGTGAAGTGTTTGTAGGCAGCTTCAACGAAACCATGCGCTGGACTTTTCTGCTAAGCTATGCGCTCATAGCCCTATACACTTTCTTCATGGCATTCGGGCTATTGGCGCGTCCACGTTTGGTGAAGTGGCTGCTCATGAAAGCTACCACCTTCCGGTGGTTCAAGCGCTGGCGCAAGGCAGCCTATCAAACAGGCAATGACATTATCCTTGCTTCACGGGAAATCAAAGGAAAACCCTGGCGTTACTGGCTACAAGCAGCCGGCTTCACCCTGTTCATCTGGATTGCCCGCTATGCCACTCTCAACTTTTTAATGGAAACGTTCATTGACTTGTCGTTTCAAGACCATTTGCTTGTTTTCGGCAGACAGGTTGTGCTCTGGATCAGTATGCTCATATCACCCACGCCCGGCAGCACCGGCACTGCCGAGTATTTCTTCACAGAACTATACTCCGAATTTTTGGGCAGCTTCAGTGGCACGGTAGGCATCCTCTGGCGCCTGCTTACCTACTATCCTTATCTGCTCATAGGCATCTTTATTTTGCCCATGTGGTTGCGGCGCACCCAACAGAAACTAAAAACGCACAAGTAGTTTTTTTAAAAAAACGGTAAAGCTATGAAGTTGAAAGACAGAATGGAAGTGATACAAGGCGATATTACACGCCTGAAAGTAGATGCCATTGTCAATGCAGCCAACCCTTCTTTGATGGGCGGTGGTGGCGTGGATGGGGCCATTCACCGCGCCGGCGGTCCTCAAATTTTGGAGGAGTGCAAAGAAATTATAAAAAAGATCGGACGGCTCGACACAGGGAAGGCGGTCATTACCACCGGCGGCAACCTGCCTGCCTCATATGTCATTCACACGGTAGGTCCGGTATGGCACGGAGGCACCCAAGGCGAGGCACAACTGTTGGCGCAAGCCTACACCAACAGCTTGCAGCTGGCTTCCGAACACCACTTGCGCACCGTGGCTTTTCCCAATATCAGTACAGGTGTTTACGGTTACCCCAAGCGCGAAGCTGCACAGGTGGCACTTCAGGCAGTCACAGACTACCTAAGACAGCATACACTACCTGAAAAGGTTATATTCTGCTGCTTCGACGATGAAAATTACCGTCTCTATCAGGAAGCCGTGCAGGCATTAGAAGAGTAAAAAAGAAAGAGGAAATCAGCGGGCGGGGTTGAATCATTGTCAAAAAAAAGCTTATTTAAAGGTTGATAAAAAATGGAAAACACCTATGCAAGCAACCTCTTATGTGATGATGATTCGCCCTGCCCGATTCGGTCCCAACCCACAAACCATCGAGCAGGAAGTGCTTGACATGGATGCCCTGAACTTAGATGCCATCCATGAGCAAGCATTGAAAGAATTCGACGGCCTGGTGCAACTGCTTCGTGAACATGATATCAACGTACTTGTATTTGAAGACGTAAAAGAAGACCCTTCGCCCGACGCCTTATTTCCAAGCGACTGGGTGTCGTTCCACAGCAATGGCAGCGCGGTGCTTTACCCGCTGGAAGCCCCCAACCGGCGCAAAGAGCGTCGAAAAGACATTCTGGAGCATCTCAAGAAGCAATTTATTTTGCGAAATATTATAGACCTCACCCATCACGAAGCCAAAGGGCGCTTCCTTGAGGGCACCGGCAGCATGGCGCTCGACCGCACCCAAAAAGTAGCGTATGCCTGCCTTTCACCTTGTACCCACCCGCAGGTATTGAGCAACTTCGGCAGCCTGCTACAATACCGCACGGTCACGTTCCAAGCGGTAGATGCCCACAAAAAACCGATACGGCACACCGACGCCATCATGAGCATCGGCACCAAATACGTCATTTTTTGCATGGATGCCGTCACTTTGGACTTCGACCGGGAAGTATTGCGCCAAGAATTCAAGAAATCTCAAAAAGAAGTAATAGAGGTGAGTCATGAGCAAGTAGGCAGCTATTGCTGCAATGTGCTGGAGGTTATGAGCAACACCGGCATTTACTACCTGGTCATGTCGTCCCGGGCATATAAAACCTTGACCGACGAACAAAAACACCGCTTGGAGCGCTACGCCAAGATTTTGCACACACCGCTTGACACCATAGAGCAGTATGGCAAAGGCAGCGTCCGTTCCATGCTCACAGAGATTCACCTGCCAACGCTCTAAAGCAATGGTAAGTTTTTAGGGAAAAATGCTGTTTGGTCAAAAGGCTTTCCCTATTTTTGCCAAAACAAAATCAGAAAGACACCATGGCCACCCAAACCGAAGATAAGTTACTCAACATAGCCCTTCAATTAGGTTTGCTCGAGGAAGAGTATCACCGCATTGTAGAGATATTAGGACGCAAGCCCAACTTCACGGAACTGAGCTGCTATGCTGCCATGTGGTCGGAGCACTGCTCCTACAAGAACTCTATTGTGTGGCTGAAGAAACTTCCCAAAGACTCGCCCCGCATGCTGGCAAAAGCCGGTGAGGAAAATGCCGGCTTGGTAGATATTGGCGGCGGCTGGGCGGTCAGCTTCAAAATAGAATCGCACAACCACCCCTCTGCCATTGAGCCTTACCAAGGCGCTGCCACCGGTGTGGGCGGCATCAACCGTGATGTGTTCTCTATGGGGGCACGCCCCATAGCACAGCTCAACTCATTACGTTTTGGCGATATCAGCACCCCCAAAACCCAACGTCTGTTGCGTGGTGTGGTCAAGGGCATTGGCGACTACGGCAACGCTTTCGGCATACCTACGGTAGGAGGCGAAATCTTTTTCGACAAATGCTATCAAACCAATCCGTTGGTCAATGCCTTCTCGGCCGGCGTCGTGCGTACCGACCGTGTAGCCAAAGCCATTGCCAAGGGCAAAGGCAACCCCGTTTACATTTTTGGCTCTGCCACAGGGCGTGACGGCATTCATGGGGCTTCTTTTGCCTCCAAAGAAATTACCAAAGACTCGGAAAAGGACCTGCCTGCTGTGCAGGTAGGCGACCCTTTCATGGAAAAACTATTACTGGAAGCCACGCTGGAAGCCATTGCCACCGGTCATGTGATAGGGGTGCAAGATATGGGGGCGGCCGGCGTGATTTGCTCCACGGCCGAAATGAGTGCCCGCGGCGAGAGTGGCATGGATATTCACTTGGACAAAGTACCCACCCGGCAAGAAGGCATGCAGCCCTTCGAAATCCTGATTTCCGAATCGCAAGAGCGTATGCTCATGGTGGTAAAAAAGGGCAAAGAGAAAGAAATAGAAAAAATATTTGACAAGTGGGACGTGGCCTATGCCAAAATAGGCGAAGTAACCGACAGCAAAGAGCTGCGCTTCTTCATGAAAGGCGATGTGGTCGCTAAAATGCCCGCTGAAAGTCTGGTGTTGGGTGGCGGCGCCCCGGTTTATTATCGCGAATACAAAGAGCCCGCTTATTTTCAAGAGTACAAGAAGTTTCACATATCGCAAGTCAAAGAGCCGCGTAACCTGAAAAAAGTAGCGCGTTTCTTACTGCAGCAACCCAATATTGCCTCGAAGCGCTGGGTATATGAGCAGTACGATTCGATGGTAGGCACTGCCAACCAATCGACCAATGCTCCTTCGGATGCAGCGGTAGTGGCTGTCAAAGAAACCGACAAGTCTATTGTCATTACGGTCGATTGCAACAGCCGCTATGTGCATGCCGACCCCGAGCAAGGCACAGCCATTGCCGTAGCCGAAGCCGCACGCAATATTGTTTGTTCAGGCGGCGAGCCCATTGCCATTACCAACTGCCTCAACTTTGGCAACCCTTATAACCCGGAAGTGTACTGGCAGTTTGTGCATGCTATCTTGGGCATGAAAAAAGCCTGTGAGCGCTTTGAAACCCCCGTCACGGGTGGCAACGTCAGCTTCTATAACCAATCGGAAGAGGGACCTGTATTCCCCACACCGACCATCGGCATGCTGGGGCTGCTTGAAAACCGCGCGTGGCAAATGACCTTAGACTTCAAAAAAGCCGGTGACTTGATTTATCTCATAGGCTCGCCCAAAAACTGTATTTCCTCTTCGGAATACCTCTATGCTTATCATGGCGTAGAGGCCTCGCCTGCCCCCTTCTTCCATTTAGATGAAGAGTGGGAAGTGCAGCAGGTAATCAAACAATTGATTCGCGCCGGCTTGCTGCGCTCTGCCCATGATGTTTCGGACGGTGGCTTGTTCGTTACCTTGGCTGAGTCGGCTATGCCACGAGGCTTGGGCTTCCGCATTCGCACCGACAAGCGCTTCCGCCGCGATGCTTATCTCTTTGGCGAAAGCCAAAGCCGCGTGGTAGTTAGCGTGAAGCCAACTCATCAAAAGAAATTTGAAAAATTCATGGAGGGCAAAGGAGTTGAATACAGACTTATAGGTGAGGTAATCAAGGAGCACTTCATCGTGGATAAAGACAAGTGGATGGAAGTGCACGAAGCGCAAGAATTATACGAAGGAGCGCTGCCCCGGTACATGGAGCAGGGCTAAGTACACAACTCCTATACTTTTCACACGGCAGCGGGCAATTATGCCCGCTTTTTTCATTTCTATTTGCCTGAGTTTTCTGAAAAACCTTCAGGGTGGTTGTGCCCTGCACTGCAAACTAAGCGAAAGCCATGCAAAGCAAAAGGCAAAACAAAGTATGCAATGGCAAGAAAAAAATAGTGCATCCATGCCTGTAAGACACGAATGCACGAAATAGACTAAAGACACCTAACAAGTATCTCTGGAGGTAGCGGGCGGATTCGAACCGCCGTACGGGGTTTTGCAGACCCCTGCCTAACCGCTCGGCCACGCCACCATTGCTTGCCTTTGCGACTGCAAACATAGCGAGTGGAAATAAAAAATCAAAACTTTTTTCTCACTTTTTTGTAACCACCAATGGTAGTATTCTATGTTTCAAATCATTACACATTTACCCCGATAAAAAAACAATTCAAGGCTTGCACAGTATGAAAAGGCTTTCTATATTTGCATCGTCAATCAACGACAAGCCGGAGCGGTAGTTCAGTTGGTTAGAACGCCGGCCTGTCACGCCGGAGGCCGCGGGTTCGAGTCCCGTCCGTTCCGCTCAAAAGGGAAGCTTCGCGAAGCTTCCCTTTTATTTTTTCATCCTTCTTGCCTTGCATTGCCCCATTTGAACGCTTAGCTTAATAAGCCGCCATATCTCTACCAACCCTTCCTCCCTCAACCTTCAAAAAAAGCAATCATTTTTTTAACACAAAACCACTTGACTAACAAGCAGTAATAACTAAGCGGTAAAAAATTTTTTAAAAAATATTTGCACGATTCATAAAGCTTGTGCTATATTTGCATCGTCAATCAAGGACAAAAGGCAAGCGCGAGTAGCTCAGTTGGTAGAGCGCAACCTTGCCAAGGTTGAGGTCGCGGGTTCGAATCCCGTCTCGCGCTCCAAGTAAAAATAACCTGCTTAGTATCTTTACTAAGTGGGTTTTTTTGATTAAGTTGCGCTTAGTTCAAGCGCGAGTAGCTCAGTTGGTAGAGCATCAGCTTCCCAAGCTGAGGGCCGCGGGTTCGAATCCCGTCTCGCGCTCTTGTATCCATCACCAAGCCTGCATGCAAACAAGCAGGCTTGGTTTTTTATTGTGCCTCAAAACGAAGCGTGCCCTTATTCAGGCATCTGTGTAGAAGATTCTTTTGACACGGCTTCCTATGCCCGTCAACACTTCGTAAGGGATGGTTTCCAAGCGTCTGCTCAGCTCATTCAGTTGGCTTAGGTTTTCGAAAACCACCACCCTGTCCCCTTCTTTGGCTTCCGGAATATCACTTATATCAATCATGCACATATCCATACATATGTTGCCTACAACCGGAGCGGCTTTTCCATGCACATACACTACCCCCTTGCCATTGGACAATGCCCTGCGGAAGCCATCGGCATAGCCGATATTGATGGTAGCAATGCGCATGGCTTTTCGGGCTACAAAACGACGCCCATACCCCACGCTCTCGCCCGGCTGAATGTGCTTGACCTGTGCAATATTGGTACTTAAGCGAGCAGCCAACTCTAACTCTTCCTGCAATGTGCCGGAAGGGTCTATGCCATACAAAGCAATTCCCAAGCGCACCATGTCGTACTGCGCCTCCGGGAAGCGGGCTATGCCCGCCGAATTCAAGATATGACGAAGGAAGGGGTAGTTCAGCGCTTGTTGAAAATAGCTGCAGGCCTCTTCGAAGAGTTGCAACTGACGGCGGGTAAAGGCATCTTGTCCGGCTTCGTCGGCAGCTGCCAGATGACTGAAAACCGAACACACCTTCAATACTTGTTGCCCTGCCAAGTACTGAGCCAGTGCCTTCCATTCGTCTTGTTCAAATCCCAAACGCCGCATGCCGGTATCTATTTTAATATGCACCGGATAGTTGTTTTCGCCCCGGGCTTCTATGAGGCGCTGAAAGCTCTCCAATACGTGGTAATTGTACAATTCAGGTTCCAGGCGGTATTCTACCAAAGCCTCAAAGGCACCGGGTTCAGGATTCATGACCATGATAGGCAAGGTGATGCCCTGCTGCCGCAAACGGATGCCTTCATCGGTGTAAGCCACAGCCAGATAATCGGCACGCAAAAAAGAAAGCATACGGGCTACTTCTTCTATGCCACTGCCATAAGCAAAGGCTTTGACCATCACCATCAAGCGTGTGGCAGGGTGCAGGCGGCGGCGCACACAATGATAGTTGTGCATGAGCTTGTCGAGATTCACTTCCAACACGGTGCGGTGCAGGTGTTGTTCTAACCGTTGCACCACCTGTTCAAAAGCAAATTTCCGTGCCCCCTTTATCAGGATATGACTGTGGTGCAGCTGTTCCAACAAGTCGCTGTTCAACAAAGCCTGTGTAGAAGGCAAACAGTGCACCTCCGGCAGGCTCGAGAAAAAGGAAGTGTGCAAACACATGCCCTCACCCACCCCAATAAAAGTGTGTACGCCGGCACTTTCGAGCATCTCTGCAATCCGGTGGTAGAGCACGGCATGGGGCAAGCCCGTTTCCAGCATATCGGAAAGAATCACCACTTTGCGGCGCTCTTGTGCCTGCTGTTGCAAGACCGACAAAGCCACATGCAAGCTTTCGATGTCATTGCTGTAGGAGTCGTCTATCAGGATGTTGTGGCGTATGCCTTGTTTCATTTCCATACGCATGGAAAGGGGGCGCAGGCGCTGCACCCGCGCTTCAATAACCTGCGGACTATATCCCATGTAAAGCATAAAGGCAACAGCCGAAAGAGCATTTTCTATGGAAGCCTCGTCTATAAAAGGAAGGAACAAGCGAAAGCCGTAGTCTTGATAGCAAACAGACAACAGCACCCCTTGGCTCCGCTCTTCCAATAGCTTGTAGCGCACATTTGCAGTAGCTTGTGTTCCCCACGACAGCCGGTACACCTCTTGCGGCAGGCTTTCCCATGCTTTGGGGTACAGCTCTTCCAGCTTTTTGGGGTAGATAAGGCAACGGGCATGAGTAAATAACTTCAACTTTTCCCGCAATTTCGCCAGCCGGTTGGGAAAGCCACGGTCATGAGCCGCCCCCAGGTTGGTTAAAATGCCAATTGTAGGACGAATGACAGCCGCAAGGCGCTCCATTTCGCCACTTTGCGAAATGCCGGCTTCAAACAAAGCCAGCTGATGATAGGGCTGCATTTGCCAAACAGACAAAGGCACGCCTATTTGCGAGTTAAAACTTTTAGGGCTGCGCACAATGGAGTACTCTTGTGCCAACAAAGCAAACAACCACTCTTTTACTATGGTCTTGCCGTTGCTGCCCGTAATGCCTACGACCGGAATGGCAAAGCGGCTACGGTGCGCCGCTGCCAGCGCTTGCAGAGCAGCCACGGTATCACGCACCTGCCACACATTCACATCGGCATAGTCATACGTCCACTCTTTTTGCACAACAAAATGGCGCACGCCTTTCGCATAGGCTTCCGGGATGAAACGGTGCCCGTCATAATGTTTACCGGGAATGGCAAAAAAAACTGTATTGGCTGCTTTTTGAATGCTACGGGTATCGGTAAGCAGCTGTTGGACAGCCGCGCCGGGCAAGCCAAGCTTGGCCGGTGATACCAAAAGCGGTTCAAATACTTTGTGCACCTCGGCGGAGGTCCACTCTATCATCGCGTGGTTTTTACCGGTAAGTGTATTCACAGACTATGCAAGTTATGGTGTAGATGCTTTATTGGAACAAGAAGTTAGGGAATATCTGCCCGTAGAACAAAGGTATTATATTTTTACGGCAGGCATTTGTTTGTGTCATTATCTATTGCCTTTGTTAGCAGCAGCTCACAGGCGTCGTACAAACCACAAGCAATTTATTGCCAATATTTTCAATAAATTTCATATTCTTTCACGAAAAAAAACAAAACGCTGCTTTTACCCCCACCCCATCAATCAACACATATCAGGCGCTCTTGCAGTTTTTGTTGTTATTTACTTAGTTTATGCAAGAGTTATTTCGTATATTATCGAAGCAAAATTAAATAAGTATTTTTTTATGACAATTTTAGAGGTAAAGCCTCAAGACAAGCGGCTGGTCAAATTATTTTTAGACGCGCACAAGCTCATCAATCAACAAGACCCCAACTGGATTTGTCCTTTGGACAAAGACATAGAAGCAGTATTCGACCCCAAGCAAAACCCGGCACATAGCCACGGAGAGTGCACACGCTGGGTGCTTTTAGATGACACGGGCAAGCCCATAGGGCGGGTCGCTGCTTTTGTCAATGAACACACCAAATGGCTAAGCAACAAACAAGCCACGGGCGGTTTAGGCTTTTTTGACTGCATTGACAACCAAGAGGCTGCCAATTGTCTGTTCGACACCTGCCGCCGGTGGCTCGAAGCCCGGGGCATACAGGCCATGGATGGGCCTATTAACTTCGGCGAACGGGACCGCTGGTGGGGACTTTTGGTAGAAGGCTTTCATCCGCCCAATTATCAGCAAAACTATAATCCCCCCTACTACCGACGATTGTTTGAAGCTTACGGCTTTCAGAATTATTTTGAACAGTACACCTATGGCCGCCCGGTAGGCAGCGTAAACGACGCCTTGCATGCGCGTGCCAACCGCATTTTTTCCAACGAAGCCTACCGCTTCGAAAAGCTCAACAAAAAGAAACTCGACAGTTATGTACACGCGTTTACGCAAGTGTATAATCAATCGTTTGCCGTAATTGAAGACGTGCCCCCCCTTAGCGAGGCAGAAACCTACACCCTGATGCGCAGCATCATGCCCATCATAGACGAGCGCCTGGTGTGGTTTGCTTTTTACCGGGATACCCCCATTGGCATGATGGTGATGCTGCCCGAAGTGAATGAGCTGTTCAAGCACTTACATGGCAAGTTCAACTTCTGGGCAAAACTCAAGTTTATGTATTACAAAATGAATATGCGCCGCTATTGTAAGCGCATGACCGGCCTGGTATTCGGCATAGTGCCCCGCTTTCAAGGACGGGGCATCGATGCGGCACTCATCTCCTGCATTGAATCGGAAGCCTTAAAACCAACTTTTCCTTATGAGTGGGTAGAATTGAACTGGATTGGCGATTTCAACCCACCCATGCGTCGTATTGTGGAAGACATGGACTTCAAGGTGCATAAAAAACACATCACCTATCGTAAAATTTTTGACCCCAATATTCCATTCGAACGCCATCCAATTCGTACTTTTGAACGTCGAAATTCCTCAAACAAAAAATAAAAAGCGAAATTATGTCTTTATTAGTTGTTGGTTCTGTTGCTTTCGATGCCATAGAAACCCCTTTTGGCAAGACCGATAAAATCATCGGTGGGGCAGCTACTTATATCTCTCTTTCGGCTTCTTTCTTTCATCGTCCCATCAAGTTGGTATCGGTGGTAGGCGGCGATTTTCCCAAAGACAAAATAGCCATGCTTCAGCAGCGCGGCGTAGCAACCGAAGGCTTGCAAGTCAAAGAAAATGAAAAGTCGTTTTTCTGGGCAGGGCGCTACCATATCGACATGAACTCGCGCGACACACTCACCACCGAGCTGAATGTGCTGGCTGACTTTCAGCCTGTTGTGCCTGACAGTTATCAAGACTGCGAGTATGTGATGCTGGGCAACCTGTCGCCGGTGGTTCAGCGGCAAGTCATAGAGCAGTTGAAAAAGCGCCCCAAGCTGATTGTTATGGACACCATGAATTTCTGGATGGAAACCGCCTGGGAGGAATTGCAAAAAACGCTTAAGCTGGTGGACGTGCTGTCTATCAACGATGAAGAAGCCCGCCAAATGACTCAAGAATACTCATTGGTGAAGGCAGCGAAAAAAATCCTCTCCATGGGTCCTCATACGCTTATTATCAAAAAAGGCGAACATGGCGCCTTACTCTTCCGCGAAAACCAAGTATTCTTTGCACCGGCACTTCCACTCGAAGAAGTGTTTGACCCCACGGGTGCCGGCGATACTTTTGCCGGCGGTTTCATCGGCTATCTGGCCGAAAGTGATGATATTTCTTTCGATAACATGAAGCGGGCAGTTATCTATGGTTCTGCCATGGCTTCTTTGTGTGTAGAGAAATTTGGCACCGAACGCCTCGAGCAACTCACGCCACAAGAAGTACAGGAACGTGTACAGGAGTTTGTAGATTTGGTGCAGTTCGAAATAGAGTTGGAAAACTAAAAAACCAAAAGCACGGAAGAGGCTATGGGCAACCACACACAAGCTTTGTATGCAGATGTCATTATTCCTCTGCCTCTTCCGCAGCTTTATACCTACCAAGTACCCGAAGAGCAGCGGGCGCGCTTGCAGGCAGGCTGCCGGGTGGTTGTGTCTTTCGGCAAGCAAAAAACGCTTACGGCCATTGTACACCATCTGCACCACAAAGCACCGGAACACTATACGCCCAAGCCTATCTTGGAAGTACTGGACGACACCCCCACTGTCAATGAGCTGCAGCTGTCTCTTTTTTCTTGGATGGCAGATTATTACATGTGCACCCCGGGCGAGGTCATACAAGCCGCCCTTCCTTCTGCCCTTAAAATCAGCACGCAGTCTTTTATCAGTCTTGTGCCGGGCGTTCGCCCTGAATCGCATTCGCTCAGCGAAGAAGAGCACCGTATTGTAAAGCTTGTTCAAGAGCACGGCACCCTGCGGTATGAAGAGCTAAGCCGCAAAGTACGCAACGGCCGGCTCTATTCACTCTTAAAAGAGCTGCAAGACAAAGGACTGATAGATATTTTCGAAAAAGCCAAAGAACGCTATACGCCCAAACGGCAACGCAAAGTGCGGCTGGCCGAGCGCTGGCTGAACGACAAAGAAGCGCTCAACGATTTGCTGGTTTCTTTAGAAAAGAAAGCCCCACAGCAGTGGTACGCCTTGCTCAAATACATCGAGACCTCCGGTATTTTACGGGACTGGACACGCAACCAAGCCGGTGTAGAAAAACAGGCGCTGCATGCCAACG
Organism: Thermonema rossianum DSM 10300; assembly: GCF_000426825.1. Taxonomy (GTDB): domain Bacteria; phylum Bacteroidota; class Bacteroidia; order Cytophagales; family Thermonemataceae; genus Thermonema; species Thermonema rossianum. Next base: position 26,180 of record NZ_AUGC01000008.1, on the reverse strand, counting down.
ATGCCCGCATCAAGCCGGCAGCCATTCAGGCGCTGGTAAAAAAAGGGATATTTGAAGAGTTTGAAGTAGAAGTTTCCCGCTTTGCTGCCATAGACCCTCACAAGCTACAGCCCCTCCCTGCCCTAAGCCCGGCTCAACAAGAAGCCTTCCGGCAAATCATGCATGCTTTTTTTGAAGAAAAGAAAGACATTGCCCTCTTACATGGCGTTACCGGCAGTGGCAAAACAGAAATTTATATTCATTTCATTCAACAGGCACTGGACAGTGGCTCACAGGTCTTGTATTTGCTGCCGGAAATAGCTTTGACCACGCAAATCGTGCAGCGCCTGCGCAAGATCTTTGGCGACAAGATGGGCGTTTATCATTCGCGCTTCTCCGACAATGAGCGCGTGGAAGTATGGCGGGGGGTGCAGTCGGGGCGTTTTAGCTTTGTGGTGGGTGTGCGCTCGGCCGTTTTCCTGCCCTTCGACAACCTGTCGCTCATCATCGTTGACGAAGAGCACGAAGCCTCCTACAAGCAACACGAGCCCGCACCGCGCTATCATGCCCGCGACGTAGCCATGATGCTGGGCAAGCTGCATTACGCCAAGGTGCTTTTGGGGTCGGCCACCCCTGCCTTAGAGACTTTTTACCATGCTCAACAAGGGCGCTATGGTTATGTGTCTTTGCAACAACGCTACGGAAATGCCCGCCTGCCCCGCGTCATCATCAGCGATTTACGCGCCGCACAAAAGAAAAACCGATTGCGGTATTCCTTCGCCCCCGAATTGTATGAAGCCATTTACCGGCGGCTCGAACGGCAGGAGCAAGTCATCTTATTTCAAAACCGGAGGGGCTATGCCCCCTATTTGTGCTGTGAAGATTGCGGTTGGATTCCCAAATGCCGCTTCTGCAATGTAAGCCTTACCTACCATATGCATGAGCGTCTGTTGCGCTGCCATTATTGCGGGCACCAACAAGGAGTAAAAGGCACCTGCCGGGCTTGTGGCTCCAGCCGGGTGAAGAATGTGGGCATCGGCACTGAAAAGATAGAAGACGAGCTCAAACTGCTGTTTCCCGAAGCCCGGGTGGCGCGCATGGACTTAGACACCACACGGGGCAAAGACGCCTACCAAAAACTGATTGACCGTTTTGAAGCCCACGACATCGATATACTGGTAGGCACGCAAATGCTTACTAAAGGGCTGGACTTTGAAAAAGTAACACTTGTGGGCATCGTAGATGCCGACCAGCTGCTTTACTTTCCTGATTTCCGGGCTCATGAGCGCGCCTATCAATTGCTTACACAAGTGAGTGGACGCGCCGGCAGGAAAGAAGCAGCCGGTGAGGTAATTATTCAAAGCCGCCACCCCGAGCACCCCGTGCTGCTGGACGTGCAGCAACAAGCCTATGAGCAGTTGGTAAACAGAGAGCTGCAAGAAAGGCGTACCTACAACTACCCTCCTTTTGTGCGCCTTATCGGGCTGCAAGTAAAACATACCAAAGAAGAGCTCGCCCATGCGGCCGCTCATGACTTGGTAGAACTGCTGCAGAAAAAACTGGGCAAAGCCCGTGTATTGGGGCCCGACGTCCCATTGGTCGATAAAGTCAGAAACTACTACCTGCGCAACATATTGGTAAAGATAGAACGGCAGGGTATCAACCTTTCTGCCGTCAAGAAGTATATAGCCTACTGCATACAGCAGCTGACACTTCAAAAAGACTACCGGCGGGTGGTGGTAGTAGTTGATGTGGACCCTGCTTAAAAGTGACTATAGCAATTTTGCCGAAGCCTGAATCCAACGCTCGGGCACTTCGCCTTCCAAAGCGCGCAAATAATCTTTATAAGAGCAAGGCAAATAGTGTGGCTCGGTAAATATATCATTCCGGCTATAGGGCACTTCCACCCACCACATATCTGTGGTTTGCTGTTTGTAGAAGTGCAGCTCATAGGCATGCTTGCCCTTGCCAATAGGCACACGATAGTGCAAAAAGTCATCGTTTTGGAAGTCCACAGGGCGCCGGCGATAGAAGCCGTCAATAAAATACCAAGTCATGGTTGCCAACAAAAAGGCTGTTTGTCCCGAGGGGTCTTTTTGCGGATTGAACTCATAGAAGCCCACCGAACGGTTGAGCGGGCTTAAGCCGGCAAACCAAGCCAAGTGGCAAGCTTCTTCACCGCTAAGACCGAACAGATGCCCCGCTCCGTGCCCCGGCGCTGCCAGAGTACTCATGGCTTTCAAGTCGAAGGCTACCAGATGGGCAGCACGAATAAATGGTTCTACTTCCAGCCAGTCGTTACGCATTTGTCCGAGGCTCAATAACGAAAAGTTCAGTTTTTCCAGTGCTTCCAGTGTTTTGGCGCCATTCAAATAGGCCTGATGCCCCAATTGTACAAAATCGAAAATGTAATTGGGTTGATGCATCAACACCTTATAAAGGTGCTGTTTGCAGGGTGCTTCTTTTTCTTCGCCCAAATCTACCACGGCATCTATGTTGGCAAGGGTAATCATTTGCTCGACCCTTTCGAAAGCACGGAACTGACCATACAGCAAATCGTGGGTGCCGCCCACTATCAACGGCAGTGTATTCATGCGCAGCAGCTGCTCGCAGACCATCTGCAGGTGGGTATAGGTGTCATCGAGTGTGTCGCCGGGAATCAAATTACCCAAATCCACTATGCGGTAGTCGCTACGATGGGCTTTCAAGCGATAAAAGTACTTACGCCATGTGTCTACTGCCTGTTGTATGCCTTCACTGCCGGCGCAGCCGCCTCTGTACTCTCCCACGCCTATAATCGCTATGTCGCTTTGTTCTACTTGGTGGTGGTCCGGGTGCTCCCGTCCATGAATATGTAACTTATGAAAAAGGTCGTCGAATTCATAGGTGTGCTGCAGCAGTGCCCCGGGCACGGGCGTGCACCACAAAGAAGGTTCGAAGTTGATAGGTTGCATAACGGACTTGGTTGGTTTTCCTTTCTGAATATATAAAAAACATCCCTTGTACCCAAGGCACAAGGGATGCAACAAGAGGCAACAGCTTGTATTTTATCAGCTTCCGAAGTCGTCGTAGCGTACGTTCTCTTCGGGCACACCCAAGTCACGCAACATGTTGGTAACGGCTGCCAGCATGGGGGGCGGACCGCAGAGGTAGTATTCCACTTCGTCCGGCTCAGGGTGGTCTTTCAAGTATTGCTCATACAACACCTGATGGATGAAGCCCACAAAACCTTCGCCTTCCGGGTCATCTATGTTTTTCTTCACCTTCCAGTTGTCTTCGGGCAGCGGTTCGGAAAGCGCCACATAGAAGCGGAAGTTGGGAAACTCTTTTTCTATCTTACGGAAGTGGTCAATATAGAAGAGCTCGCGACGCGAACGCCCACCATACCAGTAAGATACTTTGCGTTTGGTGCGCTCGGTATGGAACAAGTGGAAGATATGCGAGCGCAAGGGCGCCATACCGGCACCACCACCGATGTAAATCATTTCGCGGTCAGTGGGGTTGATGAAGAACTCACCATAAGGACCGGATACGGTTACCTTATCGCCGGGTTTGCGCGAGAAGATGTAAGAAGAGCATACACCGGGGTTCACATCCATGAAAGCCCCTTTCTTTCTATCCCATGGTGGGGTGGCAATACGCACGTTCAGCATGATGATGTTACCTTCTGCCGGGTGGTTGGCCATGGAATAAGCACGGAATTGCGGCTCTTTGTTGACCATCTTGAGCGACCACATGTTGTATTTGTCCCACTCGGGGCGGAACTTATCGGGCCCGGCAGGGTCGTCCGGATGCGGACGAATATCAATATCTTTGAAATCTACCACAATCGGGGGCACGTCTATCTGCACATAGCCGCCGGGTTTAAAGTCGAGGGTTTCACCTTCGGGCAGCTTCACCACAAATTCTTTAATGAAGGTAGCCACGTTGTAGTTCGACACCACTTCGCACTCCCACTTCTTGATACCGAAAATTTCTTCGGGAATGCGTATTTCCATGTCTTGGCGCACTTTCACCTGACAAGCCAGGCGGTAGTGCTCTTCGCGCTGTTTGCGGTTGATATGAGGCTCTTCGGTGGGCAGCAGCTCCCCGCCTCCACTCAATACTTGGCACTTACACATGGCACACGTTCCCCCGCCGCCACAGGCAGAAGGCAAGAAGATTTTTTTCTCCGAAGTGGCCAGGGCGGTCAGCAACGACTGTCCGGGCGATACTTCCAAGGGATGCTCTTTGTCCCCGTTGATGATGATTTTCACTTTTCCTTGAGGCACCAGTTTGGACTGGGCAAACAGCAGCAAAAATACCAGTAGCAAAATAACCACTGTAAATGCTGCAACGGAAGCGACAATAACAGCTATAGACATTATTGTTTCTTTTTAGGATGGTTTCAATACTGCGCAAATATATCAATAAATCGGATAGCTAATCAAGTGTAGATGCTTTTTGTTTGAAAACATTCCTCATTCGTGGCTTTCTATCTTCCATGCTTTCACGGTTCTGTCGTCGCCGGCAGAAAGAATCAAGTTTTTGTATTTCATCCAAATCAGGGTATTCACCGAGGAATTGTGCCCTTGATAACGTTGCCTGTCGATGACTTTCAAGAGGCGCAGGGTGTCGCCGTCCCACCACTTAATGGTTTTGTCCATGCTGCCGGTTACAAAATCGCCCCCTTGATGATGGAAAGCCAAAGTATTCAGTGTGTAATAATGAGCCGGTATTTCCTGTTTTAAAGCAAAATCTGCGGTTGCATCCCATACTTTCAAACGGGCATCACGCCCACCGCTGAGCAGATAAGTGCCGGCAGGATGAAAGCGCAGGGTAAAGATAGAAGCGCTGTGGGCTTCAAAGCGTTGTTTTAGCTGTAAGCTTGCTTTATCGAGTAAAAACACCACGCCTTCGCTGCCCCCTACGGCAACGACTGACTGTTGGGGGTGCACGGCGATGCTGCGCAGACGGTCTTGTGAGAGTTGTATTTTTTCAACGCAACGGAAGGTTTCACTGTTCACCACAAAAAGCACGCCTTCCTCGCCTGCCACCAACAGATGGTGTTCATCGAGCGGTTGTATATCGAAAAAACGTTTTTTGCTTAACGCCAGTGATGCAATTTCCTTTTTTTGTGCCAGGTCAATCCAGTGCAAGCCTTCATGATTTTCGGCTACCACCAGTTGGCGGGCTTGTGGATGTACATACATGGCAAAGACGGGGTTTTGCACACGTGCCAGCATCACTGCCCGCTCATGATCATGCACATTCCACTGTGCCACGATGCCATCGCCGCCGGCAGAAAAAAAGACGCCACCGGCCTCTTCTGCCAGCGCATAAATACTGCTTTTGTGCCCTTCAAAGGTGTTCAACAAACGTACATCTAAACGCATAGCTGTTTTTCCGGCAATTTACGAATATTGCCGGGACTTGAGAGTGGAAGGCGCCAAGCCAAAATGTGCAGGCAGGCTGACTTCGGGGCAGTAGTGCAGAATAGCCACCCTTATCAAAGCCGCATGGTGAATGACATGCTCCAGATTGTAAACAAGCTCCCGGAATAGTGTGCTTGGCACCGTTATTTTCTCCACATCCGGCAGCACCAGCGCTTTCAGCTGCAAGGGCTTGTCTTCCGTGATGCCCATCAGATGGGTGCGTATGTTTTCGATGGCTGCCAAAGCCATCTGCCGGTCCTCTTCTATATGCTTTTGTCTTTCGCGCAAGTCGTAGTCTATATTTCCTTCAGGGACTTGTTTTATCAGACATTCAAAAAACTCAATCATATGACGCACATGCATGCCCACGCTGTTGCCTTCCAATAGTGGAAGTGACTGCCCGTAAAACCCGGAAGGCAGTTGTTTCAACACCGCCGACAATTCCTGCAGTGTTTCGGCAATCAACAAAGGCAAATGCTGCGGTAAAGGCGATTTTACCATAAATCAAAACATTCGTTTCAGTGAACAAAACTTTATTTCTTCATTAAATTAAGCATTTAATTTTTTAATCTTGAAACATCGACCCGGATAAATACTTTTACCATGTCGCTTAATATCCAGCTTTTATCGCCTACGCCAAAGTCCCGGCGGTTGATTTCCAGGTAACCGTCGAAGGTCTTTCCGTCAAATTTAAAAGGCACGGTTACCTGACGCGTCACGTCTTTGATGGTCAGGTAGAAATAGCCGATGTAGTTGCCACTCTTGGCACGCTTGAAATCGTAGGACTTCATATAGATGCGCGGAAAACGCGTCGCATCGAAGTAGTCGGCAGAAAGCAAATGCTTGTCTCTGGTCCGGTTGTCGGTATTGATGGTGGCCACGCCCACACTCGCTTCTATTTTTCCCTTCAGTGTGGCGGGGTCGAAAGCGATGGATGCCTCCAAATCGTTCAGCGTGCCGTCCACATAAAAACCGGCGTTTTTTATCTTGAAGTGTATGCTGTAGTCTTCTACCTTCCAACCCGGCTGTGCCCATGCCCAAGCAGGCAGGCACAACAACAGGCAGTACAGTCCATATTTTTTGAATAGTGGTTTCATAGTTTTTAGTTTTTAGACAGCCGCTTGATGACAGCCACACTTACCATGGAAGCCTTGTAACGGAAACGGTCGTTGTCATTGCGGAGTGGGGCTTCGGTGGTGTATTCCACAAACAGATATTGATAAGCAGCCCTCAGACGCCACTGCCCGGCAATATCATAAGTTACGTAAAAGTTTGAATTCAAGGTGCCTATATCCCTGTCGCCCACCAATAAAATATTGAATGCCGTAGGGCTTGCACTGACAGGCACCGTTTGGTTACTTCCTTGTGCGCGGTAAGCAGCATTGCGCCGGCCGCCCACGCTAAACCCGCCAAGGTCTATATTGAAGCCTACGCGCCATTTCTCAAGCGGGCGGGCTTCTATGAGCACAAAAGCATTGAGTGCACCCACCGAAGCGCTTTCGATATACAAGGAGTCAATATTGGCGGCGTCCTGACGCAGGGAGGCATCCGCTGTTTCAAAGTAGCGTTCTTTCCCTGAAAAGAAAGTGGCACGCAAACCATAGCCTGCCTCCAGCCAAGAGGTGCCAAACAATGGATGCATTTTGAAAATTGCCGCATCGGCGCTCCATTGCTGCGCCCCTGCCGCAAGGGAAACACTCCCCCACAGTTGCTTGTTCAAGTACTGTCCGTAGCTGCCATGTGTCCACAGCAAAGCCAAAACCATCAAGATAAGTATCCGTGTGTGTTTCATCGTTTTTTTGGTTCAATATCACGCAAAATATATTGACGGAAAGTCATGGAGCTGACATTTTTTTGATACTTTTGCAAAACAAAATTCTACAGACTCAAAAGCCCCATTCATCATGACGCATCGAATAGCTGTTTTTGCATCGGGCAGTGGAAGCAATGCCGAGCAGTTGATTCGCCATTTCAAAGAGCAAGCCGCCGACGTAGGCGAAGTAGCGCTCATCGTTTGCAACAAACCGGATGCTTATGTGCTGGAACGTGCCAAAAAGTGGAACGTTCCTTTTTTGCTTATTGACCGTGAGTTGCTTTATGAGCGAACCGACGAGCTGATCGCCATGCTCAAACAACACGAAATAGACTTTATTGTATTGGCAGGCTTTTTATGGCTCATTCCGCCGGCACTCATCGAACCCTATCCGCAGCGCATCGTAAATATACACCCTGCCCTGCTGCCGCGCTATGGCGGCAAGGGCATGTATGGCATGCATGTGCACCGTGCAGTCATAGCCAACCGTGAGAAAGAGTCGGGCATTACCATTCACTATGTAAACGAGCACTACGACGAAGGGCAGCACATCTTTCAAGCACGCCTGCCCATTGCCGAAGGCACCACCCCGGAGCAGCTGGCCGAGCAAATTCATGCTTTGGAGCACCGGCACTACCCCCAAGTAGTAGAAGCGTTGTTGCGCCGCCTTCCTGCTGCTCATGCTTAGTATCGTACGTATTTCTAACTCTCAACGAAAAAAGATAGATTGAACGCCATGGAACTCAAAAAGAAAGTTCAAACCGCCCTTATTTCCGTTTATCACAAAGAAGGCTTGGAAGACCTGCTGCGGCTGTTGCACCGGCAAGGCGTGCAGCTTTATTCCACCGGTGGCACCTGCGCTTACATCGAATCGCTGGGCTTGCCTGTGCAGAAGGTAGAAGACCTTACGGGCTATCCTTCTATTTTGGGGGGGCGCGTCAAAACTCTGCATCCCAAGGTGTTTGGTGGTATTTTGGCCCGCACCCATCTGGAAGCAGACCGCCAAGACCTGAACAAGCATGACATTCCCACCTTCGATATGGTGGTGGTGGACTTGTATCCCTTTGAAGCAACGGTTGCCTCCGGGGCAAGTGAAGCCGATATCATTGAAAAAATAGACATCGGCGGCATTTCGCTGATTCGGGCAGCTGCCAAAAACTTTCGCGACGTGGTCATCGTGCCCTCACAAGCACAATACGAGACCGTGTATCGCCTATTGCTTGAACAAGAGGGGCACACCACCCTGGAGCAGCGCAAACAACTGGCTACCATAGCCTTCGACATCAGCTCGCACTACGACACCGCCATTTTCCATTACTTCAACCGTTCTACACAAAACAGCGACAGCCTAAAGATAAGCATACGCGAAAGCAAGGCATTGCGCTATGGCGAAAACCCTCATCAAAAAGGCTTCTTCCACGGCAAGCTGCAAGACATGCTCGAGCAGCTGCATGGCAAAGAGCTCAGCTACAACAACTTGATTGACATAGACGCTGCCGTCCAGCTGGCTGCCGATTTTGCCCAAGACCCGCGCCCTTTCTTTGCCATCTTGAAACACAACAATGCCTGCGGCGCTGCTTACGGGCGCTCGGTTGCCGAAGCCTATGAGCGCGCCCTGGCCGGCGACCCTGTGTCGGCATTCGGTGGTGTGCTTATCTGCACCCACCCTATCGACTTAGCGGCAGCCGAAAAAATCAACGAGCTGTTTGTAGAGGTGCTCATAGCGCCGGCTTTCGAAGAAGAGGCGCTGCAACTGCTTAAAAGCAAGAAAAACCGCATTTTGCTCCGTCAAAAGCATCAAGAGCTGCCACAATGGCAAGTGCGCACCGTACTGAACGGCATCATACGCCAAGAGCGCGACGCACAAGTAGAAACCGCCGCTGACTTGAAAACAGTCACCCGGCTCCAACCCTCCGAGGCTGAAATCAAAGACCTGCTTTTCGCCAATAAGCTGGTAAAACACACCAAATCCAACGCCATAGTGCTTGCAAAAAACGAGCAGCTGTTGGCAAGCGGCGTAGGGCAAACCTCACGGGTAGATGCCCTCAAGCAAGCCATCGCCAAAGCCAACCACTTTGGCTTCGACTTGCAGGGGGCAGTGATGGCTTCGGATGCCTTCTTCCCCTTCCCCGACTGCGTGGAGATAGCCTGGCAGGCAGGCATCCGTGCCGTTATTCAGCCCGGCGGTTCTGTCCGCGATCAAGAATCCATTGATTTCTGTGATGCCCACAACATGAGCATGGTCTTTACGGGATACCGGCATTTCAAACACTAAAAAGCGGCCGCGAGGCGCTTTTTTTCGCCAAAGTGAGAGTGCCCTCTGCGGCACTCTTATTTTTTTACTAAATTTAGCCCTACTTTTTTGGCACTTTCTCGTAAAAGTGCTATTACCATTGCTTTTTTTTATATCTTTGACGCCTAAAATCACGCATTTAACTATGGGATTAAGAGACCTGTTTATTGCCGATATCGCCATTGACCTGGGCACCGCCAACACCCTGATTATTTACAAAGACAAAATTGTTGTAGATGAGCCTTCTATCATTGCCATCGACCGCCCTACCAATAAAGTGCTGGCTGTAGGACGCACAGCCATGCAGATGCACGAAAAGGCACACAGCAACATCAAGACCATACGCCCCCTAAAAGACGGCGTGATTGCCGACTTTACGGCTGCCGAGCTGATGATTCGCGGCATGATTAAGATGATAGACACGGGGCGGCGTTTGTTTCAGCCTTCTTATCGCATGGTGGTTTGCATTCCCTCCGGTGTAACGGAAGTAGAAAAGCGTGCAGTAAAGGACTCCTGCGAGCATGCCGGTGCCAAAGAGGTTTATATGATTCATGAGCCCATTGCCGCCGCCATTGGCATTGGCATTGACATAGAGCAGCCCGAAGGCTCCATGATTGTGGATATAGGCGGCGGAACCACCGAAATTGCAGTCATTGCCTTGTCCGGCATTGTGTGCGAGCAGTCCATACGTACGGCAGGCGACGTATTCACCCGCGACATTCTGGACTACATGCGCCGCCAACACAACCTGCTCATTGGTGAGCGCACCGCCGAGCAAATCAAAATAGAGGTAGGTTCGGCCTTGGCTGAACTGGACAACCCACCCGATGACTATGAAGTGCGTGGGCGTGACCTGATGACCGGCATTCCGAAAGTCATCAAAGTGAGTTATTCGGAAATTGCTTTCTGCCTGGATAAATCCATTATCAAAATCGAAGATGCCGTGCTGAAGGCGCTGGAAATGTCGCCGCCGGAGTTGTCTTCCGATATTTATAAAAACGGTATTCATTTGACCGGTGGCGGGGCGCTGTTGCGTGGCCTTGATAAGCGCCTGCACATGAAAACCAAGCTGCCGATTCATGTGGCAGAAGACCCCTTACGTGCCGTGGTGCGCGGCACCGGCATTGCGCTTAAGAATCTTGAGCACTACCGTCCTGTATTGATGACCTCTTAAATAACAGCGGGGGGCCCTCTGCCCCTCATCAAGCTCTTGTGTTGCTATGCAAGCATTGTTTGCTTTTTTGTATCGTATTCGTGTCTTTTTATTGTTCATACTTTTAGAAGCGATAGCTATTGTCTGGATGAGTCAAGGCAATAGCTATCATTCTTATGTATTGAGACAGTGGGCGCGTGAATTCAGCGGCTTTGTGCAAACACAGGTCGCCGGTGTGTATGCCTACTTTCATTTACGGGAAGACCACCAAGTACTTCTGCAGGAGAACAGCCGGCTGCGTCAAGACTTATGGCATGCCTATGCCCAACTCAACCACCTAAAAGCCCTCCGTCACACCCCTGCCGATAGTTTGTTGCGCGATCGTTACGAGCTGGTCGATGCCCAAGTAGTAGGCAATCAAACCCATTTAAGCAACAACTATTTTCTTATAAACAAGGGCAGCCAAGCCGGCATTGCACCGGGCATGGGCGTTATCGGCCCGCAGGGCGTGGCAGGGAAAGTGGTAAAATGCAGCCCTCATTATTCGGTGGTACTTTCCCTCTTGAGTACCAACTTTGGTGTTTCTGCCTATCTGCCTCGTTTGGGGCATGAAAGCTATGTGCGCTGGGATGGTAAAAATGCACGCTATGCCGCTCTCAAAGACGTGCCCAAGCCGGTGAAGGTGGTCCGGGGCGACAGCGTGTTCACGTCCAACTTTAGCCGCCTTTTTCCGGAAGGTCTCTTGATAGGCATCGTCACGGAAGTGAAGGACATTCCGGGCAGCACCTACCGCGATGTGATAGTGAAGCTAAGCACCGATTTCCGGCAGTTGCGCTATGTGTATGTACTCAAAGAAACAGACAAAGAAGAAATAGACAGCCTCACCGAAGGTATCAACTTTTAGGCATTTATGGGAAACAATACCATCAAAGATATACTGCTGTTTACAGGCTTCCTTTTTTTTCAATGGTTCATAGGCAGCCGCCTGCTGTTGTTCGAACAGGCCGCCTGTTTTGCTTATGCCGGCTATTGGATATTGTTGGGGCACCGCCGCCCAATCGATACCCTATTGACCGGTTTTTTGATGGGTGTACTCATGGACTGGCACTATGAAACCAATGGCATTCACACAGCAGCCACCACCCTGCTGGCATTTATTCAACCGCAGGCGCTCCGGCTGCTGGCATCGAGTAGCGGTAATGAAACGGAAAGTATCGAACGCCTGAGTCCGCAACTTACCGGCACGCTCCCACTCTTGGCATATGCTCTTCTGCTGCTGTTTATCCATCATCTGGTGTTGTTTATGCTGGAAGGGGCAGGCAGTGAGTTGTCGTGGTGGTTCATTCTGTTGCGTGCTGCGGCAAGCACTTTCTTTACCGCAACGGTTGTTTACTTATTCGGGCGCATGGCTGCTTCTAAAACAGGCTGACATATGCAATTAGAGGGACGGAAATATTTGTTTTATACGCTTTTTGTTTTGACAGGCTTGGTGTTTGCCGTGCGGCTTTTTTTTCTGCAACTGGTCGATGATTCTTACAAAGAAGCGGCCAACCGCAATGTGGTGGAACGTTTGATTGAACAGCCCCACCGGGGACTCATCTACGACCGCAACGGCAAGCTGATTGTGTACAACGAGCCGGTCTATGACCTCATGCTGATTCCTTATGACTTCAAGGGGGTGGATACCGCCTCTTTTTGCCGGCTTACCGGCTTATCGAAGGCGGAGTTGATCAAGCGTATTCGCAAAATACCCAACCCACGCAAAGGGGGCGTAATCATTCCTCAGCTGAGCCGCCGGGAATATGCACGCCTGCAAGAGCTTTTATCCGAATACAAAGGAATATATGTGCAGGCGCGCTCGGTGCGTGTGTACCCTCATCAAAGCCTTGCCAATGCGTTGGGGTATATTGCCGAAATCAGCCCGCGGGAGCTGGAAAAAGACACCGCCGGTTACTATCAACAAGGGGACTACGTGGGCAAAAGCGGCATAGAGGCTTTTTATGAGCCGTACTTACGAGGCGAGAAAGGCATACGCTATGTAGTAAAAAACAACTTCAACCAAATTGTCGGCTCTTATAAAGAAGGGGCATTGGACAAGGCCCCTCGTGCCGGCAGCGAGCTGGTAGCTTCCATAGACTTGGATTTGCAAGCCTATGGCGAGTTGCTTATGAGCAACAAAACGGGCGCCATTGTGGCTATTGAACCGGCCACGGGCGAAGTGCTGGCTTTGATTTCAGCCCCTTCTTACGACCCTAATCTGCTCAGTGGTCCCAAGCTGTCGACCCACTTCGCCGAGCTGCTGCGCGACCCGCGCAAACCCCTCTACAACCGGGCCATACAGTCACGCTATCCGCCGGGCTCCACTTTTAAAACCGTGCAGGCACTCATAGGGCTTCAAACCGGTGCCTTGCACCTTTACGATTACCTGCCTTGCAACCAAAGCTTGGTGGGCTGCCACGGGCACCCCTCGCCCACCAATGTAGTGAGCTCTATTCGCCACTCCTGCAACCCCTTTTACTACTTGGCTTTCCGCCGCGTGATACTTCAAGGCGGCGATGACTTTGAAACCATTGTTAAAAACTACAATCAATGGCGGCAATACGTGGAACGCTTCGGCTTTGGCAGGCGTCTGGGCATAGACATTGCCAACGAAGGCAAAGGCTACATCCCTGATATAGGCTACTTCAACCGCATGTATGGCGAAGGGCGCTGGGGCTTCTCCAACATTTATTCTTTGAGTATAGGGCAAGGCGAAATAGGCGTTACCCCGCTCCAAATGGCCAACTTGGCCGCCATTATTGCCAACCGGGGCTACTACTACCCGCCGCATCTAATAAAAGAAGTGCGCGAGCTGGGCGGCCCCTTGCCTGCCTACAGGCAAAAACAAACCGTTCCCGTCGATACGTCTTACTTTACCCCCATTATCGAGGGCATGGAAATGGCATTCAAAGCAGGGACCGTATCATGGCAGGCGCACTTGCCCCCGGACAAGCAGCACATAGTCATTTGCGGCAAGACAGGCACCGTGCAAAACCCCCACGGCGAAGACCACGCCACCTTCATAGCCTTTGCCCCCAAGGAAAAGCCCCAAATAGCCATTGCAGTGTATGTAGAAAATGCAGGTTTCGGTGGCGTATGGGCGGCAACCATCGCCAGCTTGATGATAGAAAAATATCTGACCGGCGAAGTAAGCCGTAAAGAGCTGGAAAAAACAACGATTCAAAAAACCTTTTCACCCAAAAAGCATCCATAACCGTGAGAAACCAAACGCTGCGATATATTGACTGGCTCACCGTATTTTTATATGCGGCCTTGGTACTCATAGGCTTGTTGAGTATCTACTCGGCGGTATATGCCCCACAGGACCCCAAACCTATTTACTCACTCACGCATGCAGCCGGCAAGCAGCTGCTATGGATTGGGGGCACTTTGCTCATTATCACGGTTATTTTCTTTATGGATTATCGTTTGTTCGAGTCTTTGGGCTACATAGCCTATGGCGTGGGGGTGCTGCTGCTGGCACTGGTATTGGTCTTTGGTGTCAAAATTGGCGGGGCAAGGGCATGGTTCGACTTCGGGGGCATTCGCCTGCAGCCGGCTGAGTTTGCGAAAGTGTTCACCTCCTTGGCTTTAGCCAAATATCTGAGCAACAAAGAGGTGAGGCTTAACCGCTGGCGCGACCTGTTGATTGCCTTCGGCATCATAGGATTGCCGGCGCTGCTCATCTTGTTACAGCCGGATGCCGGCTCCACACTCGTCTTTGCTGCCTTTGTGTTGGTTATGTTTCGCGAGGGGCTTTCGCCGCTCTTTCTCATTATTCCCGCTTTGTTTGGGCTCACTTTTGTATTGGCACTGGTCATACAGCCCATCAGTTACCTTTTGTTTGCTTTTTTGGTTTTAGCCGCACTACTCATCGCCCTGTTGAGCTACCTCAACAAAGGCTTTTCTTTTAAGCTGCTTTTGGTGGTTGGCATTCCCACGCTCATTCTTATGGGCTTTGCCGCCAGTGTTGACACCATCTTTCAGTCAGATAAGATATTGAAGCCGCACCAAAAAGAACGTATTTTGGTATTGATTGACGAAAACATTGACAAAGAGGCGCGGCGCTCACGTTACAACCTGCAGCAGTCGAAAATAGCCATTGGCTCCGGGGGTTTTGCCGGCAAAGGCTACCTGCAAGGTACCCAAACCAAGTTCAACTTCGTGCCGGAACAACAAACCGACTTCATATTTTGTACCATTGGCGAAGAGTTTGGATGGCTGGGCAGCATGACCCTCATCACCCTTTTTGTGGCACTCATGTCGCGCATCGTGTACATAGCCGAACGCCAAAAGCTGCGTTTTGCCCGCATCTATGGCTATTGTGTGGCTTCTATTCTGTTTATGCACTTTACCCTCAACCTCGCCATGACCATGGGCTTATTCCCGGTAGTAGGCATTCCCCTGCCATTTATTTCTTATGGTGGCTCTTCCTTGTGGGCTTTTAGTACGTTATTGTTTATCTTGCTTAAATTAGACGCTCATAGAAATCAAATCTTCTGGACATGAAACGACGCATACAAGCATCGCTCTGTTTTATTTTCACTCATTGGCTTTTGTCATTCTTCTTTTTTGCAAATACAAGCATTGCCCAACAACTGCCTTTTGGCAAAGGAAAAGCAGCTGCGGGGAAGCAGTACGTACTGGCTTTTTACAATGTAGAGAACCTGTTTGACATTTATAACGACCCCGCCACCCAAGACGATGACTTCACTCCCGGCGGACGCTTGCAGTGGACAAAAGAGCGTTATCAAACCAAACTGAAAAATATATCGACCATTATTTCCCGTATAGAAAGCTATGCTCCCGACATACTGGGGCTTTGTGAGATAGAAAACAAACAGGTGCTCGAAGACCTGGTAAACACCGACTACCTGCGGTTCAAAGACTATGGCATCGCCCATTATGACTCGCCCGATGAGCGGGGCATCGACGTGGCACTCTTATACAAGCGCTATGCTTTCAAGCCCTTGGTCACCAAGGCTTATCCGGTCAATATAGCCGGCGACAAGACACGCGACATACTGCTGGTTTCCGGCATATTGGGCGGAAAAGACACTCTGCATGTTTTGGTGTGTCATTTTCCATCCCGCAGTGGTGGTTTGGAAGCAAGTGCCCCCAAACGCATGGAAGCCGCCCGCACCGTGCGCTTAATCATAGAGGCGATTCGTGCCGGTGACCCCGATGCCAACATAGTAGTGATGGGCGACTTCAACGATGAGCCCACCGACGCCAGCATATGGGACGGACTGAAGGCACGCCCCCACTCTTTCGACCTGGCAAGCGATGAGCTCTACAACGCCATGGGCGTGCTCGATTACCTGCAAGAAGGCAGCTATTGCTACCGGGGCAACTGGCAAATGCTCGACCAAATCATATTGTCGCCCCCCTTGGTGAACCCGGGCAACCGTCTGCATTACAAGATAGGCAGCGCCCGCATCTTCAACCCTGATTATATGCGTGAAAAAACCGGGGAATATCAGGGCTACCCGCTACGCACCTATGCTGGCGATAAGTATTTGGGCGGATACAGCGACCATTTCCCCGTGTACATTATTCTTGAACAAGTGCAAACGACTCCATGAAAATATACAAGTTCATACAGAAAGGCAGTGAACACCCCAACTATTGCGAAGACTTTTTGTTGGACCTCCCCCTGGGGCGCTCCTTTTATTTTGGCGCCGTCATCGACGGCTGCTCTTCGGGCTATGACAGCCAGTTCAGTGCTGCCCTTTATGGCAAACTGCTGCGAAAGGTGGTAAAAACCATCCCCTTCGGCCAGGCAGAGCACCGGCAAACAGAGCAGTACGTGCGCGAAGTGATGACACAGTTTGTAAAGGAACTGAAGTCGATACAAAAACGGCTTCAACTGGAAATAAACGAACTGCTGGCCACTTTTGTATTGATGTTTTACAGCGAAGAGCTCCACGAAGCTTTTTTGCTGGTTTCCGGCAATGGCGTGCTGTGTATAGATGGCGAAATCACTGAAATAGAAGCGCAGTCAGAGATGGACTATCTGGCTTATCACTTGTCCCGCTTCTCCTTTGACAAGTGGTATGACCGCCACACCTACCGCTTCAAGATAGACAAACCGCAAGACATTACCATTTCTACCAATGGCATAGAAACCATTTCATCGCCCCAACTGGGCTTCGAAAGCGATGCCTTCGACATCATTCACTATTTGTTCATAGACAACACCTATGATTACATGCCTACCATGCTTCAGCGTAAATTTGCCCAACTGGCCGATGAATATCACTGTGTTCCTACGGACGATATTACCATCATTCGTGCAAAATTTTAGATTAAGCCCCCAAAAACATTGAAACAGCACTCCCTATGACGCCCCCCATTACTTTCAACCCGGGACCCGCACAGGTCTATGATTTTCTGCACGAGGCACTACAAGATGCCTACAGGCAGGGCATTTTGAGCTTGCCTCACCGCAGCAAAGACTTCGAAGCCATAGTGGTTCGTTGCCGGCAACTGATGCAACAAAAGCTTGACCTGCCGTCCGGCTACCGTCTGTTGTTTCTGTCGTCGGCTACAGAAGCGTGGGAAGTCATCGCGCAGTCGCTCATACGAGCACACAGCACCCACCTGTTCAGCGGCGCTTTTGGCGAGCGCTGTTTTACCTACACCCGGCATCTGCACCCCCAAGCAACGGGCTTGTCTTTCGGCATTGACCAAGACCCGGGCACCCTGCTGGATGCCATCCCTGCCGAAAGCGAACTGATTGCGCTGACCCACAACGAAACATCGAACACAACCGCCCTGCCCACATCTTTTTTGGAAAAGGTGCGCCGCACTTTCCCCGAAGCGCTCATTTCGGTCGATGCCACCTCTTCGATGGGGGGCGTGTTGCTCCCCTGGCAGCAGGCAGACATATGGTATGCCTCGGTGCAAAAATGCTTTGGCCTGCCCGCCGGCCTGGGCGTAATGTGTTTGTCGCCCCAAGCGGTCGAGCGCGTGCGGCAAATTGGCGAGCGGGGGCGCTATAACAGCCTCTCCTACCTGCTTGAGAAAATGGAAAACAACCAAACCACCTACACCCCCAATGTGCTGAATATATACTTGCTGATGCGTGTGCTCGAGTACATTCCGCATATTGTGGAAATTGACCTGCGGCTGCGCCAACGGGCTAAAGAGTGGTACCGCTTTTTGGAAGAGCACCCCCAATGGCAACCGCTGGTGCAACGGGCAGACAACCGTTCGGTAAGTGTGTTGGGCGTACAGGGCTCGCCGCAGCAAATACAAGCCTTCAAACAACATGCACTTGCACAGGGCATACACATAGGCAACGGCTACGGACCATGGAAAGCCGGCAGCTTCCGTATTGCCAATTTTCCGGCTATTCCCGACGCCCATTTTCAGCAGCTATCAGAAGTTTTTTCTACCTTTCAAACAGCTTAAACCAACCTTTTATCCTCAAAACACGAATACAACAGCTATGGAACACATTCACTGGAAAGATGTAGTCACCGTCTCTTTGGTTCTGTTCTCCGTCATTGACATCTTAGGTTCAATTCCCATCATCATTGACCTGCGCAAAAAAGCCGGCGAGCTGCATGCTGCCAAAGCCACTCTCGTAGCCGGCTTGATTATGGTCGTATTCCTCTATTACGGCGACATTTTGCTGCACTTCCTGGGCGTGGACATTCAGTCGTTCTCCATTGCCGGTTCCATCATCATCTTTTTAATAGGCATGGAGATGGTGCTGGGGGCGCATTTCTTCAAGGACACCGGCGATGCCAAAACGTCGGCTATAGTGCCTTTGGCTTTTCCGCTGATTGCCGGGGCCGGCACCATGACCACCCTCATCTCCTTACGTGCCGAATATGAACGGGTAGTCATTCTCATAGGTATTGTTGTGAATCTTGCGTTGGTATATATCGTGCTGAAAGCCTCGGGATGGCTCGAAAAGCGCCTGGGCGTAGCCGGTGCCAACATTCTCCGGAAAGTATTTGGTATATTGCTCTTAGCCATTGCCATCAAAATATTCAAAAGCAACATACATTACTTTATTCCCGCACAAGCCTCTTAAAACACATGTCACCACAAGGAATCATAGAAATTTACACCGACGGGGCGTCTTTGGGCAACCCGGGACCCGGGGGCTACGGCATCGTGATGCGCTATAAGCAGCACGAGAAGGAGCTGGCCAAGGGCTTCCGTCTTACCACCAACAACCGCATGGAACTGCTGGCTGTCATCGATGCCCTCAAGCAAATCAAAGGCAGCGGCTGGCAAGTGGTTGTTTACTCTGACTCGCAATATGTAGTCAATGCCATAGAAAAAGGGTGGTTAAAGAAATGGCAACAGCGCGGGTTCAAAAACACCGCCAATGCCGACCTGTGGAAGCAGCTGCTGCCCCTTTTGCAAAAGCACCGGGTGCGCTTTGTGTGGGTCAAAGGGCATGCAGGCCACCCCGAAAACGAGCGCTGCGACCACCTGGCCGTGGAGGCTGCCCGCAACAGCAGCCTCCATATAGACCAAGCCTATGAAGACAGCCTCAATAACCAAAATGCTTAAAAACGGATACCAATATACACTATGGAACTGTTGATATTTTACGCCTTATTCACCTTGCTCACTTCATTCCTTTGCTCTTTGCTGGAAGCTTCTCTTTTGAGCGTTCCCGAATCATTCGTAGAAATGAAGCTGCAAGAAGGCAAAGCCTATGCCCGTCATCTGAAAGCCATGAAAACGGACATAGACCGCCCCTTGGCTGCCATTCTTTCGCTCAACACCATTGCCAACACCATTGGGGCATCCGGTGTGGGCGTGCAAGCCAATGTGCTCTTTCCCGAGGTGTCGCCCCTTATTTTTTCGGGCGGCCTCACCATCGCCATCCTCGTGTTTTCGGAAATCATACCCAAAACCATCGGCGCCAGCTATGCACAGCACATAGCCGCTTTTGCCGTGGGAGCCATCCGTGTCATTACCTTGCTCATGTCGCCGCTGGTCTGGATGAGCGGTTTCATTACCCGCCTGCTCAAACGCAACAAGCAACAAAGTGTATTTAGCCGGGCAGAGTTTTTTGCCATGACGCAGGTGGGCGCCAAAGAAGGCATTTTCCGTAAGGAAGAGTTTCAAATCATCAAAAACCTGCTGCATCTCAACAGCATTCGCGTGTCCGACATCATGACCCCACGCACGGTGATGGTGGCTGCCGACGAAAGCACTTCCATTCAAGACTTTTACGACAAACACCCCAAGCTGCGCTTCTCGCGCATTCCCGTCTTTCATGAAAACATAGACAACATCACCGGTTATGTATTGAAAACCGAAATGCTCGAACACCTCATCCGGCAAAAAGGCAATGAACCTTTGGCTTCGCTGAAAAGGGAGATCATTTTCATCCATGATACGCTAACCTTACCCGAGGTATTTAACAAATTTATGCAAGAGCGGGAACACATCGCCATCGTAGTGGACGAGTACGGCGGTGTGGCCGGCCTTGTTACCATGGAGGATTGCGTGGAGACCCTCCTGGGCACCGAAATCATGGACGAGCTGGACAACATAGAAGACCTTCAGCAGTGGGCACGCAAAAGCTGGGAGCAGCGTGCCGCCCGTTTCGGTATCCGGGACACTACGCCCCCACCACCTGAAACCTAAAAAACAACTGTATCATGGACAACTCAATGAAAGAAAAAAAGAAAGCCCTGCGCAAGAAGCTCGAAGACGCCATGTTGGAAGTGCTTGCCCAAGAAAACGACTACATAGCCGGGCAGTTGAAAGAAGAAGTAAAAGCCGCTGCCAAACGGCTGGCCAAGCGCTATGCCAAAGAGCATGAAAAACTTACGGCGCTGCAAGAAGAAGCCATACGCGAAGCCAAAGAGAAGCTGTATGAACAGGCCCGGCAAAAAGTAAAAGAAGATACGGAGGCACAGGAAATCAATATGGAAATCACCTTCGACCTGGAAGAGCTGATAGCCAAAAAGCTGCCTCACTTAAAAGACTTTATAGAAGAAGCCTTCCGCCGGCCCGGGCACAAACAAACAAGACCTACCCACCCGGTAGAAGAGCTGCGTCAGCTGCAGGAAGAACTGCAAAATACCCTGCAAGAAGTTCTTATAGGCATTTTTCAAACCGCCAAAAAACCACAGACGAATGACTCCAAACCAACCGATGAGAAGGGAGACCCCACCGGCGATTAAATGCCGCATTCAAACGGCTTTGCCCGAGCATTTGGACCTGCTCGTTGCCTTTCAGCAGGCAATGGCAAAGGAAAGCGAAGGCATGGAGCTTTTGCAAAAAACACTGTATGAAGGCATCAAAGCCGTTTTGGAGAACCCTGCCAAAGGCAAATACTACATTGCCCTGCACGGCGACGAGGTCGTGGGCTGCATGATGCACACCTATGAATGGAGCGACTGGCGCAATGCCTACGTTATATGGATTCAATCGGTGTATGTAAAGCCCGAATACCGCCGGCGCGGGGTGTTCCGCCAGTTCTATGCCTTCACCCAAAAGCAAGTGGCCGAAAGTAGCCAGTTCTGCGGCATACGCCTCTATGTAGAACAAAACAACGAAGCAGCCATAGCCACCTACCGTTCGTTGGGCATGGACGACGGGCACTACCGCCTGTTCGAGTGGATGCCCTGAAACCGTCTATAAGCAGACTATGGGCGTTGCCCTTTGGGTACACATAAATGGCAATGCTGTCATCCCGAACGAAGTGCAAGCGTATATTGTCATTTCGAACGGAACAAAGTGAAGTGAGAAATCTAATCAAATCAAGCTGCAAAAAGCCAAGAGATTTCTCGCTATCGCTCGAAATGACAAAAAAGGGGATGCTCGAAATAATAAAAGGGACGCCCGAAGTGGCAAAAGGACGCTCAATAACAAAGCATAAAAAGCGGCTACACAAACACAGTTTGTCATGTCGCTGTTCACGCAGCTTGTCATCTCGAACGAGCGAAGCGAGTGAGAGATCTCCATTAAACCAAATTACAAAAACCAAAAGAGATTTCTCGCTTACGCTCAAAATGACAAAAAAAGCTCGAAATGGCAAAGAGCAATACACTCAAAAGAGAAAAAAATAAAAGGAAGAGCCGGGAAAGCTCTTCCTTTTGTTGTTATGCTTAAAAACAAAACTTAAACGGAAGCTTTCAATACGCCCAGCTCCTGCCCTACCTCCACGAAGGCACGGATGGCTTTGTCGAGGTGCTCTTGCTCGTGGGCTGCCGACAGCTGCACGCGGATGCGCGCCTGCCCTTTGGGCACTACCGGATAGAAGAAACCAATCACATAGATGCCCTTATCCAAAAGGCGGTCGGCAAACTTTTGTGCCAAGACGGCATCATAAAGCATGATGGGCACGATGGGGTGCTCGCCCGGCTTGATGTCGAAGCCGGCTTCGGTCATCTTCTCACGGAAATACTTGGTATTGCGCTCCAGTTTGTCGCGCAGCTCGGTAGTCTCGCTCAGCAGGTCAAAGACTGCAATGGAAGCCCCCACGATAGCCGGCGCCAAAGCATTGGAGAAGAGGTAAGGACGCGAGCGCTGGCGCAGCATCTCGATGATTTCTTTGCGTCCGGAGGTAAAGCCGCCGGAAGCACCGCCCAGTGCTTTGCCCAAGGTGCCGGTGATGATGTCGATGCGCCCCATTACGTTGCGGTACTCGTGGGTGCCGCGTCCGGTCTTGCCCATGAAGCCGGTGGCATGGCACTCGTCTATCATCACCAGGGCATCGTATTTTTCTGCCAAGTCACATATTTTATCCAATTGGGCGATGGTGCCGTCCATAGAGAAAACCCCGTCGGTGACGATGATACGAAAACGGGCGCTTTGGGCTTCCTGCAGCTTGGCTTCCAAGTCCGCCATGTCGTTGTGTTTGTAGCGGAAGCGCTGCGCCTTGCACAAACGCACGCCATCGATGATGGAAGCGTGGTTCAACTCGTCGGAAATGATGGCATCTTCGGGACCAAAGAGCGGCTCGAACACCCCGCCGTTGGCATCGAAGGCGGCGGCATAAAGTATGGTGTCTTCGGTGCCCAAGAAAGTCGATATCTTTTCTTCCAGCTCTTTGTGGATGTCTTGGGTGCCACAGATAAAACGCACCGACGACATGCCGAAGCCGTGGGTGTCGATAGCCCGCTTGGCGGCTTCTATCACCTTGGGATGCGACGAGAGCCCCAAGTAGTTGTTGGCACAGAAGTTCAATACTTTGCGCCCGTCTTTCAGGGTGATTTCGGCGCCTTGGGGCGAACTGATGATGCGCTCTTCTTTGAAGAGACCGGCTTCACGAATCGATTGCAGTTCTTTTTGCAGGTGTTCTTGTATTTTTCCGTACATGTTTTATCGTAGGTTTATGTTGAAGATACAGAAGCAGAAAGCGGGAAGCGGCGGCGCAAACGGTTGAACAGAAATTTCTTTTGGGCATCGAAGCTCTGCGGGCTCATCTCCTGCCACAGCGCCTGCCACTCGTTCCACAGCTCCGGCATGTGCTTGCGCAAAGCTGCCACGTTTATTTTCTTCTTTTGCAGAAATTCTTCTAAACTCAGCGGCTGCGTCTCTGCCATGAAATTACTCAATTTTTACTTTATAAAATGCTAACTTTGCACAAACTTAAAGAAATTGTTTAAGACAACCTATCTCCTATGGCACAAGATAATATATTGGTGATTGGCGCAGCCGGGCAATTGGGCACCGAGCTGGTGGCCGGCTTGCAGGACATCTACGGCGAAGCCCACGTGGTGGCTTCCGACGTGCGCGACCCCGACGAAAGACGCAAGCAGCTGTTCCCTCTTTTCGAAAAACTGGACGTACTCAACCCCAAAGCCCTTGCCGAGGTGATTCAAAAACACAAAATCACGCAGGTTTATCATTTGGCAGCCATGTTGTCGGCAACGGGCGAAAAGCACCCCAAGCACGCCTGGCAGCTGAACATGCAGGGGCTGCTCAATGTGCTGGATGCCGCCATAGAGTTCAACATTGCCAAAGTATATTGGCCCAGCTCCATTGCGGTATTTGGTCCTACGACCCCACGCCAAAACACTCCCCAACACTGCTCTATGGAACCCACCACCGTTTACGGCATCAGCAAGCAGGCAGGCGAAAACTGGTGCCAGTATTATTTCAACCGCTGGGGTGTGGATGTGCGCAGCCTGCGCTATCCGGGGCTTATCGGCTATAAGTCGATGCCCGGCGGCGGCACCACCGACTACGCCGTAGAGATTTATCACAAGGCGCTCTTCCAAAAGCATTTTGTTTGTTTCTTGAAAGAAGACACCTACCTGCCCATGATGTATATGGAAGATGCCGTGCGTGCCACCCTGGAGCTGATGCATGCCGATGCCGGCAAAATCAAAGTGCGCACCAGCTATAACCTGCATGGCATGAGCTTCTGCCCACGCGAAATAGCGGCTTCCATTCAAAAACACATTCCCGATTTCACCATAGAATATCAACCCGACTTCCGGCAGGCAATCGCCGACTCTTGGCCTCAAAGCATCGACGACAGCGCCGCACGCCAAGACTGGGGCTGGCAGCCTGCATATGACCTGGACCGCATGACCGAAGTGATGCTTGCCAACATAAAAGCAGGCATGGAGAAAGGCGAGATTGTTTGACAGCCAAGCCGCCTGCTTCCTTGTATGCAAACAAAGAAGCGCTGCCGTGCCCGGGCATGGCAGCTTTTTGCTGTTAAAAAAATTGTTATCACCCCACAAAAGCCCTTTCTTTGCAGTATAAACAAGCGGACTGCCATGGAATCTTTCTTTATCGAACACTTCGGCATCAGCCCCGAACAGTTTCGTTGGTTTGTGTTGCCTGCCATGATTTTCCTGGCAAGGGTAAGCGACGTATCCATTGCCACCGTGCGCATCATGTTTGTCATGAACGGCAAGCGCAAGACGGCTACCTTTCTGGGTTTCTTCGAATCGCTCATATGGCTGTTGGCTATCGGGCAAATATTTCAATACATAGACAACCCCATTTCTTATGTGGCTTATGCCGGCGGCTATGCTACGGGCACCTTCGTGGGCATGCTCATCGAAGGCAAGCTGGCGGTGGGCAAGCTCATCGTGCGTGCCATCTTGCCGGAGTTGAGCCCCGAACTGTTGGCTGCGCTCAGCAGCGAAGGCTTCGGCTATACGCTGGTGGACGCGCGCGGCAGCCGCGGCAATGTGAAAATTCTTTTCTCGGTAGTAGAACGCAAACGCCTGCCCCGTTTCATCGAGCGCCTGTGTCATTACCACCCCAAGGCGTTCTACACCGTAGAGCAGGTACGTGCCGCACAGGAAGGCATCTTTCCCACCACGGCAAGCCACAGCCCGGTGGTCAGCATCTTGCGTGGGCTCACCAAACGGAAATAGTTTTATGAGTGTTTCTTTTTCTTCACCACAGAGAGACACAGAGGGGCGCAGAGTGTAATTCTTTCCTCTGTGCTACTCCGTGACCTCCGTGGTGAGTGTTTCCTTTTTACCACAGAGGATAACTTTTTCCTGTTTGTTGGGGGGCGTTATTTTCTATGATTAAACATTAATGGCGCCTCAATCATACGCTCCATTCAAAAACGGATTATGGCGCTTTTCGAAGCCTATGGTCGTCGGCTCGCCGTGCCCGGTATATACCCCCGTATCATCGGGCAGCACAAACAACTTTTCACGGATAGAACGCAAAAGCGTGAGATGGTCGCCGCCCGGCAGGTCGGTGCGCCCAATGCTCATGCGGAAGAGCACATCGCCGTTGATGCAATAGCCCTCGGCGGCATTGTAAAAGACCACATGACCGGGCGAGTGCCCCGGCGTAAAGAACACTTCAAAGACGGCACTACCCACTGTCAGCCGCGTGCCCTCTTCCAGATGGTGGTCTATGCTGCCCGGGTCAAAAGGCGGAATGCCAAAATAGCTGCACACCATCGCCATGTTGTCCAGGTTGAACTGCTCTTTGGCATGTGCCCACAAGCCCACGCCGAAGGTGTCCGTTGCCCAGCGGTTGCCAAATACGTGGTCCAAATGGCAATGGGTATTCCACACAGCCGTTACCTGCAGCCGCTGTTTCCGTATGTATTCGAGCAACGCCTGCCGTTCGCTTGCCTCCCAACAACCCGGGTCCACAATCACCGCTTCGCGGCTTTGCTCGTCATAAATAACATAGGTGTTTTCTGAAAAAGGATTAAAAGTAAATGTCTGAACGCGTGTCATATCGTTTGTATTCCGTTGGCATTGGCACAAAACTACACATTTTCGAAGCATCGGGGAACAGCCGGCGCCTGCGTGCACCTTTGGCAGTGCATGCTTTGTTTGTGTGGTGCGCACCGGACGCAGCCCAAAAAACAGCCGGACGCAACACAGCAACGCATCCGCTTTGCTTTGCCACATAACTCTGCTGTTTTCCTTTTGTTCACCGCAGAGAGCACGGCGATAATGCTTCTGTGCTTTTCGAAGCAGAGCATAATTTGTCATCTCGAACGAGCGAAGCGAGTGAGAGAGCTCTTCACGCCAAACCACAAGAAGGCAAAAGAGATTTCTCGCT
>NZ_AUGC01000007.1 GCF_000426825.1 Thermonema rossianum DSM 10300 | reverse complement strand
GGTGATTTAAAATCTTACAAACAGGTTCAATTTAGGAATGTTCAAACCGGGGAGTACATTATTTCGTGGAATGATCCTCGCGGGGGTGGTGTTTTGGAGTCTTCGCAGAAGCCGGATGACAAAGGTTTCCGCTTTTATCAGGCAGCGAATGCTGCACCGGGCAATTGTGAGATTAAGCGTATAGGTTGGGATGCGTTTAATTGGTCTGCTTATCCTAAGTTTATTGCGGTTAATCATGCCAAGCGTATTCCTAATACTACTGCGCCCAATGCCCCTCACGCTTGGAATATAGAGCAGGTAGGCAGTGGGGTATTTATAATAAAATCGGGTGATGCATGTGTAACTTTGGTACCCGGCGAGAAGACACACCTTAATGGGCCCGGTTCGGCTGTGAGGCTGGAAAAGTGCCAAAGCGGTAACAAGTTGCAGCAGTGGGAAATTTATGTGATTTCTGAATAATTGAAATAATTGAATGAAAAAGTAAAGACGGGGCGGACTCCGTCTTTACTTTTTTTCTTCCACCACGCCTTCTATGCGCAAAAGTTGCTCCGGAGGCACGGCATTGCTGATAACCAAAAGATGGCGCCGGAAAGGTCCTGCCGGCAGTCCTTCGCTTTGTATCTTAACGCGTATATGAGCGCTGTCGCCGGGGGCAATGGCTTGCTTGGGCTTCTCGCTTAGTACACAATAACAACTGCTTTGCACTTGCCAGATGAGCACCGGTGCATCGCCCGTGTTGGTGCAGCGAAGCACCACCTCGGCTGTCTGTCCTTTCAGCAGTGGTTGGGGGAGGCGGTACACACTATCGGAAAAAACCAGGTGCCCCTGTGCATGAGCAGCGGCAAGCAGCATGCAGGAAAATAGGGTAAGAAGTAGTGTTTTCATTTCTTTACAAACGTTTGATTTTGGCACCTATGGCATTTAGGCGTCCGTCTATGTTTTCGTAGCCGCGGTCTATCTGCTCCACATTGTCGATGATGCTGATGCCTTCTGCCGAAAGGGCAGCAATCAACAATGCCACGCCGGCACGTATGTCGGGCGAGGTCATGCGTATGCCACGCAGCGGCATTTTCTTGTCTAAGCCTATGACTGTGGCACGGTGCGGGTCGCACAAGATGATTTGCGCCCCCATATCGATGAGTTTATCCACGAAGAACAAGCGGCTCTCAAACATTTTTTGGTGCACCAACAAGGTGCCCCGTGCTTGTATGGCCGTTACCAGCACGATACTAAGCAGGTCGGGCGTGAAGCCGGGCCAGGGGGCGTCGGAGATGGTCAGTATGGACCCATCCATGAAGGTATCTATTTCGTAATGTTCTTGGGCGGGTATGTAAATGTCATCGCCGCGAAATTCCATGTCAATGCCCATACGCCGGAAGACGCGCGGAATGCATCCCAGCTGATCGATGCGGCAGTTGGGGATGGTGATTTCAGAACCGGTCATGGCAGCCAAACCAATGAAACTGCCAATTTCTATCATGTCGGGCAAGATAGTGTGTTCGGTACCGCCGAGCGCTTCCACGCCTTCAATCGTAAGCAGGTTGGAGCCAATACCTGAAATGCGGGCACCCATGCGCACCAGCATATGACACAGCTGCTGAATGTAGGGCTCACAGGCGGCATGGTAAATGATGGTCGTACCTTGGGCAAGCACGGCCGCCATGATGATATTGGCAGTACCGGTAACCGATGCTTCATCTAAAAGCATGTAAGTACCTTTCAGGTTATGCGCTTGTATGCTGTAATAACCGGTGGCCGGGTCATATTGAAAGTCAGCGCCCAAGTTTTGAAGTCCCAAGAAGTGGGTGTCGAGGCGGCGGCGTCCGATTTTGTCGCCCCCGGGCTTGGGAATGCGCGCATAGCCGAAGCGGGCAAGCAGTGGACCTAAAATCATGACCGAGCCACGCAGCGCAGCAGCTTTTTGCGCAAAAGCAGGGGTTTCCAGATACTCAAGGTTGATGTTTTTGGCTTGAAAACGATAGCTGCCCTTGGCAAGGCGCTCTACACGCACGCCCAGGTCTTGCAGTATTTCAATGAGCTTATTGACGTCCCGTATGTTCGGTATGTTGTGAATGGTTACTTCTTCTTCGGTAAGCAAAGTGGCACAGAGCACCTGTAGTGCTTCGTTTTTTGCCCCTTGGGGGTGCAAGGTACCTTTGAGTGGATGTCCTCCTTCTACTTGTATGGATGCCATAGCGTAAAAAATTTCAAAAGGTTCATTTCTTTTTGAAAGCCTAAAAATAGAGATTCCTTGCCTATGATGCATCAAGCAGGGCAAGGAATCCCCTGTGTGTGGGCAAACTGCCCTTATTTCTTTTTGTTTGAGCTGTTGTCTTGCTCTTGCGCCTCGCGGCACTGTTCAAGGTCTTGTTGCAGGCGTGCAATGCGCATTTCATAGACCTCTTCGCGCAATACGAAGGCGGTAATGTCCATAGCCATCTGCACGATTCGTTCTACTTTGCCCGCTTCGTTGCGTACCGGTATGTAGGTGGCAATCAAATAAATGGATTCGCCATAGC
Organism: Thermonema rossianum DSM 10300; assembly: GCF_000426825.1. Taxonomy (GTDB): domain Bacteria; phylum Bacteroidota; class Bacteroidia; order Cytophagales; family Thermonemataceae; genus Thermonema; species Thermonema rossianum. The sequence goes on along the minus strand of NZ_AUGC01000007.1, from coordinate 193,727 downwards.
GGGTAATGCGCTTGTATTGGCCATGCTGACTGATGCCATTGCGCAAGTTGCGCCAAAAGTTAAGGTATTCGATAGAATTCAACGTCTCTGCATCAACCAGCTTGTTATGGTGCATGTGCTCCAGTTCTTCTTTTTCGTACTGAAACAGGCTGCAGAAAGTCTGATTGGCTTCTAATATGTTGCCTTCTATGTCCATCTCTATTTTGGCGATGGCGCTGCTGTCGATGGCTGCCTCTTTGGCTTCGAGCTCTTCTTGCTTTTCCCGGATGGCCTGTTGGGCTTGGGTCAGCTCTTCGAGACGGCGCTGCAGCTCGCGGTCCTTTTCTATGATGGTGCGGTTGATTTCTTTGAGCTCCTGCTCTTGCAATACCTTATCGGTGATGTTGCGGGCAAACATAGACACACCGGCGGGCTTGTCGTCTTTGCCTTTGATGGGGTTGAAGGTGTATTCCCAATACTCGGTGGTGTTTGCCGGCGTTTGTACCGGCTCCACTTCCGAGAAGCGCTCGCCCAACAGGGCACGGTCGAAGTATTCCTTAAATTTTTCGCTTTGCTCTACCGTCAGCATATTGATAATGTTGGCACCGTTGTTCAGATGCACGCCATTTTGCTCAAAGAACCAGTCTTTGGCCGCCTTGTTGAAGATGGTGATTTGGTACTTGTCGTCAATGGCAACGATAAGGTCTTGCGTGTTGTTGATAAGTGAGCTGAGCAGCTCTTCTTTTCGCTGCGCCTCGTTGACAATAGCGTGCAGTTGCTTTTGACTGCGCTCCATCTCTTCTTGTGTAGCTTGCAGCTCTTCGAGGTTTTGGCGCATTTCTTCTTCCTGGGCGCGCAATTGCTCAGTGAGCTCTTGTTGCTCAAGCAGCAGCTGTTGTGTGCGTGTGGTGTTTTTCACGGTAAAGAAGGTGGCTGCAATACTTTGCGCTACCTTTTCTGCCAAGGTGATTTGCTCTTGGCTGAAAGGTTGAAGGCTTGCCAACTCCAGCACGCCAATGGTTACGTCGTTGGTTTTCAGCGGTACAATCAAGATGTTGCGGGGTTCTGTTTCGCCCCATCCTGAAGAGAGCAGCAGGTAGTCTTCCGGTATTTCCAGCAGGTTGACGGTATCGCCTTCCAGATATACTTGCCCTACCAGGCCTTCGCCGGGGCGCACTTCGCGCTGGAGGCGCTTGTGGCGGTTATAGGCATAACAAGCCACCATTTCAAGTTTTTGCTGCTCGGCAGGCAGTGTTTCGTCATTCAGCAGGAACATGCCGCCCTGCACGGCCCCCATCTCGTTGACCACTTCTGCCAGCAGGCGGGCAGAGAAGTCTTCTATGTTTTCAAACTGCCGGCGCAACACCTCATTGAAGTGGTTGAGCCGTTCGTTCATCCATTCTTCTTTTTGCTTGCGTTGGGCAGCTTCTTTGATGCTGTCGCGCATGTCGAGCAGGGCTTTTCCTAAAATATCCTCGTCGCTCAATGGGGTAAACGAAGCCTCGAGGTTGCCTTTCTCTATTTCTTGGGCAAAGCGCGAGTATTGATTGAAGCCCCGTATGAGCTGATTGGCCGAAGCAGCGATGGCGCCTATTTCGTCGTTTTGGTTGAAATGTACCGGCTCTACCGAACGCCCACGGGCAAGGTCGGAAATGACTTCTGCCAAGCGTTGGATAGGTTTAAGAATATTGCTGCGCACCAGCAGGGAAATGCCTACCGAGCCGATAATCAAAGCCAGCAGGAAGCTGACTGCCAACGACCGGCGCAGGTCTTTGAGCGGCAGGTCTATTGCTTCGGCCCGATCGACGTAAGCGCCAATGACCAGGTCGTAGGGTTCGTAGTAAGAAAAATAGAGCAGCTGCTCTTCATTGTTTTGCTCGCGACTATAGCGCCCGCGCTCTTTCTGTTGTACAAATTCCAGAAAGTTTAAATCCGTTTCTTTTTTGCCTTCGGCATAGGGGTGCACCACATATTCGCCGTCATAGCTCATGATGAAGGGATAGCCGGTGCGGAAATACTGAATGCTTTTGAGCTCGCGCCGCAGATAGCTGAGGTCCTTTTCGGGAATGGCTATAGACAGCATGCCCTTTACTTCGTCGAGGATGGTAAGGGGGGTGAAGTAGGCAATATACCAGCGGTCAAAGCGTTTGATTCTGCCCAAATAAGGCTTTCCTTGTTCTATGCTGAGCGATATGGGCGATTCGGGTGAAATATAATAGCCTTCCAACCGTTGGCCGCCGGGGCTGCGCTCGGTGGTGCTGATGCGTGCAAAGCCTACATTGGTTTTTTGATAGATAGAGACATCTGCGCCGGTCAGGTTATGAATGCTGTCCACGATGGCAATACTGCCTTGTATTTGCTGCCCGCCTATTTCCCAGCGCGGCAGGTTGACCAAGGTTTTATTCTTGTTTTCTTCATTGGTCAATGCCAGAGGCAAAAGCTCTTTGGTTTCCTGCAGGCGCCCCAACTGCTGCATATGAAAGCGCAGGACCTGCATGCCTTGTTTTACGATGTCTTCGCGGTAGCGGTATTCGAGTTTCACCAAACGGCTGAGGTCGTCCAAGTGCTGATACATTTCGGTATCGGTGCGGTCCTCATAGTAGCCCTGCTGATATTCGTAGATGTAGATCGCCAGCCCTAAGAAAGTAACTAAAAGGGTGACGAGGGTAAACAGCACAAATTTGGTGTTGAGGCTAAGGTTAGCAAAAAAGCGTTTCATGGGCTTTTGGGAAATTAAGCTTCATGGTAAAGCTAATGATTTTTTACCAGAAATGGTAATGAATGGCAAGCCTGAAAAAAATCAGGAAGGGAAAGGGGGAAAGGCATCGAGGGCCTCCATTGCTTGCTTTTCGGGGTTTACCGAAAAGAGGTGCACCTCCTCTCCATTGGTGATTGCCCAATAGGGGGCTTTGAGCAGGGCGTTGTATCGAAGCACCTGCATCAGGGTGTCGCGTGAAAGGGTGATGGCATGCCGCTTGCACTCCACGACAAGGAAAGGCATGCCCCGGCGGTCATACACCACAATGTCGGCACGCCATTTGCCTAAGCTCTGCTCTACGGCAATCAAAGCGGCGGGGTAGTGCTGCTCTTCTATAAGCCAACGGATGAACTGTTGGCGCACCCACTCTTCGGGCAGAAGCCGCACCCACTTTTTGCGTATGGTATCGAAGATGTAGAGTGCACCTGCCGGACCTTTGCGTATCCTGTGCCGGTAGTGAGGAATGCTTGTTTGCATGCTGTCAGGTGTATTGACGTTGCCCGAAAATAGCACTGCCGATGCGCACCATGGTAGAGCCTTCCTCTATGGCTATGCGATAGTCGCCACTCATGCCCATAGAAAGTTCTTGCATTTTCACATTGGGGCGCTCATATTGCTTGTGCTCATCGAAAAAGTGCTTTAAGCCTCTGAACTCCCGGCGTATTTGCGCGGTGTCGTCGGTAAAGGTAGCCATACCCATCAAACCTATGACGCGCACATGGGGCAGCTCTTCCCAAATGGAAGAGGTCAGCAGGGCATGGGCTTCTTCATAGCTTAAGCCGTACTTGCTTTCTTCTTGGGCAATATGAATTTGCAGCAGGCAGTCAATCACTCTTTCATTTTGAGCTGCCCTCTTATTGATTTCGCGCAAGAGCGCCTCGCTGTCCACCGAATGAATCAAATGCACAAAAGGGGCTATGTATTTTACTTTGTTGCGCTGGAGGTGTCCAATCAAGTGCCAGCGTATGTCTTTGGGCAATGCTTCGTACTTGGGCAGCATCTCTTGCACCTTGTTTTCACCAAAATCGCGGCATCCTGCCTCATAAGCTTGCATGATGACTTCGGGCGGGTGCGTTTTGCTTACGGCAATCAAACGTACGTGCTCGCCTAACTCTTGTTTTATTTTATCTATTGTACTTTTCATTGTTTTGAAATTGGTTTTTTTGTTTTTTATTGTATTTTACAAATAAATGCTGTTTTTGGGCATGCATTTTATATTCAGAATAAAGGAAAAATTTAACTTTGCATAGTACTAAAAAAGGAGGACTTATGGCTATTTTAGGTACGCTGTTGAAGCAGGGCATAAAATTACGAAAAAGCATAGAGCAAGAGAAGCACACACCCTTTGCTCTGCAAAAGCGCGAGCTTTTGAAACTGCTTTCTTCAGCCCAGCATACGGCTTTTGGTTTGTATTATAACTTCGAAGACCTGATTCGTTTAATTCAGCAGCTGCCGCGTGAGAGCCGCGACTTCTACAAAGCTTATAAAGAACGGGTACCTGTTTTCGATTATAACAAAATGTACAAGGAGTGGTGGCACCGCACTAAAGCCGGCGAAAAAGATGTGGCTTGGCGGGGGCATGTAAAGTATTTTGCCCTCAGTTCCGGTACTTCCGAAGCCTCCTCGAAATATATTCCTGTGACCAAGGAAATGATTAAAGCCATTCAACGTACCAGCATACGGCAGATACTGACCCTCTCGGACTATCCCAACTTGCCCAGCAAGCTGTTTGAAACGGGCATGCTGATGTTGGGCGGAAGTACCCACCTCAATCACCGGGGTACTTACTTTGAAGGTGACCTGAGCGGTATTACTGCCAGTCAGATTCCTTTCTGGTTTCAGCATTTTTACAAGCCGGGCAAGCGCATTGCCAAGCATACGGATTGGAATCAGAAGTTGGATGAAATCGCCGAAAAGGCGCCTAAGTGGGACATCGGCTTTATTGTGGGAGTGCCGGCTTGGATTCAAATCTTGCTTGAAAAAATTATTGCACGCTACAATGTGGCTCATATTCATGAAATATGGCCCAACCTGCATATTTATGTGCACGGGGGCGTGTCGTTTGAGCCGTATAAGAAAGGCTTCGAGAAGCTGTTGGGTAAGCCTTTGGTATATATAGAAACCTATTTGGCATCGGAAGGTTTTATTGCCTACCAGTCGCGCCCCGGCGGCGATTTGAAAATGGTGCTTAACAATGGCCTTTTCTTTGAGTTCGTGCCTTTCGATGAGAAGAACTTTACGCCGGACGGGCAAATTGTGGAGAACCCCGAGGCTTATATGATTGACGAAATAGAAGAAGGCAAAGACTATGCGCTTTTGCTTTCGACCTGTGCGGGGGCGTGGCGTTATTTGATTGGCGACGTCGTGCGCTTGGTTGACAGAGAGCGCTCTGAAATCATCATCACGGGGCGCACCAAACACTTCCTGAGCCTCTGTGGTGAGCACCTTTCGGTGGATAATATGAACAAAGCCATAGAGCTTGTGTCAGAGGAGTTGAACATACGGGTGAAAGAGTTTACCGTGGCAGGTGTGCCCTATGGTTCATTGTTTGCACACCGTTGGTATGTGGGCACTGATGACCCGGTAGATGCCCGGCTTCTGAAAGAACGCCTCGATGAGCATCTCAAGGTGTTGAACGATGATTACCGGGTGGAACGCAGCGCCGCTTTGAAGGAAATTTATGTGCATGTACTGCCCAACGATGTGTTTTATGACTTTATGCGGATGAAAGGAAAAGAGGGCGGGCAACATAAGTTCCCGCGTGTTATCAAAGGGGCACTGCTTGAAGAGTGGGAAGCCTTTGTAAAAGAACGGGTGAATTTATAAATTTTAGCTTTGTAAAATTATTTGTCCACACAACTCAATGAAAAGATATGGCAAAAGTTCTGATTGTAGATGACGAGCAAATGATTCGGGAGGCATTGCGCGACGCTTTGGAGTTTGAGAACTATGAAGTAGATGAAGCAGCCAATGGCGTGGAAGCACTCGAAAAAATAGAAAAAGACGATTTCGACGTGGTGCTTTGCGACATTAAAATGCCCAAAATGGATGGCATGGAGCTGCTCGATAAAGCCATGGCATTGGGCAAAGACACTCAATTCATTATGATTTCGGCACACGGAAGCATCGATACGGCCGTAGAAGCCACCAAAAAAGGGGCTTTCGACTTCATTACCAAACCACCGGACCTGGCTCGCCTGCTGGTGAGTGTGCGCAATGCCATCGACAAAACCAACTTGGTACAAGAAACCAAAGTGCTGAAAAAGAAAATAAGCAAGAAGTACCAAATCATAGGCGAGTCGCCGGCTATCAAGCGCGTGCTTGAAGATATAGACAAGGTGGCACCTACCGATGCCCGCGTGCTGATTACGGGACCCAATGGGGTAGGCAAGGAGTTGGTGTGCCGCCAAATTCATGAAAAAAGCCAACGTGCCAAAGGTCCTTTTGTGGAGGTCAACTGTGCAGCCATTCCCAGCGAGTTGATTGAAAGTGAATTGTTTGGCCATGAAAAAGGTGCTTTTACCTCGGCGGTGAAACAACGCATTGGCAAGTTCGAGCAAGCCAATGGGGGCACACTCTTCTTAGACGAAATCGGTGACATGAGCCTGTCGGCACAAGCCAAAGTGTTGCGGGCACTGCAAGAGCAGGTGATTACCCGTGTGGGGGGCGATAAGCAAATAAAAGTAGATGTGCGGGTGATTGCCGCTACCAACAAAGACCTGCGCGAAGAAATTAAAAAAGGGAATTTCCGTGAAGACCTGTATCACCGCTTAAGTGTGATAGTTATTCAAGTGCCTGCTTTGGACGAGCGAAAAGAAGATATTCCCTTGTTGGTAGAGCATTTCTTGCAGGCTATTGCCGATGAGTATGGTACCAAAAAGAAAGAAATAGAGCCGGAAGCAGTGAAGCTGCTGCAGTCGCGCAGCTGGTCAGGAAACATACGTGAGCTGCGCAATGTGGTGGAGCGCCTGGTTATCATGGCTGCCGACGATACCATCACGGCCGATGATGTACAACGCTATGGTATGAACTGACCTTGAAGAAGAGTGAAAAAAAGAAACAGCGGCACCGGTTTCGCAGAACCTGCCGCTGTTTTTGTTTTATGAAGTATAGCACACGCTTAGCCCTTATTTTTGCACCATGAGTTTTTCTATCCGTTTCCCGGTTTTATCTTCTATTTCAAGCAGGTAAATGCCGGAAGCAAGTCCTTGCAGATTGAGCTCACATTCAGCCCGGAGGTCCTGCTTTTGCTGTATGAGCTGCCCGTTGCTGCCGAGCAGCTTGATGCTTGCGCCGGAGGGAATGCCGCGCACTTTTACCCACGAAGTGGCCGGGTTGGGATATACCTGCACGGTGGGCGCACTTTCATTCCACCATATGGCAATGATAGAGGAGTATTCTTCCTGCTCATTGCCCCGGATAAGCAAACGGTAGTAATTATAACCGGCTTGTGGGTGAGGATCCAAATGCTTGGTTTCCCCCACGCGAGCCGGCAGCTCGGCTATGGGGGTAAAATGTAAGGCATCGTTTGAGCGCTCTACATACACTACCTCTTTGGGCGTGCCTGTCAGCATCCATCTTAGTTCTATCCCTTCGGGTGTAACTTCGCCGTTGAAGTGTGTAAGCTGTACCGGTAGAGGCGCAAAACCGGAGGTAAGGGCAAAATCAGAAAAGGAACTGATACCCGTGACCCATATCTGTTTAGGGTCAGTTATATAACTTTTTTGACTTTGGAGGGGGCCAGTTCCGGCAAAGAAGGGCACCCAAACCCCGGCATCGTGTTTGGCAAGAATGGCAGAGAGGCTTGGCGTAGTGATGGTGCCGGTCTCATGCGGTCCAAAATTAATCTGTACGGTGTATAAGCCGGTAAAAGTGCCACTTTTGGGCTCTATGTGCCAGTAGCCGTCGCTGTACTCTGCCCCGGGCACGGGGTTGGGAGGCGTTTCGCCGGAGTAATACTGCACCCACATTTCGGAAGGCAAAGCAGTGCCTACCCATGTAATGCGCGCTATCTCTTTCTGTGCCCAAGAGAAAACCGTAGTGCTGCCATTGCTGATGCTGCCACTTTCAATATAGGCATTGGGTGGAGCAACAGCCAGGTTCATAGTAAACTCATCGGCGCCAATGTCGGTGGTGCCTGTGGTTACCGAAGCGGAGCGGGTGTCCCCGTCCAAGTCGGTAATCACGCCCGTATGGTTGATTTGCTTGCCTTTGCCATTCACAAACCAGGCGCTTTCATGATTGGGATTAATATGCAAGTCGCCATTGTCAGGGTCCACAAAAAGATCCGTTGGGTTGGGGACGTAGGAGGTAGGTGCCGAGCCGCTACCGTGTTCTGCCCAGCTGTATGCGTCGTTACCTGTTTCGGTGCGCCAAGTACTCATCTGCGTGAAGGCATAAGGGGCAGAATAGCCATTGTTGTTCAGATAGCCCAAGGTCAATCTGCCAAAGATGGAGTCGGAAGCCAAGTACACATTATAGTCCGTACTAACGGAGAGCACATCAGCTGCATTGAATACACTCATGGCTACATTGATACCTGCACTTCCACCGGTGGTGGTGCGGGCGTTGAAAAACAGGTTGTTATAAGCTTCGAAATCATTTTGAATGAAAATGGCGGCATGAGTACGGTTGTTGGCTGAACCATTGGAAGAGCCCTGTACCAGAAAAGTATTATTCCACAGGCGCAAACGGGCAGGAGTGTTGGCATAGAATGCCAAGATGCGATAGTTGCGGGTAACGTTTTGCCCTACACTAATCATGTTATTGGCCAGCGTCCATTCATCGGTAGAATTGTTATTATCTACCCCCATGCCCATAATGATAGAACTAAGGTCGCTACTGTTCATCCACAGGTTGTAAATGCGGTTGCGGGCTACATAGGAGTCATTGCCTCCTTCGCCCAGCATCAAACCTACGGCGCACAGTTGCCCGGAGGGATGGTGGTTATAGAGGTTATATATTTCGTTGTCTGTGATGGCTTGCCCGGTGCCGGCAGTATTGTAAATACCAAACTGTTGTACGTTTACGGAGTTGCCGGTGGTGGGGTCCGGAAACGAGAAGAATCCGCCGTCATTGTATATGTTTATATCGTGGATGCGGTTGCCAATAAAGGTGTTGGTGCCATAGTAGCAGTAAATGCCCCCGTTGGTAGAACCGGTGCTACTACTGGTACCGCTGCCATAAGAAGTCATGTTGGCAATGACGTTGTAATTATAAGTATTGTTTCCCCAAGCATCGGCATAGATACCATCTACAAAGGTGTCTTCGGTGGTGAAGCCTGCCCGCCCGGCTTTTATGTTATGGGCTACCGTTTCACTGCCAATCAGGTTGTAGTTTACGCTTTTATTGCCGCTGCCGTCCACGTCGATCCCTACGAAATTGGAGCCGTTAGTCGCGGCTACTCCATAAGCCCATATACCCCCGATACGGTTGTTCTCTATCACACAATTGCCATTGAAATGGGCATAAATACCTTTGGTCATGCTTTGGTCGCTGGTGCCTCCATTGACTACGGTAATAACATCATTGGTAGTATGGCTACCTATGGTATTGTTGCGTATGATGGCGTTGTAGTTATCATCGAAAATATCATTGGTCTTATACTCACCCACTACAATACCACACCACACACCTATTTCATTGCCGCCGGCAGCATTGTTTTCGTTTGAGGTGGTTTCAAAATAGAAATTCGAAATAGTGTTGTTTTCTATAAGATGGGTGCCTATGTTGTCGAGGTCGCGCATCTCTATGCCCCGGTAGCGCAGGCGACTGCCTGCGGTAGTCATAGAATAGGTGCCCGTGCCGCTGCCATTGGCATAGCCGATGACGTTGCCGCTTACGGTATAGCTGCCGCCGCCTTGCAGGTAAATGCCACGGTGTGTATTGTCGGAGGTGTAGTTGCGTGAGGTGGTTTGAAAAATACGGTTATTCAGGATTTGATTGCCGTAGCTCAAGCCCGGAGAGGCAAAGCTAAGATCGAAGCGTATGCCGGCAGTGGGGCTGCCGGAAGAGTAGAAGTTGTAAACGTAATTGCCCCGGATGATGTTGTTACGTATGGCGCCGTTTCCGGCATTCGTAGTTGCTATAATGCCATTTTTAGGAAAGTACGAAGGGGCATGATAGATGGCGTTGTATTCTATAATATTGTTTTGAATAGGCATACCGTTGTTAGCCAAAAGTGTAATGACACCCCGGTCATTATGGGCTTGTCTTGCCCGGAAGTCGCAGTAGCGTACCACATTGTTGGAAGTGCCGTTTATGAATAATAAGGCATAATCATATGTTGTTCCTCCATCGTGAACGAAGATTAAGCCTCGTCCCCCGTTGTACTCGCCATCGATGGTTACGTTTTGGCAGCCATTTAATGTTAGCAAAGGGTCGTCCACAAAGCCGGCAGTGATGGTGCGCACTCCGCCCTGCGGGCGTATGGTGATGGATACGTAGTCTGCCCCGCCGGTGCCCGAGGGGTTGATGTTAATCCTTGAGGACTCGGTGGTGTTGCCGGTAATTCTAACATTGATATTTCCCCTGTGTGTACCGCTGTTGATGGCATTAATGGCTGCACCGAGTGTAGCGTAAGAACTGCTGTTTACTCCGGCAGTAGCTGTTACATTTACTTGAGCATGTAAGTCTAAGCTAAGTAAAATTACAAAAATGAGAAGTTGAAACGCTTTCATAAGGCTCTGTTTTTGATAATAAGCTGCTTGCAAATATAAGAAAAGCAAATATTTGGCTCAATTTTTTTGGAAAATAAATACTTGAAAATATGCTTGGTAGTGTATGTTGTTATTCTTTTACAAAAGAAATTATTTTGATTTTATATGTATTGTTTGTTAATACAAATTTCTTGTGTTAGGTAATATGAGTTTATGTAAAAAGTATAAAAACTAAGCCTAAGGGGTAAAAGAAAAGCCGAAGCTTGCTTATCTTTGAGTATTACCCAAAAAACAAAGCTTATGAACGCAGCACATTTACACTTGGTAGTGAACCATTTGCCTATTGCAGGCATGTTCTTCGGAAGTCTGGTGCTTCTTGTATCGCTCTTGCTCCGGAAGAAAGAAATGGCCATGACCGGCTTGGGGCTTGTAATATTGGCTGCCCTGCTGGCTATTCCGGCTCTGCTCACGGGCGAAGGTGCCGAAGAGATAGTAGAAGAATTGCCGGAAGTAAGCCACCGCCTCATACATGCGCATGAGGAAGCTGCCGAAACAGCTTTCTGGTTGGTGGAGATAATAGGTGCTTTTGCCCTCTTCTCTTTCTGGTGGCTTATGAAAAAAGACGGTTATCCTTTTTACCTGCTACTTGCCAATTTGTTGTTTGCCGCAGGCGTTTTGTTTATGCTGGGGCAGGTAGGAAACACCGGCGGTAAGATACGTCACAGTGAAATCAGTTATGGGGTTGGAAAAGAGTCTTCGGTGGCTTCTTCTTGGGGAACGGGCATGCCCACTACCCAAAGGTCTATGTAGCTGCCACGGCTTACGTGGCGATAGTGCTTTTTCCCCTCTTCCCAGTAATGGGGGAGAGGGTTTTGTTTAACAACCATCCCCAACGGCAGGTCGGGTTGATCAAAGACATATTCCACCTTGCCTATCTGAAGGCCCAAGGCACGAACTACAAAACGGGCTTCTTCCTCGCTGAGCCCCATCAGCTGCGGCACTTCTATTTGTGACTCGGGCGATTCGCTTACGACAACCACCAGGGTGTCGGTGATGGTAAATAGAGCATGGGGCATCAACTGCTTGCCCCGCTTGTCTTCAAGGCTTACGATGTTGTTGGGTGGCAGCTCTGTGTCGGGTGAGTACCGCAACCGGATGTTTTGAAAACCGGCTTGCTGCAGGCGGCGCAAGCCATGCTCCACACTTAGACCACGGAGCTCCGGCAGCGGTATTCGTGGGGGGGAGGGAGGCGATACCCGCAAGTATATTTTGCGTCCCGGCTTGGCAAGTTGCCCGTAAGAAGGGTGCTGCTCCACAATGCTATTGAGTGGCGTGCCTGCCACAAATACCGTGTCTTGAATCACAGGGCGGAAGCCTGCATCCCGTAATTTTTGAATGCCTTTTGCCGGCGATAATCCTACGACGCCGGGAATGCTGCGCAGCTGTCCTTGGCGCGTATAGAAGGGTAAGACAAGCAGAAAGAAAAAAAGCAGCAACAGCAGTGCCGTAAGCAAAGCTGCAGCTGCATGAAGCCATAGATGTATTTTCTTGTGGGTAGGGATGCGAATATGAAAGCGTGGAGCCATGCCGGCAAAACTAAGGAATGTTTGGTTTCTTTTGGTTGCTGTCTTTCTTTATGAGTGAGTCGATGGGTTGCATTTCGTCCATCATACCGGAAATGGTGTCATTAAACACCGAATACGCCGGGTTGTTCGAAATCCATATGTCTATCATTTCGCCCGGGCGTATTTTGTTGCGGGGCACTTTATTCAGGTCTAAGTTCTTGGCATGTTTCCCTTCCGCAAAAAGGCTGTCGCTGCGTACTTTAATGGGGCGGTAAATAGGCTTTCCGTGCTTATCGTAGCCGGCAAGCTCATATTGCGACAAATCGACAAATGCCGCCGGGTTTTGTTTGAATATGCGCCGGTAGGGAGCTTGGGCATTTTCGTCATAGCGCACAATGCCCAAACGCAGCGAACGTGCCTTCAATACCGCTTCTGCTTCTTCGAGGGTCAAGCCGGTGAGGTCGGGCACGTCAAATTCTTCTTCGCCGATGCCACTGCCTACTACCAAGTCCACCTTGGTGCCCATTTTGACAGGAGTACCGGGCGGAACAGGCTTGCCGTCCACTTCTTGTTCAAGCACAATATCAATGGCTATGTCGGGCTCAAAGCGGATACGCCCCAGTTGCAGCTGACTGCTTTTGAGCTTGGCAATGGCGGTGGGGTAAGAAACACCTGTAAGCTTAGGCATCTCGGTCATCGGGGGCTCTTTGGGGCAAATGGTCAAATAGACCTTGCGTCCGGGTTTTACTTGGGTGCCGGGTAGCGGATATTGGCTTAAAATAGTGCCCGGTTTGTAGTCGGTGGAGAAACTGCTGTCTTGAATGATGATTTCCACGGGCAGGGCGTCAGCAATGGCAAGCACCGAGTCTATGGAAGCACCTGTCAGACGGGGCACCTCAGCCACTTCGTCTTGCCGTGCGATATGGGGAATAAAGTAAAAGAAGAAAAGCACCAGCAGCAGTATGAAAGAAATGGCTGCCAGCAGCAAATGTATGATTACCTGTTTGACGGAGTTGGTTTTTATCCAGAACTTCATGTGTGTTTCAGCTTTGTATTTTTTGATTTGCTCAGGGCATAGCTCAAAATCTTATCTATGAAATCATAGGGGGTATAATGGTGCAGGGCTGCCTGGTGGAATATGCAGGTGGCAGGGGTCATGCCGGGCAGCGAGTTGATTTCTACGATGATGGTTTCTACTTCTTCCGGAGAATAAACACGTACGAAAGCATCGATACGGGCATAACCCTCCACGTCCAGTATCTCGGCTACTTTTTGCAACTGTTGTTTTACGATTTCAGTAATGCGCCGGTTTTCTTCCGGGTCTTCCGAGAAGCGGGCAGGAGTGATGTTTTGTCCTTCACCCGCCAAAAATTTCTCTTCGAGAGACAATACCTCACCCAAAGCAGGGGTTTCCGAAGGACTGAATACCTCATAACGCCGCTTGCCATCAGCATCGAGATGGGTAAGCAAGCCGCCGGTGATTTCCAGGAAACGGCCTGCGCCACGGGCTGTGATGAGCTCTTCTATAAGGAAGAAGTCGCGCGGTGGGAAGGGAGCACCCGGTTTCAAGCCCAAACGCTGCATGAGCACCGGGTCCAGCATTTCTTCTGCGCGGAACGACGCTTCGATATATGCCAGCAGCTCTTCACGGTTTTTTACTTTCTTCACTGCCGAGCTACAGCCATCGTCGGCGGGCTTGGCTATGAAGGGGTAAGTAAAGGCTGCCTCAATGGCTTCAATCAGTTTTTGCCCTTCTTGTTCCCACTCTTCTTTGTACACCAGACGGTGTTCTGCTACGGCTATGCCGTGTTTTTTCAGTATTTCGTTGGTTTCGTATTTATTGATGGTGATTTGAGAACTTGCCACCCCTGAGCCGTTGTAGGGGATGCCATACTTTTCCAGCCCGGCTTGCAGGGAGCCGTCTTCGCCGGGACGCCCGTGCAGGGCAATGAAGACCACGTCCACCATCTCAGGCAGCTCTTCGAAAGGGATGGCTTGGGGCTCAAAGAAAGCATCTTGCGCATAGTGGGCAGTGAGCCCCCGGGCTTCTTGTTTTATCTTTTCTATGATAGGATGCGTTTTATAGTGCTCTATCTTCTCTTTGATGTCGTCGGCGTTGTCTTTTAGCATCAAATGGATGGGCAGGCGGTACAACTGCCAATGCTCGGCATTGCCGGTCAGGAAAATAGGCACAGGGGTGTATTTGGTCGAGGCAGACAGTTTTTCATAGATATTGCGCCCGCTTTCTACCGAAATGTGTCTTTCGGAAGAATAGCCGCCCATGATAACCCCCACCCGTATGGTGTCTTGCTTTTGATTGTGTAGCTTGTCCCGCAGGGTGTGCAGGCGTTCAAGCAGTTGCAGGCTTTTGAAATGCAGGTTGGGCTGCGAGGCGCGCACCTGCAGCGAACGTTCAATGATATAAGTAAGGAAGCGGCTGGGGTCAAGTCCTATTTCGGCTGCTTGGTGGAAGAAGAAAGAAGAAGGCATCATGCCCGAAGTAGTGTTGGGGTCGTTGAGGTAAATCTTACCCTGTGGGGTAATAAAGCCGTCGATGCGGGCATACACTTCGCCTTCCATGGCTTCATACAACGACACGCAGGCGTCTCTGATGGCTTCTATTTGTGCTTCGGGCAGCTCGATGGGGGTTATCTTACGGCTGATGCCGGGAAGGTATTTGGCACGATAATCAAATACTTCACTTTGCTTGATGATTTGAGTGGGGGGCAGGGCTATAGGTTTGCCGTCCAGGTCTTCTACTACAATGCACGAAAACTCTTGCCCGTGAATGAAAGCTTCGATGAGTACTTCGGTTTCCGTGTTTTGCAGCGCATAGAGAGTGGCTTGCCCTCCGGTGTGCTTTTGAAGCCACGCGCGTAATTCATGCGGGTGATAAAGGGTCGTATGTTCGTTTTCGTATTCCGCAAGCATGGGAAATCCCAGCCCTTCGCGAATGTCGGTCCACTCGATAAGCCGGGCACGCTGCTGCTCTTCGTTCAGCTTGTGCCATTCACTTAACGAAAGGCGCCGTATGAAGAAGGCTTTGTCCAGGGCTTGTTGCCAATCTTCCAATTTGGGATTGCGCAGCACACTGACGCCAATAGAAGAGCCTTGATGAGCTGACTTTACCACCAAAGGGTCGCCCAACTGTTGAAGGCTTGCTTGCAGCATCGCTTCCAGTGCCCGGGCATCCATGCGCAGGTAGTCATCGCGCCCGATGAGGCGGTAGGCCGGGCGCTCGAAGCCCATCTTCTGAAACAGGCGTTGTTGGGTGGCTTTGTCTATGCCTATGGCTGAGGGCAAAATGCCCGAGCCGGTATAAGGAATGCCATACCATTCGAGCAAGCCCTGAATGGTGCCATCTTCACCGTAAGAGCCATGCAATGCCAGGAAAGCCACATCGAAAAGACCGGCGAAGTCCGCAGGCGTGATGGGACGTCCCACTTCGGTTGCTATGCTTTCGAGCCATGCCGCCGGACTTTGAGCAAGTGATTCTATATAAATTTGAAAATCCCGGGGTTGATGCTGCGCCGGAGGATAAAAATCACGGATGGTGCCTTTATACAGGTATTCCCATTCCAATAAGATGAAGCGCCCCAGACTATCTACAAAGATGGGAACAGCTTCGAAAAGCGATTTATCCAAGTTGTCGTAAACGGTGCGACCACCGGCAAAAGACACTTCGCGCTCGCGTGAGCTGCCACCAAAAAATATCCCAATCCGTATCATGAAGTTAAGACTCTACGTTTCACAGACAAATTAATAGCTCAAAAATAAGAATTCCCCTTTAATTGTGAAGCGAATGCTACAACCGTGCACCTTTTGTTAAATTTTGCTAAAAAAGTGCTACTCAACCCCGGCAGAATAAAAAAATAAAAATAGAATTGCATATATTTAAACACTTTGCTATAATTAAACTATTCAAAAACAGGAAAAAATAAATTGCAATGGGAAAGTTCAGCTTTTTTAATCACTACCAGGACCTTTCAAGCAAAGAAATATTGGTGTCCTATAAAGGTCCTATGTCCGATGTGATTATTTATGAGATAAGCAAGGAATTGCAAAATAAATTGGCACAAGACCCGAAATCAGGCAAAAAAGTGTACTCTATTTTCATGGAGTTGGCACAGAATATCTTTTTTTATTCCTCGGAAGTGAGTAAAATTGGAGATAAAGAATACCGGGTAGGAACCATCGTAATTACCGAAGATGAAGAGTTTTATACGCTGATGGCAGGCAACCTGGTAGAAAAGAAGTGGATACCTACCCTGTGGGACAAGTGCGAGCTGATTAATACGCTCGACAGGGAGGCGTTGCGCCGTTTGAAGTTTGAGCAACGCATCAACCCCAATGAAGACGAGCGCAGCAAGGGCGCCGGTATCGGGCTCATTCAGATAGCCCTCACCTCGGCACAACCCATATCAGTGGAGTTCCGCGATGTGGACGACAAGCTCTCGTTCTTTGCTTTGGCAGTGAATGTGAAGAAGAATCTTTAAATATTTTGGAATACAGAAAATAAAGCGAGCATATGGAAAACTTAGAAATTGAAGGCGTAAAAAGTACCTATTTTACCCCACATGTTAAGTTTGATGCCTCCACCGGAAAGTGCTTGATTGAAGGCGAGTCATACTTGGAAGATACCTGGGAGTTTTACCGTCCTATTTTGGATTGGCTCAAAAGATACACCGAGGAAAAGAAAGGGCCTATAGATTTCACTTTTAACCTTACTTACTACAACACCAGCTCTTCCAAGTGCTTCTTGGACATCGTGCGCATCTTGAAGGAATATCAAGATGCCGGAGGCGAAGTGAAGATTACCTGGTACTATCCCGAAGACGATGAAGACATACGGGAAGAAGCCGAAGACTATGAAAACTTTTTAGGCATTCAAATAAACATTATTCCCGTTGAAGAGTAGAAAGAAGGGTGAGGATTCACCCTTCTATTTTTTTGCCGTCACAAACAAATCTAAAGCCCGCCGCATGTCTTTTACAAGCAAGTAGTCGTCGAGTGTGATGTTGCGTGCGGCGCTTTCTTTCTGCATCAATTGGTTACGGTTCAGCCGGTTCAGTACTTCATACGGCAGGCGCAGCATCCAGCGTGGCAGGCGGTACTCAAGATTGAATACGTCCCATCGCTTCCACTTGGCTACGGACGCAGCATTGGCCGCTTGATATTGTTCTACCTTTTCATTACCGCCTACCCCCTGCATTTCTACTTCCGCAAAAAAGCTTTGCAGCAATTGGGTCAGTTCCGTGGCGGTATATTCGCGTATGTGCCAAGGGTTGCGCGTCAATGAGCGCAGGCGGTTGGGCGTGGTGAGTATGAGTGTGCCGCCCGGTTTTAGTACGCGGTGAAGTTCCCGGATAAACAGCCTGTCATTAGGAATATGCTCTATGACTTGAAAGCTGAGCACATAGTCGAAGCTATTGTCCGGTATTTGAGAAAGGGGCGGCACTTGTCCACTTATGAAAGTGGCTTGCGGATACTGCGCTTGCAGCGCCTCGAGCAATTGACGGTTTTTGTCTATAGCCCAGTACGCATCTACTTTGGGAAGCAAGTAAGGCAGGCCTCTGCCAATGCCACAGCCCACTTCAAGCAGCTTGCCGCCTTCGAGGCATTCGGCGGCCGCTTTGTAAGCAAACAACAGGCGATAGTGCAGGGGGGCATCGGAAGCCAAATGCCCGGAGGTGATTTCCGTAGTACTAAACGATAAATTCATGACGATAGCTAAAAACTTTCCGAAGGGTAAAGTTAAAAAAGTTATGCTTACCTTTTTTATAGCCATTTATGTGGGCTTGTCATATTAAATTTTGTAATTTGCTACCATCCTTAAGCGTACCGGAGCATTAAGATGTGAATACATGCAATGGCAGACTGTATATAAGACCTCTTTTCCGCACAGAGCCGGCATTGTGCAGCAAATTCTGCTTGAGCGGGGTATTCAGGCGGTGGTCTTAAACAAAAAAGATTCCATGTATGGCTTGTGGGGTGAAGCAGAGGTACAAGTGCATCCTGCTGATGTCATTCGAGCATTAAAAATAATTCGTCATGAAATCAACTTCGAGCAGTCCGATGAAGAAAGCATCTAACCTTCAGTTGCGCGTATTGTCGGGTGTTATAGGTGGGGTGTTGTTGTTGGGCAGTGTGTGGTGGCGCGGCGAGAGTTTCGTTGCTTTGTTTTCCTTGATAGCCCTGTTGTCGGCATATGAGCTGCTGACTTTGGCGCAAATACACATTAAACATCCCGCCAAAACCACAGGTGTTTTATCATCGGCTATTATCCTGCTTTTGCACGCCCTGCATTTGGTAGGGGCTTTGCAATCGTGGGCATGGCTGTGGGCGCCGGTTTTTTTGTTTGTGTTTTTGTGTTGGACACTGCTCTATGACCGCCATCAAGGACAGCCCTTGGAGGTGATGGCACTACACTGCGCTGTCTGGATTTATGTCTTGTTGCCTTTCATACTATATATGCGCGCTGCTTATTTGTTTGGGGGCACATATCACTACTACATAGCATTGGGTTTCTTGCTTTTGCTATGGGCAAATGATACCGGTGCTTATTTTGTTGGGAAGGCTTTGGGCAAGAACAAATTGTTCCCTCGCATATCGCCCGGCAAGACCTGGGAAGGCGCCATTGGTGGAGGGGTACTTTCCATGTTCGTGGCTTTGGGTTTGTCCTCTGCGTTTCAATCATTGAGTGTGGAGCAGTGGGTAGGCATGTCTTTTTTGATTACGGTTGGGGGTATTTATGGCGACCTCACCGAGTCAATGATAAAGCGTAGCTTGGGCGTGAAAGACTCCGGCAAGCTGATTCCGGGGCACGGCGGCTTCCTGGACCGCTTCGATGGTTTGCTGTTGGCAGCTCCTCTGGTGGCGGCATGGCTTTATTGGTCAGCCCGGGCCGCCTTTTAATTGCGCACGTCCAAGCCCCAGTTGAGCTTGTTGCGTAATGTCTCCATGAAACTGTGCTCTTTCATTTGCACCAAACGGGCGCAGAACCGCTCCTTACTAATAGCTATTTGCACGGAGGAGTCAATGATTTCGGAACGCGAGTCGAGTGAAGCAAGGAAATAACGACTTCGGCCTTCTACCTGTAGCGATATGACGCTTTGGTCTGAAATAATCAATGGGCGCACGCTCAGGTTATGCGGGCTTACCGGCGTAATGATGAAATTTTTTGAGCGGGGAAAAACAATGGGACCGCCACAGCTGAGAGAGTAGCCGGTAGAGCCGGTAGGCGTGGAGATAATCAAGCCGTCTGCCCAATAAGAGTTTAAATACTCACCATCCACATAAGCATGCACGATGATCATGGAAGCAGTGTCGCGCTTGGTGACGGTGAATTCATTGAGCGCAAAATTGAGCTCACCGAACAGCTGACAGTTCGAGTCAAGATGGATGAGCGAGCGGTCGTCGAAATGATAGTAGCCATTGTAGAGGTTGTGCACGGCGTCTTCCAGTTCATGCGGGGCGATGGTTGCCAGAAAGCCCAAGCGTCCTGTGTTGATGCCTACAATAGGGATTTGCCGGGCACCTACATGCGTTACAGATTCCAGCATGGTGCCATCACCGCCCACACTAAAGAAGAAATCGACTTCGGGCAGGTCGCTGTGGTTGGTGTAGTACAGCTGCCCGTCGTATGCTTGCAGCTCGTGTTTTTGAATCAGCCGGGCGAAGTCTTTCGAAAAAAAGAGCTTGGCATGGTATTGATGCACAAGTATATGCAACATGCGTTCGATGTAATGGCGCACTTCGGCGCGGAAATTACGACCATGGATAGCAATGACCATAAAGCGTGCTTTAAAAATTTTTTGAAAAATCTTTTGGTAAGTTTACAACAAAGCTATTATCTTTGCAACAGCAAAAGGCAATCGGGATGTGGCGCAGTTGGTAGCGCACTAGCATGGGGTGCTAGGGGTCGCTGGTTCGAGTCCAGTCATCCCGACTTGTAAAATAAGAAGGCGGCTTTCAGGCAAAGGGTCGCCTTCTCCTGTTTATCGGGATGTAGCGCAGATGGTAGCGCACCACGTTCGGGACGTGGGGGTCGCTGGTTCGAGTCCAGTCATCCCGACAAGCAAAAAGGCAACCTGACCACCGGGTTGCCTTTTCTTTATTTAATTTAAAGATTCCCTATTTAAGGGATGTGTGGGGGCAAACAATCGGCTGCTTTGAGCCGTCGTACCACCTCTTCCATACTCAACCCCTGACTGAACCAATAGGCTGCCCACGCTGCCGCAATGGGGGTTGCTGCCGATGTGCCCCAAAACTCCTCTTTATCCAGCCATCTGCTTTTGCTTGAGAAATCAAGAGTGATGTATCCGGCAGCCCATACATCTACCAGCGGACCATAATTGCTGAAATATGCACGGTTTTGACAGTTGCGGTCACGCGCCCCTACCGTAAGGGCATTGGGGTATTTTATCATGCTGTGCATGGTGAGGTTCCTGCGTGTATCTTGGCTGTCGTTGCCGGCAGCCATCAAAAACAGGATATGTGGATGCCCGGCTATGATTTTATCCATGCGTGCCCTGAATACTTTTAACCACTCCACATAGCAGTTTTCACTGATGGAATTACCGAAGAAGCGTTTAAAGAAGGATAAGTTCCATATCCATGCAATAGGAATAATTTTCACTCCGAGGCTGTCCATGTAATGGACACTTCGCTCAAAAGCATCACAAAACAGATTGGCGGCTTTTTGGGGTTGTTGCCGGAGCAGCGTTCTGAGCTCATATTGGTCAAGGATGTATTCATATAAAGGTATCTCTGCAAATACCAAGCGTACATTGGGATTTACGGTTACCAATGTATTGGCTACGTACGCACCATGCGAGGTATTCTTGACACCATAAGAGTACTCGATGCCTTTTTTATTCGATACGAAAGGAATAAGCCAATAGTAATCGTTGAAGGCAATGCCATAGGTGTCGTCCACATAACCGTTTCCGTCGTCGTCAATGTTGTTGTCGGTTCTTTCTTTGCGATTGATATGCAAGCACGCCTGAGCTTCGGGCAAAAGACTGTGTGGGTCTACGTACTCTGGAATGCCTATAAGCACCCGCTCCTTGCTTTTTTGGCTGCTTGCTGTAAAACTGCTGCCAAGCAACAAGCATAGAATGAAAAAAGCTATCTTGTTCATAGGTCAGGTGGTTTTTAGTTCTTGAACCTTTATAAACAAGATAGCAAAAAGCCGGTATAAAATCTTTGTTTTACAAGCTTGTCAAGCTTTCGATTTTGTGCTATAAAGCGCTCGATACCATGCCAATGAATGGGCAAGTCCTTCTTCAAGATAATGCTCCGGTTCATAGCCAAGCAGTTGTTGGGCGGCGCCTATGTCGGCGAGGCTGTGGCGCACATCGCCGGGGCGGGGCGCCGTATGGACAGGCTGCACCGCTGTGCCCGTCAGCCGGGCTATATGCTGCCATATATCCAGAACAGTGTATTGCTTGCCACAAGCTACATTGTACACGCGGTTGATGGCTTCTGCTTTCCGGGTGAGCGCTGCCAGCAGGTTGGCTTTTACCGCATTACTTACGAAAGTGAAGTCGCGGGACTGTTGCCCGTCGCCGTGGATGGTGGGGGCGCTGTCTGTCAGGGCTGCTTTCATAAACAGCGGTATGACGGCGGCATAAGGTCCTTCCGGATTTTGGCGGGGACCAAATACATTGAAATAACGCAAGCCCACGTACTCTATGCCATAGGTACGCGCAAACACTTCGGCATATTGCTCATTGATAAGCTTGGTGAGTGCATAGGGCGAAAGAGGCTTTCCTATGATTTCTTCCTGCTTGGGCAGGTGCGGGCTGTCGCCATAAACCGATGAAGAAGAGGCAAAAACCACACGCCGGATGCCTTTCTCTTTGGCTGCATAAAGAATATTCAAGAAGCCGTCCACATTGGTGGCATGGCTCTGCAGCGGTTGGGCAATGCTGCGCGGCACGGAACCTAAAGCCGCTTGGTGCAATACGATGTCTATGCCTTTGCATGCTTGCATGCAAGTGTCGAGGTCGCGAATGTCGCCTTCTACCCACTCTACATTGGGCAGAGCAAGGAAGGGCGCAATGTTTTCGATTTTGCCGGTGCTTAGGTTGTCCATAATACGTACCAGGGCAGCCTTGTGCTCACACAGGTACTCTACCAGGTGAGAGCCAATGAAGCCGGCACCGCCGGTTACCAAAAAACGCAGTTTATGCAAAGAGCCCGGGTGAAAAGGTTTTTTATACAAGTTACTCATGTGTTACGAACGATTTTCGTATTGAATACGGTAATAATCGCGGTAGGCGCCACTGCTTACACGCTCAAGCCATGCTTCGTTTGCCAAATACCAGTCGATGGTTTGGCTTAGTCCTTCTTCAAATTGCACTGAAGGCGTCCAGCCCAGTTCTCTTTGTATCTTGCCGGCATCGATGGCATAGCGCAGGTCATGACCGGCACGGTCTTTCACAAAGGTGATGAGCTGCTCAGAGGTGCCTTCGGGGCGTCCCAGCTTTTCATCCATGAGACGGCAAATAAGCCGTACTACATCTATGTTTTTCCATTCGTTGTGTCCGCCTATGTTGTAGGTGTCTCCCGTTTTCCCTTTGTGATATATCAAGTCGATGGCACGAGCGTGATCGACCACATACAGCCAATCGCGTATGTTTTCGCCCTTGCCATACACAGGAATAGGGCGGTTGTTTTTGATGTTCAGAATGCACAGAGGAATTAGTTTCTCGGGGAATTGGTTGGGTCCGTAGTTATTCGAGCAGTTGGAAAGCACCACCGGCAGTCCATAGGTGTTGTGGTAAGCCCGCACAAAATGGTCCGAAGAAGCCTTCGATGCCGAGTAGGGCGACCGTGGGTCATACGGTGTGGTTTCTGTGAAAAAGCTACTGTCGTTTTCGAGTGAGCCATACACCTCGTCGGTGGATACATGGTAAAACCGTTTGCCTTCATAATTATCTTTCCATGCATGCCGGGCAGCATTGAGCAGGTTCACCGTGCCCACCACATTGGTCATCACAAAATCGATGGGATTGAGGATGGAGCGGTCCACGTGCGACTCGGCGGCAAGGTGAATGACACCGTCAAAGGCATATCTTTGAAAAAGCTCATGCAGGAAGTCTGCATCTACGATGTCCCCCTTCACAAAGGTGTAGTTTGGGGCTGACTCTATATCCTTGAGGTTTTCAAGATTGCCTGCATAGGTGAGCTTGTCAAGGTTCACGATGTGATAATGGGGATATTTCTTTACAAACAAACGCACCACATGAGAGCCTATAAAGCCGGCACCGCCGGTGATAAGTATGGTTTTGTTTTCCATTTTTTGCCTGATTCAACAGTTGCGATTGGTAAAAATAAAAAGAAAGGGGAGAAGTCCTTCTTTTAAGAACT
Source organism: Thermonema rossianum DSM 10300 (assembly GCF_000426825.1). GTDB lineage: Bacteria > Bacteroidota > Bacteroidia > Cytophagales > Thermonemataceae > Thermonema > Thermonema rossianum. Next base: position 170,391 of record NZ_AUGC01000007.1, on the reverse strand, counting down.
TCATGAGTTGGCTTCTGCTTTTTGCATTTTTTCCAAAATGCCTTTTTCTTTCAAAGCTTTCTGCCATTGCCATGCATCGCGCAAGGCTTCATCGAGGCTGCGGCGTGCTTGCCAGCCCAGCATTTGTTTGGCTTTGTCGGCTTTGGCGTAAATTTGCTCTACATCGCCCGGGCGGCGGGGGGCAAACTTATAAGGCAGCTTGATGCCGTTGACCTGCTCGAATGTTTGTACTACTTCCAGAACCGAATGCCCCTTGCCCGTGCCTATGTTTACGTAATCGTAAAGCGAGGGGGCATCTTGTCGTAGCAGGTAGTCCAGTGCTTTGACATGTGCCTCTGCCAAGTCCATTACATGAATGAAGTCCCGTATGCAGGTGCCGTCCGGGGTATTGTAGTCTTTACCGAAGATAGAAAGCTCGGGGCGAATGCCTGCAGCCGTTTGGGTGATGTAGGGCACCAGGTTGTTGGGAACGCCTATAGGCAGCTCGCCTATATGTGCACTTGGGTGCGCCCCTATGGGATTGAAATAACGCAGGGCTAGTGCTTTCACGGGCATACCTGCCTGTACGCTGTCGCGGATAATCTCCTCACACACCTGCTTGGTATTGCCATAGGGCGACTGTGCCGGCAAGATGGGCGCCGACTCGTCAACGGGTAAGTGCTCCGGCTGCCCGTATACGGTGCAAGACGAAGAAAAAACCAAGTTCGCAACTCCGTATTGCTGCATAAGCTCAAGCAGCACAATTAATGATACAAGGTTATTGTGGTAGTATTTCAAGGGGTGGGCAACAGACTCGCCCACAGCTTTGTAGGCGGCAAAGTGGATGACGCCCTCTACTTTTTCTTTGCTGAATACCTGCTGCATGAAATCGCGGTCGTTGCAGTCGCCTTCATAGAAGCGGGGAAGGATACCGGTAATTGCCCGGATGCCGTCCAGTACGAAAGCGAACGAGTTGCTGAGGTTATCTACGATAACTACCTCGTAGCCGGCTTCTTGCAGGGCTACCACGGTATGGGAGCCAATAAAGCCTAAGCCGCCGGTAACTAATATTGTTTTTTGCATAGGTTAGAACGGTTTGTTGAATATTTACTGCTTCTGTCTCGAGCAAACAAGATGCCTAAGCATACACAAATTCGCCATAGGGTGACCGGATGGCAAGTTTTTTGCCTGATGATGAGGGTTCTACCCGTCCGATAATTTGGGCTTCCACGCCGAAGCTCTGTGCGGCTTCAATGACCACTTGTGCATATTTTTCAGGCAGATATACCTCCATACGGTGCCCCATGTTAAACACCTGATACATTTCCTGCCATTGCATGCCTGTTTGCTCTTGTATGATACGGAACAGTAACGGAGTAGCAAACAAGTTGTCTTTAATTACATGGACATCTTCGACGAAATGCAGCACTTTGGTTTGACCGCCACCGCTGCAGTGCACCATGCCGTGAATGTAGGGGCGTATCTCATCGAATACAGTTTTGAGTATGGGGGCATAAGTACGTGTGGGTGAAAGAACAAACTTGCCCATCGGTATTTTTTGCCCGGCCACTTCTATCAAATCGCCAAGTTGATACTTTCCATTGTAAACCAACCGGTCGGGGATGGCAGGGTCGAAAGTTTCGGGATACTTGCGCCCTACACTTTGATGAAAGACCTCGTGGCGGGCAGCCGTGAGTCCATTGCTGCCGATGCCGCTGTTGTAGGCTTCTTCGTAGGTGGCTTGCCCATAGCTTGCCAAGCCTACAATGACATCGCCGGCCTGAATGCGGCTATTGTCTATAACATCGCTGCGCTTCATGCGGGCGGTAACGGTACTATCCACGATGATGGTACGCACCAGGTCACCCACATCGGCGGTTTCGCCCCCCGTAGTGTACATATGAATGCCGTATTGGCGCATTTTTTCCACGAAGCGCTCTGTGCCGTTGATGATGGCTGCAATCACTTCGCCCGGTATCAGGTTTTTGTTTCTGCCAATGGTAGAAGAGATGAGTATATTGTCGGTGGCACCTACGCACAACAAATCGTCGAGGTTCATCACCAGGGCATCCTGCGCTATGCCTTCCCATACGGACAAATCGCCGGTTTCGCGCCAGTAAGCATAAGCCAAGGCCGACTTAGTGCCCGCACCGTCGGCATGCATGATGAGGCAATACTGCTCGTCGTGGGTGAGGTGGTCGGGAATAATCTTGCAGAAAGCCTTGGGATAAAGCCCTTTGTCTATCTTCTCTATGGCTTTGTGTACATCTTCTTTTGAGGCAGACACGCCCCTTTGGTCGTATTTGTTCATGGCTTTAAAATATTCAGTGCTTTGGCTATTTTGAGCCTGCAAATTACGAAAAACACATGAAAAGGCTTGATGTATCTGCCGGCTTGTCTCGCGAAAAAACAGTAAGCGTGGGCATCCTGCTGTTTTGGCTGCTTTTGTTGTGGGCAAGCTTCGATGGCTTCTATTTTTACGATGATGTTTATTACCTGCGCAAGGCGGTAGAACTGCTGCGGGGCGGTTGGCAGTTGCGTCATGTTATGGATCACCGTTTGGGGCTCTATGCCCCCGTATCGCTTTTTGTTGCTTGGGGGGGCGTGAACGAATGGACCGCCGTGGCTTACCCGGGCTTATGTGTGCTTCTGGTGCTTATCTTGTTTTGGCGTTTTTATGATTGGGGGTGGGTAGCCACACTGTTTTTGATAACCGATTATTACGTGTTCCATTTCGCAGTCAAGCTGTATCCCGATACTGTCCTGATGCTTTGGGTAGTGGCGGCCTGCATGGCATTGGATAAGCGCCATTGTGGGCGTGTAGCCGGGCTGTGGGCTGCTTTAGCGCTGTTTGCTGCTTTCCTGACCAAAGAAACCGTCATATGGATGATGCCTGCGCTGCTGCTGTTTTTCATTCAAGATATGCGCCGCAAGCAATATCTTGCTTTCTGGCAAATGTTGGGCTTCGCCGGCGGCTTGTTATTGGTGCTATATTTTGCCTGTTATGCTTGGGCATTTGGGCATCCTTTGTATCGCTTTTGGCATATTCAAGCAGAGCATAGCCCAAACTATGGCGCCTTTAGTTACTATGACAAGCCATGGATTTACACTTTGCGCCGCATTACCTACCAGCCTTTGTTGATGTTTGTGGGCGCGGATATGTGGGTGGGCTTTTCCGGTGCCATGGTTGCTCTGATAGCAAGTTGGCGCAGCGGGCGGCGCTTGTCTGTATGGGGTGTTGTCTTTTTGAGCATGCTGGGAATGTTCTGGTTCTTTACGACTTCTTTTCGTTATTATAATCCTATCACATTACATGCCCGTATGGTCTTGCCATTGGTGCCTTTGGCAGCAGCCGTCATAGGGCGCAATTTTTTTTCTTTAAATAAAAAGGCTTTGGCAGTGTGGGGGTGTTTGTTATGGGCGGCTTCCTTGTGGGTATCCTACCAAGGGAATCATGCTTTGGCAGCAGTTTACTTCCTTAAAGGAGCAGTGTTGTGGGGGGGCACGTTTTTTCGAACGGTGCCGTACCGGGCAGTTCTGTCTGTTTTAATTGCTTTGAGTTTTATACATCCTGCGTATGCAGCTTACAAAGCCCGCACGCAGGGAAGCTATTGGGACGAAAAGTATCTTCTGCACAAGTATTTTTCAAAGGGTAAACAAGAAGACTGTTTGGTGAGCGATAACCGCTTGGCTACGGGCGGTGATTTTTATTTTGCTTTTCGAAAAGATGCGCCCGCCCTCTATGATTTGATGCTCGTTGACGATACCACCTTGCAAGCGTGCCGCTCCGTGTGGCTGTTAAAAAACAAAAGCAGTTGGAACGAATTCCGCCTGCTGGGGCGGGATTATGAGGCTGTTTTTAACAGCGGGGCATGGGAGCCGGTGGAGTGCCGGGGAAATGTTTGTTTGTACCGGAAGCGCCGGTAAGTTGCTTATGCTTGAGCTTGCTCTTTCAGCTCCTTCACTTTACGGTGATAGTTTTTGGGCAAGCGAACACGGAAGAGCGTCCCCATGCCTTCTTCGCTCTCACATTCAATACTACCATACAGGGCTTCTACCAGTTGTTTGCAAATAATGAGCCCCATACCGGGCGATGACTCGGCGCCGGTCGGTTTATTTTTAAACATACCGGGTTCGCCGCTTTGAAAGAGGCGCTCGCGGTCTTCTTTACAAATGCCGGGGCCCTCATCTTCTACTTCTATGATGACCTCGTCGCCATGGTCCAGAAGGCGCACAAATATTTCGGAATGTTTGGGCGAGAACTTAATGGCATTGGATAACAATTGGGCAATGATACGCCGCACCAAAAAAGAGTCGCTGCGCATCTCTATTTCTTCCCGGTTACGCTCTATTTGTATGACTTGCTCTTTGGCATAGGCATAGTTGCGAAAAGAGCGCAGCAGCTCGTCGAGCAGCTCTACCACATCAAAAGTTTCTACCCGGATCTCTTCCTTGTATTTCTCTATGTCTCGAATGTCTATGAGGTTTTGCAGGGTGTTCAGCCCGTCCATTGCTACTTGCAATATATTTTGAATGTATTCTTTTTGGTTGGGCGTGAGGCGGTCATAGCCTTCGTCTAAACGAAGCAGGTCAACTAGAGAAATAATGCGGTTGAAAGGCATGCGCAGGTCTTTACTGACCATTTTGGCAATTTGGTTGCGCTCGTCGCTGAGTTGGCTCAACCGCAGGTTTTGCTGAATTAAAGCATTTTCGGAGCGTTCGAGCTCAAATTTTTTATTTTCAAGCTCTCTTTTGCTTTTTTCCAGACCTGCTTTTATTTTTTGATACTGTATGAAAAATAAAAGCAACACCAGCAGCAGCACGATCATCAAGACCAGTCCCAGGCGCATAGCCTGCTTTTCTTTGTCCACGGCTTCTTCCATCTCTTGCTGTGCCTGCCGGGTGGCATTCAAAAGGCTGTCTTGTATGGCAATCTCTTTTTTGGCATAGCGAAGTGCTTCCCGGTATTCCTGCCTTTGTTCTTTTTCCTGTATAAGCTTATACAGGCTGTCGCTTGTGTGAGGTATGGTTTGTGCGTAGGCTTGAAAGCATAGGCATAGCCCCAAAATAAAATATAAGGCAGGTTTCATAGTGCATCAATAACTTTTCCCTGACACTAATTTAGGGAAAAAATGAAATTGTCAAAGCAATTGTTTGAGGAAAGTCCGTGGGGCACTCAACTCGCTACTTTTAATACCTGCTTGGCATTCTCTACGGCTTGTTGATAATCGCTGCCGCTGCTCATGTGCTCAATGACCGCTTCCATCATAATAAACATGACCTTTCGCATGGCTTGGTCCGTGGTTTCGGTCCATTTGTCGCCCATGGCTTCGGCCAATACCGACAGCAGCAGGTTGATGAAGGGCAGGTAGTATTCCGGCTTTACGTTGTATTGCTTGTGGCGTTCGGCCAATGCTTTGACCTCTTCCCGGATATTGTGAATCTTATCCAGTTTGCTGATAATCAATGTCAGCACATTGACCAGCTTTTGCCCTTGATGTTCCATGTTACCTTTGAACAGGTGTTGCATGTGAGGATAAAGGGCAAACAAACGCTCATAAAAGCGCAAGCCCCATTCTTTTTTGTGTACGAGCAGCTGAACCCATACTTCTTTTACAGCGGCTTTTTCTTCAGGGGATAATTGAATCAATGAGGTACTCATAAGAAAAATTTTAAAGTGGATGTTTGTAGTGTGCAAATATAGGAAGTAATTTAGTTGCTATGGCAACTAATGTGAAGGGAGCAAAAAAATAACGATGAAGCAAGATGCAAAGGAGCAAATAAACTAAGGCAGCAAGGCAGGAATAGCTTATTTCTCTGTAAGATAGAAAAACGTTAGCTTGATAGCAAGTGACGAATCGTTATTTTGAATGTTTTTTACAAAAAATTGCTATTGTATCTTTATTTTTTACAAACTTTGCACGAAGATTCCATCTATTTTAAAACCCAATTGTCTATGAACAAGATAGCAGATCAGGGCACCAAGTTTATGAACGACGTGCTGTACTATTTCGACAAGGCAGCGCGTCATACCAAATGGGACAAGGGTTTGATTCAACAAATCCGCGTCGCCAATAGTGTGTATAAGGTGATGTTTCCCGTAGAAATCGACGGAAAAGTAGAGGTGATAGAAGGTATTCGTGTGCAGCATAGCCACCATAAATTGCCAACCAAAGGCGGCATCCGCTACAGCAGTTATGTATCGGAAGACGAGGTGAAGGCACTGGCTACCTTGATGACCTTTAAGTGTGCGGTGGTCAATGTACCTTTTGGAGGTGCCAAAGGCGGGGTGAAAATCAGCCCTACCAAGTATAGCGAAAGAGCATTGGAAAAAATCACCCGCCGTTTTGCTGCTGAACTGATTCGCAAAAACCTGATTGGTCCTTCTTTGGATGTGCCTGCGCCGGATTATGGTACCGGTAGCCGCGAGATGGCTTGGATTATGGACACCTATCTGGCTTTTAAACACGGCGATACCGACGCCCAAGGTTGTGTAACCGGTAAACCCATAGGGGCAGGTGGTATTCGCGGACGCACGGAAGCCACCGGCTTGGGGGTATTTTTCGGTATTCGTGAATTCCTCGATATAGAAGAAGAGGTGGCTAAGCTGGGCTTGAGCCGTGGCATAGAGGGCAAGCGCATTATTGTGCAAGGCTTGGGGAATGTGGGCTATCACGTAGCCAAATTCTGCCAAGAAGCGGGTGCCATCATTGTAGGTATTGCCGAGCGGGAAGGGGGCATCTATTCCAAAAAAGGACTGGATGTAGATGACGTGTTTCAATTTAGAAAAGATGGAAACCTCATCACGCAGTATCCTGAGGTAGAGCACTACGACGAGCCCGAAGCATTGCTTGAAATGGAATGCGACATTTTGATACCGGCGGCTTTGGAAAACCAAATCCATGCTGAAAACGCACCGCGTATCAAGGCAAAAGTAGTAGCCGAGGCAGCCAACGGTCCTGTGACACGTGAAGGCGAAGAAATTTTGCATCAAAAAGGCGTGGTCATTCTGCCTGACTTGTGGCTGAATGCCGGCGGGGTAACCGTGTCTTATTTCGAATGGCTGAAAAACCTGGCCAACGTGCGTTTCGGTCGTATGGCCAAGCGTGCCGAAGAACGCAAATATTCGATGATAGTAAGCACCATAGAAAAACTGACCGGCAGAAGTTTGACACCCGAAGAAAAAGCCATGCTTATTCAGGGCGCTGATGAAAAAACCTTGGTGCATTCCGGATTGGAAGACACCATGATTGAGGCTTTCCACGAAATGCGCGAAACCTTGCTGACCGTGCCCGGTGTTACCGATTACCGCACGGCTGCTTTCTTCAACGGTATCAACAAGGTAGCTTTGAGCTATCAAATGATGGGCTTGTTCCCCTGATGTGTAGAAACTACCAATGTAGTAGATAGCAAAGCCCCTCACTATGAGGGGCTTTTTGTTTTGAGTGTGTTATCCAAAAAACAGGGTATGTATCAATATTATATTGGCGCCGGTTGTCGCTTTGAACTTCACACAGCTTGTCATTTCGAACGAGTGAAGCGAGTGAGGGATCGCCGTCAAACCCAAGTTATACGAGGCAAAGAGATTTCTCGCTACGCTCGAAATGACAAGGGGAGAGTGTTAGAAAAGGATACTTTTAGAAGAAGAAAAAGCTATTTGAGATTTCTCACCTCACTGCGTGAGGTGAGAAATCTCAACCTCATCCCGTCAAGCCACAGGAAACAAAGAGCTTTTTCGCCTATGCTCGAAATGAAAAGGAAGCGAAATGACGAAGAAGGAAAGCCCGGCTGATTTTAGCTTGCACTCTCGTGGTTCTTCTTATTCAGAAGACTTGTTTGCATCATCTTCTTCTTTTTTGAAGTCCATTGCCACCGAATTGATGCAGTAGCGCTTACCCGTAGGTGCCGGGCCATCGTCGAAAATGTGCCCTAAATGACTCTTGCAGCGTGCACACAGCACTTCTATGCGGTACATGCCGTGGCTGTAGTCATCTTGAAAGACAACAGCGCCGGGAAGGGCGTCGTAAAAGGCAGGCCAGCCACAACCGGAGTCGTATTTGGTGCCGGAGGGGAACAGTTCGTTACCACAGGCTGCACACACATAGGTGCCTGTTTCTTTGTGTTTATAGAATTTGCCGCTGAACGGCGGCTCGGTGCCTTTTTGGCGCAGTACCCGGTATTGTTCGGGGGTAAGTATCCGGCGCCACTCTTCTTCGGAAGTGGGGAGGGGGTGTTTGGGCTTGTCCATGGCTATACTTTTTTGTGAGGTTTCTTTTTGGTTCTGTTGAGGGCTTTGGCCACAGGCAGTCAGGGGGCTCATCAGCAAAAAGCTACTGATAATTAGTCGATAAAGCATGGGCTTGTCTCTTGTGTTTGCTAAGAAAACAATGAAAACCCGTTGTTTGTTTGCTCTTGGGGGCAGAGAATGGGAATAGCTTGTTTTTTCAGACGCACAACCACCTTTTTATGCTTGCCCATGGGCTCGCCGTCCACTTGCAGCTCTTCGGCTTTTTTTAAATAGAGCTCGGCATAATCGGTTTGCCATATCTTGCTTAGTCCTCTTTGCAGGTGTCTGTCCGAAAAGAACAGAGGCAGTGCCAGCAGCAGACGCCACCACTGAATGGGGCGGATGAGCACCAGTTCAAACTTGCCGTCGTTGGCACGCCCCACAGGGTTGATGAGCGCCCCGGTTCCATAGCGTTGCATGTTGGCAATGACCAAGATATAGGCTTTTTTGCTAAACCACTTGCGCTCTTGGGCGTGCGGCAGGTGAAAGCGTATTTTGAAAGGGGTGAGCGAGCGCCGCTCTTGCAAATAGAGTTTGAAATATCCCCACCACCCGCGTACTTCTTCTTCCTGAAAACGGTGAATGACCTTCGCATTGAAGCCTATGTCGGCAAGGTGCAAAGTCAGTGATTTGTTTACATACAAGGCATCCAGTTTGTAAACTTGCATTTGCGGCAGGGCTTGCAGGGCTGCTTGCGGGTCGGTAGGAATACGCAAGGAGGTGGCCAAACCATTGGCAGAACCAAAGGGGATGATGCCCAGCACCGCATCGCTTCCTTGCAGGCTTTCGGCTACCAATTTGCAGGTGCCGTCGCCGCCCACCGCCACCACCACTTGTGGTTTTTCTTTTTTTATTGTTTCTTCTATACTTTGCCGGTCGTTATTGCCGGTCGTTTTGTAAATATGTAATTCATAGTTATGGTTTTGCGCCCATTGGGGAAGGTGTTGCAAAAAAGTGCTTTTGTCACGCCCCCCCGAAATGGGATTGACCACAAACAAAAAACGTTTCAATTCGTGAGACATATATGTTACCGGCTTTACTAAGAAAAATATTGAAAATACGCCCGCATCCCTGCTTTCAGGCTTGCGTTGCGTACGCTAATAATACGAAAATTTGTGTAAAAGGACATGTGGTGGAGTGTAGTGAAACCTCTGCCCGGCAGTCCTCTTCTTTTTGGCGTCCTTTGCGTTTGTTGTTGCGCCGCTATTTGGCAAGAGGCATTGAGCATGTGCCCGTGGTCCTTTATGAACAGGACCGCCGCCATGTGCACACCACGGGCCAAGACGGAAGTTTTAGCTTTGAAGTAGAAGCAAGCGGCTTCATGCCATCTTCTGTTCGGTTGGGAATGGAAGCCCACCGCGTGTATATACAAATACCGTTGCATAAACCCCGGGAACATACGCCCTATATTGTGGTGTCGGACGTAGACGACACCGTACTGAAAACACATGCCACCCGTTGGTGGAAGCGCCTGCAATACCTCCTGTTTTATGACACACACAGACGGAAAGCCGTCCCCGGCATGCAGGCATTTTATGCTTCCTTAATAAGGCGCGAGGCTGCCCCGCCTTTGTTTTTTTATGTATCCAACAGTGAGTGGAATTTGTTTGACTTGATTCACGACTTTCTAAAAATCAACCATTTCCCTGACGGCTGCTTGTTGTTACGCGAGCGTGTGCACCACTGGAAGACACTCTTTCAAAAAAAGCATTCGCACAAACGCACGACCATTGAACACCTTTTGGAAATGTATCGGCTGCCTTTTGTGTTGATAGGCGATAGCGGGCAACAAGACCCCTCCATATATGCCCATTTGGTGAAACGCTATCCCCGGCGCATAAAGGGCGTTTATCTGCGCCTGATAAAAGAAAAACACCGGCACACGCCCCGCCTCAAGCAGCTTGAAGCAGCTTGCGCCGCTCATCATATTCCTTGCCATGTGTTTACCGAGCCCCCGGCTCCCTGAGTGCCTACAGCTGCTTGTCGATGAGCAGGGCAAGTTGAGCCAAATACTTTACTACCTTCAAATAAAAGTCCCGGTCTATTTTGTCGTAATCATCGGTAGGGCGGTGGTAGTCGGGGTGGTCTTCTACGCCGAAATAAAGGAACGGGATGCCCTTTTGGTGAAAGGCATAATGGTCAGAGGCGTTGGTCCAGTCTTGGGTGCCCAGCTTGGGGGTGTCGTGCCCAAAGGCAATGCGCAGCCCCGGTGGGGGCACACAGCGCTCCACCAGCGGACGCAATTTGGGGTAATGAGCAGTACCGCATACATACAATTCGTGGCGGCTGCTGCGACTCAGCATGTCGAAATTGAGATTGAGCACGATGTTTTTTAGTGGCACTGGTGGCTTGTTGACAAAAGCCCGGGCACCCAATAGGCCGTCTTCTTCGGCATCGAAGAACACAAACAACCACGAATAGCGCAGTGAGCTTTGTTGGTTCAGGACAGTAGCCAGCTGCAGGGCAGCAGCCACCCCGGAGGCATTGTCGTCGGCGCCATTGAATACCTGCCCTTCCTGCACGCCCAGATGGTCGTAGTGGGCACTCACTACAATGTACTTTTCACTTTGCCCCTTGATGTATGCCACCAGGTTGATGCCTTCGCCCTGTGGGTAGTTGAATGTATGGCTATAGTTGGGCGCAAAGCCCTGCAGCCCGATTTCTTTTAAACGGCGAACAATATAAGCCCGTGCTTGGCGGTTGCCTTCGGTGCCTGTTTTTCTGCCCTGCATGTTGTCGTGGGCAAGCACCTGCACATCGTGGAAGAGCATGGCCGGATGCACCTCTTGAGCCACTGCGCCCGGCGGCTGTCCCAAGCAGAAAAGCAGGAGCCAAGCCACGGCAAAAAGATACGGTTTACAAGGTGATGGCATAGCGGGTGCTGTATTCTTTAAATCCTTTTTGTTTTGCCCATGCTTTGGCTCTATCGTCCACCATTACGAAGTCAAGAAATATCTTGCTGCATTTTTTGGTTTTGGCATAATCTACCAGCCAGTCGATAATGGCAGATGCCAGCCCCTGATGACGGTACTTCTTTGCCGTCGCAAGTTCATCAATGAAAATATACTTGCCCCATGCCAAGTTTTCGCCTACGCGAAATCCTACCAAAGAAGCGGCAATGCCCTCTTTTTCGATATAAGCCAGGTTATAGCCCTCTACCTGCAACTTCCGGATTGCAAACAAAAAAGCGTCGTCTTCCTGTGGTATATGCGGATATAGTTCGCGTAAAATGTGTTTGCAACGCAGCACAGCTTCGTCAGACAATGCCAGTTGAATGGTTTCTACAGAAGCTTTGGTATTCATGTCCGTAAAAATTTTAGTCAATTCCCTTTTAGCCAAAATATACAAAATTTTCGAAAAAACTACGCTTCAGGAAAAAACAAATAAAAAGTACTTCCTTTGCCTTCTTGGCTTTTGAAGGTCAGGTGCCCGCCCATTTGTTCGGTAAGCTGTTTGGCAATGAACAAGTCCAGCCCGCTGCTGTCTTCGCCTTGAGTGGGGCGGGGGCTGAGGGTTTGAAAGCGTTTAAACAAACGACTTTGCTCTTTTTCGGGAATGCCCGGTCCTTCATCGCGGACGCCTATGATGACCTGGCCGCCTTCGGCATAGCTGCTGAGCTCTATGCACTTGCCCGGTGGCGAATACTTGATGGCATTGGAAAGCAGGTTTTCCATCACTTCCATGAGCAGCTTTTTGTCGGCGCGAATATGCAGGGGGCGTTTATCGAAGCTCACAAAGGGGCGCAGTTGCTTTCGCTTGAGTGAAGGAAGCTGCAGTTCCAAACACTCGTGTAGCAGCTCATTGACGGGCAGCCGCTCGATTTGCATTTCTATTTGTCCCGTTTGCCGGGCGCGCTCGCTTAGTATTTTATTGATACGTTCTCTTTGCTGTTCCACTACCTTAAGGATGCGCTCATAAGCCTCGGTTTGCTGTTGGTTGAAACTGCCGCTCAGGCGCATCACATCCAACAAGCCCATAATATTGTGTAAGGGGGTCTTCATGTCGTGTGCGATAATCTGCATCAATTGTACTTGTTTGTGGTGGAGTTCTTCCAGCTCTTGTTTTTGCTGCTGCAACATATGCGCTTGCTGCTCAATGGCTATCCGTGCTTTTTTGAGTGAAGAAGACTGACGATAGGCTTCATAACCGAAGGCAAGGCAATAAAAAGCCATGACCATAGAACATATGACGGCATTTAAATAGTTGGGCGGGGTAAGGTACCAATGCCCCCCCTCGATGAGCACGGTAGCCCCAAAGCCTGCCATTTCGGCAAGAAGGAGGACCGGGCTGTGGCGCCACCCACGCAGTGCAACATGGCTGCCAAATAGCATGGCGTTGAGTGTAATGGAAATGACCGGCGGCAAACCAAACACATGAAGTGTATAGCCCAGCAACACGGCATCGGGCAAGAGAAAGTGCTGCCGCCACCATACGTGCTGCTCCAGGTAGGCGAAAAGCCAATGGATAAGGTGTGGGTAAAGCAAAGAAAAGCCCATTAAAAAGTAGAGCTGTGTTTTGTGCACCTGTACATATTGTTCAAAGTTGATAAGGCATAAAACAAATGCCAGACTATAGGCAATTAGCCGGAAAGGGTAGGCGATGCGGGCAGTGGCGCTCTGTGGTAAGCGTAGTATCATAAGGCAAACGGTTCTGAAAGAAACACATCTTGATAAATTTTTTCCCACTCTGCAATCAGTGCATGCGGGCACAGGGCAGTGGCACCGGGCTGCCGGCTTTTTGCCATGTTTTCATAAAGAGAGTGATAGGGAACATGAGGCAGAAAGGGCAGCAGCGACTGCAATTGTGTGATGCGGTTGCCCAAACGGCGCTGCAGGGCTGCTGCCTGCTCTTCCCTTGCCTTAGGGGCGATATGCTTGTGGTGCTCTTCCAAGAAAGCAAGAAAACCCAGCGAAGCACGCCAGTCACCGGCTTCAAAGCCGAAAGCAAAGGCATGAGGCAAGGGCGGCGTGGAAGAATAGTAGCGTATGTAAGCGTGAAAAATGGCTTTGCCCCACTGAAAATACGCATGGCTGTTGTGGGGTGGGTGCTGCTGCTTGCGGAAGCCGGGCAGCGGAAAATGGGCATGTATATCCGCAAAAACGCCTAATGCTTCCTGCGCGCTACGTGCTACGCGTGGCAACACCCGCGCGCAAAACAAGGCTGAGCAGGCACCGTTGTGGCTTTGTAGCCATTCGTATAGATGACAGGCTTGCCCGTGGCGGCTGATATGGTAAGCCCGGGCACTGCATTTTAGCAAAGAAGAGAGCGTAAGCATAAGGGCATGGGGCTTCGACCTATTCCAAAATAAAAATCTTTTTGCATTATTGCCAATAAATGAAACACCTTTCAAACCGTCTTACTATTATGAGCACACAACCACAAACCGCTTTGATTACCGGCGCCACTTCGGGCATTGGCTTGGCTACCGCCCGCTTGATGGCAGCCTATGGCGTGCGCCTTATTTTATGCGGACGCCGCCGGGAACGCCTCGACGCCCTGAAAGAAGAACTAAGCCCCCGCACCGAAGTGCTTACCTTACGCTTCGATGTGCGCGAGCGCGAAGCCGTGACTCAAGCCCTGAGCCAGCTGCCCGAAGCATGGCAGGCCATCGATGTGCTAATAAACAATGCAGGCAATGCCCATGGCTTGGCACCCATTCAGGAAGGCAACCCGGACGACTGGGACGCCATGATTGATGGAAATGTGAAGGGGCTGCTGTATGTAACCAAAGCGGTGTTGCCTTATATGCTTGAGCGCAAGCAGGGGCACATCGTGAACATAGGCTCTATTGCAGGCAAAGAAGTATATCCGGCAGGCAATGTGTATTGTGCTTCGAAGTTTGCGGTAGATGCCCTTTCCAAAGCCATGCGCATAGACCTCTACAAGGAAGGTATCCGTGTGTCGGAAGTCAACCCCGGCTTGGTAGAAACCGAATTCTCTCTGGTGCGCTTCAAAGGGGACGCCGGGCGCGCCAAAAAAGTGTATGAAGGCTACCGCCCCCTGCGCCCCGAAGATATTGCCGATTTGATATGGTTCATTGTCACGCGGCCTGCCCATGTAAACATAGCCGAAGTGTTGGTGCTCCCGGCTGACCAGGCTACCTCTACTTTGGTGAATCGCCGCGACACTTAGTCGTTCGATACTTGGTCCAGCACACGCATATACAACTCTTTGCTGAAACTCAGCCCCAGGCGCGAAAGCATGGTGTACAGGTGTTCTTCCTCTATGTGGTCGCTGCCTATGTTTTTCAATAAGATGATAAGCAAGGTTTCGGTGATGGTTTCCGCCAGGGGCTTGAGTTCGGGCACATAGTGGCGCACCAGCGGATCGAGCTGCAATATGGCTTTGAGGGCATCGGTGAAAGCAGTTTGCCACTCACCGGCGTGAGCTGCCAAATAGCGAAGTTCTTTGAAAAGAACTTCCGGAAAACGGCGGTCATCAAGCAGGTCGTCGGGCACGGGCAGCTCTTCGAACAGGGCTTTCAGCTCGGGCGTAAACTGCTCATTGAAAAAGAAAGCCACGCTTTGAGCGGCATATTGCATGATTTGCTTTTCCACTTCATCGACCTGTTCGTCCCATGAAATGGCAAAGGCAATGGGGCTGGCAATCACCAACTCGAAGAGTTGCTCGGCATTCAGCGACAGACGACGCTCATTGGTATAGTGGCGCAGAGCATAGCGGGCCTGTGTAATGCTTTCTTTCAGGCTGCGCAAATGTTTTTCTCTTTCGGCATCAGAAGGTTGAGTCATAGAGCGATAGTGAGTTGTTGCAACATTCAAGTTAAGCAAAAGAACAGAAATGACCGTGTTTTGTCAACTGCATTTTTGGCTGAAAAGGTACAAATCAGTATTTTATTTTTCCCAACAAAAACACAAGCATGACCATAGACCTGAAACAAGCCCCCACGGCGCCTCCCGCTTCTTTGCAAAAAGAAGAAATCAAAGAAAAGACCAAAGCGCTGAAAAAACGATTGGCAGAGCTGCAAAAAGTGTTGTATGCGCAGCAACGCTTCAGCCTGCTGGTCATTTTTCAGGGGCTGGATGCAGCCGGTAAAGATGGCGCCATTCGAAAGGTGTTTTCCGGTTTGAACCCCTTGGGTGTGCATGTGAAAGCGTTCAAGGTGCCTACCGAAGAAGAAAGGGCTCATGATTTTTTGTGGCGTGTGCATCCACATGTGCCTGCCAAGGGCATGATTCACATCTTCAATCGTTCGCATTACGAGGACGTATTGGTGCCGGTTGTGGAAGGCCTGATAGACGAAGCCCGCACCCGCCGCCGCTATGAGTTTATCAACTGCTTTGAAGCCCTGCTCGAAGAAGAAAACGAAACCCGCCTGTTGAAATTCTTTTTGCACGTGTCGCCTGCCGAGCAGCGCCGCCGCCTCATAGAGCGCCGCAACAACCCCGAAAAGTTTTGGAAGCACAACGACAGCGATTGGGAAGTGGCTGAAAAAAGGGATAAATATTACCGTGCCTATGAACAAATATTCAAACACTGCAGCCGGGTGCCTTGGCATTTGGTGCCTGCTGACAAAAACTGGTATAAAACTTACGTGGTGTTGTCGAAAGTGGTAGAAACACTCGAAGCCCTGCCGCTACGCTACCCGCCTTTGGACACAAGCAATACATAAAACAGGGGGCGCATACCATGGCAGCAGTCACCCTTTGCTTTGCGGCAAAAGGAAGCGGCAACCTACGTTTTGAAACAAACGCTAAAAACTCAAACCCTATACTATATGGAAACAAACCACAGCATTCTGCTGCGTTTTTTGGCAGAGCCGCAAGATGTGAACTTCGGCGGAAAAGTGCACGGCGGTGCCGTTATGAAGTGGATAGACCAGGCCGGCTATGCCTGTGCCGTCAATTGGTCGCGCCACTACTGCGTGACGGTGTACGTGGGGGGCATCCGCTTCATGAAGCCCATTCATATTGGCGACTTGGTGGAAATTCAAGCCCAAGTCATTTACACCGGCCGCACCAGCATGCACATAGCCGTTGACGTGTGGGCGCAAAACCTGCGCAAAGGCTATCATCACAAAACCACCCACTGCATCATCGTTTTTGTGGCGGTAGATGAAGAAGGCCGGCGTGTGGAAGTGCCCCGCTGGGAACCCCAAACCGAAGAGCAAAAAGCCTACGAACAGTATGCCCTCAAGCTCATGGAGCGCCGCAAAAGCATCGAAGAAGTGATGTTGCCTTTCTGGAATAAAGAGCAAGAGCACTAAACGGACACCTTGCTTACTGCTGCTGCTCCTCACCGGCAAGAAAATAGCCTTCCAAACGAAACATGTTGCCCGTAAACAGCAGCTTGTAGGCAGCCATGTTGTGGTGCTCAAACACATCCATATAGGAGAGCGGATAGCGCAACAGCTGCGTGAGCAAGATGCGCATGGCGCGCCCGTGCATGCATATGAGCACCCGTTTCTCTTGACCACTACGCAGGCGGGCAATGAGCTGCTCGATGAAAGGGCGCTGCCGTGCAGCCACCTGTTCGGGGCTCTCGCCCCCTTCGATGGCAAGATGTGTTTCGCCCCGTTGCCATGCCGACACCACCTGTAAGTATTCGCGGTGCTGTGCCGGATCGAAGGGCTTGCCTTCGTGTATGCCCCAACTGATTTCGTTCAGTGCCTCATGGCTTTCATAAGGCAATTGTGCCTGTATGAATGGTTCCATCGATTCATAGGTGCGGCGCAGGCGCGAAATATAGAGCTTGTCGAAAGGATAGTCGCGAAAACGCTCATAGAAAAGCCAGGCTTGCCGCCGTCCTTCTTCGTTGAGCGGGGCATCTACGCCGCTGCCCTGCACTATGCGCCGCTTGTTGTAGTCTGTTTGTCCGTGGCGCACCAAATACACCACTGCCGGCTCGGGCAGCGGCTCGTGAGTCTGTAGGTTTGTCATTTACTTTGCGAAACCGTATTTTTAAGCACAAAGATAAAACGAATTGAGCGATGAGCGTGAAATTGAACCAACAAGCTACCTTAGATGCCCTGCATGCCCGCAACAAAGGCACCATGTCGGATTTTTTGGGCATAGAGTTTACCGAAATAGGCGAAAACTACCTTTGTGGTAAAATGCCCGTGACCGAACGCAGCATACAACCCCTCGGCATCTTGCATGGGGGCGCCAATGTCGTATTTGCCGAAACGCTGGGCAGCGTAGCTGCCAACTTCGCCGTAGATCGCGAAAAATACTACTGTGTGGGGCTGGAAGTGAATGCCAACCACCTGCGCCCGGTGCCCAAAGGGCAGTGGATTTACGGGCGTGCCGAAGCCATTCATCTGGGGCGCACCACCCAAGTGTGGGAAATACGCATCACCAACGAAGAAGGCAAGCTTACCTGCATCAGCCGTTTGACCATGGCAGTGAAAGAGCGCTAAGACCTTCGCCCCAAGAAAACCTTTTGCCGGCACAACGCTTTTTTCTTTTACCATCGCTGACTTTATCCGCCCATGATACATACCGCCGATGTCGATACCCCCACACAGGCGGCCTGGCTCGAAGCCGCCTTTTACGCTGCCTATCACCACCAAGTGCCGGTGGTGTTGTGGCGTTTGCCTTACCGCACCGAGCAGCACTGCCTGATAGACCTGAGCGGCGGCAGCCACGGCGCGCCCCCTTCGGTACTCGATGCCCGCCCCTCTTTTGTCGTAAGCCCCTTTGTGAACACCCCCGGACTGCATCAATCGCTCTGTTTGCGGGCTTCCTGCCACTTTTCTACCCACATGACCACCGCCGCGATTGAAGACCGCCTGGGCGCATTGCCCGCTGCCCTCACCGGCAGCATCTATGCCTACCTGGAAGGCAAGCACCGCAGGCAAAT
This sequence comes from Thermonema rossianum DSM 10300, assembly GCF_000426825.1. Lineage (GTDB taxonomy): Bacteria > Bacteroidota > Bacteroidia > Cytophagales > Thermonemataceae > Thermonema > Thermonema rossianum. Next base: position 152,306 of record NZ_AUGC01000007.1, on the reverse strand, counting down.
GGGGCAGCTGCCCGCCTGGCCCGACGAGCCGCCACAAGAAAAAGAGCGTTTCGAAGCTTTGGTGCGCCGTGCCGTGCGTGCCATCGGCAGGGGACAACTGCAAAAGGTGGTGCTTTCGCGCCGCAAAGCCCTGCCCATGCCACAGCTGCCCCCGCTGAGCGACTGGTTTTTGCGCCTGGCCGCGCGCTATCCTCATGCCATGGTTACTTTGTTGTATGTGCCCGCCTATGGTTGTTGGTTGGGCGCCACGCCTGAAATCCTGGCATCGCAAGATGTAAACGGCATTTTTCGCACCATGGCACTTGCCGGCACGCAGCCCTACGACCCTGCCGTGCCTTTGCAGGAAGTAGCCTGGCGGCAAAAAGAAATAGAAGAGCAGGCACTGGTAAGCCGCTATATCATCAACTGCTTTAAGCAAATACGCCTGCGCGAATTCGAAGAGCAGGGACCGCGCACCGTGCGGGCTGCCAATCTCATTCATCTGCGCACCGACTTTGCAGTAGATACCCGGGCAGTAGCCTATCCCAACCTTTTCGATGTCATGCTGCCGCTGTTGCACCCTACCTCGGCAGTTTGCGGCATGCCCAAAGAAGCAGCCATGACTTTCCTGCAAAAGCATGAAGGCTATGACCGCCGCCTCTACAGCGGCTTTTGGGGACCCATGGGCATAGAAGGCGAAAGCGCTTTGTTCGTAAACCTGCGATGCATGCAATACGACAGGCACAAGCTCTACTTTTATGCCGGCTGCGGCATCACGGCCGATTCCGAGCCGGAAAAAGAATGGAAAGAAACCTGTTATAAAATGCAAACCCTTTGGCAAGGGCTGCAGGACCCCGGCGGACCAAAGTGAGTTTTTTAAAAAAAGATTTGCATCTTTTAAAACAATTAAAACTTCTGAAATTAAACTCTAACGGCAAACAAAAGAAATCCTCCCGCCAACAAGGGCTATGCAAATATGCCGGCTGACAAATAGTTTCGGAGTGTGTGCAAGCAACTACCTTTGTAGCGGCTTGACAGTTTTGTGCTTCAAACCCCCGCCCAAACTTAAAATGCAATTGTTGTGCAAATTGCACCTTTCACATCAAAGTGCATCCGCTATGCTCTATAAAATTTCACTTAAAACTTCCTGAAATTTGTAGGAACGAATGGAATATAGACATAACACTTAATTTTCATAAGTTTTGTGAAATCTTACAATATATTCTGTTTCCCGTTATGTTGCATAATGTTGGAATTCTTATGTAGTTTTCCCGTCATAAAGATGCGAAAAAAGAATATATTGCGTATATTTGAGTGTTGGCAGCAAGTGTAAACAGGACTCAACTAAGAAAACAACAACTAAATATAAAAAGAAAAATGGCAAAAAATATAGAACCAAATCTAAAACTGATTAGTGAATATCTAAAACTGAAAAAAGTTGAGAATTTCGTAATTCCTGAATATCAACGTAGCTATTCGTGGGACATAACACAATGTGACAAGTTATGGCAAGACATTGAAGCATTTATTTCTTCAGATGCAAGTGACCCCTATTTTTTCGGAACAATCATTGTTGACTGTTCATTGGCAAACAAATTCAGTCTAATTGATGGACAACAAAGGACTACTACTTTTCTTTTGCTACTTAAAGCTTTACTATTAAGGTTAAATGAAGCTATTCCAAAAGTTCCTAATGACGAAGAGTCAGAAGCATTAAAAGCCGGTCTTATAGCGAATAGAAATAAAATTATGGCAATTTTATACAAAGCCGAAGATGAAGATATACCGTCAATGCTAAAAGACAGCTCAAAAATTAAAGGTATTTTGATTTTAGAAAATAAATCTATAAATGAATTATATCCTGATGAAGTGACAAAAATTATCGAGGCTGAAAACTATGAAAGTGCAGAGCAAAGCGTTCACAAAATACCACGCAAACAAAAAGACAATAAGTATACAAACCATTTTCGTAATTTCAAGTTCTTCTATACCAAATTAGGTGAAAAGACGGAAACACAATTGAATCAATTTGCAAAAAAATTCCTACAGGAATGTCAAGTGATAGAAATACGTAGTTGGCAAATTGAGCAAGCAATAACAATGTTTAACTCGCTTAACTCAACGGGATTACCGCTTACCGATGCAGATATAATTTCTGCTCAACTATATTCCAATGCCGGTGAAAATAAATCAGCATTCAACGAGCAGTGGGAATATATAAACAAAGTGGCTAGTGAACTGAATAATCGCAGGATAATAGATATAAACGGTGTATTACAACAATTTATGTATATTAATCGTGCAAGAAACAGAGAATATATCAGCCTAAAAGAAGATGGTAGTGTTTCTGTGGATGTTACAACCCCTGGTTTAAGAAGATATTATACTGATATTAAAAAGGAACTATTAAAGGAACCTTTAGAATTATGCAGTAATTTATCTAAAATTACAAATATTTGGAATGAAGTTAAGGACTATCCTATAATTAAATTACTTCTAAAATTTAATGAAAACGCAAAGCTGTTTTTAACTAGTTACTTATTTCGTTTTGAACCAAATGAAATCAATCAAGAAATAGTTTTGGATATATGTGAATGTTTATTGAGATTATTTACAATTTTGGAATTAAGCGATGCAGGTTATTCTAGTTCTAAATTCAAGACTTTTTTATTCGGTGAAAACATAAAATTTGTTGATAAGAACGTATCAATTGAAACTATTAAAAATGATTTCAACGAGCATATAAATAAAAATTGGTCTGAAGAAAGCATAAAAGAAGCTATCCTTGAATACGAAAAAAACCTTCTAGTATTTCTCAACGAATATATTTACTCAAAAAGTAAAGGAATAGAATTTGATCTTACAGAAAAGATAAATATTGAACATATAATGCCCGCAAGTGGTAAAAACATTACCACAATACAACAAGATGCTGGAATAACAGACAAAGAAGAATTTATACGGGTTGTAAACAAACTTGGTAATAAGATTCTACTTGAAGAAGTTATAAATAAATCGATTGGTAATGAATGGTTTAAAACCAAAAAACAAAAATCGATTAAAGGTAAAGCTGGGTATAAAGATAGTAAATATGCATTAGCGCAAAGCCTTGTTAGTTATCCTAAAGATACATGGACAAAAGAAGATATAGACACTGCAACAGAAAAAGCTGCTAACAGAATTGTGAAATTTATTTTTAATAGATAAGACAACTAAAATACCAGCTGCCAACATTGTCTATAAGCAATGGCGGGCAAAGTGCTAATATTGGAACAAAAATGAATAAAACAAACGGCACTGCAAATATGAAACTAGGTGCGGAAAATCCCGCCACTGCTCATACACGAGACCGTTACAGGCAAGCTTAAAGAGACACCGCTATAGTGAAAGACAGAATTGAAAATATGGTTTATGATTTTTTTGTAGCCTCATCGGACTTCAATGGAATTCCTTTGAGGAATATCTCTCAAAAGTTAAACATTGAATATGAAAATTCAATCGACCTTATAAAGGAATTAGTTAAAGATGATATAATTTCAATTCAATCAAGCACTAATCCACACATTATCAGTTTTCAGCATTATCCAATTGACAGCCAAGTACATATTTTAGAAGAAGCAAAGAAGAAAAAAGAAATTCTTCAATCATTTGGAGAAATTACTTTTTCATCTGAGGATACAGAATTCCCAATTTGTCTTTACCCTAGTAAAACTTATCTTCAAAAAAACCGAAACCTAGTCGAATTTGGCAATGCTTTTTACACAAAGCAACTTGCTTTAGGAGAACCGCATTTTAAACCGATTTTCTTTGAAATAGAAGTTTTAGACCTGTATTTCAATGACCCAAGATTTGATTTTAAGTTTGAAGATTATTCAGGACAAATTTCTTGTTTGTATGACAAAAATGAAAATCCAATTGTAAGAGAAGAACATGAAGTGTTCTTAAAAACCTTTGGACTTGGATTTGATGAGAATGGTGGCAGGTTAGCTGTTGTTTATTTGAGATACTTAAAAGACTTAACGCCTGAACATCAAGTTTTTTGGAGAAGTAAAGAAAAGTCGGGCAATTGTAAAATGCTCGAAGAATATCATCAAAATACAATTCAAGGCGATTGGACATTTTCATACTCAATCTTTTCTGGCTTTCTTGGTGAGCAAAAATGTATCAATGACTTGACAGAATTAGCTTTTTCAAAACCAATCTTTAGGAGAACATATGAAAAAGAAAATAGACCAAAAGAGTTTACATTTTTTTTTACGCCTACTTTGAAAAACTATAACGACTTTATCCTATTGCTTGACAAAATGATTTCGGAGAACATAAACCGAGATTTTTTTGAAGGTAAAGTTGAGCTTTTTGAGTATGTAAATTTAGAAAATGGGGTAGTTGAAAGAAAATCGAAAGGTACACTTCAACTATTTGAAGAATGGCTAACTAAAGTTTTTAATGTAAAAGGCGATGGGGCTGTAAGTGATTTATTTAAGCCGTTGAAAAAAATTAGAAGGGAAAGACAAAATCCAGCTCACAAAATCAACGAAAATCAATACGACAAACAGTATATTGAAAAACAAAAAGAAATAATGAATGAAGCATATTCCGTATTCAGAAACCTGCGAAATATTTTTCATCAACATCCAAAAGCAAATAATTTTGAAATTCCTGATTGGCTAGAAAATGGACACATCAAGACATTTTAATATAAAGCCAGCCTGTAACAGCCGTTTGCCGCAATGGGGGCTGACTTGCTTAAATCAAGTGCAGTGCTTCTATCAACATTTGTGCTTGGTTGACAGTGAAGTGATCCGAAACCGCCTACTTTTCATATACAAGACTGCTATGTGGCATTAAGATATGAATAACTTGAAATACATATTGGCATTTTTATTGACGTCTTCTCTATTGTTTGCCTGTGATCGGCAGGCTAACAAAAACTCTGAAAAAGCTGGAGAGAATGAAGAAGTAGTGAAATCTAAGAACGTTACTGAAACTATTTCAACAGACATTGATAAACTCGGAAAATTACTTGACTTTTCGACCTACAAACCTATTTCTGTGAAATTCAAGTACACTTATATTGACAATTTAGGGCAAAACAAGCGAATTTCAGTATCTGGACCATCTGACTATTCTCTTGAAGCACTTTTGTACTTTGACACAGTTACAATGGAGAAATTCTATGAGTTTGACAGAAATACAGAGTATGACGCACCAAATTTTAAGAAAGAGGAATTCAATTTTGATTGGCTTCCAAACGATATACGAGAAGAATTATTGAATAGCAACCCTAATTACCATGGACATCCTGACTTCTTTTTTGGAACAGGCGACAATGGTAAATCTTGGTATTTAGAGAACAAAATATTGATTAGAAAACATACGAATTAAAATAAAACGCCACACAACAAAGCATATAGCTTATGGTGGGTGAACGGCTGCCAGCAAGATTTTTCGCTTCGTAGCCAGCTTTGGTTTCGTTGGACAGGAAAACGCTTCTAAACCGTCACAAGCCATATGCAAACCGTTGTGTGCCATTCCTAAACAAATCCGCTTCTGCTCTACATTGACAAAGAAAACGAATGGCAAAATGCAGACATTCGTGTTATGATTTTCGGACAGGAAACTAATGATTGGGGAGATTTTAATACAGACATAGTTCTTACAGACGGAGCATCAATTCACAAACACATAAAACCAATTCTTGATTATGACGACAAGTTTTACAACGGTGGAGAATGTTGGAGTTACGGTGGACAATTTTGGAATGGGTTCAGCAAGTTCAGGACAATGTTTGAAGAAAAATTTTCGAACAAAAAAATTAAATACATCTGGAATAACATTGTCAAAATAGGAAAGTCCGGTGAAAAAGGTTTTCCACCCGGCTACATTATTTATGAAACTGAAAGAAAACATTTTTCAGTTATAAAAGACGAGTTACAAATTATCAAACCAAATGTTGTTCTCTTTTTGACGGGACCAAATTATGATGGCGTAGTTACTGACAATTTTAGACAACTTAAATACACAGCACTTTCGCCGTTTTCAGCCAGAGAGTTATCAAAAGTTCGACTAAGCGAAACCGCGCAGCGCATCTACCATTAAAAGAAGGATTGCGATGGTTCGAGATTTGGAAGATTGGTTTTAATTTGCTATATTCGAAACAACGCGCTGCGATGCGGGCGCCCTGTTTTGGCAGGGTACCCGCGTCGCAAGACGCTCCGCCCCGGGTGGCAGTGCTACGGCACATAAGACCACCCCGACGGGGCATTTTTTATTTTAACAGCTTGCGCAGTTTTTCGAGTATCTTTTCCCTGCTGCCTTTAAGGGCGGGGGAAACAAGTGCCTTCCCCATGAAAAAAGGCATACCTTATTTTGTTTCCGGAATCCCGCAGGATACCTTCGGTAAGCTTGCCTATGCCACATAGTGCATCTATCCTCAAAAGGAGGGCTGCGGGGTAGCAGGGCATGTTGTGTGTGCAAAAGCGTTTATGGCACGGTGCCGGTAAATTTTTTTGCAATTTTTGGGACAATTGAAAATAGTTTTGTGTCATTACTTCATAAGTCAAAAATCTTTGACAGAGGGAAGGATAAACAGTCAGGCGTGAGATGCCTCAACAGCCTCAGGCCACCGGGCTGCCTTTTTTTCTTCCTTCTGGTTTTGGCGCCTTTGTTGCCGGTTGGCTTCTCTAAACGGAAGTGATTTCATGCATTTTGAAGGCTTTGGGCACACTCAAACCAAGCGTCAGGCAGCTAAAAAAGATTTCCCGCATGCGCTTGAAATGACAAAAGAAGAAGGTGCCCGAAAGGGCAGGCGGAAAGACAAAAAGAAAAACCGTTTTGCCATGCAGGCAGCTAAAAGCTGAAAGGGGCATAGAAAGGAAGGGCACGGGCTGCCTGTGAGCTCTTTGGTTTTGATTTATCCGCTTCGGCGCGCAATACTTCTTGTCGCTTGTCTTGCAAAGAAGAACAGGCGGCGTGTTCTTGAAAGTCCTGTAAGCAGGCCGAAACAAAAAAAGACGCCCATGCCGGGCGTCTTGCTTGCGTGTGGTGTGAGTGCGCTATTTGTCTTCGCTTTGTTCTTTGCCGGACTTGCTTTTTTTGCCTTTTTCTTCACCTTTCAGCTGCACTTCCTTGCCGTCGGTCAGCTGTTTGGAGATGGCAATAAAGGGAGCTACTACAATTTGCTCGCCTTCTTTCAGTCCTTTGGTGATTTCTATGTTGTCGAAGTCGCTGATGCCGGTTTCCACCACACGGGCTTCTACTTTTCCGTCTTTATAGACAAAGACCACGGTCAGCGGCTCTTCTTCGGTCTGTGCATTGGATTTTTCTTGCGCACTGTCTGCTTGTTTTTTGTTTTCGTCCGGGGCTTTGTTGCCGGACTGTTTCAGCTCGGAGGGCAAACGGGTGGTGACGGCGGCAATGGGCACTGCCAAAATGTTTTCCTTCCGGTTGGTGGTGATTTCTACCGAAGCGGTCATGCCCGGACGCAAGGGGTAGCGCTTGCCGCTATGGCGGCGCAGCATCTCTATGGAGCGGGGCAAAATGCGGATGCGCACTTCGAATTCAGTAACGGCATCGGCGGTGGCCGTTTGGTTGGCTGTGTTGGCAATGGCAGTAACCACGCCCAAGATGGGCTCTTCCACATCCATGAAGGCGTCAATCTCGACGGTGGCCGTATCGCCTACCGACACTTTTACAATGTCGTTTTCGTTCACATCGACACGCACTTCCATGTTGTTGAGGTCGGCAATGCGCAGCAGCTCGGTGCCTGCCATTTGAGCGGTTCCCACGACGCGCTCGCCCAATTCTACGTTGAGCAGGGAAACGATGCCGCTGGTGGGGGCGTAAATGGTGGTGCGCCGCAGATTGTCTTGTGCTTCTTTGAGCGTGGCGCGGGCACTTGCCACGGCATATTCGGCGGCTTTGGTGCTGCTTTTGGCTGCTTCATACTCTTCTTTGGCTACTTCGTAGTCGGTTTTCGACTGCTGGTATTCAAGGTCCGAAATGACTTTTTCGGCATAAAGCTTTTCGTTGCGTTCGAAGTTGGCTTTGGCAATCATATAGCGGGCGTTGGCTTGCGATTCACGGGCGCGTGCCTGCATGAGCTGCGCTTGCTGCTGCTGCAGGGCGGCACGGGCGCGGTCCACGGCGGCTTGCAGCAGGTCGGGGCGCAGGCGCACCAACAGTTGCCCTTTCACTACCGAATCGCCTTCCTGCACGGTGAGCTCTATGATTTCGCCCGACACTTCGGGGCTTACCTTCACTTCGGCTTCGGGTTGTATTTTGCCGGAGGCTGCCACTTTCTCTACGATGGTGGCACGCTGCACTTTGGCTGTTTCTACTTCAAGCAGCGGCTTTTTGCCTATCCAGCCGGCTTTTTGAGCCACAATAAGCAGCACAATGAACACGATGCCGGCCACGATGAAGTGCCATGCTTTCCAACGGCGGCTTTTTTTAGTTTTGTTTTCTTTCATAACCGTATGCTGTTCCATGATGAATAAAGTTCTGTTTTCTTGGATGAAAAGGGATGCGTGAAATACTTTTTTACTGTCCGTTTGGGTTGTTGCCTTGGGTGAGATAGTCGAGCACTTTAATGCGGAACAAGTATTCGTATTTGGCACGGATGAGGTCAGCTTGTGCCCGGGCAAGATTGAGTTTTGCCAGGTTGTAATCGACGAAGGAAGTGCCGCCCAGCTCAAAGCGTTTTTCGGCATTGCGGAAGGTGCGTTCGAGGGCTTCTACCTGTTTGAGGCGTGCATTGTAGGTGATTTCGGCACTCAACAGGTTGTTGTATGCCTGCTCTATGCTTTGGCGCAGTTGGTTGCGTGTTTCTTGCATTTGTATTTGCGCCGTGCGCTCTTGTATTTTGCTTTGCTGTATGCTGTTGCGGGTGGTGCCTGCGCTGTAGATGGGTATGTTCAGGTTGATGGATACGAAAGAGCTGAGGTTATAATCCATCTGATTCCAAAAACGGTTATCTACGATTTTGCCGTTGGGCACGGTCTGTTGGGCAACAACCACCTGCGAAGGGTCGCTTTGCAAATAACCGATGGGCACTTCTACGGTGCGGGTGGTGCCGTCGGGCTCAAAAATCTGCTCGGGTGCCGAGCTGGTGTAAAACGAGCTCAAGCCGGCATTGAGCGAGAGGGTGGGCAGGCGTCTGCCTTGGGCTATTTCGCGGCTGATGCGGGCACTTTGGGCGCGCAACTCGGCGCTTTTGAGGCTGTATTGATGCCGGGCAGCCATTTGGTACAGGCTTTCAACAGACTGCCCGCTGTAAGGATTGGTGATGGTTTCTATTTGCACATCTGCCACGTCGAAGGCAGTATCCAAAGGAATGTTCATGATTTGCTGCAGGTTGAGCTTGGCAAGGCGCAATTGGTTTTCGGCAGCTATTATGTTGATGTCGTCGTTTGCCAGTTGGGCTTCGAGGTCGAGCACCTGATTTTCGGCTGCCGCCCCGGCTGCATACTGCGCCTGCACACGCTTAAGCTGGGCTTCGGTAGAGGCGCGCTGTGCTTGGGCTACTTTCAGCTGCTCTTTTGCCATGACCACCTGCAGGTAAGCATTGGCTACGTCGATGGCTACCTGTTGCTTTTGCTGTTCCACATCGTATTGCGCAGCCTGATAATCGATGCGGTTCTTGCGTATGTTGTTGCTTTGCTGAAAGCCATTGAAGAGGGTCATACCGGCATTGATGCCTACGCTTGTGGAATTGATGGTGGTTTGAATGAACTGGTTGGTGAAAGGGTCGATGGAGCGCCCCGTGCGAAAAGTTTCGGTGGCACTGCCGCTGATGGTGGGCAAGAGGTTCTCTTTCGATTGACGGAAGTTACTTTGGGCAGCTTCCACTTGCAGGCTACTGCGTTGTATGCTGAGGCTGTTTTGTACGGCGGTTTCTACACACTGTTCCAGCGTGTATGTTTGCTGGGCGTGGCTTGCCGTGCCTGCAAGAATAAAAAGCAAAAGGAAAAGTCCCGTGATTCGCTTCATGCTGTATCGGTTTTTTGTTGAAATAACTCTTACAAGTTACTTTTTAGTATGCTATGGGCAAAAAGATTTGCATTTTTGCTCTCTGAATCGAACAGCGAATCGACGGGAAAGAGCTGCTTACAGGTCGATGTCGGGAATGTAGATGACTTCTTTTATCCACGGAATACTTTTCATGTATTCGAGGGTGATGGGGCGGATGCCCGAATCCATTTCATAGCAATGGCAAGCTAGCTCGTTCTTTGCCTTGCGCGATACGGATAAAGTGGCAATGTTGCAATCGTCGTGGGCAAGGATGTCGGCAAGGAAAGCAATGGCCCCTTTGGTGTCTTGCGCCATCACGATGAGGGTATGCAGTGAGGCAGAAAAGTTGGCACGAAAACCATTGTAAGAAGCAATATTGATGAGGCCGCCGCCCCGGCTTTCGCCCACTACTTCTATGCTGCGTTCGCCCCGGCGAAGCTCCAGCTTGACGGTATTGGGGTGCAGGGTAGAGGCGTTGCCCACTGCCCGGAAGCGGTACTTCAAGCCTTGTTGCTTGGCGTACTCAAACGACTCTTTGATGCGCTTGTCGTCGGTTTTAAAGTCGAGCAAGCCGGCAATGATGGCGCGGTCGCTGCCGTGCCCTTCGTAGGTGCGTGCAAAAGAGTTGAAAAAGGTGATGGTGGCTTCTTCGGGTATGCCGCCCAATAAACGGACGGCCACTCTTCCGATGCGCACCACTCCGGCGGTATGTGAGCTGGAGGGTCCAATCATAACGGGTCCAATCATATCGAAGATGCTGCTGCCTTCAGACATAATCTTGTAGTTTTGTTGTGGGTAAAGGTACACAATATTTCAAAGAAAATGTGGTATTATTTCGATAACCAATGGGTGAAAAATCCATGTATTGCCCCGCAAGACCGTGCTTTTCAATATGGTGACGGCATTTTCGAGACCATTATTTTGCGTGGGGGGCGGGCATTGTTTGCCGCAGACCACTACGCGCGCCTGCAAGCCGGTGCCGAAGCTTTGGGTTTGGATTTGCCTGCTTATTTGCCGGCGAAAGCGTCCGGTTTTGCGGCTTGGCTGGCGGAAAGGGGAGCAGAGTGGCAGCGTCTGTCGGGGGTGGCAGCGCCTTGCTTGCGCTTGAAAATCATGCTGTGGCGGCGCGAAGGGGGGCTTTATGGAGCCACGCATGCCGATGCCCACTGTATGCTTGGCGTCAGGGTACAGGAGCGCCTTCATGACGGGGAGGCAATACGCGTCACGCTTTATGATGCCTACCGCCTGCATGCCCATCCGTTGGCGGGGGTAAAGCGCCTGGCAGCCTTGCCCTATGTGTTGGCAGCACGCCATGCCCAGCAAACAGGCTTCGACGACGCCCTGCTGCTGGACGTGGAGGGGCATGTGGCCGAAGCCACTTCGTCGAATTTATTTTGGGCAGTGGGTGATGTGTTCTATACGCCTGCCTTGCATACGGGCTGCGTGGCGGGCATCATGCGCCTGCAATGGCTGCGCTATTTGCACGCACAAGGCATTGAATGCCGCCAAGTACGGTTGCAGCCTGCGCAGCTTATGGCTCGGGCCGAAGGCTGTTGGCTGGTGAATGTAACCGGGGTGCGCAGCATACAGGAAATTGAAGGCTACAAAATACCACAAGGCTCTGAAAAACAATCTTTTGTAAAGGCTATGCAAAAGGCTATTTGGCAAAAAAACACCGAAAGCCGCTGACTTCTTTGTTTGATTTCCATAAGCGCTTTAACTTGTGCCTTTGGTGAGTGCTCATTTTTCAATGAAGAAAGAAAAACAAGTCGAAAATTATTATGCTGTACTATCTGTTTACTTACTTAGACCAAGAATTTGATCTGATAGGTGCCGGTGTTTTTCGTTACATATCGTTTCGTGGCAGCATGGCGGCCGTTTTTTCATTGCTCATTGCCACCATCTTGGGCAAAAGAATCATTTTATTTTTAAGAAAACAGCAGATTGGCGAAAAGGTGCGTGAGCTGGGCTTGGCAGGGCAAAGCGAAAAGCAAGGCACGCCTACCATGGGCGGCATCATCATTTTGTTGTCTATTTTTATTCCCGTGCTGTTGTTTGCCGACCTGTCGAATATCTATGTGATATTGTTGCTCATTACGTCGGGGGGCTTGGGTATCATTGGTTTCGTAGATGATTACTTGAAGCTGAAAAAAAGCAAAGAGGGCTTGTCGGGCAAGTTGAAAATAGTGGGGCAAGTGATTATAGGCGTGGTAGTAGGCACTACGCTCTTTTTTCACGAAGAGGTGGTTTTGCAGGAGAACATACCTGTCGAGCACTCGGAACAGATGGCAGCATTGCCGGCTGTGACGGGCAAGCGGCTGGTTGTGCGCGAGGGCAGCGCTTATTGGGCTGTTACGTACAAAAGCACCAAGACCAATGTGCCTTTCATGAAGAATAACGAGTTTGATTATGAAATGCTCAATGTCTTCGGTGTAGATTGGCTTACGCCGCTGATTTATATTTTGGTGGTTACATTTATCATCACGGCCGTATCGAACGGTGCCAACATTACCGACGGCATCGATGGTTTGGCTGCCGGCTCATCGGCTATTATAGGCACCACGCTGGCCATCTTTGCTTATATTTCGGGCAACGTCATCTTTTCCGATTATTTGAACGTGTTGTATATCCCGCATTTGGGCGAAGCAGCCATTTTCTGTACCGCTTTTACCGGGGCTTGCATCGGCTTTTTGTGGTACAATGCCTATCCGGCACAGGTGTTCATGGGCGATACGGGCAGCCTTTCGCTGGGGGGCACCATTGCGGTGCTGGCTCTGTGTGTGCGCAAAGAGCTTTTGTTGCCTTTGCTGTGCGGCATCTTTGTAGTTGAAAACCTGTCGGTGATGTTGCAAGTAGGGTATTTCAAATACACCAAACGCAAATACGGCGAGGGGCGGCGTATTTTTAAAATGGCGCCCTTACACCATCACTATCAAAAGTTGGGCTACCATGAAGCCAAGATTGTAACACGCTTTTGGATAGTAGGTATCTTGCTGGCAATCTTGACTTTGGTTACGCTGAAACTGCGTTAGGCAAACTTTGGTCTATTTTTTGCGTATGCTCTCAATGTTCACCAAAAAGAAAACTCGCTATGAAAAAATGGATGATGATGGCAGTGATTGCCCTTTTTGCTCATTCGGCTTGGGCGCAGTCTTATAGCTTTGGTATTCGCACCGGTATCAATGCCAATAAGTTGATACCAAACAGCGACGACCTGAAAAACGATGGGTATAAATATGGTTTTGTGGGCGGCGCTTTCTTGCGTTTGGGCATTGGCGACTGGTTTGTGCAACCGGAATTATTGATTTCGCAAAAGGGTGCCAACATGAAAGGCAGTGGCAACTTCTCGAATATCGAAACCGTGAAGCGCAATATCAACAGCTTGGATGTGCCCATTTTGCTGGGGCGCCGTTTCTTGGGTGGCGTGATGCGCATCAACGCCGGTCCGGTCTTGAGCTTCCCTTATTCTGTAAAAGAAGAAGCGACCGACAGCAACGGACAAACCACCACCACCGATTATGAAGTAAAGAACTCGACCATCGGCTATCAGGCGGGGGTGGGTTTCGACTTCGGCAAGTTCACTATTGATGCCCGCTATGAAGGCAGCCTGAGTAAGTTGGGCAAAGACAGCTATCAGGTATTTAACCGCACTTTCGAAGCCGATGACCGTGTGAGCACTTTCCAATTTACCATAGGGTTCAAAATTATTGGCGAGTAACTGTCCATAGCCACTGCACGTTTTAGCCCGGTGAAAGCCGGGCTTTTTTTATTGCCCTGCTCTAAAATGAAAGCGACATATATTGTGTCGAACGCCATGGAAGCCAATCCTGTCTCTTCGAATGTAGTATAGCGAGATACCTCGTCAAACCAAGCAACAAGAGGTGAAAGAGGTTTCTTGCTTGCGCCCGAAATGAAGGGATGGAGCGAATGACAGGAAGGAAAGCCCGAAAAGACAAGCGCAAAGAGACGCACAGAAAGAAGGGAGTGCGCAGAGAGTAGCCATTGGCCATGCTCGTGCAAGAGAAGCCCTTAATTTTGCAGGCGGGCTTCTTCTCGGTCTTCTTTCAAGGGGTGGTAGTCGTCCAGCTCTACTTCATGGGGCTGATAGCGTGTTTCTTTGCCGCGTTCATCCCATTGGCGCAAGATGTAGGGCTTTTCGTTGGTATCCGGCTTGCGGGGGTAGTGTATTTCCCGTTTGCGCTGCCCGTTGGGGTAGTATTCCATCCATACGCCCACGCGCTGCCCCGCTTCATATTGCCCTTTGATGGCAATGCGCCCATTGGGGTAAAAGAAATAGTAGTTGCCTTCCAGCTTGCCGTGCTTGATGGGGATGACTTCCTTCAGCTTGTTTTGCTTTTCATCGTAGTAAGTGCGTTTCGACTCTTTGAGCCAGCCGCGGAAATACTTGGTTTTGTCGATGAGCACCCAGTCGCGGTCAAGGGCATCGCGCCCATAGCGCACCCAGCGACCATGCTTTGCCCCGTAGTAGTAGAAACCTTCTTCCATGACCTGGTCTTTGTAGAGCTTGCGATAAGGTCCATGTAGCAACTTGGCTTCGCCACGTTTGATGGAGCCGTATTCAGTATGATATAGTTTGCGCCTTTTTTCCCAATACCAGGCAATCTCTTCCACTTTGTTGTATGGCTCGTGCCATTCGGGCAGGTAGTGAAAAATCTCTACGGTGCCGTTGTCATGCTTGATGAAGGTCTTTTTGGTTTTGACACCATAATAAACCCGGCGCTTTTTTATTTTTCGCCCCTTGTCTTTCTTTTCCTTCTTTTGTGACAGTTCTACCGAAAGGTCGGGGATGCTGTCGGTTTCCAGGATGGAAGGCGTTTGTGCATGGAGCTCAAAGCCTATGAGGCATGCAAGCAGAAAATAAATACTACGCATAGGAAATGCCGCTACTTTTTTGTCTTCTAAACAAGAAAAGTAGCAAAAAAAGTGCAAAAAGCCAAGGCTGCTTTAGCGGTCGTCGGGGGGGAAGGCCGCCATGAGTTGATCGTCGAGGGTGTCGGCCCACCATTCGAGGTCGGCAATGCAGGTCACCAGCTCGTCGTAGTCCAGCCCTTGTATGTCGCGTTCATAGGTGGCATATACCTGATCGCTGTTGGGCATGACGGTGAGTTTTACGCCCAGGCGCGAGTCGTTGAGTTCCAACAGATGGCGGTAAAACTCTTTTTCGCGGTAACTGGGCACTTTGGCAATGGGCGAGAAAAGGCGCAGAAAGTAGCGGGTATCGCCATTGCTGAGCGGCACGCCCTGCACAAACACCTCGATGCGGGCAGAACCACGCACCCAGAACCATGCTTGTTTTTCGGGGTTGAATGCCTTGTCGGGGTCCAAGCCTACCGACGCCACAAATTGGCGAATCATATCGTGTACTCTTTGCACTTCGGGCTTCATGGGTTTGCTGTTGGGTTGTTGTATAGAAAAAACAGGCGGGCAGCCGGGCGGGCAAAACGGCCGCCCCCTGTGTTGGCTTAACGGTCAGAAGAAAAGGTGATTTGCAACTGATCGTCCAGCTTGTCTGCCCACCATCCTAAGTCGAGCATACAGGTAGCCAGTTCTTCGTCATCGAGCCCTTGTATGTCGCGCTCGTAGGTGGCATATACCTGATTGCTATTGGGCATCAGCGTGAGTTTTACGCCCAGCGACTGATCGTTGAGCTCGAGCAGGTGCTTATACACTTCGCATTCGCGCCCGGCCGGTATTTTCATAATGGGGGAGAAAATACGCAAGAAGTAGCGCATTTCGCCATTGCTGAGCGGAATGCCCTGCACAAACACCTCGATACGGGCAGAACCACGTTGAAAATACCAAGCCTTTTTCTCCGGGTCGAAGGCTTTTTTGGGATCGACACCTACCGATTGGGCAAATTTTTCAATCATGCCATGCACTTTCTGTACTTCGGGAGTCATGAGAATAAAAGTGTTTAGGGTTGAACCATATGATGGAAGCTACTAAATCACGAGAGGAACTCCAAAAGCAGCAAAAGGAAATTAGCCATTTTTTTGCCACTCCCGTAAAGCATTTAATAGTTGCCGGTTTTCTTCGGGCTTCCCGACGGTGATTCGCAGGCAGTTGTCGCACAGAACAACGCGGCTGCGGTCACGAACTATAATGCCGCACGTTATTAAGTAGCGGTAAATGGCACTTGCCTGCTGCATGCGCACCAATATGAAGTTGGCGTCGGAAGGAAACACTTTCTCCACGAAAGGCAGGCTTGTCAAGGCTTGACTTAGGGCTTGGCGTTCACGGCGTGTGTTTTCTATCCACAACGCCACTTGGCGTCTTTGGTCGAGGGCTTGCAGTGCCATCTTTTGGGTGTAAGCATTGATGTTGTAAGGTGGTTTTATTTTGTCGAGCAAATGAATGATTTGCGGATGAGCATAGGCAACTCCCAGACGTAAGCCGGCAAGCCCCCATGCTTTGGAAAAGGTCTGGAGCACTATCAGGTTGGGATAATGTTCCAAGTGGGGCAACCAGCCTTCATCTTCGCTGAAATCGATATATGCTTCATCGACTACCACCGGGCAGTGTACTTGTGTCAAAATGGCGTGAATGTCTTCACGACGAAGCAGATTGCCTGTAGGGTTGTTGGGCGAGCAAAGCCATATGAGCTTGGCTTGCCGGCTTTGTGCTATTATTTCGTCTGTGTTGAGCTGAAACACTTCGGGCAGAAGGGGCACCTTCAGCACGCCCACATTATGAATGGCAGCGCTCACTTCATACATGCCGTAGGTGGGCGGGGTGATAAGGATGCGGTCTTGTGCCGGCTCACAAAATGCCCTTATGAGCAGGTCTATGGCTTCATCGCTGCCGTTGCCCAGGAAAATTTGTCCGGGCTCCACGCCTTTCAGCTTTGCCAAGCGCTCTTTCAGGCTTTGCTGGTGGGGGTCGGGATAGCGGTTATACACAGAAACACTTAACAGAGGGCTGCCAAAAGGGTTTTCGTTGGCATCGAGGTAGATGTGTGCCTGCCCGCTGAACTCGTCGCGGGCAGAGCTGTAGGGCTGCAGCCCCCGCAGGTGGGGGCGCACACACTGCATGATGTCTTCAATACGAATGGTTGGGTTCATGTTCATAGCTGAGGTGGATTGGGAGACAAGGCATTTAAACGGACATCTACGGCTAAGCGGTGGGCATCCAAGCCTTCGGCGGCTGCCATGGTGCCAATGGTTTTGCCCAGCTTTTGTAAACCTTCGGCGCTGATTTCCTGAAAGGTGATTTTCTTCACGAACGAGTCGAGTGACACGCCGCTATACATACGGGCAAAGCCGTTGGTGGGCAAGGTATGGTTGGTGCCCGAAGCATAGTCGCCGGCAGACTCGGGGGTGTAGTAGCCCAAGAACACCGAGCCGGCATGGGTGACGTGGTTGACCCAGCGGCTTGCATCTTGACGGGCTATGATAAGGTGTTCGGGGGCGTAGCTGTTGAGCAGGCGCAAAGCCTGTTCGGGCTGCTTCATGACAAAGGCGCGGCTGTGGCGCAGGGCTTCGCGTGCTATGCCGGCACGGGGCAGTTGTGACAGCTGCTTTTCAATGGCTTGCAAAACGGCTTGTACTTGAGCTTCGGTGTCGCATACCAATATTACTTGGCTGTCGGGCCCATGTTCGGCTTGCGACAGCAGGTCCGCTGCCAAGAAGGGGGCAGGGGCTTGGGCATCTGCCCACACGGCTACTTCCGAAGGTCCGGCCGGCAGGTCTATGGCAATGATGCCTTCGGCTGAAAGCATCTGCTTGGCGGCGGTTACATATTGGTTGCCCGGTCCGAAGACCTTGTCCACCTTGGGAATGCTTTCGGTACCGAAAGCCATGGCAGCAATGGCTTGCGCGCCCCCTACGGCAAATATTTTGCGAATACCACAGAGCGAAGCGGCAGCCAATATGGCGGGGTGCACGGCACCTTCGGCACTGGCTGGGGTGCACAGCACCACTTCGCTACAGCCGGCAATTTGAGCCGGCACGCCCAGCATCAGCACCGTGGAAAAGAGGGGCGCCGTGCCACCGGGCACATAGATGCCCACTCGTTCGATGCCCACGCTGCGCCGCCAGCAGCGCACACCGGGCATGGTTTCTATTATTTTGGGTTCTTCTTTTTGCGCTTCGTGAAATGCCCGTATGTTGGCATAGGCTTGCTGCAGGGCTTGCCACAAAGAGGCGTCTATTTGTTTGGGGGCCTCTTCGATGGCATGCACGGGGACTTGCAAAGCCCCTTCGTAGCCGTCAAACCGGCGGTTGAAGTGCAGCAGGGCAGCGTCGCCTTCTTGGCGCACTGCTTCGATGATGGGGGCAATGCGTGCGCGCAGGTCTTGCGTTTGCAACACGGGGCGCGCCAACAGCTCTGCCCATTGGTCGGGTGCAGGTTCAATAAATACTTTCATCAGTAAATCATTTTTTCGATAGGAACCACTAATATACCTTCGGCACCGGCCGCTTTGAGCTGCTCGATGATTTCCCAGAATTGGTCTTCTTGAATGACCGAATGAAGCGAATACCAGCCTTCCATTGCCAAAGGCAGGACCGTGGGGCTTTTCATGCCCGGCAGTATGTCGATGATGGCGGGAATGGCTTCTTTGGGGGCATTCAAAAGAATGTATTTGTTGTTGCGTGCGTTTTGCACGGCTTCAATACGAAACAGCAGCTTTTGCAGTATAGCCTGCTTCTCTTCATTCAATACGGGCGTTTGAATCAAGACGGCTTGAGAGCGGAAAATGACTTCCACTTCTTTCAGCCCGTTGCTCATGAGGGTGCTGCCCGTGCTGACGATGTCGCAGACGGCATCGGCCAAGCCGATGCTTGGGGCTATTTCTACCGAGCCGCTGATTTCATGAATGGTGGCATCGATGCCGTTTTTGTTCAGGAAGTCGCGCAGAATGTTGGGATAAGAGGTGGCAATGTGTTTGCCTTGCAGGCTTTCGATGCCTTCATACATTTCGCTGCGCGGTATGGCGATGGACAGGCGGCATTTCGAAAAGCCCAGCGCTTTGGTGATGACTACTTCGGAACGGTCTTCTACCACTACGTTTTCACCTACTATGCCTATGTCGGCCACGCCGTCGGCCACATAACGCGGAATGTCGTCGTCGCGTAGGAAAAGAAACTCGGCGGGGAAGTTGTCGGCAATGGTTTTCAGCTTGCCTGTGCCGTTGGTGAAGCTAATGCCGCATTCTTTTATGAGCTTGAGCGACGCTTCGCTTAGCCTTCCGGATTTTTGTAATGCTATGCGCAACATATAACTGTGTTTTTTTAGACGAATGGAAAAAGGAAAATATAACTGCTTGATGGGGCGTTTGTTTTAAAACACCATGCCGGCATGTTTTTTTGAACATGCCCCAAAAGGAATGGGGTAATATGTTGCTGCTTTGGCTCTCTTAGGACAGAGAGCCATGATGGAAGGCATGATGATGCCATGCAGTCCGGTG
This sequence comes from Thermonema rossianum DSM 10300, assembly GCF_000426825.1. Lineage (GTDB taxonomy): Bacteria > Bacteroidota > Bacteroidia > Cytophagales > Thermonemataceae > Thermonema > Thermonema rossianum. The sequence continues at coordinate 132,889 of NZ_AUGC01000007.1, read as the reverse complement.
GGCGGATTGCAGAGAAAATCCGGTGAGGAGGGAATATATGCGGTTTCTCGTAAGCATCGTTGCCGCAATGATAAGCAAGAAATTCCTTGTATGCAAGTTTTCCCGGAAAAGGAGTGGGGCGCCGGCTTGTAAAATACTTGCAAACGTCCTATCTTTTCATTGATTCAAACAACTCAATTTTTCTGCTCATGTGTCTTCGTGTCGATATACATACACACATTATCCCCGAGAAGCTGCCTTCTTTTAAAGAGAAATTCGGCTATGGTGGCTTTGTGTCGTTGGACCATCATAAGAATTGCCGCGCCCGCATGTTGATTGACGGTAAGTTTTTCCGCGAGATTCAAGACAACTGTTGGAGCCCCGAGACACGTTTACGCGAGTGCGACGACTTCGGCGTAGATGTGCAGGTGCTTTCTACTATCCCCGTGATGTTTAGTTACTGGGCGAAGCCTTTGGATGCGCTTGCCGTCAGTCAATACTTGAACGACCACATAGCCGAGGTGGTGGCACGCTATCCGCGCCGCTTCATCGGTTTGGGCACGGTGCCTTTACAAGCCCCCTCGTTGGCCATCAAAGAGCTGGAGCGTTGTGTGGTGGATTTGGGCTTGGCAGGCGTAGAGATAGGCACGCATGTCAATGATTGGAACTTGTCGGACGAGGAGCTCTTCCCTTTCTTTCAGGCAGCCGAAGAGCTGGGCGCAGCCATCTTTATACACCCTTGGGACATGATGGGCAAAGAGCGTATGCCCAAATATTGGTTGCCTTGGTTGGTGGGCATGCCTGCCGAAACCTCTTTGGCTATTTGTTCCATGATTTTCGGCGGGGTGTTTGAGCGCCTGCCGCGCTTGCGGGTAGCTTTTGCCCATGGTGGCGGTTCGTTTCCCATTACTTTTGGGCGCATTGCCCATGGCTTTGAAGTGCGCCCCGACCTCTGCGCCATAGACAACAACGTGCATCCGAAAGAGTATCTTGGGCGCTTTTGGGTGGATTCACTGGTGCACTCGCCCGAAGCCCTGCGTTTTATTGTGCAGTTGTTTGGCGAAGACAAGGTGGCCTTGGGCACCGACTACCCTTTCCCCTTGGGCGAGCTGACACCCGGGCGCCTCATAGAGCAAACCGAAGGGTTAACCGAAGCTCAAAAACGCAAACTCTTGGGCGAAAATGCTTTTGCCTGGTTGAATTTAGACCCGCAGCCTTTTTGGGAGTATAAACAAAAAAATAAGCCGGCAAAAGAAGAAAAGTCATCGGTCAATTACAGGCAATCTTCTTAAATTACCCCCTTCATTTATGTGCGATTTCATGTACGAAGAAAACGAAAAGTAGTATGCCTAAAGTGCTCATTGTAGGTGCCGGTTTGGTAGGTTCTTTGCTCGCCTCTTTCATGGCACGACGTGGTTATGAAGTAGAAGTATTTGAGAAGCGCCGTGACCCCCGTCTGTACGGAATGGAAGAAGGGCGGTCTATCAACTTGGCGCTCTCGCACCGCGGCTTGCGCGCTCTGGAGCGTTTGGGATTGCAAGATGCCGTGTTCCCTTTGATGATTCCCATGCGTGGGCGCATGATTCACGACACGGAGGGGCACACCCTGCTGCTGCCCTACAGCACCAAGCCCCACGAATATATCAACTCTATTTCCCGCCTGGAGTTGAACGTGGCTTTAGTAAACCATGCCGAGGCATATCCGAATGTAAACATACATTTTGGCACTGCTTGTGTGGGCGTGGACTGGGAATACCCGGCTGTGGAAGTAGAAGCAAATGGACAACGCCAACGCATAGAAGGCGATGTGCTTTTTGCTGCCGACGGTGCCGGCTCGGTGGTGCGCCGCGCCCTGAAGAGTGCCGGTTTGCTGCAGGAAGAGGTGGATTTTTTAGATTACGGCTACAAAGAACTGACCCTGCCGGCCGGCAAAGATGGCGCTTTCTTGATAGAAAAACATGCTTTGCACATATGGCCGCGTGAGACTTTTATGTTCATTGCGTTGCCCAACTTGGACGCCACCTTTACTTGCACACTTTTTTTGCCTAAAGAGGGCCCGGGCTATAGCTTCGAACAGCTGAACACAGCCGAAAAAGTGCGCGCTTTCTTTGATACCTGCTTCCCGGATGTGCCCCCCTTGATGCCCCGGCTTACCGAAGAGTATTTCCGCAATCCGGTGGGTGTTTTGGGAACGGTGCGCTGCTACCCTTGGGCATACAAAGGCAAGGTGTTGTTGATTGGCGACGCCGCCCACGCCATTGTGCCTTTTTACGGGCAAGGCATGAATGCCGCTTTTGAAGACTGCCTGCGTTTGGAAGAGCACCTGGATGCCTGCCGGGGCGATTGGCAAAAGGCTTTTGATGCCTACCAGGCAAGCAGAAAAAAAGATACCGATGCCATTGCCGACCTGGCCATAGATAACTTCTATGAAATGCGCGACCGGGTGAATGATGAAGACTTTCAGCGCATGCGCAAGCTGGAATACCGCCTGGAGCAACACTATCCGGATTACTTCTCAAAATATGCTTTGGTAACCTTTCATCCGGAAATTCCCTATTCTGTGGCGAAGCAAAGAGGGGAGCTGCAAAATAAAATCTTGTTGGACATCTGCCGTCAACAAAACGACCCGGAAAGCATAGATTTGGAAGCGGTGTATCGCAAAGTGCAAGAAGCGATAGAGAAGCTACCGGTCTTGTCTTGAAAAATGCGTAACATTGCAGACTCAATACAGTAAGCCTTTTTAAAAAAGCAGCAATATGGCAAAGCGTTCAAAAGAAGAAATTATCAAGAGCATAGACCCCAATGATGTGGGGCAGGTAGGGCGCTTGTTTGGCTTGCCCTATGAGCCCGAGCATGCCGAAGTGGTGATTGTGCCCGTGCCTTGGGAAGTGACGGTGTCTTATGGTACCGGTACTTCCGACGCCCCCGAAAACATATTGTATGCCTCGGCGCAAGTGGACCTCTACGACCCGGATATTCCCGATGCCTGGAAGATGGGCATCGCCATGCTCGACTTGCCGGAGCATCTGGCAGAGATGAGTGCCACCTTGCGCGAGGAAACCGAAGATTACATACATTGGCTCGAACAAGGCAAGCCTGCCGACTGGGAGGGCGCCCCTTACATGCACGAAATACCGTCGGTGGTCAATCAAGAGTGCGAAAAGATGAACTTGTGGGTGTATGAAACGGCTTCCGACTGGCTCGATGAAGACAAAATAGTGGCAGTATTGGGCGGTGACCACAGCACCCCTTATGGCCTGATACGTGCCCTTGCCGAGCGCTACGACGACATTGGCATTTTGCAAATAGACGCTCATGCCGATTTGCGTGAAGCGTATGAGGGCTTTCGTTATTCTCATGCTTCCATCATGTACAATGTGCTTCAGGACTTCCCCGAAGTGACCAAGCTGGTACAGGTAGGCATACGGGACTACTGCGAAGCAGAATGGGATTTGATTCGTTCGCAGCCGGAGCGCATCGTCACCTTCTTCGACCAGCAAATAAAAGAAGGCATTTACGAAGGCAAGAGCTGGAAAGACTACTGCCAAGCCATCGTGGAACAACTGCCTGAAAATGTATATATTAGCTTTGATATTGACGGACTGGACCCCAAGCTGTGCCCCATGACCGGTACCCCCGTAGCCGGCGGGCTGGAGTTCTTTGAAGCTTTGTATTTGATTAAACAAGTGGTACGCTCGGGGCGTAAAATCATAGGTTTCGATTTGGTGGAAGTAGGGGGCAGCTTCGAAGATGAGTGGGACGCCAATGTGGGCGCCCGCATGTTGTATAAGCTTTGTAATTGGGCCGGGCATTCAATGGGCAAAATCTAAATAATCAACTAAAAGCACTGCTTATTATGGTCTTTATTCTGATTTTAATACTTAGCATCTTGGTGCAAATATTTTTCCCCTGGTGGAGCATGGCAGTGGTCTGCTTTGTGGTGGCTGCCTTGTTTGGCAAGCGCTTTTGGGGAACTACTTTTTCTGCTTTTCTGGCGGTTTTTTTTATTTGGGCAATCCGGGCTTTCTTTGCCGACCTGCAAAACGACCAACTGCTCTCGCGCCGTATTGCGGCCATGCTGGGCATGCCCCAAATCGGTGAGTGGCTTTTTTTGGTATCGGCTTTGTTGGGGGGCATAGTGGCTTTTATGGCAGCATGGAGCGGCTATGCCACCAAGCGGCTCTTTAAAAAGAAAGCGCCCAAAAGACAGACCGCCTACCGTATGTAGCTCAAAGCGTTGCCCTTAGGGCAGCGCTTTGATGTTTATCATTTAATCTTTTGAAAACAAATGCGTAACTTTGCCCCGTCCTTCGTGACTTTTCGTCTATTTTGAACCTTTTAATTTTTATAAAAAATGCAAGAGTTCGGATTGAAGTCTGAAAAACGCAGCTTGGCAGACATGAACATAACGGCTGCCAAGGCGTACTGGAACTTGTGTCCCGCAGAGCTTGTAGAACATGCCTTAGCCAATGGCGAGGGGCTACTTGCCGACAACGGAGCCATCATGTGCGATACCGGTCAGTTTACCGGACGCTCGCCCAAAGACCGATTTATCGTAAAAGACGAACTCACCGAAAGTACCGTTTGGTGGGGGGATATCAATATACCTTTCTCACCCGAGCAATTCGATGCCCTGCATCGCAAGATGCTCGACTATTTGAAGGATAAAACTATTTATGTGCGTGATGCCTATGCCGGGGCACATGCCGACTACCGTTTGAACTTGCGTGTCATTAATACCAAAGCATGGCAAAACCTGTTTTGTTACAATATGTTCTTGCGCCCCAACCGTGAAGAGCTGGCGCAGTTCGAGCCTAATTTCACCATTATCTGCATTCCCGAATTTGAAGCAGACCCGGCTGTGGATGGCACCCGTCAAAAAAACTTTGCCATCCTGAACCTCAGCAAACGCATGATCTTGATTGGGGGCACAGGTTATGCTGGTGAAATGAAAAAAGGAATATTCTCGGTATTGAACTACATGTTGCCGCACGAACGCGGCATTTTGTCTATGCACTGCTCTGCCAACATGGGCGAAGCAGGCGATACGGCTGTGTTCTTTGGGCTGTCGGGCACAGGAAAAACCACCCTTTCGGCTGACCCCAATCGCAAGCTCATTGGTGACGACGAGCACGGATGGGCGCCCGATGGCGTCTTTAACTTTGAAGGTGGCTGCTATGCCAAGGTGATCAACATTACCCGCGAGAGTGAGCCTCAAATCTGGGATGCCATCAAGTTTGGTGCTATTCTTGAAAATGTCCGTTGTTTTGAGGGCACCCGCACACCCGACTATACCAACAAGTCGGTAACGGAAAACACCCGTACGGCTTATCCTATTTACCACATAGAAAACGCATTGGAACCCTCTATTGGCGGGCATCCCAAAAACATATTCTTCCTGACGGCCGATGCTTTCGGCGTATTGCCGCCTATCTCGAAGCTCACCCCCGGTCAGGCGATGTATCACTTCATTTCGGGATACACTGCCAAGGTAGCCGGCACCGAAGTAGGCATTACCGAGCCTCAAGCTACCTTCTCGGCTTGCTTTGGAGCTGCCTTCTTGCCTTTGCACCCCACCAAATATGCTGAACTGCTGGGCGAAAACATGCGTAAGCACCAAGTAAACGTTTGGTTGGTGAATACCGGCTGGACCGGCGGACCTTACGGCGTGGGCTCGCGCATGAAGCTGGCTTATACCCGTGCTATGTTGAGTGCGGCGCTCGAAGGCAAGCTGGAGAACGTAGAGTACAAAACACATCCTGTGTTTGGCGTGGCTGTGCCGCAAAGCTGCCCCGGTGTGCCTGCCGAAGTGCTGAACCCGCGCGACACATGGAGCGACAAAGAAGCCTATGACGCGCAAGCACAAAAGCTGGCTCAGCTCTTTATACAGAACTTTGCGAAGTACGAAGAGTTTGCCAACGACGAAATCATGAGTGGGGCACCCGTAGTGGAAGCTGCTTCTAAGTAATGAAATTTTGAAAATAGACCGAGGGCGGACACCACAGGCGGTGTCTGCCTTTCTTATTTTGCTTTTTGAACAAAACGCACATCCACCATATGGCAACAAAAGTATTGGCAGTAATACCTGCGCGCTATGCTTCGACTCGCTTTCCCGGCAAGGTGTTGCACCCTATTGCAGGGAAAAGCATGATAGCGCGTGTCTATGAGCGTGTAAAACAAGCACAAGGTTTGGCAGATATATTGGTAGCTACCGACGACGAACGTGTGGCCGGGCACGTGCAGGCGTTGGGGGCGCGTGTGGTTATGACCGACCCTGCGCACCCAAGTGGCACCGACCGCTGCTTTGAAGCGCTACAAAAAAGCGGTGCGCATTACGACTATGTGTTGAACATACAGGGCGACGAGCCTTTTATTGTGCCCGGACAGATTGAAGCCTTGATTGCGCTGATTGATGAAGCACACCGCTTGGAAATTGCCACGCTCATCAAGCAGGTAGAGCGCCTGGATGAGCTCACCGACACGGGCGAGGTAAAAGTGGTGCTCAACACCCGGGGCGAGGCTTTGTATTTTAGCCGCTATCCGGTGCCTTTTGTGCGCGATATGCCGCTCGAAGAAGCATGGAAACACTACACCTTCTATAAGCACGTGGGCTTATATCTGTATCGTGCCGATATTTTGAAAGCGGTATGTGGCTTGTCGCCTTCGATGCTGGAGCGCGCCGAGTCGCTTGAGCAATTGCGCTGGTTGGAGCACGGATACCGTATCCGCACGGCAATGACAAGCTACGACAGCGTGTGTGTGGAAACCCCCGAAGACGTGCAGAAAGTAGAGCGTATGCTCGCCGAAGGGCTGTTGAAATAAACAAACAAAAACCACTGCTTGCTTATTTCTTTGCAGCAGGATAGGGATATTCTGCAAAAAGGCGTGCTACAATGGCTGCCTGAAGTGCGGGCAGCTTTTTTCGTTTTTTATCTATCTCTGCAAACGCCCATCCTTGCCATAGCAGGCGCCCACTTTGGGCATCTACAATATCCACAACAAGCGTGAGTTCCTCATATTGCCGCTGGTAGGTGTTCACGGTAGCCGGATAGAAAGGGTAGGAGCGCCAGCCTGTCCAGCCCCAGTTGTTGTTGAAACTCTGTTGAAACTCTTGCTGGGTTTGCAGGTCCATGCGGAATTTTACGTGCAGTTGCGCTGCTGCCGCTTCGGAAGCCGGCAATAAACCCTTTCCTTCCAACGCCTCTGTGATGAGCCGTGCCATACGTTGGCGGCTGAGCTCGCTGTTTACTACCGGGTATTTGTCGTTGCGAAAGCGGTAATAATCCACCACGACAAAAGATTGGTATTGGCTGAAATCGACCGCCGGTGCCCGGTCGGTGCTGTGGGTGATGCGGCTACTGCTGCAGGCGCTTATCCATAAGCAGCAACAGATGGTCAACCAAAGGGGGAAGCTAAAAGCTTTGTGCAGCATTTTATTCTGAAAGTTCAATTTCATAGCTTTGCCCAAATTTAAAAATAAAACCTGTCTTTTGAGAGTCTTATGAAAGTTGTGGAAGTGAACAACAAGGCGCTGCGTAAGGAGTTTTTAGAGTTTCCGGTGCGCCTTTACAAAAACGATCCGGCTTATATTCGACCGCTGGACAAGGACATTGAAGAAGTTTTTGACCCCACCAAAAACAAGTTGTTCCGCGGGGGGGATGCCTGCCGTTGGATTTTACAAGATGCGCAGGGGCAAACCATCGGATGTGTGGCGGCTTTTTACAATGAAAAACTGGCGATGAAAGACAACGAGCAGCCTACCGGTGGCATGGGCTTTTTTCATTGCATCAACGACCAGGCGGCAGCCAACCTGCTTTTCGATACCTGTAAAGCCTGGTTGCAGGCTCGCGGCATGGAAGCCATGGATGGTCCCATTAATTTCGGTACGCGCGACCGTTGGTGGGGATGCTTGGTCGATGGTTTTACCGAGCCTAATTATTGCATGCCTTATAACTACCCTTACTACCGCACCCTTTTCGAAAATTACGGCTTTCAAACCTATTTTAAACAATACACTTATTATCGCTGGATTCCCGACCCGCTAAAGCCAAAGGTGCACGAAAAAGCAAAAAAGATATACGACGACCCGCGCTACACCTTTGACCACATGCGCCTGTCTAAATTGGAAAAGTATGCCGAAGATTTTCGCACCATTTACAACAAAGCATGGGTAAAACACAGTGGTGTAGAGCCTATGACTACCGAACAGGCATTGACCATCATGAAAAAGCTGAAGCCTATTTTGGATCCTGAAATTATTTTGTATGCGTATTATGATGGTGAGCCCGTTGCCTTTTTCATTATGTTGCCTGAAATGAACCAAATTGTCAAGCATCTGAATGGGCAATTGAATTGGTGGGGAAAGCTGAAGTTTTTATGGTATCGCCGCGTGGTGGGAGTGAAAAAATTGTTTGGAGTGGTATTTGGCGTGGTGCCCGAACATCAGGGGAAAGGCGTGGAGTCTGCCATTGTTTATTATTATTCAACCATGGCGCATAAGCCCGGCTATCGCTATAAAGAGATGGAAATGAACTGGATAGGTGATTTTAATCCTAAGATGATGCGCGTAGCCGAAGATGTAGGGGGGCGCCTCTACAAAACACACATTACGTATCGCTATCTGTTTGACCGCCAAAAACCTTTTAAGCGTTATCCTGTCATAGAGTAGCGGCAAACCGGTCTATTGGAACAACATAAAACAAAGAAGGCTACCCGGCAGGTAGCCTTCTTGCTTGGTTTCAGCTTTATGCAAGCACTGCTTATTTGCCGGCAGCTGCTTCTTGTGCTTGTTTCGAACGCAAAGCACGAGGAATGGCGATCGAAACGATGGGGTTTTGAGGGCTGTTCAAGATGGTATAGTTCTCGGGGTTCAAGTCTTTTACTTTTACTGATTTACCCAAGTCCAGGTGTGAGATGTCCACCTCTACATATTGAGGCATGTTTTTCGGCAAAGCTTTTACTTTCAGCTTGCGCAGCTTGATTTCGGCTTTTCCACCTTTTTGCACACCGATGGAAGAACCTACTACCTTCACAGGGATTTCCATCTTCACGGGCTTGTCTTCTTGCAGCAACAAGAAGTCGGCATGGGTGATGTAGTCAGCTACCGGATGGAATTGAGCTTCCTGCAGGATGGCATCGTACTCATCGCCCTCGATGTTCAGCTTCACGAAAGCTGCTTCGGGGGTGTACACCAGGTCTTTAAACAAAGACATGGGAGCATAGAAGTGTACGACTTCTTCGCCACCGTACAACACACAAGGAACATATCCTTCTACGCGAAGTTTTTTGGCTGCGGCAGTTCCCAGCTCGTTGCGCTTATACCCTACAATTTCTACAGTTCTCATTGTTTTCTTTTGTTTAGGTAATCCTTCTTTATTTCGTTTTAAACGTTTATTTATGAGTTGAGATAAATAACGAACTGATGGATTCGTAATCGTGCACTTTCTTGATGGCAGTAGCAAACAAGTCAGCCACACTCAACACCTTTATTTTCGGTGATTGCTGGCGCAAAGGAATGGTATCGGACACCACCAGCTCTTCCAACACCGAATTGTTGATGTTGTCATAGGCATTGCCCGACAAGACCGGGTGCGTACAGATGGCACGCACGCTACGCGCCCCTTTTTCTTTAAGGACAGCAGCAGCCCGGCAAATGGTGCCGGCTGTATCCACAATGTCATCTATAATGACCACATTGGCATCTTTTACATCGCCAATTACTTGCATGCCGGCTACTTCGTTGGCACGCTTGCGGTGCTTGTCGCAAACAACCATATCGGCTTCAAACATCTTGGCAAAGGCACGGGCACGTCCCACACCCCCCACATCCGGCGCTGCAAATACAAGATTATCCAAGTTGAGCTTTTCAAGATAGGGGGCAAAGATGGCAGACCCGTCCAGATGGTCAACCGGAAAATCGAAAAAGCCTTGAATCTGCCCGGCATGCAGGTCGCAGGTCATTAGACGATCAGCGCCGGCCGCCGACAACAAATTGGCTACCAGCTTGGCAGCAATGGCCACGCGTGGTTTGTCTTTGCGGTCCTGGCGTGCATAGCCAAAGTAAGGCATTACGACGGTTACGTATTTTGCCGATGCCCGGCGGGCTGCATCAATCATCAGCAGCAGTTCCATGAGGTTGTCTGCCGGCGGGAAGGTGGACTGAATGAGGAATACATCACAGCCGCGGATAGACTCGTTGTAATAAGGCGATATTTCGCCGTCGCTGAATCGCTGAATGGTAATAGCGCCCAAGGGCTTACCATACGCTTCGGCTATCTTTTCGGCAAGATAGCGGGAGCTGGTGCCTGAGAACAGTTTGACAAAGTTTGGGTCAGCCATGGTTTTGAAACGTTCCTGTTTTGAAATTTTTTACAAACTTAGGCTATTTTCTCTAAGTCTCAAAGCGCTATTACCCTTCGCGGGCAAAATACGAAGCGCAAATATCTGATTTTTTAACGACTTATGCAATCTTTTGCATGACAAAAAGAAGGCGTGCGTAACTTTCGCCCTTAGGGGAGCCGTTGCAGTAAATCCCTGTTGTCTTTCAATATAACCTCTCTCTCTTTTTTGAATACTTGATATTCTTTAATGCCCCTTTGCAGCTCGGATATGATAACCTTAAAAATGGTATAAACCGGAATGGCGAATATCATACCGATGCCGCCGGCTATGTTGGCACCAAAAAATATGGCAATGAAGATGGCCAGCGGGTGGGCTTTCACGCTACGCGAAAAAATGACCGGCTGCAGCACGACATTGTCAGTAAGTTGTGTGATGGCAAAGACAATCAGTATTTTCAGTGCCAGGAAAGAAACGGCTTGGGTACTCAATTCGGCGTGCAGGGCTATGGAAGAGATGCCCACAATCAAGCCGAAGCTACCGCCCAGCACAGGACCCAAATAAGGAATGAGGTTGGCCACTGCGGCAAATACCCCGATGGTGATGGCATAGGGGATATTCAGCAGGCTCAAACCGGTAGATACGATGGTGAAGATAGCCACCATTTGCAGCAGAATGCCCAACAGGTAATTGGACAGCAAACGCTCGATTTTGTCAATGGTGCTGATACCCACTTCAAAATAGCGGTTGGGAATCATGCCGGTGAGCAGGTTGTGAATGAAATTCTTTTCATAAAGAAAAAAGAAGGTAATAAAGAAAACGGCCAAGGTGCCGATAAAAAACTGTCCGGCGAAGCTGAGCAAGGTATTGAACAGGTCACCAAAGCGCACCGAGTCGAGCAGGCGCAAAAGTGACCGCTGTATTTCTTGCAGCAGTTGCCCTTCGGCGATTTGCATGTCGAAGCTGTCATTCAAAAAACGCTCGATTCTGAGAAGCGGTATCTGCCCCCGCTTGAGCAGCTCGTCGAACTGTATGCTTTTAATGAGTTGTATTTGGTCATAAACCAAAGGTGCAAACAGCACCAAAAAAGTAATGAGAAAGCCGAAAAATATAAGAAAGCTTAGCATGACTGCCAGCACCCGGGGCATGCGAATGCCGAAAAACTGAAGGTCATGCAGAAAATTGACAATGGGGCCCAAGATGGCCGACAGTATCAGCGAAATGATGAGATAAGAAGCAATATTGCCGAAGTAGTAAGTAAAAAGCCATAAGCCTGTCAACAGCAGGGCACCTTGCACCAAAATACGGTTGATAGGCTTTTGAAAGTCAATAAAACGAACCAGAGCAATAATGCGCGTTTGTTTTTTCTGCTGCATGGAAAAAAGAAATTGAAGCCGTTGACCGTGGGCAAAAGATAATGAAACAATAAACGAAAAGGCAGCCCTTTTGGTTAAAAGAACTGCCCGCATCATAAAATCGTGAATGAACTATGCGCCCGGGCGCTTAGTCCCACTTTAAGTCGCTGTCTTCGGTAGAAAACTCGGTATCGAGCGAATCCAAGCCATCGTTGAGAAAGCTTTCTGTCAGCTCTTCGCTTGTTTTCTCGAACTGTGAGAAGTCCACATCCGGCATCAACTCATTCTTGATGTGGTCGATGGCTTCCTGCAATGCTTCGGTGAATTTGGCGAAGTCCTCTTTGTAGAGGAAAATTTTGTGCTTTTCGTACACGTAGTTTCCGTTGCGGAAACGCTTCTTGCTCTCAGTGATTGTCAGGTAAAAATCATCACCGCGAGTAGCTCTTACATCAATGAAGTAGGTTCTTTTACCGGCGCGCACGCGCTTGGAGAAGAGCTCTTCCTTTTGTCCGTTGTTCACTCTTTTCTCTTCCACAAATCTGACAGTTTGGTTAAACATCGGTTGTAAATATATAAAGTTTTTTCCTTAAGTCACAAGTAAAATAATGAATTATTTTTTTTGCATTTAGCCCAATTGTGTAATGGCTTCATTCTTCGTATTTTAAAAAAACAGGCACTCATTTGTGTGTTTTGTGTATTTTTGAAGAAGTGAATCAAGCAAGTTAAGAGAATGAAGTGTATGAAAAGCTCTTATTGGGTGTGTGTGTTGTGGGGGGTAATGATTTGTTTTTCAGTCATTCCGCTGCACGCACAGCGCACCTACAAAGCCAAAGGCATGGCCTCGTATTATGCCGATAAATTCAACGGGCGAAAAACGGCCAGCGGAGAAATTTTTGACAATTCCCGTATGACGGCTGCGCATCGCACCTTGCCCTTTGGCACCTATGTAAAGGTAACCAACTTAGCCAACGGCAAAAGTGTGGTGGTGCGTATCAATGACCGGGGCCCTTATGCACACGGGCGTATCATAGACCTTACCAAGGCGGCAGCCATTCAGTTGGATATGGTGCGCACCGGTACCGCCAAAGTGCTGGTAGAAGAGGTGGCAGCGCCTGAACCCACAGACAGCGAGGTGCCGGCCGTGCCGGTGGGGGCAGAAGAGAGCGCGCCGGTAGCACAAAAATTCAAGACCGGCCACACTTACAGCATGTGGGGCACAGAGCGCTTCCCCAAAGGTGTAGGACTTCAGGTGGGCTCGTATCGCGATGTGGAAAATGCCATAGACCAGTGCCGTACGCTCATAAAGGAAGGCGGGCTGGAAGAAGTGTATATTCAAGTGGGATGGTCCGGTGGACGCATTTACCGTGTCATCGTGGGGGCATATCCTACACGTGAAGAAGCCCTGTTGCTGTTGCCTCGTATCCGGGCACTCGGTATGGATGGATTCCCCAAACGCCATTTCGACTAAACGAATGAGTACGACCTCTTTTGCAGCTGTTATTGTAGCCGGCGGTTCCGGTAGCCGGATGCGGGCAAACATGCCCAAGCAATTTCTGCCTTTGCAAGGCAAGCCCGTTTTGTGGCATACCATCCGGGCTTTTTTGCAGTTTGATGCACGGATGCCCTTGGTGGTGGTGCTGCCGGAGCAGTATATTGACTATTGGCAAGCCGAGTGGCAAAAGATAGAGCCGGAAATGCCCTTTGTATGTGTGCCGGGTGGTGCCACGCGTTGCCATTCGGTTTGGAACGGCTTGCAGGCGTTGGCGCAGCGCTTGGGTGCCTCAGAAAAAAGCACATTGGTGGGGGTGCACGACGGCGCCCGCCCTTTGGTGGATACGGCTTTGCTTGAGCGTGCTTTTACCATGGCGGCAAATCATGGCAGTGCCATTCCTGCGGTGCCTTTGAAGGACTCTATCCGGGAAGTGACGCCCACAGGCACACACCGCGCACTTGACCGCAGCTGTTTCCGTTTGGTACAAACGCCACAGGTGTTTCGCCTGCAAGACCTGCTGGAAGCCTACCGCCAAGCATGGCTTGCCGGAGACATGGAACGCTTCACCGATGATGCTTCGGTAATGGAGGCAGCGGGGCATCGCTTATGTTTGGTAGAGGGGGACTACCGGAATTTAAAAATCACTACTGCCGAAGACTTGCTGATTGCTTCGGCTTTGCTGTCAAAATAAAAAGAGCTGCCTTTGAGCAGCTCTTTTTATTTTTGCTTGATTTTTAATGATTGTTAGAATTCGTCTTCGTTAAAGAAGAAATCTTCTTTGGTGGGGTAGTCGGGCCAAATCTCTTCGATGCTTTCGTAGGGTTGGCCGTCGTCTTCGAGTTCCTGCAAGTTTTCTACCACTTCCATCGGTGCACCTGAACGCAGAGCATAGTCAATCAGCTCTTCTTTGGTAGCAGGCCAAGGTGCATCTTCCAGATAAGATGCCAGTTCGAGTGTCCAGTACATACGCTACACAATTTTAAGTTATCCCTAATCGATTATCGCAATTGTAATCGATTTTTACAAAAAAAGGTTTCAAAAAGCAGTGCTTTTTTTTCGAAGCTTAAAAGAACTTGAAATTATCGTTTTCTTCTTCGCCCAGCACCACACGCAGGCGCTCTTCAAATTCTCTGAGCATCACTTGCTTAACCATCACTTTGCGTTGTTGTGTGCGCGGGTTGAAATTGGGCTTATAGGCGCGTACTTTTTCCAGGTCGCGTTCGGCTTCCGCTATTTCCTGCTCATCGCGGCGAATGGTTTCGCGCAAAAAGCTGATTTTGATTTTTAATTGGTCCTCTTCGGGTTTGAAGTCAAAGTCCGGATATTTGCGGCGTACCACACGCATCAAATAACTTTCTTCAAACACACGGTCGCTGATGAGACGGAAACGCCGTGCCAAAGCTTTGTCGAGCAGGCGCGGGTCTTGGGTGAGCTTTTTCCATTCCGACAGCAGAAACTTGGCACGTTGGATAGACTCATCCGTATTGATGCCCACCAAAGCTTCCATCTCTTTGCAAAATTCGGCTTGTCTTACCCGTATGTATTCATCCATGTTGAGCGGCTGAATATTTTCTACGGGCACGCCCTCTTTATATTGCTTGTACCGGTGGAAAAACTCATTGTTTACCTTTTGGAAGCGCTTCCACAGCTTGACCATGCGCTTGTGCGACACCTTGCCTACCTCTTTCCATTGCGCTTGAATTTCTTTGATGCGCTCGGCCACGGCTTCGAAGTCGTTGGAATATTTCAGGTCGTTGACTTCTTGAATGAGCTGGCGATAGCGATCGACTTTTTCTTTCTCCTCTTGCCGCTTGGTTTGGAAGAACTCTTTGCGGTTGGCAAAGAAGGTTTTGAGTGCAGTGGTGAAGCGCTCTTCGAGCTCTTCTTCATAGATTTCATCCACCGGTCCGGTACGAATCCAGCGCATTTTTAAATCTTGAATGCGCTCGCTGTTGGCCTTCCAGTTGGTTTGTTGTTGGGCAATATCTTCCAGCTCTTTCAGTATTTCACGCTTGATTTCAAGATTTTTGATGCGGTTTTGGGCAATCATTTCACGCAGGTAAATCTCCAGCTCGTCGAGTTGCTTGAGCAGGCTGGGAAAGTCGCCCAAACCGTTGAATTTCAAAAGATATTCGCGCAGGTGCAAGAGCTTCATTAAGTAAGAGCCTTTGTTTTCGGCTTCTTCTATTTGTTTTTTCAGCTCTTCCACCTTGTTTACGGCTAATTGGTAGCGCTTTTCGAAGTACTCAATGGCAGCTTCAGGGGTTTCTTTTACAAAGCCTATTTCACGGTCGGGGTAGTCAAGGTAGCCTTTCAAATACACCTTGCCATCTTTTACATAGCCGTAAGTGGTTTCTAAATCATACTTCATGGTAGTACATCTTTTTAAGGGTTGCCAATATTCAAAGTGTTTATCGGGTCTGTCAAGCGAAAAAGGAAACGAATCAAGGTAATCCGTTCTTTTTTTGCCACTTTTGGGCAGCAATAAGCTGCAAATTTCCACTTTTTTGCTAAGTTCTAAATTTTTTTTGAAAAAATAAATCTTACTTGGCTGCTTTTATGCCGCATGCAAGGGGTGTGAGCAAGAGGCAGAAGCCGGGCGCATGAGCGCAAAATTTGCTAACTTGCAGCACATTTGACAACAACAGCAAATCAAAGAGGCTTGTATGAGCAACGAAAAAATTATTTTCTCTATGTCGGGGGTGGGTAAAGTATATCCGCCCAACCGCTATGTGTTAAAAGACATCTATTTATCTTTCTTCTACGGCGCCAAAATTGGCATCATTGGTTTGAACGGCTCGGGTAAATCCACGCTTTTGCGCATCATTGCGGGCGTCGATAAAGACTACATAGGCGAGGTGGTGTGGTCACCGGGCTACAGTGTGGGCTACCTGCCCCAAGAGCCGGAATTGGACAAAAACAAGACGGTGCGGGAAGTAGTGGAAGAAGGGGTGCAGGAAGTCGTAAACCTGCTCAAAGAGTTTGAAGAAATCAACATGAAGTTTGCCGAGCCCATGGACGATGAGGAGATGGCCCGCCTCATTGAACGCCAAGGGGAAGTGCAGGAAAAGCTGGACCAGCTCGATGCGTGGAACTTGGACAGCAAGCTGGAGCGTGCCATGGATGCCCTGCAACTGCCGCCTGCCGATGCCAAAATAGAGCATTTGTCCGGGGGCGAAAAGCGCCGGGTGGCTTTGTGCCGTTTGTTGCTACAGCAGCCCAACGTGCTTTTGCTGGATGAGCCTACCAACCACCTGGACGCCGAATCGGTGCATTGGCTTGAGCAGCACCTGCAACAATACAAAGGCACCGTTATTGCCGTCACACACGACCGTTATTTCCTTGACAACGTAGCCGGCTGGATACTGGAGCTGGACCGTGGCGAAGGCATTCCGTGGAAGGGCAACTACTCATCCTGGCTTGAGCAGAAGCAGCAGCGCTTGGCACAGGAAGAAAAAAACGAATCGAAGCGCATGAAGACCCTGCAGCGCGAGCTGGAATGGATTCGCATGACGCCCAAAGCCCGCCAAGCCAAAGCCAAAGCCCGCATCAATGCTTACGAAAAGCTATTGAGCGAAGAAAGCAAGCAGAAAGAAGCACATTTGGAGTTGTATATACCACCCGGACCCCGTTTGGGCAACAAAGTGGTGGAGTTTGACCACGTGACCAAAGGTTTTGAAGACAAGCTGCTATTCGAAAACCTGACTTTTGCCTTGCCGCCCGGTGGCATCGTGGGCGTGATTGGTCCCAACGGGGTAGGTAAAACCACCCTTTTCAAACTGATTGCCGGCAAAGAAAAGCCCGATGCCGGTACCATCACCATTGGCGAAACCGTGAAGATGGCTTATGTGGACCAAGAGCATGATGTGCTTGACCCGGAAAAAACTGTATTTGAAACTATTTCCGGCGGCAACGAACTCATTCAGCTGGGCAACCGCCAGGTGAATGCGCGGGCTTATGTGAGCCGTTTCAACTTCTCGGGCTCTGACCAGGAGAAGAAAATCAAAAACCTGTCGGGGGGCGAGCGCAACCGCGTGCACTTGGCTATGATGCTGAAAGAAGAAGCCAACCTCTTGTTGCTGGACGAGCCCACCAACGACCTGGATGTGAACACCCTGCGGGCACTCGAAGAAGCCTTGGAAAACTTCGCCGGCTGTGCCGTGGTGATTTCGCACGACCGCTGGTTCCTTGACCGCATCTGTACGCACATACTGGCCTTCGAGGGCGATGCCCAAGTCTATTGGTTCGAAGGCAACTTCAGCGAATACGAAGAAAACCGCCGTCAGCGCTTAGGCGATGAAATACGACGCTTCCGTTACAAAAAACTGGTAAAATAAAGCTGTGAAGAAGCCCGCTTGCAAGAGCGGGCTTTGTTTTTTAACTTCACCACTTGGCAGAAATGCTCTTTGTCTCATGCAAAAGAAAATACTCATCATTATTATTGCGTTGCTTGTAAGCGTGCCGGCAGCTTCTGCACAGGAGCTGAACTGCCGCGTCATTGTGAACGACAAGCAAATACAGACGGCACAGACCACCGAGCGCAGCATTTTTCGCGAAATGGAGCAGGCAATCACGGTGTTCATGAACGAGCGCAGCTGGGGTACCGATGCCTATTTGCCCGAAGAGCGCATTGACTGTACGCTGGAAATTACGCTTATCCAAGGCGACGTGAACAGCGGAAACTACCAAGCTACCGCTCAGATTCGGGCACTACGCCCCGTGTACAATAGCGATTACGAAACCCCTTTGCTTATTTACGTGGACCGTCAGTTTAATTTCCGCTTTCAAAAAGGGCAACAGCTGATTTTTAACGAAAATGTATTTACCGACGACCTCACTGCCATGCTGGCTTATTATGCCTATTTTGTGCTGGCCATGGATGGCTATTCGTTTGCCGAAGAGGGCGGCGATGAGTGGGTGCAAAAGATGAACAACTTGGTGAATCTGGCACAGACCGCAGGCAATGTGGGGTGGCGGCGTGGTGACGTCCGCAACCGCTATTGGCTGGCAGAAAACCTGTTGAGCCAGCAACTGCAGCCCGTCTTGCAAGCGTATTATGTGTATCATCGCAAGGGCTTGGACTACTACACCGAAAAGCCCGAAGCCGCCGTGGAGGCTGCCATGCAGCTGGTGCGCAGCATGGGCGAAGCCGCCCGTTTGAAACCCAACGCCTTGCTGTTGGCAGTACTCAGCGACACCAAGGCGCAGGAGCTGGCTTCTATTTTGAAAAAAATACCGGCGCAGCAGCAGAAAGAAGTAACGGACATATTCCGGCGTGTGGACCCGCCCAAGGTACCCTTGTTTCAACAAGCATTTGGACAAAATGCCGCCGGCAGCTTACAAATACAAAACCGTTGAACGATGCCTAAACGTTTGGCGTATATAATGCCCGAAGACTTGCCCCGGCGGTGGGCAGAACTGCCTACGCCACATCTGCACCTTGTTGACAACGAAGGACGGGTGTGGACCATACAAGCGGATCGCCTCGACGCACAAGAGCTTTCAGGCATAGACAGCAAAGGCAAGCGCCTGACTTTTGAGCTGGGGCAATTGCAAGAAATATGGTACGACCTGCCGGCTTCATAAAAACATCCAAAAACATTGGCTCATGCTTATTCACTTGTCTATACGCAATTATGCCCTGATTGAGCAATTGGAGATGCGCCCGCATCGTGGGTTGAACGTCATTACCGGCGAAACGGGCGCCGGCAAGTCCATCATGTTGGGGGCTATTGGCTTGCTCTTGGGCGAGCGTGCCGACAAAAAAGCCTTGATGAATGAGGCAGAGAAGTGCATTGTAGAGGCTACCTTCGATTTGGCACCTTATCAGCTGGAGGCGCTTTTTGAAGAGCATGACCTGGACTATCAGGCGCTCACCATTGTGCGGCGCGAGATTAGCCCCGCCGGCAAGTCGCGGGCTTTTGTCAATGACACCCCCGTAACTTTAGAGGTGTTGAAGGCTTTGGGGCGCCGCTTGATAGACATCCACTCGCAGCATGACCATCTTTTGTTGGGCGAGGGGGCTTACCAGCTTGCTTTGCTCGATACGTTTGCCGGTAATGGGGCGCTGTTGGATGAATATCGCCGCTGTTTTGCCCATTACCGCACCACACTGCAGCGCTATGAAGTGCTTAAGCAACAAATAGAACGACAAGAGCAGGCACTCGATTATGAACGCTTTTTATGGCAGGAGCTGGAAAAGGCACAGCTGGAAGAGGGGGAGCAGGAGCAGCTGGAGCAGCGTTTGGAAAAGCTGGAGCATGCCGAAGCCATTCAGCAGGCGGCAGCCGAAGCCATGCAAGCCCTGGAAAATGAAGAATACGGGGCTGAAAGTGTGCTGCTGACAGCCGTGGAAGCGCTCAAACGCTTGCGTTCTTATTCCGAAGACTTTGGCGAGCTGCACGAACGTGCCGAAAGCGTCTTGATTGAGGTGCGCGAGCTGAGCCGCGACATAGCCGACGCCGTGGAAGAGGTAGAAGTCAACCCGCGTGAGGTGCAGCGTATTCAAGAGCGTTTGGACCTGCTTTATTCCCTGCAAAAAAAACATAAAGTAAACAGCGAGGCAGAGCTGTTGCAGCGCAAAGAGGAACTGGCGCGGCGCATCGAGCAGGCATCGGTATCGCGCGAGGAGCTGGAAGCGCTCGAAGAGGATATCAAGCGCCAAGAAAAGCAATTGCAGGAAATGGCGCTGACCCTGCGGGCACGCCGCCGGGAGCATGCCCCCCCCTTGGCAGAAGCGTTGGTAAACCTTCTGCAGGAGCTGGCCATGCCGCATGCTACCGTAGAAGTGCTGGTAGAGCCCTGTGAGGTGCTTTATGAGGGGGGCTTAGACAGAGTGCAGCTGCTGTTCAGTGCCAATAAAGGTATTGCACCGGGGCCCCTGAAGGCGGTGGCATCCGGCGGGGAGTTTTCCCGTTTGATGCTGGCCATCAAATATCTGCTGGCGCAAAAAACAGCCTTGCCCACCTTGATTTTGGATGAAATAGACACGGGCATTTCGGGCGAAACCGCCATGAAGGTAGCACGCATGATGGCCGACATGTCCAAACAACATCAGTTGATAGCCATTACCCATCTGCACCAGATTGCTGCCCTTGCCGATGCACATTATTACGTCTATAAAGACGAAGCAGGCAGCCGCACCTTCAGCCGCTTGAAGTTGTTGAGCCCCGAGGAGCGAGTGCACGAAATCGCGCAGATGATTAGCGGACAGCAGCCATCACCTTCGGCACTGCAGAGTGCCCGTGAGCTGTTGGCGCAAAGCAAAAGGGGGTAGGTTGTTGGTGTGGCAATGCCGGGCAAGCCGCCTGTTTATTGTCAGTGTTGAGCTTTTGGCTGCCCCTCAGCCGGAGTGCTCTTGTAGAAAGGAATCTGCACGTAGCCCTGCCGGAAGCGATTCGGCAGGTGGGGCAAGTGAACGGCGAGCGTATGCAAGCCGGGGGCAAGGGCATGAAGTGGAATGTAGGTGGCTATGCCTTTCTCTTTGGTTTGGGGGTGGGTAAAGTAAAACCACTGTAAAGCATCACATGCTTTGCCATTGAGCGAAACGCGGTAATGTCGCGCAAGGGTAGAGATATTGGCTTGTTTGGGGTCAATGCCTGCCAGTCTTTCTATGTACCCTTGGCGTACGACGAAAAGGCGCACCACCGGCTTGTCAACTATATCGGAAGGAATGCTTGCCAGTTCAATAAGTGCCCCCTCGGGACGCAAGTTGTCATAGAAGCGGGCTTCTATTTGCTCGTTGTTTTGCTGAAGGTGAAGGTAATGCAGCGGATTGCCCCAATGAATCAAGCCGCCATAAGTGTAAGCCGTACTGAGCACGGCAATACTGACAAACACCAGCAAATACAGGTCAAACTTCCAGCGCTTAATGTTGGTAGCAATGGTGTAGTAAGCCGTACGATAAAAGAAAGCCAGAGAAAGCAAAGAAAAAAAGCGGTAAACCCGGTAGTAAAGCCGGGCAATGCCTGCCTGCTTTTTTAACCAACCGAAAGTAATGAAATCGAGCAGATACAGAAGACCGGCAGACAGCAAGAAGCCGGCGGCAAGGCGCAGCAGCAAAAACCACGATTCGCCCAGCGCATAACGCAAGCCTGTGTGGGGCACCAGTGCCAGCAATACCGTGAATATGCTCAAGATGACCCATGCCGACAATACCGACAAGCCAAACACCAGCCCGGCCGTGTGGTGTAGTTTCTCTATGAAAGTGCGATTGCTGCTTAGGTGTTTCTGAATGAAGCTGCGAAAAGGCTCTTGTTGGGGAAGCTTTTCGGGGCGTATGTCTTGCGGAAAGGCAAT
The DNA here is from genome assembly GCF_000426825.1 of Thermonema rossianum DSM 10300. Classification (GTDB taxonomy): domain Bacteria; phylum Bacteroidota; class Bacteroidia; order Cytophagales; family Thermonemataceae; genus Thermonema; species Thermonema rossianum. The sequence goes on along the minus strand of NZ_AUGC01000007.1, from coordinate 111,427 downwards.
GCTTAGACCTACCATAGCCACCCAAAAGCCACGGCAAATCAAGTGTAAGCCAAAGCCAAAAATAAGGGCTTGAATAGCCGTAATGACAAAGTGAAAGATGAGAATGTTTTCAAAAAAGCCACTTTGTTCAAAAAGCAGTGTGCTGAATCTGTGCAACCATTCGTTCAACTGCATAAGTACAAAAATAGCCCCACCGGAGATAAACAGTTCCGGTTCCCAGTTGTTGTTTTGCCAAAAAGCAAGTTTGTCTTTCGTTTCGTGGCTATGCATGACAATAAGCATTTTCATTGGCACGAAAGATACTTTCTTTGAAAAACAAACTTGGTCAGCAGTTTGACTTTTTTCAGGAAAAACAGAAAAAGCGACTGCTCACGGCAGCTTGCCGGCAGTCGCTTTATGCAAAAAAGACAAGCGAAGTTGTTCTATTCTTCCAAACCGTATTTTTTGCTGTAAATATGATACAAACGGGTTTGTTTGCTTTCAAGCGTAATGTCTCTACCTTGAATAAAGGCACGTTCTATTTGATTGCTGCGCATGTCGAGGGCATCGCCGCGGGAAATGAACAACGTAGCATCTTTGCCCACTTCGAGGCTGCCTGTCTGCTTGTCTATGCCCAAAATACGGGCATTGTTGAGGGTAATCAACTGTAATGCTTCTTCGGGGTCCAAGCCATAAGCCGCCGCCGTACCGGCCGTAAAGCCCAAATTGCGGCTTCCCATGGCTTCCATATCGCCGGCATACTGCAGGCCTACCAAAACACCGGCGCGGAACAAAAGCGCTGCTTGCTTATAGAAATGGTCCACGTCACTGTCTTCATAGGGGGGGAGGTCATGCACCCGGTTGAGCAATACCGGCACTTGGTGCTCTTTCAGAAAACCGGCAATGAGCCATGCTTCGGTGCCTCCAACCAACACCACGCGGCGGATGCCCATTTTTTTTGCAAACTGAACGGCTTCCACCATTTCGCGTGCCCGGTCGGCGTGCACATACAGGGTTTTGCTGCCATCAAACAAGCCACGCATGGCTTCAAATTTCAAATTGACTTCTGCCGGTTTACTTTGGCGTGCATAGGCGGCCGCTTCGGCAAAAAAGTCTTCTATGTATTGCAGCTGCTTGTTGCGTTCCTTGTTGGGCTCAATGGGGCCCCGCCAGCCGCGGCGCCGGAACATAGGCACCCAGTTGAGGTGAATGCCGTCGTCGGCTTTCAGCACGGCTTCTTCCCATGTCCATCCGTCGAGCATCATAATAGACGAAGTGCCCGAGATAACCCCACCGCGGGGCGTCGTTTGTGCAATCAGCACACCGTTGAGGCGCACAGTGGGGATAATCTCCGAATCGGTATTGTAGGCAATCAGCGCCCGTACATTGGGGTTGTACTGCCCGGTTTCGGCAAAGTCCAAGGTCGCACGCACCGCATCGATTTCACGCAAGCCGAGCGTTGTGTTGGGTAAAATAAAGCCGGGATACACGTGCTTGTTACGCCCGTCGATGACTTCTGCCCCTTCGATGCGGATGGGTTCTTGGCTGATGGCCGTAATTTTGCCTTCTTCAAAAGCCAGGTAGGCATGTTGCATGACTTGCCCGGTGCCCAGGTGCAAAGTAGTGTTTTCTATCACTACCGGCCGGCTCTGTGCCGGCGCCGGCGCCGGATTTTGGGCGTGGCTTGCCAAGCAAAAGAGCAAGCCGGATATGAGTAAAGTGTATAGCTTATGCATATTGTTTGAGGTTTTAATACTTTTGTTAACAACGATACGAAAGTTTGGTTTATTTTAAAAGTACACAAAACAAAAGTCCAAAAATATGAATGAGCGTAGGATTATTTACCTTGATAATAACTCAACAACGAAAGTGCCGAGCGAAGTAGTGAATGCTATGCTACCGTTTTTTGATGAAATATATGCTAATTCAAGTAGCAGACATCGTTTTGGTTTTTTGGCAGAACAAGCTATCGCTAAGGCAAGGAAGCAAGTAGCTGCATTGGTTGGTGCATCGCATCCAGAAGAAGTTGTCTTTACTAGCGGATCCACTGAGGCTATTAATCAGGTAATAAAAGCAGTTCTTCCTGATAATACTAAGAGGCGCCACATAGTAACATGTCAAACAGAACATAAGGCTATTCTGGATGTATGTGCCTATGCAGAGAAAGTTTTAGGCTATCGTGTTACTTACTTGCCGGTAAAAGATAATGGGCTAATAGACTTGGACATGTTAGCTGATATTTTGTCAGATGATGTGGCTTTGGTGGCTATTATGTATGTGAATAATGAAACAGGAGTTATTCAGCCCATACAAAAGATTGCTGAAATGGCTCATAATGTAGGTGCTATCTGTTTTTCTGATTATACTCAGGCTTTAGGAAAGCTTCCAGTGAATTTAAACAAAGATGGGGTTGATATAGCATGCTTTAGTGCGCATAAGTTTCATGGACCAAAAGGGGTTGGAGGAATATGGTACACCCAAAAAATTATTGATGGAATGCGGCTAAAGATATCTCCTTTATTACACGGAGGAGGACATGAAAAAGGCAAAAGAAGTGGCACTCTAAATGTTCCAGCAATTGTAGGCATGGGGATGGCAGCAGAAGTGGCTTTTTTAGAAATGGAAAGTAATATAAAGAGAATGGAGTATCTGAGAAATTCTTTTGAAAAGAAAATAAAAAAATCTATAGATGGTATAAAGATTAACTCAGAAACCGCTCCAAGAGTATGCAATACAAGCAACATAGCTATAACGGCTATTGATTCGGAAGCTTTGATTGCTACTCTATGCCCAGATGATGATGACATACCTTGGATTGTTATAAGTAATGGTAGTGCATGTAGTTCTCATTCTATTGAACCTTCTTATGTTTTGAGAGCAATGGGGCTTTCAGAAGATGATGCAGCTGGAAGCATACGAGTATCTTTAAGCAAGTTTACAACTGAAGAAGAAATAGATATTGCAGTTCATAGAATAAGCCTTGCTGTAAAAGAGCTCCGAGACTTGGCTTCATTATAAATGAAAACTCTTGTGGAAGATATCTTCCACAAGAGCAAATTAATTAGGTGGTATAAGTTTGAAATGGAGTTCCTAATTGATATCCTTCTTCCTTCCTTAAATTAGCAAGAGCTTCTCCCGGTTTTAATTGCTCCATGGCTTGTTTTACTTTGGAGTCCAAACTCTGAGGGTAATTGGCGAACTCTCTTATAGTCTGAATTTTTTGTTCTTTTAGTTGAAAAAGGAAATTGGTGCTGCAAGCGCTACCTAAATTGAAGCTTCTATGCACAAAATCTGCAATGCTTTGAGATATTAGTATAATACCAACTCCCTTGCTACGGATAGTTCGTAGGATTTCCTCCAGTAAGCTATGTGTAGCTTTGTCTTTAAAGACAAAATGTGCTTCATCTATAACTAACAAGAACCTGACTCCTTGGTAACCTTGTTCGTTGGGAGTATCGGACATCTGGATGAAAGTGTTGTATATGTAGTATATGACAAGAAATACTGCTGTTATTCGAACATTTTCAGGTAAGCTGCTGGGAATACTTAAATAGTAGTTTTTATTGATGACCTCTGCATTGTTTTGTGTATCGAAGAGTGGGAGCTCTGCCAGACGTTCTATTAATTCAGTAAGGCTATCAGGTTTATTGGATTCAAGCTGTTGGTATATGTCATTGAACGTTAAAGGCTCACCTGGGCTTAAATTGTCGATTGCATTTTTTATAGCTGTCTTGAGATGGGATTTCTGTACCTCACCGATTTTAGGGTTACATTTTGTAAGGATATCTATAAATCTGAGAATAGAAGATATTTTTTCGTTTTCGTTAATTGTATTGATAATAGATAAGGGGTTAATAGGAAATTTACTTTTAGATAAATCTCTATATTCACAGTTCGTTTCATTAATAAACTGATCCGAATAACTCTCTTGTTGCCTACCTTGGCCTTTGAAATCTATAAATAAAAAGTTTACTTGGTGATTCGTGTTATTTACTATTTCTTTGATGAGGTGGCGGGCAAATCTTGTTTTTCCACTGCCAGAAGTTCCCGCAATCGCTATATGACAGTTGGGGCGAAATTGTGTATTATTCCACTCCAAGTGAATTACCTCACCATTCTTTAAGTCTCCGATTTTTATCCTAATAGGAGCAGAGAAATAGCTTTTGTCTGGAATACTGTTATAAGAGGTATTTGATATAGTAGGAGCTAAAGTATCAATAGAGGTTAATTCAAATATTCCATCGGTTACTTTTTTTAGAAGATAGTCTGTGCCTCTAATAGTACTGGATTGACTTACTTCATTGTATATGAGCTCTATTCCATGATCTACATGCGCTTTTACATACTGTGGTAGCTTGGGGTCATCAGGAGAAATGCCATAGTGTTGACAGACCAAGGCTATATAGATGTCTTTATACCTGCCGAACAATGTTTCTTCTTTATACTCCTTTCCTCCACTATCTTTTTTTTCTGTGTCTAAGTCTATTTTTCTTCCGGTGCGCAGAGAAAGCACCAATGCAAGACGTGCAATGTGGTTCTCTGGAGCATCGGTGTATATTTTTTTAGTTAGGGTACTTATTCTATCTTGATTTTCTTTTGATGTTTTTATATGAATACTACTTATCATAAGTTAAATATTTTTTATTGTAGGTACTTAGTAGTTCTGTTGGGCTTACTTCTTTAAAAGAGCTTTTGCCATCTTTGTTTATAATGAGGTAGCTTTTAGCGATATAGGGGCTAAGTTTTTTATACTCGCTTTCTGTTAGCTCTTTATTTAAAAGAGGGAAAATTACAACTTGATCGCTTATTTTGGGGTAAAAGTGTTCAATGATATTTGTAGCATGGAGTTGATCGAACTTTTGCATTGGTGAGTCTATAAATACAGGAAACTCAATGCCGCTTTCTTCGACCAGTCCTTTAAGAATAGCTGTAGCTAACATCTGCTGTTCCCCTTTACTAAGGGAACTTTTAGGTATTTCTTCTCCGTGATTGTTATATAACTTAATACTCATGGAGCGTTCAATAGTCTGAATTTCTACTTTATCAATTAAGTTAGTTTTATGCATAAGTGACTTTAAGCCTGCAAGAATCCGCTTCTCTAATGTTTCCTTTTTTTGTTTATGGAACTTATTTATAAATTCGTTAAGATTGGAACGCAGGCTTTTAATAAACTTTTCTTTTTTCTTAAACTCTTCACGGGTTTTGACCCTTTCCTCCAGCTTTTTGATGCTGTGGTTTATTTCATTTGCTTTATTTTCAGTTTCTTTCAGTAGTTGTTCTTTGATTCCTATTTCTTTTAATAGCTTTTCTATTTTCTCTTCTACTTGCTTCTTTTTTTCTCGTAGTTGCTGAGTTTCTTCTGTATTAACAGATGCTTCGGCTTTTTTTATGTTATTTCTTATATCAAGAAGGTTGTTTTCTATTATATTGCGATTTTCAATTATTTTTTCAAATCTTTCTTTGAAAGATGTAGTAATGTAGCTTATTAGGTTTTCTACCTCTTTTTTTTGATTTTCTGTATAGTTAAGCTTGAAGGCGCTTGTTGAAATAGAAGTGTTTTCTACTGGCGATTTATAAAGATTTTCTCGTACTGCTTGTTCAATAGCTTGTTCAATAGCGGTTCTGACACTTCTGTGAAGAGCAAACATATCTTCATTTAGCTTTTCATACTCTTCCCAGAACTTTTCTATTATTTTGTCTATTTTTTCATCGATATCTTTGTTCGCTGCTTCTTGCCATTTTTCTTGTAATTCGGCATCTATTTTCTCTCTTATTAGTAAGAGTAAGTTACCTGCACTTGCCAACGGGGTCTGCTCGTAAAGTGACAGCAGTTCTTGCTTGAGTTCACTCTCTTTCTGTTTTAACTCTTCTTCTTTTTTTCTAAGTTCATTTATATAATCTTCACTATATCCAAAAGCCTTTTCCATTAGAGAGTTTTCTATCTGTTGTTTTAGATAGTTTAGCTTCCTTTTCTCTTCGTTGAGTTCTTCAATCTGAGCTTTTATATCCGGAATAGTTATCTCCGTTAAGGTCTCATATTCATTTCGTAAATTCTTAAATTCAGCTACCTCATGAGCACTTGCTGACTCTCTTTTTATTTTCCCCAGAAGTTGCTCCAAGTAGTCGCTAATCTGCTCATATTTATGAATCCCTAATATTTGAGAGTAAGCTTTACTAAGTTCTTCTCCTTGTTGAGTAAGAGACAGTTCTGCAATATTTACTATTTTTTCTGCATCAAATAAAAAGAACTTGGCAATATCTATTGGAAGTATATTTTCTCTAATAAAGTAATCTTTATTTTTATCTTCATTCAGATACTCTTCGTCTGGAAGAGGCATGTTTTCTGTATCAGAGTTGATATACAATTTATCAGTACCATCTTGTATATCGTATTCCCGCTTTATTCGTACATTATATATTCCATCTACCAACTCCACATCTTCTATAAGAACTTCAACATAATACTTTGATATGCCTTCTCTTTCAGCATCTCTATTTAATGATTTGCGAAAAAGGTTTTGGTATCCTCCTTGACTATCAACCTCTTTTTTATACATTTCATCTACCATTTCCATCTGCTTACCGTATAAGCACCACACAAGCCCTGTCAAGAAAGATGTTTTTCCATACCCATTGTTGCCGCTAATAATAATGATATTTTTACCATTTTCTACGTTAAGGTCAATGGTATTTATCCCCTTATATACTCGGTAGTTGCAGAATGTAATCTCTTTAATTTTCATAGTAGTTGTATTGAGTGTTATTCTTCTTCTTCTTGTTCTTGAAGATTGATATTTTTATTTATAAGGTCTTCAAACTCATTTAAAATGTTTCTTTTACGAAGATAAAGCGTTTTGCTTCTGTATAGCTTCAATAGGTTTTCAATTAGCTTTACTTTTTCAGCATCTTGGCAGACTTCTAGTAGCAGCTCTAACTCTTCTTTTAACTTTTCATCATGTTTGCTCATAAAGAACTCTTTTTGTAAAACTTCCCTATAAATATCTGAAACTTTTACATTAAAGAAAAGATCTTTGTACCAGTGATGCTGGATAATGGCTAACTCTCGATCCGATATAAGATTTATGTTTGGATCAACCTTAGAAAGCTCTTTCTGTGCTATCAGTAGCCTTCTCAATATCTCAACACGCGTTTCAAATTTGTATGGTCCCCACTTGCCTTCTCTTTCACTGCCATTGCGCCCCTTCTTCATCCGCCATTTTTCTGGATTGTCACGCGTTTCAATTAAAAAGTCTCTGATTTCGAGGAGAGGTTGCATCCAGCTTTCCCCCGTATCAATTAAGCCTTCCATCGATTTATCACGTTTAACTACTGTGCATACCCAACACCCAAATCTGCTTTGTCCACATGAAGGGGTAGATGTGTCTATGACCAAAGGACAGTCCCCTCCATTTGCATTTTTATAGAGGGCAGCAAGTTGCCTATGGGTTCCACCCCATGGAGGCGGCACTTGTAACAGGTAGCGCCATAGCTCATCGGTAGTAACATCCTTGATTGGAGCATAAATGTACGCATTAGGTAGCGAGTGGGAACGCAGACGGCTACCTTTAATCTCGTGTTTTTTTATCGATGCAGCCCGGGTAGCACTTTCATCACTGCGAGTCCCCAACAGGATTATAGCGCCACCCGTTGCTTTTATTACCTCTTTAATAAACCGAGTTGTAGGGTTTATTTTCAAACGATCAGTGCACCATCTAAAGAACTTATTTGGAGCTGGATAACCCAAGCCGATAAGTTTGACCCAAAATGTGTCGGCAAGCTTTGGAACTGTACGGACAACTTTTATAGGCATCTTGTCTTTCTGTGCTGCCGACTCTATTTTTGAAAGTGTATCATAAATGAATGATACGATATGAGGGTTCTCTACCAATGTGTCATTACATACTACGTAAATAGGGCGTTTCTTTTCGGAAACAGGAAGCTTTTTTATAGCCTGCCATACGAGTTGAAGTAAAAGTGTACTGTCTTTGCCTCCGCTAAACCCTACAATCCATACTCGATTAGGCTTATCGTTTATGTATTGGTCAATTATTTCTTGTTCTATATGGTAGAGCTTATCTTTTAGAGCAACTTTTGTGTGTGAGAATTCCATAATGTTGTATTTGATTTGGTAGGTATATCTTTTTAAGACGAAGTTGTTTAAAGTTAAAAAATTAAAAAGAGCGAATACCAACTTTCTTTTTGTAAAGAAGAAAGAAATAAATAGTGTTCGCTCAAAAAGACATGGTGTTAAGCAAAGATATAATAAAAAAGAGATTTGCCCGCATTGAACGTTCGGCAGAAAGAATAATTCAAAGGTTCAAGCTTGGCAAATTGTCAGTGCGATACTGTATCGTTTAAAGACCGGCTGCCAATGGCGGGAGTTGCCGGTCAAACAGTTTTTCAAAGATAAATACACTTGGCAAAGTGTATATTACCATTATCGTAAATGGAGCATGGACGGCAGTTGGCAAAAAGTATGGAATAAGGTGGTAGGCAAGTATGCAGGCAGCTTGGATTTATCTTGTATACAAATAGACGGCACCCATACACCGGCTAAAAGAGGAGGCGAATCGGTAGGCTATCAAGGGCGTAAAAAAAGTAAAACAACCAATATGTTATTGCTCACCGACAGTCAAGGCATTCGGTTGGCTATCAGCCGGCCAATGGCAGGAAACCATCATGATGCATATAAGTTAAACGAGCATTTCAACAGTATGCTACAAATGTTAGAAAAATCGTCCGTTCCGACACAAGGGTTGTTTCTGAATGCGGATGCAGGTTTTGACACAAGGGAATTTCGCAAGCTTTGCAGTAGTCGTGAAATCATCGCCAATATTGTAGAGAATGGCAGAAAATCAAAAAATAAACAAGGAAAGTATGTTTTTGACCGCTTGCTTTACAAATACAGATTTGCTATTGAAAGAACCAACGCTTGGTTAGACGCTTTCAAGGCGATTTTAGTCCGTTTTGAAACCCAAGATGAAACTTGGAAGTCCTTGTGGTTATTGGCTTTTACCGTAATTTTACTCAGGAAACTTTAAACAACTTCGACACTAATTAAAGACAAGAAACATTGTATAATGTTGAATACAAATATACTTGTCTTCTATGTAATCATGACCTCTCAGAAGTATTTAAAAAACTTTTTCAAAGCGTCGCACCCATTGTTTTTGTTTCGCTTCCACCTTGATGAAATACACGCCGCGTGCCCATTGAGAAATATCTAAGCGGATGTTTGCCGTGCTTGTTAAAGATTGCTCATGTATGAGTTTACCTTCGTTATTGAACACCCGGAGGGTGGCCTGCGGCTTTACGCCGTTTAGTTGAATGTGCAGCTCTTGCCCCGCCGGATTGGGATATAGCTGCAGCCCTTGCGGTTGCGGCGTATCGTTGTTGAGTGGCGGGGAGGCGGGTTCGGCAGGAGGGGTTTCGTCTTTAACATAAAATTGCCATTGCCCCTTGCCCAGTGAGTCGGTAAGGATGCCTTCTGCACCGGATACCCAACCGAAGGGGAGGGTTACATAATAGCCCTGCCCGGGAGCAAGCTTTTCACTCAAAGCTATTTTGATTGACTTTCCTTGAATATGATTTTGCTGAAGCGTGATGCTTTGCACCACTTGGTCATCTGAGCTACGGCGAATCTGCAACTTGCCGCCAAAGTATTGCAGCGGGCGGTCATAGTCTATGAGCAGGCTGTCCGGCTGCGACCGGTAGAGGCTGTCGCCGGCTTGTGGGCTGAGGCGCTCGATTTGGGGGGGCACTTCGCCGGCAAAGTGCAGCAGGGTAGCCAGGGCAGCCTGCACCACTTTGTGGAAATAGGGGACATCCATATTCTGTAGCAAGTCGGTGCTGCTATGATAGTGTGCCGTTTGGTAGCTTTCATAAAAGCCCATGATATTGTAGCCTGCTGCCTCAAAGGGCATATAGTCCGACGCATAGGCATGACTGACCACGGCATTTAGGGAAGTGTACAGTTCCGTGATGTTTGCCATTCTTTGGGTGAAATGTGCCGAAATGGCATTGTTTACCGTAGAAGTATTGCTTTCGTCGCGCTCGCAATGCACAAAAGTATTGTTTTTGTTTTTGTCGCCGCCCACTTCATCCAAATTGATGAGTGCCCGGATGGCGATGTGTCGGGGAACAGCTACTTCCGATACATAACGCTGACTGCCAACCAAACCGGCTTCTTCGGCGCTGAAATGCACCAGGCGTACCGAGTAGGGCAGGTCCCAAGATTGTATGATACGGGCAATTTCGAGTAGCGTCACGGTGCCGCTGCCGTTGTCGTTGACACCCGGTCCATTGGGCGTGCTGTCGTAGTGGGCGGTCAAGTAAATGTAAATGTGAGGGAACAGGCTGCCTTCTTTGGTAATGACAATGTTATACAGGGTTTTCTGGGCATAAGAAAAGGCGTGTTCGCTGATTTGCTCCGGGGCGTAGCCCATGTCCAAATAGCACTGTTTTATCCATGCACGCGTGGCTTCCAGATTTTGGCTACCTATGTTCTTAATACCCAGTTGCTCATATTCCTGCAGGAGCGCTTGCAGGCGGCTAACAGATACTTGATTGACCGCCCCGGCGATATCGGTCTGCACACTTTGCGCAGCCGCCGGAATGACTGCCAAGACCCACAGTAACGAAATAAAGAGAACAATTTGCTGCATTTTCTTGCTTTTATAGGTAAAAAGTATGAAATTCTAAACACCTTCTCTTCGCGGGAAATTCCCCCGGGAATTGGCGAAGCTACTACATTAAAAATACAAAATAAAAACTGTCTGTGCGGCACCGGAAAAGGCTTTTCTATACTTACATATTGCCCCTTCTATGGGTGTTTTTAAGTGCGATACTGGGCGGGTGTCAAAGGCAAAAGCTTAGCTCACAGCCCCGGATGGAGATGTATTATGTAGTTTTGCCGGCCGACAGTTTCCGTGTGCAGTCTATTGAGCAGGCTGCTTTGCCTTGGAAAGCCGTGCCGGCCAAAGGGCTTAGCCTGGGGGTATTGCCCCATAAGGAAGTATGGCTCAAGGTAAGGATCGTTTTGCCGGAAAAGGAGGGGCGACAGTGGGTAATAGCAGTAGGGAATGCGTTCCTGGATGAAGTCGTGTTTTTTAAAAAAGACGTGGCGGGGAGGCGGTGGCAACCGTGCTGGGACAGTACCGCCGGGCAGCAACATATATCAATATTTCCCCGCTGTGCAATAGAGGATACTACTGCTGCTTTTCTGCTGAAAATACGATCTGAAACACCGCTGGTACTGCCCGTTTACTGTCTGTCGCTTCAAGAGTTGCATCAGAAAGAAGCCGCTTATTTTCTGTTCTACGGTCTTGCAACCGGTTTTACTGCCTTGCTTTTTGTGCTGTCCTGCTTGGCATGGGGCTACTTTAAAGAACGTGTATATTTTTATTTTGCCCTTTTTCTACTGGGTGCCGGCATTACATTGAGTATTAATGCGGGGGTTCCGCAGTGGTGGTTTCATTTGCCGGTGGTAAGTGCAAAATTAGCTTTGAGTTCTGCCCTTGGCGTGTGGGTAATTGGCGCTGTGGGGCTGGTGCGCACGTTGGTGCCCCGCAAACACATGCCGGCTTGGGGGGCAATTTCCCTGAAGTTTTATTTGGGATTTGGTTTGGGGTGTCTGTGGGGAAGCTGGCTTTTTTCTTATGCGCTCATTTCTGCTTTGGCAGGAAGCCTTGCCGTTTTGATGAATGTCGTAATTACTTACCTGGTATGGTTAAGCTGGCGGCGGGGCGAGCGTGCTCTGTTTTTTTTGATGATAGGCTGGGGCATCTATTCGCTCTGCATGGGGGTGTATGTGGTGGCAGCCTTGACGGGTAACAGTTTGTTTTTTGCGCGTTATCATTGGGCAGAGGTGAGTGTGCTGCTGCAGAGTTTATTTTTTGTATTGGCTTTGTTTCACCGCTATGCTTTGTGGCAAACCGCTCAAATGCGGGAACGCTTGGCAATAGAAGAAGAAAAAGCCGAGTTGTATCAAAACATAAGCGAGCATTTGCAAAAAGACCTGCAAGAGAAGCTGCAGAACTTGCAGCAGCAAAAAGAAGAAATAGAAACGCAAAATGAAGAATTATTGCAGCAGAGTATTCAGTTGGCGGAGCAGCACAAGCAGATAGAACAGCAGTTAAATGAAATCAAAAAGTTAAATGCCGAGTTGGAGCAGCGTGTGCGGGTACGCACTGCTGAGCTGAAGGCATCGAACGAACGCTTGTTGCAATATGCACGGCAGGTAGAAGATTATGCTTTTGCCTTGGCACATAACCTGCGGGCGCCTTTGGCACGCATGATGGGGCTGGCTCAGTTGATGGAGTTGGAGCGCAAGCAGGCAGATACGGTAGCCGTGCAAGTGTCTTTGCAGTCATTGGTGCAAGCCATGGTGAAATCTGCCCATGAAGCAGACGAGGTGCTGCACGACCTGAATGAAATCGTAGCCATACGTTCAGAAGGCTTGGTGGAAGTACAGCTGGTACCGGTGCAGGAGGTAATAGCCGACGTACTACAAGGCTTAAAGACGCGCTATCTTTTTCCTTTTTCTTTGGAAGAAGAATATCAAGTGAGTGTGGTTCATGCCAATCGTACCTATTTGACAGATATTCTTGAAAGCGTTTTGGATAACTGTTTTCGCTTCCGGAATCCTGTACGAGAGCTTGTTATTCGTGTCCGGGTGTTTGTGTCAGGCGATTTTCATGTAATAGAAGTAGAAGACAACGGCCTGGGCTTGGAGGTCGATGCTTTCCACTCCAAAATACTGCATCCTTACCAGACCTTTCATAGCAATTCCGGGAAGGGGATGGGGTTATACATGGCACAAGTGAAGGCAGAGGCCATGGGCGGGAGCATATCTGTCAGCGGCGAGCGCGACAAAGGTTTGTGCGTGCGTATTTCCCTTTCTGTCAAAAAATAGTGCCCCCGGCAGGAATCGAACCTGCACCGAGAGTTTAGGAAACTCCTGTTCTATCCATTAAACTACGGGGACAACTTCCAAGTGCAATTATCTGAAATCACCTCTAAATTGTCAAGAATGCAGAGTATTTAAGGCGTGTTTAAATAGTTGGGGTAGATTTGGTAGAAACGTTCTTTTACAATTGACAGCAGCTTGCTGCGCAGCTCATCGATGCCCTGTTTTTGCAGTGCCGATACCGCTACAATGCCCCGCACTTTGCCTACCCAATGGCTTTGTTGCAATAGCTGCGGCAGCTCCTGCTTTTCAAGCGGCAGCGCATCTACCTTGTTGAATACCAGTAGAATATCCTTGTCGCCGGCGTCAATCTCCTGCAGTGTTTGGTTGACCACCTCTATCTGCTCATCGAAAGAGGGATGGGTGATGTCCACCACATGCACCAGTATGTCGGCTTCCCGCACTTCGTCCAGGGTAGATTTGAAGCTTTCGACCAAAGTGGCCGGCAGTTTCCGTATGAATCCTACGGTGTCGGCAAGCAGGAAGGGAATGCCGTCCCATACTACTTTTCTTACCGTGGAGTCGAGGGTCGCGAAAAGTTTGTTTTCTGCCAACACGTTGCTTTTGGTAAGCAGGTTCATGAGGGTTGATTTGCCCACGTTCGTGTAGCCTACAAAACTCACACGCACCATGCTTTGGCGCTGCTTGCGGCGGGTTTGGTTTTGCTTGTCTATTTTCTCAAGCTTTTTCTTGAGTAGAGCTATCTTTTGTTTTACAATCCGGCGGTCGGTTTCTATTTCTTTCTCTCCGGCCCCACTACGCGTGCCCGTGCCGCCGCGTTGGCGTTCGAGGTGGGTCCAAAGACCGGTCAGGCGCGGCAGGAGGTACTCATATTGTGCCAGCTCCACCTGTGCTTTGGCTTGGGCTGTTTGTGCCCTTTGCGAGAAGATATAAAGTATCAATAGATTACGGTCATAAATGCGTTTGTTGAAATATTTTTCCAGATTGCGCACTTGCGAAGGGCTAAGTTCATCATCAAAAATAAGGGTGTCTATTTTGTGTTCTTCAATATACTGTTTGATTTCTTCCAGCTTGCCCTTGCCCACAAAGGTGCGCGGGTCGGGGCGTTCAAGGCGCTGAATGAAGCGCCCTTTGACATCGATGGAGAGGGTTTGTGCCAGAAAAGCCAGCTCATCCAAATACTCTTCTACTCTTTCGCGGCTTAGTTTGGGGGTTTGCAGTGCTACCAAAACGGCACTTTCGTTTTCTTTTAACTCTTTGAAGTTATCAATCATAGGCTATGTTTACAGTGCAAATTGTGTTAATTTGCAAAATTAGTGTTTTTGTTTAGCTCTTTTATAAAACAGCCATTCTTTTGAATTTCGTTCAATAGAATTTACACGTTCCATGCATAAAATAGCATTGGTGGCTAACAGCAGTTGGAATTTGCTGCACTTTCGTGCGCCCCTTATCCATCATTTTCTTGCACAAGGCAAGGAGGTGTGGGCTATTGCGCCTTATGACGAATTCACGCCGGCGCTCCGGCGCTTGGGGGTTCTTTATTTGCCTTTGCATATGCAAGCCAAAGGGGTGAATCCACGGCAAGATTTGCAGACTCTGTGGCAGCTGTATACTTATTACCGTAAGCATCGCTTCGATGTGGCTTTGCATTTTACGGTGAAGCCCAATCTTTATGGCTCGGTGGCTGCCCGGTGGGCGGGGGTGCGTTCGGTGTGTAATGTATCGGGTTTAGGTACGGTCTTTCTGCACGCCACGCCCGCCACGCGCGTAGCCCGTTGGATGTATCGTTTGATGCTGCCGGCAGCAGACTGGGTTTTCTTTCAAAATGAAGACGACCGCCAACTCTTTCTGCGCAAGCGTCTGGTACGGGCAGAACGCTCCGGCTTGGTACCCGGCTCGGGTATCGATACTTCTTATTTTGTGCCCTCGCCCTTGCCTGCTGCCCGTCCTTTTACTTTTCTTTTGATTGCCCGTGCACTTTACGACAAAGGGGTAGTGGAGTTTGTAGAAGCCCTGCGCTTGCTCCGGCAAAAATATGCGCTTGAGGTGCGGGGGATTCTCTTAGGCAAAATAGCTGACTGCCCGACAGCGGTGGATATCCCGCGCGAACAGATCGAGGCTTGGGTGGCAGCCGGCGATATTGAATATGCCGGTGTGCTTGATGATGTGCGCCCGCTAATTGCAGCGGCAGACTGTGTGGTGCTTCCTTCCTACCGGGAAGGCACCTCTCGGGCTTTGCTCGAAGCGGCTGCCATGGGGCGCCCGCTGATTGCCACCGATGTGCCGGGGTGTAACAATATTGTGCAAGAAGGCGTAAATGGGTTTCTGTGCAAGCCCGCCGATGCTCACTCCTTGGCTATGTGTATGAAGCGCATGATGGCGTTGCCCGTAGAGGTGCGTGAAAGCATGGGACAAGCAGCGCGCCGTCGTGTAGAAGCACATTTCGATGTGCAACGGGTCATAGAAGCCTATGAGCGTGTATTGCAGGCTTTGAAGCCCTGATGCCTGATTGTTTTTCCGGGCAAAAGTTCTATTTTTGTTTGAAATCGCTTGTGATTTTATAAAGAAAGTTACGAATCCGTTTAAGTATTATGCTTGTAAAACCTACAACCATTGAGGGGGTATATGAAATATATCCCCGTGTATTTGAGGATGAAAGAGGTTACTTTTTCGAGTCTTTTCAGCAGGAAAAACTGCGAGCACAAGGCATTGATGTTGCTTTTGTGCAGGACAATCAGTCTTTTTCGAAGAAGGGCGTGTTGAGGGGGCTGCATCTGCAGCTGCCGCCTTATGAACAAGACAAGCTGGTGGGCGTCATATGGGGAAGTGTCATAGATGTGGTGGTGGATATACGCCCCGGGTCGCCTACTTTTGGGCGCTGGGAGGCATTTCATTTAGACGCACGTGAGCATAAGCGCTTGTTTGTGCCCAAGGGCATGGCACATGGCTTTGTAACACTCGAAGATACGGTCTTTGCTTATAAATGCAGTGAATACTATCATCCGGAGGCTGAGTCGGGTATTGTGTGGAACGACCCTGACTTGGCTATTGATTGGGGTGTAAGTGCGCCTATTGTATCGGGCAAAGACCGGCAGTTGCCTTCCTTTAAGGTATTTTGCGAAGAAGTACTACCCAAAATCAAAGAATTTTATACGCCATGAGGGTCTTGTTGACAGGAATCGCGCTGCTACTCTTGCTTACCTCTTGTGGGGTGTACAGGCAAAGCTTGTTGCTACAGACAGAGCGCGACATTATTTATGACAGTTTGCTGGAAAAGCGTTATGAGGCAGAAAACAACTACATACTGCGCCCCTATGAGGAGTTTCAGTTGCGGGTGTACAGCAATCAAGGCGAGGAAATACAAGTAGTAGATGCACTGAACGGCGGGGTAGGGCAACAAGGAGGCACAAACCCGCAGATGTTTCAAACGCAGCAGGGGTTTTGGGTCTATCGCATTCAGGCCGATAGCACCGTGGTGCTGCCTTTGGTGGGCAGGCAGAAACTGGCAGGTTATACACTTGTGCAGGCCGACAGCCTGCTGTCCGTAGCCTATAGTGCGTATTATAAAGGCGCTTTCGTGAAAATAAACCCCACCAGCCGGCGAGTGGTAGTATTTCGGGGGCAAGAGGCCACCGTCTTGCCTCTGAAGCATGAAGGCATGACCTTGCTGGAAGTGCTTGCCGAAGCGGGGGGCATAAACAACCAAATGCGCCTCACGAACGTGCGCTTGGTACGTGGTAGTTTGCAAAACCCCAATGTGTATGTGATTGACTTAACTACGGTGGAAGGCATGCGGCGCGTCAATATGGAAGCGCTTCCCAACGACATCATCTATATAGAACCCCTGCGCCGGCCCTTTATTGAAGCATTCAAGGATGTATCGCCGGTGGTTAGTATGATTACCGGCTTGAGCACCTTCGTGATTAGCACCATTTTGCTTATCCGGCAGTTTTAAATGGAAAAAAATAAGCGTAAGTTGAAGCAGCCCCACCCATGAAAGAGGAAGAATTAAAAGCCATAGCCCATTATCAAGCTAATCCATATTCCTTCGAGACCCCGTCGTCCGGGCAGGAAGAGCCGGGCGTGGACTGGGCTAAAGTAAAGCTTATTTTTCGACGTCATTGGTGGAGTATGCTGCTTTTCCCGCTTCTTGCCTTTTTAGGCGGCTACCTGTTCCTTCGCTATACCAAGCCACTTTATCAGGCAGAAGTTACCCTGAAGCTGATTCCCAAGGCAGAGGTGCAGTTTTCGCCCTTTGGCAATGTGATGCGCCAGGAATGGGATAACTTAATGGCCGGTGAGCTGGAAGTCATTCAGTCGCCGCTTATTTACAGCCGGATTATAGATGCTTTGCCCCTGCGCGTGGGTTACTATGCCGAAGGACGCATCCTGGAAAAAGAGTTATATAAAACGGCCCCCATAGAGGTAAAGGACTATGAGATAAGTGACCCTGCTTGGTACGAGCGTAAGATTTATTTTGACTACGCCGGTAATGGAAGTTACCGCTTAAAAGTGAAGGCGGGCGAACAAACACAAGAGTATGAAGGTACGTTGGGGAAGCTGCTTGCAGTTGACGGCATGCGCTTGCTTATTCACGCCAACGTTCCGGAAAATGCTTTGCAGGAATTTTCAACCCCCTTGTATTTCGTATTTCACACTGACAATTACCTGTATAAGTACCTTCAAGGCAATTTGGAGGCGCGCATTGCCAATCAGGCGGCTAAGGTAATACAGATTACATTCCGGGGCTATGAGCCTTACAAAACATATGAAATCATCAAGGAGGCAGTGGAAGCATATACAGCGGTAAGCATTGATATTAAGAATAAGGCCAATAAACAAAAAGAGCAATGGCTTGAGCAGAAAATACAAGAAACAGAGGCAGAGCTGGGGGGCATTGAAAGGGAAATAGAAGCGTTTATCATTTCAAACAAATCGCAAGAAGTAGGCGATAATATAGAAGACTATATTCAGGCTATCAAAAGCCTGACAAAGGAGAAAACCCTGCTTGAAGAGCAAGTAGCGGCCCTTAATAAAGTAGAGCAGCTGCTTGATGATACCACCACCCGCCCTTACTCTTTCTTTTTTACTGCCATAGAAGACGAGTTTATTCTGCAAAACTTAATGAAGCTCAATGAACTGAAGCAGTCACAAGCACAGCTGCGTTTATCAGTCAACGAAAACACCTTGTTATACAGAAAAAGCATCATGCAGGTAGCCGCTTTAAAAGAACAACTGCGCACCTATATTGCCGAGAAGCGGCGCTATCTGCTTGCGGAATTGTTTAAACTGAATCGCCAAATTGAGCGATCGGAGTCCGAGTTTGTTGGTATCCCTTCCCGAAACCGGTCTTTCAATAAACTACAGCAAAAGTACTCGCTTATTGAACGGTATTATAACGAATTACTTAGTCAGAAGATACAATTGGGTTTGGCGGCAGCCGGTACCGTACCTGATTTTGAGGTGCTGTCTGCGCCCGTTGTACCTCACCAGCCGATAGCTCCCAATCGCCGTAATGTTTATTTGGCTTCCATAGGGACCGGAGTTGTACTTACCCTCTTATGGCTCGTGATACAGTACTTGCTGCACAATACCGTTGAGTCTGTGCAAGACTTGGAGCGCCTGACCCGGTTATCTGTATTGGGTAGCTTGCCCAGAAGCCGTAAAAAGGATATGGCGGTGTCTCAAATAGTGGTGAACGATAACCCCAAATCGTTTGTGAGTGAGGCGTTTCGTACCATACGTACAAATCTTGATTTTATGCTACCGCCCTCACCCGATAAGACACTAAGCAGATTTAAAAACACGAGCATTGCCATATCATCTACTATTAGTGGGGAGGGCAAGACTTTTACTACCCTTAATTTGGGGGCTATTATTGCCATGTCCGGATTGAAAGTAGTTTTGGTTGACTTAGACCTCCGCAAACCCCGCTTGCATCTTTCTTTGGAGTTGCCTAACCACAAGGGCGCCAGCACCTTGCTTAGTGGACAACATGATATAGCAGCCTGTGTGCACCCTACAAGTGTGGAAAACCTCTTTGTTATTCCGGCCGGTCCCATACCCCCCAACCCCTCTGAACTGATTTTGCGTGAGACCTTCACTACCACATTAAAACACTTAAAGGAAAAGTATGATGTGGTCATACTGGATACTCCACCGGTAGGGTTAGTTACAGACGGTATGTTAATTATGAAGCATGCGGACCTGCGTATATTTGTGTTGCGTGCTTCTTACTCCAAGCGTTTGTTTGTCAAAAGAATAGAACAGATGGTTAAGGCACACCGCCTTGACCGCGTGGGATTGGTTCTAAATGCCGTGAGCAGTGAAGAACACGGCTACGGCTATGGCTACGGCTATGGCTACGGCTACGGCTACTATGGTGATGAAAACGTGGAGAGTACTTCTATCTGGCATCGCTTGAAGCATATACTACAACGAAAAAGATGAAAAAAACATGTGGTTTGCCTTTTGGGGGAATACACGCCGGCGTGAGAAGCAGTTATTTACCTGGATTTCCAATCATTTAGGTGCCGATTTGCACGCACATTGGCTGCCTGCCATCGATGATGGTGTAAAGACTCTTACAGAATCTCTCGATATGCTGCTACTTATGCGGCATATGGGATGGCATTCCACCGTGGCTACGCCCCACATACTGCCGCCCCATTATCCCAATACACCCCATACCATTGCCGCTGCCTATAAGGAGGTGAAGACACAGGCGGTGGCTGCCCCTTTGCCTCGCACTGCCTATGCCGCCGAGTACTATGCCGATGAACACTTGCTCGATGCACTGAAACAGAACGAAACGCTACTTACATTTGGAAAGCGGTATGTTTTGCTTGAATTGCCTGTATTTCAACAGCCGGCCCTGCTTGCCGAAGTACTCTTTGAGTTGCGTCACCGGGCTTATGTGCCTGTATTGGCGCACCCGGAGCGCTACCTTTACATAGGAAAGCCACTGATAGAGCTTTGGCGCCGCTATGACGGACTCTTTCAATTGAATTTGCTTTCTTTTATAGGCTACTATGGCGCCGGCGTGCGCAAACAGGCCGAAACTTTGCTCAAAGAAGGAATGGCTGACTTTGTGGCTACCGACGCGCACCATGTACGGCACTTAGAAGCCCTGCTAAAAAAGCTACCGCTTTCATCTGCATGGAGAGGGCTGCAAAGGCATGCTTTTAAAAATTCGCTTTGCTTGCTGTAATTTTTTTTCTTTGCGCCTTGTTGCCTATCATATAGGTCCTGTTTTTTTGGAAAAACACATAGTTATGGAATGGCAAGAGCTAAAGCGGCTGGTACGGCAAGGCGAGGGCTTGCATCTCGAATTCAAACTGAAATCTTCACACCCGGAAAAAATCATTAAAGAGATGATTGCCTTTGCCAATACCGAAGGCGGCATTTTGATAGTAGGTGTAAGCGATGATCTGAAAATAAAAGGCGTAAAGTTTCCGGATGAAGAATTATACGTGCTGCGGCGTGCCATACAGAAACACATACAGCCGGCTTTGGAGTACCGCCTGGATGTGCTCCAAGTAGAAGACCGGAAAGAAAGGGAAGTGCTTATATTTAACATCCCCAAGTCACCGACACTGCTTTACTTTATAGACGAAAGCGGCAGCAAAAAAGTATATGTGCGGGTCAATGACAAGACCATACAGGCAAGCAAAGAAATGCGTGTCATCCTGCGGGAGAAGCGGAAAAATAAATCTTTCCGTTTTCGTTATGGCACCAAAGAGCAGCTGCTGATGCGCCACCTGGCTGAGCATGGACATATCAATGTATCCACTTTTGCCGAAGTAGCCGGCATTACAAGACGTATGGCTTCCCGCACGCTTACTTTACTGGTGTTGGCAAACGTGCTTACCATTTTGCCGCAGGAGCAAGGCGAAGACCTTTTCCGGGCACTTGATCCGGAAGAAGCACACTCACAAACAGCCTTCAATAAATGAAATAAGGTGTAAGAGAATGGCAAAGTTTTTTTATATTTCACTTTCAAAGTGAGTGCCTATGAAATTATTGAACAATCTGCCTTTGCGACTGATTGCCTTGGTGGCAGCCGCTTTTTCCATGCTGTTGCTTTTTGCCTACTTCGCTACTGTGTACTACAAAGGCATTAAGATGAAGCATGTCAATACGGTAGCATTGGCAGTAGAGACCGGTCGCTTGGCAGATGAAATCGCCGGCATGGTAGAAGTGTGGGCTACTACGTCCGATACTACCGTCGTCCTTTCTCATTCTGCCGATAAGTTGGAACAGCTGCGGGCACGCTACACCACCTACTTGGAAGTGCTGCAAAGTGGGGGCGTGCATACCATCGGTAACCGGCAGAAAGTGCAAATTGTGCGGGTCAAAGAAGCCGAAGCAAAGCTAAAAGAGCTGCGTAAAGACTGGAAGGAACTATCGCCTTCCATAGAATGGTTGGTGCGTTACTTGAGTGGTATGCCCGAAGCCCGTCAAGCTACTTACGACAGGGCGTGGGTAAGTATTCAAGCCTCTGAATTTGCAAGTAAAAACAATGCCTTGAAGGCAATTTATTTGGACTGGGCTCAAAAGCAGGAGCATGTTCAATATGTGTGGTTTTATACTTTGCTTAGCCTGACCGTATTGCTGTTTTTTATCTTGTTTATTGTGGGGCGTTACTTAATTCTTCAACCTATACGCCAGATAGCAAGGGTTACGGCTTTGCTGGCCAATGGGCAGCTGGGCGTGAAGGTAACACACTACAACAACAATGAGATAGGTACTGTAGCACGCAACCTGAACCGCATTTCCGAGACACTCTACCATGCTTCCGAGTTTGCCAAGGAAATAGGGCAAGGGAATCTCGATGCACAATATAAAGGCAGTAAAGAAGTACTGAGCGATACGGAAAACAACCTCATCGTGATTCTCGAGCAAATGCGGCAACAATTGAAAGAAGTAGCCCGGCGCGACCAAGAAGAGCGCTGGATAGAAGCAGGGGTCGCTCATTTCGCAGGCGTACTGCGCGGCGCCTCCAACCTGGCGCTTGATGAGTTGGCTTACCTCATTGTTTCCAATCTCGTAAAATACATGGACCTACAGCAGGGAGCCATCTATTTCGTTGAAGAAAATATTGCCAAAACTACTCTTAAGCTTTATGCAGCCTATGCCCTGAACAAGCGGCGCTATATAGACAAAGAATTTTTGCCCGGCGAGGGGCTTGTGGGGCAAGCTTTTCGCGATAAAAATATGATTTACCTCGAAGATGTACCCCCGACCTTCGATAAAATAAGCTCTGCTTTGGGCGGTGCCAAGCCCCGTAGTGTATTGGTGGCACCATTGAAGCTGAACGAAAACGTATATGCGGTAGTGGAGTTGATGAGTCTGACCCCCATACCCGAATACAAACGGGACTTCCTGGCACGCGTATCGGAAAACTTGGCTTCGGTGATTCTGACTGCCAAAAACAACGAGCGTCTTCGAAAAATACAGCAAGAAACCGAAGAAGTGGAAAAACGCATCAAGCGGCGAGGGGTTTAGGAAACTATATCAACCAAACCAAAAAAGAGGGCTGTGGAAGCGAAAGACTGTTTCCGCAGCTTTTTTATTTGCCATAATCATTTTTGCGAAAATTCGCTTTTTGAAAAAAATACACTTTTTTATTAGTTTCGCTACTGTATTTGTATAACACCTGTCTTCCATTTTAAAAATCATTCAATACTATGGTAACACCTTTGCCTCCGCGTCCCATCAAGAAGTTGATGGTAGCCAATCGTGGTGAAATCGCCATTCGTATTTTACGCGCTGCTTCTGAGCTACATATTCGCACCGTAGCTGTTTATACTTATGAAGACCGCTATTCCCTGCACCGCTTCAAAGCCGATGAAGCCTATTTGATAGGCGACGAAGACGAGCCCTTGAAGCCTTATCTGGACATTGAAGAGATCATACAACTGGCCAAAAGCAAACAGGTGGATGCCATCCATCCGGGCTATGGCTTCCTTTCTGAAAACGTGGATTTTGCCCGCCGCTGCGAAGAAGAAGGCATTATTTTTATAGGACCGCGTTCGGAAGTCATGGCGGCACTGGGCGATAAGGTGTCTGCCAAAGAGATAGCCCGCCAAGCCGGCGTACCCGTGATTGAAGACAACCGGAGCCCGATTACCAACGAACAAACAGCCCTAAAAGAAGCCGAACGCATTGGTTACCCCATCATGTTGAAGGCAGCAGCCGGTGGTGGGGGGCGGGGCATGCGTGTAGTGCGCAGTGAGCAGGAACTGCTGAAAGCCTTCGAAGAAGCCAAGCGCGAAGCAGGACGTGCGTTTGGCGACGATACCATTTTTATGGAGCGCTACATAGACAACCCCAAGCACATAGAGGTGCAAATCATGGGCGATAACTATGGCAATATTGTGCATCTTTACGAACGGGATTGCTCGGTGCAGCGCCGCTTTCAGAAAGTAGTGGAAGTAGCCCCTGCCAAAACACTTTCGCACGAAACCAAACAAAAGCTCTACGACTATGCCTTGCGCATTGCCCGCTACGTGAACTACAACAATGTGGGCACGGTAGAGTTTTTGGTGGACCCGCAAGAAAATATATTCTTCATAGAGGTAAACCCGCGCATCCAAGTAGAGCACACCATCACCGAAGAGGTCACCGGCATTGACCTCGTGCGTTCACAAATAGAAATAGCCCGTGGTTATAAACTGAGCGACCCACCCATTTGGATTCACAGCCAAGACGACATTCAGGTCAATGGTTTTGCCATTCAGTGCCGTATCACCACCGAAGACCCTTTGAACGACTTTAAGCCTGATTTCGGAACCGTCATTGCTTACCGCAATGCAGCCGGCTTTGGCATACGCCTTGATGAGGGCAGCTCTTATCCCGGTGTGCGTGTTTCGCCTTTTTTCGATTCCATGCTGGTGAAAGTATCTGCTTCGGGGCGTACCCTGAAAGGGGCTGCGCAGCGCCTGCATCGTGCTTTGCGCGAGTTCCGCATCCGGGGCGTGAAGACCAACATCGGCTTTTTGCTCAATGTGATTTCCCATCCGGTTTTTCAGCGGGGCGAAGCCACCGTGAACTTTATACAGCAACACCCCGAGCTCTTCGACATAGAGAAACGCTTGGACCGCGGCACCCGCACCCTGCAATATTTGGCGCATGTCACCGTGAACGGACATCCTGACCTGAAAAACAAACGCCTGGACGACCGCACTTTCAAACAAGCGAAGCTGCCCACCAAAGACCGTTATACCGAAACGCCGCCCGGAACCAAGCAGATGCTTGAAGAGATGGGGCGGGAGCGTTTTGTAGAGTGGTTGAAGCAAGAAAAGAAAATACAGTTTACAGACACCACCCTGCGCGATGCCCATCAGTCGCTGTTGGCTACCCGTATGCGCACCATCGATATGGTGGAGGCGGCGGCTTGCTTTGCCCACCACCACGCTCAAACCTTCTCTATGGAGGTATGGGGCGGTGCTACTTTCGACGTAGCCCTGCGCTTCCTGAAAGAATGCCCTTGGCAGCGGCTGCGTATGATACGCCAAGCTGTGCCCAATATTTTGCTTCAGATGCTGCTGCGTGGCTCCAATGCCGTGGGCTATAAGGCATATCCCGATAATCTGATAGAAAAGTTCATAGAAAAGGCAGCGCAAGAGGGCATCGACATCTTTCGTATCTTCGACTCACTGAACTACCTTGAAAACCTGAAAGTAAGTATTCAGGCAGTACGCAAATACACCAATAGCCTTGCTGAAGTTGCCATTTGTTATACGGGCGACCTGCAAGACCCCGGGCGCAGCAAGAAATACAACCTGCAATACTATATTGATTTGGCACGTCGCATTGAAGATGCCGGCGCGCATATTTTAGCCATCAAAGATATGGCCGGTTTATTGAAACCCTATGCTGCTGAAATGCTTATCAATGCGCTGAAAGAGCACCTGAGCATACCCATTCACCTGCATACCCATGATACCGCTTCGGTGCAGCCGGCCACTTACCTGAAAGCCATCGATGCCGGCGTGGACGTGGTGGACGTGGCTATTGCCGCACTGTCGGGGCTTACTTCGCAGCCCAACTTCAACTCTATTGTAGCCATGCTCAAGGGACACGAGCGGGGAAACCCCTACGACCTTAATCACCTGAATAAACTTTCCGACTACTGGGAAGCCGTGCGGGCGTATTATTACCCCTTTGAAGCCGGGCTGCAGGCCGGCACTGCCACGGTATATGAGCACGAAATGCCCGGTGGGCAATACTCTAACTTGAAAGCGCAAGCCGAATCCATGGGGCTGGAAGGAAGTTTCGAGACCATCAAGGAGAATTACCGTCTTGCCAACGAACTGTTTGGCGATATCGTCAAAGTAACGCCAAGTTCAAAAGTAGTTGGCGACATGGCTATTTTCATGACTTCGAACGGGCTCACCCCCGCGGAAATTTTGGAGAAGGGCGCCACGCTTGCTTTCCCCGAGTCGGTGAAGCAGTTTTTCCGCGGCGAGCTGGGGCAGCCCTATGGCGGATTTCCCGAAAAGCTGCAGCAGCTGGTGCTGAAAGGGGAACAACCCTTCGACAAGCGCCCGAACGAATATCTTGAGCCCATCGATTTTGATGCTGAATTTGATGCTTTCCGGCAAAAGTTTGGTGAGGAATATTCTTTCTTAGACTTCCTGTCCTACTGCTTATATCCGGCGGTGTTTGAGCAATACCACGAGCACCGCAGCCGCTATGGCGATGTGTGGTATATCCCCACACCGGCATTTTATTATGGCCTGAAAGATGGGGAAGAAATTTTGGTGAACATAGACGAAGGCAAAACCATCCTGATTAAAAAAGTGGGCGTGTCATCTACTGTGGATGAAGAGGGCTACCGTACGGTTTCTTTTGAGCTGAACGGTCAGCTGCGCCGCGTGCGTGTGCGCGATGAGTCGGTGGGGCAAGTGAAACAAGCACATGCCAAAGCCACCGAAGCACACCACGTAGGCGCCCCCTTGCAAGGCAAAATATCGGAAATCAAAGTGAAAGAAGGCGAGGAGGTAAAGGTGAACCAACCGCTTTTTGTGATTGAAGCCATGAAAATGGAGTCGGTAGTGACAGCGCCGCGTGCAGGAAAAGTAGGGAAGATACACCTGCCGGCAGGCACACTGGTAGAACAAAACGACCTTGTTCTGGAGTTCGACGCCTGACAGACCGCCCACATTTCAAACAAAAGCGGAGAGCTGTTTGACAGCCTTCCGCTTTTTGCTTACCGGGGGTGCCCTTGCTTCTTTTCGTGAAAAGTTGTATCATCAAACAAGACTGAAGGAACATATTTTTCCTTTACATTTGCAGAACATAAGCTTTGAAGGAACGAACAATGGCAAAGAAAAACACAAACAGCAGCAACGGAGTAGCTTATACCGAAGACAGCATTCGCACCCTTGAACCACGGGAGCACATACGCCTGCGTCCCGGCATGTACATAGGAAAACTGGGCGATGGCTCTTCGCAAGAAGACGGCATTTATATCTTGTTGAAAGAAGTGATAGACAATGCCATAGACGAGCATTTGATGGGCTATGGCAACCGCATAGAGGTAACCATAGAAGACCGCCGCGTGCGTGTGCGCGACTATGGGCGCGGTATCCCCTTAGGCAAAGTGATTGACTGCGTGTCGAAGATAAATACCGGCGGAAAATATGATTCTTCCGTATTTCAAAAGTCCATTGGTTTGAACGGGGTAGGTACCAAGGCCGTCAATGCCCTTTCTACCTACTTTATGGTGCAGTCTGTGCGCGAAGGAAAAACCAAAATAGCGGAGTTTGAGCGGGGCGTCCTGGTCAAAGACCACCCCGTAAAGCCTTGCGACGAGCCGGACGGCACCTTGGTTGTTTTCGAACCCGATGAAACCATTTTCAAACATTTTAAATTCATTCCGCAGTTCGTGGAAAACTTGCTGTGGAATTATGCTTTCTTGAATGCCGGACTGACCTTGGTGTACAACGGCAAAGAGTTTCATTCTAAGGACGGCCTCTTGGACCTGTTGCGTCATAAAGTGAATGAAGAGGAAATTCGCTACCCCATCATTCACCTGAAAGGCAAAGACATAGAAATAGCCATGACCCATGGCTCGCAATATGGCGAAGATTATTATTCGTTTGTGAACGGGCAATACACTTCCCAAGGGGGCACCCACCAGCAGGCATTCCGTGAGGCAGTCGTGAAGACGGTGCGCGACTTCTACAAAAAAGATTTCGACACCACCGACATCCGGGCTTCCATTGTGGCAGCTATTAGCATCCGCGTGCAAGAACCTGTGTTTGAGTCGCAGACCAAGACCAAGCTGGGTTCTACCAACCTGTCGCCCGACCCCAACAGTCCTACCATACGGGCTTTTATCCTTGACTTTGTGAAAACGGAGCTGGACAACTACCTGCACCAGCACCCCGAAACCGCCGAAGCCCTGCTCAAGCGCATTCAGCAGTCGGAAAAGGAGCGTAAAGAGATTGCCGGCATCCGTAAGTTGGCAAAAGAGAGAGTGAAGAAAGCCAGCTTGCACAACAGCAAACTACGCGACTGCCGCATTCACTTCAACGATACCAACAAAGACGAGCGTTACGAAACCACCATCTTCATCACCGAAGGCGATTCTGCCAGTGGTTCCATGACCAAGGCGCGCGACGTGCGCACCCAAGCCGTGTTTTCTTTGCGTGGCAAGCCGCTCAACTGCTGGAATGCCAGCAAGAAGGTAGTGTATGAAAACGAAGAGCTGAACCTCTTGCATCACGCCTTGGGGCTGGACGACGGCCTGGAAGGGCTGCGATACAACCGTGTGGTAATTGCCACCGATGCCGATACCGACGGCATGCACATACGCTTGCTGTTGCTGACCTTTTTCTTGCGCTTTTATCCTGACTTGGTACGCCACGGTCATGTCTATATTTTAGATACCCCCTTATTCCGCGTGCGCAATAAAAAACAAACCATTTACTGCTATTCGGAACAAGAGAAGATACAGGCAGTAGAAAAGCTGGGCAAGGGTGTGGAAATCACACGCTTCAAAGGCTTAGGTGAAATATCGCCCGAAGAGTTTAAGCAGTTTATCGGCGAAGACATGCGTCTCGAGCCTGTTATCTTGCAAGAGCATACCAACATAGAAAAGCTGCTTTCTTACTACATGGGAAGCAATACAACTGACCGTCAGGAATTTATTATCAATAATCTGCGCATAGAAACCGACATGCTCGACCCAAGCCTGGCAGAGCGTGTAGAGCTGGAAGCCTAAGAATACATAAGAATACAGATGCCTTCGGGCATCTTTTTTTGCTTTCAAGCCGCTTGTTTTTGTATATTTGAAACGTTCAAACAATCGTGTTCTAATCAATAAACGTCTATACAACATGAACATTCACGAATATCAGGCTAAGGACATATTGAAGCGCTACGGTGTGCGCGTGCAAGAAGGCATCGTAGCCGACACGCCTGCCAAAGCCGTAGAGGCTGCCCGTCAGCTGCAAGAAGAAACCGGTACCGAAATCTTTGTTATCAAAGCGCAAATCCATGCCGGTGGACGCGGCAAAGGTGGTGGTGTGAAGCTTGCCAAAAGCATCAACGAAGTAGAAGAGGTAGCCGGCAAAATATTGGGCATGCAGCTGGTAACCCCCCAGACCGGCCCCGAAGGCAAAAAAGTACACAAAGTGCTGGTAGCCCAAGATGTGTATTATCCCGGACCTTCCGAGCCTAAAGAATACTACGTATCTATCTTGCTGGACCGTGCCACGGGGCAAGACGTCATCATTGCCAGCTCAGAAGGGGGCATGGACATCGAAGAAGTAGCAGAAAAACACCCCGATAAAATCGTAAAAGAATTTATCGATACACGTGTAGGCTTGCGCGACTTCCAAGCCCGCAAAGTAGCTTTTGCGTTGGGGCTGGAAGGCGACGCCATGAAAGAAATGGTGAAATTCATCAAGAACCTTTACCGTGCCTATGTAGATATTGAAGCTTCTTTGGTGGAAATCAACCCGGCACTTAAAACTTCCGACAATAAAATCATTGCCGTAGATGCCAAAGTAAACTTGGAAGACAACGCACTCTTCCGTCATCCTGACTTGGCTGCCCTGCGCGACATCACCGAAGAAGACCCCGCCGAAGTAGAAGCCGGTGAGTATGGATTAAACTACGTGAAGCTGGATGGCAACGTGGGATGTATGGTAAACGGTGCCGGCTTGGCAATGGCTACCATGGATATGATTAAACTGTCGGGAGGCGAACCCGCCAACTTCTTGGATGTAGGTGGCAAAGCCAATGCACAAACCGTAGAGGCAGGCTTCCGCATCATCCTTAAAGACCCGAACGTGAAAGCTATTCTTATCAATATCTTTGGTGGTATTGTGCGCTGCGACCGCGTAGCCAATGGCGTAGTGGAAGCGTACAAAAACATTGGTGAAATCAATGTGCCGATTATCGTGCGCTTGCAGGGCACCAATGCCGAAGAAGCTGCCAAAATCATCGACGAATCAGGCTTGAAAGTATATTCTGCCATCACGCTGCAAGAAGCCGCCGAGAAGGTACAAAAGGCAGTGAAAGGCGAGTTGGCGTAAGATTGTTCATACGAACGAAGAAGCCAATCATTGCGGGCAGTCAGACGGCTGCCCGTTTTTTTGTTTGGCTTGCTTTCGTCGTCCCGCTTTTGTACTTATCGTTTCGAGCATTTCCTTTTGTCATTTCGAGCACAAGCGAGAAATCTCTTGTCTTAAAAAAGCTTGGTTTGACGAGGCGTCTCACTGCGTTCGGCATGATCAATAAGATAAGTTTGTTTTTACACTACCTGGCGGCTTATCCACACGCCGGCTATCACACAGAGAATCCCCCCGGCAACACTCAAAAAGATATAAAGCAAACTGTGCCCAAGGCTTTGTGTCTCCAACAATTCCACATTTTCAAAGGCGAAAGAAGAAAAAGTAGTAAACCCACCACAGAAACCTGTTGCCAACAGCAATATATATTTTCTGGGAAAGTGAGGCAATTCGTTCAATAACCCATAGAGAAAACCGATCAAAAGACAGCCCAGTAAGTTGACGGTAAGCGTGGCAAACGGCAAGCGTTCCCATTGCCATTCTTTAAAAAGCAGTGCCGTACCATAGCGCAGCATGCTGCCGCTTGCCCCGCCAATTGCTACCCATACAAAATGCTTCCATAATGTCATAGTCTTTCCGGTTTTTTTAGAGGCTACCCGGCAAAAATACAAAAACAGGAATACGCCTGCACTTTAAAAAAAGCGGTGGAATAAAAAAAGCCCCTGCCATACGGCAGAGGCTCGCTTCAGACAATAATCAAATGCTACTCATCCAGTTTGATTTTTGAGCTTTTCTTTTCCGGCACGGCTTCTTCTTTGGGGCGTCCCACAAAACTTGCCATCGACTCGTAAATGCCCAACCCTTTGCCTATGACCCAATCAAAAATACGTGCAGGCATCAAGCCGCGCAAGATAGGAATCAGGTGTACCGACCAGGGCGCCGTAACCAAAATTTCATTTTCTTTTACTGCATCGATGATTTTATCTACAATCTCTTCCGGCTCAAGCAACGGTGCCAACAGCGGTGGTTTCACCCCCTCGAACATGCCGGTTTTGATGTAACTGGGCGTGACCGTGGTTACCTTCACACCGGTTTTTTCTTCTTCCATTTCAATACGCAGCGACTCAGACCAGCCCAGCACCGCCCACTTACTGCCCACGTACACCGACATTTTGGGATTGGCCAACAGGCCGGCAGCCGATGCTATATTCACGATGTGGCCGCTCTTTTCGCGCAGCATGTCAGGCAAGAAAGCGCGTGCCACATGCATCACCCCCAGAACATTCACATCGATGGTTTTGCTGATTTCTTCGTGAGTGTGTTCATGAAAGAACTTGCCCACTACAATACCGGCATTGTTGAACAAAATGTCAATCTTGCCTACTTCGGATAAGGTAAGCGCCGCTGCCGTCTTGATTTCTTCTACATTCGACACATCCACAATATAGCTGCTGACCTGGTAGCCCTGCTTCTCAAATGCTTTTTTTGTTTCGGCTAAGCGCTGCTCGTTGATGTCCCAAATGACCAGATGGGCTGCGCCTTCTTTCAGGCAGCGTTCGCCCAGCAAGCGCCCAATGCCATTGGCACCGCCGGTGACCAGCACTTTTTTACCTCTGATTTTAGTCATAGCTTTTCAATGATTTGGTTTTTCTACAAGTTACAAAAAAAATAACACAAAACACTTGTTATGAGCGACTTTGCCTTTGGTATGTCGCTTTTTTGATAAAACGGCCAACTCTCCGGGAAATATTGCACCGATGATATTGGAATGGTACCGGGGCAGCCAACAAGCGCCCCGGCATTGCGTAACTCTGTGTAGGTAAAACTACTAACAGATACGGTGATGAACACAACTGCATTTTTAACCGGACAAGCAAAGAGACACCAATGGGCAGGGCAAATCGGTCCTTTTGGTGTATGGGAGGTTCGCTATGAAGAGCTGCCGGATTTTACCCGTTTTGTTTTTGATGTGTATGCGCGCACCTATTCCCGCCTCAATGGTTGGCGCCCCACAGAGGACGACTACCGGGAGCTGCTCGAAGAAGATGAACTGTTTTATCCTTTTTCACACTATTGGCTTTTTAAAATAGGCAAGTACACGGTAGGAAGCGTAAAGCTTACCTTGTGGAACCCCTCATTGGAGCTGCCTTTGCAGAAATACTTCGGCATAGACCCCGCTACTTTAAGTGACCGTCCCATTTGGCATTGTGGGCGCTTGGCTGCCTCTTGGCACGACGACATCCCCCTCGAAAAGCAAAGTGTATTGCCGGCACTTTGTTTCTGGGCAGTAGGTTTTGTGGCAGCCCACGAGGGAGTGCTTGTGGCGGAAGTAGATGCCGGCGTGCTGCGCTTGTTAAAGAAGCTTGGGTTGAATATTAAGGAGCTGGGGCAAGCAAAATACATCGTAGGATCGCTGACGGTGCCCGTCATGATAGAACACCATGACTTGGAAGATTGGGTAAATGCTCAAACAGAACGCTATGCGCTACGATAGAAACTACCTTTACATAGAGCCGGAAGAACAAGCCCGCCTGGCAACATGTCGCGTCCTTTTAGGTGGCTGCGGCATCGGCAGCAACATTGCCGAATGCGCCTTGCGCTTGGGCTTTGAGCGCCTGCGGCTTGTCGATGGCGATACCGTATCATTAAGCAACCTGAACAGGCAGAACTACACACAACAGGACATCGGCAGGTTAAAGGCCGAAACCCTTGCCAAACGCCTGCGGGCGATCCATCCGCAAGCTTCCATAGAGGCAATATCTGCTTTTATCGATAAAAACAATATGGAAGACTGCCTTCAGGGAGTGGATATAGCCGTGAATGCCTTGGATTTTACTTCTGATGTTCCTTTTTTGTTTGACCGTGCTTGTGCACGCCGTCAAATACCGGTTATTCACCCTTACAATCTGGGGTGGGCTGCTCTGGCAATAGTGGTGTCCCCGGAAGGGCCATTCTTAGATGATATTATTGGTGCTGATCCGCAAAGGGCAGAGGTGCGCTTTGTACAACACCTGCTGGAAGCGCAACTTTCAAAGGAAGAAACCGCTTGGTTGCATGAGATAGCCCGGCGCTATGTTGCCATGCCGGAAAGGCAGTCGCCGCCTCAATTAGCGGTAGGTAGTTGGGCTGTGGCAGCACTCACCACGCGGCTGCTTTTTCTTTTGGCTACCCGCCCGCAAGAAGTAGCACCTTATCCAAAAGTATATTGGTTGTCTGCTGTGCAGTAAATCGCAAGTATGTTTTGTATTGGTTATTCTGTGTGCAGCACCGGTTTTAGGCCGGTGCTTTTTTCGTTCGTCGAGCAAAATATATCTTTTGTCGATTAGTGTGTGGTGTTGCCGGAAAGGGGAGTGGTTGTTTTTAAAGATTTTTTTCTTTTATCGTTAAAAATGCTTCTTTCGTCGTGTAAAAATTATCTTTCATCGTTTTTAAATTACATGCATTGCCGGACAAGCAACTTTGCTTGATAAAAACTAAAACAGCCCGGACCGGAAAGTTTTCTTACAAGCAAGAAGCATAAGAAAGCGTGATTTGGTGTATGTTTTTTCGTTGATTTGTTTTGTTTTGCGTTTTTTTGTTGATTTAATAAAGGTTTATTTTTTTGGTTTAAATTTGTTTTGCATTTCTATCTTTGTTAATATCAGGTTGTTAAAAATTTTTTAAGCAAAAGTGTTGACTTTTTCTTTCTTTCTTTCTTTCTTTCTTTCTTAGTGGCAAGAAAGCAAGCGCGCAAGCTTTCGATAACTTAATGTTTCACCAAAAACATCAAGTACTATGAAAAAGTTATTGTTGTTATTCCTTCTAAGCTTTCTTGCTGCTGTGCCTGCTGCTTGGGCAAATGAGGCCGCATCGCAGCTTCCCACTGTGCCTGCTTTTGAGGCAACTTTAGCCAAAAGCTCAAATGAAGAGGCAACAGTGGCCAAGCCTAATGATTGTGTAACTTTTGGGGCTACTTTAAGTTGTGGGGTAGCGGTTACGGTCACGGCGTGTAACGTAACAACCTCTCAAATAGTTACTGCTATTCTTTCTGCCGACGTGGCTATTTGTGGCGGGGCAGATAAAGTAGTGATTATGTTCTGATTCTAAATTATAAAGCCGTCAATCGTGGCTGTTTAAAGCCCGATTGCGGCTTTTCTCTATACACCTTGTTTGAATTTTTAAAAACAAGCAGATATGAAAAAGTATCTACTAACATTTGTATTTGCGATTTCTGTTGCAGCAGTTTGGGCACAAGCCCGCTTAGGAAAAGGTGAATTCCGGGCAGTGTACCGCGTAGAGACAGTAACTGACCCCGCAGACACTACGAGCCTTCGAGTGGACACCATGTATTTGGAATTCTCTTCGAAGCATTCGGTGTTCTATTCGCCTACCCGGCGCTACTATGATTCGTTAATGTATGAAGGCATCCGTCGTTCCATAAAAAGCGGTGCCTCTTTCCAAATGCCGGTTTCCGGGGAACAGATACGTGCTTACACAAGCGCTGTAGTAGTTCATCATTATCCAAACAACAAGAAGCTTACTTTTTTTACAGCGGATTTGTTGGGCGCCTTCTGGCGCTACGAAGAAGAATATCCTTTGTTTGACTGGCAGTACCGGCAGGAAAGCAAAAAAATCGGTAATTACACTTGCCAAAAGGCAGTGGCGACGTTTCGTGGCAGACAGTGGGAGGTGTGGTACACCACCGATATACCGACGCCTTTCGGACCTTGGAAGTTTTACGGCTTGCCCGGCTTGGTGGTCTATGCCGAAGACAGCCTGCGCCACTTCCGCTTCGAACTGATAGGCTTTGAACGCCTGCCCGCCGGCTATGAGATGGTCACACACTATGACCCTTCCGAACCGAGAAATTTTGTGAAGATAAGCAGGGAACGCTACCTGAAAGAATTAAGTATGTTCTTGGAGGACCCTCTCACATACCATGTACGTGCAATGAGTGGGAACAGTAATGCAAGTATAGAAGTTGAAGGTATTGATCGCAAGAAACTGAATAAAAAAATTACCAAAGTAGTTTCCAATCCCATAGAATTGGAGTAAAATGCACAGATGGATACTGCTATGTTTGTGTGGGCTGTTGGCAGTGCAAGCCGCCCGGGCACAGGCGGTCATCCGCGGGCAGGTAACAGATACCCAAGGGGAGCCGCTCATAGCTGCTACTGTCATTGTCTATGATGCGGCTTTCGGGCAAATCATCAAAAACACTATTACAGACGAAAAAGGGCAGTTTGTGTGCAGTCTGCCGCCCGCCCCGCCTGACAGCATAGGCATAGAAATCAGGTATATAGGCTATGCCACCTATCGCGAGGTGCTTGCGGCAACTACGCAGCGCCGATCTTTTGTGTTGCAGGAATCCGCCTTCGATATCGAGGAGGTAAAGGTGGAGGTAGCCCCCGTAACCATCAAAAAAGATACGGTGGTGTATGATGTAGCTTCTTTTGCTTCGGAAGCAGACCGCAACATAGGAGAGGTGCTGAAAAAGATGCCGGGGGTGGAAGTAAGCCCCGACGGCATGATAAAATATAAAGGCATGCCCATCCGGCGTTTTTATATAGAAAATTTAGATATGCTGGGGCAGCGCTACAACATAGCTGCCAACAATGTGCCATGGCAGTGGGTAGAAGAGGTGGAATTTTATGAAAACCACCAAGATGTGAAATTGCTTGACAGCCTGGGGGTGGCAGGGGGTGGGCCGGCGCTCAATCTGAAGCTTACCCCCGAGGCAATGCGTCATGTACAACTCAATGGTGAAACGGGCGTGGGGGGACCATTTTTACTTTGGGACGCCCGGCTGGTGGCTGTGAAATTTTTCGACCGCCATCAGTTCATCCATGTGGCAGAAAGCAACAACATAGCCAAAGACCTTGAAAAAGCACTTACAGAGCACCCGTTGAGCGTGGAAAATCTACGCTTGCGCCGCTATCACCTTCCGCGGGAAGACTTGCTGGCGCTCTCGTCACAGGCAGTGCCTCTGCTGCCCCCCGAGCGCTACAGGTTCAACCAATCGGCAAGTACTACACTGAACGGCGTGAGCCGCTTGTCTGCTTCAGAGCAGCTGCGCTACCATGTAACTTACCTTTACGACGCTGCCCATTATGATTTTGATACCGATAGCCGCTTCTTTCTTTTACAAGATACCTTCCGGCTCATCGAAAGGCAGCGCGTAGAGAGCCGGCGCCATCTGCTGCAAGCCGAGCTGGATTACGAACAAAACACCACAAAACGCTATCAAAGAAATACTACCCTGATACGCGCCCACATGGACCGGCATTGGGGGCAGTTGGAAGGAAGCAACCAATTGCTTCAACAATTGGAAACGCCCTATTGGGAACTGAAAAACGAATATATGAGCTATCTGCCCGGGCAGGGGCGCCGTGTCAGGCAGTGGGTAGCCAATACCTATGCGCGTCATTTGCCACAACAATTGACCGTAAGTCCGGCACAGTGGTTTTCTGCCGAAACAGAAAGCTGGCGGCAACAGGCGAGCCTGTCGGAATGGCAAACGCTTTTGTTCCGTAACCAAAGAGGCGGCAGCATGCGCACACAGTGGCAGTGGCAAATAGGCACGGACTTGCAGGCACAGGCACTACGCCAAAACATAAGCATGAACAACTCTTTGGGGACCAAAGACACTCTGAGTGGAAATACGGAGCGCCTTTCAGCTTATCTGTTTGCCGCCGGCGAATGGCAGCGGCGTTTGGGAGGTGGCTTTCAGTGGCGTGTGGAAGGGGAGTACAGCGCCTCGCAGCACCGCATCAATCAATTGTTGGATTTTATACCTTTCGGCAAAGCTTCTTCTTCGCTCAATTGGCGGCAGGGGCGTTGGGGCATGGGGCTTTCGTTGTCTGCCTACCGGCAACCGGAACGCCGCTTTGTCAATAACCGGCAACCTTTGTGGCGCACCTACAGGCAATCGTTCGTCAATGGTGACTTCATACCTTGGTCACAGGTGGTATCCGGAAACTACACGCTGTCATTCAGCAATATCACAGGTGGGTGGGGGTTGTTTGTTAGCGTAAGCCGGCAGCAAGGCGAGCAAAATTATTTGGATGCCTTCGATTACAGCGGCTTTTTGGAGACACGCCACCGTCTGCCGGAACCTGCACCGGTAAGTTATACCATGACGAACTTCCATTTCAAGAAACACTTCTTTCATTGGCGTACGACTTGGGAGCTGAGCGGTACAAGCTTCTACCTGCGCCAAAGAATGCAACAGGACGGGCAGGGTTTTTGGTTTACAAACAGCAGCTATCATCTGCGTAGCAGTCTTTCCTTCGAAAAACTGACCTTCTTTCATTTGGTAGCAGAGTTGGAAGCAAGAGGGAACCGTACGCAGTGGGGCGAGCAGCCCCCGTCACCTATGGTATGGCAACTGCGCCAACGCTACTTGCTGCGTTGGTTGCCCGCTGAGCGTTGGGAGCTACACCTGCAGTGGGAGGGCTTCGGCAGCTTCACGGAGCGGAAGCAGCAGACAATTGCTTTCATGGATGCGGGAGTGCGCTATCGCTTGCGGCGCATGTCCTTCGAATGCCAATGGTGGAATATAGGCAACACTTCGGCACTTGAGCTGCAGAGTGTGGAAAATAACCGCCGGCAAGAGCAACGCTACAGCCTTCGTCCGTTGAATATCTTGTGCAAGCTAACTTGGCAGCTATAAAAAAGAAAAGAAGGGGCGATGTGATGCCCCTTCTCTTTATAAGTATGCTCTTGCTTTGTGTCTTACAGCCTACACGTAGTTGTTCAGCATGATGGGCATGAGCAGCATGAGGATATCCTCTTCTTCCGACTGCTCGGCAGGCATAATGATGCCGGCACGATTGGCTTCCGACAAAGTGATTTTCACTTCATCGGTGGCAATGGCGCTTAGCATTTCTATCAAATAGCGGGCATTGAAGCCTATCTCCATGGCTTCGCCTTCATACTGGCAAGCGATGGTTTCGCTGGCTTCGTTAGAAAAGTCGATGTCTTCGGCCAAGATTTCCAAACGGCTGCCCCCCAGCTTGAAGCGCACCAGGTGCGTGGCTTTGTTGGCATAAATATCCAAGCGCTTCAAAGAGTTGAGCATCTCCTGACGGTTGACTATCAGTATTTTATCGTTGTTTTGCGGAATGGCATTTTCGTATTCGGGGAAACGCTCTTCAATCAGGCGGCAAACCGTCCGGGTATTATTGAAAGAGAAGAAAGCATTATGAGGCGTGAAAGTAATGGCTACTTCGGTGTTGTCATTGGGCAGCGCCCCCTTCAATAGGTTCAAAGCTTTTTTGGGTACAATGAATGCACTTTCTATGGGCGTGCTGATGTCGTTGCGGCGATAACGAATGAGACGGTTGCCATCGGTAGCCACGAAATTGATATGGTCACCTTTCAGCTCTATGAAGATGCCGTTCATGGCAGGACGCAACTCGTCATTACTTACAGCAAAGATGGTGTTGCTGATGGCTTCGCTCAGTACGTCGGCAGATATAAAGATTTCGGTGCCCGATTGAGGTGTAGGAATGCTGGGGAAATCCAAGGCGTTTTCGCCGGCCAGCTTGTAGTGTCCGTTGGCAGAATGGATTTCGGTAACGAAGCTCTCTAAATCCACACTGATGGTAACCGGCTGCTCGGGCAAGCTCTTGAGCGTGTCCATCAATATTTTGGCGGGCACGGCCACACTGCCTTCTTCATCCACTTCCACCGGCAAGGAGGTCATCATGGTGGTTTGCAGGTCGGAAGCAATGGCCGTCAACTGTCCGTTTTCTATCTTCAATAGAAAGTTTTCCAAAATAGGTACTATCGGGTTGTTGCTGATGACGCCCGATATGGCAGATAGTTTTTTATGAAGTGCTCCGGTTGATACGACGAATTTCATACTAATGACGGTTTGCGCGTAATTTAATAGAACCTATTCAGAGCAGCAAAGATAAAACATTAAAAGATTGAAAACAAAAGCTTTTTTGGCAAATGCTCCCTTCTTGCTTTGCTTTTTACTTCCGGCTTTCGTTATTTTTACCGGCTCTGTTATAAAATTCATTGTAGTTCATGAATACACCGGAAATACGTCGCATTGATTCACAAGAGGAGCTACAGACAGCCTTTGCCATTCGCTACCGGGTGTTTGTGGAAGAGCAGGGAGTGCCTGCTTCCGAAGAGTTGGATGAGCACGAAAACGAAAGCCGGCATTTTTTGGTCTTGGTAGAAGGCGTGCCGGTAGCTACTGCCCGTTGGCGTGTAACCGGCGAAGGCGTCAAGCTCGAGCGCTTTGCAGTGCTGCCCGAATACCGGAACCGGGGCATAGGCGCGCAGCTGGTACGGGCTGTTTTGGATGACGTGCGCCGGCAGCATCCCGGCAAGAAGATTTACCTGCATGCTCAATTGGCAGCGCGCCGCCTGTATGAACGCGCCGGCTTTGTGCCTGAAGGCGATATTTTTGATGAGTGTGGCATCTTGCATGTGAAAATGTATTGGAAAGGGGAATAAAATAAAAGACTTTCCGCTCAGCCGAAAGCTTCCACCAAGCCATAACGTTCCGGTGGAGGCTTTTTTTATTGCCTTACATAAAAACAATCAATGTTTATAATTAAAAGTTATAACTATATAGTCAAAATTGATTTGAATGATAATGATGCTTTTTTTTACTTTGTAGTCAGTAAAAATTATTATTTGAAAATAGCAATTATTAAATTATTTATCTAAAAAAGGAAGCAGACTATGGAAACAAAACAAAGCGGAAACAGCGTAAACAAATGCCCCTTCCACAACGGGCAAATGAAGTATGCCGGCGGCAAGGGACCGAAAAACATCGATTGGTGGCCCGATATGCTGCGGCTCAACATTCTGCGCCAACATTCGGAGTTGGTCAACCCCATGGGCAAAGATTTTAACTACGCCGAAGAGTTTAAAAAGCTGGATTTGGAGGCGGTGAAGAAAGACATCATGGAGCTGATGACACAGTCGCAAGACTGGTGGCCCGCAGATTATGGGCACTATGGACCGCTTTTCATCCGCTTGGCTTGGCATGCGGCCGGTACCTATCGCATTGCCGATGGGCGCGGGGGCGGCAGTCGTGGTTCCATTCGCTTTGCGCCGCTCAACAGCTGGCCCGACAACGTAAGCCTTGACAAAGCCCGTTATCTCTTGTGGCCCATCAAAAAGAAATATGGACGCAAGCTTTCTTGGGCAGACCTTATCATTCTGGCAGGCAATTGCGCTTTGGAGTCCATGGGCTTCAAAACTTTGGGCTTTGCCGGTGGGCGTGAAGACATATGGCAGTCAGAAGAAGACATTTATTGGGGCAGCGAGCGCGAATGGCTCGGACATGAGGCACGTCAACAAGAGCCGGGGGGCGAGTTGGAAAACCCGCTGGCTGCTACCCATATGGGTTTGATTTACGTGAACCCCGAAGGACCCAAAGGCAAGCCCGACCCCGTGTTGGCAGCACGCGACATACGCACCACTTTCAGCCGCATGGCAATGAATGATGAAGAAACCGTGGCACTGATTGCCGGCGGGCACACCTTCGGTAAAATGCACGGTGCCGTTGACCCCAAATACATTGGGCCCGAACCGGCTGCTGCCCCCATAGAACAAATGGGCTTGGGCTGGAAAAACAGCTACGGCAAAGGGCATTCGGAGCATACCTTTACCAGTGGCTTGGAAGGTGCCTGGACCACCAATCCCATCCGTTGGACGCACGACTACCTCAAGCACCTTTTCGAATATGAATGGGAATTGACCAAGAGCCCTGCCGGGGCTTGGCAATGGAAGCCCAAAAATGGTGCAGGCGAGGGCACTGTACCCGATGCCCACGACCCCAACAAGCGGCATGCGCCGGTTATGTTGACTACCGACCTTGCCTTGCGCTTCGACCCGGTTTATGAAAAAATTGCACGCCGTTTTTATGAAAACCCCGATGAATTTGCCGACGCCTTTGCTCGTGCATGGTTCAAACTCACCCACCGCGATATGGGACCACGCAGCCGCTATTTAGGTCCTGACGTGCCCAAGGAAGTGTTCTTGTGGGAAGACCCCTTGCCGCCGGTAACCCATCCGTTGATCGACGAGCAAGATATTGAGGCATTGAAAAAGCAAATACTGGCATCGGGCTTGAGCATATCCGATTTGGTGACTACGGCATGGGCGTCGGCGGCTACCTTCCGTGGTTCAGACCGCCGTGGAGGTGCCAATGGGGCGCGCATACGTCTGGAGCCGCAGCGTAGCTGGCGTGTCAACAATCCGGAACGGCTCAATAAAGTGCTTGCAGTGCTTGAAAGCATTCAACAGCAGTTCAATGCCGCACAAAAAGACGGCAAGCAGGTATCTTTGGCCGACTTGATTGTGTTGGGCGGCTGTGCTGCCGTGGAAGAAGCGGCGCGCAAAGCAGGCTTTGAGGTGAAAGTGCCCTTTACACCCGGCCGCGCCGATGCCACCCAAGAACAAACCGACGTAGAGGCCTTTGCAGTGTTGGAGCCCGTAGCCGATGCCTTCCGCAACTACATCTGCGACGATGCCCTGGCACGTCCGGAAGACCTGATGGTGGACAAGGCGCAGCTGCTCAATTTGACTGCCCCCGAAATGACCGTGCTCATAGGCGGCATGCGTGCGTTGAACGCCAACTACGATGGCTCGAAGCATGGTGTCTTCACAGACCGCCCCGAAACACTGACCAACGATTTCTTTGTGAATCTGTTGGATATGAGCACCGAATGGCGTGCCATCGATGACAAACAGTATCTGTTTGAAGGACGTGACCGCAAAACAGGAGCGCCCAAGTGGACCGCTACCCGCGTGGACCTTATCTTTGGAGCACATGCCGAATTGCGCGCACTGGCAGAAGTATATGCCTGCGACGATGCCGCAGAGAAGTTTGTACATGACTTCGTGAAGGCATGGGATAAGGTCATGAATCTCGACCGCTTCGACTTGCACCGCTAATCAATATCCCATCTCATCCGGAAACGACAAGCGAACGGCTGCCCTCTTTGGGGCAGCCGTTTTTTATTTTTAGGGGCAAACCCACTGCCTCTTTATGCAAGTTTACAAGTCTAAGACCTCACGCAGCTTGTCATCTCGAACGAGCGAAGCACGGCTTGTCATTTTGAACAGAGCGTAAGCGGAGTGAGAAATCTTATCAAACCAAACATGCTTTTGCCATGTCGAACGAGGTGAGACATCTCTTCAAACCAAGCTTTTTTGCAAAAGAGGTTTCTTGTTTACGCTCGAAAGGGGGGCTCAATAAGTTTTTAGCTTTGGAACAAAGCAAAATCCACAGAGGAGGCATCCCCTGTGGATGAAATACATGCCTTTCCGGATAAGAACAGCCTACGCCCCGGGATTGGCTTTCTTGTAATCGGCAAGAAACTTTTCCAAGCCAATGTCCGTCAAAGGATGCTTAAACAGGGCTTTGATGGCATTCAAGGGGCAAGTAACCACATCGGCACCAATCAGTGCGCTCTGAATGATATGCATGGGATGGCGTACAGACGCCGCCAATACTTGCGTATCGAAACCGTAATTGTTGTAAATGGTTACGATTTGTTCGATGAGTTCCATGCCGTCGGTTGAGATGTCGTCCAAGCGTCCGATGAAGGGCGACACATAGGTAGCCCCGGCTTTGGCAGCCAGAATGGCTTGCCCCGGCGAAAATACCAGCGTGCAATTGGTGCGGATGCCTTCTTCATAAAAATACTTGATGGCTTTCACGCCGTCGGGAATCATGGGCACCTTCACCACAATATTGGGATGCAGGTCTGCAAGCTCTTTGCCTTCTTCAATGATGCCTTTGAAGTCGGTAGCTACCACTTCGGCACTTACGTCGCCATCTACCAGCTCACAGATTTTTACATAGTGGTCGAGAATGTTTTTTTTGCCCGAAACGCCCACTTTTGCCATCAAAGAGGGGTTGGTAGTTACGCCATCTAAAATGCCGAATTCGGCGGCTTCGCGTATTTCGTCTAAGTCGGCGGTGTCGATAAAGAATTTCATGGTACCGGATGGATTGGTTTTGCAACGCAAAGATATAAAAATGTGTGGCTTCTGCCTATGGCTGAGAAGTGTTGTGTGCATCTTCGCTCAAGGCTCGAAAAAAATCCACAATCAGGGAAAAAAGATTCCGGTAGGCGGCAAGCGAGAGCGCTTGGGGGCGGTCGCTGGGGTCATGATAAGCCTGCGAGCCGCCACGGGCATAAATGAAGAAGGCAGGCACGCCCATGCGTGAAAAGAAATAGTGGTCGGAGTTGGCCGCTATGCCCCTTGCTTCTATGCTTGCCACATACTGTTTTTGCAGGTCGATGCGCGTAAGCAGGCGGAAGGCTTCTTCATACACTTTGCCATTCACCACGGTAATGCCTTCTTCGCCGGTGCCTACCAGGTCCAGGTTAAGTAAAAAGCGGATATCGGAAAGAGGAAAGAGGGGATGCTGCACATAGTGCAAAGAGCCTTT
Organism: Thermonema rossianum DSM 10300; assembly: GCF_000426825.1. Classification (GTDB taxonomy): domain Bacteria; phylum Bacteroidota; class Bacteroidia; order Cytophagales; family Thermonemataceae; genus Thermonema; species Thermonema rossianum. The sequence goes on along the minus strand of NZ_AUGC01000007.1, from coordinate 68,577 downwards.
TAGCCCTATTTCTTCGGCACCGAAAGCAATAAAAGCCACCGAATAGGGTAGCGGGTGCGCTTTGAAATAGCGGGCCAGATCCAGCAGCATGCTTACCCCGGAGGCGTTGTCGTTGGCGCCCGGAAAATACACTTCGCCGATGCTGCCCAGATGGTCGTAATGTGCCGTGATGACCAAAAAACGTTGTGGATAGCGGCTGCCTTCTACATATCCTGCCACATTGTAGCAAGGATACCCGGCAATTTGTTTTTGCTTCAGCTTGAACCGCAGCCGCTTGCTCGCATGCACCAAGACGGCAAGCGAATCATGGACTTGAAAAGTGGGCACCAGCACCGCGCGGGGCGCAAGGCTGCCCATGACACGGGGCACAAAGTCTATCCATGCACCGGTTTGCTGTAGCTTACGGGCTATGAGGCTGTCTTCTTGCAGGTAGGCAAGGCTGCGTTCATCCGTCACGACGGCATAGCGCCCGGGGCGTTTCATCTGAAGTAAGGCTTGACGTTTGGAGGTGTCCCAAACAAAGGAAGAGTCCAAAAAAAGCAGGCGTTTTCGTCCTTTGCCGCCACGCGCTGCCGGGTGTGGCAGGTAGTCGTAGGCAAGCCGCAGCTTCTTCCCGTTTAGCCGCAGCACAGCCTTATCAAAAGTATTGACTGTCAGCTTGAACGGCTGCAGGTAATTAGGGGCATCTGCAAATGTGCGAAGCCCTATTTTCCGGAATTCTTCTGCCAGATAGAATGCTGCCTTTTGGCTTCCGTCGTGGCGGTAGCCGCGCCCATCCATGAAAGGGCTGCACAAAGTGTCGATGGTTTGGCGCACGCGCGTAAGGTCTTGTGCTTGTGTGCCAAGGCTCAGGCACAAGCACAGACAAACAAGCATCCGTAGTTTCATGAAGTGCTTTTCTTTGAGTTGGCTTCGGTATTTTCTTTTTCTTCAAAACGAATGGGAGGGAGGTCTATGTACCAGTCGGCATGTGGTGACCAGCGATGACACATGGGGCATTGCGTGTGCCGGTGCACGGTCTTGCAATTGGGGCACTGTCCGTAGGTCTCGAAGGTGTCCCACACTTGCCCGCAATGGCATTGCCAGTAGGCGCCCCCGTCGGGTTCCCATTCGCATTGCGGGCAGCGTACTCTTTCTTCTTGTGGCATGGTGTTGTTCTTTGAAACGCATAGCTAAAATACGAAAAAAGATGGACGTGGCGGCATGCTTCGTCCTTTGCTATGACAGAAAGGCGAACGCAAAAGCAGGGGAAGACAAAGGCGCCAGGGCGTTTATTCCACGCTATCTTTATTATCTTTGTTGAGTTGAAGGCAGTGACGGCTTCAACAGAAAGAAGAAAACACCTTTTTTTATTGAAACCAAAACCAACCAAAGCACAAAAAAGATGCGAACGCCTATTGTAGCCCCTTCTCTTTTAGCCGCCGATTTTGCCAACTTACAATCAGCCATTGAGATGGTGAACCAAAGCCAAGCCGATTGGTTGCATCTCGATATTATGGATGGCGTTTTTGTTCCGAATATATCTTTTGGCATGCCCGTGTGTGAAGCCGTGCAGCGTCATGCCACCAAGCCGTTGGACGTGCACCTGATGGTAGTGCAGCCCGAGCGCTATTTGGAAGCTTTCAGCCGTTTGGGCGCTTCCATTATCAGTGTGCACTATGAGGCATGCCCCCATTTGCATCGCACTTTGCAGCAAATCAAACAACTGGGATGCAAGGCAGGCATTGCCATCAATCCACATACGCCTGTGGAAGCACTGCGGGACATTTTGCACGAAGCCGATTTGGTATGCATGATGTCGGTAAATCCCGGCTTTGGCGGGCAAAAATTCATTGAACACACCTACGACAAGGTGCGCCGTCTGCGCCGCATGATAGATGAACGAGGCTTGCAGACGCTGATTGAAATAGACGGAGGCGTAAAGCAAAGCAATGCGGCAGATTTGCTCGCTGCCGGTGCCGATGTGTTGGTGGCAGGCAGCTTTGTCTTTTCTGCTGCCGATCCTCTGCACACAATTGCCACGCTTAAACAAACAACGGCATGATGGCACGTTGGGCATGGGGGTGCTTGCTTGTGTTGTTATGGGGGCATGCATGGGCGCAGCAAGAGACGCCCTTGCGTGGCTATTTGCTCGACCCCCAAGGGCAAGGCATAGAGCAGGCAGTGGTGGTGTGGACAACCGACTCAAGCCGCTATACCGTCACGCGCAGCAGTGGTTATTTTGAACTGCGTCTGCCTGCCGGTTCCCAAACCTTGCGCGTTTATTTTTTGGGAAAAGAAAAGACCTTTTCGGTGCAAATGCCCGCCGCAGAGCCTGTACGGTGGATTTGGGAGAACCTGCGCATAGAAGAAGTAGTGGTGGAAGCCAAGGATACCTTGCTGCAAGAAGAGGTAAGTGCCTTCCGTTTTACTGCGCTGCAGGCCAAGCGGGCGCCCACACCCTTCGGCGACTTCAATAAGATATTGGCTACCTTGCCCGGGGTGGTGAGCAACAACGAACTGTCATCGTCCTATTCGGTTCGTGGTGGCAACTACGATGAAAACTTGCTGTATGTCAATGGCATGATGGTGTACCGCCCTTTGTTGATTCGGGCCGGTCAGCAAGAGGGGCTCAGCTTCGTGAATCCCGACTTGGTGGAAGAAGTACGCTTCTACAGTGGCGGTTGGCAAGCCGCCTATGGCGACAAACTGTCGTCTTTGATGCTCATCCGTTACAAAGAACCTAAAGAATTCAAGGCGTCGGTGAGTGCGGGCATTCTCAACAGCGCTGCCCATGTAGAAGGCAGCACAGGCGGTGGACGTTTGACCTATGTAGCCGGTGTGCGTCGCAAAAGTGCCCGCTATTTGCTCAATACGCTACCGGTAAAGGGGCAGTATTTGCCCAACTTTATAGACGTGCAAGCGTGGCTTACCTACAAGCTGAGTGCGCGCCATAGTCTGAAGAGCCTGCTGACCTATGCGCGCAACCGTTATTTTGTGCAGCCCGACTTTGCACAAACAGACTTCGGCACCGTCAATCGCAAGTTACGCTTGTCAGTGGGTTTCGACGGGCAAGAGCAGATGCGTTATGACATTACTCAAAACAGCCTGCAGCTGGAAAGCCACTGGAACGACCAACTGAAAACACAGTGGGTGCTCTCTTACATGCGCACCGTTGAGCGGGAATTTACTGAGGTGGAGGGGGCTTACCGCCTCTGTGAAGTAGGGCAAAATTATGGCGCCGGTGGTTTCAATCAATGTGTGAAACAAGTGGGGGCAGGCAGCAATTACCTGCACCTGCGCAACCGTATGGGGGCATGGGTGGCCGCCCTGGAAAACCGTTCGGCCTTTCATTGGCGCCAAGGGCACCTTACCGAGTGGGGGATGCGGTGGAGTTATGAAACAGTGGAAGAGTTTATTGACGAATACCGTTTTGTGGACTCTGCCGGCTACGTGCGCATCACGGAGCAAATAGACGGGCACAACCGGGTAGAAGGGCAACGCCTTAGTTTTTTTGCACAACAAAGCCTTTACCTTGATTCATTGGTGAGCTTGCGTGCCGGTGTGCGTGCTACCTATTGGACTTACAACAACGAATGGAACGTAAGTCCTTCTTTGCAATGGAGTGTGCGCCGCCGCCGGCGCCCCGACTGGGTGTGGCGTGGGGCCGTGGGGCTTTATCAGCAGCCCCCTTTTTATCGCGAGTTACGCGACTTCGCCGGGCAGTTGCATCCCGGGGTGCGTGCCCAACAAGCGTGGCATGTGGTGATGGGTGCCGATTTGCTTTTGCCGCTGTTGGGGCGCCCGTTTCGTTTCACTGCCGAAGCCTACTACAAGCATCTGATGCAGTTGAATCCTTATGACGTGGAGAATGTGCGCATTCGATATTATGCCCGCAATGATGCCACAGGCTATGCTGCCGGCTTGGACATGCGCCTGAACGGCGAACTGATTCGAGGCACGGAGTCTTGGATAAGCCTCAGTTTGCTGCGCACCGAAGAAGACCTCGCTTTTGACGACAGGGGGTACTTGCGCCGCCCCATGGATCAGCGTCTGACTGTGGGGGTCTATCTCGAAGACCACTTGCCTTCCAATCCGTCTTGGCGGGTGAATATGCAACTTCAGTGGGGGACCGGTTTGCCCTTTGGCGTGCCCAATGAGCCGGCTTTTCGCAGTGCTTTTCAAGGAAGAGCCTACAGGCGCGTGGATTTGGGCTTTTCAAAATACATTACCGATGTGCGCTGGCGCGAACGCCCCTTCCTGAAGTCCCTATGGATAGGCGCCGATATATTGAATGTATTGGGTATCAACAACGTGATTTCCTACACATGGATAGAAGATGTATCCGGGCAAAGATATGCCGTGCCCAATACGCTTTCGGCAAGGTTTTTGAACTTTCGCATAGTGGGAGAATTTTAAGCTTAAAACTCAAAACTTACATTATGAAAAGCATAAAATCACTATTGACTGCCTGCCTTTGTTTGATGCTGTCGGCAGCCTGTGCCCCCCATAGTGTTCAGCGAATCGACGCCGCACAGGCCATTGACCTAAGCGGTGTATGGAACGACACCGATTCCCGTTTGGTAGCCGAAGAAATGACACGCCAAATCATGGAAGCCCATTGGCATCGTAATTTTTATATGGACCATGAACGCGAACCGGTCGTGATAGTGGGCTTCATTCAAAATAAAACACACGAACACATCAACACAGAGACTTTTATTAAAGACATTGAGCGGGCACTTATCGAGTCGCGCCGGGTGCGGGTTGTGCAAAATGCCGCCCTGCGCGACAAAGTGCGGGAAGAACGCCTTGACCAACAAAACTTTGCGTCGCCTTCTACACAGAAGCAGTGGGGCAAAGAGTTGGGTGCCGATTTCATGTTGTTGGGGACCATCTCTTCCATTGTGGACATAGAAAAGCGTAAGCGTGTCATCTATTATCAGGTGAATTTGGAACTTACCAATATCGAGACCAACGAAGTGGTTTGGATAGGCAAAAAAGAAATCAAAAAGTTTGTAAAGAACTAAACAGATGATACGCCGCCGGCTACGTAGCTTGTTGCTTGGCTGCTGCCTGCTTTTTTTAGGAGGCTGCTCTTCCTACTATGTGCGTTATCTTGAATACCACAAAGCCTTCGAAAAAGGCGACTTTGAGCAGGCACTGCAGATATTGAAGAAGTCGAAAGTGCCCCGCCGCAATTACCTGCTGCATTATATGAACATGGGTATGGCTGCCTTCATGGCGCAGCGTTATGAAGATGCCATTCAGTATTTTGAAATAGCCTATCGCTTGGGCGACAATCTGTCGCGCAATTACTTGGCGGAAGGGGCTGCCGAGCTGATCAATCCCATGTACGCGCCTTACCGGGGAGAGTACTTCGAGCTGCTGATGGTGCACTACTACAAAGCGCTGGCTTACTTAAAACTAAAACGCTACGAAGAAGCGCTGGTGGAGTGCCGCCGCGTCGATATTTTGCTGCGACGCTGGACAAGCTATTACAAGAATACGGAAGAGGTGAAGTATAGAAGCGATGCCTTCTTCTACCTGATTATGGGGCTTGCCTACGACGCCATGCACGATTACAACAATGCCTTCATTGCTTACCGCAATGCGTGGAACGCATACCAAACCATTCACAGCGAGTTGTTCGGGGTGCATGCACCACAGCAATTGAAAAAAGATCTGCTACGTACGGCTTATTTGAGCGGCTTCATTGAAGAAATGCACGCTTATGAAAAAGAGTTTGGCATGACCTATGAAGCCGAACCGTCCGAATCTGATTACGGCGAACTCATATTCTTTTGGCATACAGGCTTGGCGCCGGTGAAAGTAGATAAAAGCATTTCATTTGCTACGCGTGTGAAGGGCAACAAAGCCTATTTTTATAACGAAGAGTACGGCTGGACTTTTGAAAGTCGTTTGTCTAAAGACGAAAAAGAGAAGCTGGACAAGCTGGAAGTCTTTAATGTAGTAATTCCCGAATACAAAGAGCGCCCCCCTGTTTATCAGTCGGCCTATTTGCTGGCAGGTAATGACACGCTTGCTTTTGAATTGGCAGAAGATATCAATGCGGTTGCCTTTTATACACTGAAACAACGTTTGTTCTGGGAAGTGTCTTCGGCGGTGCTTCGTATGGCTTTACGCAAAGCCATAGAAAAGGGTATAGAAGAAGACAACGAAGAGGCCGCCATGTGGGTGGGGCTTTTGTTACAAATGGGGCAGCAGTCCGACACCCGCGCATGGATGACTTTGCCCTATGCCATTCACTACACGCGTGTGCGCTTGCCGGAAGGAAAGCAAACGGTAAAGCTGGTAGTGCAAGGCGCAGAAGGCGAAAATAAGACCTATAACTTCGTCTTTGATGTGGAAGCCGGGCAAACCACCTTTCATTACTTCCACAACTTACAAAGCCGCCCCTTCCGTTATTAAATTATTGACAAGTGCAAACGGGGTGCGGCAAAGTGTATTATTTCGAACGGAGCGTAAGCGGAGCGAGAAAACTCAAATCTGCCGCAAGAAGAAAAAAAGAGATTTCTCGCTTACGCTCGAAATGACAAAAAAGGAAAGGCAGATGGCAAAGATGAAAGAAAAAGCAGCTTAGCCCCGGAAGCAAGTGGAGCATTGAGGAAGAAAAGTAAGCTTTCCCAATGCTGCCTATTTCTTTTTTGCCTTAGGTGCCGAAGCAATAATACTCACCCCCAGCAGTTGAGCAGGCGGATTCTTAAAGTCATACACAATACGCACGATGCCGCCTTGTTGTGGCTTGATGCTTACGCTGCCGTTTTTCGATTCTGCTATTTTGTTATTCCGGCTGTCGAATACATAAATTACCGGCATCCGGTCTTCTTCCCATTCGCCACAAATGGCAATATTATATTGGGCTGTACTGCTGAATATGTAATTCTGATTGATTTTGTATCCTTCTTTGGGATTGGTCGATACGTTGAAACGGTAAGTCTTCACTACTTGAAAGCCTTCTGCTATCTTGGAAAGGCAGCTTTTTTCTATGGCGTCAAGGCGACGCTGTTCCACACTCACACTGTCGGCGGTTTGCAGGCTGTCTTCTTTTTGTTGTGCAATGGCTGAAGGAGCAATCGCTGCAAGGCATAATAAAGCAAACAGGGAAATTATTTTTTGCATACCGGAAGTTGTTTAGTGCTTTAAAGTTACGAAAAGTATGAAAGATGAACGAACAGCCAAGAGACAATATTCGTACTGAAAAGGTAACCAAATTTATTTAAAAAACGTTATTTCAACTCCAAAATTCTTTCTTATGAGACGTCGTTGGGGATTATGGCTTATGAGCGTGGCAGTATGGCTTTTATCAGCCTGTAGCGCTTCCGTGCATGTGCCGGCAGGGAAGCCCTTGCCACCCGGTCAGATGAAAAAAGTAACGGGCAGCCAGTCGGCAAAGCCCTATGCACCCGGGCAACAAAAAAAGAAAAAATAAACAGGGAATCACTTGGAGCAGTCTATAACTTTATGGCTTGTAGGCTTGCGTGCCCCTTTGTTGCATGTGCTACCTGCCACCGTGCGCTATGTTTTATGGTGTGACCCCAAGCTGAACCCGCCGCCTGTGCAAGCCGCTTGCCTAAAAGTGCTTGCTATGGAGCGGGGCATGCTGCGCCCGGCTTGGGAAGCCCAAGCCTTGCAGCTCGTTCAAGAGTATGGTATGCCGCAGGCAGTTTTGGCATGCACCGAAGCCGCTGTTTTGCCTGCTGCCTACATGCGGGCGGTGTTGGGGCTCCCGGGCATAACCGTAGAACAAGCGGAGCGCGGCAGCTTAAAGCATGTCATGAAGGGCTTTTTGCAGACAGCCGGCATTTCTATGGCCCGCTTTGCTTTCTTGGAAGCGCCCGTTTCCAAACAAGATTTTTTGAAAAGCTGGCAGTTGCCCGTGGTGCTTAAGCCCCCCGACAGCTCGGGAAGCAGAGGTACAAGCATCTTTCGCAGCGAAGAAGAGTTACCGGCACACTTACCTGCCGGCATGCTGGTGGAGTCTTTTGTGGAAGGCGTGGAGTACAGCATGGAAACATGGGTACAGGAAGGTAATATTTTGCTTGAAAACTGCACCGAATATGTAGAGCCCAAGTTTGCCAATTTGTTGCCTGCCATGCTCGCAGAGCAGCATTTGCAGGGGTTGAAAGAACTAAACCGGCAGGTGATTGCCGCTTTGGGGCTACGCAATGCGCTCACACACCTGGAGGCTTTTCTTACCCCTTCGGGGCAATGGATATTCGGAGAAATAGCCCTGCGACCGCCCGGAGGGCATATAATGAAGCTCATGGACCTTGCCTATGGTATCGACAGCTGGGGGCAGTGGTGGCGTCTGATGAGCCACTTGCCCGTGGCGCCCTTCCCGGCAGAAGCAAGCAGACATGCAGCCGTGCGCTTTTTTTATCCGCCTGTGGGCGTGATTCGCTCGGTGGATGGGCTAAAAGACATAGCCGCGCTTCCTGCGGTTGTAGAAAGCCGCTTCACAAAGCTGAAAGCAGGCACCCGTGTGAAACCGCGTGCGGGGGTGGGGGAGCATTTCGGTTATGTTATCATGCAGCATAAAGAGGCGGCGCTGCTCCGGCAGCAGCTGCAACAAGCCAAGATTTTATTCCGGGTAGAAACAGACGCAACAGAAGAGGACTGCTAAGGGGAAGCCACAGCTGTTTTTTTTCTTCTTAGGCCACAGACTTAAAAGATAAGTCTTATTTTCGCACCAAAAGAAAATACACGATGGGACAAGTCATTGAATGGAGCCGGTTCTTGGGCGGACTGGGCGCTTTTTTGCTGGGAATGCATCTTTTGGAAACAGGATTGGAACAGCTCGGCGGCAGCTCTTTCAGTCGTCTGTTGCGAAAGGCTACGCGTACCCCCCTGTTGGGTATCTTCTGGGGAACAGTAGCCACTGCCCTGCTGCAAAGCAGCTCTTTGGTCTCTTTGATGGTGGTGGCTTTGGTGGGGGCCGGCATCTTGACGCTCGCGCAGGCCTTCGGTCTGATTATGGGCGCCAACATAGGCACGACGGCTACCGGATGGCTGGTAACCTTGCTGGGTTTTAAATTAAACATAGAAGAACTGGCTCTGTGGGGCTTGGGCATTGGGGCGTTTTTGGCGGTCATATGGAACTATAAACGTTGGCTGCAGCTGTCGGGGCAAGCCATTGCGGGCTTTGCCTTGCTTTTCATAGGCTTGGAGTGGATGAAAAATGCCATTGCCCGTTTTGCCGAGGTGGTGGACCTCTCTGCCTGGCAAGATGCAGGCAGTCTCACGCTTTTTGTTTTTGGCTTTGTGTTGACGGCCATCATTCAATCGAGCTCGGCTACGATGGCCATCACTTTGAGTGCCATGCATGCCGGCATTTTGGGCTTTTATCAGGGGGCAGCCTTGATGATTGGCGCAGATTTGGGCACTACCATAACCGTATTTCTGGGAACACTCGATGGCAACGTTGCCAAGCGGCAAGTGGCTTTGACTCATTTTCTTTACAACCTAATTATCAACCTGATAGCTTTTGCACTGCTGCCTTGGGAAATTGCCGCGGTGGAAAAACTATTGGGCATTACAGATCCCCTGCTGGCATTGGTTACCTTTCATTCCGGAATGAATATATTGGGCGCTGTGCTCTTCCTGCCTTTCATCCGTCCGTTCATGCGTTTGATTGAACGTCTGGTGAAACCCAAGAAAAAGACAGAAGCCCACTTCATTCACCGGGTGCCCGTTTCACAAACCGATGCCGCCCTGATTGCCCTTCAAAAAGAAGTAGTGCATTTGGCAGAACGCGTGTTGGCGTGGGGGCGCTTGTTGTGGGGCTTGGGTGAGGCAGCCGGTGCCGGTGAGCCTACTGTGGTTTATGCCTCCATCAAGCAGCTGGGAAGCGAAATCATCGCTTACATCGTACAGTTGCAACAGCACATGAAAACCGAAGCCAATGCGCAAAACCTGACCGCCCTTTTATGGTCGGTACGTCGCCTGTTGCGTGCTGCCAAGAGTTTAAAAGACATACGCCACAACATAGAGCACTACAGGCACGACGAGCGCGAAGCAGTGCAGCTGTTGCTTGCCCACATGCGCGAACAAGTAGCTACTACCTTGGCTGCTTTGGAAGAGAAAAAAGAGTTTTGGCTGCAGAGCCAAGATTTGGTGATGCAAGCTCTTTGGGAGCGGAACCGCCAATGGCAGCGACAGCTAAACGAAGAAGTGCTGCAGGGTACGGTGCGTTACGGGCTGAACGAAGCCGCTACTTTTCTTAATATGATTCACGAAAACAAAGAATATTTAGAAAGTGTCATTGAAGCATTGGAAGGCAAGCCTGACACGGAGTATTTGCAAGAGACCGTCGCTTAGAATATAATGTAAAAGGGGCGCAGCAGCTCTACATAAGCAGGGTGGTAGTCTGTCTGATTGGCTTGGCGTATGTAAAGCGTGTGCTGTTGTTTTCCGGCTGCCGGCTGTCTGCCAAATACCGTAATAAGACGAAAGAGCGGGTGCTTTTCGCTGTGGTAAATACACAGCTGCTGCCTCGGATGCAAGCCGCTTGCCCTTGCATGCTGCTCAAACTGTTGCATTTCGTGCGGGGGATAGAGCACAACCAAATGCCCTTCGGTTGAAAGCAAGCGGGCACAACAGGCAGCCAGTCGGGAGGGCGGAAGTGAATCGACACCGTGGGTTGCCAGCTGCTTGCGTTGATCTTGTGGGCGCATGCTGCTGGCAAAAAAGGGAGGGTTCACCACGATAAGGTCGTAAAGACAAGGGGCTTCCCATCGCAATACATCCTGCTGTTCAAACAGCCGGAGACGTTCCGCAAAAGGGCTGCGTGCAAAATTCAACGATGCCTGCCGGCAGGCATTGGCTTCTATTTCAACGGCATGGACTTCGGCTTGCGCAAAACGCTGCGCCAGCATGAGTGCCAGCAGGCCACTGCCCGTGCCTATATCTAAAATGCGGGTGGGGGGTGTGGCCGGTGCCGGTGCCCAAGCGCCCAAGATGCAAGCTTCGGTGCTTACCTTCATGCCGCACAAGGCATGCTCTACGGTAAACTGTTTGAATCGAAAAAAATGGTTTTTGGTTCGTGCCGGCATATTATCTGCTATTCGCCACAGCCCTTATAGTGCTGCGGCGTATGGGTATTTTTGCTGTCAAAAATAAGCACTTCCACTGAAAAAGGGTAGAGACGGTCAGACATGCCGTCGCTACATTGCCGGGGGCTAAAGACAACCTCAAGGTGATGTGCTGCATTCCGGGCTTGTATTTTCCATTGTTTGTTTTGCCATGCGCGGTCGAATATGCGAAAGGTATCTATGCCCCTGCCGGGACGTTCCCATAAGACGGTCGTGCTGTCCGGTATTTGCAGCAGCCAAAAAGGCTCGTTGCCACGTGCCACGGCAGGAAGCGGAAGCGCTGCTTGCCGCCGTTCTTTTTGTGTGGTGCCTGCATGGGGTTTCGTGCGGCAACTAAAGCATAGCCCAACCAAGCAGTAAAATAACAAAGAATGTATGAGGAGGTATCTGAACATTGTTTTTATATTTTTTACGTATCTTTTTCAAAAAAAGAAAATACCATGACCCAATCAAGCCCTTTACTGATTTATGGCGCTTATGGCTTTACCGGCAAGCTGATAGTGGCCGAAGCTGTACGCCGAGGCTTACGCCCCGTGATTGCCGGGCGCAATCGCGACAAGACAGAAGCCCTTGCCCGGCAGTACGACTTGGAATACCGTGTTTTTTCTCTGGATGACGGACTTGCCTTGCGCGATGCCCTGAAAGAGGTGAAAGTAATTTTGCAGTGTGCAGGTCCTTTTATTCATACCGTCCGCCCGGTGCTGGAAGCCTGCCTGACCACCCAAACCCACTACGTGGACATTACGGGCGAAATAGAGGTTTTTGAGTACTTGGCAGCGCAGTCAGGGCGTGCCGCATCGCGCGGTATCGTGTTGTTGCCCGGCAGCGGCTTCGACGTGGTGCCGTCCGATTGCCTGGCAGCTCATTTAAAAAGCCTGCTGCCCGATGCCCATACACTCACCTTGGCGTTCAAAGGTGTATCGCGCATGTCCCGCGGTACGGCTCTTACCATGGTCGAAAACCTGGGCAAGGGGGGCGCCATACGCCGTGACGGTAAAATAGTGGAAGTGCCCGCAGCTCATGAAGTGATGACGATGGACTTTGGCGACGGCGAGATGTCCACGGCCGCCTGCATCCCGTGGGGCGATGTGTCAACGGCTTATTACAGCACGGGCATTCCCAACATTCAGGTATTTATGGCGCTGCCCAAGCCAATGATGGAGCAAATGCGCCAAGCATATCGCTGGCGTTGGCTGCTGAAGTTGTCCATTGTAAAAAACTATTTGAAAAAGCAGGCTGAAAAGCGTTATACCGGACCGGACGACAAGCTGCTGAAAGAAGGTAAAAGCTATCTTTGGGGGCGTGTGGAAAACAAAGAAGGTCAACGACGAGAAGCGCGACTCATCACCCCCGAAGGTTACCGCCTGACTTCCCTGACAGCCGTGGAAATTGCCCGCCGCCTGTTGGAACCGCACCAGATGAAGGGGTTCTATACGCCTTCCAAGGCATTCGGTAAAGACTTTATTCTTGAATTTGAAGGAGTGGAACGGACAGACCTTGGCGCCGTGCCACTTTCTTGATTAAGCCTTTTGGGGTGAAAGAAAACAGAAAAGCGGCACCGGCGGTGCCGCTTTTCTGCTACTTTGCCGTTTTTATTCAAGTCAGTAAAGAGGAATGCGGTGCATGTAATGATGTACTTGCTCTATATTGACACTGCGCACAATCTCGGCGCGCAATCGCCCATACTGCTCTTGCAGTTCCTGAATTTTCTTGTCGATGGCTTCCGGTTGTTGAGACAACTGCCTGCTGTTGCGAAGAATCTCTTCTATACGTTGATGATAGCCGTCCAGCAAGGACAGATATTCGCGATAGAGCGCTTCCAGTTCTTGGTCAATTTGATGCACCTTTTGAATGCCTATTACAGGATACATCAGGCGCGCATCACTTACCAATGGCTCGTATTGAATGATGCCTTCTTCCGTATAAGAGGCTTCTATGTTACGGATGAGGCTATCGACATGGCTGTATTGATAATAATGGTTGATGAGGTCTTGTAAGGGTAGCCGGGCTATTTCAGTCCGCTTGCCGGGGTGCAGGCTGCTGCTTTGCTGGCGTACAAAGTCAAGCAGCAGTTGATGCAGGGCTTGGCTGCGCACACGCAGGCTCGAAAGGTTTTGCTGAAATTCCCGGTTGGCTTCCGACAAGGCTTCGTAGTGACGAAGATACTTTTGCAGCTCTTCTTCAAAGGCCTTCAGGTCGCTCATTGCTATGTCTTCTTCTTCGAAGGCGGCCTTGTAAATCAGTTGTGTGATGGACTGAAAATAATGAATGGTGGGAATCACCTCGCTGACGGCTTGCGACAAAGGCGAGTCGAAGATATGCTGCATCAGGGCAACGAGACGCGCCCCTTTCTTGAAGCGTTTGACGCGCGAAAATATTTTTTCTTGTGCCAAGCGGATGGTCGCTTCTTTTAAACTGAAACCCAGCTCTTGGTTGGTAGGGTTGTGCAGGCTACCGATGGTGTTGAAATAGTAGCTGCCTGCAATGGAGTTCTGAATGGCTTGCAGGCTGCGGCTGCTTTGCTCACAAAACAAAACCGTTTGGCGAATGCTTTGCACATGGCGTTCATGCTGTGTGCGGGCACTGGCGCGGCGGCGCTCCCTTAGCTCACGAATCATTTGCCCCTGCCATTGCACGTGCTGCGATAATTCCATGTATTGCTGCCGGAGCAGCTGTAAACTGTCCCGGTAGGTAGATTGCGTACGGAACAACAGCTGTTGCAAGCTGTCCACTTTGGTGGTGAGCAGGCTGTCCGATTGAGCATAAAGACTGCCCGCAATACTGAAAAGACAAGGCAGAAGGAGGCGCAGGTGTTTCATATAGCTTTGATTTCGGTGAAGCTGTATCAATGATAATACTTCCGGCTGTAAATCAACTCTGCTACAGGCTCGGTAACCATGTAACGAATAGAGCGCCCTTCTTGTATGCAACGGCGAATGTAAGTAGCCGAAATATCTAACAAGGGGGCTTCTATATGGTGTATTTTGGGGTGATTACGGAAAGCGTGCTCGCCGGCATGGGGGCGGGGGTAAACATACAACTCATAATATTCGAGGATTTGCTCGTAGTTTTTCCATTTGTGGAAGTGTGTCAGGTTGTCTTCGCCCATGAGCAGGGCAAAACGGCGCTGAGGATACTTGTCTTGAAGGTAGGTCAGCGTGTCTATGGTATAGCTGGGGCGGGGGAGGTGAAACTCTATGTCACTCACTTCAAAACGTGGGTTGTCATGGATGGCCGCCCGCACCATATCCAAGCGGTCAAATTCATGCAACAGGCTACTGCGCTTTTTAAAAGGGTTTTGTGGTGATACCACAAAACATATTTTATCCAAATCGGTACTTTCTACCGCCACATTTGCCAAAATCAAATGCCCTATGTGAATGGGGTTGAAAGAACCAAAAAACAAACCTACTTTCATTGTTCTTTTTTGAGCGCAAAGCTACGGTTTTACTCCGACATGTAGGCCTGCCGGTGAGCCAAGCCCCACTGTATCATGGCATCAATGACATCGGTCAGGCGGTAGCCCGATTCCGTGAGTTCATACTCAATCAACACCGGGCGTGTATTATGCACCAAACGCTTGACTACCCCGTTTATCTCCAGCTCTTTCAGTTCTTTCGACAGCATGCGCGGGGTGATGCCTTCTATGCTTCTTTCCAATTCCTTGAAGCGTTTCTTGCCATGAATGAGCGAAGCAATAATGGATAGTTTCCACTTGCCGCTAATGACATTCAGCGTGTCGTTCACCGCCAGTACATAACGTGTGGGGCATTGCTTTACTTCCGAGAAACACCCTAAGTCCTTCATTTCCTTTGCTTTGTCTTTGTTGCTATACATTTGTATATCGATATTTTGTTGTTACCTGCTTCTTTTTTTATAGCAAAGGTAGTAGTTTTGCATTGTTCTTTCACTTAAAACTAAAAAAAATGACTGTTTTAGAGGCATTACAGTGGCGTTATGCTACCAAAAAGATGAATGGCAAGCGCATTCCGCAAGAAAAGCTGGACTATATTTTGGAAGCCATTCGTTTGTCACCTTCTTCTTCGGGTTTGCAGCCCTATAAGGTGCTGGTGATTGACGACCGCGAGCTGTTGAAAAAAATACAGCCCATTGCGTGGGGACAAAGTCAAATCGTAGATTGCTCGCATCTTTTGGTATTTGCTGCCTGGGACAAATACACCGAAGAAAAGATTGATGAGACTTTTCAGTTTATTTTGAAAGAAAGAAACCTGCCCCCCGACACCATGGATGCCTACCGCGAAAAATTGTGGGGCATATATTCGCAATTGCCCGAAGAGTGGCATGCACATCATGCTGCCAAGCAGGCATACATAGCCATGGGGATTGCCATGGTGGCGGCAGCAGAGCAGGGAATCGACTGCACGCCTATGGAAGGCTTCTCGCCCGATGAGCTCGACGATTTGCTTGGGCTCAGAGAGCAAGGCTTGCGCAGTGTGTTGCTTTTGCCTTTGGGGTACCGCGATGCTGAAAATGATTGGCTTGTAAACATGAAAAAAGTGCGTCGTCCCAAAGAGGAGCTTTTTGTAGAGATAAAAGGCGAGTCTGTGGAAGCATAGATAGTGTTTGGAGTAATCAAAATAAAGCCAAGGGCAGCTCAAGGGCTGCCCTTCGGTGTTTGTGTGCTTTTATGCTTCTACTTATTCTGCCTGCTTTTCGGTGGGGTGCAATATTTTGCCGGTTTCAATGAAATGCAGTACCAGCCGCTCGGCTTCTTCAAAGGTTTTTTCCAGATTGTCGTTGACCAGTACCACGTCGAACTCCGGTTCGAAGGACATTTCATAGGAGGCTTTAGCCATGCGGGTTTCTATGCTGGCGTCGGTTTCGGTTTGGCGCTGCATCAGGCGTTGCCGCAGGATATCCAAGCTGGGTACTTTCACGAAAACAGCCAGCGCATGGTCGCCGTAATAGTTTTTTAGTTTGAGTCCCCCTTTTACGTCCACGTCGCAGACAACGTGCTTGCCTTCATTCCAGATGCGCTGTATTTCGGACTTCAAAGTGCCGTAATAAGCCCCGGGATACACTTCTTCCCACTCTACAAATTCGTTGTTTTTGATTTTTTCGCGGAACTCTTCCGGGGTGAAGAAGTAATAATCTTTGCCATGCTCTTCGGTGCGTCCCCGGCGGGGGCGGGTACAGGCAGAAATAGAAAATGCCAATTTGTCAGGAAACTTGGCTAATAAATGCTTGACGATGGTGGTTTTGCCTGCACCCGAGGGGGCTGAAAAAATGATGATTTTACCTTGTTTGTCGCTTGACATGCCTGTGCTTATCGTTCGGTGAGAGTGCAAAAATAGAAAAATAGGCTGTCTTTATGAACCTTGACCGCTTTCTTCTTCTATCTTTTGTTTGATGGCTTCCAATAGCTCGCAGGGGCACTGGGCACTCACTTTGATTTTTAAAATGGAACGGATGGTTTCTTCCAGCTCTTTGCAATCGTTGCAAAAAAGGCATTTGCGCATGTGTTCGTCTATTTGGCGCTTTTGCTCTTCACTTACCTGGCCGTCCAGATAAAGATAGATGCCCTCCCAGCTGAAGTTGTCACATATCTTCTTTTCTCCGGTCATGGGCATCTTGGTGGTTTCGTTACTCGTTTCCTTCGACATGGTTTTATGCATTTTTTAAATATCCCATCTTCTTGGCATAGTCGCGCAACTTTTCTTTTAACAGGTTGCGTGCGCGGTGCAACCTCGAGCGTACGGTACCGATAGGGATGTCCAATATTTTGGACATTTCTTCGTAAGTAAAGCCCTCAATATCGCACAAAATAATCACTATCCGGAAATCTACCGGCAGGCTGTTGAGGGCCGTAGCCACCTCGTCGCCTATTTTGTCCTGTACGGTTTCGCTACGCAAGTCCGTAGTTACAGACAACCGGCTGTTATCGGCTTCATCGGAATTATAGAATGACTCTACTTCTTGATAATCTACTTTCGCAGGTTCTTTACTTTTCTTGCGAAAGTTATTGATGAAGCTGTTTTTTAATATTCTGAACAACCACGCTTTGGCATTGGTTCCTTGCTGGAATGAGTCTAAAAAGCGGAATGCTTTCAGATAGGTTTCTTGTACCAGGTCCTTGGCGTCGTCTTCGTCTAAGGTAAGACGAAGAGCAGAGTTATACATGGCATCTGCATGTGGCAGAAGCTCTTCGTTGAAGATTCTGTATTTTTCTTCTCTGGTGTACGGCATATTTTTGGTTGGCTGGGTTATCATAGAAATATATCCTTCATTTTTAAGATAAGAAAATTTCTTTATTGATTTTTGTTTGCAAAAAACGTGCATATAGGCAAAATGTTATGCATGGTCTGCCTTTTTGTCGTAAAAAGCAGACAGGGCAGGAGCTGACAAAAACACAGCTACTGCACTATAGGGGGCAAAAAAGAAAAAAAGCGTGCTTTTTGGCACGCTTTTAACAAAGGAGGATAAGTGAAGTACCAGGGGCGGGACTCGAACCCGCACGAGCCTTTAGGGCTCACAAGATTTTAAGTCTTGCGTGTCTACCAATTCCACCACCCCGGCTAAATGAAAAAAGAGCGAAAGACGGGATTCGAACCCGCGACCTCAACCTTGGCAAGGTTGCGCTCTACCAACTGAGCTACTTTCGCTTCTTGTATCGCCTTCGTGGCTGAAAAGCGATACAAAAGTAGTGTTTTCTGAAATACCCGCCAAATAATTTGTTAATTTTTTTTGCTATGGCTTGGCTTTCTTGCTGACAGACAGATATTTGTTTTTCAGCTTCCGTACTTTGTTTAAACTGAAGCTGACCTGTTCGCTTTCTTCTTCTTCAAACAAGCCTTCAAAGCCGCCGGCTTGCGATTCTTCCACATGTTCTTGCACTTCCACTTCTTCATATACCGCTACGATTTGTTCCAGGTCGGGGCGGATGCGACGCCATGCCTTGTTGCCCTCGCACTGGCTCGACAGATACAGCAGGTCGCGTGCCGTCTGCTCGGCGCGTGCAATGTCGAGCAAATACTTGGGGTTTTTCTTGTCAAGGGTGGCTTCACACTTGCGGTAAAGCGTATGCGCCCACTCGCTGATGTTAAAATCGGTGCCCAGGCGGTTGAGTATTGCCCGGCTGCTGTCGTCTTGTACCATACCGGCGCATTGGCGCAAAACAGGGTCTTTGTAGCGTTGTGCATGGCTTGCCATAGTCAAAGCAAGCAACAAGAAAAGCGTGAATGCAAAGCGTTTCATAAGGCGTGTTTTTTTAAGTCCTACATAAAGTGCAATGAGCAACCGTATTTTACTTACTACTCAAAGCTACTAAGAAATTGTCGTTTGCATCACACGTGGCTTGAATTTTTTTGTATGAAAATTGTTTCATAAAATAGTTCTTTGGGCAGTTTATTCTTTAAGGTATGCAGATCAATACACCACAAAAGAAAGGCGGATTACAGTTAGGGTTGAGGCAGAATTATCGTCAATTCAGCTTGCTGGTATTTGTAAATATGCTGGTGGGGGCTGTGCTGGGGGTGGAGCGCGCCGTATTGCCTTTGATGGCGCAGGAGCAAATGGGCATACACTCATACGCAGTGCTGTTGCTGTTTGTTGCTGCCTTTGGTTTGGCTAAAGCCCTTACCAACTATTGGATGGGCAAAAATGCCAATCGCTATGGGCGGAAGCCCCTTTTGCTGCTGGGGTGGGCATTGGCATTGCCCGTGCCGTGGTTGTTGATGTATGCCACCTCATGGCACCTGATTTTGATTGCCAATCTCTTTTTAGGCATGAGCCAAGGCATTGCATGGACAAGTACCGTGATTATGAAAATAGACCTTGCCGGGCACAGGCAACGAGGTTTGGCTATGGGCTTAAATGAGTTTGCCGGTTATATGGCGGTAGGGCTTGCTTCATGGGGGGCTGCACGCCTGGCAGAGCAATATCAGTGGGAGGCTGCCTTCTGGCTGACGCTGGGGCTTGCCGGCTTGGGGTTGTTGCTGTCATGGGGGCTGGTGCGGGATACCACCATTTTTATGCATTTGGAAGAAAAGGTTACTTCACATTTGTCGCCGGCGTGGAAAGAAACGACACGCAGACGCATCATAGGTGCGGTGGTGCAGGGGGGCTTTGTGAATAATTTGAATGACGGGGTATTGTGGGGGCTGTTGCCTGTTTGGTTGGCCAAGCAATATGACGGCTTGGGTGATATAGGTCTGTTGGCGGGGATTTATCCGGCGGTGTGGGGCATTGGACAACTGTTTACCGGTCCGCTGGCGGACCGCCTACCGAAGCGGCCGCTTTTATGGGGTGGCATGGCTTTGCAAGGCATAGCCATAGCGGGCTTGGTAATGCTGCCTTCCTTTTCGTTTTTGATAGTTGGTGCTCTGATAGCGCTTGGTGTGGGCACGGCTATGGTGTATCCTACTTTTTTGGCAACCATTGCCGGGGTGGTGTCGCCTTATGCCCGTGCCCGTTATTTGGGCATTTATCGCTTGTGGCGTGACTTGGGCTATGTCGGCGGCGCCCTGCTTTCGGGGTGGCTTGCCGACGAATGGAGCATAGAGGTGGCTTTTTTGGTAGTAGGGGCGCTTACTTTGGCTTCGGCTTTGGTTTTACGCCTGCGTTTGCCCGCAAGGCTGTGAGCGGTTTGTGGAAGGAAGGTGCTTGAGAGGAAATAAGTCCTTGAATTTGATTATCTTTTTGGTGGAACAGACAAGGCAGGGAGGTTTTTGTATGTACAACCGTTTGAAACTATGAAAATAAGAGCGCTTGACATAGAAACGCACTGTTTGGCAGATTTGTATCATTTCTATATAAACAGACTGGAATTGCCTGCCGGGCGACCTTCACAGCAGCGAGGGATTGATTCACAAAGCTTTACCATTGCGCTTGAAGGTACGTTGCTTACCTTCTCAAAGGCTTCGCAAGGAAAACCTTTCTATCATTTTGCCTTTAATATTGCAGAGAACAAAATCGATGAAGCACTGCAATGGGTACAGCATAAAGGCATTGTGCCGATTGAATGGCATGGCATCGTGGTGCATGATTTTAAAAATTGGAATGCACATTCTTTTTATTTCTTTGACCCGGCAGGCAACATTGTGGAATTTATTGCCCGCCATGATTTGAAAGAAACGGCGCGCACAGAGCCTTTTCATGCAGCACATATCTTGTCGGTATCGGAAATAGGCTGGGTGCTCGACGACGTGCCTGCTGCTGTGCAGGATATGCAGGATAAACTTCAATTGCCGCTTTACTACACCGAGAGCGGCAGTCAAAATTTTGCTGCCATGGGCGATCCGCACGGCTTGTTCATTTTGGTAAAAAAAGGGAGGGCGTGGTTTCCTACCCGACGCCCCGCCTGCATATTTCCCATGCAAGTGCTTGTGCAGCACGCATCTGCCCAAAAAGTATTTACTGCCCGCCATTTCCCTTCTATGGGCTATCCTTATAGCCTGAAAATAGAAGCTGACTAATGCATGGGGATGTCGTTGGTGGCGCGCAATACATCGGCACGGCTGATTTGCCCCAGAAGGTTGCCGTCGTGATCGACCACGGGAAAGCGCTTGAAATGGGTGTTTAAGAACATTTCGGCCACTTGTAAAATGCTTTTGTCGGAGGTAACCACCTCTACTTTTTTGCTCATGTAGTCTTCTACCTTGCCCGGGGGCAGGTCATTGTAAAGGCTGTCGATCAATACACGCAAGCAGTCTTTTTCAGAGAGCATGCCCACGAGTTCATTGTATTGATTGACCACCGGGCCGCCGGAGATCTTGTGTTTAATCAACAGGCTGATGGCTTCCAAAATGTTTTGCCCGGGATGAAAAACGATAAGCCGGCTAAGGGGGGTCATGTAATCGGTGACGGGTTTGCGTCGCAGCATAGGTTTAAGAATTTGGTGAATGAAAAAATACAAACTTGTTGTTTGTGTATAAAAAGATACACTTTTTCTTTCTTTGGTCAAAAGAATCGTTTGTTTTTGTGTGTAAAATTGTATAAATATTTTATAGCAGTCCTGCTTCTCGAAAGCTAAAGAAGTCTTCTTCAAATAAAATGAGGTGGTCCAACAGCTGAATATTAAAAAGGGAGCCGGCTTCTGCTATGCGCCGGGTAATTTGTTTGTCGCTTTCACTGGGATAGGGTGTGCCTGCCGGATGATTGTGTGCTATAATCAAACTGTTGGCCAGGTGTTCTATGGCATGCTTGAAAATCAAACGTATATCGGTGATGGTGCCGCTTAATCCCCCTTTGCTGATTTGCAAGGGCGGGCAAATGGGTTTGTTGGCACGGTTCAGCAGCAGTATCCAAAACTCTTCATGGCTGAGGTGCGCCAGATAAGGATAAAAGGCGGTGAAGGCATCGTTCGAGGAAGTGATGGCTTGGGTTGCTTGGTGGGTAGCTTTGAGGCGCCGCGACAGCTCCAGGGCTGCTGCAATCGTAATGGCTTTGGCTTTACCTATGCCCTTGGTTTTCATCAGGTCGTGCAGGTCATTTCTTGCCAGACGCTGCAGGCTGTTGCCATTTTTTTGCAATAGCTCACGTGCCAAATCCAAAGCACTTTTTTGGCGTGTGCCCGAACCGATGAGTATGGCCAGCAGTTCGGCGTCGCTTAAGGCATTCTTGCCTTTTTGAAGCATCTTTTCACGGGGGCGATCATCAGCGGCCAGGTCTTGGATGCGCAAATAAGGGGCTTGCTTCTCTTCCATAGGTGTTCTCTTTTTGGGGCGTAGTGGAGAAAGGAAGATAAGCAAAAAATGCCGCTTTGCCTAAAAATCAGAGAGATAGAAAATGAAAAAATAAAAAAGCGAGTGACAGAATCACTCGCCCGGCTATCAATAAAAATGTCTTACTGTGCCGTTGCTTACGCCAAGCTATTGACGTGCTTGTACAATTGCGACTTATGACGCGCAGCTTTGTTTTTGTGGATGATGTTGCGCTTTGCAAGTTTGTCCAACATAGAGCTTACTTTCTTCAACAGCTCTTGCGCTTCGGTCTTGTCAGTCGTTGCGAAGAGTCGCTTCATGAACGTTTTGGTCGTTTTTTTATAGTAACGATTGTGCAAGCGACGCTTCTCAGCTTGACGCATTCTCTTTTTTGCTGACTTCAGATTTGCCATTGCTCTTGTTTTCGGTTAATCACTTAGGGACGCAAATATATAAGACTCATTTCGATTTTACAAACTTCACCCCTGAAGTTTTGTGTCTTTCAGGGCTTCGCTTTCCTGTAGTTGGAGAAGTTTGCGCTCTACCTCTCGCAAGTCCTGCCGCACCAGCTGTTCGGTTTCCGGCGATAAATGGCGGGTGCGTAGTAATTCCAACAAACGCATCCGCTTTTCCATGAGCTGTTCTTTTTGCACTACTTCCATAAGTATTGAGGTTAGGTTTAACCAAGCATTCAAACCGCAGGGCTTGGGGCTTTCTTACATCTACCTCAAGAATCGCACCAGGCCACCGGCTTCTATCAAAAACCTTTTTACTTTCTGTTTAGTTTGCTTTATGTCTTTTTTTCCAAGCTGCAAATTTAGTATCTTCATGAAAAAACATAACCCTATGTGTGAATATTACAAGCTGAGCACTTCCGAAAAACTGCAAATACGCACCTTGGGCGAGTTGAAAGCCAGCGGTTACCGTTCCGAAAGCATCAAAGATGAGTTGAGGCGCAATCTCATACGGGCACGTATGGAAGGGCGCCCTGTGTTTCATGGCATTTGGGGCTACGACGAAACCGTTATTCCCGATATCGAAAGGGCTATTTTAGCCAAACATCATATCAATTTGTTGGGGTTGCGGGGGCAAGCCAAAACGCGTATTGCCCGCTTGATGGTGGGGCTGCTCGACGAAGTGATTCCCGTGATAGCCGGCAGCGAAATCAACGATGATCCCTTGCAGCCACTTTCCTTTTACGCACGCGAGCAGGTGCGCAACTTAGGCGACAATACGCCCATCGATTGGTTGCCGCGCGAAGCACGCTATACCGAAAAGCTGGCTACCCCCGATGTGTCTGTGGCAGATTTAATTGGCGATATAGACCCCATCAAGGCGGCCGTCTTGAAACTGTCTTATGCCGACGAGCGGGTGATTCATTTCGGCTTGGTGCCCCGTTCGCATCGCTGCATCTTTGTAATGAACGAGCTGCCCGACTTGCAAGCGCGCATTCAAGTAGCTTTGTTTAACATCTTGCAGGAGGGCGACATTCAAATTCGGGGATTCAAAATGCGCCTGCCTTTGGATATTCAGTTTGTCTTTACAGCCAACCCCGAAGACTACACCAACCGTGGCAGTATCATTACCCCTTTGAAGGACCGCATCGATAGCCAAATATTGACACACTACCCAAAAAGCCGCGATATAGCCAAGAAAATCACAGCGCAGGAAGTACGCTTGAGCAAAGAGCAGCAAGAAAAGGTGAAGGTGCCGGAGCTGTTGCGTGACCTGGTAGAGCAGGTGGCTTTTGAAGCACGCCACAGCGAATATGTAGATGCCAAGAGCGGGGTGTCGGCGCGCTTGACCATTTCGGCCTATGAGCACCTGGTGAGCTCGGCCGAGCGGCGTTGCTTATTATGTAAGCAAAGCCATACCACGGCGCGTGTTGCCGACCTGTGGAATATCATTCCGGCCATTACCGGTAAAATAGAACTGGTGTATGAGGGCGAGCAAGAAGGCGCCGACAGCGTGGCGCGTCATTTGGTGGGGCGTGCCATCCGCAGCCTTTTCAAAGAGCTGTTCCCTGAACCGGAGCAGATAAAAAAAGAAAAGATGCCCAACCCTTATGGGGCGGTGCTTGAGTGGTTCGCAAAAAACGACCTTGAACTGAGTGCCGAAGACAGCGAAGAAAAGTATCGAAAAAAGCTGCAGTCGGTAAGTGGTTTACAGGAAGCCGTACGGCTTTTTCATAAGACCCTCACCGGCGAAGAACAATTACTCATGATGGAGTTTTTGCTGCATGGTTTGGCCGAATACTCTCAAATTAGCCGCAAGCAATTGAATGCAGCCCATCAGTTTCAAGACATCTTGAATGGCATGCTGGGCGGAGTAGCCCCTGACGATGAAGAAGATGAAGACGGCGACTTTTTCTAAACGCATTCTTGAGAAGTTCTTGTGGTTCTGCTCTTTTTTTTAAATTTGTGCTAATTGAATTCGTGCGCATGGCCATTCAAATTAGTTGTACATCTTTGAACGAACTGCCGGAAGTGGTGGAGCAGGTGTTGCGTGCTTCCGAAGGCATTGCCATATGGGCACTTGAAGGCGACCTGGGGGCAGGAAAAACCACCTTTTTGCAAGCCGCAGGGAAGCATTTGGGGGTTCGCGAGGCTATCCAAAGTCCTACTTTCAGCCTGGTGAATGAGTACACCTTGCCTGATGGAACCCCTGTTTATCATTTCGACTTTTACCGCTTAGAGACAGCAGAAGAAGCCCTTGACATAGGTGCTGAAGAATATTTCTATTCCGGTGCCCGGTGCTGGATAGAGTGGGCAAGCCGCATAGAGCCTTATTTGCCCGTGCCGCGCTTGTCTATTTATATTCACCGCCGGGACAATGAAGAACGCATTTTTGAAATAGAACGTTATGAGTAAGCAATCGGGAGCCAGCGGTTTTGAAGAATTGGCAAGAGAGTCTTTGTTGTATCCCCAAGAGCAGCCGGCTCTTTTGAAAAACAAAGAAAACCACTTGGTGATAGGCATACCCAAAGAGTTGGCTACTTTCGAAAACAGGGTGCCTATTACCCCGGATGCCGTAGCCGTGCTCGTTGCCAACGGGCATGAAGTGATAGTGGAAGCCGGTGCCGGCGATGCCGCCCATTTCTCTGACCGTGAATATTCCGAAGCCGGAGCACAAATTGAATATAGCCGCGAAAAAGTATTTGAAGCCAACTTTGTTTTGAAGGTGGAGCCGCCTACCTTCGAGGAGCTGGAGCTCATGAAGCCGCACCATACTTTGGTATCGGCGCTGCCCATGGCTAAGCTCACTGCCGAATACATACAGGCGGTGAACCAAAAGCGCCTTACCTGCTTTGCTTTTGAGTTCATAGAAGATAAAACCGGTAATATGCCGGTAGTGCGCGCCATGAGTGAAATTGCCGGCAGCACCGTGCTGCTGATTGCCGCCGAATACCTCAATACCATCAACGAGGGGCGGGGCATCATCTTGGGAGGCATCACAGGCGTGCCGCCGACAAAAGTAGTCATCATCGGGGCGGGCACCGTAGCCGAATATGCCGCCCGTACGGCTTTGGGCTTGGGGGCAGAAGTGAAAATCTTTGATAACAATATTTACAAGCTGCGCCGCCTGAAATATGCCTTGGGGCAGCACGTCTATACCTCTACCCTGAACACCCTGCTGCTGCGCGAAGCCCTGAGCGAAGCCGATGTAGCCATTGGGGCGGTACGTGCACAAGAAGGGCGCACCCCCTGCATCGTAACCGAAGACATGGTGCGTGCCATGAAACCCAATTCGGTGATTATAGACGTAAGCATAGACCAAGGGGGCGTTTTCGAGACCTCGGAGCTGCGTACCCATCGCAAGCCCGTCTTTAAAAAATATGATGTAATCCACTATTGTGTGCCCAACATAGCGTCGCGTGTAGCCCACACCTCCAGCATTGCCCTAAGTAACATTTTCACCCCTTGGATTTTGGAAATAGGCGAAAGCGGAGGCGTGGAAAAGATGATGCAACGCAACCCTTGGTTCATGAAAGGAGCTTATGCCTTCCGTGGCAAACTCACCAATGCCGGCGTAGCCAAAAAATTAGGTATGCAATACAGCGACATCAGTCTATTGCTTGCCGGCTTGTGATGCGCCTTGTTCAAGCAGCCACGCTTTGAGCTGCTTGACACGCTCATGGTGCGTAAGCTGCGGGAAACCCTCGACCGGGTCATGCACTTTTTCCAGAAAACGAAGCACCTCTTCATGGTGTGGTGTGCGTTTGCCCGTTTGTGTGTCTATGTATTTCGACGTAGTCCACAGCAGGTTCTTGATTTCTTTCTTCTCGTAGTCGGTCATGAAAAACTCCGTCACGATGGTGTCGGCATCATAATAAATAATGTGTGAAAAGATATGCACGGTTTCGCCCACCCACGCCGATCGCACATAAGATATGTTGTGGTTGTAAATGACCCAGGTAGCATGGTGGCGTCTGTAGAAATCCGATGAGGTCATGCCGTAGAAATGCACGATTTGGTCTTCCCGTGCATTAAAGTAATAATCAAAATACTTGGCGTTGTTGAGGTGCTTGAGTGGGTCACAGTCCTGAAAACGTATGATAGCCGGTGACTCCATCAGTTTGGGGTAGTGTTTACCGGGATCGAAATGAAACATAGCTTCTTTTTCTTTTAGGGTCAATCTGTGAGGAATCAACTTAATTTCTGAAAGGCTTTGAATGCCCATGAGGTGAGCAGTATGACGAGTGCTTGCAGCGGCACACTCACCAAATAGGGCGTAAAATATTCCCAAAACCACTCGGAAGGCTTGTATAGCTTAAAGTGTGCGTACATCCACCAGCAGTCCCATGTGCGGGCACATTCGGCACAACGAAAACACTCGAGGCTTCCACCGAACAGCAAGTTAGGAATAAACACCGCCGGCACGGTAATGATGGCCAAGGCAAAAAGAGCCAGCACCGGTTTTTGTCTGATGCCGGAGGATAATTTCCTCGGAATGATGAAATTGAACAGGATAGTCAGCGCCGCCAAAGAGCTACCGACAGCAGTAGCCCAATACAAATGCTGAAAGGTAATATGGCGCAGCCACTGTGTCTTACGTACCACAAAAGGCGTGAGCGTGCGGGCATTGAGCCAGCTGAAAATAAGCCCCAAAACAATCAGCAGCAGACTGATGAGCAACCACTTGCTTAACCACTCTTTTTGGAGTTGTGGGGCTAAATAGGTTTGCCAGAACTGCCGTAGCGTATGCTTGAAGCGCTGAAGGAGCAAAGCCCGGCGGCGGGCACCACCAAAAGGCGGTACTTCGGGAATGGCATAGCGTTGCCGTCCTTTGCCGTTCCATTCGCAGTGATATACGTAGTTCTTTTTTCCGTTGGTCACCCACAAATAAGGCGCCGGCAATTGGTTGTCATATGAGAATGCCTGCTTTATTGCCTCCTGCATGACCGATTCACCGGCATCGGCGCGCTTGCATTCTACCCACAAAAAAGGCTTCCGCTGTTGCTCATCCTCAAAAACGGCAATATCGATGCGTTTGTAGGAAGAGCCCATTTTAACCGGATGCTCAAAAGCAATGCAGGTGGGTGGATAATGCCGCTCCACCACCAAATGCAAATAAGCATTGAGGCGCACCTCTTCTTCCGGATTAGCAGGAAAGGTCTGTTGAAGCAGGGGGTATTCTATGCTGTGTCCATGATGATAAAACAGGCGGCGCCGTTGTCCGATTTCTCTTAATTTACGCTCATTCATCGAAAAGCAAGAAATGTAGTTTTCAAAAAACAATTACCTTGCTACAATATTACAAAAAAGCAATGGCTGTTTTCAAGCAACTCTTTTTTGAAGAAAGTAAGATTAAATTTAACTTTGACGGTAATTTTAGAAAACAACAAGATATACCATAACCTATCGAAGCTATGGCAGAAGTAATACGAATGCCCAAGATGAGCGACACCATGACCGAAGGTGTCATTGTAGCGTGGCATAAAAAAGTAGGTGATACCATTCAGCCCGGTGATATTTTGGCAGAAGTGGAGACCGATAAAGCCGTGATGGAATTGGAAGCCTATGAATCCGGAACCATCCTATATATAGGCGCCAAGGAAGGCGATACCGTTCCTGTAGATGCCATACTTTACATTGTGGGCGAGCCCGGCGAGTCTTATGAGCATCTGCTCAATGACGGGGCAAAGAAAGCCGGTGCTACCGGACAAACGAACACAAACGAAACAGCCGGTAATACTCCGGCCAAAACCAATGAAAGCAACGGAAAAAGCAATATAGATATAGACAGCCTGCCTATTAAAGTGGAGCGCATGCCCAAGATGAGCGACACCATGACCGAAGGGGTCATTGTGGCATGGCACAAGCAAGTGGGCGACAATGTGCAACCCGGTGATATTTTGGCAGAGGTGGAAACAGACAAAGCCGTCATGGAGCTGGAAGCCTACGAGGGCGGAAAACTTATTTATATAGGAGCCAAAGAAGGGGAGGCAGTCCGGGTGAATGATATTCTCTATATTTTGGCAGAAGACGAACTGCCGGTGAGTGTGGAGGAAATTGTGAGTGCTTTGAACAACAAACAAGATACTGCACCTGCCAAAAAAGAAGAGAAGGCAGCTGCTACCGTTGAAAAACAAGCAGCCGTTTCTGAAAAAGAAACTGTCACTACCGGTGCAAACGGGCGCATCAAAGCTTCACCTTTGGCGCGCCGTATGGCAGAAGAACTGGGCATTGACCTCAGCAAAGTGAAGGGTACCGGCGAAGGAGGACGCATCGTAAAGCGTGACATAGAAGCTTACCAAGCGCAAGCACCGGCGCAAGAGCCTGCCCGTGAGGTAGTGAGTCAGGCTGCTGCTCAAGCACCGTCTATGCCGGAGAGCGAATACGAAGAAGTGCCGGTCAGCCAGATGCGCAAAACCATTGCACGCCGCCTGTCGGAAAGCAAGTTCACGGCGCCTCATTTTTATCTTACCGTGTCCATCAACATGGACAAAGCCATGGCAGCGCGTAAGCAGATGAACGAAATGTCGCCGGTGAAAATATCGTTCAATGATTTGGTGGTGAAAGCAACCGCCATGGCTTTGATGAAGCATCCGGAGGTGAATGCCGCCTGGTTGGGCGACAAAATACGTTACCACAAACATGCACACATAGGTGTGGCTGTAGCGGTGCCCGAAGGGCTGGTGGTCCCCGTCATTCGTTATGCCAACCAAAAATCCCTGTCGCAGATAGCCCAAGAAACCAAAGAATTAGCAGAAAAAGCCAAAAGCCGCAAGCTTCAGCCTGCCGACTGGGAAGGCTCTACGTTTAGCGTTTCCAATTTAGGTATGTTCGGTATTGAAGAGTTTACCGCTATCATCAACCCGCCCAATGCCTGCATCT
The DNA here is from genome assembly GCF_000426825.1 of Thermonema rossianum DSM 10300. Taxonomy (GTDB): domain Bacteria; phylum Bacteroidota; class Bacteroidia; order Cytophagales; family Thermonemataceae; genus Thermonema; species Thermonema rossianum. Next base: position 39,486 of record NZ_AUGC01000007.1, on the reverse strand, counting down.
TGGCAGTGGGCAGCATTCAGCAGCAGCCGATTGTGTTGGATGGCGAAATAAAAATAGCACATATCATGAAAGTAACACTTTCGTGCGACCACCGTGTGGTGGATGGCGCAGTGGGAGCCGCTTTCCTGCAAACCTTGAAAGCCAATCTGGAAGAGCCTCTGCGCATGCTGGTATAAACATTTGTTTCAAACGCTTCGTTTACATACAGAAACTTTAAAATAAAAAATCATGACACAGGTAATGACCGAAGGACCCAGCTTCCGTTTGTCGGAAGAGCACTTGGAAGTGCAACGTGCAGCACGCGAGTTTGCGCAGCGTGAGCTGCTGCCCGGCGTCATCGAGCGTGATACACACCAAATCTTTCCCGCCGAGCAAATCAAGAAAATGGGCGAGTTGGGCTTTATGGGCATGATGGTGGACCCCAAATATGGCGGGGGTGGCATGGACACCATCTCTTATGTCTTGGCTATGGAAGAGATATCCAAAATCGATGCTTCGGCTTCGGTGTGTATGTCGGTAAATAACTCGCTCGTATGCTGGGGGTTGGAAAAATACGGAACCGAAGAGCAAAAGCAGAAGTATCTGGTGCCTTTGGCAAAAGGTGAAAAAATTGGGGCTTTTTGTCTTTCCGAACCGGAAGCCGGCTCGGATGCCACTTCGCAGCGCACCACCGCCGAAGATAAGGGTGACTATTATCTGCTGAATGGTACCAAAAACTGGATTACCAACGGCAGCTCTGCCTCTACCTACATTGTAATAGCCCAAACCCATCCGGAAAAAGGGCACCGCGGCATCAATGCCCTTATCGTGGAGAAAGGAATGGAGGGCTTCACCATCGGTAAAAAAGAAGACAAGATGGGAATTCGTGGTTCCGATACCCATTCTTTGATGTTTGCCGATGTGAAGGTGCCCAAAGAAAACCGCATAGGAGAAGATGGTTTTGGCTTTAAGTTTGCCATGCAAACCCTGAATGGCGGGCGTATAGGCATCGCTGCCCAAGCACTGGGTATTGCCGCCGGTGCTTATGAGCTGGCTCTGCAGTATTCAAAAGAGCGCAAAGCTTTTGGCCGCCCCATTTGCGAGCTGCAGGCTATTCAGTTCAAGCTGGCAGAAATGTATGCCAAGATAGAAGCAGCACGCCTGCTGGTATATAAAGCCGCTTACTTGAAGGACATTGGCGAAGATTATGCCCTGGCTGCCGCCACCGCCAAATTGTATGCCTCGGAAGTGGCTATGTGGGTAACCACCGAAGCCGTGCAAATCCATGGTGGCTATGGCTACGTGAAAGAGTACCACGTAGAACGTTTGATGCGTGATGCCAAAATTACACAAATTTACGAAGGTACTTCCGAAATACAGAAAATAGTGATTGCACGCAATATCTTGAAATAGTGAAAGTGATTGCTTGATTTTTTAACACAAAAGGCAAGGTAGTATAAAAAATATCTACTTTGCCTTTTTCTTTTGCATCTTTTTTGCTATGTTTGCTTATTAAGAAGTTTTAGGATAAAAACAAGAAATGCAGCCATGAACGCCGACTTTCAAAAGGTCATTGAAGCTTTGGATATTAAATTTCTCCGGGCACGCTATGTGCAAATACAGCGTCCCTTTGTCATCAAAAATTTTTGTGATGTGGACAATGCCCTCTTTTTGCTGCATAAGGGCGATATATCGCTGCGCATAGGCGAGGAACTGATTGAAGCACAGGAGGGTGATATCCTTTTCATTCCTGCCGGCAAGCAGGCATATATCGCATATGGCAAAGGAGAAGGCGCCGAAGAGCTGACGTATGAAGACTATTTAGCCCGTCGCGATGAGTTTTTCTTGTCTGTTCAAGACGGAGCGCTGTATCCCCGTCTCGAAGACAGCTTCAGTTATATCACCTTCTCGGCACGCATCTTTGACGCCGTCAGCTTCTTTGCCAACTTGGATATACCGCCGTTTATCATCTCCCGGGAAGCCGGCCTGCAACGGCAGGTAGAAGACATCATGCGGGAGGAATTTGAGCAGAGCATAGGCAAGGAGCGTATGCTGAAAAACAAAACGGAGGAGCTGGTGATTGGCATCTTGCGTTATATTGTTGCCAATAATTTGTTCATGGAGAAGTTGGCTACCAACATGAACTACTTCAAAGACCCCCGCCTGATCGATATCCTGAACTACATTAAAAACTATCTGTCAGGGGACTTGTCGAACAAAGTACTGGCAAGTGTAGCCAATATATCGGAAGACTATGTGGGGCAGTACTTCAAAGCCATGATGGGCATCAACCCGCAAGACTACATCGAATACCAGCGCATGGAAAAGGCAGTAGAGCTGCTGCGCACAACCAAAAAAAGTATCCGGGAAATAGGGCGTGAAGTGGGCTACAAAGATACGGCTTACTTCTGCCGTCGATTCAAAATGATGTTTGGTATCTCGGCAGGAAAGATGCGCAAGCGTACTTCCCTCATGAACGTATAACCAAAGAAATACTTCCTGACAGCAATAGGCAGCCCGCCGGCAGGTGGGCTGTTTTGCTTGAGAGACTGTCTTGCTTTTATTTAATAAAATCTTGATTTTGTCTTATTGTAAGCCGGAGAATAAGTGGTTGACAATGAGTTTTTTTCTTTTTGAAGCCGCAGAGGATATGAAAAAATGTGGCGTGGTTCTTTTTTTTTTAAAAAGCGAATTGATATATTTGGGCATCATCAACCAAAACATAACAAAATATGGTCCAAAAAATGTACTCCAAGTTATTGTTCTTGGTCTTGATGCTGTGGGGCGCTGTTGCCTTCGCACAAGACAGAACAATCTCCGGTACTGTCAAGGATGACCAGGGACAACCCCTGCCCGGAGCAACGGTATTCGTGAAGGGTAATCCTTCCGTTGGTACAGTCACCGACGAAAACGGAAGCTTTACCTTGGTGGTGCCCGAAGGCGCTACATTGGTAGTTTCTTTTGTAGGTTACCAAGAGGCAGAGATTGCTGTAGGTAACCAGACCTCCGTGTCGGTATCTTTGAAGCCGATGAGTGTGGGCGAAGTAGTGATTACCGCCCTGGGCTTTGAAGATTCCCGGGATAAGATCGGGTACGCCTCTTCACCTGTGAAAGCAGAGGCTATTAAGCAGTCCGGTGAAACGTCTGTATTGACCGGTCTTGCCGGTAAGGCTTCCGGTGTACTTATTCAGCGTAACTCCGGTGACCCCGGTGCCGGTGGATACATTCAGATCCGTGGTCAAAGCTCTATTACCGGTAACCTTCAGCCTCTAATCGTATTAGACGGGGTACCTATATACAACTCTACTATCGGTTCCGGCACAGATGGTGTGACCCAGCAATCTCGTCTGAATGACCTGAACCCCAACGACATTGAGTCAGTAGAAGTATTGAAAGGTGCAGCAGCTGCTGCTTTGTGGGGTACCCGTGCTGCCAATGGTGTGATTGTGATTCGTACCAAGCGTGGTTCTAAAAGCAACAAGCCGACCATCACCTATGGTGCTACCTATTCGATGGATGAAGTGAATGTATGGTATCCCTTGCAAGACAAATTCGGACAAGGTTTCGGTAGCTACATAAATGGCTACTTCTTGTCGTGGGGTGATAAGATAGCTGATCGTCCCGGTGGCGATGATGTGTTTGATACAAGTGGTGCTTACTTTGTAGGGGACATTACAGGAAATACATATTACCCCATCATACAGAAGAATTCTCGCCGCACTTACCTGGAGAGCAACAAAGATCAAATCTTACAGAAAGGTTCTTATTTTGAAAACAACCTGAGCATCAGCGGCGGAAGTGGTGCTACTACTTTTTACGCCAGTGTATCTGATTTGAACCAAAAGGGTGTTATCCGTAACAACTCAGACTATCGCCGTACCACCTTCCGCTTCAACACGAATTCTGAGTTGAGTCCTCGTGTGAAGTTTAATACTCGCACCAGCTTCACTCGCACCTCTTCTAATCGTATCCAGCAAGGAAGTAACATTTCCGGTTTGCTTTTAGGCTTGTTGCGTACTCCTGCCGACTTTGATAATACTGATTATATCGGTTTGTATTACTCAGGCCCCGGGGCAGCAGGTATCCGCCGTCATCGCTCGTATCGCAACCCCATAGGCGCCAACACTACACCTCGTTACAACAACCCCGGTTTTACTATCAATGAGATGTTGAACGAGAATGTGGTGAACCGTTTCATTACCTCAGGTGAACTTATCTATAAACCTGTAGAAAAGTTTGAGATCATTACCCGTGCGGGTATCGACTATTATACCGACCGTCGTTTGACTCAGTTCCCTCAATTTGATGCAACCTATCAAAATGGTGCATTGACAAAAGAAAATATTTCTGAGTCTCAGTTCAACTTGGATGTGATTGGTCGCTATACCTTTGAGTTGAATGAAGATATCAATGGTTCTGTATTAGGTGGTTTCAACTTCAACCATCGCCGTTTTGAAAGTATCGGAGGCAGTGGTGTGAGCTTTATTACACCTTCATTCCCTCCGGATCTGAGCAACTTTACTGCTGAAAATGTGGATCCTTTTGATTCATATTCTGAGATTCGTACCAATGCGGGTTATGCTTCTTTGGACATGGCATTCAAGGACATGGTATTCTTGAACTTAACCGGTCGTGCAGAAGCGGCTTCTACCTTTGGTCCTGATGCCAATCCTGTGTTTGTATATCCCTCTGCAAGCTTGGCATGGCAATTCACTCAATTGCCCGCATTTGACAACCTTACTTTCCTGAGCTTTGGTAAATTGCGTGCTTCTTACGGACAAGTAGGGGTACAGCCGAGCCCGTACAATATCTATGGGGTATTTACTACTGGCGATGTTTCCAGCTCATGGGGCGAATCATTGGTTGCTTCCAATTATGGTGGTGGTCTTGAATTGGGAAGCCAGCGTCCTAATCCCAACTTGAAGCCTGAAAAGAAAACTGAATTTGAAATAGGTACTGACCTGCGATTTGTAGATGATCGCTTCCGTTTGAGTGCTACCTATTTCTCGAACCGCACAGATGACCTGTTGGCATTCATTGACTTGCCACCTTCCAGTGGTTATTCTACTGAGTATGCCAATGTGGCTGCTATTGAAAACAAAGGTATAGAGCTGGATTGGGGCTTTGACATTATCCGTAACCCCGATGGCTTTAACTGGACCATTGAAGGTAACTGGACCCGCTATCGCAACAAGGTGCTGTCTTTGGGCGGTGCTCAACGCATATCGTTGGCCGGTTTTGTAGATGCTTCCTCTTCGGCAGTTGAAGGGTATCCTTTGGGAGTTATTTGGGGCTCTAAATGGGAGCGTGACGCACAAGGCAACCTTGTATTGGATGCCAACGGCTTCCCGACCCAGGCAGCTACCGAAGGAGTAGTGGGTGATCCTAACCCCGATTGGAGAGGCTCGGCTGCTACTCGCTTTGGTTATAAAGGACTCTCTTTGTATGTGTTGTTTGAACACTGGCAAGGTGGTGACTTCTGGGCCGGTACCGAAGGTGCTTTGACCTTCTTTGGTACTTGGGATTATACTGCTAAGGAAACTACCTTGACTCAGGAAGCTACTACCTATTTCGGAACAACTGTTCCTGCCGGCACTACTATTCGTGGTGAAGTGAAAGATTTCGGAGGCGGTCCTGTAGTATTGGATGCAGACTGGTATACTTCTGGTTTGGGTAGTGGTTTTACCGGTCCTTCTGAGCAGTTTATCTATGATGCCACCCATACGCGTCTGCGTGAGGTAACTTTAAGCTATCGCTTGGATTCAGAAGGATTCCGTAATCTGACCAAGCTTGGTTCTGTGGAGTTTGCCATTACCGGACGTAACCTGCTGTTGTGGACCAAAGAGATTCGTGGTTTTGACCCTGACACCAACTTGACCGGTCCTTCGAATGGACGTGGCTTGCATTACTTCCAGAACCCCACTACCCGCTCTTGGGTATTCTCTTTAAGAATTACTTACTAAGCCCCATGGTTGATTATAGTGGGAGGGAAACCTCCCACCCCTATTAATCAAAAACCAATATTAAAATAGCATTGAACTATGAGAAAAATATTATTATTAGGTACAGCCTTGTTGTTGTTTGCAACGACAGCTTGCCGCAACCTGGTAGAAGGGTTTGATAAAAACCCGAACGTACCGACCGACATATCAGCTGCAGAAGAGCTGATGGTTACGGTACTGATGAACGATGCCTTCTTCCATGAAAGCCAATCTGCACGTTTGTCGGGCATTTGGGCCGGCTACTTCACCGGATCTGATCGTCAGTTTACGGCTTATGAGGTGTACAATGTGGTAGCTTCTGAGTTTGATAGCAACTGGGATATTGCTTATCGCCAAGTGCTCAAACAAGCCAAGGTAATGCGGGCTAAGGCAGAAGAGGAAGGGAAAACCGGAATTGTTGCCGTATCGAAAATCATAGAAGCGCATATTATGGGCTCAGTAGCTGCTCTGTGGGGAGATGCTCCTTTTTCAGAAGCAGCAAGCGATGATTTTCCGACTCCCAAATATGACCCACAAGCGTCTATATATCAGGGAGTCATAGCATTGCTTGATGAAGCAATCGCTACACTTGGAGATGCGTCTTCTGCAATTCCTGCTGCCCAAGACTTGTTTTTTGCCGGTGATAAAAGTAAGTGGATAGCTGCTGCTAATACCTTGAAGGCAAGATACTATATGCATCTTAAGGATTATGCCAATGCCAAGTCGGCAGCTTTGAACGGCATTTCATCACCTGCCGGTGACATGATGATGCCTCATGGAACCACCCAAGATGGCAACATGAATCCTTACTATGAATTTGTGGTGAACCAGCGCTCGGGTTATATGACTGCCGGAACTTCAACAAGCGGTGGCTATGACTATGATGGCGACAATAATCCGGATGCCGGCTCTTTTGTAGTGTGGTTGATGACTGAGCGTATCAATAATGGAATTGATGATCCTGAACGCAGAGACTACTACTTCGATGTTTCTGCTGGTTTAGCAAGCGCTGAGCTTAACACAGCTGATGACGCCGCTTTTGCAGCTGATGCTTCTTTCCCTCTGGTTACTTATGCTGAAAACCAATTGATTTTGGCAGAGGCTGAAATGCGTACCGGCACCCGTGCACAAGCAATTACTTATTTGAACGACTACCGTGCAAACATTGACGCCTACGTGGGCGGGGGTACTTATGCCCCGTTAGCTCCTGCCACTGATGCAGATGCCATGAAGGCTATCATGGAGGAAAAATACATAGCCATGGTAGGACAGATTGAGGGCTTTAATGACCTTCGCCGCTGGCTGAATGACAACACCGTCATTGGCGGTAGTGCCGTGAAAGACTTGGCTCCCAATGTACCGGTGAAGACTCCTGCTGCACCTACCATTCCTCAGCGCTTCCTTTATCCGCAAGTAGAGGTAAACACTAACCCGAACGTTCCTGAACAGAGCATAGACCACTTGTTTACTCCTACGCCGGTGAACGCCAACTAAACTGACTACTTAACCTCAAACCCCTCAAAGGTGGACTGCTTCGGCGGTCCGCCTTTTTTCTATGTAAACAAAGAAGGCGCCGGTATCCGGCGCCTTGTGTTTTTACTCTTATTGTTGTTTACTCTACCGGTAATTCTTGTTGTATTTGAGCCACTTTGTCCTTGAGGCTTTGCAAGGTCTCTGCGTAGGCAGCGGCTTGCGGCAGCGGTGCCGACACGCTAAAATAAAACTTGATTTTAGGCTCTGTACCCGAAGGGCGCACCGAGATGAGCGCCCCGTCTTCCGTTACAAACTGCAAAACATTGGAAGAGGGGATGGAAAGGGGCTCTTCCGTTTGTGAAATCAAAAGACGCCGCACGCCGCTTTCATAATCCCGTATCTCTACCACACGGCTGCCGCCAAACCGGAGAGGTGGATGTTGCCGGAAATGACGCATCATGCGGGCAATGGCTTCCTTGCCTTCCAATCCTTCCTTGGTGATTGACAGGAGCCCTTCGTAATAAAGCCCGTATTCGAGGTAGATGTGCATGAGCAGATTCAGTAAACCGCCGTAGTGCTCTTTTGCCCAGGCAGTCACCTCGGCCATCATGGCACAAGCAGAAATGCCGTCTTTGTCTCTGACGAAGTCTTCTATCAAATAGCCATAGCTTTCTTCGGCAGCCATCAGAAAGGCTTCTTGCCCCTCTTTCTCTCGCATGATAGCCGCTATGTTTTTAAAGCCGGTGAGGGTGTCGTAGCAACGGATGCCGTGCGCTTCGGCTATTTTTTCCATGAGAGGAGTGCTCACGATGGTTTTGACGATATAGTAGGGCAAGTTGCTTTGTTTGCGGTGTTTGGCAAGATAATAAAGCAACAGGCAGGCTGTTTGGTTACCATTGAGCAGCACAAACTCACCTGATGCATCTGGAACGGCAATGCCCAGCCGGTCGGCGTCGGGGTCATTTGCCAATATGAGGGCTGCTTTTACTTTCTTGCCCAAATCTATAGCCATTTTGAGGGCTTCTGCTTCTTCCGGGTTGGGATACTTCACCGTAGGGAAGCTACCGTCGGCTTGGGCTTGCGCTTCCACAACATGCAAATTATGAAAACCCCAGCGTTTCATCAGTTGAGGAATCAGGGTGATGCCCGTCCCATGCAAGGGAGTATAAACAATAGGCATGTCGCTGTGTTTTTCCACGCATGCTCTTTGAATAGACAGGGCACAAACTTTTTCCATGTAACGCTCTTCCAGCTCCGGACCGATGGTATGAATCAATTCGGGGCGGGCACTGAGTGGTACCTCTTCCATACGCGCCTGCTTTACTTTTTGTATGACGGCTTGGTCATGGGGTGCCACCAACTGTGCACCGTCTTTCCAGTAGGCTTTGTAGCCGTTATAGGCAGGAGGGTTGTGAGAAGCCGTGATGACCACTCCGCTGTGGCATTTCAGCTCCCGTATGGCAAACGAAAGCAGTGGGGTAGGGCGCAGGTTGTCAAATAAAAAAACTTCAATACCATGTGCTGAAAATACGCTGGCAGTGACTTGGGCAAAATAGTCGCTTTGGTGCCGGCTGTCGTGTGCTATGGCTACGCGCAGCTGCTCACCGGGGAATTGCTCTTTCAAATAGAGCGCCAACCCATGGGTAGCCAAGCCTACGGTGTAACGGTTCATGCGGTTGGTGCCCACGCCCATGATGCCACGCAAGCCACCGGTGCCAAATTCCAGGTCTGTGTAAAAAGCATCGTAGAGGGCTTGAACATTGCCTTCTTCAAGCATGCGGAGCACTTCCCGGCGCGTATCTTCATCAAAGGGCGCTTGTGTCCATTGCTTTATTCGTGCTTCTACTTCCGGCGATAGCGTTGTATTGGTAGTCATAGAATACGGTTTTAAGGTGTAAATAACCACAAAAATAAGCAAGCCCGGGCAAAAAGATGCACAGGCTGCGAAATGTCGCGCATAAATAGTGCCACGGCTTAATTTTGCCGCTCTTTTTGCAAGCTTGCTCGAACAAGCAGCAGAAGACTTGCTTTGCTGCCTTTGTTTGTGGCTTGTCCGGGCATAAACTTCTTTTTACGATGCCGCTTGCAAATATCGTTAAACGCTTTCTGGATATGTTGGTTGCCTTTGTTCATTTTGTTTCGTTTATTTTTTCTTTCTTGCCTTTACAAGAAAAACATCCGCTCCGTAAGAATGAAAAGGTTTGTCCGTTTGTTTGTGTTGGTATGCTGGGGATATCTGTCTGCGGGTGCGCAACCGCCGGTAGAGGTCTATTTCGCAGAAGCACACCGCACGGCATGGCAGCAGTTGCAAGATTACACGCCCCTGGCGCGGCACCTTCTGGGTGACACATCGGTGGCAGAAGCTTGGGCTGTAGTTTATCCGGAATTACTGCGCTATTCTTTATTGCGCGATGAGGTAGAAATGTACGTTTTACGGCAGCTATACGTCCGTTACGGTGCCGGCTATGCCAACTTTTCCGTGGGCTTGTTCCAAATGAAACCTTCTTTTGCGGAAACGGTGGAGCAACTGGCGCGACGTTATGGTTGCGACTGCCCCTTAGCCTTCACAGAGACCACACCGGAGCAGCAGCGGCGCCAACGCTTGCAGTGCTTGACGCAGATAGAAGGACAGTTGTTGTATCTGAAAGCTTTTTTATGCGTGGCTTATGCACGTTTCCCCGCATTGAGTCAAATGCCGCCGGAAAAACGCATCCCCTTCCTGGCAGCACTTTATAACTACGGCATTGAGGCAAGCGAAGAGGAAATACGGTCTTGGATGAAGGTCAAAGCTTTCCCTTATGGGCGTTACCATACCATTCGCTATGCTTATGCTGCTTTGGCATGGCGTTTTTACGAGCAATGGACCTTACAGAAACCATAAACTACTTATGCCCAGCAGCATCATGCCTTTGAGGTATTGGCTCAGGAAGTGAAAGTCTTTTTGCGTGTCTGCATGGGACAGTTTCCAGAAAAAGTAAGCAGCCGCCGAAGAGGTAGTGCCCAATAGGTATGCTGCAGCCGGGGCAGGCAGTATCCGGAAGCTGCCTATTAGCAGCAGCCCCATAAGCAGCAGCAGCAAATAAATCAGTTTCCGGGTCTTGGGCAAGCCCCACTCAATGGCCAGGGTGCGACAACCGTGGGTGCGGTCGCCTTGCAAGTCCTCCAAGTCTTTGACTATTTCCCGGATGAGGGTCATGAAGAAGGCAAAGGCGGCATAAAGCAGCACGGCAGGGGGCGCACTGCTTTCAAGCAAAGCCAGCAACAACAGGGGCAGTGCCGACAAGGCCGCCACCAGTATATTGCCCCAAAAGGCAATACGTTTCAGAATGCCGGAATAGAGCCAAAGCAACAATTGCACGCCCAGTACTGCTGCCGCAAGAAAAAACGACAAAGAGAGGGCAAGCAGCAATCCCGCAAAATTAAACAGTGTGTAAAGCAGTAGCGTTTGCCGGCGGCTGATACGTCGCCCCACCACCACACGCTTGGGGCGGTTGATGGCATCTATTTTTACGTCGTAATAATCATTGATGATATAACCTGCCGCAGCAGTGCACACAACACTCCCCACAAACAACCAAAACGACAGATCGGCAAGGGCTGACCAGCTGCTTTCGTAAAGAAAACGCTTACTGAAGGTCAATACCAGCACAATCATGAGCAAGTTGGGCGCGCGCAGCAAGCGCAGGCCGGCATTTAATTTTGAAATACTTTTTTCCACCATACCTGAAATGATATTAATGCCCACACACGCGCATGAGCATCGCCCGGATTCTTGGAAAACAACTGTTTCTTTAGCTGCCTGACAGCATCCGGCTTGAAGACACCTTGTGCTTCCACGAAGTCGTCGGCCAGCCAGTCGTTCTCCACACGATGGCGCAGAGGACCACGCAGCCAAGCGGCAATGGGCACTTCGAAGCCTTTTTTGGGACGGCGGTAAAGTGCTTCGGGCAGCAGCTCCCGGAAAGCATCCTGCAAAAGGCGTTTGCGCATGCCACGTGCTACTTTATAACTGCCCGGCAGTGAAAAAGCAAACTCAACCAGCTCGTGATCCAAGAAGGGCACACGCACTTCCAAAGCATGCGCCATAGACATGCTGTCCACTTTTTTCAACATATCGTTCGGAAGCACCAGACGCAAATCAGCCTGCAATACTTCATTTAAATCGTTGCCGTCAATGTGTTGTGTGCAGGATTGGCGCAACTGTTCGAATGCTTCTATAGCTTGGGTTTCTTTGAATGAATCTTGCAAAAGCTGCAAGGCTTGCCGATAAGGGGTGATGCTCGCCCAGCGCCAGTAGCGTTCTTGGGGCGGCAGGCGCAGCCCTTCCATAAAACGATTGAACTGACGTATTTTATTGGGCAGAAAGCCGTTTCTATGCTGGGGCAGGTGGCGGCTTATGGCATAAGGCAATGCCAGAAGCCATGCCCATGATGCCCGGCGGCGCGCATAATATTCCGCCAAATGCTTTTGATATCCCCCGAATACTTCATCGGCGCCATCGCCCGACAAGATGGCTTTCACTTCCTTTCGTGCATGCAGGCTAATCATATAAACAGCTATAGCCGAAGAGTCGGCAAAGGGCTCGTCGAAGTGCTCCAAGATGGGGTCAATGTGATGCAGCATATCGTATTCGCGCAGCTCGAATACGCGGTGCTCGATATGATAGCGACGGGCAACCGCTTCAGCATAGGGCAGCTCGTCGTAGAAGCGGTTCTCGGGGAAACTCACCGAAAAAGCTTGTATTTTCTGCCCTTGCAAGGCAGCCAGAATGCTGACAATGGAAGAGTCGATGCCGCCACTTAGAAAAGTACCTACGGGTACATCGGCAATGAGTCGTTTGGCAACGGCTTTTTCCAAAAGTGTGCGCAGTGTTTTCTGTGCTGTTTTATAGTCCGGGGGAGGTGTGGCAGGCACTGCCGCCTCAAGCCGGTAATAGGCTTGCTTCTCCATTTTTCCGGCCCGCAAGAAAATAAAGTGGCCGGGTTCTAATTGCTGCACACCTTCCAGCATGCAGAAGGGGGCAGGCACGTAGTTCAGCTGAAGGTATGCCAACAAAGCGGCGGCATTGATTTTCTTTTCTATGCCATAATGCAAAATGCTGCGCAGCTCGGAAGCAAACAAAAAGCGGTCTTCATCTAAATACCAATACAAAGGCTTGATGCCGAAACGGTCGCGGGCTATAAATAAGCTTTTTTCTTGCTTGTCGTAGATAGCGAAGGCAAAAAAACCTTGCAGTTGATGCAGGCAGTCTTTTCCCCAGTGCCGGTAGGCATGCAATAGCACTTCGGTGTCAGATTGTGTGCGAAACGAATAGCCCATTTCCATCAGATGCTCACGCAAAGGGCGGTAATTATAAATTTCGCCGTTGAATACGATGACATAGCGCCCGCTTTCATCGCTCATGGGTTGGTTGGCAGCTGCCGAAAGGTCAATGATGGACAGGCGGCAGTGTCCCAAGCCCACGAAGTAATCTATAAAAGAGTCCTGTGCGTCCGGTCCGCGGTGGGCAAGGCTGTGCGTGGCTTGTTGCAGGTGAATGAGTGAAATACGTCCAATTTCATTGAAGGCATACACGCCGGTGATTCCACACATAAAAAAGCAGCTTAGGGGTTTGTCAAAGATAGTCCCAAATTACACAATCGCAGCAAATTTTCAGTCAAAAAAGCCGGCAGATACTTTCAAGCTGCCGGCCGGACAGACCAAGAGAGGGGCTCACGGACGCAAACGCAGGCTCAGCTGAAAGGTGCGGGGGCGCCCCGGTCCGTAAATATAATTGGAATCGCGCTGCGCGCCTTTGTCAAAATCGCGCTGATAAGCATTGAATATGTTTTGCACACCGGCAGAAAGCGAGAGGCGGGGCAGGTCGTCGAAATGCCACTCATAACCTATTTGAAAACCTGTGTCGAAGAAAGCGGGGCTACGTGTCAGTTTATCTTCGGTAACACCTTCGGCACCTGCGAAGTGAGGTATCCACATAGGTCCGGTGTAGGTACCGGCGAAAGACACTTTCCAGGGGGCAATGCCCACATATTCGACAAGCCAGTAACCATAATGATTGGGCGTGCGCAAAAACTCCTTCACAGGCTCGTGTTCGGCAGACCAGGCAACGGCTTGGGCGTAATAGCTGCGCTGTATGGTATAGGCGGCCCGCAGCTCCCACTGCTCGCGCAGGTTGGCACGTGCTTCTATCGATAAACCGTAAACCAAGGCATCGCTGCCGTTGCTACGCAACAAAATAAGCTCTTGGGTAGAGGTAGTGCCAAGTTCTTCAAGAGTGAAAGGCTTGCGTAAATGCGTGTAAAATCCTGACAAGCTAAATCCTGCGATATAATGTGTATGCGGGTAGTCCGCATCGATGCTAAGCATGGCACTGCGGGCATGCTCGCTTTGCAAGCCGGGGTCTATTTGAATACGGGCAATGCCGCCTCCTGCAAAAGCAATGTGCATGTCGGCATCGAAAGCTTGCGGCGGGCGGAATCCTTGCGAATAGGTGGCGCGCAATATATGGTGCTTGTCTGCCTGAAAGCGCACAGATGCCCGAGGCGTCCAGTACCACTGTTTTGCCAGATTGTGATAGCTGATACGTTGTCCCGCCTGTATCTTCCACCGTTCTTTGTGTTGCCACTGTATTTCGGTGAACCAGCCCCACAAGCGGGCATGCTGATTGATGAGGTAGTTGCAAGAAGGGATTTGGTCCAATACCTTTTCCCCTTGCCACTCTATGCCGTTGGTGATGCGCCAGCGCAGCGAGGGGCTGAGCCAAAGGTGTTGCCACCCGCTTTGATAGCTTAGGTTGTCCGTATTGCCATAGCCTTCGCTGCCGTAATAACCGGTGTAATGTTGGCGGCCGGTTTGTTGCCAAGCAACAAATGCCTGCATTTGATGCCGGGGCGAGAGTTCAAAGTTCCAATCGACAGCACCGGCAAGGGTGAAGGCGTTGCGCCATTCGCTTTGTTGGCGTTCGTGAGGGGGCAGGTGCAGCCGGTCGCCTCCGTGCCTTTCTTCCTGTAGTGCCATCAGGTGAATATTGAACTCGTGCCGGCTGCCCGGGTCTATGTAGCCGCTAAGCAGATGGCTTTGCTGCCGGATTTGAGGAATCTCAGAAAAGCCGTCCCCATTGGCATCGAAGGCTTCGCGGCGGCGCATGGAAGAAGCAAGCAGCCAGCCGCTTTTTTTTGCCGAGTGACTTACAGATGCCTGCAGGCGGTCATCGGCAGCTTGGTTGCCTATCCAACTACGGTAAGTGCTTATTTCATAGTCATTTCCCGTAGGGCGCCGTGTGATGATGTTGAGCGTGCCGGCAATGGCATTGGCACCGTAGGTAACCGAACCGCCGCCTCGCACTACTTCCACGCGCTCAATCATGCTTGCAGGCAACTGCTCCAAGCCGTAAAGCCCTAAAAGATTGCTAAAGATGGGGCGGCTATTCCATAGTATTTGACTGTAAGCGCCGCCCAGCCCATTGATGCGCACTTGGCTGTAATTGCACGTTTGGCAGTCAATTTCAGTGCGCACACCTGACTGAAAGGAGAGTCCGTCCAAAAGCGACGAAGCCTGGACCGCTTCGAATTGGCGGGCCTGAATGGTTTCAATTTTTATGGCGCTTTCGTGGATGCTTTCTTGAAAGCGGCTACCGCTGACCACCACTTCTTCAAGGCTTAGCGGTTGCAAGATTATATGCCGGGGCAGGTCGTCGAACGAAAGCAGCTTGAGCTCGGCAGGATGATAGCCCACGTGCATACACACTACTTGCAGGGGAAAAGTGAGGCTATCGATAGTGATGGCAAATCGCCCCTGCTCATCGGCTATGATGCTTGTTTTTGTTGAAGGAAGAAATATCTGGGCAAAGGCAACGGGCGCCTGGGTCCCGGCTTCTATAACCACGCCTTGCCATGTACCGGTTTGTGCCACCATGACGCCGGGCATTAAAACAAGGAGGGATAGTATGAATAATTGTAGCTTGTGTTTCATCTTAATATTTGTTTTGTTTTGACTTTTTAAATTTTTAGGCAAGTCTAAAAATATTTTGTGAAACAAAAAAACATCCCCCCGTGTGCGAGGGGATGTTCCCGTGTTTTTTTAACTTATTTACGGCGGTTGCTTACCAGTTGAGCAGCATTTCGGTAGCCAATTTCAAATAGGCATCTTTTTCCTCATCGAAGTTGAGTACTTTAGGCTTTTCTTGTGCATTGTTTTGGGTTTGCTCTTCGTTTGCTGCTTCTTCTTCTTCACGGGCAGCTTCCATCTCTGCTTTGCGCTTGTCTTCGTTGAGACTCACCGTGGTACGCTTGTAGCGTTCCCGTGCCTTTTGAATGTCGTCGAGCAGCTTTCGCATATATTCCTTGTTTTTTGAAAGTTCGTGATAAAGCTTTTTCAGCTGTTCTATTTTTTTGTCACTCAGCTGTCCGGTTTTCTTATAGGCAGCGGGTGCTATTTTATCCCACGGAAGAGCTGTGGGGTAGGAGGCTTCGCCCACTTCGTCTTCCGGGTAGAAGCTGGGCAGCGTAATGTCGGGCGTCACGCCTTTGAGCTGGGTGCTTTCACCCGAGATGCGGTAAAACTTGGCCAAGGTAATGTTGAGCTGCCCTTGGTTTTGCTCGCCTATATAGCGCGCCAAATCAATGACACTTTGCACGGTGCCTTTTCCGAAAGTGGTTTCGCCAATCACAAGTCCGCGGCGATAGTCCTGAATGGCGCCGGAGAATATTTCGGAAGCGGAAGCACTCAGGCGATTCACCAAAACAATGAGCTTGCCGTCATATACCTGGCTCACGTCTTCGGTTTGGCTTACACGCACGTTGCCGTCCACGTCTTTTACCTGCACCACCGGACCACGTGGAATAAACAGGCTGGTGAGGTCTATGGCCTCTTTCAAGGAGCCGCCGCCATTATAACGAAGGTCTATGACCAAACCTTCAATGCCTTCGGCTTGTAGTTCCCCAATCAGGCGGCGTACATCATTGGTGGTGCTTTTGTAATCGGCTTTGCCCTGTTGATATTCTTCAATATTGATATAGAAAGCGGGCACTTGTATAACGCCTACTTTGTGTTTTTTCCCTTTGCTGTCTGTATAGACAATGACTTTTTTCTGCGCCGATTGTTCTTCGAAAGTGATTTTTTCGCGCACCATGCGCACTTCCATGGGTTTGGCATTGGCGCCGTCTTTGGCAGGCAGAATCAACAGGCGCACGACGGTGCCCTTGGGTCCGCGAATGAGTTGCACTACTTCGTCGAGGCGCCATCCGACCACGTCCACAAATTCGCCTTCGTCTCCTTGGGCTACTGCTATGATTTTGTCGTTGGGGTGCAGCTTGCCGCTTTTGTAGGCAGGACCACCGGGGCGCACTTCCCGAATGATGACATAATCGTTTTCGGTAGAAAGCACTGCCCCGATGCCTTCGAGCGAGCGCCGCATGCTGTTACGGAAGTTGTCGGCATCGATGGGCGAAAGGTAGGCGGTATGTGGGTCGTAAGTGTGTGCCAACGCATTCAGGTAGCTGCTGAGGATGTCTTCCGCATTGATTTGCATGATGGATTTCTGCAGGCGTTCGTAGCGTTTGATGAGCCGGTTTTGAATGGTACTGTCGGCTTCGCCTGCCAGCTTGGAGGTCAGGAATTGGTCTTTGAGCGCCTTGCGCCACACTTCGTCCAGCTCGTCCATGGATTTTGCCCAGGCAGCTTGGCTGCGGTCCCGGTCATATACTTCGTCTTTGGTGAAGTCGAAGCCCCGGCGGATGATGTCTATGTTGCGTTGCACGCGTTCGGCATTGCGGCGCAAGTACACATTGAAAATATAAAAGCCTACGCTCAGGTCCCCGGCAAGCAGTTGGTTGTCCAAAGCATAGCGGTATTGCTCGAAGTCTTCAATATCGGAAGCCAAGAAATAGAGCTTGTTTTCATCCAGCTCTTTCAAATACATATCGAAGATGGCGGAGGATACGGAGTCGTTCAGCGGGGTTTGGCGATAATGATAGCGCGAAACCATTTCACTTACCACACGGGCACGCTTCTGGTGTACTTCTTCCGGACGAATGACCGGCAGCGTGTCTTGAAATCGTGCCCAGGCACTTTCGGGTAGCCGTGGCACGTCCCCCTGTTTTTGATGATACTTAAAAGCCAAAAAAAGAAGGCTCAAAGGGATTAAGGCAATAAGTACTCTCTTCATAATGTACCAAATCTTATGTTTCATAGGTTTAAAACGAGTTGAAAGGATTGTCAGTATACCACTTAGTCGTTTTGAATAGCAAACTGCCAGGTAGGGTACTGCCATGGATGATTTGCCAAGGGTTGTTTAAATATACCATAAAAAGCCGAACCTGAGCCGCTCATAGAGGCATAACAGGCGCCGGATTCATATAGTTGCTTTTTCAATAAAGCCAAGTCCGGGTATTGGGCCAATACGTACTCTTCGAACTGATTGAAGACCACGGTACTCCATGCTTCGGGCTCATGGGTGGTCAGAAAGTGCGCCAGGTCATAGCCCACGGGAGCAGGGCGCATGTGGCGGTATGCTTCTGCCGTACTTATGTGCACATTGGGGTACACGACGACCAGATGGTAGCCGTGAAGACTGAGTGGAAGGGGGCGGCATATTTCGCCGCGCCCGGTGCATAGCGCCGGTTGCGCGTCTATAAAAAAGGCACAGTCGCTGCCCAGGGAAGCGGCATAGTCTTTAAGCGTTTGGGATGGTAGCTGCAGGTCAAACAGTTCGTTCAGCAGTTGAAGCGTAGCAGCTGCATCGGAAGAGCCGCCCCCCAAGCCGGCCCCCATGGGAATGTGTTTATGCAGGTAGATGTTGACCGCACCAATGCCGTGTTTTTCCTGCATGAGCCTGAAAGCCTTGGTGCAGAGGTTGTCTTCGGTTGTGCCTGCTATGTCCAATCCCGAAACATGGAGGGCATAGTCATCGGATGGCAGTATTTCCAGCACATCGTAGAAGGGAACAGGATAAAAGCAAGAGCACAAGTCATGGTAACCGTCCTGCCGCTTTCCTGTAATGTACAGACCAATATTGATTTTTGCTTTGGGAAATGCAATTGCCATAAAAACAGATTTTAAATCAAAACACAGCACCTTTGACAGGCAATCTATAAAAAAAGCGGGAAGCCGCCTATGCTTCCCGCACTTATATAAAGGCAAGTTTTTTACTTCTTCAGCTGAAAGCCATTGAAAAAGTCTTGCACATATTCTTCATCAAGAAAATCATCGGTATTGGAGATGGCTATCTGATACAGGCGGGGACCTACTGCCAACAGGCGGTAGTGCAAGAACAGGCCGTCTTTGGGGCTGCCGGCTGTCAGATCCACAGCCGGATAGCCTTGCCACTCGAAGGCGCTGTCTTTACGGATGAGCGGTTCGTCGTAAAAGCTGCTCAGAATGCCTGTCTTGGCTTCCTTAATGATTTGTTGGGGGTGTGGCTTGCCGGGATAGTCAATATAGATGAGCGCAAACACTTGCGAACCAAGGTCTAAAAGATAGGCATGGCTTTGGGCTTGGATGCCATCGCCCAGTTGTAAAGTGTCTATTTGGTGATGGGGTTGTGCGGGAAAGGGCAGACTGAAAACATCGGTTTCAATGGTGTATGCATCCCCTTCGGCAGGGGTAAGCGTCACGGCAGGGAGGCTGTCGAGGGCTGCCACTACGGTACTGTCGCTGTCGTTTTCTTTTTTTTCTTTTGAAGATTGACAGCCTTCTGTCAGCCACAGGCAAGTGCCAAGGAAAAGGGACATGATGAGTGTAGCGCGTAAGTTGTGTTTCATGGAGTACATGCTTCTGTTTTCTTTTACGAATATACTTTTTTTTCGATTTTGCCGGGAAAAAGTTTCATCTTCTTTTGAAAAGCTCTTTTTTTGTTTTGCAGTGAACCATACACCAACGAAGTCAAACGTATGAAAATAATAGGTCCTTTTGAGCAATTGCTTACCATGGAAAATATGCCCTTGCGTGGTCCTGTCAAAGATGAGCATTGCCCAGTTTGGGAGAATGCCGGCATATTGACAGACAACGGGCGGATTGTGCGGGTCGATGCTTTCGATACCTTATTGCGGGAATATCCTGCTGCACGGGTAGAGTTTATAGAAGAACCGGCTGTGGCCGTGCCCGGCTTGGTCGATGCCCATACACACATTTGTTTTGCGGGCAGCCGGGCTATGGATTACTGCATGCGCATGGCAGGCAAAACCTATGAAGAGATAGCCCGGGCAGGCGGGGGCATCCTTAGTTCGGTGCGTTTTACGCGGGCTGCTTCCGGGCAGGTGCTCATGGAGGGCATCGAAGAGCGCCTTCGTTTCTTGAACAGCATAGGCATTACGACCTGTGAAATAAAAAGTGGCTATGCCTTAGACAAAGAAGGCGAGCTGAAAATGCTGCGGGCAATCAAGGCGGTGCAGCGCCGGACGCCTGCCCATATAGTGCCCACTTTCTTGGGGGCGCATACCTGCCCGCCGGAATTCCAAGACCAAAAAGCCTATCTGCAATTTTTGCTTGAAGAGGTGTTGCCTGTAGTGAAAGAAGAAGGCTTAAGCGGGCGTGTCGATATTTTCGTGGAAGACATCGCTTTTTCGGTAGAAGAGGCACGCTTTTATCTGCTGCAGGCAGCAGCCGAAGGTTTTGCCCTCACGGTGCACGCCGACCAGTTTACAGCGGGAGGGGCACGCTTGGCTGTTGAGTTAAAAGCTCAAAGCGCCGACCACCTCGAAGCATCGGCAGAAGAAGATATTGCTGCCTTGGCTGCCTCAGATACTGCTGCCGTGGTCTTGCCCGGAGCTTCTTTGGGTTTGGGCATCCGCTTTGCGCCCACGCGCCGTTTGTTGGATGCCGGTTGTGTGGTGGCCATTGCTTCCGACTGGAACCCGGGCTCTGCGCCCATGGGGGATTTGCTGGTGCAAGCGGCTCTCTTGGGTATCTATGAAAAGCTAAGTGCTGCCGAATTGTGGGCGGGGCTTACTTACCGGGCTGCTTATGCTTTGGGGTTGGAGCAGGAGGTAGGGTGCTTGCAGAAGGGCTTTTGGTGCGATTTGGCAGCCTTTCCGACCAACGACCACCGGGAAGTATGGTATGCACAAGGGCGTATGAAACCTTGGGGCGTGTGGGCACGCGCCGAACGCTTGGTGTGAGCGGCTTTTCTTAGACAACGCGCTTGGTGTCCGGTAGGGTCCCCGGTACCTTTGAGCGTGGCGCAGCTTGTCATTTCGAACCGAACGCAGTGAGGTGAGAGAAATCTCAAGCTCATTCAACCAAATTTATCTTTTGTCATGTCGAACGAAGTGAGACATCTCGTCAAACCATGCCTTTTTTTCAAAAGAAGAGATTTCTCGCTGCGCTCGAAATGACAAGAGACGAATGTTAGAAAAGAGATGCCTTGGAAGAGGAAAAAGCGATTTGTCATCTCGAACGAGCGAAGCGAGTGAGCGATCTCAATCAAACCACAAACAGCAAAAAGAGATTTCCCACTTGCGCTTGAAATGACAAGGGGCGACCGGATTCTACATTTTTTGACTCTGTTCCATATTCTTTTTTTAAACAAAAAAATGGCTGCCTTTTTTGAGGCAGCCCATTTTTACAAGCAAAGAAAGAAAATGTTAGGTTGGGACAAGAGGGCTATAAGCTTTTGTGCGAACCGTCACAAAAGGGCGGGTTTTGCGTGTGCTTACAACCACAGAAGTAAACGGTCTTGCTTTCTTCGAAGGTAACCATTTTAGGTGCAAATTCCGTGCCTTTATGACTGCCGTCGCAGAAAGGTTGTTTTTGACTTTTGCCACAGGCACACCAAAAATATTTTTTGCCGGCTTCTACTTCTACAGCATACGGGGCTTTCTGTGGTATTTCCAAGGGTTCCATAGGCATCACGTTTTTAAGTTTAATTGCAAAATAGTGAAGAATATACTGCTTGGTTTCGTGTTAAAACAACTATTGTTTTTTCGCTATGGTTCACAAAAGCCGCTTAATCTGTAAAATTTATAATAAGTCTAAATCTGAAATAATATATGCAAGACACATAGATCTTTCGTGGGGCTCGATGGCTGCCATTTAGGCAGCCGGCAGCTGTTGTTCAGGCTGTGTCAGGCGTCGTCTTGAGTGTTGTCTGCTTTTTGAGTGCGGCATTTATGCCACACCAAAAAGTGGCGATATACTTCCGCACCTGGTATTATGATTTCAAACGGGCAATTACCTGTTCACCCCCTTTGGTTTTATCGCCTATGTTGACCAACACTTCGGCATCGAGGGGCAGGAATACATCCACACGGCTGCCAAACTTGATGAAGCCAAATTCCTGACCGGCATGCAAATGGTCGCCTTCCTGCACATAACACTTGATGCGCTTGGCTAAGGCACCGGCTATTTGACGCACCAAAACCAATTGTTTTTGCGGAGTTTCCAGTACCAGGGTCGTACGTTCGTTTTCGGTGCTCGACTTAGGATGCCAAGCCACGAGATATTTGCCCTCGTGGTAGCGGTAATATTTTACGGAGCCTTCTACGGGGCTGCGGTTGACATGCACATTGAAGGGCGACATGAATATGGAAACCTGGCGACATTTGCCTTTGATGTATTCCGGCTCTTCGGTTTCTTCTATAACCACCACCTTGCCATCGGCAGGGGCTATTACCAGCCCTTCTCCCGCAGGGGTGTGGCGCTTGGGATGACGGAAAAACTGAAGAATGAGCAAGTAGAAAACCACACTTACCACAAGAACGCCCCACCGGAGCCAGTCAGTAACGCCACCCAGCCATAAGCTCACATTCAGGGCAGCAAGTATCAGGAGCAGAATAAGCAGCAGACGGCGTCCTTCTTTATGTATTGTCATGGTGTTGATTTTGATTTTTAAACAGTCCTTAAATATGCAAAAATAGCACTATTTCTTCAAAAGCAAGCTTCGAAGCTTGCCGTTTGTCATAAGCTTGCCAAACTGAAAAGCGGCAGCATGCAGGTGATCGGCCGTTTGTGCGAGGGCTTCTTCCAAAGACATGGGCGCAGGCAATATGCTGCACACATAGTCGTAGGGGTGATTTCCTGATATTGAAAGCTCACAGCTTCCACAGAAAACCGCGCACAATTTGCCTTGTTTTTGCGCTTCATGCCCTACAAAATGGGTGACTTTCCCAAAGCGGCTTTGGTTGTCCAGTTTGCCCTCGCCTGTTATGACGATGTCTGCTTGTTGCAAGCGCCGGGCAAAGCCCACTTTTTCGGCTATCCATGCAACGCCTGCCGTGAGGGGAGCGCCCAAAAAGACAGCCAAGCCAAAAGCAATGCCGCCGCCCGCACCACTGCCGGTTTGTTGTGCAATAGTCCGGGCTTGAGGACATGCGCTTGCCAGGCAGTTGACGGCTTGTTGCGTGTGTGCTTCGAGTTGCGACAGTTCTTCTTGTCTGAATCCTTTTTGTAAAGCGTAGGTGAAAGCAGCCCCCTCGTTGCCCACCAAGGGATTTTGCACGTCACAGATGGCTTCTATCCGGCAGTGGGGTGGAATGAGTACGCCGGGCACTTCTACACGTTCAATTTGTTGCAGGGTGTGGGCAGTAGGAATAAATGTTTTTTGTTGAGCATTGAAAAAACGCACCCCCAGAGCGGCAGCCAAGCCCAAGCCCAGGTCATGCGAGGCACTGCCGCCAATGCCGACATAAATGTGGCGCGCCCCTTGCTTGACAGCCGCCCGTATCAACTCACCCACGCCATAACTGCTGCTTTGGTGGGGATTGCGCCTGCCGGCAGGAATAGCTGCCAGACCGGCAGCAGCGGCTACCTCTATGAAGGCTGTTTGCTCGTTGGGTAACCAAAGCCACATGGCTTCATGAGGTTGCAGCAGGGCATCGTGGCAGGCACTGCGCTGCCATTCGCCGCCTACGGCTTTATGCATGACCTGAAGAAAGCCATCGCCCCCGTCGCTAAGTGGGCAGCAGTCAATAGAAAAAGCAGATAGCGTGTCGGCCTGTTGCAGCCCCAGTGCTATCTGCTCGCATACTTCTTGTGCAGATAATGCTTCTTTGAATTTATCACAAGCAATAAGCCAGCGCATGCCTGCTTACAATATCAACATGGCATCGCCATAAATAAAGAAGCGATACCCTTCTTTGATGGCTTCCTGATAAGCTTCCATGATGAGGTCATAGCCGCCGAAAGCACAAGCACTCATCAGGGCGGTGGCTTCGGGCAGCTCAAAGTTGACCAACAAGGCATTGGCTATTTTGAAATCATAGCGGGGGAAGATGAACTTATCTGTCCATCCTTCGCTTGCCTTCAGACGGTTGCTTGCCGACACGGAGGTTTCCAGCGTGCGCAAGGTGCTGATATCTACCGCACACACCCGGCGTTTGGCTTCCAATGCTTGGTTGACCGCCTCTGCTGTTTCTTCCGGAATGGCGTATTGCTCGGAGTCGGTGCGGTGTTTGGTGAGGTCTTCCACTTCCACATCGCGGAAGCTGCCCAAGCTGATATGCATGGTGATGGGCTTGATATCGACGCCTTTAATGGCCAACCGCTTCACCACTTGCTTGGTGAAGTGCAAGCCGGCAGCCGGTGGTGCAATGGCACCTTCTACTTCTGCAAAGATGGTTTGAAAACGCTCTTCGTCGATAGGCTCTGCTTTGCGACGGCTGTAAATAGGTTCGGGCAAAGGCGGATTGCCCAAGCGTTTCACCGTAGCATAAAACTCTTCTTCTTCACCGTCCCAAAGGAAACGGATGGTGCGCCCGCGGTTGGTGGTGTTGTCTATGACTTCGCCCACCAGCTCGCCATCGCCGAAAAAGAGCTTGTTACCCACCCGTATTTTCCGGGCCGGGTCCACCATAGCATCCCACAGGTGCGACTCTTTTTTCAGCTCACGCAGCAAAAACACCTCTATGTCGGCACCTGTTTTTTCTTTGTAGCCATAGAGCCGTGCTGGAAAAACTTTGGTATTGTTTACGACCATGAGGTCGCCTTCTTCAAAATAATCTACAATATCGCGAAAAGTGCGGTGCTCTATTTTGCCGGTATCGCGATGCACCACCATCAAACGAGCGTCGTCGCGGTTTTCAGCAGGGTAAAGAGCAATTAACTCACTGGGCAAATCAAAACGATAAGCCGATAATTTCATTTCTGACTTCGCCATACCTCAATTTTTAGGCTTGCAAACTTAAGAAAAATCATTTGAACCACGTAAAAAAACAGGGACTTGTGCAATATAGTTCTTTGAAAAAGTCAAATGCAAGTGCCGGCTTCATATATTTTTGCCTTCCTTTGTACTTTTCTTGCTGCCGGTGGCGTTTAAGTAGTAAACAGAATAAAAGATAAGGTATGCAAAAAGCCTATAAAATCATACGACTTTACTCTCTTTTATTTTGGGAGAGCTTTTCTTTTGCGGTGCAATCGCTGCGCGCCAACTGGTTGCGTACTACCTTGTCGCTGTTTGGCGTAACCATCGGCGTGTTTGCCATCATTACCGTTTTTACGGTGGTCGACTCGCTGGAGCGTAGCATCAAGGAGAGCTTGAATTTTTTGGGAAAGGATGTGCTTTATATTCAAAAATGGCCGTGGGCATTTGGACCGGACTACCCTTGGTGGAAGTATGTGAACCGGCCGGTCAATACCTATGAAGAATATGAATTTTTGGCACGTTATGCAAAGCAAGCTTCGGCGGTGGCTCTTTTTACCGGTCGTGGCGGGGCTGTGCTGCAAAGCGGCAGCCTGAGTATTGAAGACGTAACCCTGCGGGGCGTTTCTTACTCTTATTCCGAAGTAGCCAATGTGGATTTGGCAGAAGGCCGTTATTTCTTGCCCCATGAAATGGCCAATGGCTTGAATGTAGCCATCATAGGCTATGAAATTGCACAGACCCTTTTTCCCAACCGTTCGGCAGTAGGCAAAGATATCCGTTTGAAAGGGCGCAAGCTGCGGGTCATTGGGGTTATGAAGCGCGAAGGAGCCAACTTCTTGGGCGCACCCAGTTCCGATAAAACCTGTATCATGCCTTTTTTCTTCTTTGCAAAGATTTATAAAGTGGGTAAAGATGGGCGTGAGCCTGTTATTGCGCTCAAAGGCAAGGAAGAGGATGCCGGCTTGGTGCGTCTCGAAGCAGAAGCACGCGGTCTGATGCGTCGTAAACGGGCACTTCGCCCCACGGAAGAAGATAACTTTGCCATCAACCGTCCGGAGTTTTTAACCAATCAGCTGAATGCCATCTTTGGTGTACTCAACGTGGCGGGGGGCGTTATTGGCAGCTTTGCCATGCTGGTAGGTGCCTTTGGTATAGCCAATATTATGTTTGTGTCGGTAAAGGAGCGCACGCCCATCATTGGTGTGCAAAAATCTTTGGGTGCAAAAAATTTCTTTATTCTCAACCAATTTCTGTTCGAAGCTATCTTTTTGAGCATCTTTGGCGGATTGATAGGGCTCTTTTTGGTTTGGCTGGTGAGCTTTGTCCCTCTGGGCTCTTTAGAGCTTCGGCTGACGGCAGGCAATATCCTGCGGGGTGTTTTGATTTCGGCAGTGGTAGGTGTGGTGTCGGGTATTATACCTGCCTGGACCGCCGCCCGATTGGACCCCGTGAAGGCCATCCGGGCAGGGGGGTGAAAAAATACTTTCAAAAGCCGGGAAGAACCCTTACCGTTGGTACTGCTTTTGTGCCCGGTGATATTATTATTCACCAAACAACAATGTCATGCAAACTGTAAAAATATGGTGCGCCTTAGCGCTGGCTTATCTTTGCATGTTGCCGGCCTGCAGTCAAAAAAACAAAAATGCCCATGAGCCCCCCGAAAGCTGGAAAACACTTGCCCGGGAGAATTACACCATTCACTATCCGGACAGCCTTGAAGTAGATGAATCCGGCAAGTTGGGCGTGCGCTTCTTTTTGTATTTTCCGCAAGAGTCCCCTAAAGACCGCTTTCGTGAAAATATAAACTTGACCATTGAGGACTTGCAGGGCTATGATATGTCTTTGGAGCAGTATGCCGAAGCCTCAAAGCGGCAAATACTGAACTACATGCCGGAAGCTAAGATACTTGAGAGCAGCACCGAAACAGATGGCACCGGAAACAAATACCACCGTTTGATATTTGAGGGGGCACAGGGCGTAGCCTCGGGCACTGACGGCACCTATAACCCCCGTTTTGACCTTACTTTTGTACAGCACTACAGAGTAGTGGACGGCAAAGCCTATGTGCTCACACTCACTACCGAGCGTCATCGTTTTGCTGACTACCAAGAGACAGGCGAGCAAATCATGCATACATTTCAAGTAGAGTAGCCGCAGGAGGGAAGCATGGCGCACCTGCCATCTGCGCGGGCAGATAGCCAGGCATCCGTTAAGACAAAAAGGCACGGTATCCCGTTTTGGCACCGTGCCTTTGCTTATATAATTAGCACCGGTATTAGTTGTAGTAAGGCGATATCATAAGGTAAACAGCCACACCCGAGGCAGCCACATATGCCCAGATGGGATAAGCCCACTTGACCACCTTGCGGTGCTTGGCATACTGCTTGGTATAAGCAAAATAAAGGGCAAACAGCACAAAAGGCACTACTACCGCCGAGAGAGCAATATGGGTGATTAAGATGAAGAAGTAAACGGTGCGTATCCATCCTTCGCCGCCATAAGGCGTATGTGTGCCAAATGTATGGTAGATGACATACGAAATCAGAAAAATAGAGGAAAGCACGAAAGCAGTCATCATCCACAGGCGGTGCCAAGCTATGTTTTTTCGCTTGATGGCGATGAAGCCGGCAATAAGAGCCACGAAGGTGGCACTATTGATGAAAGCATTCAGGTGGGGCAGGAAGTCCACCGATTCATAAGTGATATTTTTGTCGGTTCGCTGCAAGTAAAACAGTATGGCCACTACGATGGGGATGGCTACCGATACAACGCCAATGAGACGGCGGTAAAGCCGGTCTTGTGAAGAGGTCAGTGAGGTATTCATATCGTTTTTTTTTAGGAAAGAGCGGTTTTTCCTATTAAACCAATCGTTGATTAAG
This sequence comes from Thermonema rossianum DSM 10300, assembly GCF_000426825.1. Classification (GTDB taxonomy): domain Bacteria; phylum Bacteroidota; class Bacteroidia; order Cytophagales; family Thermonemataceae; genus Thermonema; species Thermonema rossianum. The sequence goes on along the minus strand of NZ_AUGC01000007.1, from coordinate 12,100 downwards.
GAAGTTTAACGGCAATCAGTGTTTCGGTAATCAAGCGGTCATACTCTTCCATGTCGCTGCCGTAATGCCCACGTACAAAGCCCTGTTTGTCTATCAGCACGAAAGGGGTTTGCCGGTAGTTATGGTGGGGGCAGAGCCATGCGAGCGTCAGGGAGTCAGGGGCTGCCCGGTGCAGCACAACGGTTTTACTGGTTTGAAAATACGCTTGCAGGCGTTGCCACTGTTCACCGGCTTCTTGTGGAGGCAGGCTGTCGCTGAGCATGACAATATGCACTTTGCCGCGATTGAGGTAAGAAAAAGACTTTACAGGCACCGCCATGTAAGTCGTATCGTGGGCAGGTGTTATTTCGTAACGCCCTTCGTGCGGCAGTTCATAATGATTTTCTCCGAACAAATAGAAGAAAACAAAAATAAAAACAGGTGCCCCCAGCATAAGCAAGAGGGCACCCGCTTGTGTGATGCGTTTTACTTTCATTGCTTCAAAGGCTTAGTGAGCACCACCTTCTACAATGAGGGCTATGATGAGCCACACCACAAAAATCAAAGGAAGGAGGATGGACCATACCAGTGCTTTGACCTCTCCTTTCAGGTGCATGAACTCAGCCACTATATAAAAAGCTTTTACGATGGTCAAGCCGATGAAAATAGCGATTTTCAAAGTGCCCGGTTCCATGGTAAAAGCAATCAGGAACTCGAGGGCTGTTACCCCCAACAATATCCAGAATACCTTAATGAGGGTTTTTACTTGCGGGGCGCCGTGTGAAGCTGTATTTGCCATAGTTACTATTTTTTTCAGTGATTGATGTCAAATCAGGAAATTACACAAGATAGAAGAAGGTAAACACAAATACCCAAACCAAATCTACAAAGTGCCAGTAGAGCCCTACTTTTTCCACCATTTCATAATGTCCACGGCGTTCATACACACCATATACAGTATTGTGGAACACCAGCAGGTTCAAAATCACGCCACTGAATACGTGCATCCCGTGGAAACCGGTGATAAAGAAGAAGAAATCAGCAAAAGGCGTAGGTCCGTATTGGTTCTGAATGAGGTTGGCACCAATGAAGCCACCGGCAGCACCATAAGGCGACTGGGGGTCACCCATGATGAAGTGGGTCCATTCCCATGCCTGGCAACCCAAGAAGGTCAAGCCGCCGATAATGGTCCAAAGCATCCATTTAGTAACGGCTTCCTTGTCGCGGCGATGCCCCGCCTCCACAGCCAGTACCATGGTTACACTACTTACAATCAATATGAAGGTCATCAAGCCTACGAATACCAGAGGCAGATGCACACCATGGAAGCCCGGAAAAGCATTGAACACATATTCCGGAATAGGCCAATATTCTGTAGAGAATTTAAATTCGCCATGCACGGCCGGGTCATAAGCCGGATGCATGAAGCGCACCATACCGTAGCCTACCAGGAAAGCCGAGAAGGTAAAGGCGTCAGAAAGCAAGAAAAACCACATCATCAATTTGCCATAGCTGGCATTCATGGGCGACTTGCCGCCAAACCAAGGACTGGTTTTGTCTTGCGCATTGCTCACTGTTACAGTTGTAGATGCCATAATTTTCAGCGTTAAGTTTTTATCTGTTTGTCTTTCAGCTATATAAAGAAACAAAGCTTTTCAACGTGGCTAAATTAGCGATTTAACAATAAAAATAAAAACAGATAGACCCACAGTCCGTCCAGGAAATGCCAAAAGATAGTGGACATTTCAAGGTGCAGACGCCAGTTTTCTTTTTGGCTTTCGGTTTGGCGTTTCATCAAGAGCATCGCCAGCCAGTAAATCAAGCCGGCAATCAGGTGCACGGCATGAACGCCCATCAGCACATAAATAAAAGAGCCGGCCGGGTTGGCGGGGTTGCCTTCACGGTCCACACCGCCAAAGAAGATGCCACGCTCTACCAGGTCCACCCAGCCCAACCACTGCATAGCCAGAAAAACCAAGCCCAATGTTAGGGTTGCCAGCAGGTAAAGGCGCGCTTTGCCGGTTTGCTCTTTTTTGCCCGCGCGGTAGGCCATATGGGCGGTAAGACTACTGAGCAGCAGCACGGCCGTGCTGTACCATAATATTGACGGCAACTCGATAGAGAGCCAGGCGCTGTCTGCCTGCTTCACAATATAGGCAGAGGTAAGCGAGGCGAAAATCATGACTATGGAAACAATGAAGAGCCACAACATGAACTTCTTCGGGTTCATGCTGAAGGTGGGGGTAGGCTCTTCCACATGCAACAACTCGTCCAACACTTCTTCCTGTTTCATAACTGTTTTTGGTTTATAATCAATCTTTTAAAGCAATCTCTTTTTGAAACAAAGAGACCTCATGAAAGGTTTTTTTAATTGACACCGCTAAACAGGCGGCTCCAGCGTATTTTGTGCAGAAAATCGGCATAAGGATCTACCGATAACCACACAAAGACAGCTTTGCCCACCACGTGGTCATAGGGCACAAAGCCCCAGAAGCGCGAATCCAGAGAGTTGTGGCGGTTGTCGCCCATCATGAAGAGGTAATCTTGGCGGAAAGTATATTCTTCCACGGCCTGTCCGTTGATATACAATTTATCGTTTTTCACTTCGGCTTGCTCGTGCCCTTCATACTCGGCAATGGTGTGCCCGTAGAGAATCACATTTTCGGGCGTCATTTTTATTTTATCGCCTTTTTTAGGCACGTAGAGCGGTCCGAAGTAGTCTTCGTTCCAGTTGAACTGCGGATGATTGGGAAACACACGCAGGTTGCCGATGCCTTCTTCGGCAAGAGACAATTCCACTTTTTCTACCATCGGCAGTTTCTTCAGGGCTTCGGCAGTGGCCGGGGTCATGGTGATACGGTAGCCGAAGTTGGTGGCATAGACGTCCGTGTTGCTGTCGGCCGAGTAGCGTATGCCCAGCTCTTCGAACACGCGGGGGCGTATGCTTTGGTTGGTATATACGTCGTAGCGGAACTGCACGCCTTCGGGATAGGCTTGTTCCACGCCGTTGATATAGACTTTGGCGGCTTTGATTTCTATGGTGTCGCCACCGGTAGCCACGCAGCGCTTGATGTAGTGTGTTTTCAGGTCGGTAGGGTACTTGGGGCGTCCCGGCTCTTGGGGGGGAAAGTTAAATACCACCACATCGCCTTTTTTTACTTTCGAAAAGCCGGGCAGGCGATACATGGGCAGTTGAATCCAATCCAGATAAGAAGGAATATCGGTAAACCAGATGGTTTGGTGCGTGAGCGGCAGCTGAAGAGGGGTTTGGGGGGTGCGGGCGCCATAGCTCAGTTTGCTTACAAACAGGAAGTCGCCTACCAGTAAGCTGCGCTCCATGGAAGGCGTTGGGATGGTGTAAGCTTCCACGACAAGCCAACGCACCAAGGTGGCTACGATGACGGCAAAAAGCAGCGAGTCTATCCACTCGCGCAGCTTCGACTTGGGTTGTTTATTCGTCTGTTCCTTCGATGATTTTTTCAAAAAAGGCAGTTTAAGCTTCATGGTCTTAGTTGTTTGAGAAAGGTTGTGTCAATGGTTTTAAAGTGAGGGGAAAGAGATGCCCAATTGGCTTTGTAGTAGTTGTTCCATACCAAAGAAACCGGCACTTTGTTGTGCCAAAAACTCGGCAGCCAGTACCGCACCATAGGCAAAGCCATGGCGTGAAAAGGCTTCATGCTTGAGCTCTATTTGGTCGTCGGCAGAGCGGTAGCGAACAATGTGCGTGCCCGGCACTTCGTCGATGCGCTTGGCTTCGATGGGCAGTTGCCCGGCTTGGGCTTCACCGGCAAGCGCCCATCCCTGTTTTTGGGGATAGTAGGCCAGCAGGTCTTCTGCCAGACGGATGGCGGTGCCACTGGGGGCATCTTTTTTGTGAATGTGATGCACTTCTTCCATGCTCACTTCGTACTGTGGCTGGCTGCTCATGAGGCGGGCTGTCAGACGGTTGACAAGAAAAAACAAGTTGACGCCTATGCTGAAATTGGGCGCATAGAAAAAGGGCGTCCGGTGAGTTTCTATAAGCTGTTTTACTTCGGGCAGATGTTCAAGCCAGCCGGTAGAACCACTGACCACCGGCACTTGCTGCTGCAGACACTGCCGTATGTTGTCAAAAGCACTTTCCGGTGTGGTAAACTCAATGGCTACATCTGTATTTTGTGGCGAGAGTGTTTGCAGTTCTTCTTGGTTTTGCCGGCGAATGATGGCCGTAATATGATGCCCCCTTTCGCGGGCAATACTTTCAATGGCTTTGCCCATTTTGCCGTAGCCGATCAGTGCTATGTTCAGTGCCATGTGTTCTGTTTAAATTGTTTTACAAGGTCAAAACCGGAACGTAAAGGTAACACCTTTTGCCCAAATACCATGGGTGTGGGGTAGTGGTTCTATGTGGGGCGACAGCCGCAGGCTAATGTCGTCGCTGAAGTCAAAGCCGGCCAAATGGGCATCCACGATGGCATCGGCAATGTTCAGGCCGTAGGTGAGAATGCCCACCAGGATAAGCAGCTCTTTGTTGCGTCGCGTAAAGGTGCGCAAATAGCGGGTGCGGTTCAAATCCAGCTGGTTGGGGTTCCCGTTCAGGATGGCCTGCTTATACAGGTTGTCGTAGTACTGATAGTAGGAATTGTTCCAGTAAATGCCGTAGGCAATGGCGCCTAAGGCTGCATAGATGACCGGCACCTTCCAGTATTTTTTGTTATACACCTGTCCCCAGCCGGGCAAGACAGCCGAGCGTTTGGCTGCTTCGGCAGGTGAAAAAGGGTTGCTGCCTATGTCTTCAATATAGGGCGCGGGGGCTGCCGTGCGCGCCTGCGGTTCCGGGGAAGGCGGAACCGTTTGCAGGCTGTCGTTTTGTGCCCATCCGGCTTGCCAACAGCAGGCAAACAAACACAAAGCAACTATCCGGTGACTCATGGGCATTACAACTCTATGTTAAGAATTTCGAGCAGGCGGTTGAGCTCGTCTATGGAGGTGAATGGTATTTTTATCTCGCCTTTATCGGGCGATTTGCCCGTTTTTATTTGTATTTTGGTGCCAAAGTGTGAAGACAGCCGTTGCTGCAGCTGCTTGAGCTCAGGCGCCAGCTCGCCGCTTTTTTGAGATTTGTTGGCGCCGGTTGGTTTCTTTTTCTGCACGGCTTGCACCAGCTGCTCTACTTGCCGCACCGAGAGCTTTTCAGTGACAATTTTTTTATAGATAAAAATTTGCTGTGCGGGGTCTTCGAGCGCTACCAGGGCGCGGGCATGTCCCATGTTCAGCAGGCCATCGCGCAAGCCGGCTTGTATGTCGGGGGGCAGCTTCAGTAAACGCAAGTAGTTGGTTACCGTGGAACGCTTCTTGCCGACCCGCTCGCCCAACTCTTCTTGTTTAAGCCCGCATTCGGTAATCAGGCGCTGATAGCTTAAGGCTATCTCTATGGGGTTCAGGTCTTGGCGTTGTATGTTTTCAATGAGCGCCATCTCCAGCATTTGCTGGTCATCGGCTGTGCGCACATAAGCGGGGATGGTAGAGAGCCCCGCCAGCTGAGAGGCTTGCCAGCGGCGTTCGCCCGAAATGATTTGATACTTGCCTTCTTCTAAGCGTCGTACGGTGATGGGTTGTATGATGCCGTGCACCTTGATGGACTCTGCCAGCTCTTGCAGGGCTTCGGGGGCAAAATCCTGGCGTGGTTGAAAAGGGTTGGGTTCAATGGATTGAACCGGAATTTCTTGTATGCTGTCTTGTTTTTCTTCTGCCGAAGGTGTGGGTTGCTGTACCGCGTCGCTGTCGGAAAGCAGCGCACCCAGCCCTCTTCCTAATCCTTTTTTGCGTTTGCTCATCGTCACTTTTTATGCTTTGGGACTTTTCGCCTTCAAAGGTAATTGATTCTTTTTTAATATTTCCTTTGCAAGCGCCAAATATGATTCAGCACCTTTGCTGCCGGCGTCGTACATGATGACGGGCAGGCCGTAACTGGGCGATTCGCTCAGGCGCACATTCCGTGGAATAACGGTATCGAAGACCATCTCTTTGAAGTGCTGCTTGACGTCTTCGATGACCTGTGTGGACAGGCGAATGCGCAGGTCATGCATCGTAAGCAAGATGCCCTCTATTTGTAAATTGGTATTGAGGCGTGTTTGAATGATTTTGATGGTATTGAGCAGTTTGCCCAGCCCTTCCAAGGCAAAATATTCACACTGTACGGGCACCACTACCGAATCAGCTGCCGTAAGGGCATTGACCGTGATAAGCCCCAGCGAAGGGGAGCAGTCTATCAAGATGAAATCGTAGTTGTCGCGTATGGGGGCGATGGCTTGCCGCATTTTTACTTCCCGCTCCGGCAGGTTGATCATTTCCACCTCGGCACCCACCAAGTCGATATGAGAAGGCACAATGTATAAATTAGACATTTGAGAAGGCACGGTGGCACTTTGAATATCCACGCCGTCAACCATACATTCGTAGATGCTGTTTTCCACCTCGCGGGGGTTCAGCCCCAGTCCCGAAGTGGAGTTGGCTTGGGGGTCGGCATCAATCACCAGTGTTTTATACCCCAGATGCGCCAAGCTGGCAGCCAAGTTGATGGCGGTGGTGGTTTTGCCTACGCCACCTTTTTGATTGGCAATAGCTATAACTTTCCCCATAAAAATTCCGGTTTTAATAAGCGAAAAGTACTGATAAATTCTTGCATTTAAAAGCAAAATAGTATTTTCATTGTAATGAGTTGTTTTTTACGAATAAAATATGCAGATTTACTATCAAGCATACGTCTTTGTTGAAATTAAAGATACAATTAAACCTTTAAAAAACGCTTAAATATGGTACGTAGAATCTTATCATTTATTGTTTTGGCTACTTTCTTGGCTGCCTGTGGCGGACCGGCCAAAGAAGGGGCGCCAAAAAAAGTCTTTCGCTATAATCAAACCGGTGGTTTAAAGTCGCTTGACCCCGCCTTTGCCAACAACCGGGCGACCGTGTGGGCAACCACGCAGCTCTACAACGGCCTCTTTGAAATGGACGAAAGCTTGCATCCCATGCCGGCTTTGGCCAATACGTGGAGTATTTCCGAAGACGGCAAAACCTACACCTTTACCATCAAGAAAGGGGTTTACTTTCACGACGACCCTTGCTTCCCCGATGGGAAAGGGCGTGAGGTGAAAGCATCGGATTTTGTGTATTCGTTCAAAAGAATCATGTCGCCGGCCACTGCCAGCACCGGGCGTTGGGTGTTTGAGGGCAAGGTGCTCACCAACCCCAACGGCACACTTTCTGACTCTGCCTTTGTTGCCCTTGATGACTACACCTTGCAAATCCGCTTGAAAGAGCCCTTCCCGCCTTTTATTGACCTATTGACGGTGCCTTATACTTTTGTAGTACCACGTGAAGCGGTAGAGTATTACAAAGACGATTTCCGCAGCCATCCGGTAGGAACCGGTCCTTTCAAGTTTAAAGAGTGGAAGGAAGGCGAGAGCTTGGTATTTGAGAAAAACCCCAATTACTGGAAAGCCAAAGAGTTGGGCAAAGACATTCCTTATGTCGATGCCGTACAGGTGCGCTTCATAGAAGACCCCAACCAGGCATTTCGTGAATTCCAAGCAGGCAATCTGGACTTCATCACCGGCCTGCCCGAAAATGCGAAGGAAATACTGGACGGGCAAGGCAACATAAAACCCGAGTTTGCACAGAAGTTCAATATCGAAAAAGCTGACTACCTGAATACCGAGTACATAGGTTTCCAAATGAATCCGGAAAACTATGTGGACCCGGACAAACACCCCTTCCTCAAAAAAGAGTTTCGCCAGGCATTGGCCTACGCCATCGACCGTGACGAGCTGGTTTATTCGCTGCGCAATGGCTTGGGTAAACCGGGTGTGGCAGGCATTGTGCCTATGGGCATGCCTTCGTTTGACTCTTCGGTGGTGAAGGGTTATCGCTACGACCCGGCCAAGGCGCGCGAGCTGCTCAAGCAAGCCGGTTACCCGAACGGGCAGGGCTTAGAGAAATACGAATTGAAGCTCTCTACGTATTCTACCGACCGCAATATTGCAGAGTTCATACAAAAGCAATGGGAGTCGATAGGCGTAAAAGTGGAAATAGAAACAGCACAGTTTTCTACCCACCAAGAACGTGTGGACAATGGCAAGGTGAACCTGTTCCGTGGGTCGTGGCTTGCCGACTACCCCGATGCCGAAAACTACCTTGCTATGTTCTACAGCAAGTATTTGTCACCTGCCGGTCCCAACAAAACACATTTCATCAATCCCACATATGACAGCCTGTATGTGGAAGCCATGCATGTAAAAGAAAACGCAGAAGATTATTTCAAGCGTTATGCCATTTATCACGAAATGGAAAAACTTATTTTGGAAGAATGCCCCGTCATCATTCTCTATTACGACGATGTTTTGCGTATGTCACAAAAGAATGTGACCGGCTTGCGGGTGAACCCCATGAACATACTCAGCCTGGAAGAGGTTGATTTTGTGGACCCGAATCAAGCTGCCGCAGAAACTGCCGGCACGGAATAAGTGATTTTTACTTGCATGACACACGAGGTGCCGGGTTGCAAACGCCCGGCATCTTGTTTATATTCAAGCCTTATTTTTACGAATTGCCAACAAACATGCTTCAAATAGGTCTCAAGCGCCTGCTGATTGCTTTTGTTCTCATCTTGTTGAGCTTTATTGTAGGCACCATTGCTTATCAGCTCATAGAGGGCTATACCCCCTTGGAAGCCTTCTACATGACGGTGATTACTTTTTCTACGGTAGGCTATACGGAGGTGCATCCCCTGTCGGAAGAGGGGCGTTTATTCACTTCCTTCTTTATTGTTTTTAACCTTTTGGTTGCCGGTTTTGCCGTATCGACCCTTACTTCGTTTTTCTTTGAGGGTGAAATCCAAAAACTATTGTATAACTTCGGCATTAGCAGAAATGTACGTAAGATGAAAAATCATGTGATAGTGTGCGGTTATGGGCGCAATGGCATCAAAGTATGTGAAGAGTTGGTGAAAGCCAAGCGTGATTTTGTGATTATAGAGCATGACCCCAAAGTGAGCCGCCCGGTCTTTGCCAAGGATGTGCGCTTCGGGTACATTGTAGGCGATGCCACCCTCGACGAAACCTTGAAAGAGGCACGCATCGAGCAGGCCTCTGCCATTGTGACCACCTTGCCCAAAGATGCAGAAAATGTATTTATTACCTTGACCGCCAGAGAGCTGAATCCTGGTATTTTTATTGTGGCACGGGCATCGGAGGAGACCTCCGAACGCAAGCTGTACCGTGCCGGTGCTAACCGGGTGGTCATGCCCGACTATATCGGGGGCATCCATATGGCGCAAATTATTACCAAGCCTTATGTGATAGAGTTCTTGGATTTGCTTTCGGGCATTGGCGACATTCATCTTGATTTGGAAGAAGTGCGCGGCTACTGGCTGCGCCCCGACGTGATAGGCAAATCTTTGGCAGAACTAAACATACGAAATGCCACCGGCGGTGCTGTGGTATTGGCGCTGCGCGAAGGCGGGCAGTTCATATTCAACGTAGATCCTCACCGTCCCATTCAGAAAGAAGATGTATTCATAGTGCTGGGCTTGCCCGAACACCTGCGCAAATTCGAAGAGTTGTATATGCAGGAGAAGCATTTTGCACTGTAAACACGAGCCCGGGTTTGTCATATCGAACGGAACGCAGTGAAGTGAGAAATCTCATCAAACCAAGCTTATCTCTTGTCATCTCGAACGAGCGAAGCGAGTGAGAGATCTCTTCACGCCAAACCATAAGAAGGCAAAAGAGATTTCTCGCTTACGCTCGAATGACACAGGAGGATGCTCGAAAAGAGCGGGGCAAAGTGCTCGAGAGGGAGGGGGAGAAGATGCACAAAAAGACGGGGAGGAGCGGAAAGCACAAAAAGCACAAAAACAGAAAAGAAGCAAGAAAAGCGAAACCAAGCCCACAGAACAAAGCAGGCAAAACGCTTTGAGTGGCGCCCGGTTTCGCTTGTTTTACCTTTCCAACAACTGCTGCAGCTGCCGGTAGGCGGCATCGGCCTCGTGTACAGGCAGCAGGCAACTCTTGTTTACACACACATAAAAAGTGGTTTTCCCGTCTATGGCTTCCCTTTCTTTCAGGTTGGGCAACAGGCTGTCCGTGCCTTTTTCTTGATTGGTGCCCATCCACACCACATGGGGCAGATAGTGCTTGGCCAGCCGGGCGCGTGCTTGCAGCGCTTGTGCCCCTACAATGGCCACTTCGGCTGTAGGGCGGATGTGGTGCAGCCACAGGTGCCCCCAGTGAGCCAGATAACGCACTTCTGTTTGCAACATAGGACCTACATATGCCAGCATGCCCCGGGCTTGGTGTTGCCATGCTTTGTTTTCGAGCAGCAGCCCCAAATAAAAGAGGTTGTGTGCCATGACGGCATTTTCAGAGGGCATCACGCTGTCGAATATATTGCTTTTGTTGGCAATGAGGTCTTTGCTGTTGAGTGGAGCCATGCTGTAGAGCCCTTCGTCGTTCAGGAAAAGCGATTGCGCTTGTTCAAGCAGTTGGCGGGCTTGCCGTATGTGGCGCTCGTCGAAGGTGACTTGATAAAGGGCTATGTAGGCAGCAATGGTGTGAGCATAGTCTTCGGCCAAGCCTTCGCCCTTGGGTTTGCCTTCCTGGTAGCTATGGTAAAGGGTATGCCGCACCATGAGCCTTTCTTCTATAAACTGCATGATGCGCAGGGCGGCCGTTTTGAATTCTTCCCTGCCAAAAGCGTGGTATGCTTCGCACAGCCCCTTGATGAGGAGCGCATTCCATGCCGTCAGTATTTTGGTGTCGCGGGCGGGTGGCGTGCGCAAAGCGCGCTTATGCAACAAACGTTCGAGCATGTGCCGGATGGCCTGCTCTTCTGTTTCATCGGTGGGCAAGCGCAGGCGCCGCAGCACGTTTTTCCCTTCTTCCCAGTTGCCCTCGGGGCGCAGGTCAAATAGGGTGGTGAAGGTGTCGAAGTCTTGCTGCAGAATGTCTTTTACTTCTTCGTAGTGCCAGACATAGTATTTCCCCTCTTCGCCTTCGGAGTCGGCATCCAGGGCGGCGTAGTAGGCGCCTTCGGGGCTGAGCAGTTCGCGGTTCAAGAAATCGAAGGTGCGGAATACGACTTCTTGCTTATAGGTGGCAGCCCGGTGGCGGTAGCTTTGAGCATACAAGCCCAACAGTTGGGCGTTGTCGTACAGCATTTTTTCGAAGTGGGGCACATGCCACGCACTATCGACCGAATAACGGGCAAAACCACCGCCCACGTGGTCATAGAGACCGCCCCGGTACATGCCTTGCAGGCTGCGCTCAACCTGCTCGAGCAAGGTATTTTGTTTGAGTGCCACGCCGGCATAAAGCATGAATGCATACACGCAGGGCGTGGGAAACTTGGGTGCGCCGGAAAAGCCGCCGTGCAGGTTATCGAAGGCTTCTTCGAGGCGGTGCAGGCTTGTGCGCATGCTTGCTTCGGTGGGCAGCTGTTCGTTGTTTCGCAAGCCGAAACGCTGCGATAGACTTTGCTGCAGGGCACTGCTCAGCTTGGCAGCGGCTTCTTCCAAGGCTTGGCGTTCGGTCTTGAATGCCTTCACTACATTGCGCAGCAGCTGCTTCCATGCTTCGGGCGGGAAATAGGTGCCGCCATAAAAGGGGCGGCGGTCAGGCAGCAGAAACACATTGAGCGGCCAGCCGCCGGGCAAGCCCATCGCCTGCACGGCATCCATGTAGATGGCATCGAGGTCGGGGCGTTCTTCCCTGTCCACTTTGATATTGATAAAATGGGCGTTCATCAGGTCGGCGATCTCTTCGTTTTCGAAGCATTCGCGTTCCATCACATGGCACCAATGGCAGGTAGAGTAGCCGATGCTCAGTATGATGGGTTTTTGCAGTTTCTCTGCCAGCTCGAGGGCTTCCTTGCCCCAAGGCATCCATTGCACGGGGTTGTAGGCATGTTGGCGCAAATAAGGGCTGCTTTCGTGTATCAGCGCATTGGGTGTGCGGGTAGGGTGTGAAGTCATAAGAATGGAAAATGGTTTTTAAAAAAACGTATGGACAAGCCAAATGGTGCATCAGTCTTGGTTTTCGTTTGCTTCTTTTGCCTTCTTGTGGTTTGGCGTGAAGAGCTCTCT
>NZ_AUGC01000006.1 GCF_000426825.1 Thermonema rossianum DSM 10300 | reverse complement strand
CAGCTTGTCATTTCGAACGGAGCGCAAGCGTAGTGAGAAATCTCTTCAAACCAAGCCATAAGCGGCAAGAGAGAGCGTTCGTTTACGCTCGAAATGACAAGGAAGGGGCACTTGAAAAGACAAAAGGAATATTTGAAATGACAAAAGGAAGGATTGCTTGAAAGGGCAAAAGAGAAGGGGCGAAACGACAAGAGGGGAAGCGTGGATAGCAAAAAAGAGAAAAGCCCGAAATAACAGAAACAGGCGCACAAAAGAACGAGAAAAAGAGGAGGCGCACGATAACATAGCAAAAAAAAGAGGTGTCTTCCGGCAGGAAGGCACCTCTTGCAGTAAAAGAAGCGACAAGCTTAGTCGCGCAATTCCTTGATACGGGCAGCTTTCCCTTTTCTGCCGCGCATGTAGTAGATGCGTGCACGACGCACACGACCACGGCGCACCAATTCGATTTTATCGATAGAAGGCGACAAAACAGGGAAAATACGCTCTACGGCAATGCCCCCTGATACTTTTCTTACGGTGAAGGTTTCGCCGTTGGTGTTGGGGTGGCGGCGCTGAATGACTACCCCCTCATATACCTGGATGCGCTCTTTGTTCCCTTCCACGATCTTTACGTGTACGCGTACAGTGTCACCGGCTTTGAAATCGGGCAGTTCGGCGCGGCGCTGAGCGTATTCCGATTCTACGAATTTTATCAAATCTTCCATGACTCAATTATGTTCTGAGGTGATTGATGATTGCTCTTTCTTTTAACGGACTGCAAATATAAACAAATTTTGAATATTGCTATATTTGAAGCCAATTTATTTTTTATGAATATGTTACGAAAACTACTGATAGCGGTATTGCTTACGGCGGGGGTGGTGGCTGCGGCTTACTTTGGCATGGGCGGGCATCTGCCGCCGGAAATTCGCCGCCTATCGTTGCAAAAGCACTATTTTTTGTATCGTCTGTATGAAGGAAGGGTGCCTACCGACAGCCTGAAAGCGCTTCGCCGGCAGGTGCAAACCGACTGGCAAAGCCATAAAATATTGGCATGGGCAGCAGCTTACCCGCACGAACCACAAGCCGGCGAGCTTATAAAGCTGCGGTTGGGGGTGCTGCTCGACAGCCTGCCCGCCGTTCTGCCGGCCGGTTACAGCCCGGATACCCTCAAGGGCGAGTGGGTAGAGCTGCGTGTGCAGGCGCATCCTGTTTGGGCACCGCGTCCTTATGAACTGCACGAGAGGGCGCAGCGCTGGGCTAAAGAGCACCAATTGCTTTTGAGTGGTGAATTTATAGAGTTGATGACTGTTCCCGAGCAAAAAATTGTTATTTTATATAAAATTCAACGCTAAGAACCATGTTTTACAGATATTTGCTTCCCGGGCTCTGCGCCTTGCTGCTGTTTGTGACGGACCTGCGCGCCCAAACGCCCATAGATGCTTTGGAAAAAGAAAAGTTCTTTTTGGCACTCGACAAACCCGGCGTGGTGAAGCGGGTGCGCTACTATGTGGGCGACGAAATCATCTTTTACATGGGCGGCGACCGCTGGCAAGAAGAAATCGTAGGTATCAAGAAAGACACCATCGTGGTAACGCAGGCGGGCAAAGTGGCTATTAAAAACATAGAAGCCGTGGTGGTGCCTTCGCGCTCGTGGTTTTTGAATCAGGGGGCTTTTGTGTTTCCTGTTGCCGGCGTGGGCTATTTCTTGATGGACACACTCAATCCCCGAAACTATGAAAACGGCAATGACCGCGTTACGCCTGAAAATGTTACCATCTCTTCTTCCTTAGTGGGGGCAGGTATTTTGTGCCGTATTTTCCGGAAGAAGAAATACAAAATCAATCAGCGTCATTTGCTCAAAACCATCGAGGTGCTGTGAGCAGCTGCTTGGGGGCGCAAACTTGCGGCTACCCACCGTATGGTGTCGGCCAGGGGGGTATAGCGAAAGGCAGGCAGGAAACGCTGTATTTTGCTGCCGTCGTAGCTGAAATGCTCTTGTGAAATGCGGGCGGTTTCGCGGGTAACGAGCGGCGGGCGCCCGCTTATCAAGCTGTAGAGCGCCGACAAACGCCAGGCTATCTCACTCATCCAAGGGCGTACGGCATAGGAAGGGGGCTTTTGGTGCAGGGCTTCTGCTACCATGCCGAAGAAATCGCGGTAAGCAATGGTGCCGCCATTCAATATGAAGCGCTCGCCGCTAAGGCGTTGCTTGATGAGCAGCAGGCCGGCTTCCACCACATCGCGCACATCCACATAGTTGAGGCTACCCAAGGGGTAGAACTTGCGCCCTTCGAGCACGTAACGGAACAACTGCGTGCTGCTTCGGTGCAGGTCGCCACGCCCCAAGATAAGCGAGGGGTTGAGGATGCCCACCGGCAGCCCTTCGGCATAGCCACGCCACACTTCCATTTCGGCGTGGAACTTCGAGCGGGCATAATGGGTGGTCAAATGGTTTTCTTCCCATTGGTTGCTTTCGTCGATGCGCTCTTGTCCGGGGGCGCGCCCCAGAGCAGCCACCGAGCTGATGTGCAAGAAATAAGAACAACCTTTTTCCAAACAAACATTGACCAGCTGTGCCGTGCCTTGAATGTTGGTGCGGTACAGCTCTTTTTTGTCTTTCGGATTGAACGACACCTTGGCCGCCGCATGAATCACCACCGCGCCTTCGGGCAGCAGTTCATATAAAGTGATGGGGTCGTGAAGGTCCCCTTCGAGCCAACGTATCTGCTTTTGCTCGGTTTCCGAAAAAGGCAAACGGCTTTGTGGACGACGCAGCGCCCACACCTCTGCCCCCTCTTGTAACAAACTGCGCACAAAATATTGCCCCAGCAAGCCGGTAGCGCCCGTGATAAATATTTTTTGCGAAGCGAGCTTCATGCCTGTTTCTTTTTTTTGCCGAAACCTAATTTTTGTGCCACAAACTGAAAAAACTCTTTCCGGCGCGCGGCAGAGCAGAATACTTCTTTAATGATTTGCCACCGGCCGGGGGCATCGCCGTTTTCTTCGGCGGGTATGTTGATAAACCGGGTGGCACGGGGGCGCGGTTGTGGGGTATATTTGCCTTCGGGCAAACCGGCCAGGCGGTCTGCTTGGCGGAAATGTTCGATGGCTGCCTCTTGCATGCCCATTTGTTCGTAGAGCAAGCCCAAATTATTGTGGTTGATGGCGTCGTCGGGGTCCAGTTCAATGGCTTTGTGGTAGTCTTCAATGGCGGCTTCTACCATGCCCAAGGCTGCTTTGATAAAACCACGACTGGCATAGCGGAAAGAGTAGCCGGGCTCGAGTTGCACGGCACGGTCAAAGTCTTCGAGGCTTTCAACCGATTGCCCGGCCATGTGTTTGGCCAAGCCGCGCGCATAAAACCAGTCGGCAGGGGCATGTGCTATGGAAGCAAGTGCCCGGTCATAGTCGGTGATGGCTTCGCTGAAGTGTTCAAGACGGTAACGGCACTGCGCGCGCAGATAGAAAAGTTCTGCCTGTGGTTTTTGTTCTATGAGCTGCGACAGCGCCTCTACCGCCTGTTCATATTGTTGTGCTTCTATGAGCTGTTGGATTGATTGAATCGTTTTCATGTCCTTTTATGAGAGAAACAAGCGAATGAAGCCGAAGGTTTAGCTTTGTATTTTTTGCTCTATGCCATCGAGGGCGGCAATGCCTGCCACTACCTCTTGCGGTATGGGGGCTTTTTGTTTTGTGCGGAAGTCGTAAAACACCAAGCGCGCCTTGGCTTCGGTGGTAATGCGTGCGTGCTGCTCGCTCCAGATGGCGGCTTCCATAATGAGGCTGTACTCATCCATTTCCGTGACGCGGGTGCCCACGGTGATGGTGTCGGGGAAAAACAAAGGTACTTTGTAGCGCACTTCGATGCTTGCCAGTACAGGTCCCACAGGTGTGAAATCGAAGGTTTTGTTTTCCACTATCTTTTGCAGATAAGCCACGCGCCCCGATTCAAAATAGCGCATATACACCACGTTGTTGATATGACCGCCCAGGTCGAGCTCGCCCCATTGGGTAGGTAGTTGAAAAGTGGCTTTGTAGAGGTCAAGAAATTCGTTTTTGCTCATGTTTTTTTTCGAAGACATAGCTGTGTATGGTTTTTTTGAGTGACTTTTTATATATCCAACGCTTGGTACCAGTCTTGGTGCATCTCTTCGAAGCGATCCAGAACTTTCTTCATAAAATCTTCGCGCAAGATGGCGGCTTCCACTTCTTCGGGGCTCATGACTTCCACCTCGCTTACTTTATAGATTTGTTCCAAAAGTCCTTGCTCTATTTTCACAATGTACTTTTGATTCCATGTAAACAAGGTGATTTTGCAGTGTTCGTGGGGTATTTCTTTTAATATGCGCATGGTTGGGATGTTTTTTATTTAGTCTTCGCCAAAATATTCTACATAGTTGTTGGGCGTTTCATAAAGGCGTAAGGCATGCAGACGGGCAAAGTTGTTGGGTGCCAAGCCGGGTATTTTGGGCTCCAAAATGTGCCATATTTCTTTGATAATGTTTTCGCAGCTGGGCAGCTTGCCGCGCAGAAAATCTACATCGAGATTCAGGTTTTTGTGGTCCAGCTTTTCAATGACCTCTTCGCGAATCAACCGGCTGAGTTTCTTGAGGTCCACCACAAAGCCCGTGTCGGGGTCGGGGTGCCCTTTGACCGTCACGATGAGCTCGAAGTTGTGCCCATGCCAATTTTCGTTGGCGCACGGACCAAATATCGCTTCGTTCTCTTCTTTGCTCCACTTCGGATTGTAAAGCTTATGCGCTGCGTTGAAGTGTTCTCTTCTGGATACGTACAACATTCCCTGCTTCTTCTTTAAATTCAAGGCAAATATAACAAAAAGGTGCCATCGCTGAATGGGCTTTGGTCAGTGCTTACAACGGCTGTGCGTTTTTTGCGTTAAATACCTAAAAACAATACCTTAATGCCTGTCTATGAAAAAAGTGTTTCTTGCTACCCTATCGCTATGCCTACACCTGTCTTTGGCTTGGGCGCAGAATTTGGTGCCCAATCCCGGCTTCGAGCAATATGACCGCTGCCCCACACAATATGGCGAAATAGCGCGGGCAGTGCCTTGGTTGTGTGTGCGGGGCACGCCCGACTTTTTGGCTGCCTGCACCTCGAACCGGGCAATCAAAACACCGGGCAACTATTTCGGAAGCATGGTGGCGCATAGTGGCGGTAACTATGCCGGCTTGGCGTCTTATCATCCTACCGTGCCCAATGAAATGATAGCCGTGAAGTTGCTGCGTCCATTGCGCAAGGGCAGGCGTTACCGCGCGGGCTATTGGCTTTCGCTGGCCTATAGCTACTCGGGCTATGCTTCGAACAATATGGGCTTGCGCTTTACCAACAATCCTTATGCCGACACACTGGCCACGGAAGCGCATTTGCGCATGGAAAACATCTTGGACTACACCGGTGGATGGACACTCTTTGAAGGGGTGTTCCGTGCCGACCGGGATTATGAATACCTTTTGATTGGGAACTTCTACACCAAAGAGCGCTCGAAATTGAAAGAGCGCCCCTTTGCCGTTGCTTCTTCGGCATACTACTACATCGATGATGTGTTTGTGGAAGAGCTGCCCGACAGCAACGAAGTGGTGGTGAATATAGAAATGCCGGCGGCGCCGGAAGCAGAGCTGCGCGTGAAGCCTGAACAAGGCGAAGAACGAAAAGGCACTTTCAGGGGCGATACCACGCTTTATTTGCCCAAACAGCGCTACCGCGTGGAAATACACACGCCGGGCAATTATCCGGTGATTGAAGACATCGTGCCCGACAGCACCGAATACACACTAAGGCCGCAGCCGCAGCCTTTGCAAAAGGGGGAAACCATTGTGCTGCGCCATATTTACTTCGACTTCAACAAGGCGACGCTCAAAAAAGAATCGTATGCCGAGCTGGATTTATTGGTTGATATCTTGCGCCAAAATCCTCAAATGCGTATTCTTATCAGCGGACACACCGACAACGTGGGCAGCACCGGATACAACCAACGCTTGTCACTGATGCGTGCCGCCACCGTGCGCGACTACTTGGTATCGAAAGGAATTGCCCCCCAACGCATAGAAGTAAAGGGATGGGGAATGGAGCACCCCATAGCGCCCAATACTACCGAAGAAGGGCGGGCGCTCAATCGAAGGGTAGAATTTACTATCTTGGAATTCTGATCCGGTTTTATGAAACAGCTACATGTTCTTTTTCTTTTGTGCCTTCAACTAAGCACTGCACAGGCGCAATCTTTGGTGATGGGCTTGCAAGAAGCCATCGAGCGGGCGCAGGCGCAATCGCTCGATTATGAGAAAAACCGCAATGAATGGATCAACAACTATTGGGCGTATAAAACCTACCAAGCCGGTTTGCGCCCCCGTTTGGTCTTTCGCGGCGACTTGCCCGACCTGAGCCGCACCATCGTGCCGGTGATTCAAAACGATGGTACCGAAACCTTCCGGGCGCGTAGTCTGGCCAACTCTTTTGCCGAAATGGCTTTGGAGCAGCCCATCGTGCCTACGGGAGGGACCTTCTTCGTGAGCTCGCAACTGAGCCGTATAGATGTGCTCTCGCCTGTGAGCACGACTTCCTATCTTGCTTATCCGGTGGTGGTGGGTATCCGTCAGCCCCTGTGGGGCTACAATCATTTGTTGTGGCAGCAGCGCATCGAACCGCTGCGATATGAAGAAAGCCGCCGCCGCTTCGATGAGTCTATGGAAATGATTGCCGTTAAGACAACCGAGCTTTTCTTTAATGCCCTCTTGGCACAAAAGAATCTTGAAATTGCCGATTTCAACTATAGCAATGCCGATACGCTTTACAGCATTGCACGGGCACGCTTCGAACTGGGCAAAATATCGGAGGTGGACCTGCTCGAAATAGAGTTGTACTATTTGAACAACCGCAATGCGCGCGACCTGGCACAGTATGAATATAACTACCACCTGCTGCAGCTGAAAAACTATTTGCGCCTGGATGAAGACACGGACCTGCAGCTAAAAGTGCCGGAGTGGTTGCCTTTACTGCGCATCGATGCCACGGAGGCATTGGCACAGGCACGCCAAAACAGAGCCAAGACACTGAGCATTCAGCGCCGTTTGCTGGAAGCCGAGCAGGAAGTGGCCAAAGCACGCGCCGAGCGGGGGTTCCGCGCAGATTTGTATCTGTCTTTTGGCTTGTCGAAAAGCGCACCTACTTTGCAGGATACCTATAGCGATGTGCAAGACCAGGAGCGTTTCCGCTTGAGCCTGGAAATCCCTATTCTGGATTGGGGACGTGGGCGTGCCCGTATCAAGACCGCCCTTGCCAATTATCGTTTAACACAGACCGAAGCCGAAGTAGAGCAAAGCGAGTTCGAGCAGGAAGTGCTTTTGCAGGTGCAGCGCTGGAACATATACAGTGAGCAAATCCAGTATGCACAACGGGCATGGGAGGTAGCCCGCAAGCGTTACGAGATAGCCTGGCATCGTTTTCGCCGTGGACATATACAGCTTAGCGAGCTGAATGCAGCCAAGCGGGAACAAAACGAAGCCCAGCGGCAATATTTGAGCAGCTTGCAAAATTTGTGGAGCGCCTATTTCGTTTTGCGTATGTTGACGCTTTATGACTTCGAAAAACAGCAAACCATAGAGTATGAAATACATGAAGAAGAGTAAAGGGGTGTTTGCTTTGTTGAGCGCCATGGTTTTATGGGCCTGCGGGGGCAATGAAGAAAGTACCCCCCGCCAAGTACAGCCCAAAGAGCATATTACTACCGTGCAACTGGACTTTATCAACGAAAGCGACCCCACTGAAATGCACCGGGTCCGCTATTATGACCTCGACGGCCCGGGCGGGCAAGCCCCTGTTTTTGACCCGGTGGCTTTGAAACCGCAAAGCCGCTATGTGTGCTTACTTTCATTTTTCGACGAGTCGCGCACGCCCGCTTACGACGTGACCAACGCCATTGCACTGGAAGCTGAAAGCTATCAGGTATTTTATGAAGTAATGCCCGGCAATGGCTTGCGTTTTGCCGGCTATGAAGACGAAGACAACCAAGGGCGCCCTTTGGGGCTGGAAGCAGCTTTTGCCACCTATAGCCCGGCAACCGACACCCTGCTTTTGCGTTTGATGTACCAACCCGGCGGGCTCAAGCGGGGCGATTCCACCTTGGGCGCGCTCAACTTTGAAGCCCGCTTCCCTATACAAGTTGCCGGATTGCCTGCCGTGCAATAAGGGCATTTCGGAAGGCGCCCCTTTTTATTTGCCGTATTGGTCTATCACGCGGCGGAGCTCTTCCATTTTGCTTTGGCTATATGCCCCGGAGGTGATATGTACAATCCTGCCGCTCTTGTCCAATACAAAAAAGTAAGGCTTCGACTTGTCTTTCATGTTTAAAAAGCGCTTGTAAGGGGTGATGTTGCCATGGTAAAGCAACACATGCGATTTGAGGCTTTCGTCTATGCTTGCAAACTGCTGTTCGAATTTGGCAAATTGGCCATCCGGCACAATGGCACGCACCATGGGGATGAAGTACAGGTTGAGCGGGGTTTCTTCATAAAGCGCTTCGAAAACGGCATGGTTCTCTTCAATAAAGTACTTGTAGGCAGGCAACAACCATGTTTCCAGCTCGGCTTCTGACTCTTGCGAATAAGCAAGACAAAGCAGACTCACCTTGCCGCGGGTGTCTTGCGGAATACGCACTGTTTGCCCGTCGGCTGTGCGCCCTTCCAAGGCAGGGAAAGGCTGGTTTTTTTGTGCACAGAGCGAAAGGGTCATTCCGGTCAATAACAGCGTAGCAAAAAAACGTTGAATCTTCATACTTAGAACTATTTGTGTATTTTTATCTTTACGCAAAGAAGAGCCCCCAAGTTTTTGCCTATGGATATAGCGTTGCAACAAATCATAGAAACGGTGTATGAAGCGGGCGCCGTCATTATGCACTATTTCCGTTCGGTGCATTTGCAGGTAGAGCAAAAAAAGGACGAGTCGCCGTTGACCATAGCCGATCGCGAAGCCAACAGCATTTTGACGCATATGCTGGAACGATACAGCGGGCACCCGGTGGTATCGGAAGAAAACGCCATGCTGCCCTACGAAGAGCGTTGCCGCTGGCATAAATTCTGGCTGGTAGATCCGCTGGATGGCACCAAGTCTTTTATCCGGGGCGAAGAGACCTTTACCGTCAATGTGGCTTTGATTAAGGGGCAGCTGCCCGTCATGGGTTTGTTGTATGCACCGGCCTACGATACCCTCTATTACGCAGTGCAAGGACAAGGAGCTTTCCGGGTGCAACAGCGCGGGCAAGCACAGCCGCTCAAGCGCCCGCCCATGCCCCCTTATTTGACGGCACTCATCAGCAAATCACACCGGGGCAATCAAGACAAGGAGTTGCTGCGTGGGCTGCCCGTCAAGCATTTCGTGCCTTTAAGCAGTGCTTTGAAGTTTGCCCGGGTAGCCGAAGGCAAGGCGCATATTTATGTGCGCACGGGACCTACCATGGAGTGGGATACTGCCGCCGGGCAGGCCATCGTGGAGGAGGTCGGCGGTGTGGTGTTGGACCTGCAGGGCAATCCTTTGATTTACAATAAAAAAGAAATGCGCAACGATGGCTTCGTATGCAAATTGTATCCCGAGCTGCAAACATATAGCCCCGCTAAGAAGTAATACAGTTTGTTTCTCTTATCTTTGCACTCAAAAAAACATCACATGGAAAAATTACCACAATCACAGCCCAAGCATGCGTTCAGCAGCTACATTGAAGAAAAAATAAAACGCTCGGAAACGCGCATCTTTAAAGCCGTTTTTCCTGATTTGACCAACCACTACGACACACTCTTCGGGGGCACCGCCATGCAAATGATGGATGAAGTGGCTTTCATTACGGCTACGCGTTTCACACGCTTGCCGGTGGTAACCATTGCCAGCGACCGCATTGAGTTTAAAAAACCCATTCCGGCAGGTACTATTGTGGAATTGGTGGGAAAGGTGGTGAAAATAGGCAACACCAGTTTGGATGTACGTGTGGATATCTACGTGGAAAGCATGTATGCCGAAGAAAGAGAAAAAGCCATTTCCGGAACCTTTACCTTTGTAGCCATCGATAAGGACCGCCGCCCGGTGAGTGTGTTGGCGAATTCGCCATTGCATCAGTCCGAAGGGAAATAACGGCAGGCAAATGCAAGCCGCAACGAAAAAAGAGGGAGGCATTGTGCCGTCCCTCTTTTGTTTTTATGCTTGTGTTGTTTAGTCTTCGTCTGCTTGCTTCGTCTTCTTTATCTTCTCATTGCTGTCGGTTGCTTTTTCTATTTCGCCTTCATTTTCGAGGCGGAATGTTTCATACACTTTCAATATGGGGTGTATTTCCTTTTTGCGTGCCTTGAAGTCAAGATCCACCTCATCTACAATGTCGGTATCGATGATGCGCAGGTCAATCAATTCTTCAACCAAGGGGCGCAAAGACTCGAAGCCGGTATCCGAAACATCCAGGGCAAAGTTGGAAATAAATTCAATGTCGCTGTCGGCGTCTGAACCGTCGAATACAGCTTCGTCGTTTTGCAAGTCATCGGCTTTTTCTATGAACAACTCAAGCAATTCGCGGAAGGCGGTTTCTACCTTCGGGGCTATGCCGGGCTCATAAAAAACAGCCTGTGCCAAGCCGGTGCTTACGGCCAACTTGGAGAAGGGGTCAATATCGCCTTGGTGCAGCATATCCACATAGGTGCGGAAGTGTGCTTTGGCAGAGAAAGTAATGAAAGGCCACATTTCCTCGAGCATGAACGTATCGCCAAAGAGCAGCTCCATGGTATAGGCATCGCCTTGTAGCAGCTCCATCACCAGGCGGGTGGCGTGGTCGCTATGCATTTGGCGCAACAGCAAAATAGCATGCACGGGCGCCAGACGCCCACCGTCTAAAGGCAGGTCGGCATAGAATCGAGGACGCGCAGCGGCATCTTGCAGAATACGCAACAAGTCCTCTTCAATGCCTTCCATGTGGAGCAAATCCTCAATCATCTTCGGACTGACATCGTAGCCTGTAGTGAATAACTTCTCTACGGCTTTGTTCTTCACCTGAATTTCCTTTGGTATCATGATTGTTTTTTGTTGAAAAACAGCTGCAAATATAAAAGTTTTACTATATGTTTAGGACGGTTTCCTCAAGAGAGGCACGGACTATGGCTGCATTGCTTGTAAAAGCATATCCTTTAAGATGCGAATTTGTTTGATTTTTTCCGGGGGCAGGGCACTTTGTATGTCGTATGTATATTGCCGGTGGGTGTGTATCACCGCTTTGGCTATGGTGTATGCCCGGCGGGCAGTCAGCTGCTCTTTTATCTTTACATCTTCCAATGCCTTTTGTGTGTACAGTGTTTTGTAAATCCGGGCTTTGTCGTGCACACTTAATAACTTGCTGAACGTTTGAGTGTGGGTTTTATGCTGAATGCTAAGGGCTTTTACGTAATAAAGAGTGTCTTGTTGCAAATAAAAGTGCTCTTCGGTGAGCCGGGTGCCTTCCTCGAAATATTGTATGTTCAGCTCTATTTGTAATTGCTTGAGTACATCGGGGTCGTAAAAAAGCCATTCGTTCAGGTTTTCCCAGTGGGTGAGGGTCCACTGTTTGCCATGGCGCGACAGCAAAACAAAGCATTTTTGCCATTCGGCCACAAGATGCTCGTGCTTGTTGTCTTTGCGGGCACAGGATGCACAATAGCGCCGGAGGCGCCCTTGCTCGGCAGGCGTAGGCTCATGAAAAACAGACAGATAGTGCTGCATGAGTATCCACAGGGCGCGATGCGAATAAGCGCCGGCACCTTCATATCGTTGACTCAGCACGCCACGTATAAGCATATCGGCATCCTGAGCCGTTGCGCATAGTTGTTGCAGGCGGGCTACGTCCTGTGCAAGTGCCGCTTTATAAAAACTACTCCAAAAGCGGTACAACTGTTTTTGTTGTGCCCGGCTGCTTGGGGCTGCAAACAGCAACCCCAAGCACAGCATCATGGCATATTTCACGCTTCTTTTTATCTGTTCGTCCGGTAACTACTCTAAGGTAGCCATTGCCGGGCAATCGTGCAAATACTAAGCAGCTGCGGGTGGGGCACCATAAGAGCGTTGCCATTCGTCCAGTTTGGCATCCATGACGCGGAACCACAAAGGGGGAACCAGTGCCAGCAAAATCATGGTAGGGTAGCCGGCAGGCAGTTGGGGGCTTTCGTCAAAGTGGCGTAGTATTTGATAAGGGCGACTTGCGTAGGCATGATGGTCGGAATGACGCTGCAACTGAAACAGAAAGAAGTTGCTTATCATGTGGCTGGCATTCCACGAGTGAATGGGGCGCACGCGCTCATAGCGTCCGTTGGATAATTGACGGCGCTGCAGCCCATAGTGCTCTACATAATTGACAACCTCCAGAAGACTAAAAGCCACTATGCTTTGTGCAAAAAAGAAAGGAATAACTTCCCAGGCAAGGCGGTCAACAAGCAGGCTCACCGTGCCGAAGAGGAAAGCCAAATAGAGCAAAGGAAGAACCATATACCACAGCATGCGGTTGTGTGCGCTCCATACCGGCTTTCCGGCTTTTGTCAACCTTTCTTTTTCTATGTTCCAGGCACTGCGAAAACTGCCGGTGACGGTGCGCCACCAAAAGCGATAAAAAGATTCGCCGCGGCGGGCGGTGGCCGGGTCTCTTGGGGTAGCCACATGCACATGATGGCCGTGGTTGTGCTCAATGAAGAAGTGCATATAACAAACGGTCATCAAAATGAGCTGTGCCATCCATTGGTCGTAGCGGTTGTTTTTATGCCCCAGCTCATGTGCCACGGTGATGCCTATGCCACCGGTGACTACGCCCGTGCTGAGTGTAAAGCCCAGCCATTCATACCAGGGGCGGCCGGGGTCTTGAGCAACAGCCCAACAAGCCCATACCAGCAGTATCACCTGCAGGTATGCCCAACTGTGCGTAATCAGGCGGTAGTATTGTTCGGTGCTTAATATTCGTTCCAGTTCTTTGGGTACGTTGTAGCGATCTTCGCCCACGTAGTAGTCCATGAGGGGGATGCATACAAAGGCAAAAATCAGGGGGTAAAAGTAGCCGATGCCCCCTTGGTAGTAGCCCGCCACTAAGAGGGCTGGCAATATGAAGGCGCTTAGAAAGCCTATCTTTCTTATAATTATTTTGCTTGTTTTCATGGCTTTAGAAATGTTTTCTTCCTTTGCAATAATACAAAAACTAAACTCTTAGTTCAAGTTTTTTGCAAAAAAATTAAACTTGTAGTTTAGTTTTTTAAAAAGGCAGGCCTTTTTTCATAAGCAGGCTTCGAAAAGGGAACAAAAAAAGCCCCTTACAAAAAGGGGCTTTGACAAGTCGATGGCATGAGTTTACCGGGCTGCTATGGGTGTGTTATCGGCACGGTCAAATAATTCCATGGTGTTTAAAATACCTTTCAAACGGCGAAGAACAGGCAGTTTTTCCCGTCCCGGTGCGTAGATGTATGCTTCAATGTAATAGAAGTAGCCCTTGTGCTCGAAGGCATAACCTACAAAGCCGCCCCCGCGCCGCCGGCTTTCAAGCACCCACAAGCCGGCATATTCCCGTACGGGAGTACCGTTTAGGTGGGTATCTCTGACGTGCAGCGGCACACGCGTTTCCGTTTGCACGAAAGAGCCTTCGCGCTTCGGATTATAGCGCAAAAAACGTTCGCCCATGCGGTCGCGATGCTTGATGATAAAAGTCGTATCATACATTTCTTTGCCTTGGTAAGGCAGGCGGCTTATCCATATGTTTTGATACGCATTATCCGATACGGTACCTATCCAAATAAAATCTTTGTCGCGTACTACTTCTTTATAATTGGGTGGCAGCGCAAAGGTGAGCCCAAATTTATTCTTCAGTGTGTTCATCAAGCTGACGGCATGCACCTTGGCTTGTTGAATGCTTTGCGCCATATAGGTAGCCAGATGGTCTTCGAACACAAACAGCAACTGTTCCCGGCTGGCTTCGTCCTGCAAATAGTGTTGCAACGCTTCTGTGTTTTTACCTACGAGAAAAACCAATATCTGTCCGCGGGCATAGCGGTCGTGCTGCAAAAACAAAGAAACTTGCTGTGTGCCGTTTTTAAACTGTTGCAGCTCTTCGGGGGCAAGTAGCTGCAGGATACGACGGTTTGCATAGGTAGAGTCGCTCAGGTTGGCCACAAAAAGCACCTGGCGAAATATTTTGAAATCACTGAAATCGGGCGGTGCAATGAACATATAAGTAAAGAAGGGCTCGGGTTGAGGTAAGCCCGGCACCGGTGATTGAAGACACTCCCGCACCTGCTCGCCAATGCCGGCTTTCCAAGCGGTGGGGTCCATGCTCACCAGTATTTTACCGACGGTGCCACTGGCAGCGGGCTGGTAGGTCTGTGCTCTTCCTTGGGAACTTTGTTGTTTGCCTTGCCAAAAAATAAAAACGACAGCAAGTATTACTAAAAAGAGAATGCTTCCGAGTAAAAGGCGGTATTTGGTTCTGTTCATAACAATTGCTTGTTGGGCTCTTTTACCCAAAGAAACGAAACTTTTACCAAAAAAACATTTTGCCTGCCTTTCATGCCTGCAAAAGGCAAGGGCAGCAGCTGCCGGCTTGCTTTTGCTACCGGCTTAACGCACACGCAGGCGTTGCCCTTTTACTATTTTGTCACCTTGCAAAGAGGGATTGAGTGCGCGCAGTTGGTCTATGCTTATGCCGTGGCGCTGCGCAATGGACCAGAGCGTATCACCCGGGCGCACCGTGTAATAAGGTCCACTGCCGGGGGTAGTGCTTTGTTTGGTCCAAATAATCAGCCGTTGATTCGGGTAAATGGTGTTGCCACGCAGGTGGTTCCACTGCTTGAGGGCACTGACACTTACCCCATATTTTTGGGCTATTATGCCCAAGCTTTCGCCTTTGCGCACCCGGTGGTAAGTCGCTTTCTGATGCCCGCCCGGGGTGTAGGCTACTTTTTGCACCGGGATGCTTGGGGTTTCGGTCAACACAATGTCTTCTTCTTGCAGGTCCAAAATTTCTTCCTTGTGCAGTGCATACCATGCTTTCTTATGCGCGGGGATGCGCAAGGCAAAAGAAGTGCCATAAGGGGGCGTGGCATAGTATTTCAAATGTGGATTCAGGGCTTTCAAGGTGTCCGGCGATATATCTAAGCCTTGTGCCAACTGCTGCAGACTTACCTTCGGCGGTACATGTATGGTATCGCTCTCCAAGAAAGGCTCTACTTCTTGTGGGTAAGGAATGTTGTGTGCCTCATGGTAGCGCATGACATACACCATGGCGATATAAAAAGGAACATAGGCACGGGTTTCACGGGGTAAGTAGGGGTAAATCTCCCAAAAAGAAGTCTTGTCACCGGAACGGCGGATGGCACGGCGGACGTTCCCGGCACCACAGTTATATGCAGCTAAAGCCAAGTGCCAGTCCCCGAACATATGGTAAAGGTCTTTCAAAAAAAGACAAGCCGCTTCTGTTGATTTGTAAGGGTCCATGCGTTCGTCTATGTAGCGGTCGATGCGCAAGCCATATTCCCGTCCGGTAAAGGACATAAACTGCCACAGTCCGACAGCCGATGCCCAAGAGCGGGCACGGGGCAGCAAAGCAGATTCTATAATGGATAAGTATTTCAACTCTTCGGGCAAACCATGCCGGCGCAGTGCCTCTTCAAAGATGGGGAAATAGCGTGGGGTACGCTGCAGAAAACGCACGGTTTGCTGGCGGTTATCGATGAGGTATTTCTTGATGAAACGCAATACCACAGGATGGTAGGTCAAAGGAATCGTTTGTTGGGCGCAGGCCAGCCGTTCTTTTATAAGCTCCTCATGCAATTGCGGGACATAGTCGCGAAACTGAGCATCTACCGAGTCAACCGGCCGGGGCAACGGTATATTGACCCGGTAGGCAGCGCGTTGTTCCTGACTTTGTGCCCATGCACATTGTAGGAACGCAAACAAGCAACCGTAAAGTAGGTATATTTTTTTCATAAATGCAGATACCAAAAAAGTACAGGGTATTTTACCGTAAAAGCAATGGATAAGTTACGGTAAAATACCCTATAATGCAATAAATTCCGGCTTTTTACAATAAAGACCGGCTTATTTTTAATAGTTTCTCTTCTTCAAACCTGTTTGCAATAAACTGAATGCCAATAGGTAAGCCCTTTTCATCTTTTCCGGCAGGGATGGAAATGGCCGGTACGCCCGCAACGTTTGCCTGCACAGTAAACAAGTCTGCCAGATACATTTTTACGGGGTCGTCTTGAAAAGAACCTAAGGGGAAAGCTGTATCGGGTGTAGTGGGGGTAAGCAGGAAGTCGTATTGTTCAAACAGCTTGTCTGTTTGTTCCTTGATGATGCGACGCACCCGTTGCGCTTTGGTGTAGTAAGCATCGTAATAGTCGGCACTTAGAACAAAGGTGCCCAGAATGATGCGTCGTTTTACTTCCCTGCCAAAGCCCTCCGAACGTGTTTTTTTGTAAAGACTTTCCAAGTCGCTGGCTTGGGGGCTGCGGTAGCCATAACGCACGCCGTCGTAGCGGGCAAGGTTTGAGCTGGCTTCGGCAGTGGTGAGTATATAGTAGGTAGGCAGGATATACTGCAGAATGGGAAAGTCGATGATTTCTACCTCATGCCCTTGCTTACGTAATTTTTCTATGCTTTCCTGCATGGTTTGGCGTATAGCCGGTGCTATAGCTTCGTTTTCAATCCCTTCACGCAAGCAAGCTATACGGTATTTGGGGGCGTCTTCGCGCTGCAGATAGGCTGCATAGGCAGGCACCGGGCGTTGAGATACGGTGCTGTCGTGTTCATCGGCACCGGCCACTACTTCGAGGGTCAGGGCTATGTCTTCGGGGCTTTTGCCTATCAAGCCAATGCAATCGAAGGAAGAAGCATAGGCAATCAGGCCCCAGCGGGAAATGCGGGAATAAGTGGGTTTCAAACCGATGACGCCACAGAAAGCAGCCGGCTGGCGCACCGAGCCACCGGTATCCGAACCAATAGAAAGCTGGCACATGTCGGCCTGCACGGCCACAGCCGAAGCACCGGATGAGCCGCCGGGCACGCGTTCCGGGTCGGCAGCATTGCGTGTGGGACCGTACACGGAGTTTTCATTGGAAGAGCCCATGGCAAATTCATCGCAGTTTTGCCGCCCGATAATGATGGCATCTTCTGCAAGCAAGCGTTCCACTACTGTGGCAGAAAACTGCGATACGAAGCCGTCTAATATTTTACTGGCAGCTTGCAGGGGGTGGTCCTGATAACAAATGACATCTTTGATGCCCACCACCAAGCCCGCCAGTTTGCCGGCAGTACCGGCTTTTATTTTCTCATCTACTTCACGGGCTCTTTGCAGCGCTTCGTCGGCATAAACGCTTACAAATACGTTGAGCTGCGAATTCTTTTCTTCTATGTTTTTCAAATAATGCCGGACAAGGGCTTCGCAATTAAGCAAGCCCTCCTCCATGTCGCGGCGTATTTCAGCAAGCGAATGGTAATTTTTCAAAGCGATGTTTTTTTGGGTTTTACTTTCTGTTGTCGTCTTTTACGCTTTCTTCTATGTTTTCTTTTACCTCACGGGTAGCATCTTTAAACTCGCGGATGCCACGTCCCAGCCCACGGGCTAATTCAGGGATGCGCTTTGCACCGAAGAAAATCAACAGGATGAAGAGAATCAGAATCAGTTCCGTACCTCCGATGCTTCCCAAAAAGAGCAATACACTTGCCAAGCTTGCCATAGTTTTAGAGTTTTGGTTTCTATTCCCCTTGAAAACAAGACTTAAGGGGAGTTGGTGCAAAGATACAAAGCTTTTTTTAGTTTACAATTGCCCTTGTTGCTTTCTTATTGCCTTGGTTATCAGTTCATGAAGGCGCACGACTTGTGGCAAGAGGGGGCGGGTGCCGTCGTTTTCTATGACGTAGTGTGCATAGCGCCGTTTTTCCTCTTCGCTCATTTGTTTGGCGATGATGGCTTCTACTTGTGCCCGGTTGCGGTGGGGGTCGCGCTGCAACACACGCCGGATGCGTACTTCTACGGGGGCGGCCACCAGCACCAGCAAATCCACGGTGGCATGGGCTCCGCTTTCTATCATGAGGGCGGCTTCACGCACTACATAGGGGAATTGCTTGTGTGCCAGCAGCCACGCTTGGTAATCCAATGCCACTTGGGGGTGCACCAGTGTATTGAGCTGTTTGACTGCTTGGGCATCGTGAAAAACACGCTCTGCCAAATAGGCACGGTTGAGTGTGCCATCGGTATGATAGGCTTCTTTTCCAAAATGCCGGATGATTTGCTCTATCAGTTCTTGTTTATGTTGCATGAGGTATTTGGCGCGGCTGTCGGCATCGTACACGGGGGCATCGAAGCCTCGCTGTAAGATACGGCAAACCAGGCTTTTGCCACTGCCTATGCCGCCGGTAATACCTACTTGATAAGGGAGCTTCATGGGTGTAACAGCTTTACGTGAGAAGGGCTCACTTTTTTTATTTCAATGTCTTTCAGAGAGGTGCCGACTTGCACCTGTAAGGAATCGGACGGGCTTGCGTCTGCAAAGGAAACCCATGCCCGTATGCTTTCGGGGGTGGATTTGAGCAGGGACAGCGTCTCGGCTTTGCCCCGTACCCGAACTTTTACATAGGGCGGCTGTACACGCCAGTGCCCTTTTTCCGGAAAGTCTTTCAGCTCAACCGGTATATTGAGTGTGTTTTCTTGAAAATATCCGATGCGGAAGTGCATGCGTACCGTTGCCGGTTTCACTTTTATGCCTTTTTGTGAAATCAGCTGCTCGCTGCGATAAGTAATATCGAAATGGTCCCGGATGAAACGATTGTAAACCGGAAGTACAATTGTGTCTGCCAGCAGTTTGATTCTATTGCTTTCGCCTTCTACAATAAGCTGTTGAGGAGCAATGGTTGGGGGCGTGGCCATATAGCAGCTGTCGCAAAGCAGGTTTTCAATCTGTTCTAAGGGCGCTATGAGTGTGATTTTTTTGGTGGCTATGCGACTTGCTTCACGCAGCACTATGTTATCGGGCGATATGATGTTGATATCTACTTGTCCGGGGAATGCCTGTTTTATTTTTGGAAGCAGTTGGTTTTTGGGCAGCACTTCCTCTTGAGCAGAGACGGTGAAGGTGAGGGTGTCTTGTGGGGGGCGCAAAGAGAGGCGCAGGAGTGCCCAGCCGCTCCCTGTTACTTCTACCTGTACAGGGTGCACCTGGCCCGGCAGGCGCACATAGAGTGTGTAAGAGGTGCTGTAAGTTTTATTCAGGGTGATAGAAAACCAAAAAATAGTGGAAAGCAGCATGCATATTGCAAGCACCTTAAGGTCTTGAGAGGTGAGTTGGCGAAAGGGAGCAGTGAACGCAGCCCAAAGCGTAAGAAAAAATTTCTTCATAAGAAGCAGTAAAACAATCTTGTACTGCAACAAAAATAAAAAAAGCTGTGAGTTCTCACAGCTTTTTTGCAGAGGGAGGAAGACGGGATTCGAACCCGCGACCTCCAGAGCCACAATCTGGCGCTCTAACCAACTGAGCTACAACCTCCGTGTAATTGCGATGCAAATATAGACAAACGAAGGATACAACGCAACGGTTTTCGATAAAAATTTATGCTTCCGGTTTCCAAATCCAGCCGTGCGTATCTTCTATGCGCCCATACTTGATGTCGTCGAGGGTTTGCAATACACGGTTGGCAAACACGCGCCCTTCTATGGGGGGCAATTGATAGTCTTTGCCTTCGTAGCCAATGGTGACAATATGGGCAATGGTAGCGGCCGTACCTACACCAAAGGCAGAGTCCAGTGAGCCTTCTTCCAGGTAGCCCACAATTTCTTTTACGGGTACCGGGCGTTCTTCTACCTCATAGCCCCATTCGCGGGCGAGCGTAAGCACGCTGTCGCGGGTGATGCCCGCCAGGATGGAATCGCTCAAAGGCGCCGTGATGATGCGGTTGCCCTTGCGGAACATGATGTTCATGGTGCCGGCTTCTTCGATGTATTCATGTGTTCTGCCGTCGGTCCATATTAACTGATGATAGCCGGCCTGTTGTGCCAAGCGGGCAGGATACAAAGAGGCTGCATAGTTGCCGGCTGTTTTGGCATAGCCGGTGCCGCCGGCCACTGCTCGGGTGTAGTGGGTTTCTATCTTTACTTTTACCGGCTCACTGTAGTATTTGCTTACAGGACAAGTGAAAATGATGAATTTATAGGTATTGGACGGGCGCACACCTATAAACTCGTCGGTAGCAAACATGAATGGGCGAATGTAAAGCGAATAGCCTTCCCGCTGCGGAATCCAATCTTTGTCCAACTTCAGCAGCTCGCGCAGCCCATCCATAAATATTTCTTCGGGGATGGGCGGCATGCACATGCGTTCTGCCGAGCGCAGCATGCGTTTGTAGTTGTCGTAAGGGCGGAAGACCAGAATTTCGCCCTGCTCGTTTTTATAGGCTTTCAAGCCTTCGAATATAGACTGCGCATAATGCAGGGTGGACATGGCAGGGCTAAACGTCAAGGGGGCAAAAGGAACTATCTTGCAAGATTTCCATTCGCCGTCGGCATAATCGGCTACCAACATATGGTCGGAGAAAACATGCCCGAAGTGCAGGTTGTCGAAGTCCACCTCAGGCAGGCGCGATTGGGTAGTAGGTTGTATTTCTATGTTCATTACTTCGTTCATTTTGCATTATGGTTTTGAAGGTTTCCAAGGTGTTTCTTCTATATTGAGCTCTACATGCAATAAACGGCAGAGCGCAAACAAATAGTCTGACAGGCGATTCAAAAAGCGTATGATGCGCTCATCCACTGCCTGTTGTTGGTGCAAAGCTACCACGGCGCGTTCGGCACGCCGGCAAATGCAACGAGCCACATGGGTATGTGAGATGCTGATATGCCCGCCCGGTAAGATGAAATAGCGCATCGGGGGCGTGCGTTCGTTGATGTCGTCGATGAGTTTTTCGAGTGTGGTGATGGCTTCTTCTTCTAACTGCGGCAGTTCCATTTTATTTCGCTCGGGGTCGGCAGCCAGCAATGAACCAATGACAAACAGCTTATGCTGAATGTCAAGAAGTATATCGAAGCGGGTGTGGTGTTCGGGCAGGTCGCGCAATAGCCCTATGTAGGCATTCAGTTCATCTACGTTGCCATAGGCTTCTATGCGCAGGTGAGACTTGGGCAACCTTGTGCCGCCCAGTATGGAAGTTTCACCTTTGTCGCCGGTTTTGGTGTAAATACGCGCCATTGAGTTGGGTGTGTTAAGGTAAGCAGAAGGCATGCACGCCCGGCGTGCACGCTTGCGAATATACAAAAAAAAGCCCAATTAAAATTGGACTTTTCAGGTTTTTATTTGTGCTCTTTTTGGATACTGAAACGTGGAAGCACTTCCGATACACGCTCTATATGAGCATCATGAATGTCGAGGTGGGTCACCATGCGAATGGCCCGCTCGCCAAAAGTCGAAATCAGGATGCCGTGCTCTTGCAGGGCTGCCTGCCATATGCGGGCTGTCAATGGGGCATGCAGTTCGGCAATGACAATGTTGGTTTGTACGGGGTACACTTCCTTTACATCCGGGTGGGCGCGGAGCAGTTCGCCCAATATTTTTGCCCGCCGGTGGTCTTCTTGCAGACGCTCCACATGATGTTGTAAGGCGTAGAGGCCGGCGGCTGCCAACATGCCGGCTTGTCGCCAGCCACCGCCCATTACTTTGCGTATGCGGCGCGCTTTGCGTATGAGTTCCTTGCTGCCCAGCAGCAAAGAGCCCACGGGGCAGCCCAGCCCTTTGGACAAACACACCGAGATGCTGTCGAATAGCTGCCCGAAGTCCTGCGGTTGACTACCTTGCGCTACCATTGCATTGAACAGGCGGGCACCATCCAGGTGCAGTTTTAAGCCGTGCGCCACGCATACTTCTTTTATTTTCCGGATTTCTTCCAGCTCATAATATACGCCGCCCCCTTTGTTGACCGTGTTTTCGAGCGAAACCAAGCGGGTAACGGGGAAATGCACATCATCGGGGTTGATATGAGCCGCAATTTGTCCGGCGGTCAGGCGTCCACGGTCGCCTTCGAGCAGGCGCACCGACACCAGCGAGTTGGAAGCCAAGCCACCCCCTTCGTAAAGGTATATATGAGACAAGCGATCGCATATCACTTCGTCGTTGGGTTGGGTTTGTGCCCGGATAGCTATTTGATTGCTCATGGTGCCCGACGTACAAAAGAGAGCAGCTTCCACGCCAAACAAGCGGGCGGCATAGCTTTCCAGCTCATTTACGGTGGGGTCTTCACCATATACGTCGTCGCCTACGGGTGCATAGAGCATGGCTTCGCGCATGCCTGCCGTAGGGCGTGTGACGGTGTCGCTGCGCAGGTCAACAACCATCATGACAGCTTTACTTTTTGTGTGTTGGGTAAGTCACTTTCGATAAGTCCGTCGCGCAGGCGCACGATGCGCCCGGCATAACCGGCGATATCGTCTTCGTGGGTAACCATAATGATGGTATTGCCCTGTGCGTGAATCTGGTCGAACAGCTCCATGATTTCATAGGAAGTTTTTGAGTCCAGGTTTCCCGTAGGCTCATCGGCAAGTAAAATGCTGGGGTTATTGACCAGGGCACGGGCTATGGCTACGCGCTGGCGCTGCCCGCCGGACAGCTCGTTGGGTTTGTGATGGGCGCGGTCGGCCAGCCCCACATTCTCGAGGGCTTGCATTGCCCGCTCAATGCGTTCAGATTTTTTATAGCCGGCATAAATCAATGGAAGCGCCACGTTGTCGAGGGCAGTCATGCGTGGCAGCAAGTTGAAGGTTTGAAACACAAAGCCTATTTCTTTATTACGGACTTCTGCCAGCTCGTTTTCGTCCATTTGGCTTACATCCTTTTGGTTCAAGAAATAGCGCCCCGAAGTGGGGGTATCCAAACAACCGATGATGTTCATAAGGGTGGACTTGCCCGAGCCGGACGGTCCCATAAAAGCCACATATTCGCCTTTTTGCACCTGTATGTTGATATCTTTGAGTGCTTCCACCTGCTGGGTGCCCATGATGTACACCTTGCGGATGTGCTGCATTTCGATGATGGTGGGCGTGTTGCTCATAACTTATTTTGTTCTTTGCTCAAGAAACGCTTGTTGTTTTTCATAAATTGCCCGGAAGGCTTCGAATTCTTTTGCCGGCATTATGTTTTGCAAGTGCTCCAGCTCTTGCTCGGCATAAGAAAAGGCGCCAATACGCAGTGCCTGCAAAGCGTAGGCTTTTGACAGGGCAACCGATGTTTCGTTTTGACGCAAGCCGTTGATAAGCAGGTTGTAAGCGTCCATTTCTTTGCCTTGTGCATTGAGCAAGTCAACCGCTCTGAGATAGGCAGGTGCATAAAAAGGCAGGGCTTCCACCGAGCGGCGGTACCATTGCAGGGCTTCTTCGGTCTGTTGCCGGGCTTCTGTCAACATGCCCCGGGCATAAAAAAGATAGAGGCGGTCGAAGGGCGCCATTTGGTTGCGGTAGCGTTCAATAAGCCCTTCCAGGCGCTTTGTTTGCCCGCTTTCGGCTGCTTGCCGTATGGTAAGCTGTGCGTAGAGACTATGAAGCCAAGGGGCTTGCAAGGCGGCGGGTGGCTCGGGCAAGAAATTGCCGGCTTCTTGCAGCTTGCCTGCTGTGAGCAAGCGCTCTGCCCAGTGATACTGTGCCCATAGTTTGTATTCAGGGCTGCTAAGCCAATCGAGGTATGGGCGCAGCTGTGCAATGTCCAAGTCGTTCCGGTAATACAAAAAGGCAAATATTTTCCACTCTTCCCAGTCGGTGTCCGGTGCAGTGGCTTGCAGCACTTGGGGCATGGCATTGAGAAAAGTCTGCATAGGCGCCAGCTCCGGCGCTTGCTGTTTGGCAAGCAGGGTCCACCAGGGGAGCGCTTCTTGCTGTTTGCCTTGTGCACTCAGTGCCAGAGCCAAGGTGAGTTGGGCTTTGGCTTGTCCTAACCGGGCGGCATAGCCCACGGTTTCGGCCGCTTTGGGGTAGTTGCCATGTTCGAGGTACCAAGCAGCCAGCAGGGGAGCATGGGTAATGCCGGATTGCGTGGCACCGCGCAATGCCTGAAAGGCTGTGCTGCACCGGTTGGCGCCGTAGTAGAGATAAAGCGCCTTGGCAAGCAGTAACTCATGACCGAACTGCTGCCGCCATTCGCTTTGCAGCAAGCTTTTTTCGATATAAGAGAAGGAAGCAGGCTCATTGGGGCTGTTGAGATGAGCCAAAGTATAGCTTGCCAAATAGATGGCTTCTGGATACGATAGCGTGCTGTCTTCGAACCATTGTTTTTGAAAGGGGATAGAAAGGCTGTCGCCTACGCGCAAAGCTGCCAGGTAGGCATTGGCCAAAGCAGCGGGGTCCTCGGTCTTGCCAAGCAGCTCATGCGGAAGGCTGCCTTTGCCTTGCGGGTGCCGGCTGAGCACGGCAAACAAGTTGGTTGAAAACATATCGTTGGCTAAGCCCAATTGCCGGGCTTTTTCAAGAGACACGATTGCCGAGTCGGCCAGACCAAAGTGGGCATAAGCCAATGCCAGGTTATTGTAAAGACGCTCCGAGCGGGGAAATAACTGAATGCCTTCTTTGATTTTTTCGATGACTTGTATGGGTAGCTGTCGCTCGGCGTATTTGTTGGCTACTTTCAAAAAGCTTTGTTCCAGTGGGTTGTTCTCCATATTGTAAAACAAAGCACTCAGGTAGCCTTCTATATTTTGCTTCATCAACTCAATGGATGCAAGGGCATAATGCACATGTGGATTTTGGCTGTTGTACCGGTTCGACGCACCGTAATAAGTAGCGGCAAAGTCCGCTTCATGGTTGAGCAAATAGCTGTCGCCTATCAAGGCATAATAAGCCGCTTTGATGCGATTGATAGGGGTCAGATAGCCCATATACACCAACATGGTGATGATGAAAAAGGCAATGCCCCGGGCAAGATAGTTGGGGATGACATGCTTGCTTTCGTCTT
The DNA here is from genome assembly GCF_000426825.1 of Thermonema rossianum DSM 10300. Taxonomy (GTDB): domain Bacteria; phylum Bacteroidota; class Bacteroidia; order Cytophagales; family Thermonemataceae; genus Thermonema; species Thermonema rossianum. Next base: position 178,016 of record NZ_AUGC01000006.1, on the reverse strand, counting down.
GATACACCACTTCGAACAACTTGGCATGCCGGCTGCCGCGGTAATTGATAACCACGTACATCCAGGTGGTAAGCCCAAAGACCGAAAAACTCAACAAAACGACTACCTGAAAGGCATTTTGCAGTGCCGCATCGCCTATTTGATAGGCATAAGCCTGCACACCAAAACTGATGATTGCCAAAGTCAGGTACAAAGGCTTGCTAAGCGAGGGGGAGGGGCATATTTTTTGCCAGGCCGGTGATTTGTCGATGAAGAAAAAGCCGGCTACGAGCGCTATCAACAACCACACGTTGGTGTGGATAAGCACCAAGTCGGTAGAAAACCAATGCATGTGTTGAGCAAGCAGCAAGCCTAAATTCAGCAGGTACAGCAGGCTAAGCCATGAAAAGTGCTTGATATTGCTTTGTGAAGAAGAGGCGTCGGAGCGGCCGGTGAGCGCCAAGAGGGCATAAGGTATTTGAGCCGAAAGCAAAAACACAAACATCAGTGCGAGGGCAAGCGGTGCCCAAAAGCTGAAATGAGCAACGAAGGCAAGCGGAAAGGGGTAGGCACTTTTCCATTCTATGAATGCAAGCAAGCCGGCATGCAGGGCAAACAAGAGCCCAAAGCGCTTGGGAAAGCTCCAGATAGCCGGGCGTTTGTGCATCCACCAAAGCAGGGCAGGCATGAGAATACATAAGGCAACTACCGGAATATTGGAAGAAAAAGGCAGCTGCAGCTTTAATACTTGGAAAGAAGCCAAAGCATAGAAAAGCACCGCCACCAAAGAGGCGCCAACCAGCTGCGGGGTTTTCATAGAAACCAAGAGCGCCAGTAGAAAACTCAAGCCCAGTGCCCAGCCCCAAAGGAACCAACGGCTGTGCCGGGGCGATAGCAGCCATTCGCCTGCATTAAAAAGCTTTTCATAAACCGGGAAATCGGCTTCTACAGGCAGCACAAACAAGCCTTCCTGAAGCTGTTCCAAAGGCAGGCTAAGAAAAGCCAGCTGATCTTCTGTTGTGAAGGGCAGTTGCAATTCAAAACCGGAAAGCCACCCGTGCAGTAAAAAAACGACGCAGGTGGCTAAGATAAGTTGTAAAAAAAGAGTCAATAGGGATGGACGCTGCATAGAATATTTTTTGATGTTTGTTTATTCAATAACCTTGGGCACGCGGAAGTAGTTGCTGTCTTTTTTGGGTGCATTGCGCAGGGCGCGCTCATGTGGCAGTGCCGGCGCCGGTTCGTCTTCGCGCAGCACATTCTTTTCTTCCGACATATGAATAAGAGGTGCTACCCCGGTTGTATCTATTTGTTCGAGTTGGTCCACCCATTCAATGATTTTGTTCAGGTCTTGCAACATACTTTGTGCTTCCGACGCGTCGAACTCCAAGCGGGCAAGGTGCGCTATCTTTTGCAAAGTGTCCAAAGATACTTTCATAGAGACAATCGTTTTTTTAAGGTTATTTACGCAAAACTACAGAATTTCTCCCATTCGATGGGGCACAGTATTTTAAATCAGGATAATAAGCTTTCAAGGCTTGATAAATGGCATCATAGGTGCGTTGTTTGATGGTCTCGAGGTCCTCTTCTGTGCACCCCTTGGTTGGAATGGGGGGCAACACAACGGCTTCGAGGCGGTGGTAGCGGGGCAAAAAACGCTGGTCATCGGGCAGCACTTTCCAGTTGAAAGGGAAGGCTATGGGGATAACCGGTATTTGCAAGTCTATAGCCAGCTTGAAGGCACCATCTTTGAAAGGGGCGAGGCGGTCAAGTTCATGTACACGTATGCCCCCTTCCGGAAATATAATGATACTGCGCCCTGCTTGAGCAGCTGCGCGCATTTTCAGTAGTGCCTTATAGGCAGCTGTTTTGCTTTCGCGCTTCACGGGAATGTGTAATTTGGCGAACATGCGCCCGAAAAGTGGCACTTTGGTCAGGCTGTGTTTGCCCACAAAAGCATGCCGTGGCGGGGCTATAAGTCCCATTAAAATAATATCGAGGTAGGAGTTATGGTTGCTGCAAAGCACATATACCGCTTTGGGCGAGGGGCGAAAATGGTAGTGTACCTTAAACGGCAAGCCGCTGCCGCGCAAGAAGCACCACGCCCAAATCTTGTTCAGATAACCTATGGTGGTGTAAGCCCGGCGGTAATAAGCAAGCCAAAAGAAAGGGTACAAGCATAGAAAGGGAATGAGAAAACACAATAAGCACCATATGGAATAAATTCTGCGCAGTAGGATTGTCATAGGGGGTCAGGGGTTCTAAGGCTCGTTTAAAAAGGTGGCAGGTCATCAAAAGGATCTTCTGCCGGCGGGGTGCCGTTGCCGGGGGGCAGTTCGTTGTCCAAATCTTCATTCAGGCGGCTTTGTACGCGTATGGTCTGCGTGTGGTGTGGAAGCGGATGCACATGCTCGGTAAAAGCCGGCTCGTGGTCAAAAGCCCCCATGTTGAAGTTGTCCAGATTGGTAAACTTCGTGAATTCGTTGATATAACGCAAACGCACGGTACCTAAAGCACCGTTCCGGTGTTTGGCAATGATTACTTCGCCAATGCCGGCCGTGGGGTTGCCTTCTTCGTCTTCGGTCAGGCCGTAGTATTCGGGGCGGTAAAGGAACAGCACCAAGTCGGCGTCTTGTTCGATGGAGCCCGATTCGCGCAGGTCGGAGAGTTGCGGGCGCTTGTCGCCGCCACGTTGCTCTACGGCACGCGATAACTGCGAAAGGGCTATGACCGGGATATCCAGCTCCTTGGCTATGTTTTTCAAAGAGCGGGAAATATAGGCTATCTCTTGTTCGCGGTTGCCTTTATTGCCTTGTTCGCCCCCGCTCATCAACTGCAGGTAGTCCACGGCAATGAGCTGTATGTCATGCTGTGCTTTCAGGCGGCGCGCTTTGGCACGCAGTTCCAACACAGACAGGGCGGGCGTGTCGTCAATAAATATTTTTGATTGCTCCAGCTTGGCAATACGCTGGTGCATGCGGCTCCATTCGGCTTCGCTCAGCTTGCCTTGCTTGAGTTGCGTGCTGCTGATTTCGGCTTCGGCGGCAATCAAACGGTTGATGAGCTGCACCGCAGACATCTCCAAAGAGAACACGGCTACCGGCATGTTGAAGTCAACGGCTGCGTTGCGCAGTGCCGAAAGAATGAAAGCCGTTTTACCCATACCCGGCCGTGCGGCGATAATAATCAAGTCGGATTTTTGCCAACCGGCCGTGTAGCGGTCTAGCTCGGTAAAGCCCGTAGGCACCCCGGTGAGCCCGTCGCTCATGTCTTTTTTATTGGCAAGTTCGCGCAGCGACTGCTGAATGACACTTTGTATGTCGAGATAATTGCGCCGGATATTTTTCTCAGATACCTTAAAGAAAGAGTGTTCGGCGTGGTCCAGCAGCTCAAATACGTCGGTTTTATTTTCCAAAGCCTTTTGTTGGATTTCTTCCGAAATGCGAATCAGGTCGCGTTTCAGGGCATATTCGCTAAGTATGCGGGCGTGGTACTCGAGGTTGGCTGCCGAGTTGACTTTGGTGGTTAGTTCGCCCAAATAGAGGGGCCCGCCCACCATTTCCAACTTGCCTGCTTTGCGCAGGGCATCGGTTACGGCTATGATGTCAATGGGATGCCCTTCTTTGAAGAGCTGCTCTATGGCACGGTATATCTCTTGGTGTTGGGGGCGATAAAAGCTGTCGGGACTTAATATGTCGGCTACATCAACAATGGCATCTTTTTCGAATAAAAGAGCACCCAGCACTGCTTCTTCCACTTCTATAGCTTGCGGCAGTGATTGTATGCGCTCTTTTTGAATCGTTTTGTAGGCTTCTTTGTCTTTTTTGGAGTTCATAGGGGAATGTGCCATAGCCGGTGTGAGAGAAGTTTTTTAATTACGCTATTTGAAAGAAAAGGTTTTTATGCAAAGATACGAAATCGAGCAGCTTACGAAAGTGTAAAGCCATTGCATTTGTGGCATGGGCGTTTTCGCCTGAAAAAATAAAAGGAAAGGCTTGTCTTCCCTCAGGGAGTATGCCGTGGTGTGGTGGTCGTTTTTCAGTAGCAGCAGAGCGCCCGCACTTTTTTCTTGTAAATGGAAGATGAACAAAAAACCTACAATGAGCAAACAAAAAAGGCAGCATGCCCGTAAGGCCGCCGCCTGAAACAAACAAATGCACCGGATGGGCTGTCAATAATGAACCACCCGTACGGTATCGAATTGAAAACGGGTTTTTGCCCATTTGAGCAATCTTTGCTCTTGTTCTTTTTGTTTTGAGCGTGGTATGTTTTTGGTCCAGCGAAGGAAAAGCGTAGGGAGTGTGTCTTTTTTGCCTTCGGGCAAGACTTCTACCACTTCGGCAATGCTCAGGGCACTTAATCCTTCATATTGGGCATAGGCTTCTTGTGCGAAGCGTTCTCTTTCGAGGCTGCTTTGCTGCTGCATTTGTGCCAGGCGCTGCAGGCTGTCGATAACGGCCTGTTTGTGGCGCAGCTCCTCCTCTGTTTTGGTCAGCATTTCTTGCATCAGCTGTTCTTTGAGCTGGTTGGTTACTTCGCCCGTCAGGCGGCTTTCTATTTGGGATAACTCCGAGAAGGTGATGCCGCCTTCTTGGTGCAAGACGAGCTCTGTGTTCTGTAGTCCATAGTCGTCCAGCTCACGTTTCAGAATTTCGTATTTAATGGAATCCACTTGCTTGCCCAACAGATACACATGCAGGCGGTGTAGTTTGTTTTTCTTGTCGTATTCTATCTTGTTGGATATGACCTCTATGCCTTCGTTTTTTTGTAAGGCATCTATAAACTTGTTGACATTGGTTTCATAAATGGTTTTCTGAACGACGCCCCAGAAAAGCCATCCGCTGGGCAACACAATCAACAACACGGCTACCAGCATGTAGCGTTGCAGGCGTTTGGCTTGTGCTTCGTCGGGCACTTCTGCATAAGGGAAGCGCAAGTAGCGCACTATCAGGTAGGTAGCCAGGGCAATGAATACACAGTTTAACACGAAAAGATAAGAAGCGCCAAAGAAGAAGTTCCACTTCATATGGGCCAGCCCATAACCGGCTGTGCAGAGCGGAGGCATCAGGGCAGTGGCAATGGCAACACCCGGAATCACATTGCCTTTTTCTGTGCGCGTGGCTCCGATGATGCCCGCCAGCCCACCAAAGAAAGCAATGCCTACATCCAAGATGGTAGGTTGGGTGCGGGCAACCAGTTCGGTTTGCTCGGTGTCGATAGGCGTGATTAAGAAGTAAAGGGTGGCGGTGACCAAACTGACTCCCACCATCACTATGAAGTTGCGCACGGCTTTTTTCAGCATGGCAAAGTCATTGGTGCCTATGGCCATGCCTGCCCCTACGATAGGTCCCATCAAGGGGGAAATCAACATGGCACCGATGATGACCGCCGTAGAGTTGGTATTCAGCCCGATGGAAGCAATAAAAATAGAGCAAATAAGAATCCACACCCGGTAGCCGCTGAAGTAAATATCTTTGGATATGGCTTTGGCGCTGCTTTCCATGTCGAAGTCTTCTCTAAGCGAGAAACGTTGTTGCAAGAGTTGCAGCAATGCCTGTTTTATTTGTTGCCATAAAGATGGTTTGGAGGTGGGGGTTTCGTTTCCCTGTTCCATAGTCTTTGTGTTTGGCGGCTTTGTGTATATTTGAACAAACCTACTTAAAAAAGCTTAATTGGAAGGCATGAAAGTAAATCAAAGTTCACCGGCAGTAGTATCGTCAAGCTACCGCTATTTTTGGATTTTGCTTGCGTTGGGGGCAAAAATTATTTTCAATTTTTTGATATCGAAACAAATAGCCATCACCTTCGGCGAAGAAGGCATCACCGTATTGATGCATTTCTTGAACTTCGTGGCGCTTTTGTCTTTTTTGCCTGTTGAAGGGGTACACCGGGCGTGGCTGAGTATTGCCGGCAAAAAGCCGGAGCTACTGAACACAGAGCTGTGGTTGGCAGCACATTTTTGGGATGTGGCTCTTTTTCTGGTGGTGATTGCCATTCCCACACTCTTTTTGCAGCATTTTCTCAATTTGTTCAACTTCGACGCGCAGCAGTACTTCGGCATTTTGGCATCGATACTGGCCTACATTCTGTTGCAGCTTTTTTTACAATACTTCCTGTGGGCAAAGTCATACGTATGGTATGGAATTGCCAACGTACTGTTATCGGGGTGTAGTTTCCTGGCTGTTTATTGGGCAAGCCGCTTCGGCGAGCTTTCTTTTGTGCTGACCGCCCTGGCTGTAAGTTACTGGTTGCCGTTATTGGTGGTGCTGCTTGTGGCTGTGCCTGCTTTTCCGCCCTTGCAAAAAAAATGGTGGTTGGCATTGTATGAAGAGTATGCCATCTTTTGGCAGTTTATACTGCTGGCGCTGGTAGGCATGTTGCTCGATAAGCTGCTTTCGTTTGAAGTGCGCCTGTGGGCAGTCAATACCTTCGGTATGCTTGATACGGGCTATTGGCAGGCATTGGTGCGCATGTCGGAATTGTTGATAGGTATGTTGTTGGCATTCTTGGCAGCTGCTTACTATCCGGTGGCCTGTGAAATGCCCGATGGAAAGACAGCGTGGGCTTATACCGTGCGCCAGCTGCGGGTGGCAGCCCCCGTGCTTTTGGCTATGGTCGTGCTGCTGTGGTGGAGCCGGTCGTGGTGGCTTGGTTTGTTGTATGACGAGCCCTTTGTGCGTGCTGCTGCATGGGCTCACTGGCAGCTGACAGGTGACTTTTTCCGCATGTTGAGCTGCTGGGGCGCTTTGCTGCTGCTGGCAAGGCAAGCATTGGTGGCCTATTTGGTGATGCAGTTGTTTTCGGTTGTGGTTTATTTGTTATCTTTAGCTTCGCTGTATCAGCTGTATGCAGTAGCAGCATTGCCCATGGCATATGCTATTGAGCATGTGGCATATGCAGTGGTTCTTTATGCTTATGTCTTATGGAAGCGCCCTTAGTTTCGGTCATTGCTTTGTGTCATAATCATGCGCCTTACTTGGAACAAGCCCTGTGGTCGGTGGTGGGGCAGACTCACCCCTGTGTGGAATTACTGATTGTAGATGACGCCAGCCACGATGCTTCCAAGGTGCGCATCATTGAGTGGATGGAAGAATACTACCATGAGTGCGCAAGACAAGGCAGTAAACCAAGGGCAATTCGAACTTTCTTTTTTGAGGAAAAACAAGGCAACTGCCGGGCATTCAATCATGCTTTGCGATGGGCAAAGGGGAAGTATGTTATCGATTTTTCTACAGATGATGTGTTGTTGAACACGCACATAGAAGCGCATGTGCGAGTGCTGGAGCAGCACCCCCAAGCCGGTGTGAGCTTTTCCAATGCTTGGTATATAGACGAGCAAGGCAAAGTGTTGGGCACGCACTACCCGGTAGATGCTGCCGAGCATGCCAAGGTGCAGGTGCCTTCCGGCAATGTCAAAGCAGCCATTTTGCACAGTGCCTTTATTTGCACGCCTACCATGGTCATGCGTTCGGCTTTGCTGCACCGTTTGCAAGGCTATGATGAAACACTTAGTTATGAAGATTTTGACTTCTGGGTACGGGCGGCCTCCTGTACCTCTTTTTTGTTTGTAGATGCCTGTACGGTCATGAAGCGGCAACTACGCACTTCGCACAGCAGTGGTTTCTATGCACCACCGCCCAATGCCCATTTGCGCAGCACCTTGCAGGTGACTTACAAAGCGCTGAGTTTGTGCCAAACCGAAGAAGAATACCGGGCACTGGCACGGCGCACCTTTTATCATTGGCGCCTGGCTACGTATGTAGGCGACAAAAAAGCAGCGCAAGGCTTCGAACAAGTCTTGCGCTTTCCTGCCTTGCGCAGGCATTTGTCTCCCTTTGCCCGGATAATAGGCAAGCTGCTTTCTTTAGGGTATTGGCGGCCCGCATACCTGCTTTACCGGCGTTGCTGCGATTGGTTACTGCGCCGATTGCGATGAGGATGATTGCGGCATATCTTCATCGCCTAAGACGCCAGCCAGTACAATAAAGTAAATGGACACAAACACCAGTGCACCTAAGGTGAGCTCACCGGCATAGTCAGCACCCAGCACAAAGAAGAGTACCAAAAAGATAGTCAAAACAAGCATGAGCACCAGCGAGCTGACAAAGAGGCGGTATTTGGCTTTCTGATTCATGGTAGTTGTGCTTTTAGGATTTACGATACTCAAAGCTATGGGATTTGTCCGCCTCACCCAATGACCGGTGTCATTGAACAACAAGGCATTGACTGAGCTCAGTCAGCAGTTCGAAAAGGCGGGACCCCGTTTGCTTTGGGTGTGTACCGGTACACATGGGGCAAGCGTGTGGGGCGATAGTGCGCTCCTAACAGAGGAATTTGCCGGCTTATTTCTTCCCAGCGCTGCATGCTGTCGATAATAAAGGCAGGGGGCGATTGTAAAATGGTTTGCGCAAGGTATTCACAAGCCCCATAATGGTTCAGTTGGTCCAGGTAGCGCCGGCTTAGCTTATAATCGAAGAAAGGTGTAGCGCTCCGGTATTGCCGGTACCATTCATAATCGTAACCAATGACCCACACACGTGCCGAAGCGCCGGCCGCCGGTATCGTTGGCAAGGTTTTTTCCGGCTTGTTGGCGGTGCCGAAAAAGAGCAGACTGCCTCCCCAGCCAATGAGCAGCCAGGCACAAAGTTCTTGCATCCATTTCTTTTTGATTATCAACAGGTAGTGGGTGGCATAGAAGGCTACCACACTGAGCGGCAGGTAGAAATTGTACCACTGTTTAAAATCACCGAACCAGAAGAGCAAGCCGGCTGCCGTGCCCAGCCAGAAAAGAGTCATTTGGGCGCGCACCTGATAGTTGATGAACTGCGGACTTTGCCAGGTGCCTACGAGAAAAATACCAAAAAGCACAAGAAGGGGGATGCCCCATAAAAACACGTTTTCTTCCAAAAAAACACTCCGTGCAGCCTGAAGCGCTTGCAACAACCAATGCGTGGCTACACTGTTAAAGTCGCCGGTCCAATAGAAAAAAAGAAGGACCAACAGCAGGGGCATGCCGGCCGTAAACACAAAGCTTAGTTGTTGTGTAGCATTGGCATTGGAATACAGGAAGTAAGCAAAAATGCAGGCTGCCAATAACCACCAATAGGGCAGGTGTATGAGCAAAACTATGCTCATGAAAAAGCCGGCTTCAAGCAGGTAGCTCTTCTGTGTGCCCTCGTCTATTTGACGAATGCTGTAATAAATCACCCACATAAGAGCAGGCATGGCCAGCAGCTCGGGACTGAGCACCAAAAAAGCCGGATGTGCATTAAAAAATACCGCCATGAAAAAGCCAACAAGCACATGCCGCTGATTGTAAAGGTGCAGCTGCATACACAGTGCGTTGAAGCGCAAAACAACCCACAGGCCAATGAGAGAAGCAGCAAGACGAAAAGCCAGCAAAGGAAAATCCCCCAGGAAAGACAACAGCCAGTAGCACATGGCCGACAGGGGCGACGTAGATACCCACAGGTCTCTGTAAAGCACATCGCCTTCCTGCAGCCTCCTGCCTATTTCTATAAAAGCAATCTCTTCGTTTAATGCTTGCGGGTGCTGCAGAAAAAGCAACAACCGGAGCGCAGCAAACAAAATGATGAGCAAAAGATAGTGCAGAACACTGTCGTTTTTAAGTAACCGAACGATTAGCAAGGCTGTTGTTGTTTTATATGCAAATGTTGCGGAAAATTAAGCTTTTTTATTGAAATAAAATTTGTCTTAACTTTGCAAGACTCAACAGCATAAAAGCCAAAAAAATAGCTTAGCTGTTTCAAAAAGAACGACTTAGACAAGATGAATACGAGAAGACAGCGCCGCGTGGCTCACCTCATTCAAGAGGAAATTGCGAATATCTTCCAAAGCGACACCAAAGGCGTCTTACCCAAAGCCCTCATTACCGTTACACATGCCGAAGTAACTGCCGACCTTTCAATTGCCAAAATCTATCTGAGCATTTACGCTACTCAGGACAAGCAAAGTGTTTTAGCCGATATTCAAGAACAAGCCAAATGGATACGCCACCAGCTGGCTTTGCGTATTGGCAAGCAAATACGCATTATGCCCGAGTTGCGCTTCCTTTTGGACGACACCTTGGAGCAGGCCGAAAAAATAGAAAAGCTTTTAAAAGACATTGAAATTCCCCCGGAAGACAAAGACTATGGCTTAGATGCCTATAAAAAGTTAGATGACCTGGACGGTCCGGACGAGGAGGAGTAAGTCATGCGCTACAATCCGGTAAAACAACAAATTAGCAACCACTTTCAACACCGCCCCATCTTACGAAAGCTGTTGTTTGCGCTGTTGCGCTTGCTGCTGCTGCGTGTGTGGTATGTGCGTCGTGCCATCCGCCAATGGGCGAAGCACCGCAAAGGAACCCCCCAACATATTTTGGATGCGGGCGCCGGCTTAGGACAGCACGCCTACTACCTGGCAAGCCGATGCAAAGAGTGGAACGTGTTGGCAGTGGACATCAACATAGCCGACATTTGCAAAAACAACCGGCTTTTCAAGTGCGAGAAGCACCCCAATCTGTATTTTAAAACTGCAGACCTGCTTACTTTCTCGCAACCCGATGCTTTTGACCTGATTTTGGCAATCGATATCCTCGAATATATTGAAAACGATGCCTTGGTGCTGCAAAACTTTTATACCTCTTTGCGCCATGAGGGCATGTTGTTGGTATATGTGCCTTCGCTGATGTCTTTACGGGAAGGAAAAGGCAACAAACCTTTTTGCGAAGAGCAGGTGCGTGCCGGGTACAGCAAGGAAGAACTATGCACTAAACTGAAAGCGGCCGGCTTCCGGCACATCAAAGCACGTTATGTGTATGCCAAAGCGGGAGTGTGGTCCTGGCGCCTGTCGGTCAAGTACCCCATGCAGTGGCTGAACCGCACAAAGAAAGCGGCTTTCTTACTGCCCTTCTACTACCTGTTGATTTATCCGCTGTGTGTAGTACTGAACTATATCGACATTTGGGGGGAACACAAAGAAGGGGAAGCTATTTTGGCTATGGCTTTCAAATGATGATGAAAATATGTGCACCCCTGGGAACTTTCATATTACCGGTGGGTGTTTCAAACACCGGGCAAGCTGGCTTACCGCTGCTTGGCGTAAGGCACAAGCAGAGGAAAGTCCGGGCGGCATAGAGCAGCGTACTTCCTAACGGGAAGGCTCCTGCCTCTCAAAGGGCAGGGGACAGACAGTGCCACAGAAAACAAACCGCCGATGGCGTCCGCATTAGCGGCGCACAGGCAAGGGTGAAAAGGTGGGGTAAGAGCCCACCGCTCCGGTGGTGACACGCGGAGGCACGGTAAACCTTACGCGCCGAAAGACCAAATAGGCCGGCAAGCACCTTCATATCATATGCGGTGCTAAGGGTGGCTCGCCCGACGCCGGCGGGTAGGTCGTTTGAGCTTGGCAGCAATGCCAAGCCCAGATAAATGGTAAGCGCCCTTCCGCAAAGGAAGGGAACAGAACCCGGCTTACAGGCTTGCCCGCTCCTTTTACAGGAGCTCGGTGTGAATGTCAATAGGATTGCTTAAGATGCGGTGCACCGGGCATTTGTTGGCTATTTCCAGTAAACGTTGGCGCTGCGCTGCATCCAAATGACCATGGAGCTGAATCAAGCGTTTGATATGCGTAATGGGAGGCGTTCCGGGCACTACTTCCAATGAAAGCTCCAACTCTACCGATTCCAAGTCGAATCCTTTCCGGTCGGCGTACATGCGCAAGGTAGCTGCTGTGCAGCTGGCTAAAGCGGCAAGTATGTATTCGTCGGGGGCAGGCCCACTGTCGGCACCACCGGCTTCCAAAGGCTCATCGGCCAAAAATGAATGCTGACGCGCTTGCAGCTTTACCCGGTAGTGTTCGCGCCCGATGGAGGCTTTTAGGGTTGTTTTTTTACTCATGGTTGCCATGTATTTGAACGGGAACATTGATTTGTAGCAAAGCCTGTTCTATCTCTTCTTTCGATACCGCTTCGTTGATACGCACCTTTCCTATGTCCCCCAATAGTGTGCAAAGGATTTTGCCGCCTTCGTTTTTTTTGTCTTGCACACAAAGAGTGGCAATTGCTTTCATATCTTCCTTATTGAGCGTAACGGCGGGGTAGTGGGCATCAATCAGCGCAGCTATTTGCCGGTACTCGCCGGGCTGAATATAGCCCCTTTGAAGGCTGATATACGCTTCTGCCTTTATACCTAAGGCTACCGCTTCGCCATGCAGCAGTGCCTGCCGGCTTTGCAAGAAGTAGCTTTCCAGTGCATGCCCTATGGTATGCCCGAAGTTCAGTGCTTTGCGTAATCCTTTTTCGTGTGGGTCGGCTGCCACAATGCCGGCCTTGATACCAAGCGAACGCGCGATGGTGGCCGGGTGAATGGGCAAGCTATCGGCTTGCAGCAGCTCCTGCCATCCCGCTTCGTCGGCAATCAACAGATGTTTGATGTGCTCGGCAAAGCCGGCAGTGATTTCCCTTGAAGGAAGGGTCTGCAAGAAAACGGTGCCTATGAACACAGCCAAAGGGTCCTGAAATACTCCAATATGGTTTTTCAAGCCCATGAAATCAACACCCAACTTCCCCCCAATGCTGGCATCCAGCTGTGACAACAGGGTAGTGGGGCAGTGAATAAAACGAATGCCCCGTTTGTAAGTAGCAGCACAAAAGCCGCCCATATCACACAAAACACCGCCGCCCAAGTTTATAAGCAAGGCAGAGCGATCGGCGGCATGGGCAGTCAGTTGTTCCCATATTTGCCGGCAGGTATCGAGTGTTTTGTGTGCTTCGCCCGCCGGAATGCTTATCAAATGGTGGGCAGGTAAACTTGCCTGCAAAAGGGGGTAGCAGTGCTGTTGCGTGTGCGTGTCGCAAAGCACAAATAACTGTGAATAGTGCTGCCGGCTTAAAAAAAGCGACAGGCTGTCGGCGATGTTGCCCTCCACAACAATTGGGTAAGCAGGAGGCAAATTCAGCGGGTTCATCCTTGTGTTTGGTCTTTGGGCTGCGCCTGATTTTGCATTACCTCGGTCTGTATGCGGATAGACTCCACATGAATCAGCTTATATATTTCAGCTATCAGCTCGGCATTCAGGGCGTGTTGTTGTGCCCATTCCGAGCGGGTGCGAAATACCTGGTTCCAGCGCTCAAGCTGGAAAATGGTAATGCCTTTCTCTTTTTTGTACTCGCCAATTTGCTCTACGATATTCATGCGTTTGGCAAGCAGCTCCACAATTTCGTGGTCTATATTGTCGATTTTTTGGCGTAAGGTATCCAAAATATTGGCATCCAATGGGTCTTCTATGTTGGGGTGGCGCAACTCAAGCCGCTGCAGCATCTCGCCTAAGGCTTCGGGGGTGATTTGCTGGGCTGCATCGCTCCAAGCTTCTTGCGGGTTGCGGTGCACCTCAATCATGATGCCCTCATAGTTCAGGTCCAAAGCCTTTTGCACAATACGCAAGAGCAGGTCGCGCCGCCCGGCTATGTGGCTCGGGTCACAAATGAGCGGCATGTTGGGCAGCAGGCGCTTCAGCTCAATGGGGATTTGCCACATGGGCGGGTTCCGGTATTTGCTTTCTTCATAAGTAGAAAAGCCACGATGGATGACGGCCATCTTGCGAATGCCTGCTTGATGCAAGCGCTCGATGGCGCCCAACCATAGTTTTAAATCGGGGTTTACGGGGTTTTTTATCATCACCGGCACATCGACGCCACGCAGGGCGTCGGCTATATCCTGCACATTGAAAGGGTTAACGGTGGTGCGTGCCCCTATCCACAAAACATCTACCTCATGCTTGAGGGCAAGTTCTATATGCTGCGGCGAAGCCACCTCTATACAAAAAGGCAAACCGGTTGTTTGTTTTACAGCTTGCACCCAAGGCAAGGCTTTGGCGCCGTGCCCTTCAAAAGAGCCCGGACGGGTACGCGGCTTCCATATGCCTGCCCGCAAGGCATGCACGCCCGTCTCTTTTAGTTTCAGGCAGGTTTCAAGAAGTTGCTCTTCTGTTTCGGCGCTACACGGTCCGGCAATCACCAGTGGGCTTTGGTGCGGTAGCCACGTTTGCAAATCGGCAATGTCAAGTTGTACACTCATAGCTGTGATTTCTTCGGTTTGAATTCCACAAAAGTACAGAAAGCAGCTTGCTTAATGAAATTAAACAAAGCAGGCATGCAGATGGTTCTGCCTATTGTGGACGCAGTTGCTCTATCAAGTCTTCGCGCAAACGGTACAATCCCTTTTCCAAACCGGCAGGGTAAAGGTGCGGGTTTACAAAACGTTTGATGCTGCTGTGCAGCTTGGACAGCTCTTCTTGCCGGTGTTGGCGAATGTCTTCCAAGCCGGGCAAGGGGTATATCAGTTGTCCCTTCTCGAAAACCGGCACCAGCAGTTCTTTATGCACAAAAGCTTCTGCCGAAAGGCGTTTGCGGCGAATGGGGTCTTGCGGGTCCACAATGGTGAAGCTGTTGCCTTCCGGCGGATTGAGTTCGTTGTAAATCATATCACCTACATAAAGCCCGCGCGAACTGTCATAAAAACGTCTGACTTGCAGCTTACCGGGCACCGATACCTTGATGCTTTGTTCCGATAATTTGATTTTATATTCCCACTCACCATTTTGCAGGCTTTTCAAAGCGGCTATTTTGTACACACCGCCGAGGGCCGGTTGGTCAAAGGCAGTTACCAGCTTGGTGCCTATGCCCCATATGTCGATACGGGCACCTTGCTGCTTGAGGCTTTCGACAATATGCTCGTCCAAGTCATTGCTGGCTACAATCTTGGTATTGTGAAAGCCTGCTTCATCCAATAGCTTACGTGCTTCGATGCTCAAGTAAGCCAAATCGCCGGAGTCAAGCCGTATGCCGGCCAGTTCGTATCCACGGGCACGCAACTGCTGCCCTACCCGGATGGCTTTTTTTACTCCTTCCAAGGTATTGTAGGTGTCGACCAGCAGGATACAGTTGTTGGGCATGGCTTGTGCATAAGCTTCAAATGCTTCTTCTTCGCTGTCGAAAGACATGACCCAGCTGTGGGCGTGTGTTCCCTTGACCGGAATGCCCAGCAACTTGCCTGCCAACACATTGGAAGTGCCGTCGCACCCGCCGATATAAGCAGCGCGTGAGGCAGAAAAGCCCCCGTCGATGCCTTGTGCCCGCCGCAAGCCAAATTCCAGGACGGGGTCCTGTTGGGCTGCCAAGCGTATGCGTGCCGCTTTAGTGGCTATAAGTGTTTGAAAATTCATGATATTGAGCAGGGGCGTTTCCAAAATTTGGCACTGCCACAAAGGACCTTGTATGCGCAACAAGGGCTCGTTGGGAAAGACCACGCTGCCTTCGGGCACTGCCATCACGTCGCACCGGAAACGGCTGTTTCGCAGGAAATCCAAAAAAGCCGTTTCGAACAGCGGTTTGCCGTCGTTGCCGCTAAGGCTGCTCAAATAACTCAGGTCTTCTTCCGTGAAAGAAAAATGCTGCAGATAGTCGATCGCATCTTCCAAACCACAAGCTACCGTAAAGCCGCCTTGAAAGGGGTGTTTTCGGAAATAGAGATGAAAAATCGCTTCTTGTTCTGCCTTACCGCTTTTCCAATAGCCATATGCCATGGTGATTTGATACAAATCGGTATGCAGGCTAAGCGATTCCTTATAAAGTCGTGTGTGCATGTGTGCTCTTTTTTTGAATGCAATAAATTGAAAATAATTATTATTTTTGAAATAAGTATGTGCAGTTTTTTCAAAGTATTTTTATGAAAGGCAAGGCGGTTCAGACTCAATTCCCTTCTATTATTCGCAGACGCATGTTCTATAGCACGGCAGCGGCTACTCTTTTGGTGATGTTTGCCGTATGGTCATCCTGGCTGTTGTGGCAAGACACAGAAGAAGAACATGCCTACATAGAAGAGGTGTTGTATCCTTCGCAACGATACTTGCTTTCGGTGAGTCAGTTGGTCGAACGCACCAACCAAGCCACTTTGTTTCGTATCTTGTTCGACGATGAAAAGTACGAGCTGGAGCACAACCGTCTGTGGAAATACGAGCTGCAGCCCTATATTGACAGCCTGCGTCATAAAGAGCAGCTTTGGCATAGCGTAGATGACCGCACCTTGCTTCAAGATGTGATTATCAGCCTGCAAAAGCTGCAAATCCAACAGCTGACTTTTATCAAGAAACACAAAATAGACAAAGCCTTTGAGAGTGAGCGTGAAATGTATGAGCAGGCAATAAGCGAAATACAGCAGGAAGCAAACACGCCCAGCCTGTTCGATGCCCCCTTGGCTACCGACTCGCTCACGGCGGCTGTGCCGCAGCAGGAAGATACGCTTACCGGCAGCCTGCCTGAAGAGGTCTCACCGGATTGGACCGAAGGCGGTTTGTTTGATGCCCCCTTAGAGACGGGCAGCCTTACCGGCAACAATCCCCTTCAGCAAGAGTTTGAAAGCAAAGTGGCACCTGTCAGTGACAAGGTGCAGGCAGAAATAGAGCGCTTATTGTTGAACTTTGACGGGCAAATGCGCCTGTCGCGCGATTTGATAGCGCGCAACCGCCTATTGATGCTCATCGAAGGCTTTGCCGTGCTTATCATTCTTTTTGTATTGATGTTGCTGGGAAGCCGTTGGGCTTATATGCGACTGTCTTCCGGTTTGCGCCGCCTGCATCATTTCTTTGGTGAATTGGCCCAAACCAATGTTCCGGAGTCTGTGCCTGTTTCACAAGATGAATTGGGAAAGCTATGTGTGGATGGCGGTCAGATACGGGAAAATATGCAAATCATCCGGCATTTTGCCGAAGAAGTGGCACAAGGACATTTGGAAGCAGAGCTGGAAGGCTTGCCCGATGGTGAGGTGGCTTCTTCTTTGAAAAAAATGCGTCAAGCATTGATTGAGGTGGCACAAGAAGAGCGCGACCGGAGCTGGATAACCGAAGGGCTGAATCTTTTCGCCGAAATTTTGCGCCATACCGATGACGTGCAAGCAATGTATGATGAGCTGATGCGCGAGCTGGTCGGCTATGTGGGGGCTCAGCAGGCTGCCCTTTTTGTCCTGAAAGCAGAAGAAGACGAAGAAGAAACACATTTGGCACTGACTGCCTTTTATGCTTTTGACCGCAAACGGTTGGTAAAAAAAGAAGTAGGCAAGGGCGAAGGTTTGGTGGGGCAATGCTGGGTGGAAGGTAATACCATTTATTTGCTCAAGGTGCCGGAACAGTATGTGGAAATTAGTGGTGGCATGGGCAGCGAAAAGCCGCGTTCGCTTTTGATTGTTCCCCTGAAAGCACGTGGACAAACGTTGGGCGTATTGGAGCTGGCTTCTTTTCATCCTTTTGGTGAAAAAGAGCGCCGTTTCATAGAAGAGCTGGCCAGCGATATTGGGTCCACGCTTCTGTCTCTCAAAAGTGCGGAGCAGACACGCCGTTTGCTTGAAGAGTCGCGCCTGATGACTGAACAAATGCGCCTGCAGGAAGAAGAGCTTCAAAATGAAATTGACCGTCTGGCAGGCGAAGTCAGAAAGCTTAAATACGAAAGCAAGGAGTACCGCAGTTTGCTGGATGCCATACGGGAAAAAGCCATCGTCATGGAGTTCGATAGCGCAGGCAATTTTATATATGTGAACGACCGTTTTTGTGAAGTGACAGGCTTCAGCAAAGAAGAGATATTGGGCAAATCACGCATGATGTATGCCCCGGCTGATGCCGATCCGGGCGAGTTCAACTTGCTGTGGTCGCAGTTGAGCAGTGGCATTTACCTGGAAAAAGAGCTTAAGCGTTCCAAAAAGGACGGAAGCCCTTTCTGGATGCGTGCGCAGCTCTTCCCTATTCATAATGACAAAGGGGAGTTCAAAAAAGTATTGTGTATTGCCACCGACATCACAGGTAAGGTGCAAAGTACACAACGCATGATGCGCTCGCAACAGGAGCTGAGCGCCAAGCAAGTGGCTTTTGAGCGTGCTTGCATCAGCATAGAAACAGACAAGCATTTTCATATTTTGGACATCAACGAATATACCTGTCGCTTGCTGGGCATTGAACGCGAGCAGGCATTACATGCCCATATTGATGAGTTGATTTTGGGACGCCTCGACTTCGAAGACCTCACCCGCCGCCTGGAACAGGACGAAGTAGTCACCGGCGATGTGTTGATGGCTGCCCAAGATTTTCAATATAAGTATGTGCGCTTAACAGCCGTGGCTGCGCGCAATATCAATCAAGAGATAGAGCATGTCTTTTTTATAGGCGTGGACCTGTCGGCCGATAAGCATCATGAAATAGACCTCGAGGGCAAGGTGGAAGCACTTGAGAAAAAAGTGTATCGTTTGGAAAGAAATATTGAAGAGCTCAAGCAGCTTTAGTAGCTTTGCACAGTCTTGCAGGCTTCTTGAATCGTTACAACCGTTTTAAGCATGTCGAAACTATTTGTATTGAGTGAACAAGCGTCCATTGCCCATCATTATTTAACCGACCTGCGCTCGGTAGAAAGGCAGAAGGACAGGCGCCTCTTCTGGGACAGTATGGAACGCTTAGGTTTTTTGCTGGCTTATGAATTATCCAAACAACTCAACTACGAACAAGCCACTGTCAAAACGCCCCTTGGCACCAAAGAGCATTACCGCTTGCCTGATGCGCCTGTTTTAGGCGTTATTTTAAGAGCAGCCATTCCGCTTTATGAAGGATTCCGCCGCATGTTTCCCGAAGCCGATACAGCTTTTGTGGGCGAGTACAGGAAAGAAGGTAGCGAAGCCGGTGGAGCAGAAGGCGTTGAGATTGAGCAATTCTATACTACTACGCCTGCCCTCGAGGGGCGTACACTCATTCTGATAGACCCTATGCTGGCAAGCGGAAAGTCTATTGTAACAGCCTACCGGGCGTTGGCGGCAAAAGGGGGCGAGCCTCAGGCACTACACATTGTATCGGTAATTGCGGCGCGTCAAGGTATAGAGTATGTACAGCAGCAGCTGCCTTCTGCCCGTTGTTGGGTAGCTGACATCGACCCCGCGCTCAATCAAAAAGCTTACATAGTACCGGGCTTGGGTGATGCCGGCGACTTGGCTTTTGGCGAGAAGCTGTAGGGCAAGTGTTGCAGGCGTGTGCTTGGTTTATGCTCCGGTGCCGGGTGGCAGATACAGCGGCTTTTGGCATTGGCTTCTTTGAGTCTTGTCCCTTTTCATTTCGAGCGTAGGCGAGAAATCTTTTTTGCCGCTTGTAGCTTGGTTTGAAGAGATTTCTCACTACGCTGCGCTCCGTTCGAAATGATAAGCTGTATTTGTACAGTTGCTTTCCTTGCTTTGTTAGCGAGCATCTCACTTTGTTATTTCAAGTATTCCTTTTGTCTTTTCGAGCGTTCCCCTTTTGTCTTTTTGCTTTTTCGAGCGCAAGCAAGAAATCTCTTTTGCCTCCTGTAGTTTGGAAGGATGAGACTTCTTGCCTCACTGCGTGAGACTCGAAACGCCAAGCTGCGTTTCGCTCAAAATAACGACAGAAGGGGAGGAAGTGTACCGGCACTTTTCCGGGGGGATAAAAAAAGAGGGACTTTTAAAAGTCCCTCTTTTTAGCTTGTGAATGTGTGCTTATTTCTGCACTACATATTCAAGAGTTACGCTCTTACCTGAGCCTGAATTTTGAATGCTTTTTACTTTTATTACACCTTTCTTACCCATGTCATTGATAAAGGCATAGGTGTTGCCTTGAGTAATGACCATGTAGGCTTGGCTGCTGCTGATGCCCAATTCATCCACATCGTCGGCAGTGGCATTGGCAGGGTCCAGGGTGGTGGTGGCAAAGTAGGTGTCTGTGCTTGATGTTGCATTGGAACCGGCAGAGCCGAAGTTGAAGTTGGTGCCGAACAAGGCGGCGTCGTCATCAGAAGCACGCAAAGCGGGGGATATTAAGACAATCTTGCCGGCGCCTACGCTGCCACCGGTGCTTTGTCCAAGGGTAATGTCTATCTTGGCGGCATCGGTAGCGTTAAGAGCATCCACTTGTGAAGTGGTATATACGGTTTCGTTATCGGTACGCAGGTAGCTGCCTTCGCTGGCTCCCTGGTCACCTAACTTAACTTCTACTATTGCACTTATGGTTGGAGCAGAACCACCGGCGCCAATATCTACGGCTTCTACCCGTCCACTGCCGGGCTTCCCGACAGTAAAGAAGAAAGAGCGTTCCATGGTGCGTCCACCATTAGCACCTTTGTCTTTGGCACTCACGCGCACTTCTACTTCTGTGTCTGCGGTCCAGTTGTCAGAAACGGGAATATCCAAAGTAGCTTCGTAGGTAGTGTTGTTCTCGGTGAAACCGCTTTTCTTGGGGAAGTTTTCAAGGTTTTGAGTAGGTAAGCCGGTAATAATCAATTCCACGTTGACCAACTTGAGTTTTTCCGGGGCATAGATTTTAACCCCTAACTTGAAGCTGGTACCGGAGTTAAAGGCATAAGAGGCGTCCGGTGTGCTGGTAAAATCAATGGTCGGTAGAGGTGCAGCAGGGTCCTTCTTTTTGCAGGAGCTTAAAAACACTACACCGACTGCGACTAACAAATTCAGCAGGATTACATTCGTTCTTTTCATAAGACAAAAATTTTAGTTTAAACACATCCTCATATGCGTCAAATATTATACCATGTTGCGATATTGGGTGGCATATATAACAAAAAAACCTGCCCTAAGGGCAGGTCCGAAAGCTTGACGGTATGGTGTCAAGAATTAAGGAAATTTGACCCCTCTGGGGTTCAGGGCGTTGATATCAATCAACGGGATATTGGCATTATATGCCTTGTTGATATGACGCAAGAAAATATTTGCCATGATGGCATAGCCTTTGGGAGTGGGGTGCACTTGGTCAATAGAGAAGAAACCACCACTGAAAGGCGTGCCATCTACCTGCACACCTTCAATGCCTTGTCCGCTCAATACTTGCAACAAATAAGGATCCGTATCAATCACAGGAATGCCTGCAGCATCAGCCACTTGTTGAATAATGGTGTTGAAGGTAACTACGGCGGTAATTGCTTCTACCAGCTCAGCATAGTCCAACACATCCCGGTCAGCAATAGGGGTGGGAGTGTCGGGGATGTTGTCGCTATTGGTATCGGTCATCCAGCCGCGTCCGGTGGCTATTTCGCCTGCATGCCCGGTAGGGTTGGCAGGGTTCAGGAAGTGATACAGCAGCAGGTCTTGATTGGGGTCCATCTGACGCACTTCAATTACACTGGCAGTAGCAGGGTCATCTACTACAATGACGGGGTAGTTATTACCTGCTTGAAAACCGGGATCAGAATAGCCGGCCAACTGATAAGCACCGTTAAGCTGTGCGGCAGTGGTTGCGTCCAGCGGAATAACAGGGAAGCTGCCTCCGGCTTGTTGGGCAACCAAAGCATTGGGTGCATATACATAAGGAATGGAAGTAACATTGGGAATGTTGGCTATAACGCCTTTTGCCCCATTTTCGGTGAGCTTGTCAATAAGAGCTTGATAGTTGGTTTGGAAGGTAGCGGCATCGGTAATAGGGGAGGTGCCACCACTGGTAACAAAGCCCAATACGTCGTTGTTGCCCATCCAGCAGGTGAAGAAAGTGGGGGCTGCCTCACCTACCATGTCTATGTAACTGGTGGGATTGCCTGACTTTAAGCGTTCAAAATAAGGGTTTCCTTGGCTATACAGAGGGTCTTGCAAGTTGGCTACAGCAATGCCCGGAATGCCCAAGTTGTTAGGCAGGGGACCGCTGTAAGCTGTTAACTGAGCAGCACCGCCGGGTAAAGTTTGGCCGGTAACAGCCAGGTTGTTGGTTTCGGTTTCTACGATTGGCACACCGTTGCTGTCGAAACCGGTTACTTTAAAGTAACCACTGCCATTTTCCTGTCCTTCGGGGAAGTAGGCTTGCACAAAGTCGCCACCGCCTACCAGCTTGAATTGCTTGGCAATCAAGTTGGGATAAGAGGCCTCAATCCCTTCATTGTACACGCCTCCGTCCATATAACCGGCAGTAAGCGAGTTGCCCACAGCTACGTATTTGGTCAAGTCGATTTCGCTGCCTTTACTGATAGGCGACTCTATCTCAGGCTGGCAGGCCGTGAAGCCAAGGGCAGCAGCCATGGCTATGTATAATATGTTCTTTTTCATGGTTTTCTTTGTTTTGATTTGCATCTAAGGTCTTGATACTGTCAGCTTAGAAATTGTAAGACACACCGAATGAAGGAATATAAGCTTGGGTTTTGAAGGTGCCACTGATAGTGTTGGCATCGGTAGCTGCCAACTGGCTACGCTTTTCTTTGTTTACAAATAAGAAGCCTGCATTGATATTCAGGTTGCCCAAGGAGTAGCCTAAGCCTGCAGTTAAGCCCAATGCATTGGCATCGGGGGTTTCGGCGGTCATGTAACCTTCCGGCACAGGGGTGAAGTCATAGTAAGCACCCACACGTGCTTTCAAAGCATCGGTTACGCCATATTCGGCGCCAATGCCTACTGTAATGGCATCTTTGTACTTACGCTTGGATACTGATTCAGTGGCTCCGCCGACAGGATCTTGGAATTCAAACTTCAGCTGTTCGTAGGCACTCCATTGCGTATAACGCAGGTCGGTAGCTACGGTCAGCTTGTCGTTGCTGTAAGCAAAGCCAACAGTAAGCACGCCCGGCAGAGGCAGCGAAGAGCTGAACTTGGTGTTTTGCAGCTGTGCACTCTGCTGGAAGGTTTGGCTGGTACCTGTCAGGTCAAAGGTTACGTCGCCTTCTTTTACTTCCGACATCACTTTGGAGCGGTAGTTCACGCCAAACGAAAATCCATCGGGCGATTTCACGAATAAGCCTACGTTATAGCCAAGGGCTGTTTCGGCTGTGCCTGTGAAATCAACCTCAGCAAAATTGCCGGTAGTAGGGTCTGCGATGCCACGCTTAAGGTTGATGCTACCCAGCACTACGTCCAATCCGGCGCCAATGCCTATGTAATCGTTGATCATGAATGAAACCGTAGGTTGAATGTAGATAGCACGTAGCGACAGCTCACGCAGATAGGTTTGTTTAGGCCATCCGTCTTCCCATTTTACGGTAGAACCATAAGGCGTGAATACGCCGATACCTGCTTTCAGGCGTTTAACGCCGTTTTCATTTTCAGGACCGAAGCCGAAAGCTGCATAAAGATAGAAGGGCAGCGATACCGGGTTATCGGTTTTTGCTTCGGCATAGTAAGGCTCATTTTCAAGGTAAGAGATGCGCGAGATGATGGGGCTTACCCCTGCCGACACCACGTTGCCCTCGAGCATAGCCACAGCACCGGGGTTGAAGAAAATACTGGCCGCATCGGGCACCGCAGTGGCTACATTACCCATGCTGGTTTGTCGAACGCCTTGCAGCACCACTTGGAAGCCGCCGGCGTAAGCCGCAAAGCTGCTGGCTCCGACCAATAGGCTAAGTACTAATTTTTTCATAATACATTACGTTTTGTTTTTACTGAAAATACAAAGCAAATATAAAATAAGTATTCATTCATACTAAAAAAAAGTGATATTTTTTAATTGTACTATACAACTTTTAAGTTTTTTATATTGCTAAAAGCGGGTGGTGTGAAATTTAAAAAGTAACTTATGCTTGCATACCTAACATAGTGGTATGTATATTCGTATGTTTTATAATATTGCGCACTAAAAAACGAGCAAAGAAGAGTCTATGATGCAAGAAGAAGACAAAGCAGCTGAAGTGGCTCTACGCCTGGATGCCATCTCTGCCAATCTGTTATACCCGAGCGAAACCGATGAGCCTTTTGAAGGCTTTTATTGGTTGGTGGAAAAGAGTGAAGGACCGCTTTCCAAAGAAGAGGTACGCGAAATATTGGCGCTTGCCCCCGGAGTGCCTATAGAGGAGCGTTCGTTCGATGCTTTTTTCTATCCGGTAGCCGTGCCGCAAGACTGGCACACAGAGGAAGAGCTGGACATGGTCGATCAGTTTCAAGAAATGATTTTTGAATTGCGTAAGCTGGTGCGCAAGCCCCAAGTGTTTGTGGTGGGCAATGTAGAAAAAGATGTTTATATCGTAGGCAAGGCAAAAGAAGGTAACTTCTGGGCAGGCCTGAAAACCAAGATAGTAGAGACCTGAGAGGGGCGCTTGAGTAGCTGTGGGTACAAAAAATAAAAAGCGGGGCAATCAAACGCCCCGCTTTTGTTGTTTCATTTGCATTTATGGCTATTGCAACAATCCTTCATATTTTTGAAGCCACTGTTTGTATTGAGCGGCTTCGGGCAGCTGATACTGCTCAAACACCTGCACGATATGGTTGAGTGTGTACAAGTTTGCCATGAGGTTGCGTGAGTAAAGGTCCTGCTGTCGCAGCGCATACTCTATTTCCTCTTTGGCCCTTCTTGCCATAACTTCTGCCATTTCTTTGGCTTTAGCGGTTTCATCCACCAGCAAGAGCAGCTGAATATACTGAACGGAATACACGTCGTAGGGAATAGAGGCGTCGGGCATCAAGCGCAGGCTTTCGAGTAACGCCTTTTTTGCTTTGTCTTTCTTGCCCTCCATAATCAGCTGCTCTGCCAGGCGGGCAAAAGCATTGCGGGCAATGAGCACAAAGCGACGATAGTCTTCATTGTAGTGTATGTCAGGGCGATCAAGGTTTCGCCAGAACATCTTTTTCATCATGTTTTCATACATGATATCGGTGTTCACGAATATGTCGCCGGCCCCTCCCAGCTTGATGGGGGTAAGGCGGTAAGCAAAGCCTTCGGCCTGCAGGTAGGGCTCCAAGCCCATGTAGTCGGTGCTGCCCAGAGTGGGGGCAAAGTAGATGGGGCGTTCCCATCCGTTGGCATTGTTCGTGGCTACGACATTCAGTACAGCCAGGCTGTTCTTAAAGAACTGCTCAATGGGCAAGGTCCATTCCATGTGGCCGGGAAGGTTCTGCGCCTTGTCTTTGGGCAGCCAAGACTGCACTTTGCCGGGGTCTATGTTTAACTTCAAGTACACCTTTTGAGAAGGTAAGATGGCAATGGCGTTGCCATACTCCGGATTGGGCACACGCACCACCGGATGGTTCTCCTGCAATAGCTTAAAGAATGTATTTAAGTCAACACCTTTTTGATATAGCGCTTCGGCTTGTGTACTGCCAAGCTGCGGGGCTTTCATGACCACCACTTGTTCGTTGACACCGGCAGCAAAGTCTTTTTCTTCAAGCGAGATAGGCAGAGGGGTAGATTCATACACCTGCCGCTTCATCTGCGAAATATACCAGTCAGTAGCGAACAAGCTCAGGTTACATACACGCACGTCGGTGCGGAATCCTTCCACTTCCTGCACATACCACAGCGGGAAGGTGTCGTTGTCGCCCGCTGTAAATAAGATGGCATTGGGTGCGCAAGAGTTGAGAATATTCTTTGCCATATCCACTTGGAAGTAGCGGTCTGAGCGGTCGTGGTCGTCCCAGCCTTCGGCTACCATGATGCCCGGCACAGGCAGGCACAGAGCAGTAGCCAAAGCAGCTTGCAGCTGTTTGTTTTTTACAAGACCATTAATCAAATCGGCTAAGGCCATCACGCCGAAGCCTATCCACATGGCAAAAGCGTAGAAAGAGCCTACATAAATATAGTCACGTTCGCGGGGTTCGATGGGCGGGGAATTAAGATAAAGCACCAAGGCAATGCCCATGAAGAAGAAAAGCAGAAGGGTAAAGTAAAACACTTGACGGTTGCGGGCATATACAAAGAACAAGCCCAAGAGGCCTAATAGAAGAGGCAGGCTGTAGTATTGGTTACGGGCTTTGTTTTTTGCCAGCAATTCCGGCAAGTCCTTGTCGCTGTCCCAAGGTGCCAAGAAGCCGGCATTTTGAATGTCGCTCTCCCTGCCTGCAAAATTCCACATAAAATAGCGGAAATACATGTGGCCGATTTGGTGCTTTAGCAAGAAAGCAATATTGTCGGCAAAAGTGGGCTCTTCGCCTTCCCGCAAGCCTAATATCTGGCGGTACATGCGCACATGACTGCCCTCACGGCTGTATATGCGCGGAAAAAGCATGTTTTTATCATAGGTATAGGTCTCTTTGTAGTCGTAAATCACATATTTGCCTTTCGCTTCATCCTTGCGGTAAAGGGGAGCTGCCTTCTCACTGCGAACAGGGCGGGCTGTAAACACAGGTCCATAGAGCAAGGGGCGATCGCCGTACTGCTCGCGTTTCAAGTAAGAAACAATGCGTATGGCATCGCTGGGGTCGTTTTCGTTGATAGGCGGGTTGAATTGCGCCCGTATCAATACGATACCGTAAGAGCCGTAACCTATCAAGACGAGTGTAAGCATGAGCAGTGCCAGGTGGAGGGCGTGTTTTTGTTTGCGGAAGCTAAAGACCAGCCCCCAAATCAGCCCCCCTAACAACAGAAGGCTGAAGAAGATTAAACCGCTGTTGAAAGGCAGATTCAAGGAGTTTACAAAGAATATTTCAAATTTTCCGGCAAGTTCGGGCAGCCCCGGAATGATGAAAACGATAATAGCCAAGATAATGGCACCGCCAATAGCCATTGCCCATACTGCGCCCCAGAAAGTAGGCCGGGCTTGTTTTTCTTGCTGTTTCTTGTAGTAGTAAATAAGTGCGAGCGCCGGCAGGCACACCAAGTTCAAGATGTGTACACCTATGGAAAGACCTACCATATAGGCAATGAGCAATAGCCAGCGTTGTGCCTTTTGAGGGTCTTCGGTTTGTTCCCATTTGAGCATTGCCCAAATCACAAAGGCAGTGAAGAAGGAAGACATGGCATAGACTTCTGCCTCTACGGCAGAGAACCAAAAGGAGTCACTAAAAGTATAAGCCAGCGCACCAATGCCTGACGCTCCCAGGATAAGCAGGGTGTCGGCCGGAGTAGGCGACTTTTGGCGTCCGGCGGGCAAGAGTTTAAGCGCCAGCATGCCGATGCTCCAAAAAAGAAAGAGAATGGTGAAGCCGCTGGCAAGTGCGGAGCTCAGGTTGATAAAGTAAGCAACCTTATATACGTCGCCGGCTGCCAGAAACGAAAACAGGCGATTGAAAAGCAGAAAGAAAGGGGCACCGGGTGGGTGGGGAACTTCCAGCTTATAAGAGCAGGCAATAAATTCACCACAATCCCAGAAGCTGGCAGTGGGTTCCAGGGTCAACCAATAGACCGTGGTGGCTATAAGAAAAATGAGCCAGCCTGCTATGGTATTCATTCGTTGAAAGTGCTTCATTGTTATTGGATTTGTTTAATGTTATGTGTGTGTTTCTTGCTTCAACCTTTTTTATAAAGAAAAAGGGGAACGTTGCATTTTGGCGGCTTAATATTACAAAAAACCTAAAGACAAAAGAAACCGCCATAGAGGCTATGGCGGTTCAGCAATAAGAAAAAGCGATGCTTTTTTCAAGAGGTGCTGTCGGTAGCACTCTCCTGCAGAAGGTAAGCCTTGATGAAGTCGTCCAGCTCGCCATCCAAGACAGACTGCACGTCGCTGGTCTCTACGCCTGTGCGCAGGTCTTTGACCAACTTATAGGGGTGCAATACATAATTGCGAATCTGCGAGCCCCATTCAATTTTCTTTTTGGTGCTTTCTATCTTGGCACGCTCTTCTTCACGCTTTTGTAATTCCAGTTGATAGAGGCGCGAGCGTAACATCTGCAGTGCTTTTTCCCGGTTTTGGTGCTGCGAGCGCTCCTGCTGGCATTCCACCACAATGCCGGAGGGGATATGGCGGACGCGTACGGCCGTTTCCACTTTGTTTACGTTTTGCCCCCCTTTACCACCAGAACGGAAAGTGTCCCACTCCAGGTCGGCAGGGTTGATCTCTATTTCTATGCTGTCGTCCACGACCGGATACACAAAGACAGAGGCAAATGAGGTATGCCGGCGCCCACTGGCATCGAAGGGCGAAACACGCACCAAACGGTGCACACCTATTTCTGACTTTAAGTAGCCGTATGCAAAATCACCTTCTACTTCTATGGAAGCAGACTTGATACCGGCCACTTCGCCGGCTTGGTAGTTGAGCTCATGTACCTTATAGCCGTGCTTCTCTGCCCACATGATATACATGCGCAGCAGCATAGAAGCCCAGTCCTGGCTTTCGGTACCGCCGGCACCGGGGTTGATCTCCACGATGGCACTGAGTGCGTCTTCTTCGCGCCCGAGCATGCGCTTGAGCTCCAGGTCTTCGAGCATGCGCATCGCTTCTTGGTAGGCTTGTTCGACCTCGGTTTCGTTGCCCTCGCCTAACTCCAGGAACTCGTAAAGCACCTCCAGATCCTCTACTTTACGCAGCAGCGCTTCGTAGGGAACGACCCACCCTTTGAGCCGCTTGATGTGCTGCATCGTTTTTTGCGCTTCATCGGGGGTGTCCCAAAAGCCTGCTTGCGTGGTTTTTTCTTCTAATTGCTTGATTTCTTCTTTTCGCCGGGCGTAGTCAAAGATAACCTCCCAAAGCCGCAACACCGGCTTTTAACTCCTTCAGTTGTTCTTGTGTCATGCTTTTACTTGTTTTTGTTTCCTGCAAATATACATGATTCATGCTTATCAAGAGACAAGAGAAATACGAAAGCTGTCTGTCATCTCGAACGAGCGAGGCGAGTGTGAGCGCTCGTCAATTCAAGCTACAGAAAAAATGCAATAGATTTCTCGCTGCGCCCGAAATGACAAAGAGGCATGCTCGACATGATAAGAAGGGGGCAATAGCAAAAGGATGATGGGAAAAGGAGCTGCTTAAAGAGAGTAAGGTACCGGAAAGAACAATAGTAGCTTTCATTATACATGTGTGATGGTTTAGGGTATAAAATTTTAAAAAAACAGTTTTGTTATTCTTTGTTCAAAATAATGTTTTGTTTTGACTTGTTCGATTGCTTTTCTATTGGTGCTTGATATTTGAATGTTGCTTAAAAATTTGGTGATTTGGAAATAAAATCTATATATTTGGGCTGTAAGTTTATTCTAAACAAAAACCAAAAAAAGCAAGTCTTATGAGAAATCGTGTACTCATGAGTTTTGTCTTGGCGCTGTTGACAAGCCTCTGGGCTTTTGCGCAAGACAGAACAATCTCCGGTACCGTCAAAGATGACCAGGGACAACCCCTGCCCGGAGCCAGCGTGTATGTGAAGGACAACCCGTCTATCGGGACCGTGACCGACGCCAACGGTAGCTTCACCTTGACCGTGCCCGAAGGTGCTACCCTGGTAGTTGACTTTGTAGGGTATCAGCAACAAGTGATTACCGTGGGCACCCAGACCTCTCTGGATGTTTCATTGAAGCCCATGGGCTTAGAGGAGGTGGTGGTTACCTCTTATGGTACTATCGATAAGCTGAGCATCAGCGGTTCAGTAGCTGCCGTAAAAGGTGAAGATTTTGAGAACCTGCCACTCCAGACCTTTGACCGTGCCGTGCAAGGCCGTCTCTCCGGTGTTTTGGTGCAGGCAACCAGTGGTGCTCCCGGTGGAGCTTTGACTTTCCGTATCCGTGGTACCGGCTCTGCCTTGGCTTCCAATGCACCGCTCTACATCGTAGATGGCGTACAAATACAAGGCGGGGCTTTGTCCGGACAAGGTTCTAACAACGTATTGGGTGGTATCAACCCCAATGACATTGAATCTATTCAGGTATTGAAAGATGCTTCGGCCGCAGCTATCTATGGTGCACAAGCAGCCAATGGTGTGGTAATTATCCGTACAAAGCGTGGAAAGGGCAAGCCTCAGTTTACTTTGAATGTGCAAGAAGGTATTAATCAGCCTTTGAATCCGTACAAAGTGTTGAACGGACGTCAGTTTGCTCAAATCAAGAAAGAAGCTTGGGAAAACGCGAACGGACCCGGCTCTTATTATCCTTCCGGAGCAGCGAGATATGGCGATCCTGATGATCCGAATCTGACCAACTTCGACTGGGTGAATGAGTTGTTCCGAACCGGACGCCTGAGCTCTTACTCATTGTCTGCAAGCAAAGGTGATGACAAAGGCTCATTCTTTGTGAGTGGTGCTTACGACAGACAAGACGGACAAGTTATCAAAAACTATTGGGAGCGTTATGTGTTGCGCTTGAATACTACCCAGCAACTTTCCGACCGCTTGTCCTTGGATATGACCTTGAATGTGTCGAACCAAAAGATCTTTGGAGCAATTTCCAATGATATTGTATCAAGTGGTGCTGTTGGTAACTACCTGAACTCGCCTTTCTTTGGTGCGTTTGTTGCTACTCCCACTACCTCGCCTTATAATCCTGATGGAACTTATGCCCAGCGTAGCGATGGTTTGTGGGCTTTCAACTACAACATTGTACAAGGGGTGAACCAAGAGCGTCGCGAAGGCTCTATCTTCAAGACCATCGGCTCCATGCAGATGAACTATCAAATCGTTGAAGGCTTGAAGTTGGTAGCTTTCGGTGGTCTTGATTACTCCGTGAATAAAGACTTTAACTTCCGTCCGGCTACTATTCCTGCTTTTGCAAGTTTGGGAGGGTTGATTTCAGAAACCTACCGTCGCTCCTTCGACTACAACACCAGTGTGACCTTGAACTTCCAGCGTACTTTTGCTGATGTACATAATATAGCTGCCATTGCTGGTGGTGAGGTGCGTAATGAAAACTTTACGCTAACTTTTGCACAAGGTAATCAGTTGCCCAACCAAGGATTGACCGGCCTGAATGCTGCTTCCAAACCTCGCGATGTTGGGGGCCTTACCAGAGAGTACATTCGCCAGGGTATTTTTGGTAAGGTGCAGTACAATTATGCCGGTAAATACTATCTGGACGCCACTATTCGTCGTGATGGAACATCCCGCTTTGGTGCTAAGAATCGCTATGGTACTTTCTGGGGAGTATCCGGTGCATGGGCTATCTCAGAAGAAGACTTCATGGATGGTGCGGCTTTCTTGTCTAACTTGAAGCTGCGTGTTGGCTACGGTAAGGTAGGTAATGCTGAAATTGGTAATTTCCGTAACCGCAGCACCTTCGCTTCTGCCGGACAGTACTTAGGTGGTGCAGGGCTTGCTCCTAATGTGTTGGGTAATGACCTCCTTACTTGGGAAACATCTTATCAGACCAATATTGGTTTAGACTTTGGTTTGTTTGCCGATCGTCTCTATGGTTCTGTTGACCTGTGGGATAAAAAGAATCAGGACCTGCTTTTACCTGTTGACCTCGTAAACGATGCCGGTTCGCCTAACTCCATCACCGGTAACACCGATGCAGTCATCCGTAACCGTGGTATAGATATAGAGATTGGCGGTGTGCCTTTGGATAAAGGTGATTTCCAATGGACCTCCAGCTTCAATATCTCATTCTTGCAAAATAAAGTAGAAAAACTACCCAATAATCAAGATCGTATTACTGTAGATGTAGGTGCCGGTGATGTTGTTTTGCATAAAGGACAGCCCATAGGAGTATGGTGGTTGCCTGAATATGCAGGGGTAAACTCGGCAAATGGTATTCCCATGTACTACGATACCTTGGGCAATATCACCTACCAGCCTACTCAAAGAGACAACAAATTCTTAGGCTCCAATACGCCCAAGTTCTTCGGTGGTTGGAACAACGTATTCTCTTACAAAGGCCTGTCGTTGACAGTCTTCTTCCAGTACCAGATTGGCAACAAAGCCTTTAATGGTGACTTCTGGGCAAACATCTTGAATGGTGCACCTGACGGAAGCAACCAGTCTGTGTTGATTTTGGATCGCTGGCAGCAGCCGGGTGATGTGACCAACATGCCTAAGCCCATTGAAGGTGGCGTGTACTCAAATGGTGGTGGTTTATTTGCTTCAAGCTTCTATTTGGAAGACGCTTCTTATGTGCGTTTGAAGCAGTTGACCTTATCTTACGATGTGCCTCAAAGCATCATGAAATCCATTGGGGCCAGAAGCCTGCGTGTATATGTGCAAGGCTTGAACCTCTGGACCTGGACCAAGTCCAACCTGATGGACCCCGAGGTAGTAAACGCCAATGCTTTCAATGGTACATTGTCTTCTACCATCATCAACTATCCGAACCCCAAGCAGTTTAGTGCCGGTATTCAGTTAGGTTTCTAACCCAAAAGAAAATTAGACTATGAGAAAAATATATTTGTTCATATTGAGTGCCTTGCTCATGGGAGGTATCACCTCTTGTGACTTGGACGTAAAGCCCAACACAGCCGTAACCGAGGACCTACTTACTGACTCCACGGCAGCGATTGGCTTTTTGAATGCAGCTTATCGTGAGATGCACCGCTTTAACTACTATGGCCAAGAGATGATGGTCATGGGCGATGTGTTGGCAGACAATGCTGAAATTGCCAACAACACCGGGCGTTATGTGGCAGAAAATGCCAACCAAATCTATGCACATTATGGGTTTTGGTTTAATGCTTATACTGTAATCAACTATGCCAACTATGCCATAGATAAGGTAGAACAGCTGTTGGCAGATGGTAAAATATCGCAATCCACTGCCAACCAAATCAAAGGGCAAGCGCTTTTCTTACGAGCACTTTGCCACTTTGATGTTGCCCGTGCTTACGGCTATGAGCCGGGTAAAGAAGTGAATGGTTTCAACCTGAGTGCCGTGATACGTACAGCACCTATTAAAGGAGCTTCGGATGCCGAACCCAAGCCTCGTGCTACGAATACCGAGGTATATACTCAAGTGAAAAATGACTTGCTTGAAGCTATTAATTTGCTGAATGGCAATGACCCGGCTAATGCTCCGCGTCGTGCCGGTAAGGCAGCAGCAGAAGCGCTCTTGGCACGTGTATATCTTTATGAGGGGGACTACCCCAATGCTGAAACCTATGCTCAAAATGCTTTGAGCTCAACTACTGCAACCATCTCTGCGGCAGCTGATGTTGTAAGCGATTGGGATGCACTTACTGTACCCCATCCGGAGTCTATCTTTGAATTGGACATTAATCCTACAATAGACTGGAGTACAGTAGATGGTTTGAACAACTCGTTGAGTTCTCTGACTAATAACATCGCTTCTAACGGTAACAACTTTAGCGTGCAGGCTTCCGCAGATCTGTTGGCGCTGTTGAATGCCGAAGCCGGCGATGTGCGCATCGGCTTCTGGGATCAAGATACCCAAACAGGCTTCTGGCGCTTGCTGAAGTGGTTGGGCGGCAAAGGAGGTGATGTTAATTGCCGCAACATTCCGGTTATCCGTTACTCAGAGGTGCTGCTGATTCAGGCTGAAGCCGAAGCGCGTCAAGGTAAAGACAGTGAAGCTCAAACCACTATCAACATTTTGCGCAGCAATCGTGGCTTGACAAATACCACAGCCACTGGCTCAGCCCTTATAGATGTCATCATGAATGAGCGCCGTAAAGAGCTGATGTTTGAAGGACATCGTTTCTTCGACCTTAAGCGCTTGGGGCAAGATATCTTGAAAGATGGCGGTGCACCATTGCCTTACAATGATTTCAAAGTGCTGGCACCCCTTTCTAATCAAGACATCATTACTTCCGGTGGTGTATTGGTGCAAAACCCCGGCTATAATTAATCAATCAATTCTTGCACTTGGGGTAACCGGTATTTTGCCGGTTACCTTTTAAAAGGTGTGTGGTATATAGAATAAAATTCTAAATTTTAGTAACTATGAAAAAGATATTATACACAATAGGTTTGTTTCTGACCGGAGCCGCTCTGCTGAGCTCCTGTATGGAAGACCCCGGAACTACTATTAAATATGAAGGGAAACCCTTCGTTGAGTTCGATATTCTTACATCAGGCAGCTCGCTTTCGCCGGATGTGATTGATATTAATCAAGACGGTCTCCCGGTTGAGAAATCTTTAAAGATAAACTTGGTAGGGAAACTTCCCGAGCAAGATGTAACAATAACCGTTGCAGTATTGCCGGATTCTTCTACTGCTGTAGAGGGGGTTCACTATAACTTGCCCAGTAAGGAAATTACTATTCCTGCCGGGGAAACATCTGGGGAGTTGAAGATTGAGATCTTAGATGACAACTTAACTGAACTTTATGATCTCTATCTTGTCCTTGAAGGGGGAGGTGAATATGTACCTGCTGAGAATTTCAAGAATTTGCGTTATACTTTTGGTACTTGTCCTTTCGACATCAATACTTTCATTGGTACTTACGACTGTCTCGAACCGGGCTACGCTACTTATGAGGTAAACTTCTCCTTGGTGTCCGGAACGACGCTTAAAAACGATAATTTCTGGGATGTAGGAGCAGAGATAGATTATGTGTTTGCGTCAGATGGCGCTTCTGTGACAATCCCCACTCAAACATTTGGGTCTTATGAGGTAGATGGTTCCAGCCCTTCTAAGCCTAATACCTGTGACGGGTCTTTTAAAGTTGATTATCAAGTTCGCTCTGGGGGAGCAGTGATAGATGACAATACGCACACTTTTACTAAAAAATAATAAATAATAAAGGTTGGTTTTCTTAAATTTTGAGTTGACCTATAGGCATCGAAAGATGCCTATAGGTGTTTATAGAGAAGATGGATTACTGTTGAAACATAGAACAAATCGTAAGGTGGTATGAAGAAGTTCTTAAAAAACATTTACCGGCTATGGATACTCTGTGCGATTTTTGTGGGGCAAACACAAGCACAGCAGCAAACCAATAAAGAACGCCTGTTGGAGTTGGCGCAGCAGTACACGCAACTGCATGAAGCAGCGCGCCAAAGAGTGGCCCAGTATGCAGCAGCCAAGGGGGTAAGCACACGCGTGGAACTGCCCAACGGAAAAATCATTGAAATAGTAGATGTAACACCTGACGGGCAGCCGGTGTACCGTGAAACCAAAAATGTAGGAGCAGCCGCCACGATTGGCACCAATCAGTTACATCCGGGGGGCAGCTTGGGGTTGAGCTTGACCGGAAAAGGTATGGTGGTTGGTGTATGGGATGGTGGCAATGTACGTGCCACGCATCAAGAATTTGGCGGGCGTGTGCAGGCGGCCGGCGATGGTACCGCCCTTAGTGCCCATGCCACTCACGTGACAGGCACTATGATTGCTGCCGGTGTAGACCCTTCTGCCAAGGGTATGGCGCCGGAGGCAGTGGCACACACCTACTACTGGAACAATGACCTGGCAGAGATGGCGCAGGAAGCCGCCAACGAGCTGCTGGTATCCAACCACTCCTACGGAACGGTACAAGGATGGTACTGGAATGGCTCCGGTTGGGAATGGACCGGGGGCGCCGGCAATGAAGACCCCGATTTTGGTGCTTATACCTCAGAGTCGAAAGCCATAGACAATGTAGCCTATAACGCTCCTTATTATCTGATTTGCTGGGCAGCAGGGAATGATTTCGGTGATGGAAATGGAGGGCCGGGACCGCAGCCTCCCGATGGGGCAATTGATAATGGGGATTGTATAGGGCCCGAAGGTATGGCGAAAAATATACTGGCAGTGGGTGCCGTGGAAAAGGTCACGAACTACACAGACCCATCCAGTGTGAAATTGGCAAGCTTCAGCTCGCGGGGACCGGCCGATGACGGGCGCATCAAGCCCGACATAGTAGCGGCAGGCGTGAGTGTTTATTCCACAGTGAGCAGTGCCGATGATGCCTACGGCACAATGAGTGGCACTTCTATGGCTACACCGAACTTATCAGGTTCTTTGATTTTGCTTCAGCAGCTTTACTATCAGCTGCATGGGCAATATATGCGGGCGGCTACGCTGAAAGGTTTGGTGATTCAAACCGCCAAAGAAGCCGGACCCAACCCGGGTCCCGACCATTGGTATGGTTGGGGCTTGGCTGATATTGAGCATGCCGCCCGGGTGATATGGAATGAAAACGGGCAAAATATTCGTATCGTAGAGGCAGCACTTAACAATGGCGATACCTATTCCTTTACTTTTTATACAGATGCCACGGCACCGGTGGTGCTTACCCTCTGCTGGACCGATGTGCCGGGTACGAACCTCTCTACCGGTCTGGATGACCCCACGCCCGCTTTGGTCAATGACTTGGACGTGGTGATTACCGACGCCTCGAATAACCAATATTTCCCCTGGATTGGTCCTGCCACGCCCACCGGACCGGCCACCAAAGGGGTAAACAACGTGGACAACGTAGAGAAAATAGAATTTACCCCTTCCGCACCGGGTAACTATACCGTGACCGTATCTCACAAAGGTACGCTTATCGCTGCACCACAGGCTTTTTCCATTATACTGGAGGCGCCCGATGCTTCGGCACCTGCTTCGGTACTTTACTGGAAGGGCGGAAGCGGTGACCTGGCAGATCCTGCGAACTGGGCAACAGCCCCCGACGGCACCGGCTCCGCTATGCCCGATGCTACCAAACGTTTGGTGTTTGGTGCCAATGCTTTTTCCGGAAATGGAAACACCTTGACTCTTTCACAAGACTTAAACGCAGCTCAAATTTACTGGGCAGCTTCAGGCACTCAGCAATTGGACTTGCAAGGCAAGCGCTTTACTGTAAAAGGTTCGGTATTGATCAATGAAGGGAAATTGAATATAAGCGGTACCGGCTATATTGATTTGGGGACCAACTCAGGGGACTTAATAGCCAATCTGAACGAGTCAGACTGGAGTAAGGCTGTCGTTTCTGTTTGGATGGTGGACCCCAACACCAAAGCCGATTTCCAAAATGTGGCATCCATTGGTACTTTAACTATTTATCAAGGGGAAGTGGACTTGTCAGATGAGGAGTTCAGTGTGGACAATATTTATCCAAGCGGCACTTTACAGAAAAAGCTTATTTTAACAAATGCTACGCTCACTTTTGCTCAAAACATAGACTTAAACGATGCCAATTTGAGTGTTGTATCCGATGGGGCACGTTTGAATGCACTTTCCGGCACCGCATCGTCTTTGTCATTGAACAATGAAAATTATGATTTCGACATTACCGTGGACAACACCACTACTTTGTCGGTAGATGGTACTGACGGCGCCACCTTGAAGCGTTTAACCTTGAATAATGGAACTTTGGGGCTCAATAACGATATAGGCATTCATCAGCTGACAGCCATGCCCGGTACGATTATTCAAATAGCTACCGGAAAAACCCTGTCTATAGGCACCGGCTCTGCTATTACGGGTGATGCTTCCGGCACTGTGGTGCTGGCAGGTGTGGGAGGCAGTGCCACTCTTACCTCAATAGGTACCATGAAGCTATGTGCTTCTTATCTTACAGTCAGCGATGTGGATGTAGTGGAGCCCCTGGTAGCAACCGCTACCCAAAGCACACTGACCAATGCCAACGGATGGCTTGAACAAGGATGCGACGAGGTGTTGTTTGCTGATTTTACGGCACAATACTCTTGCGTAGCCGATGGAACCACTTTCTTCAATAACCAATCTACCGGTACCATTCAAACATATCTTTGGGACTTTGGTGATGGAAATACTTCCGGTGAGCCTTTCCCCACGCACACTTATGCTTCAACCGGCAGTTATGTAGTAACTTTGACTGTCTCAGACGGAACGAATACCCACATGAATAGCAAGACCATTCAGGTGAATAATTATAATTACACTTCAGCTCCTTACTTGTCTTATGTGAGTGGTAAGTTGTATGTAAACGGTAATGTTGGTTTCTATCGCTGGTTCAAAGATGGCGTCCTTATTCCTGACTTTACGAGCAATGGATTGCCGGTAGGTGAGTATGGAATAGGCGAGTACTATGCAGTGGTGGGGAACACCAACTGTGCCTACAAAACAGCCCCCCTCTTTGTGAATGGACTTGCCGAGGAGGTAGCCGAAGGAATGGAGCTATATCCCAATCCGTTTACCGGTGAGCTGCATATTAAGCTCATGCACTCATGGCAGGGACAATTTGAACTCTCTGTTACAGACCTTGCCGGCCGCGTGTATCAATCATATGAAAAAAGTAAGAAAAGCTTTACTTTTGTTGATACTTTGACCCCCAACCTGCCGGCAGGTATGTATATTCTTACCATTAAGAGCAACGATTTCTTGATTCATAAAAGAATTATAAAGCAATAAATTTCAATATTTTCCGTTTGATTGAAGAAGTTAAACTGTTAAAATTTCAATTTCTTATGTTACGATTACTTCAATTTATTTCAACTACCCTACTTGTATTTGCTGCTGTTAGCAGCTATGCACAAATTTCAAACGTGACAGCCTTTGATGGCACCCCTGTCAAGGAAAACAGGTATCCCAATGTAAAGGGAAGCCCATGGTTGGTAGATGCCTGGCTTGAGGGAGAGATCTGGGCAGAAGGCGAGCAACACCTCAAAAACGTTAAGTTGCGTTATGATGAATATGCGGATGAGGTGATTTTATTGAAAGAAGGCAAGAGCTTTCGTCTGAACCCAACGACCATTAAGGGGTTTGTTATTTATGTGCCGGAGTCATCGGATATGGAAGCAAAGCCCTATGTTTATAAAAATGGCTATCCGGAGGTAGATGGCAATAATTCATCTGCTTTTTACCGGGTGCTCTATGAGGGCAAAAAAGGCGCTTTCCTCTACCGCACAAAAGTAGAGTTATTTGAAAATGCTCCTACCTACGGCTCGGCCGTGAATGAAACATCTTTTATTCGCAAGAAGCGATACTATATTTATAAAGATGGTAAAATGCATGCAGTACGCCTTAACAAAAAAGACATACTGAAAACCCTGAATAGTAAAGAAGCAGAAGCTTTTGTAGCAAAAAATAAGATGAAACTGAAAAAAGAAGAGGAAGTCATTCGACTCTTTGCTGCAATAGAATCAATGTAGTCGTAAAGGTATTATATGTATCATTGCAAGCCCCCAAGCGGGGGCTTTTGCTTTTTGTAGCCATACCTTCCGTATCTTTGTAGAAAAAAGGTGACATTATGAGCAATTACCACGAACCGGTGATGTTAAAAGAAGTGTTGGACTTTGTGCCCAAGGAAGCAGACAAGCCGCTGTTGTTGTTGGACCTGACCTTCGGAGGTGGAGGGCACAGCCGGGCTATTTTGCAAAACATGCCGCCGCAAGCTGTGTTGTGGGGCTTTGACCAAGACAGCGACGCTGCCCGTCAAGCCAAGCAAATTACCGACCCCCGTTTTCATTTCTTCCAGGCCAACTTTCGTTTTTTTGGGCAATTTCTTCAGGCGCAGGGCAAAGAAGGCGTGGATTTCATTTTGGCAGACCTGGGCGTCTCTTCGCATCAGTTCGACACCCCCGAGCGCGGCTTCTCTTTTCGCTTTCCGCAAGAGCCGCTGGATATGCGCATGAACCGGCAAGCCCCCCTTACTGCTGCCGACATACTGAATACCTATGGCGCCGAAGAGCTGCAGCGCGTGCTGGGGTGGTATGGCGAAGTAAAAAATGCCCGCACACTTGCCAAGGCCATTGTGGCTGCCCGCTCTGTGCGCCCTTTGCAGAAAGTGGCCGACCTGAATGCTGTCATAGAAAAACATGCCTCCCGCCAAAAAGCACATCAATACTTTGCAAAAGTGTACCAAGCCCTGCGCATAGAAGTAAACGACGAGATGGGCGCCCTGCGCGAGATGCTTGAACAGGCGGCCACCTATTTAAATCCGGGAGGGCGCATGGTCGTCATCTCTTATCATTCATTGGAAGACCGCCTGGTGAAAAACTTCTTTGCCACGGGCAGCTTCCGGGGCGAAGAACCACCGCGCGATTTGTACGGAAATGTCTTAACTCCCTTACAACCCATTACACGCAAAGCCCTAATACCTACCGAAGAAGAAATAGCGCGCAACCCACGGGCACGTAGTGCCAAATTACGTGTAGCCGGGCGGATCAGGTAGGCGATGGTTTAGGTGTAAAGTTGTTTTTTACGGGCTTTCTGTGCATCTTTAAATGCAGTAATGCGACGGTTATGGCTGAAAACACTTATAAAAAACCACCTGTTCAAGGCGAGCGCAAGCGCCCGGGAGGCGTTTTTCATTGGATAGACAAGGTTTTGAATTTCGACTTCTTATTGGATGAAAAGCACCGGAAAAATGTGGTGCCTTATCTGCTTTTTTCAGCCTTGTTGGCAATTGTTTATATTGCCAACAGACACTACGCCGAGCGCAGCCAGCACCGTTTAATGCAATTACGCAAGGAAGTGAACAATTTACGCACAGAATACACTACCCGTAAGGCTGACTATATGGGACTGACCCGGCAGTCGGCAGTAAAGAAAAAAGCTCAAAAGCTGGGCTTGGAAAGTGGGCACAAGCCACCTTATGTGATTCGTTTGGAAGAGTAAACGGGAAAAGCCTTGAATATCAAGCAGTCTATACTTTTACGTGTCCGGCTCTCTTTTTTATTGGTAGCGGCAGTGGCTTTGGCCATTGTGGCACGTATCGTGTACATACAATTCGTGGAGGGCGACTATTGGCGCCAAAAAGCCGAACGGCGCGATGTACGTTTGCAGCCCATTCCTGCCCTGCGGGGCAATATTCTGGCCGATGACGAGCGTCTGCTGGCTACTTCCTTGCCTTTCTACAAAGTGGCTTTTGACCCCGTGGCGCCGGATGAAGCTACTTTCAAGGCGGGCATCGACTCGTTGGCTTGGTATGCCGCCCACTTTTTCAGGGATCGCACCCCACAAGAGTATAAGCACTTCTTCGTGAATGCCCGCCGGCAGGGGCGTCGTTATGTGCCCTTGGGAAGGAAAGCGGTGGACCACAGCGACATGCAAAAGATTGCTGCCTGGCCCATCTTCCGAAAAGGGCGCTTGAAAGGGGGCATTATTTTCGAGCAGGAAACACGCCGCTTCAACCCATTCCACACCTTGGCACGCCGGACCATCGGTTATGTGAATAATGAAGGGCGTGGTGTCGTAGGGATTGAACTAAGCTTCGACAAATACCTTCGAGGCAAGCCCGGGCAGGCAGTTTACAGACGCTCGGTAGGGAACCGTTGGGTACCTTTTCATGATGGTTCTTTCATAGAGCCGCAAGACGGCATGGATGTATATACCACACTGGACGTGAACATACAAGATGTGGCACACCATGCGCTTTTAAAAGCACTGGTAGAAAACGATGCAGACTTTGGCTGTGTGGTGGTGATGGATGTGAAAACGGGCGCTATCAAAGCCATGGTGAACTTGGGGCGTGTGGATAGTGCCCGCTATGCCGAGAACTATAATTATGCCATTGGCAGCAAGGGCAGTGCCGACCCCGGCTCTGTATTTAAGCTGGCTTCCGTGATGGCGCTTTTTGAAGACAACCCACAGCTTTCGCTAAACGCGCCGGTAGAAACCGGTGATGGCAAATACCGCTTCTGGGATGTGGTGCTGCGTGACCCCAAGCCTGACGGTTACGGCACCATCACCTTGCAGCAAGCCTTTGAATACTCTTCGAGCATTGGCATTGCCCGCATGGTGTATGAGCACTTCAAAGCCAATCCACAGCGTTTTATCAACTATTTGCATCAATTTGGGCTAAGTACTCCCCTTGATTTTCAGTTGGTGGGCGAAGTAAAGCCGTATATCAAAAATACGAACGACCCCACTTGGAGCCGCCTGTCATTGCCTTGGATAGCCATTGGTTATGAAACAGTGGTTTCGCCTTTGCAATTGCTTACTTTCTATAATGCGGTGGCAAACAACGGCAAGATGGTGCAGCCTTTCATCGTGGACGAAATAAGAGACAAAGAGGGGCGTGTGGTGGTCGATTATGAGCCGGTACTCTTGCGTGAGCGCATCTGTTCGCCACAAACCTTGCAAAAAGCCCGTCTTTTGCTTGAAGGTGTGGTAGAACGTGGCACAGCCCGGAACATCAAAAGCAAACAATACAAGATAGCCGGCAAAACCAGTACTTCTCAAAAATTCAAGGATGGGCAATATATCAAAGAGTATCATACTGCTTTTGCGGGTTACTTCCCTGCCGATAACCCCAAATACAGCTGTATTGTAGTGATAGACAACCCAAGGCGCAATTTGCAATATGGTGGCGAAGTGGCTGCTCCCGTTTTTCGCAAAATCGCCGATGAAATCTATAGCATGGATTTGAGCATCCACGAAGACAAGGTCATTACCCGGAAGGCAGTTTCGCCCAAACAAATACCTTATAATGAGGTAGGGAAAGCTGCTGACTTACAACGTATTTTTGAAGAGTTGGATATTCCGCAAAAAAAATGGGAGGGGGTAGATGAGCGCAGTTGGGTATTCTCTTCCACGGCGCCCGATAGCACGGTGGTTTGGAAGCCCCTGTTGCTCGATGACGACAATATGCCCGATGTGCGAGGCATGAGCTTGCGCGATGCTCTTTTTATATTGGAAAACAGAGGGCTGAACGTTTGGGTGAAGGGCAAAGGCAAGGTATTGCGGCAAAGCATCGAGCCCGGAAGGCCCATTAAGCGCGGTCAACCTGTCACCTTATACTTGGAGCACCCCTGAAAATTGAGACTTCTCAAAAAAGCAAGCGAAGGGAAAAAAGCAACATATTCCCTTCGCTTGGGGAATTAGTTATGCAGAAACAGGAAAAGTACAAAAAGTGCAGTGAGGAAATAGGGCACCAAAGAGGCAGCACCGGCATAATCTTTTGCCATGCGTTGACCAAAGAAAAGCATCAACAAGCTAAGTGCCGAGAGCAGCACGCCCCAAAAAGCAACAGTGGTGTTGCCGGCAAATACAATGAAGGCAGCGCCCACTGCCGACACCACGCCCGAGGCTACTTCCATGAGTGTCAGCACACCCAGTAGCAGGGGAACTATGCCTTTGAGCGGG
This sequence comes from Thermonema rossianum DSM 10300, assembly GCF_000426825.1. Classification (GTDB taxonomy): domain Bacteria; phylum Bacteroidota; class Bacteroidia; order Cytophagales; family Thermonemataceae; genus Thermonema; species Thermonema rossianum. The sequence continues at coordinate 135,510 of NZ_AUGC01000006.1, read as the reverse complement.
CTTTGGGCAAAGTGCCCTTTGAGCCAGCTTAGATTGCCCTTCCAGTCAAAGACTTTGTCAAGCCCTGACTGAAGGAATAGAATGGCAAAAAATAAAGCGCCTAACAAGCGGAGCAAAAGTAAGGAGTGAATAAGTGTTTCCATTTTGCGTGTCTTTTTTGGTGAATGCCAATGAAAGTTAGTGAAAAATAAAAAAATGCTTGCTTGGGTGTTAACCGGAAGTATTTTGTATGCTTGTCATTGTGCTCACGTTTTTTATCTGTTCGTGCTTTTCTTTTGTCATTTTGCCCCCTCTTTTTGTCATTTCGAGCATCCTACTTTGTCATTTCGAGCGTAAGCGAGAAATCTCTTTTTGCTTCTTGTGACGTGGCTTGATGAGTTTGAGATTGCTCATCTCACTGCGTTCGGTTCGAAATGACAAGCCGTGCTTCGCTCATTCGAGATGACAAGCTACTCTTCATGCTGTTTGAATGGCAGACTGTGCGGCATTTAAAAATACAGAATACGCGTATGTGGATGTTTCTTCAGGTAGCTTCTAATGATATGATGATGGTCTTTGTAGTCGGGGTACTTCTGCAGGAACTCATGTCTTTGTGCAAGCAGCTCGGCTTCCGGCAGCCCGGCAGGCGCATAGCCAAACCCCCGGTATTGGCTGTTTTCGACCAAAACGAAAGCCTGCTCGCGACTATGACGCCCACGCTCGACTATAAGCATGTTGCCATGCTCTATGCCGGGCAAGTGTTTAAAAGCTTGTCGCACACGCTGATTGTAGCTTTCTGCTGCTTCTGCCCCCACACAAGCCCCTTTGCATAAACCCACTTGATAGTCGAAGCAGGCATGGCGGGTGTCGTACAAATGAGCCAGCTTCATGCAAAGTTCATGTTTTTTCACCAGCTGATAAAGAAGTTCCCGCCCTTTGGCTATACTCGGAAAGAAGTACAGAGGATTACCCCGCAGCTTTTCTGTCTTTTGTATGCTTAAATGCAGGTATCCGTCTTCTGCCATTTCCACAGCCAGCACAGCTTGAAAATGCTTGTGTCTTTGTGCGCGGTTGAACGGCGGTTTGATTTGCTTGATAAGGTGGTTTTCTAACAAAAGGGCAACGAGCTCGCTGCCCGTAAGCCGGTATTCCACAGCATGTACTTTTTCCTTCAAACGCAGCCGGCGTCTTTGTTTTTCGCTTACTTGAAAGTGCTGCAGCACGCGCCGGTAAATATTCCGGCTTTTCCCCACATACAGGGTTTCGCCGTTTTCGCCTTTCAGGAAATATACCCCAACATCTTCGGGAAGGTTTTCTATTTGCCGGCGGTCTATATAGGGCGGCAGGCTGACAGCCTGAATTTCTTCCTGCACAATGGCTTGCTTGGCCTGCACATCGCTGATTTGAAGCAGCTGTTCGAGTAAACGTGCGGTCACTTCTGCATCACCGAGAGCGCGGTGGCGTGCCCGGTTGGGAACGCCCAGCAGCTCGCTGAGCGCACTCAGCCCGTGTTTGGGTAGCTCGGGCATCAACAGGCGCGACAAACGCAAAGTGCAGAGGGTAGGGCGGCGGTAACGATAACCCAACTCTTGAAATGCTGCTTTCAGAAAAGAATAATCGAACTGCACGTTGTGTGCCACAAAAACACACCCTTCGGTGAGCTCTACAACCTTTTGGGCTATTTCAAAAAAGCGAGGGGCTTGGCTTACCATGTCACCGGTAATGCCGGTGAGGCGGCTGATAGCCGGCGGTATGTGTGTTTCGGGGTTTACCAGGCTGCTGAAGCGTTTCAGTTCACGCTTCCCATCGTGGACAATAATGGCTATATCTATGATTTTATCGAGCAAGGGGCGGCTGCCCGTCGTCTCCAAGTCAACAACTGCGTACAACATCTTTTATCATTAACAAGACAAAGTTAATAACTTTACCCAAGTGAAGCGGTCATTGCCTTTTACAAAACAACAGATGCATGAAATGGTTTACGCCTCTTTCCTTTGAGCACCTCCGTTTGCCGGTGCTGTCTTATGCACACCGCATCCTTTCCATTGGCTCCTGCTTTGCCGATGAAATGGGCAATTTGCTGAAAGATGCCAAGTTTTCGGTGATGAACAACCCTTTTGGTGTTTTGTTTAATCCTGTTTCGCTGCGCAAAACCTACTCCACAGCTATGCAGGCGGAGGGCAGCGCTTGGGAAGCAGGCATCTTGCAAGTAGCCGAAGACCTGTATGTGCACTACGACTGTCATTCAAAAATTTTTGGTGCTTCTGCCCAAGCATTGATGAACAACTTGGAATCTACGGCAGCAGCCTTGCGGGCATGGCAACCCGATGTGATATTGCTCACTTTGGGCACTTCTATCGTGTACGAGCACCGCACACTGCGCACCATCGTTGCCAACTGTCATAAACAACCGGCAAGCCTTTTTCATAAGCGCACGCTCAGTCTTCCGGAAATCATGGATGCACTCAATGGATTATATGCCTTATGGCAGGGCGCCCAAGCATGGATTGTAACGGTGAGCCCCGTGCGGCATATTAAAGACGGCTTGGTTGAAAATCAATACAGTAAGTCGCTGTTGCGGGTAGCAGTAGAGCAATGGCAACAACAGCATGCCAACGTTTATTATTTTCCTTCCTATGAAATTATGATAGATGAGTTGCGCGATTACCGGTTTTATGCCGAAGATTTGGTACACCCCTCCCCACAGGCGATTCGCTACATATGGGATTTGTTTTGCGCGCATTGCCTCGATGAATCGAGTCAAGTGTTGTATGCCCAATGGCAAAAGTTGAGCCGCCAATTGTCACACCGTCCTTTGTTTCCGCACACTGCACAGAACCGCCAACGTTTGCAGCGCCTGCTTGCAGACTTGCAGGCGCTCGCTGCTCAATTGCCCCTGCAAGAAGAAATTGCCCATGTAAAATGCTTATTAGAAGGCAATGCCTAAATGCGGTTCTTCTCGCCTTGCTGCCACAGACCTTTGTCGGCTTTTTGCACGGGGTCTTCTTCTTTGGGGCGGTTTTGGGCAGATAAAATACGATAAATCAGCTTCTCAATGGGACTGACGACGGCTGCCAGTGCTACGTTGGCAATCACTTTAAAGATGGTGACATTGCCCACCTTTTGCTCTATGTAGCCTTCAATAATGTTCTCGTTGACAAACTCAAACACAATCAGCAAGGTAGTAATAGCCAAAATGATGCTGACTTTGTGTCCTCTTTTTCGTGTGCCAAAGTAGAAAGAGGCAATCAATAAGCTCAAGAAAAAGGCAACTTCTGCCGCATAGAACCACCATTGTTCCCAATAAGGCGGCTCAATTTTGAAAGCAAAGGTGGTGTATATTTTATTTTCCACGCCGTCGCTGTTGGCTGCTTTTACTTGAAACTCATATTCGCCCGGTGGCAGGTTGGTATAAGTTGCTTTCCGTTGGTTGGTCCATTCGCTCCATTCTTTGTCGAAGCCTTTGAGGTAGTATTGATAACGCACCCGCTCCGGAATGGTGAAATGAATGCCTATGAACTCAAAAGTAAGGTAGTTTTGATTGTAAGGAAGCACCACGGCAAACTCTTCCCCTTCTTTTGGGCGCGGCAAGTTGAAGTAGTTATCTACGCTGTCGGCATATTGCCGCCAATCTATCTCTTTGCCAAATAAACGTATGGAAGTGATGTGTGTGATGGGGGGCATGGGATTGGGGCGGTCTTCTTTCGGGTTGTATTTTACAACACCATTGAACGCACCAAACCATAGGTTCCCTTCTCTGTCTTTGGCAACGGCGTTAGGATAGGTTTGTATGAGCTTGAAGCCGTCTATGTAGCCGTAATATTTGAAATTTTGCTTTTTGTCGAACTTCTCCACCCCATTGCGATGTCCCAGCCATAAGTTGCCTTGGTCATCCTCAATGATAGACCATACATTCTGTGCACTTAGCTTGTCTTTTTTGCCGTAGCAAGTGAAGCAGTTGGTTTGCATGGGATTGGCATTGTCGTGCATACGACACAGACCATTTTCGGTAGCTACCCATATGGTACCGTTGCTGTCTTCATAAATAGAAAGCACCAAGTTATTGGCCAAGCCGTTTTGGATGGTGAAGTTGATAAACTTTTTGCCATCGAAGCGGCTCAATCCTTTGTAGCTGCCAAACCAAAGGCGCCCCCGGCTGTCGTGCAAGGCCGCACGAACATAATTGCTTGGTAAGCCCTGTTTTTCGGTATAATGAAGCACTCTTTCGCCATCGAAGCGCAGCAGACCATTGTCTGTGCCTACCCATATGTGCCCCAAGTCGTCTTCGGTGATACAGTACACATAGTCGTCGGCACGTGTGTCGGGGTTGTTGAAGGTTTCAAAACTGCCGTTTCGGTAACGGCAGAAACCCCCGCCGGCAGTACCTATCCACAGGGAGCTGTCGCGAGCCTGAAAGAGCGTGCGGATGAAGTTATTGGGCAAGCCGTCGTCACGGGTAAATACTTTGAAACTTTGTTTGCCGTCGTATCGTACCAGTCCGTTGCCCAAAGTGCCAAACCACAAATACCCCTGCATATCTTGCAGGATAGAGGTTACGGCACGCCCGGTTACAAAAGGTTGCGCCAATATGTTGAAGCGGCGATTGGCCAGCTTCGATAAGCCCGCATCGGTGCCAAACCAAAGGTTTAAATTGCGGTCTTGATAAATGGTATTGATTTCGTTGCTGATAAGCCCGTTGAGTGTGGTGAGTGTCTCGCTGACGGTATCGGCAGCAATGGCAAAAGCGCCGCCTAAGCTGCCAAACCACAGCTTGCCGTCTTGAGTAACCGTGGTGGCAAATATGTTTTTGTCTATCAAGTCAAGCTCTATGGAGTGAATATTTCCCCGGGCATCCATCTTGGCCAAACCATTAGAGGTGCCGAACCATAAGTAGCCCTCATGGTCTTCTATGATGCAATTGACAATACGGCTGGGGAGCCCGTCTTCTTCTGTAAATACCTTGAAACCGCGCGTGTCGTAACGGGCTACGCCGTTTGAGGTGGCAATCCAAATATAGTGCTCGCTGTCTTGGTAAATGTACCAGGCACGGTTGCTGGGGAGGCCGTTTTCTACTGTATAATTGGTGAATTTTTTTCCATCGAAGCGGCTGACGCCGCCGGTGGTGGCAAACCACAGAAAGCCGTTGCTGTCTTCAAATATGTAGTAAACGTCGTCGCTGATGAGTCCGTTTTTTGTGGTAAAGCTCTGAAACGTGCGCCCATCGAAGCGGCTAACGCCGGCACGTGTGGCTACCCACAGGTTTAGTTTACTGTCTTGAATGATATGGTTGACATTGTTGCTGGGCAAGCCGTGCTCTGTGGTGTATTCCTGAAAAGTAGCTCCATCGAAGCGGCAGATGCCGCCTTCGGTAGCCAACCACAAAAAACCATTGTAGTCTTCGACTATGGCACGCACATGCGACTCCGGAAGGCCTTCTACCAGGCTATAGTTGCGAAACGGGTATATCTGTGCGCTTATTGAGAAAACAACACTAAAAAAGCATAAAAAAATAAGCCCAAAACGACGCATCTTATTCAAAGGTTTTCTTAGTAAGAACTTTTTTGTTTTTTCTCTACTTCTTTGTTGTAAACTGCTTTTTTGTTGCCTTTTAATTGTTTCAACTCTCTTTCCAGCTCTTGTATGCGGGCTTGTAATTGCTGTATTTGCCAGTCTTTGCTGCGGCTGCTTTTATATTTGGTTTCATATACTTTTACTTCCTGAACCAATGCTTGGTGCTCATTTTGAGCCATTTCCAAGCGTTGGCGATAAGCATAGACGGAGGCCTTGCCCTCGAGTGTGAGGTAGCGTTGAGTCTCTAATTCTTGTTGCAGGGCTTGGTATTTGGACATGGGCACGCAGCCACTGCCCAAAAGGAGCAAAATAGTTGATAAGCGCAGATATTTCATCGTTTCAATAAAGTTATCCCTCACAATGAATATAATAATTTGTGAGGGATAAGCGATGAAAACGACAGCAAAATAGTGTAAGAAAAAAAGTTATTCTTGGGACTTTGATAATTTAACTTGATAGAGTAGCCTGTTTTCTGCTATCTCCTCGGGGCGGGTGAGAAACAGCAGGGTAGGCAGGTTGCCGGCACGCCATATTTCTACCATGTTGTCATAGAAGGGACTGCCGGGGTTCCCCGATTGCCCCCCGGGATAGACGCCCCATGCTTGTACCGGCTCGCCCAGTTGCACCACCATGCGCCACGAAGGACCATGGGTGCTGCCGGTAGCATTCACCATGCGGCTGCCGCCGCCTGTTTCGAGGACGCCTGTACCAAAGCCGGGTATTTTGGCCAAGTGGTCTATATGCGTGTTTTTATGTTTCCACCATTGCCAGTTTTCGCCTATACTGCCATATTTCTTTTTTAGCTGATCAATAGTTTGCTGAAACGAACGGATGGCAATGGCCCGGTAGTCCTCGACTTCTATGGTTTTGCGGTCGTCGAACCAACGGGCGGTGGTGTCTATGACGGCCATGCGCAGTGTCGTTTCCAGCTCGGGATAACGCATAGGGGCAGGGAAATCATCATACCATATGCCACGATGAAAATTCTTCCACCACTCTTCGAAGATGGTGGCAGCTATTGATTGCGCATTATTTTCGAAGTTCCAGTTTTCAAGCAACTCAAAGGCTTTTTGGTAATCACCTTCTAATTGGCTGCCGCGAATGCGTGCCAGCAAGAAGGGCAATACTTCGCGTGCCAGTACGTTCAAGTTGTCGTTTTGCAGGCTGCGCATGTCTTCGAATGAAGCCCGGCGTAAGCCCGAGAGTACTTCGTTGATGCGTAAGCCCCGATCGGCCGACACATAGTCCCAGCCCAGATAGTAAGGGTACTGCTTTTCGGAAACGCTGTGTTGATTGGCAGAGCTTACAAAACCTCGCTTAGGGTTGAGCACATGCGGGTTATGAGCATGAGGCAAATAACCTTGCCATGCGTAGGCGCTGTCTGTGCCGGGCAGTATAAACTTGCCTTGCTCTTTCCAACGTAGCGGATGCCGTCCGTTGACCCATAAAGCAATGTTGTTGTCGTTGTCGGCATATACAAAATTCTGGGAGGGGCAGGCAAAATGTTCCAGTGCCTTCACAAAATCATCATAGTTGGCAGCCCGGTTGAGCAGGTAAAAAGTTTTCAGCTCGACGGAAGGCTCATGCGCCACCCAGCGGATGGCGTGCTCGGCAGGCAGCTGCAAACCGAGGTTAGGGAGCGCTTGCTTGGTGACTGCCACCGGTCCCCAAACCGTGTAGGGTACTTCTTCTACCACACTTTCACCATTGCGCAAGTGAATGACCTCTTTGCGCATCTCTACCTTTCGCCACTGCCCATTGAAACGGTACTCCCGGTAAGTCTTATCTTTAAACTCAATGCGGTATAGGTCCAACACATCGGCATAGCTGTTGGTAACCCCCCAGGCTATTTTTTCATTAAAGCCAATGACTACGCCGGGTGCACCGGGCAAAGAAACCCCATACACATTACAGCCGGGCGCATGCAGCTGCACCTCGTACCATATGGAAGGCAAGCGCAGTTGCAAGTGAGGGTCATTGGCTAAGAGCGGACGCCCCGTAACACTCTTACTGCCACTTATTGCCCAGTTGTTGCTGCCCTTAGGGTAAGTTTCTTCTTTTGAGCTGCCCGTGGCTACCAATTGCCGGGCAGTGGTGTATAGCACGGAGTCCAAGCCGGCCGGTTGTTTGGGAACAGGCAGTGGCTTGAAGTCCAAAGGCGTATCTTCCGGAATGACCGGCACTTGACGATAAGGTTGGTCACTGAACACACTATCAATAACCCCTTTGCCATATGTTGCCAGCGCATAGGAGAGCGAGTAGTCGCTGCTGCCATTGGCACTCAAATCAAAAGCCATGTACTTAAGCAGCAGAGCTGTTTTCAGAGGTGTCCATACTTCCGGCTGATAGTCAAGTATTTTATACTCCAACGGCAGGTCGCCTTCATCCAGTTGCGCTATGTAGGCATTGACCCCTTCTGCGTAGGCTTCCATTACCATGCGGCTTACGGAGTCGGCCATGTGGGCTTCAAGAGCTTGTTCGGCGGCATATACCATCCCTATGCGGCGTTGGAAGCGATCGAAGTCCAAGGCACGCTCGCCCACTATCTCGGACAAACGCCCGGCCGCAGCCCGTGTTTGGAAGTCCATTTGCCAAAGCCGGTGCATGGCGGTTACATAGCCTTGAGCGTAGTAAAGGTCATGATCATTTTTTGCAAAGATATGGGGCACCAGACGGTCGTCGAACAGAATATGCACCTCGTCCAACAGACCGGGGAGCGCCAGCTGCTGAACCTCTTTTGAAGCCACAGGCGGCTCGGCATTTGCCCAAAACCCTTTGAAAGGGTCAAAAAACTTCCCTACCGGGGGCAAGGCTTGCAGCTCTTGGGGAACATACTCTTTCAACACAGGCACCTCGCTTAAACGATGGTGCAAAGAGTAAACAAGGGCAAAGGTCAAGAAGTTAAGAATAAGCGTAAAAATCCATCGAAACATAGGCAGGGGCTTTTAATAAGGAAGATATATGGTTATTCTTCTTGAAAACAAGCACGCAACTCGTCAAGTAGGTCGCTCAATAAGTTGGCTTTTTCTTCGGTCAGGCTGTGCAACCGGGCTTCAAAATGGTCCTGCTCTACGTCTATTTTTGCCAACAAATCCAGCCCTTTTTCAGTAATCAAGATATTGACAATACGCCTGTCCACAGCAGAAGGTTCTTTTATTACCAACTCCTTGCGTAGCAGACGGTCCACGATACGGGAAGCGTTGGAAGTGCGGTCAATCATGCGCTCGGCTATGTAGGAAGTACTCACGGGCGTAGGGTAGGCGCCCCGCAAGATGCGCAACACATTGTACTGCGACACGCTCAAATTATAAGGGCGCAATAACTGGATTTGTTTAAGGTTCATCCAAGAACTCGTATATAGCAGGTTCACCACCATTCGCTGGTAGGGGCTCTTGAAGTTCTTGGTTTGCGATATGGCTTTTTCTATGCTCATAGTAGGGGCAGGTCGTTTGAAATGCAAAAATAAGCCTTAGGGCGCCTCCTCGTAGGCTTTCATATTTTCTTTTTTGTACTTTCCTTGCTTGATATCTTTAATGAAGCGCGACCAGGCAAAGGGGTTCAAAAGCGAAAGGCTTGGTAGAAACGTTTGATTATGCAGCTGATAGACCTGCTGGTTCATGTAATTGCGGTAGTTGATGGAGCCGTCCATTTCCATCTGAAAGGCAGCACGTGCCACAAAGCTGGCGCGCAGGTTTTCTTTTAGCAATTTGGTGCGCTCGTCTTCCATCTCCAACTTTAAAAAAGCTTCTTTGAATTGAAGCTCGGTGCCATAAGGAAAGATTTCAACCGCTTCCAACTGATATACTTCCACATCCAGCGCCAAGCGCACGGTATAGGGCTCTTTTTTGTCTTGTGGCACTACGTAAAAAGAGCGTTCATAGCCAATATGAGAGAGATAGAGCGTGTCGCCCGGCATCACGTTGATTTGAAAGCGCCCCTCCGTATCGCTAACCGTGCCCGTTTTGGCAGACGGTATCAAGATGGTTGTGCCCACCAGGGGCTTTTCGGTTTCTTTGTCTATCACATAACCTGTCAGTGGAAAAGAAATGCCTTGCGCTTGCCCTTGAAGCAGGGCGCACCCCATCAACACAAACAGTGCCCCAATGATTTTTTTCATAACTGCTTATTTTTGTGCTTAAAAATACAAAAAAGCATTCTAAAAACGAAAGTTTGTTGTACACCCATATGTTCTTCTGAATTTATTTGAGTGTCAGTGAAGCATTTTTTAAAAAACTTAGTACCTTTGCACCCGGTAATGAATACAAAACAGTATATCGTTCATAGTAAATAAATTACTTATGGCAAGCATAACATTAAGACCGGACGAGATTTCTGCCATTTTGCGTGAACAGCTCTCGAATGTAAAAACAGAGGCTGAACTCGAAGAGGTAGGTACCGTCCTTCAAGTAGGCGATGGTGTAGCCCGCATTTATGGACTGACCAAAGTTCAAGCCGGTGAATTGCTCGAATTTGAGAATGGAATCAAAGCCTTAGCATTGAACTTGGAAGAGGACAATGTGGGGGCTGTATTGTTGGGAGAAGGCACCGTAAAAGAAGGCGACACAGTAAAACGCACCAAGCGTATTGCCAGCGTGAAAGTAGGCGAGGGCATGCTCGGGCGCGTGGTAAACACCTTGGGTGAGCCTATCGACGGCAAAGGACCTATCGAAGGTGAGTTGGTAGAAATGCCTCTCGAGCGCAAAGCCCCGGGGGTTATCTATCGTCAGCCGGTAAAGCAGCCTTTGCAAACCGGTATCAAGGCAATTGACGCCATGATTCCCATAGGTCGTGGGCAGCGCGAGTTGATTATTGGCGACCGTCAGACCGGTAAAACTGCCGTAGCGCTCGATACCATCATCAACCAAAAAGAATACTATGAGCGTGGCGAGCCTGTGTACTGTATTTACGTGGCTTGCGGACAGAAAGCAAGTACCATTGCACAGGTAGTGGCTACGCTTGAAAAATACGGCGCCATGCCTTACACCATTGTGGTGGCTGCGCCTGCTTCTTTCCCCGCGCCCATGCAGTTCTTTGCGCCCTTCACCGGTGCGGCTATTGGTGAGTACTTCCGCGACACCGGCCGTCATGCCTTGGTAGTGTACGATGACTTGTCGAAGCAAGCGGTGGCTTACCGTGAAGTATCGCTCTTGCTGCGCCGTCCTCCCGGACGTGAAGCTTATCCCGGTGATATCTTCTACCTGCACTCGCGCCTCTTGGAACGTGCGGCTAAAATCATCGAATCGGATGAAATTGCTGCCCAAATGAACGACCTGCCCGAATCTTTGAAAGGCAAGGTGAAAGGGGGCGGCTCACTGACGGCGCTGCCTATCATTGAAACCCAAGCCGGTGACGTGTCGGCTTATATCCCGACCAACGTGATTTCTATTACCGACGGTCAGATATTCCTTGAATCGAACTTGTTCAACGCCGGTATCCGTCCTGCTATTAACGTAGGTATCTCGGTATCGCGCGTAGGTGGTTCGGCTCAAATTAAATCAATGAAAAAGGTAGCCGGTACCTTGAAGCTGGACCAAGCGCAGTTCCGCGAACTGGAAGCTTTTGCCAAGTTCGGCTCTGACCTGGATGCCGCTACCAAGCTTATCATTGAGCGTGGACGCCGCAACCTCGAAATATTGAAACAGCCTCAGTACTCGCCGGTGCCCGTAGAAGAGCAAGTAGCCATTATCTATGTGGCAAACAAAGGCTGCCTGGATGAAGTGCCGGTGCCCAAAGTGCGCGAATTTGAAAAAGAATTCTTGCAATTGATGCGCGCCGAGCACAAAGACATCCTGGCAAACTTAAAAGCCGGTAAACTCGAAGACGCCGACACGCAGAAAATGGAAGAGTTGGCGCGTCGATTGGCGAAACAGTTTGCAGCCTAAGGGCATTTTAACCTATACACACAGAGAGAGGCAGCGCCCTCTCTCTTTTTCCCAAACCGGAAAGACAGAATATTATGGCGAGTTTAAAAGAGATACGAAATAGAATCCGTTCGGTCATCTCGACGCAGCAAATCACCAAAGCCATGAAAATGGTGGCGGCTGCCAAGCTGCGCCGTGCTCAGGACCGTATCCTGCGGATGCGCCCTTATGCTCAGTCTTTGAAAGGTATCTTACAAAATCTTTCGGCAAACTTAGACGCTTCGCAAATACAAAGCCCTTACTTGGAGGAGCGTCCTGTAGAGCGTGTGCTTTTGATTGTAGTCACCTCTGACCGTGGTTTGTGTGGTGCTTTCAACAACAACTTGGCAAAAGCCGCTCAACAGGCCATCCATCAGCAATACGAAGCGCAGTACCAAGCCGGCAAACTCGACCTGCTTTGCATCGGTAAAAAAGGATACGAGTATTTTGAGCGCCGGGGGTATTCGGTAGTGCATCCGGAGCATACCGACCTTTTTACCCGCTTGGATTTCGACCACGTATTGACCGTAGGCGAGCAGTTGTTGAGCTGGTACGAGCAAGGGGTGTACGACCGCATCGATATCTTCTACAACGAGTTTAAAAACGTAGCTACGCAAATTCCGCGACAAGAGCAGCTCTTGCCTGCTTCTGCCGACATGGCCGAAGATACAAGCAGCGCCGAAGCTTCCATGGAGTACATCCTCGAGCCTTCGGCCGAAGCGATTGTCACCGATTTGATTCCCAAAATCATCAAAATACAATTCTACAAAGCGCTGCTCGAGTCGAATGCTGCCGAGCATGGCGCCCGCATGATGGCTATGGATAAGGCAACCGAAAACGCCGGCGAATTGCTGCGCGAACTGCGCCTTACCTACAACCGTACCCGTCAGGCGGTGATTACCAAAGAAATTATCGAGATTGTGAGCGGTGCCAGTGCACTCGAAGAAGCCTAACATCCGGCTTTTGGCTCTCAATAAAACAACAGCAGGGTTTCACTATGTGGTGGAGCCCTGTTTTCTTTTTTGTGTGAAGATGAAGCAGCGGAAACACGGCAAAAATTCATCTTTATATAGGCAAAATTTAACTTTCCCGTAAGACAACAGCGTGTGGCGAGTGCTAACTTTGAACCAACAAAACACAAACACTCAACACACTGAATTATGAAACGTCTGGCACTTCTTTTACTATGGCTTGCTCTTACGCTCTTTACCTTATTTGCCAAAGCACAAGACACCCTTTACATTGCTTTTGGCTCGAACATTGACCAATCGGAACAAACCAAGTCACTGGTAGCCGGTTTGTGTACTTACCTGGCCGAGGAGTTGCAGCTGCCGGTTTATCCGGTGATGACCAAAGGGGCAGGGGCTTTTGTAGAGGCTTGCCGTACCCAACAAATAGATATCGGCTTGGTCAATACCTTTGGCTATGTGCTGGCAAAGTATCAATTGGATATAGAGCCGCTCTTGGTAGTAGCCGGCGCCGGCGGTGAGCCCATCGGCTACCGTAGCTGTCTGTTGGCTCATGCACAAAGCAATATACACGCTGTCGATGAGCTCGCAGCCAAAGGCAGCGGGCTGGTGTTTTTGTTTGTCAATCCGGGCTCCACTTCCGGGCACCTTATTCCGCGCCTTCAACTGAAACGCTTAGGTTTGGAACCGGAGTTTGTTTTCCAAGACATCGCTTTTGGCGGCGACCATAAAAGTACTGCCCGCCTCATAGCAGAAGGCAAGTTTTTGGTAGGCGCCTGCTCGTTTACCGACTTGGAAGCCATGATAGCAGCCGGCGAAATAGATTCTTCACAAGTGAAAATACTGTGGAAATCAGAGCCCATTATCAACGGACCGGTGGCCGTGCGGGCTTCCCTGTCTCCGGCAATAAAGGAAAAAATAGCCCTTGCCTTTGAAACAATGCCGGAAAAAAATCCTGCTTTGCATGAAAAAGTGGTACACCTTTGGCACAACACACAAGGGCAAACGGTGCGTTACATACGTGCCAACGACCAACTGTATGATTATATCCGCGAAATAGCTTCCTCCATGGAAGAGCTGGCTTTGTTGGTGTCTTTGTATGCCAACTGAGTTTGTCGTAAAAATCTCTTGCATTTTGGAAGAAGGAGCGCTCAACCGGAGCGCTTTTTTTGTTTACTAACCGCTACCTTTTTTCATGAAAAAACACTAAATGCGTGAGCATCAAATCTTTGAAATCATGAAACGGCGTCATTTCTTTCGCGGTCTTTTTGCGGCTTTATTGCCCTTTACAACTCCGTTTGCCAAAACAGAAACACCGGCCACCCGCCGCCGGATATTGCTGCTCGATAGCGTGCTTGCCGGCTTTTCTTACTATGAAGGGGAGAGGGTATGGCATCAACTCAAAGAAGGGGATGCACTGACATTGCGTCGTGAACCTTCCAATCCTTACGACGAAAAGGCCATAGAGGTATTCTGGAAAAAACACAAATTGGGCTATATACCCCGCGTGGACAACAGCGTGCTTGCCCAGTTGCTGGACCGGGGCGAAACCATAGAGGCAGAAGTGAGCCGTCTGCGTGAGTCATCCAACCCATGGAAGCGCATCGCCATTCGTGTATGGCTGCGCACTGCTTAAGACTAAACGGAGCATATTTTTATGCATCATTTCTTATTTTTCTTGTATCTTTAAAGCGTACTATTGCCGAATTATGAAGTATCGCTTAGCGCTTTTCTTGTTCACACTTTCAATTACGGCGGCCTACTCTTGGGGCTTTTTTGCGCACCAGCGCATCAACCGGCAGGCTGTTTTTTCCCTGCCGCCCGAAATGATTGTTTTCTTCAAAAAGCACATTGTTTACATTACTGAAAAAGCGGTAAACCCCGACAAACGCCGCTATGCCGTGGAGGGCGAGGCGCCGCGTCACTACATAGATGTGGATGTGTATGACAAATACTTTAACGACAGCGCCGTTTATAAAATGCCCCGCTTCTGGAGTGAAGCCGTGGCTATGTTTAGCGAAGACACCCTGCAGGCATACGGCATCGTGCCTTGGCACGTAGAGCGCATGCGTTACCGCTTGACAGAGGCTTTTCGCCGCAAGGATGCGCGTGAGATATTGCGCCTTTCGGCGGACATAGGGCACTACATTGCCGATGCCAATGTGCCTTTGCACACAACCGAAAACTATAACGGGCAGCTGACCGGACAAAGAGGCATTCACGGCTTGTGGGAAAGCCGCCTGCCCGAGCTTTTCTTCGATGATTACGACCTATGGGTGGGTAAAGCCGAATATATTCAAAAACCCCAACTACACATATGGCAGGGCGTGGTGTTGGCACACGAAGCCGTGGACTCGGTTTTTGTTTTTGAGCGCAAAGCCACCGAAATGATGCCTCCCGACAAAAAATATTCCTTCATCGAGCGCAACGGCATCACCGTGCGCACCTACTCTTATGATTTCTGTGATTTGTTTCACCGCCTGCTTGCCGGACAAGTGGAGCGTCGTTTGCGGGCATCCATAAAAATGGTGGCAGACTTTTGGTTTACTTGCTGGGTCGATGCCGGACAACCTGACCTGCGCGAGCTGCTCGATTTTGAGTTTACCCCCGAAGAGCTGGAGCAAATGAAAAAAGAAGAAGAAGAGTGGGAGAAAGCCCCGAAAGTGCCTGTTCGCCCACACGAAGCCACCCGCTTACGCTCCGCTGAAAGTGTACCTGCCTATGCGCATGTATGCCCGCATGATGCACTTTTCTGAAAGCCCCCTGTTGGCAGCTTCCGCAACACGCGCTTTTCCCTCTCGCTTAGCGTCCTGAAAAAAAGGCAATAAGCTGTAAAAAGGGTTTGCAAAGATGAAAAAAATGTCTAAATTTGCACCTCGTTTGCACGGAGTGCGTGCAAGCCTTAACTATGTTGTATAAAAACCAAACAGATGCCAGGAATTATTGGAAAAAAAATCGGCATGACTAGCATCTACGGTGCCAATGGGGAGGTAATCCCATGCACAGTGATAGAAGCTGGTCCTTGCGTGGTAACGCAAGTGAAGACTATCGAGAAGGACGGCTATGAAGCCGTTCAGCTGGGTTTTGGGGAGCGTAAAGAGAAAAATACCCCCAAGCCTCTGTTGGGTCATTTCCAAAAAGCAGGTACTACTCCCAAAATGAAGCTCGTTGAATTCAAGGAGTTCGAAAAAGAGTTTAAGTTGGGTGATGTAGTACGTGTCGAAGACGTCTTCGAGGAAGGCGAGTACGTGGACGTAGTAGGTACTTCTAAGGGTAAAGGCTTCCAAGGGGTTGTAAAACGCCATGGCTTTGCCGGTGTGGGTGAAACTACTCACGGTCAGCACAACCGCGTGCGTGCTCCCGGTTCTATCGGTGCTTCTTCGTTCCCTTCTCGTGTATTCAAAGGGAAACGCATGGCCGGCCGCACAGGTAACGACCGCGTGACCATCCAAAACCTGCGCGTCTTGAAAATCTACCCTGAGAAAAACCTCATCCTGGTGAGTGGGTCTGTACCCGGTGCTAAAAATTCGTTTGTCATATTAGAGAAGTAACATCATGGAGTTAACAGTATACAATATCAATGGGGAAGACACAGGGCGCAAAGTGACCCTGTCTGATGAGGTCTTCGGTATTCAACCCAACGACCACCTCATCTACTTGGATGTAAAACGTTACTTGGCAAATCAACGCCAAGGTACTCACAAAGCCAAGGAGCGCAACGAAATCGCCGGTTCTACTCGCAAGCTGAGAAGACAAAAAGGCACCGGCTTTGCGCGTATTGGTGATATCAAGTCGCCTTTGTTGCGTGGTGGTGGCCGTGTGTTTGGTCCCAAACCGCGCGACTATAGCTTCAAGCTGAATAAAAAAGAAACCCGTTTGGCGCGTAAGTCAGCTTTGACTTATAAGGCACAAGAGGGCAATATCCTTGTCTTGGAAAACATTCAGTTCGAGCAGCCCAAAACCAAGCAGTTCTTGGCCATCTTGCAAAAGTTGGGCTTGGACAACAGCAAGACTTTGGTGGTGCTGCCCGGTTTGGACAAGGTGGTTTACCTCTCTGCTCGCAACCTGCCCAAAGCACAAGTGTTGCCCGCTGAGCAAGTCAATACCTATGCCATCTTGAATGCCGAGAAGCTGGTGATTTGCGAAGGCGCCATCGAAAAAATCGAGAACACCTTAAATGCCTAAGATGAGTCATGAAAGAGCTAACTGATATTATCATAAGACCCCACCTCTCTGAAAAGGCTACCGAGCTGCACGAAAAAGGTGTGTACACCTTCATCGTCAGCGATAAAGCCAACAAGGTGGAAATCAAAAAAGCCGTAGAAGCAATGTACGGCGTAACCGTGAAGTCGGTGCGCACCCTGCGTTATCAAGGTAAATTGAAAACTCGCTACACCAAATCGCAAGTATTGACAGGCCGCACGCCTGCTTTCAAGAAAGCGCTGGTGCAAGTGGCAGAAGGTGATTTTATCGACATCTACGAAGTATAACACAGCCTGTAGAAAACCTATAGTGCTTCACTGATAAAGAAGAAACAATGGCAGTAAAAAAATTAAAACCGATAACTCCCGGACAGCGCCACCGTATTGCGCCTGTCTTCGACGATATCACCACCGACACCCCGGAAAAGAGCTTGATCAAGCCCTTGAAGAAAACCGGTGGCCGTAACAACCAAGGCCGCCGCAGTGCCCGTTATATCGGTGGTGGTCACAAGCGCATGTATCGTGTCATCGACTTCAAGCGCGACAAATGGGATATCCCCGCTACGGTGAAAACCATCGAATACGACCCCAACCGCAGTGCACGCATTGCATTGGTGGTGTATAAAGATGGCGAAAAGCGCTACATCATTGCCCCCCAAGGGCTGCAAGTAGGCCAAACCATCGTGGCAGGTGAAAATGTAGCCCCCGAAGTAGGCAACGCTTTGCCTTTGAAAAACATACCGCTGGGTACCATCGTGCACAACATCGAACTGAAACCCGGCAAAGGTGGCGTCATGGCACGTAGTGCCGGTACTTATGCTCAGCTGGTGGCAAAAGAAGGCAAATATGCCACTTTGAAGCTGCCTTCCGGTGAAATGCGCATGGTCTTGGCTGCCTGCATGGCTACCGTAGGGGCTGTATCCAACCCCGACCATATGAACGTAACACTGGGTAAAGCAGGCCGCTCTCGCTGGTTGGGACGCCGTCCGCGCACCCGTGGTGTGGCTATGAACCCCATCGATCACCCAATGGGTGGTGGTGAAGGGCGTGCTTCCGGTGGACATCCGCGCTCTCGCACCGGCTTGTATGCGAAAGGTAAGAAAACCCGCAATCCGAAGAAGGCTTCAAGCCGCCTAATCATCAGTAGAAGAAAAAAATAAGCTAAGTACCTATGGCACGTTCTCTAAAAAAAGGACCATACGTTGATTTTCGTCTTTTGAAAAAGATTGAAAAAATAAATGCATCGGGGAAGAAAACCGTTATCAAAACCTGGTCGCGTCGTTCTACCATCTCCCCCGAGTTTATTGGACATACCTTCGCCGTGCATAACGGAAACAAACACATCCCTGTTTATGTCACCGAACAAATGGTAGGACATAAGCTGGGTGAATTTGCCCCTACCCGTAACTTCAGAGGGCACGCTGACAAGAAAGACAAAAAGAAAAAGTAAAACGAACGAGTAGCATTACCTATTACTCGGAAAAGAATTGACTATGGAAGCAATCGCAAAACTGAAAAACGAACCTTCCTCGCCTCGCAAGATGCGTTTGGTGGCTGACCTCATCAGAGGAATGGAGGTGACTCATGCCTTGGCTGTGCTCAAATACAGCCCCAAGCATGCCGCACGCAGACTCGAAAAACTCTTGTTGTCAGCCATCGCCAACTGGGAACAAAAATACCCCGAGGCTGATATCGAAGAAGCCGGCCTGTATGTAAAAGAAATCCGTGTAGATGGCGGGCGCATCCTCAAGCGTCTCAGACCGGCTCCGCAAGGACGTGCTTACCGTATCCGTAAGCGTTCAAATCATGTAACTATTGTAGTGGCTGCACGCGAACAAGCCCAAGACAGCCCTGCAGAAGAGGTAAACAACGAAACTGAAGCATAAAACATGGGACAAAAGGTTAATCCAATAGGCTTACGACTCGGTATCGTAAAAGGTTGGGAGTCCAACTGGTACGCCGATAAACGCGACTTCAAGGATAAATTATACGAAGACTATCAGATCCGTCAATACATCGAAGCGCGTGTGCCCAAAGGTGGCATTTCGAAGATTGTGATCGAGCGCACGCTCAAGCGTGTAACCATCACTATCCATACTGCCCGCCCCGGTGTTATCATCGGTAAAGGAGGTGCAGAAGTAGATAAGCTGCGCGAAGAACTGAAAAAACTGACCGGTAAAGAAATCCAACTCAACATCTTCGAAATCAAACGCCCTGAGTTGGATGCCCGCCTGGTGGCCGAATCCATCGCACAGCAGCTGCGTGCGCGTGTATCTTACCGCCGTGCCATGAAGCAGGCCATCGAAGCCGCCATGCGTGTGGGTGCCGAAGGTATCAAAATCCGTCTCTCCGGTCGTTTGGGTGGTGCCGAAATGGCGCGCAGCGAAGAATATAAAGACGGACGTGTGCCTTTGCATACCCTCCGTGCCGATATCGACTATGCCCTTGCCGAAGCTTTGACCACCTACGGTATCATTGGTGTGAAAGTGTGGATATTCAAAGGCGAGGTGTACGAAAAACCCGACTTCTACAACTTGGACGAAGACAAGAAGCAGCGTAGAAGAGGTGGAAGAGCCGGTGACGGACGTGCGCGTCGTCCTCGTAGAAGAAAGCGCAACAACTAAGCGACGGATTACTCGAATTAAAACGAAAGAATCATGTTACAGCCTAAAAGAACTATATATAGAAAGCAGCAGAAAGGGCGCACCAAAGGAGTCGCTACGCGCGGTTTCAACATCGACTTTGGCGACTTCGCTATCAAAGCCCTTGAGCCCGGATGGATCACCGCCCGCCAAATAGAAGCGGCTCGTATTGCCATGACCCGTGCCATGAAGCGTGAAGGTCGCGTTTGGATTCGCATCTTCCCCGACAAGCCCATCACCAAAAAGCCCGCAGAGGTGCGTATGGGTAAGGGGAAAGGTAACCCCGAATACTGGGTAGCTCCTGTGAAAGCCGGAACTATCTTGTTCGAAATTGATGGCGTAAAACCCGAGCTGGCACAAGAAGCTTTGCGCTTAGCAGCTCAGAAGCTGCCTATCCGTACCAAGTTCGTCGTACGCCGTGATTATGTAGGTTAATTCTAAAAGAGCAAGTATTATGAAAATGCAAGAAATACGGGCATTGAGCACAGAAGAGCTGCAAGCTAAGCTGAAAGAGGAAAAGCGCAACCTTCAAAAACTGCGCTTTGCCAACGCTGTCTCGCCTATAGAGAACCCCATGAGAATCCGTGAAACCAAAAAGCTCATCGCGCGCATCCTGACCGAACTGCGTGCACGCGAATTGGGCATCGCACCTTCAAAAGCTGAATAAGACCTATGGAAACAACAAAAGTCGTAAGAAATAGACGCAAAGAACGTGTGGGCAAAGTCGTATCCAACAAAATGGATAAATCGATTGTGGTAGCCGTTGAGCGTAAAGTAAAACACCCTATCTACGGTAAGTTCATGCTCAAGACTACCAAATTTATGGCCCACGACGAGAAAAACGAGTGCGGCATCGGCGATACCGTGCGCATCATGGAATGCCGCCCCTTGAGCAAAAGAAAACGCTGGAGATTAGTTGAAATCATTGAAAAGGCTAAGTAATCATGATAAGACAAGAGTCAAGACTCAAAGTAGCCGATAATACCGGTGCCAAAGAAGTACTGTGCATTCGTGT
Organism: Thermonema rossianum DSM 10300; assembly: GCF_000426825.1. Lineage (GTDB taxonomy): Bacteria > Bacteroidota > Bacteroidia > Cytophagales > Thermonemataceae > Thermonema > Thermonema rossianum. Next base: position 115,233 of record NZ_AUGC01000006.1, on the reverse strand, counting down.
ATTGGGTGGTAGCGGCAAAAAATATGCTACCGTAGGCGACCAAATCGTGGTCACCGTAAAATCAGCCACCCCCAACGGTACCGCCAAAAAAGGTATGGTATCCAGAGCGGTGATTGTACGCACCAAAAAAGAAGTACGTCGCAAAGACGGATCTTATATTCGCTTCGAAGACAACGCCGTAGTATTGCTCAACAACCAAGGGGAAATGCGCGGTACCCGTATCTTCGGACCCGTAGCACGCGAACTGCGTGAAAAGCAATTCATGAAAATCGTTTCATTGGCTCCTGAAGTACTGTAATTATGGAAAGAAAATACAATAAGCAACCTAAGCTCAACATCAAAACCGGCGACCAAGTAAAAGTGATTGCCGGTGACGAGCGCGGTAAAACAGGTGTGGTAAAACAAGTGCTCCGCAAAGAGCAGCGTGTGATTGTGGAAGGGCTCAACATCGTGAAAAAACACGTGAAACCGTCGGCACAAAACCCCCAAGGCGGTATCATTGAAATGGAAGCCCCCATCCACATCAGCAATGTGATGCTGATTGACCCCAAAACCGGGGAACCTACCCGTGTAGGTCGTCGTCGTGACGAAAACGGTAAGTTGAGAAGATATTCAAAGAAAACTAACGAATTCATAGACTAAGATGGGAAATAAAGTTGCAAATTACACGCCCAACTTGAAGAAGCACTACAAAGAACAAGTAGTGCCCGCACTGATGAAGAAATTCAACTACAAATCAGTGATGCAAGCTCCCCGTTTGGTGAAAATCGTCATCAACAAGGGGATAGGGGCCGCTGTAGCCGACAAAAAACTCATAGACCAAGGCATAGAAGAGTTGACGGCTATCACCGGGCAGCGCGCAGTGCCCACCATTGCCAAAAAATCGGTATCAAACTTTAAACTGCGCGAAGGCATGCCTATTGGTGCCAAAGTGACCTTGCGTGGCGACCGCATGTATGAGTTCCTCGAGCGTTTGATTATGGTGGCTCTGCCCCGTGTGCGTGACTTCGAGGGCGTGAACGACCGTGGCTTCGATGGACGCGGCAACTACACCCTGGGTGTAAAAGAGCAGATTATCTTCCCTGAGATTAGCATCGACAAGGTGAACAAAATCTCAGGTATGGATGTCACCTTCGTGACTACTGCCGAAACCGACGAGGAAGCTTACGAACTCCTCAAAGAATTAGGAATGCCTTTCGCAAACGCTCACAAAAAATAAGATAGACTATGGCAAGAGAAGCAATAAAAGCCAGAGAACGAAAAAGAGAAAAGATGGTAGCGCGCTATGCTGAAAAACGCAAGCGCCTGAAAGAAGAAGGTAACTGGGAAGCACTCGACAAGCTGCCGCGCAACTCTTCTCCGGTACGCCTTCACAACCGTTGTTCTATTACCGGACGCCCCCGCGGATATATGCGTAAATTCGGCCTTTGCCGTAACATGTTCCGCAAATTGGCTTCAGAAGGTAAAATACCCGGAGTAACCAAAGCCAGTTGGTAATCCAATGATTTATTGGATTTTTCAATGGCATTTCATATATTTGCAAGCCAATTTTGAAAAAAGAGAAAAACGCAAGCAATATGCATACCGATCCAATTGCCGATTACCTAACGCGTATTCGTAACGCGGTACGTGCAGGGCACCGCATCGTGGAAATACCTGCTTCGAACCTGAAGAAGGAAATCACCAAGGTGCTCTTCGATAAAGGCTATATCTTGAATTATAAATTCGACGATAGCACCCCGCAAGGCACCATCAAAATAGCCTTGAAATATCACCCGATGACCAAAGAACCGGCTATCGTGGATATCAAGCGCATCAGTAAACCCGGTTTGCGCAAGTATGCCAAAGCATCGGAGCTGCCGCGTGTATTGAACGGCTTAGGAATTGCCATCCTTTCTACTTCGAAAGGTGTAATGTCTGACAAAGAAGCACGCAAACTCAATGTAGGTGGCGAAGTGCTTTGCTACGTGTACTAATCTCAAATGTAAAGAAAGAAGATGTCAAGAATAGGCAAAAAACCAATCGCAATACCTGACAAGGTGACTGTTACCGTTTCGCCTGAAAACGTAGTCACCATTAAGGGACCCAAAGGAGAGCTGTCGCAGCAGGTGAACCCTGCCATCACCGTAGAGGTGGTGGACAACACCATCGTGCTCAAGCGCCCCGATGACAGCAAGCAAATGCGCGCCTACCATGGCTTGTACCGCTCGCTCCTGAACAACATGGTGATAGGAGTAACCGAAGGCTACAAAAAAGAAATGGAACTGGTGGGGGTAGGTTATCGCGCCACCGTCAATGGCAATGTTATTGAGTTGGCTTTGGGTTATTCGCACCCCATTTTCTTTGTGTTGCCTCCCGAAGTGAAAGCAACGGCAACAGCCGAAAAAGGGAAAAACCCCACGCTTACTCTCGAAAGCATCGACAAACAACTGTTGGGGCATGTAGCTGCCAAAATACGCTCCTTCCGTAAGCCGGAGCCTTACAAAGGAAAAGGTATTCGTTTTGTGGGTGAACAAATTAGAAGAAAAGCAGGTAAAGCTGCAGCTAAAAAATAATCATTATGGCTACAAAAGAGCAACTTAAGAAAATAGAGCGTCGAGCACGCATCAAAAAAGGCTTGCGCAAACGTATCCGTGGTACTGCCGAGCGCCCGCGCTTGTGCGTCTTCCGTTCCAACAGACGTATTTACGCACAAATCATCAACGATGAGCAAGGCGTTACCTTGGCAGCCGCCTCTTCTTATGACCTCAAAAGCGACTCCTTGAACGTAGAGGTAGCAAAGCAAGTAGGTAAACTGATAGCAGAGCGTGCCGTAGCCAACGGCATTAAGAAAGTGGTTTTTGACCGCAACGGCTACCTGTACCACGGGCGTGTGAAAGCCTTGGCTGAAGGTGCTCGTGAAGGAGGTTTGGAATTCTAACCTAAAACAGATAGAAAGGACAATGGCTAATAAAAAAACTATACGTATAAGCAACGATGACCTTAAGCATCGCGTGGTGGCTATCAAACGCGTTGCCAAGGTGGTAAAAGGTGGTCGTCGTTTCAGCTTTGCTGCTATCGTAGTGGTAGGTAACGAAAACGGCATTGTAGGTTACGGCTTGGGTAAAGCCTCGGAAGTAACCGATGCCATCACCAAAGGCATAGAAGATGCCAAGAAAAACCTCATCGAAGTACCGGTGATTAAAGGTACCATCCCGCACGATGTGTATGGCAAATACGACGGCAGCCGCGTGATGCTGCGCCCTGCTTCCGACGGTACCGGGGTTATTGCCGGTGGTGCCATGCGTGCCGTGCTCGAAAGTGCCGGTATTCACAATGTATTGGCTAAATCGTTGGGTTCTACTAACCCGCACAACGCCATCAAGGCTACCTTCGATGCCTTGTTGAAGCTGCGTGCTCCTCATGTGGTAGCTATGCACCGTGGCGTAACTTTGGACAAAGTATTTAACGGATAAAAGAAATGGCAAGAGTTAAAATCAAACAAGTAAAAAGCTTGATTAACCGCCCCAAAAAACAGCGCCAAACCATCGAAGCGCTGGGGTTAGGTAAAATCAACAAAACTGTTGAGCACGAATTGAACCCTGCCATTGAAGGAATGATTCGTAAAGTGGCTCATCTTATCGAAGTAGAACATTTGTCTTAATATCGTTTTTAGCGTTCAGCGAAAGCGAGTTAAACAGAAAAAAATATGAAATTACACACTCTAAAACCTGCAAAGGGCGCTATCAAAAAAAGAAAGCGCATCGGACGTGGTCCCGGCTCCGGACGTGGCGGAACCTCTACCCGCGGACACAAAGGACATAAGTCCCGCTCAGGCTATTCTCAAAAACTGAGCTTCGAAGGCGGACAAATGCCCCTTCAGCGCCGTGTGCCCAAGTTTGGCTTCAAAAACCCCTTCCGTGTAGAATACAAGCCCATCAACTTGGACACCCTGCAATCGTTGGCTGAAACCTACAACCTCGACTCCATCGATATCAATACGCTGAGAGAGCACGGCTTGGCTTCCAAGAAAGACTTGGTGAAAATCTTGGGACGTGGCGAACTGAAAGCCAAGCTGAACGTAACAGCTCATGCTTTCTCTGCTTCGGCAAAAGCCGCTATCGAAAATTTAGGTGGAACAGCTACGCTTATTGAATCATAATCATGAAGAAGCTTATCAATACATTTAAGGATATATTCTCTATCCCCGAACTTAAGCGGCGCATCATCAACACCATCTTGTTGTTGATGGTGTTCCGTTTAGGTTCTTATGTGGTGTTACCCGGGATAGACCCCACCAAGCTACAGTCCTCTTTTGACGACATCCGGGGGCTGCTCGATACTTTCTTGGGTGGGGCTTTCGGGCGTGCCTCCATCTTTGCGTTGGGTATTATGCCCTACATCTCTGCTTCTATTGTGGTGCAGCTGCTCACTGTGGCACTGCCCGAATTCCAAAAGATGCAGCGCAAAGAAGGGGAAGCGGGACGCAAAAAGCTGACCCGCATCACACGCCTGCTGACCATCGCCATCACCCTGGTGCAGTCTTTTGCTTTCTTGGCTACTATCAATAGCGACGCACTGGTGGTGAGCCGTTCATTCTTTACCTTCTCTTCTGTTATCTTGCTGACAACCGGCACCATCTTCTGTATGTGGCTGGGTGAACGCATCACAGAGCGGGGGATTGGCAACGGTATATCCCTGCTTATCATGATTGGTATCATCTCGCGCTTCCCCCAAGCCATCTATCAAGAGATAGAAACTTCATTGGTGGGTGTTGGTGGCGAGCTGAAACTGCTCTTGGAAGCAGTAGTGTTGATTTTGGTCGTGATGGGCATTGTCATGCTTACACAAGCCGTACGTAATGTGCCGGTGCAGTATGCCAAACAAGTGGTGGGCAACAAAGTGTGGGGCGGACGCCGCCAAATGCTGCCTTTGCGTCTCAATGCCGCAGGGGTGATGCCTATCATCTTTGCGCAGTCGTTGATGTTCCTGCCTGCCATGCTTGCCGGTTTGTTTGCAAGCCCCGATAGCGACTTGGCTGTTACCATAGGTATGTTTTCGAATCCTTTCACCTGGCAATACAACCTGGTGTTTGGTATTCTGATCATCCTGTTCACTTTCTTCTATACAGCCATCACCATTGACCCGCGTCAGATAGCAGAAGACCTGAAAAGAAGTGGCGGTTTTATTCCCGGTGTAAAACCCGGTGAACCCACCGCTCATTATATCGACAGCATCTTGTCAAAAATCACTTTGCCGGGCTCTATCTTCCTGGCTATCGTAGCCATCATTCCTGCCATCGTGCAGTATTTTGGTGTATCAAGTGATTTTGCACAGTTCTATGGCGGCACCTCACTTTTGATTATGGTGGGTGTGGTAGCCGACACCGTGCAACAGGTAGATGCTTACTTGATTCAAAAACGTTACGAATCGCTGATGAAAAGCGGGCAAATAAGCTCGCCCGTTGGCGGTACAATAGATGTGGCATAGCACTATGATTTACTTAAAAACAGAAGAAGAAATAGAGTTGATGCGTCAGAGTGCGCAAATCCTGGCAAAAGCACATGCCGAAGTAGCCAAGCATGTGAAAGCCGGGGTTACTACAGCGCAACTCGATGCCATCGCCGAAGCCTTCATCCGTGATCATGGTGCTATCCCTTCGTTTAAAAACTATAATGGATTCCCTGCATCTCTTTGCATTTCGGTAAACGAGCAAGTGGTGCATGGCATCCCCGGCAACTACACCCTGAAAGATGGAGACATCGTCTCTATTGATTGTGGGGTGTTTAAAAACGGCTTCCATAGCGACAGTGCCTATACCTACGCCGTAGGTGAGGTGAGTGAGGAAGTCAAACGCCTGTTACAAGTAACCAAAGAAGCCCTTTACAAAGGCATAGAACAAGCCGTAGAGGGCAACCGCATTGGAGATATAGGCTTTGCCATTCAGCACTATGCACAAGCCCATGGCTTCTCCATAGTGCGTCAGTTGGTAGGACATGGCATCGGACGTTCCTTGCATGAAGAACCCGAAGTGCCCAATTACGGCAAAAGAGGCAAAGGCATCAAGCTGAAAGAAGGTATGGTCTTGGCTATCGAGCCCATGGTCAATATGGGCAAACACCACATCGTGGAAGAAGGCGATGGCTGGACCATCCGCACAGCTGACCGCTTGCCCTCGGCTCACTATGAGCATACGGTGGTCGTCAGAAAAGGAAAAGCAGAGCCATTGACTACCTTTGAATACATAGAACAAATCATAAATCAAAACCATGGCGAAACAACCATCCATTGAATTAGACGGAGTAGTTACTGAAGCCCTTTCCAATGCCATGTTCCGTGTGCAGTTGGAAAACGGGCACGAGGTGATTGCTCATATCTCCGGCAAAATGCGCATGAACTATATTAAAATTCTACCCGGCGATAAGGTCAAGCTCGAAATGTCGCCTTATGACCTGACCAAAGGTAGAATTGTGTATCGTTACAAATCATAAGGTCTTAAACGAACGAGTTATGAAAGTAAGAGCTTCGGTAAAAAAACGCAGTGCTGATTGCAAAATCGTTCGCCGCAAAGGGCGCGTATATGTAATCAACAAAAAGAATCCAAAGTACAAACAAAGACAAGGATAATCTATGGCAAGGATTTTAGGTGTTGACATCCCCGACAACAAACAAGGACGTATTGCGCTCACTTATATCTACGGGATTGGGCGCTCATCTGCCCTCAAGATCTTGGAAAAAGTGGGCGTGGACCCCACCAAAAAGGTGAAGGACTGGACAGACGAAGAGTCTGTAGCCATTCGTAACGAGATTACGAGCAACTACAAAGTAGAAGGTGAGCTAAAATCGGAAGTGCAGCTCAACATCAAACGATTGATGGACATCGGTTGCTACCGTGGGCTGCGCCATCGCAAAGGCTTGCCTGTGCGTGGACAAAGAACCCGCACCAACGCTCGTACTCGTAAAGGTAAACGTAAGACCGTAGCAAACAAGAAGAAAGCTACTAAGTAAGAACTACTGACTCACAGTAGCTATTAAATCGACGAACCATGGCTAAGAAAGATACAAAGAAGAAAGTACACGTAGATGCTGAAGGGCAGGTGCACATCAAAGCCACCTTCAACAACATCATCATCACCATCACCAACAAAAATGGGGAAGTGATTACCTGGGCGTCTGCAGGAAAAATGGGATTCAGAGGATCAAAAAAGAACACCCCATATGCCGCACAAGTGGCTGCTGCAGACTGTGCTAAAAAAGCGTACGACCTTGGCATGCGCAAAGCAGAAGTGTTTGTGAAAGGACCGGGGTCCGGCCGTGAGGCGGCTATCCGTACCATCTATAATTCCGGTATCGAAGTTACTTCTATCAAAGACGTAACTCCGCTTCCGCACAACGGTTGTCGTCCCCCCAAACGTAGAAGAGTCTAAAACTGATAAAGAATTATGGCAAGATATAGAGGACCCAGAGCTAAAATCGGAAGAAAATTCGGTGAGGCTATCTTAGGCGCAGCCAAGTACGTACAAAAGAAAAACTATCCTCCCGGACAACACGGGCGTAACCGTCGCCGCAAGCAGTCGGAATATGCCGTGCAGTTGGCTGCCAAGCAAAAGGCTAAATACATCTACGGCTTGACCGAGCGTCAGTTCCGTAACCTGTTCGAAAAAGCATCACGCAAGCAAGGGGTAACCGGTGAAATCCTTTTGCAATTGCTCGAAGCCCGCTTGGACAACGTGGTGTATCGTTTGGGCATTGCCCCCTCGCGCCGTGCTGCACGTCAGCTGGTATTGCACAAGCATATCCTCGTAAACGGCGAGGTGGTTAACATACCTTCCTATACGCTGCGCCCCGGCGATCAAGTAGCCGTTCGTGAAAAATCGAAATCGCTGGAATTGATTACCGACAGCTTGGCTAAGTCAAGCGTATCGCGCTACAGCTGGCTCGAGTGGGACAAAGCTTCTATGACCGGTAAGTTCATGAACCTGCCGGCTCGTGAAGAAATCCCCGAGAACATACAAGAGCAGCTCATCGTAGAATTGTACTCTAAATAATAAAACCCTTTCTTTGTGCTGTAGAACCCGTAGGCTCCGGCTTATGGGTTTGCAGCACAAAATATTGTATATTTGCATTGTCAACAGTGCGCTTTTGTCTTTGTGGCAAAAGACCAAGCCCTTGATGAAAGGGCACCTGTTTATTTGGCAGCGTAAACCCTAATAAAACACATACGTTATGTCTATTTTAACCTTTCAAATGCCCGAAAAAGTAGTGGTTGAAAAATCCGACGACTTTGTCGGTCTTTTCGAATTCAAACCACTCGAACCCGGGTATGGAGTAACGATTGGGAATGCACTGCGTCGTGTGCTCCTTTCTTCATTAGAGGGCTATGCCATTAAAGCGGTGCGCATCCCCGGCGTGCTTCACGAGTTCTCTCCTATTGAAGGGGTTGTGCAAGACATGGTAGGCATTGTGTTGAACCTCAAGAAAGTACGCTTTAAGCGCATCGGTGAAGAAACAGAAGAGCACGTAACCATCAAAATCAAAGGTAAAGAAGCCTTTAAAGCCGGAGATATTACCGAGGTATCTTCTAACTTTCAAGTATTGAACCCCGACTTGGTGATTTGTGAGCTTGACCCGGGCAAAGAGCTGACCGTGGACCTCATCATCACCAAAGGGCGTGGCTATGTGCCTGCCGAAGAGCATGACTTGGGCGAGCGCTCCGTAGATTACATTGCCGTCGATTCTATCTTTACTCCTATACGCAATGTAAAATACCAGGTAGAAAACACCCGTGTAGAACAAAAAACTGACTACGAAAAGCTCTTGCTGGAAGTGGAGACCGATGGTTCCATCCATCCCGAAGAGGCTTTGAAAGGCGCCGCTCATATCTTGATTCAGCATTTCATGCTCTTCTCAGACCAAACCATGACCTTCGAGGCAGTGCAAGAAGAAGAAGCTGCCGTGGTGGATGAGGAAGTATTGCGCATGCGCAAACTGCTCAAAACCCCGCTTTCTGAGCTCGACCTCTCGGTGCGTGCCTACAACTGTCTCCGCTCGGCAAACATCAAAACCCTCGGAGACCTGGTGCGCCTCGAAATTTCCGATATGATGAAATTCCGCAATTTCGGTAAAAAATCATTGACCGAAATTGAAGAGCTTATCTCTTCTAAGGGGCTTACCTTTGGTATGGATGTATCTAAATATCGATTAGACGAAGACTAATTTGCCGTGAGGCAATACTTTAAACCGAAAAGCAATGAGACACGGAAAAAAAGTAAATCATTTGGGGCGGACTGCTTCGCATCGCAAAGCGATGTTGGCAAACATGGCTACTTCGCTCATCTTACATAAGCGTATCAAGACGACCGTAGCCAAAGCCAAGGCTTTGAAAAAATATGTAGAGCCGTTGATTACCCGCGCTAAGGCAGAAAACAACACCACCATCGAAAGATCAACACACAACCGCCGTGTGGTGTTTTCTTACCTGCGCAACAAGGAAGGTGTGAAAGAGCTCTTTAGCACCGTAGCCGAAAAAGTAGGCGATCGTCCTGGCGGATATACCCGCATCATTAAACTGGGGCAGCGCTATGGCGACGCCGCCGAAATGTGCCTGATTGAGCTGGTTGACTTCAACGAAACCCTCTTGCAAGAGAGCTCTGCCAAGAAGAAACGCACGCGTCGTAAAAGCAAAAAAACGACCGAAGCAGCTGCCGAGGTAGAAACCAAAGAAACAAAAGAAGAAGCCGCCGGCAACAATGAGGCAAGCTCAGAAGAAGAATAAAAACACCTTCTTTTTTCATACTCAGCATAGAGGCAAGAAATTGCATCTAAGCGAAGGAATAGCATTTGCTATTCCTTTTTTTTATACCCTTTTTGTATTCACCGCTTTTTTCAATTTCCAAACTCCCATTCAACAATGAAAAACAGAGCGCTTGAGCACCCGGCTATTCTGCTTCTTGAAGATGGAACCCTGTGGCGTGGCTATGCCGTAGGCAAAATAGGCACTACCACCGGGGAGATATGCTTTAATACCGGCATGACCGGCTATCAAGAGATTTATACGGACCCCTCTTACTACGGGCAAATCATTGTAAATACAACGGCTCATATCGGTAACTATGGAGTGATTGCCGAAGACGAGGAATCGGCCGCACCACAAATCAGCGGCATGGTGTGCAATGCCTTTTCCGAGTTCTATTCGCGCAAATTGGCAGATGCCGGCTTGCAGGAATACCTCGAAAAACATGGTGTGGTAGCCATTGCCGGCGTAGATACCCGTGCGCTGGTTACACACATACGCCATAAAGGTGCCATGAATGCCATCATTTCATCCGAAGAGTTCGACATAGAAAAGCTAAAGCAATACCTTGCCGAAACACCTTCCATGAAAGGCTTGGAATTGTCTTCCAAGGTAACCACTCCAAGCCCTTACTTTGTAGGCGAAGGAAATACAGGTCCCAAGATAGCAGCCTTGGACTTGGGCGTAAAACGCAACATACTGCGGCATTTAGAAAAAAGAGGGGCAGTAGTGCAGGTGTTTCCTGCCAAAACATCTTTTGAAGAAATAGAAGCCTGGCACCCCGATGCCTATTTCATCTCCAATGGACCCGGCGACCCTGCGGCCATGCCTTATGCAGTGGCTACCGTGCAAAAGATGCTTGAAACGGGCAAGCCTCTTTTCGGCATTTGCTTGGGGCATCAAATCTTGGCTTTGGCCAGCGGTATAGGCACCCACAAAATGCACAATGGACACAGAGGGCTTAACCACCCCGTGAAAAACCTGATAACCGGGCGCTGTGAAGTGACCTCCCAAAATCATGGCTTTGGCGTCAATCGTGAGGATATAGAGAAAAGCAAAATAGTGGAAATTACGCATGTCAACCTGAATGACGGCAGCATAGAAGGCATTCGCCGCAAGGACTGCCCTGCCTTCTCCGTGCAGTACCACCCCGAAGCCTCGCCCGGTCCGCATGATGCCACCTATCTCTTCGATGAGTTTATGAACCTGATAAAAAATGGCGTTTTGTATGCCTCATAAGACACCTTGCTCGTGAGGCAAAGGAAGGCTTGCTTGTCCTCTTCGCAAAAAAGCATAGCTATAAATTTGATATTCAAATAAAAAGTCTTAATATTGCATTCTGTTTAAAACAGAGGGTATATCAATTAAAATTGATAAAAGCATGTACTTGACGAGCGAAAAGAAGCAAGAATTATTTGAAAAGTATGGCAAAGGGAAGAACGACACCGGTTCTCCCGAAGCGCAAATCGCTTTATTAACTTACCGGATCAACCACTTGACTGAACACTTGAAAATCCACAAGAAGGACTTTTCTACTCGTTTGGGGTTGCTTCGTATGGTAGGTCAGCGTAAGCGCCTGCTTGAGTATTTGAAAAAGAAGGACTTAGAGCGTTACCGTAGCCTGATTGCAGAATTAGGTATTCGTAAGTAAGCTACAAAACAGTCATTTAATCAAGGGAATTCCATGTGAATTCCCTTGATTTTTCATATCTTATGCACCTGTTCAAACGAATACCCTCTGCTTTGTTGCAGTGCATTTCAACAATGAAAGATTAAAAGAATTAAAGAACTATGATGAATCAAGCTGTCGTCCATACGATTACGCTACGCGACGGACGAGAAATAACCATTGAAACCGGCAAGCTGGCTCGCCAAGCCGACGGAGCCGCAGTAGTGCGCATGGGCAAAACCATGCTGCTGGCTACGGTTGTCTCTGCCAAAGAAATTAAAGAAGACGCTGCCTTTTTCCCCCTCTCTGTTGACTATCAAGAAAAATTTGCAGCTGCCGGACGCATTCCCGGTGGTTTTCTTAAAAGAGAAGGGCGCCTGTCCGATTACGAAGTGCTCATTAGCCGGCTGGTGGACCGCGCCTTGCGCCCCATGTTCCCCGAAGGATACCTGGCAGAAACACAAATCAATATTTACTTGATTTCGGCAGATACTGAAATTCTGCCCGATGCCTTGGCCGGCTTGGCTGCCGGTGCTGCTTTGGCCGTTTCTGACATTCCTTTCAATGGACCCATTGCCGAAGTGCGTGTGGCAAAAATTGACGGCCAACTGCAAGTAAACCCCTTGGCTTCTGACTTAGAGCGTGCTACGCTGGATATCATCGTGGGGGGCTCGGCCGAAAGTATCGTGATGGTGGAAGGCGAAATGAGCGAAGTGAGTGAGGACGAACTGCTCGAAGCTTTGGCTTTTGCCCATGAGGAAATAAAGAACTTGTGTGCCGGCCTGAATGAGCTGACCAAGAAAGTAGGCAAGGAGGAAAAACGCCCCTTTACACCTCCGGCAGGAGACGAGGAGCTGCGCAAGCAACTATGGGATGCCTACTATGAGCGCATGTATGCAGTAGCCAAAAGCGCCATTCAAAATAAACATGAGCGTAAAGAGGCATTTAAAGCCATCAAAGAAGAATACCTCAACAGCCTTCCCGAAGACACTACCGTGGATGTAAACCTCGCAAGCAAATACTTCGATGAAATGCAGCGTATGGCTTGCCGGAACCTTGCTTTGGATGAAGGCATACGCTTGGATGGCCGCAAACCTACCGACATCCGCCCCATCTGGTGCGAAGTGGATTATTTGCCTGCGGTGCACGGTTCGGCAGTGTTTACCCGTGGTGAGACGCAGTCGTTGACTACCGTTACACTGGGCAATAAGCTGGATGAAAAAATCATCGATGGCGCCATCATCACAGGGGTAGATAAGTTCATGCTGCATTACAACTTCCCTGCCTTTTCTACCGGCGAAATCAAGCCCAACCGTGGTCCCAGCCGTCGTGAAATAGGACATGGTAACCTTGCGCAGCGTGCTTTGAAAGCAGTGATGCCCGATGAAGAAGAATATCCCTATGTAGTACGTGTGGTATCCGATATTTTAGAGTCCAATGGCTCTTCCTCTATGGCTACGGTTTGCGCCGGCTCTTTGGCTTTGATGGATGCCGGGGTGCCCGTGCGTGCTGCAGTCTCGGGCATTGCCATGGGCATGATTTCTGACGAAGAAACCGGCCGCTATGTGGTGCTCTCCGACATCCTGGGCGATGAAGACCACTTGGGCGACATGGACTTTAAAGTAGCCGGTACTTCTGCCGGTATCACAGCCGTGCAGATGGATATTAAAGTGAAAAGCCTTGACTTTGAAGTATTGCGCAAAGCTTTGCACCAAGCAAAAGAAGGGCGCTTGCATATATTGAGCATCATGAATGAGGTTATCAGCGAGCCCCGCCCCGAATTGAAGCCGCATGCCCCGCGTGTAGCTACCCTTACCATTGATCGGGACATGATTGGCGCCGTGATTGGACCCGGCGGAAAAGTGGTGCAAGAAATTCAGCGCAATACCGGTGCTACCGTAGTGCTGGAAGATAAAGGCGAATTTGGTGTGGTCAACATCTTTGCTTCCGACAAAGAAGCAATGGATGCAGCCATTGAAGCCGTGCGCAATATCATTGCCGTGCCCGAAGTAGGCGAGACCTACACCGGTGTGGTCAAAGAAGTATTGCCCTTTGGTGCGGTAGTGGAGTTTATGCCCGGAAAGCAAGGTTTGTTGCACATCTCTGAAATCAAATGGGAGCGTGTAGAAAACATAGAGGACGTAATTGAACCCGGTGAGGAGGTGATGGTGCAGCTTATCGAAGTAGATGAACGTACGGGCAAATACCGTCTGTCGCGCAAGGTTTTGCTGCCGAAGCCCGAGGGCTACAAAGAGCGTCCCAAGAATAAAAACAACAACAACCGTCGCTCCGGAGGACGCCGCTCATAAAAAAACAGCTTTGAAAGCAGAACTTTCTGATAGTGAGTTGCGTTCTACTAAAGCAATGGCAGGAAAACATATGTATTTAGTCAAATAAGCGAACATTTTACTCAACAAGGCTTTGGAGCTTCATCTTTTTGAACTCATAAAGCCTTGTTTTCGTTTGTCTTAATGCGATTAGAACTTCATCAAAAACTAAAATAAAAAGCCGGATGAGACAGCTGAAAATTAGCAAGCAAATTACCAATCGTGAAAGCCAGTCGTTAGACAAGTACTTGCAGGAAATCGGCAAGGTGGACCTGCTTACGCCTGAAGAGGAAGTAGAGCTTGCTAAACGAATCCGTGAGGGGGACCAGTTGGCACTGGAAAAACTCACTAAGGCGAACTTGCGTTTCGTCGTGTCGGTGGCAAAACAGTACCAAAACCAAGGGCTTTCGCTGGGCGACCTGATTAACGAAGGCAACTTGGGACTTATTAAAGCCGCGCAGCGCTTCGACGAAACCCGTGGCTTTAAGTTCATCTCTTATGCCGTATGGTGGATCCGCCAATCTATATTGCAGGCTTTGGCAGAACAATCACGTATTGTGCGCTTGCCTTTGAACCGTGTGGGCTCACTCAACAAAATATCGAAGACCTACTCAGAGCTGGAACAGCGCTACGAGCGTGAACCCTCGCCCGAGGAGCTGGCAGAAGAACTGGAGGTATCACCCGATGAAGTAATAGACACCCTGAAAATCTCGGGGCGCCATGTGTCGGTAGATGCCCCCTTTGTGCAAGGCGAAGAAAACAGCCTGCTCGATGTGTTGGAAAACGACTCGGAAGAGTCGCCCGATACCGGCTTGGTCAATGAATCACTGCGCCGCGAAATACAGCGCGCACTCTCTACGCTCTCTGAGCGCGAAGCAGATGTGATAACCCTGTACTTTGGACTCAATGGAGAACATCCATTGACTCTTGAAGAAATAGGCGAACGCTTTAACCTGACCCGTGAACGGGTACGTCAAATCAAGGAGAAGGCTATCCGTCGTCTGCGTCATGCATCGCGCAGCAAAGCCTTGAAACCCTATTTAGGTTAATTCCTCCTTTTGAAGCGAAACAATGGCACTGCCGTCTGCAGTGTCATTGTTTTTTTATGCCCGACCTTTTTTGCCTTTTTTTGTGTTATGAAAAAGAGTTTTTCAGACCTTATAAAAAAATAAATCTATGGAACACACCAAATGTCTTATCATCGGTTCGGGACCTGCCGGTTATACTGCCGCTATTTATGCAGCACGTGCAGGTATGAAGCCCGTTTTGTATAAAGGTTCACAGCCCGGCGGTCAGCTGACCATTACTACAGAAGTAGAGAACTATCCGGGTTACCCGGATGGTGTTCAAGGACCACAAATGATGATGGACTTTGAGCGTCAAGCTGCCCGCTTCAATACTGATATACGCACCGGCATGATTGTGGAAGTGCGCCTTAATAAAGAAGGCGGAAAGCACTATGCCAAAGCAGAAGACGGCACTGAGTGGGAAGCCGATACCATCATTATAGCCACGGGTGCCTCTGCCAAGTGGTTGGGACTTGAATCTGAGCAACGTCTCAACGGTAAAGGAGTGTCTGCCTGTGCCGTCTGCGATGGCTTCTTCTTCCGGGGGATGGATGTGGCAGTAGTAGGCGGGGGCGATACCGCTTGTGAAGAAGCAAGCTACTTGTCTAAGATATGCAACAAAGTGTATATGATTGTACGCCGCGATGAAATGCGGGCATCTAAAATCATGCAGCAGCGTGTGTTGAATGCTCCCAATATAGAAATCCTTTGGAATCATGTAACAGAGGAAATCTTGGGAGAACAGGAAGTAGAAGGCGTGCGTTTGCGCAATACCAAAACAGGCGAAACCAAAGAGCTGAAAATTCAAGGCTTCTTTGTAGCCATTGGGCATAAACCTAACACCGATTTATTTACAGGGCAGTTGGAGATGGATGAAGCCGGCTACCTGATTACTGAAAAAGGCAGCACACGCACCAACATACCGGGAGTATTTGCTTGTGGCGATGTGCAGGATAAAATATACCGTCAGGCTGTAACGGCGGCAGGTTCGGGCTGTATGGCAGCCTTGGATGCCGAGCGCTATCTGGCAGAAAAAGAGGTGATGGCAGAAAGCAATTAAACAGCTCTTTTCTCACATACTTGTTGAAAGGAGAGACTGCAATACTGCATCTTTTTAGCTACCTTTGCAGTTGCATGCTCTCCTTCCTTTTTTTGAAAAACAAAAGGAAGAGGTGAGCAAGGTGAAGGAATTTTTTTAAAATAAAAGCAAAAGCATGCTGTTACGTATCGTTTTGTTGCTTTGCCTGGGTATAGGCTTGCAAGGGATGGCGTGGGCTCAGGAGGAACCGGTGAAGCAAGATAAACTGACGGTCAAGCCTCCGGTGAATCAACAGAAAGACTCTTCGGCTGTCCGCAAAGATACAACAACTGCAGGCGATAGCGCCGCGAACAAAGACACTACCTTTGTGCCATCGCGTGCTTTGTCGGTAGTAAGCGAAGACACCAACTCCCTGAAATATGAAGAACCTGCTTTGGTGCAGGTGTCAGAGTTTTTAAAGATAGACTGCGTATGGGTCAAAGCTGCCGAGTACTATTCCATTTGGAGTTCGGAATACATCAATCCCTACAAAATAGACCCTTCTACATTCAAAGATACCATCCCTATCCACTTGTATGACAGTACGCGCCAACACTATTGGTTTCCGCCTTTGGATTCCTATTGGAAAACCTCTTCGTTTGGTTATCGTTGGGGGCGTTTTCATCATGGCACCGATTTAGCCCTGCGCACAGGCGACCCCATTCATGCTACCTTCGACGGAATCGTGCGGATAGCCCGCTACGATAGGGGCTATGGCTATCATGTAGTGTTGCGCCATTACAACGGCTTGGAGACGCTCTATGCCCATATGAGTAAAATCCTTTGCAAGGTGGGGCAAGAGGTGAAGGCGGGCGACGTCATAGGCTTGGGAGGCTCCACCGGGCGAAGCACAGGACCACATTTGCACTTTGAATTCCGTTATGCCGGCAACTCTTTCAATCCCGAAGAAATCTTTGACTTTCACACTGCGCCAAGCCAATCCATAAAAGGCGAATGGTTTTATTTGTTGCCTCAGCACTTCAGGCACTTGGGTGCCACTGTCAGACAGCAGGTGTGGTATGTCGTACGCTCCGGTGATACGCTTAGTCACATTGCGCGTCGTTACGGGGTTTCTGTTTCTTACTTGATGAAAATGAACGGATTGGGACCCCGCAGCATCATACGACCGGGACAGCGCTTGCGCATACGCTAAATAATTTGCTTATGGAGAGCACACAGAAAGTAGATATATTGGTCATTATGGCACACCCCGACGATGCCGAGTTGTCGTGTGCCGGCATCATCGCATCGCAGGTGGCACAGGGCTACCGTGTGGCTATGGCAGACCTCACCGCCGGTGAAATGGGGTCAAGAGGCAACGCTGCTTTGCGCATCCGGGAGGCAGAAGAAGCAGCCCGGATATTGGGAGTAGTGGCAAGGGAGAATCTGCGTTTGGCTGATGCTTTCTTTCGTTTGGACTACATGGCTACCTTGCGCGTTATAGAGCTTATACGCCATTACCGCCCCGACATTGTAATTACCAATGCTCTGCACGACCGCCATCCGGACCACGGAAGGGCTGCACAGCTGGTTAAAGAAGCCTGTTTTTATGCCGGCTTACGACGCATCTCTACTTCCCGGAACGGGCAGGAACAGGAAGCATGGCGCCCTAAGGAAGTATTCCATGTGATACAAGATGAATTTATAGCCCCCACCTTTGTAGTGGATGTAAGTCCTTTTTGGGAAGTTAAAAAACGCGCCATTGCAGCTTTTGCTTCGCAGTTTTATGTGCCCGGAGTTTCTGAAAAGCGAAGCAACGAGCCGGAGACCTACATCTCCACACCTTGGTTTATGGAGCGTATAGAAGCAAGGGGCAAGGAAATGGGGCACTTCATAGGTGCCGATTATGGCGAAGGCTTAGTTGCCACCAAACCCCTTGCCGTATCATCGCTGCCGCTTTTATTGCGTCAAAAGGCTTAGTTTTTTCAGAGTATCTTCTATAGCTTTTGACAAGGACGCAGAAGCAGGTGCCAAAGGCAAGCGCACGTGCTCTTCGCAGATGCCCATATGTTTAAGCACACATTTAATCCCTACGGGGTTCCCTTCTTTGTATAGCAGCTCGTTGATGCCTATCAACTGCCCCAATAGCTGCTTTACCTTGTCTTTTTCGCCTGCAAGGGAAGCATGAACCATATCATTAAAAGAGGCGAAGGCATTTGCCATCACCGATATCACACCTTCGGCACCTACGGCAACCATGGCGGGGGTCAAAAGGTCGTCGCCGGAGAGCAGTAAGAAGCCTTCCGGGCGTTCTACTGCTATCTGCATAATCTGCATCAAATCACCGGAAGCTTCTTTGATTGCTACTATATTGGGATGCTGTGCCAGCCGCAAGGTGGTGGAAGCCTGCAGGTTGCAGCCGGTACGCCCCGGCACGTTGTAGAGAATCACCGGTACGGGGCTGTGTTCTGCCACTTCCGTAAAGTGCCGGTATAAGCCCTCTTGTGAAGGTTTATTGTAATATGGACATACCGACAAGATGGCGCTGACACCACTGAGATCTATCTCTTTCAGCTGTCGTACTACGGCTTGTGTGTTATTGCCACCTATGCCAAATACTACGGGTTTTTGTGCCGGGTGCTGTTTGGCTACCTCTAAGAGTCGTTTTTTTTCTTCGGCAGTGATGGTAGGCGACTCGCCGGTAGTGCCTTGTACTACCCAATAGTCAACGCCTATTTGATGCGTATAATCTAAAAGACGTTCGTAGGCAGCCCAATCGATACTGCCGTCAGCATGCATGGGGGTAACCAGTGCCACGCCAACACCTTGAAGTGCTTTCATAGGGAATGTGTTTTTATGTTGTTTCAAACAAAAAAGCCATATACAACGGGCAGTTGCATATGGCAATTTATTAAAAAAAACGAAGCTTCTAAGACTTAGGCATGGGTAAGCTCCATCTCTATTTGGCGCAGTTTACTACGTACCGATGCATCCAGTTGGGTGTCTTCGATACGCAATACAAAGCCGCCGATTAATTCAGGGTTTACTTGCTCGAACAATCGAACCTGCTTGCTGTTGGACGCCTTCGCCACCAAGCCGGTGAGGCTTGCTTTTAGTTTGTCGTCCAAGCTTACAGCTGATTGCACATATGCCCGCTGAATGCCTTGCTTTTCTTCATAAAGCTTTTCAAAGGCAAGCGCTATTTCATAAAGTATCTTTTCACGGTTGCGCTTCGAGAGTGCCTCCATAAATTTCATGGTAAGCGGGTGCACGTGCTTCTCGAAGATGGCTTTCAGTATGGCCAGTTTTTTATAGC
Source organism: Thermonema rossianum DSM 10300 (assembly GCF_000426825.1). Lineage (GTDB taxonomy): Bacteria > Bacteroidota > Bacteroidia > Cytophagales > Thermonemataceae > Thermonema > Thermonema rossianum. The sequence continues at coordinate 96,064 of NZ_AUGC01000006.1, read as the reverse complement.
TGTAGATGATAGGGTTATTGAGAATAGCCTCTACCTGCTTGTTTTGCTTGAGGAACTGCTCAACGGCTTCCATGTCATGGTAAACAGCATCCAGCGCGTTGTGTTCCACAGCTAAATCCAGCAGGGCTTGGGCATAGCGTTTGGCGACTCGTTGTGCAGACATCTTAGTTTAGTTTAATATCTTTCAATAACTCTTCGATATAAGCCTTTTGCTTGGCTTCTTCTGAGAGTTGATTTTTAAGAATACGTTCGGCTACTTGTACAGAAAGCGTAGCTATTTGAGCTTTGATTTCGCTCAATGCCGCATTTTTCTCTGATTCAATGATGCGGCGGGCATCTTCAATCATGCGGTTAGCTTCTTTCTTGGCGTTTTCTTTTGCTTCATCCACCAACTGACGGGCAGTCTCTTGTGCTTTTTTCAGGATTTGGTCTTTTTCAATACGTGCTTCTTGAAGCAGCTTTTCGTTCTCGGCAGAGATACGCTGCATCTCTTCGCGTGCTTTTTCGGCAGCAGCCAAGGCGTGAGTGATTTCCTCTTCACGCTTCTTGATGCCTTGTAAGATGGGCTTCCATGCATATTTGGTAAGCAGGAATACCACCAAGAGGAAAGTGACGAGCTGCCAGAAAAACAAACCGAGTTCAGGGGTAAGCAGTTGCATAGTTCGTTTGTGTTTTAAATGGTAATCAGGGTATATCTAAAATCTGTTAGACTAAGCAAGAAAGGAGGCAAAGCCCCTGCCGCCAAGCGCGGTTCAGGGAGCTTTGCCATACCTGATAATTAGGAAAGTGCCAGCAACAAGCACACTACTGCACCAAAGAGGGCTACACCCTCGATAAGAGCAGCAGAAATAATCATAGCGGTTTGCACCTTAGCTCCGGCTTCGGGCTGACGTGCAATGGCGTCCATAGCTTGACCACCAATGCGACCGATACCCAAACCGGCGCCCAAGGCTACTACACCGGCACCCAAGCCGGCGCCCAAACCTACCAGACCTTCCAACAAGAATACAATCAGAGTTGCTAACATAGTTTTTATTGTTTAAGTGAATGAAAGCCTTTGTTTTAGTTTTATGGCATTAAGCCGTTACAGCCACCTCTTCTTTTATTTCTGCCTGTGCGGGCTTCTCTGCATGATTGGCTTCTTCATGTGCAGGGTGGTGCGCTTCGTGCTCTTCGTGGTGATGCTCTTCTACGGCTTGCCCGATAAAGAGGGCACTAAGCAGCGTAAATACGAATGCCTGAATAAACGCCACCAGCAATTCCAAGCCATTGATAAAGAGGGCAAAGCCCACACTGATAGGCGCTACGGCAAAGCTTTTGAATATGAAGATAAGAGAAAGGAGGCTCAAGATAACGATATGGCCGGCGGTAATGTTGGCAAACAAACGGATAGCCAAGGCAAAGGGTTTGGTGAAAATACCTACTATCTCAATGGGAATCATGATAGGGTAGAGCCAAGTAGGCACCGGGGGCGCAAATATGTGTCCCCAGTAGTTTTTGTTGCCATTGAAAAGAATCATCATCAAAGTGAAGCCGGCAAGAGTGGCGGTGATGGTGATGTTGCCGGTGAGGTTGGCAGCGCCCGGCAACAAGCCAAGCAGGTTGTTTATCCAGATGTAGAAAAAGACGGTCAGCAAGTAAGGCATGAAGCGCTCGTACTTGTCTTTGCCGATGGCAGGAACGGCAATCTCATCGCGTACGAAGAGAATCACCGGCTCTACAAGCCCGGCAAGTCCTTTGGGCGCTTGCGGCTTGTCTGTTTGGTAAGACTTTGCCACCTTTCCAAAGATAATAAAGAGCAGCACCACGCTCAAGAACATGGAGGCTACGTTCTTGGTAATAGAAAAATCATAGACCGCAGCTTCTTCGTGACCGGCTAATTTGATATGGTCATGCTCTATAATATAAGTGTTTTTTCCTCTTTCCAGCATAATGCCTTCTTCGGTAACTTTCCCATGATGGAACTCACTCGACAGAAACACGTCTAAACCATTGGGGGTATATAAGATAACAGGCAAAGGGATGCTTACGTGTGTGTCGCCAATGGAGAAGAGGTGCCATTCATGAGAGTTGCTTAAGTGGTGGAAGATGGTCTCACCTGCATTGAACTCTTCTTCTTCCGGTTGCGGATTGGCATAGGCAGACAGCTGCAAGCCCAACAAAGCAATGAAAATCAGAAGTATAGCCTTGATTGATTTCATGGTTTATCCGTATATTTAAGAATCGGCTCGCAAGTTAGTCAATAGATGGTAAATTTCAAATCCAACGAATAGAAAGTATAAGACAAAGAAGAGGACTACGAAGTGGAAGGGCCGGCTGACACCTTGCCACAGAAAAATGCCTATGAAAGCAAGCGACAAGAACATGCGCAAGGTGAGACTGGTGAAAAAGGCTTTTTGTAAAGTATGGGGGTCGTTTTCTTTTACGCCTAAGCTGTGTAAAAGAGCGCTAAGCAGTGAAATAGCCAATATAAAAATCAAAATCCACCATTTTTCGGCAGGTAACCAGCTCCATTGATAGTGCTCGCCCAGCAGGAAAAAGGCGGCAGCAAAAAGACTTAATGCCAGAGAAGTTTTCCACGATTGTTTCATGAGTCTTGGGATAGGTTTTTTATCAGAGAGATGATAGAACCAACGATTCCTATCAGCACAAAGATAATGGTAAATACCGGGAACTCCCATGAGAGCTTCCGGTCTATTTGCATACCTATCCACAAAAAGATGCCTATGGTTGCCAGCATTTGAATGCCCAAGCCACTATAGCGCATATAATCGTGCAGTGGCTTGGAGCGGGGTTTTTTTTCGTTCTTTGACAAAGCGTTGGGGCTTATTTAGTTTCTACCTTAACTTGCTCTTTAGGCAAAGAGGTGTTGTCTTTGGGCGTATCTTTTACAATGCTGCTGCGTGCTTCTTTGATGATCTTTTCATCGCCCATGGAGCAGGTACCGGTAAAGACGGCGCCCGCTTCTATGATGAGCTTGCGCGTGTAGATGTCACCGGTAATTTGTGCGGTGCTTTTGAGCACCAGTGTATCAGCGACTACTACCTTGCCAATAATTTCGCCTTCTACCTCCATATTTTCGGCAACCACATTGCCCTGCACAATGGACTTGGTACCGGTTACTATCTTCGCTTTGCTGATGACGTCGCCGGTTACGCGCCCGTCAATACGTATGTTGCCCGAAGCCTCTACATTGCCGGTAAAATGTGTGCCGGCACCAATATGGGTGTTGGCATGAAGGTCTTGCGGTTCGTTCCCTTTGCTGGGAGTGCTACTAAATACGGCCATGAACATAATTCTTCCTGTTTAATATTTTTCCACTTACAACTAAAATGCAATCAACTGTTCAGGATTTACAGGATTTCCCTTGAGCCAGAGCTCAAAATGGAGATGTGGTCCTGTGCTATACTTACCTGTATTACCGATAATGGCAATGGCTTCGCCGGAGCTTACGATGTCGCCTACCTGCTTGAGCAATTTGGCATTGTGTTTATAAACAGAAATCAAGTTGCCACTGTGTTGTATGGCAATGACGTTGCCCGTTTCGTCGGTCCATCCGGCGAAGATGACAGTCCCGTCGGCAATGCTATGAATGGGGGCATTGGCTTTGGCCACTATGTCAATGCCATAATGCTTTTGTTCCATGCTGAAACGCCCGGAAACGATGCCTTGCAAGGGGGGAAACAAAATACCTATAGAGGCACTGCCTGCTTGGTTCGCCACTTGATAATAAGTAGTAGCGTTTGCTTGATCGGCTTCTTGTTCATATTCGCTACGCAATGCCAGCTCTGCTTCGGAAACATAATCCAAGTCTATGCTGTCGGTCTGCGCTATCTTTACCTCTTCGCTCTTACCGGCCCGGGCCTTTTCTGCTTCTTCTTTCCAGGGTGCTACGTCGCCACGGATGACTTGGTGAAGGGTTTGTATGTACTGCTCATTGTACTGAAGTGCTATCTCCAAAGAGTCGATGGTCTGATAAAGCTGAATAAGCTCACGCTTGACGGTTTGGGTTTCTTGCTTGCCAAAGCTGCCATGCTCGTGCAGATAGGAAGACAGCCAAAAGCCTCCCACAAACACCAATAGTATGAGCGGCACCGTAATGGCCAGTATCTTCGCCCGCGTGATGGGGTAGGATTTATAATCAGCCAGTCGCTCTTCATCCCGCATCACCAGGCGATAGGGGTGGGTCAGCCAAGTGTAAAGTGTTTCTTTTTTCTTTCTCATGCGTTTGTATCCGTCTCGCCTTATCTGAATTCCAACCGCCTTGCTTCTTATACGAAAAGCCCGGAGGCGGGTTTATTGGTGGATTTTTTCTTGTTGTAAGATTTGCAACAAATACTGTCCATATCCGCTTTTTAGTAACGGCTGGGCTATACGTTCCAGCTGTTCGGCATCGATAAAGCCATTGCGGTAAGCCACCTCTTCGATGCATCCTATCTTGAGCCCTTGGCGCTCTTCTATCACCTGCACAAACAAAGAGGCTTGCATAAGCGATTGGAAGGTGCCTGTATCGAGCCAAGCCGTGCCACGGTTCATTACCTTCACTGTCAGGGCGCCCATTTCAAGGTAGGCTTTGTTTACGTCCGTAATTTCGTATTCGCCACGGGGCGAGGGCTTGAGCGCCTTGGCTATGTCTATCACCCGGTTGTCGTAAAAATAGATACCGGGCACGGCGTAGTTGGACTTGGGCTTTTGGGGCTTCTCTTCAATGGAAAGCACGCGCATGTCTTTGTCGAAAGTAACCACGCCGTAACGTTCGGGGTCTTGCACGTGGTAGGCAAAGATGATGCCCCCTTCCGGGTCATTGCAAGACTTAAGCGTTTGTGACAAGCCCGTACCATAGAATATGTTGTCGCCCAAAATAAGGGCTACTTTATCGTTGCCTATAAAGGATTCGCCAATGATGAAAGCTTGCGCCAAGCCTTCGGGGCGTTCTTGCACGGCATATTGAAAATGGCAACCGATGCGGCTGCCGTCGCCCAGCAGCTGTTCGAAGCGGGGCAGGTCCTGAGGGGTGGAAATAATCAAGATATCGCGAATGCCCGCCATCATCAAAGTAGAAAGCGGGTAGTAGATCATTGGTTTATCGTAAATGGGCATCAGTTGTTTGCTAATGCCTTGTGTAATAGGGTAGAGGCGGGTACCTGAACCGCCGGCTAAAATGATTCCTTTCATGGGATACTACTTACATGTGTGTAAAATGGTGCCCTTTTGCTTTTTAGACAGGTAAATATAACGCAAACCGCTTTAAGCTCAAAAAAATGTATTACTTTAGCTTAACAAAATCACTTTCTAAATCACGGTACTTATGAAAAAGAAAATCCTCATTGCCGCCGGTGCTTTGTTGCTTGTGTTGGCACTTTGCATAGCACTGATTCCGCTTGTCTTTAAAGACAACATACAAGCAGCCGTGCGTAAGCAGATAGCACAATATGTGGCTGCTGATGTGTTTTTCGATACCGATAATTTTTCGGTAAGTCTGTTGCGGGATTTCCCGCACCTGAATGCCCGTTTGGATGACTTTGGGGTAGTGAACCGTGCCCCCTTTGCCGGCGATACGCTCTTATCGGTGTGTTCGTTTCGCTTAAGCCTTGATCTGTGGAGTGTGCTCTTTGGCGATGAAATGAAAATACGCTCGGTGCAACTCATTGAACCACGCATTCACGCCCTGGTCAACGCAGAAGGCCAAGCCAATTGGGATATTTTCCTGGAACAGCCGGCCGATACGCTTCAAGAGGAAGAGGCAGCACCTCTTTCTTTGGCTATTGACGAATGGCGCATCGAAAACGGCTATATCGTTTATGACGACCGCAGCCTGCCGGTATATGTGCGTTTGACGGGGGTCAATCATACCGGTTCGGGCAACTTGCAGGCCGATGTGTTCGATATGATTACACAAACCGAAATAGCGGCTACTTCCGTTGCCTATGACGGTGTGGAGTATATAAGCAATAAGAAAGTAAGTGCCGGCATCACCATGGGCATGGATTTGGCGCAAAGCCGCTACACTTTCAAAGACAATATTCTGAAAATAAACGAGTTCCCTTTGCATTTTGAGGGAAGCATTGCCATGCCCGATACCAATATTGTGTTGGATTTGAAATACAACGCTCCGGAAACGGGCTTCAAACAGCTGCTTTCGTTGGTGCCGGGTGTTTATTCCTCTTCTTTCAATGACTTGAAGGCATCGGGTAGTGTTCAGTTCGAAGGCGTGGTAAAAGGCACATACAATGCGGTGCAGATGCCGGGGTTTGGTTTGCGATTGGAAGTGAAAGACGGCCATTTTCAGTACCCCGGTATGCCTGCGGAAGTGAAGAACGTGCAGCTGAATGTAGAGCTGGAAAACCCGGATGGAAATCTTGAGAATACGCTGCTCGACCTGAAGCGCTTCCATATGGATTTGGGCAAAAACCCCATAGACATGCGCGCCAATTTCCGGGGGCTGGAATCCATAGACATGTATGTAGATGCAAAGGCTCGTTTGAATTTAGCCGATATGGCAACTATATTTCCCATGGAGGGCATGCAGTTGAAAGGCACCTTTTCGCTGGATGCCAAGGTAGAAGGCACCTACAATGACCGGCAAATGCCCGTGGTAAATGCGCAGATGAGCCTTGCAGACGGTTATATAAAGACCGCCGAAGTGCCTAAGCCTTTGGAAAAGCTGAACTTGGCTGCCACCCTGCAAAGCGATGGCTCATTGCCCGGCTCTACTTTCCACCTCCGGCAGTTTACCATGCTCTTCGATGGCGAGCCAATAGAAGTGAGTGCTCTCATTCAAGATTTCGATAAAGTGAACTTTGACGTCAATGCCAAAGGCAAAGCCGACCTTGAAAAGTTAACACGCCTCTACCCCTTGGAAGGCATGCAGCTGGCTGGTAAAATAGACGCCGACCTGCACGCAAAAGGCAATATGGCTTTGATTGAACAAGAAAAATATGACCAACTCGATTTTTCGGGCTATGCACGCATGACAGACTTTCGCTATATGACAAGCGACATGCCAGAGGTGCGCATACAACAGGCGGCAGCCCGCATTTCGCCCCGCGAAATTATTGTAGAGCAAATGACCGGCAGCGCCGGCAAGTCCGACTTCCGATTGGTAGGTACCATTGCCAATTATATGGCTTACACCTTTCACGATGCTGTGTTGCGTGGCAAGATGCATATGGAATCCAAGCATTTTGATGTGAACGAGTGGATGACGGAAGAAGAAGCAGCAGAAACAACCGGCACGGCTGCAGCTGCCGGAGCCGATACGGTAGATTTGGCAGCCATTGCCATTCCTAAAAACCTCGATTTTGTGTTCGATGCCAAAATACAAGAAGTGGTTTATGATAACTTGCTTTTGAAAGACTTGGTAGGCAAAATCATTATGCGTGAAGGCAAGGTGGTGTTCGAAAATGTAAGTACCCATACCTTGGGGGGGCAATTGCTGCTGAGTGGTGTGTACGATACTTCCGACCCTTATAAGCCATTTTTTGATTTTGCAATGAAAGTAGCCAACATACAAATCCCCGAAGCATACAAAAGCATTGTAACGGTGCAGCGCATGGCGCCCTTGGCTGCTGCCATGCAGGGGACCTGCTCTTCTGACTTGCGCCTGGCCGGCGTGTTGGGCAGCGATCTTATGCCCAAATTTGAAACATTGAGTGGGGGCGGCTTGATAGCCATAGCGCAAGCCGCACTGCAGGATACACCGGTGCTGTCTAAAATCAGCAGCCTGACCAAAATGAAAGACTTAGCCCCCATGAGCCTGCAGGATGTCATCATGAAAATCAAAATAGACAAGGGGCGCGTCAATTATGAGCCTTTTGTAGTGAAAAGTGGCGACCGCGTGATAACGGTGAGTGGCAGCAACGGTTTTGATGGTAGTCTCGACTTTACCCTGGCAATGGATGTGCCGGCAGGCGCCGCAGGGCAAGCCGTTCAAGGGGCTGTCAATCAGCTGACGGGCACCAATGCGCTAAGTGGCGATCGTCTGCTGTTCGACGTGGAAATAGAAGGCACTTACGACAAACCGAAGATAAAAGTAAAACCGCGCGGCACAGCCAAGGAAGAGGTGAAAGAAGTGGCTAAAGAAGAATTGCAAAAGCAGAAAGAAGCCATCCAACAGGCAGTAGAAGAGAAAAAAGAAGAAGTGGAGCAGCAAGTAAAAGAAGAAGCTGAGAAGGTGAAGGAAGAAGTGAAAGAAAAGGTAAAAGAAGAAGCCGACAAGGCAAAAGATAAGTTGAAAGATAAAGTGAAGGACAAGTTGCCCATTAAGTTCCCATAGAACTTGATTGCCTGTGTGCAGCAAAGCTCAAGGGGGTGCCAATGATGGCGCCCTCTTGAGCTTTTTTTTCAGCTTATGCAGAATGCAGACGTCCGCCGTCTATTGCCAAGTGTACACCGTTGATATAAGAAGCCAGTGGCGATGCAAGAAAAGCCACGGCATAGGCGATCTCTTCGGGGCGGGCAAAGCGGCCGGCCGGTACCTGTGCACTTAGCTGCCGTGCCATTTCGTCGAAAGTGCAGCCTGCCTGCTCGGCGCGTTTTTGAATGATTTGTGCCAAACGCTCGGTTTGTGTAAAGCCGGGCAAAATGTTATTGACAGTAATGCCCCAAGGTGCCAGCTCGCGCGAGAGTGTCTTTGCCCAGTTGGCTACGGCCGCACGTATGGTGTTCGATACGCCCAGGTTAGGAATGGGCTCTCTGACCGAGGTCGAGATAATATTGATAATGCGCCCGTATTGGTGTTTGCGCATGGAAGGCAGTAGCACCTGCAGTATCATTTGAGAAGCCACCACATGTTGCTCGAAGGCTTGGCGATAAGCATCAGCAGAGGCAGTATGAGCAGGTCCCGGGGCAGGTCCTCCGCTGTTGTTTACCCATATGTGCACATCCAGCTTTTCTGTTTGAAGCAGTGTTTGCAGTGCTTGGCTGCTTTGCGCTGCATTGGATAAGTCCACTGCCAGAATATGGTGCTGTTCGGCATGGGGCAGGCTTGCTTTCAAGGCTTGCAGGTCGGTTGGGTTGCGTGACAGTAAAATGAGGCGTGCGCCTGCTTGTGCCAACACTTCGGCACAGGCACGCCCAATTCCCCGGCTTGCGCCACCAATGAGTGCCGTTCGCCCTTGTAGATCAATGTTGAGCATGTTTTTTTCTTTCAAAAGTAGAAAAATTTACAGCCTGATGCCCATCAGCAGCACATCGTCGCGCATGGGCGTGCCCTTGGTGAAGTTTTCCAACTCTTCTATCAAGTATTGGCGCTGCCGCTCCATGGGCTCTTTGTAGTAAAGCTGCAGCAGTGTTTTTAAACGTTTGGTGCCGAACTTCTCCCGTTCGGGGTTGGCTGCATCGGTGAAGCCGTCGCTGCCAATGTAAATGCAATCGTTGGCATGAAGTATCAACTGATGGTTTTCGAACTGCTCCAGCTTTTGGCTCATGCTGCCACCAATCCCACGGCGGTTGCCCTTCAGTTCTACCAAGGCACCATCTTTGACCACATAAGCCGGGCGGCGTGCGCCGGCAAAGGTCAGTTCAAAAGTCTCTTCATCTATTTTGTCTATACGGCAGAGTGCCACATCCATGCCGTCGGCATTGCCCGTTTCATCTTGTCGCAGCGCTTTAAAAACGGCATCATTTAAAGCCTCCAATATGAAGGCGGGATTGTAAAGATGTTTTTCATTGATGATTTCGTCGAGCAGTGTGTTGCCTATCATAGACATGAAGGCACCGGGCACCCCGTGTCCCGTACAGTCAACGGCGGCAAAAAACAGATGTCCTTCTCGTTCGCTAAACCAGTAGAAATCGCCGGACACCACGTCGCGCGGCAAATAAATAACAAAGAAGTCACGTACATATTGAAGGATTTCTTCTTTGGAAGGCAACATGGCACGCTGAATACGGTCGCCATATTGAATGCTTTTGTTCAAGTGCTCATTGATAGCCTGCAACTCTTGGTTTTGCCGTTCGATAAAGTCCCTTTGCGCAAGAATCTCTTCCCTTTGTTGTTGCAGTTCTTCGTTTTGAGTGAGTATTTCCTCTTGTTTTTGCTGGAGTTCGGCCGTTCGCTCACGCACCTTCTGTTCCAATATGATATTTTGTTCTCGTATGATGCGCTCATTTTCTTGAGCCATAGCCAAAGCACGCGCCTGTGCTTCTTCGCGTTGTTTGCGAATGACGTTGATGCGGTCAGCCAAGGCAAGTGACAAGAACACCACTTCTATGACTGCCCCAAACAGGTGCCCGTAGTGGAAGATGAAAGTACGTGGCAGCAAACCAAAAGCCTCCGATGCCGTAGCGATAAGCCCCAGTAAGAAAGCCAACCAAGCAATAATAAAATACTGCGCGGCTTTGTTGCCTGCGCGATAAACCACAATACCGGCGGCGATAATGAGCACGGAGTCCACAATGATACTTAAAACCACCGGTTTGATCATAGTTTGGTAGGGCAAGAAAAAGCTGAGGAGAATGTTCAATACATTGATGCCAAAGAGCACCCAGAGCACTATTCTCATGCGTGGGGCATAGCGTTTGGTGTAAAGAAAGCGATTGGCAAAAAGTACTGCTCCTATTAGCCCCAAAGAAATCAATACGGGAATGGATACGTTCGTCCAAAACAAACTATTGGGCCAAAGGTATTGAAAACCATGCCCTTGCAAGCCTGCTTGTGCCAGCGTGTAACCAATGACATACACACAATAGTAGGCATAGTTGAGGTTGCGTAATGCCGCGAAAAGTAACAGGTTATAAAAAAGCATGACTAACATGCAACCATAGAAAAAGCCGAATGCCAAGTCACTTTTAATGGTGTATTCTTGGAATGCATTGGAAGTGTATATTTTAGCAGGTAGCTGTACCGAGCTGCTGGTTTTTACACGGATATAAATGGTATAGACACGGCTGTTGTCATATAGATACAAGGGAAAAGTGGGATTGCGAAAATGTATTTCACGCCGGTCAAAGGGGACTTGGTCACCAATGGTTTCGGACAACCAACGTCCGGCTTCGTCCTGCTGGTAAAGCGTGATGCTGTCCAACAGCGGATAGTTCAACTCCAGCAGCCACTCCTTGGTGCGTTGTGCTTGGTTGCTCAATTGCAGTTTAAGCCATACGGGCTTGTCCAGGAAGCCCAAGTTGATAACTTTTTTTGCATGTTTTTGAAATTGCCCCTTTTGGTCGGCTTGCATAACATCCTCTAAAGAGGCGTGGCCGCTTTCGTCTATCCAATAAGAAAAGTAACTGCTGACATCAATGGTGCGGCTGTCATCCCGGAGGGTAGCCACTGTTTCTTGCCGGGCGTGACTCCCGAAGCAAAATGTAAAGAAAAGCAGGGAGAAGAGTAAAGTGCGTTGTATCATAAGCATATTTTAGAGTTGCCAAGCTTTCAAAATATAGAAATTAATTGCGATAAAATTGTGTTTATGTAGGAAATGTATTGAATTTATGAAAAAAAAACTATAAAAGGTATAACTTGAAGCGTTTTAAAACTAAAAGCAATTAGCTATGGCAAAGATGAACGTTGTCAATCTGATGCAATGGGTAGAAGCCCATAAGGATGTATTGAAGCCGCCGGTGGGTAATAAAGAGATTTATCCTGATGGCGACTTCATTGTAATGGTGGTGGCAGGTCCCAATGCCCGCAAAGACTACCACTTCAACGAAGGTCCGGAATTTTTCTATCAGATTAAGGGCGATATTGTGTTGAAGGTCGTTGAAGATGGCGAGTTTCGCGACATCCCCATCCGGGAAGGGGAGATTTACATGCTCAACCGCCGCATTCCGCATTCACCGCAGCGCCCGGCCGGCACGGTGGGCTTGGTCATCGAAGAGCGCCGCCGCCCGGAACAAACCGATGGTTTTATTTGGTACTGTGATAACTGCCATGAAAAGCTGCATGAGGTGTACTTGAAACTTGAAGACATAGAAAAACAACTGCCGGAAGTCTTCAAGGCATTTAAAGAAAACAAGGAGCTACACAAATGTCGCAATTGCGGCTCAGTATTGGAGCTGCCCTGATGGCACCGTAATCAAAAGCCGGATGAAATATTAAACTTCATCCGGCTTGCCATAGGTGGGAAATATTATAAAACAAGTAAATTATTTTTCTTGCCACACCGTGCGGCGTTCATCGGGTGAGTGTACCAGCTCAATGCGCAAGGGGTTGGGCAGCATAACCAAATAAGCTTCTTTCCCCTCATGGTCACGCTCAATCCACACGCCTTGTCCGTAGGGGCTGATGAAGTGCTGCTGTTTGCCTTTCTTTTCTACCAATACCTCACGGGGAATATATGAAACCGGGGCAAACACTTCCACTTCCGGACAAACCTCTTCGTGCACATCTACCAAAATATCTTCCAGGAAGTCCCCATATTCTTCGGTGAATTCATCTTCCATATCATGAAGTTCTTCCTCCAGGTCGTCATATTTGGGATCGTCGTAGTTAAGTGTGCTTAGCTTCCTGCGTTGCTCAATGATGTGTATGAGTAATTGGTTTATGGCTGAATAATCGATAGACATAGGGAGGCCTCTGTTTGGTTTTAAAAAATAACTAATTGAGCGATGTTGCAAAGATACGAACAATTTGAGGTTTATAGAATTACACTTTGCTAAGAATCTTTTTTGTTTTACCGGGGCGTATGTGTAAATTTGTATGAAAAAGAAAGCATTTCATCACCATATTCAAAACGGAAAAAACTATGGCAGAGCAAGATTTTCTTCCTATCAACGGTACCGATCATATTGAGTTCTACGTAGGCAATGCCAAGCAAGCCGCCTACTTTTATCAGGTAGCCTTCGGCTTTCAGCTGGTGGCTTATGCCGGTCCCGAAACCGGTGTGCGTGACCGCGCCTCTTATGTGTTGGAGCAGGGAAAAATACGCCTTGTCCTGACGGCTTCCTTAGATCCTTTTTCTGAAATCAGCGAGCATGTGAAATTGCATGGCGACGGCGTGAAGGTCTTGGCTTTGTGGGTCGATGACGCCGAGATGGCTTATTATGAAACGATGAAACGGGGGGCGCGTTCTGCCGGTGAGCCTAAAACACTGACCGACGAATACGGCGAAGTGAAGGTGGCTTCTATTCATACCTATGGCGACACCATACACACCTTCGTAGAGCGCAAAAACTATCGCGGTCCCTTCATGCCCGGCTATCAGAAATGGGAAAGCCCCGTGAAGTCGGAGCCCATCGGCTTGAAATATGTAGATCACTGTGTGGGTAATGTAGAGCTGGGCAAAATGAACGAATGGGTGCGCTTCTATCAAGACGTGATGGGCTTTAAACTGCTGGTTACCTTCGACGACAAGGATATTTCTACCGAATATTCGGCTTTGATGTCAAAGGTGGTTTCTAATGGAACCGGTTATATCAAATTCCCTATAAACGAACCGGCAGAAGGAAAGCGCAAGTCGCAAATAGAAGAATATCTGGAATTTTATCATGGTCCGGGTGTGCAACATATTGCCGTAGCTACTGACGACATCGTGCATACTGTCAGTGAGCTGCGCCGCCGTGGGGTAGAGTTTCTCTATGTGCCCGAAACCTATTACGAGGATTTGAAAGAGCGTGTGGGCAACATAGATGAAGATGTGGAAAAGCTGAAGGAGTTGAATATCCTGGTTGACCGCGACGACGAAGGGTACCTGTTGCAGATATTCACCAAGCCGGTGGAAGACCGCCCCACTTTGTTCTACGAGATTATTCAACGTAAGGGGGCTACTTCCTTTGGTAAAGGCAACTTTAAAGCTTTGTTTGAAGCCATTGAGCGAGAGCAGGCGCGCCGTGGTAATTTGTAAGCGAACTTTTGCCGGAACAATAATCAATAAAAAAGCTGCCCTGAATGAAGGGGCAGCTTTTTTGCATGGATGAACTATGTTTACAAGGTATCTATGACCGCCATGAGCGTTTCGGCTTTGATACGCTCTTTGTAGTTTGGATTGACATACGCAAAGCGTACCACGCCTTTTTTATCTACCACAAAAGCAGCAGGGGTGGGTAGTATGTCTTCATTGGTGCCGCCGGATGCTTCTACCAAGTCAATGCCGTAGGTGGCATATTTTTTAAGTGTTTCGGGGTCGAGGCGGAACGACAGACCGAAAGCATGAATGGCTTCCAGCTTACTGTCTGAAAGCAGGGTGTAGTTGAGTTTCTGCTTTTCCAATGTTTGTTTGATGGAAGCCGGTGAGTCGGGGCTGATAGCCAAAATTTGATAGCCTTTTTTGAGTAGAGCGTCTTCTACTTTGCGCAGTTCAGCCAAATGGCGGTTGCAGTAAGGGCACCATCCGCCGCGGTAGAAGATGATAACGGCAGGCTTTTCCTTGACCAAGTCTAAAAGACGTACGGCATTGCCTTCTACGGTGTGTACTTTTACGTCGGGAATGGTTTCGCCTACTAAAATGGGGCATACCTCATCGGCTTTGTCGGCTTGTGCCCATCCTTGAACAGCTGCTATGAAAAGCAGCAGGCTGCCAAATAGAAATACTTTTTCCATCATGGTTTCTTTGGGTTTAATTTCACCTTAAAGAACACACTTTGCCGGCAATTGTAATGTCAGCATGCTGACATTGGCAGAAACCGTGTTCAGGTATGCAGGGATTTCATACTCAAGTACAGGCGGTGAGCCTCACGCGAAATGGGGCGTAAGCGTTTTTCAAAGAAACGAATGCTTGGCGCACCGGATAGAGGGTAATAGTACGCCACTTCTTCTATGTCGTGGCTTTCGTGCAGATGTTTTGCCAGTAAGGAAAACAAAAAAGGATGGGCTCGCTTGACACGAAGCGATATTATCAGGAGTGTATTGTCGCGCAGGCGCTGAGTGAGGCACCAGCCGAAGGGGGTGTCATGGTGGTAGATGGCAAAACTGTGTGCCGGGTCAATAGGAAGTGGCGGTGCCAGTGCCAACACCTTACTGCTAAGTGTGTTGATTTTATCCCGGATGTCTTGCGGAAGCTCGTTCCATAGTTGTAAACGCAGCGGGTTTGTGCCATGTGGCTTCATTTGCATCCAGGAAGCTTGCAATAGCTGTTTTTTAGGTATAATGCCCCAGCTCAAAGCGCGGGCGGGAAGCGTCCACAGACGATGAAGAAGCGCTTGTTTGATGAGCGAAAATTCCGGGATTGCATCAGAAAGCAGAAACAGTAGTTTGTTATGCCGGTGCTTCTTAGCCAACAATTCACTTTGTTCTATCAGTGCAGGAAAAAGCGAATAATATTGTTCATGTGCATGTAGGCGTAAAATGCGCGCTTTGCCCCCGGCAGCAGACAAGTGATGCAACAGGCTGAAAGCCACAGTTTGGTGTTCGGCGTTTTGAGCTAAAATTAACGAGAAGTTGCCTTGTGATGGAATGTCTTTCAGGGGCTGTATGCCGGGCAACAGCGTATGAAGCGCGGCGGGCGGCACAGAGTCTATGATTTCGAAGTGGGGAGTCATATAAGGAAAGCCAATTTCAAAAGTTTTTCTACAATCATAAAAAATAAATATGCACTGTCAAAACAAATACTTGTGCAGCAAGAAGCAATAGGTCGTTATTTCAAAGCCATATGCAGGTGCACGGCAAGAAAAGTGCAGCCTTACTGCCTTCAAAAGGAATTTTACCACTAACTTGCGAGCCTGAAATAGTTAAGCAGGAGACTGTATGGCAAGCGGAACAAAAGACAAGCGCCCAAACCATATTCTTTATTTTGACTTTATCGCTACGGTGCGTTTAAGCATTCCTATTATTGTGGGGCAGCTGGGCATCGTATTGATGGGGGTGGTCGATACCGCCATGATTGGCCGGGTGGGTAAAGAAGCCCTGGCAGCGGCAGGAGTAAGCAATGCCGTCTTTTTTTTAATAGCCATCCTGGGTATTGGCCTGCTCAATATCTTGTCGCCCATGATAGCCGAAGCACAAGCCCGGCGCATACCACAAAATCTGAAAGCATTGTTGGTGGGGGGCTTTTGGGCTGCCACTGCCTGTGCGTTGGTGCTGGGCAGTGTCATGGGGGTAGTGATTTGGCATTTTGACAAGCTGGGGCAATCGCCGGAAGTGACTGCCTTATCGCGCGAATACATGACCATTTTGTTGAGCTCTTTATTCCCCATGTACTGGTTTTTATGCCTGCGCCATTTTACTGACGGCATGGCTATGCCTCATTTGTCGATGTATGCTACTTTGGTGGGCTTGCTGTTGAATATTTTTTTGAATTATCTGTTGATATTTGGCCATTGGGGGTTGCCTGCATTGGGGCTTGCCGGGGCTGCTTGGGCTACCTGGGGGGTGCGCTGGGCTATGACCTTTATCTTGTTCTTCTTTTTGCTGCGCCTGCCTGCCTTTGCCTTTCTTAAGCGCCATCAGGTGCAGATGAAAGCCTGCCGCCAAGCGTGTTTGCGTATCGTGACCAAGGGCTTAGGTACAGGCCTGCAACATTTCTTCGAAGTAGCTACCTTCGCTTTGGCAGCCATTATGATAGGATGGGTCAACGACACACAGCTGGCTGCCCATCAGATTGCCTTGAATATGGCCAGCATAACCTATATGATTTCTACGGGTATTGCCGCTGCCGGTGCTATACGTGTGGGCAATGCCTTGGGGCGTCGCCAATGGCACCGTGTGGCACGTGCCGGTACGGCCGCTCTGTTGGCAGCCATTGTGGTGATGACCGGCGGGGGTGTGCTCTTTTGGCTGTTCCCGGACTTTTTAGCTTCACTTTATACACGTGAAGTCGAAGTGCTGGCGGTAGCTGTGGATTTACTTTTAATTGCCGCTTTTTTCCAGCTCTCCGATGGCATTCAGGCGGTGAGTCTGGGTATTTTACGTGGTTTGCAAGATGTGCTCTATCCAACCATAGCCACACTTATTGCCTATTGGGTGGTAGCGCTTCCTGTGGCTTATTACTTGGGTATTTACAAGCAAATGGGGGCATGGGGCGTGTGGATAGGCCTGCTTGTAGGGCTTACCTTGGCTGCTGTTTTTTTGTGTGTTAGGTTCTATCTTTTATTGGCCGTGCGGAAGAAAAGAGCAAATAAAGTTTAATCCTTATACTTTTATTTCTGAATCTTTCTTATATTTAATCATCCTTGCTTAATGAAAAGGATTTTATGGATGTAAATAAACGTACGGTGAGTAAACTGCAAATAGATAGCACGGAACTGACACCTCGGGTGTTGTTGGATGCCGGCTTAGGAAAAATAGAAATAGAAGGGGTGGCCATTCCTGAGGACACTCATAAGTTTTTTGCGCCTTTGTTGCAGTGGATAGATGAGTACAGCAAACAGCCACGTCCAAAAACCATTGCTTCTTTTAACATTACCTATTGCAACACCAGCTCATCGATGTACATTGCCGAGATGTTGCGGCGGCTGCGCAAGATTAATCAAGCAGGATTTGATGTATCGGTGAATTGGTATTATGAAGAAGACGACGAAGACATGCGTCTTTTAGGGGAAGACTTTCGCCGTATCAGTCAACTGCAGTTTTCCATCATTCCGATTCCGCCGGTGGAGTAGCCGGGGAGGTTACGTAATGCAAAATGGCATTTTTCAGGTACACCGGTTTTTTAAACACAAACAGATGTCCTATATCGTCGGGCGTGATGAGTTGTAGGGGCACATGCCCCAATTTTTCCTTGACAAACCGGCTGTTGTCTGGTACTATCTTGTCCGCTTTGCCGTGAATCAGAGTGACCGGGCATTGAATAGCCTGCCATCCGTCTTGTATTTGCCGCAGGTCTTCCACATGCCGCATTTTTTCTATTTGTGCATGCTCGAGTGCCGTGGGCAGTATCCAACGGATATGTTCCAGCGGGCGATTAAACCAAAAAAACTTCTCATTGTCGGGATCCAGGGCGGGCGCTGCCAATATCAGCGCCTGCACATGCGTGGGGGCAAGCATAGCCAGCCGGGCAGCAACAGGTCCGCCATAGGAATAGCCTACCACAAGGGCTTTGTGTTTTTGGGCAGCTTGTTGTAAGAGAGGAAGTAACAGGCGGGCTTGGTAGTCAATAGAGGGTGGGGGTAGATGAAAAGAAGAGTAACCGTAACCGGGGCGATCTATCAATACAAAGCATACTTTGTCAAGCAAAGCAGTGTCTTGTGCATAAGACAAAAAGTCGCGGGAAGAGCCGGGCGAGCCATGCACGCAGAAGACAGGCGGGAGGGAGGTGTCACCTACAACAACACTGCGCAAGCGGTACTCACCGGCTTGCGTATAGTTGACTTGTAGCGGAATGCCCCGCTTACTGAATTGACGCTTGAGTTTTTTGTCCGGCACTCTAAATTGCATACAGCTTTCGAGAAAAAACATACTAATCAATAGTAGCAGGCCGGCGGCGCCTGTAAGTTGCTTGATACGTTTTGCCATGGCGTTTCCTTGTAAGCACTAAGGTGGAGTCGTTGGGCATCTGCACACCGAGCTCAAAATCATAAGGTGGCTCTTGATTTTGGGTGTGTGTGCCAATGTAATGAAAACGCTTCACTTTGATGCGTTGCTTGCGGCGTATCAAGCGCCACTTGCCTTCGCCTACTACATTGCCTACTTGCAGGCGGTAAGTGCCATCCTTTTGAAAACTCACTATGCTTTGCAAGTCGCTGGCTGCTTGTGCCGCTGTTGTTATTTCTTCCCAACTGCCCCACAATTGATGAGGATACACCTTTTGAGCTTGTACGCAAGAAGCAGAAACCAACGAAAGCCAAAGCAGAATAAAAAATAGCCGCGTCATGAATGTATGCTGAATTGCTTTACTATTACTTACAAACGAAAAAGTAGAAGACTTAGTTTGGGTTTTAAAAAGAAAAGGCACCCTTCTGAGGTGCCTTTGTGGGTATCATCCCTTTGATTACAGGCGATTCCCAAATGGGCTGCCAAAAGGCGAACCAAAGGGTGAACCGAACGGATTTCCAAATGGAGCTTTCATAATAATGCCCTCCTTTGCTTTTTATGATGTCAACAAATGTAATAAATTTTAATGAAATTGCCAAATTTTGATTGGGTATTCTGATGTTTTTTTACCTTTTCTACTATTAAATACGGCTATAGGAATAAAGGTAACTTTATTTTTTTCTTTTTTCCTTTGTCAGGAATGGGCAAATACTATACCAAAGGCAGCTTGAAATGTGAGGCGCAACAAAGCTACTTTGGGGCTGCTAAGCTGTGTATCCTTGTCACTTGTGTTTGAGAGGTGACCTAAATAGAGGCCGTGAAAAACAAAAAAGGACAGCCGCTGTGACTGTCCTTTTGGCTTGGCGGAGGGTGAGGGATTCGAACCCCCGGTGGGCTCATCACCCACAACGGTTTTCAAGACCGCCGCATTCGACCGCTCTGCCAACCCTCCATGCTTTCGAATGGTGATGCAAATGTAGTGTGTTTTCTTAAAAGTGTCAAGCTTTTGAGGTCTATTATTTTTACCTTTAATAATAACTCCTTGATTTAGAATTGGAAATAAATGAAAGGCTGCACTTCGGCAGAGCTGGCTTGATAAATGCCCAAAGCTGCCAATACGAAAATAACAGCTTTGACGGCATCGGGCAGTGCAATGAAGCGGCTTTCTATATTTTGTTTCCAATGCCCCGGCAGCCAGTGGATAAAGTATCCCATCAGCATGAGCAGCATCACCGGGCGGTAGCTCTGAATGACTTCGGGCAACAATTGAGCTTGAAAGTTAAAGGCGATTTGATGCAGCATTTGCCGGGCAATATCCATAGCCGACAAAGTGAGTGTTTCATTTACGGGAATATCATTGACGCGGAAGTAAATCCAGCAGAGGCACACAAAGTGAAAGGTAAGAAACTGCGCAAAGAAGCGATAAAGCCCATGTGCAGGCCGCTCTTTGCTGTCGCCTTGGCGTATTTCCATCCAAAGTTTGTGGATAGCCAAGGCCAAGCCATGCAAGAAGCCCCATATTAAAAAGCGAAGATGTGCTCCGTGCCAAATGCCCCCCAATACCATGGTAAGCATCAGGTTTAGATAGTTGGCAATAGCACGGCTTTTTTCAGGGCGAAGCAGCACCAGGCACCACCCCACCACAATGGCAACGCACAAAACACCACTACTCCAGGCCTGCAGATAAAAAGCATAAATACCCATGAGCAACACCAGGTGGGTACCTATATAGCCCAGCCAAGCCACGCCGCTCTTATACCAAGCCAGCCACAGCAAGAGGCAGGTAAACAACCACATAAAACTTTCCCAAGGCATACGCTCGGCAAGCATGAGCAGCGACAGGCTCAAGGGCACGCTCATATAAGTGAACAGCGAGGCGCTGCGGTTGCCGCCCAGCGGTATGTACAAGTAGTCGCGCAGCCACGAAGACAAGGAAATATGCCAGCGTCGCCAGAAATCGGTGATGCTTTGGGCTTTGTAGGGAGAGTTGAAGTTGAGCGGCAGTTGAAAACCCAATAACAAGGCTACCCCTATGGCTATATCGGTGTAGCCCGAAAAGTCGCAGTAAATCTGCAGGGCGTAGCCGTAAACCGCCAGCAGGTTTTCCAAGCCGGTGTAGCTGGTGGGACTTTCAAAAACCCTGTCCACAAAGTTGATGGATATGTAGTCAGAGATAAGCATCTTTTTTACCAAGCCGTTCAGTATTAAAAACAAGGCGTGCCCATATTGCTCTTTGCTGAGCCGGTAGGGCCGGTATATTTGAGGTACAAACTCCGAAGCACGCACAATGGGACCGGCAACCAATTGTGGAAAGAAGGACACATAAAAAGCAAAATCGACGATGCTCTTGACCGGTTCCAATTTGCCGCGATAAATATCAACCGAGTAACTGATGGTCTGAAAGGTAAAAAACGAAATGCCGACGGGCAGAAAAATAGAGGTATAATCCAAGTCGGTACCTGTCAGCCGGTTGATAGTTAGGGCCAGGTAGTCTATGGCTTTAAAGTCTGTTTGAAACAAGTAGTTGATAAAGTCGGTGAGCAGGTAAGCGTATTTGTAATAAGCCAGCAAGCCTAAATTTACAACCAAACTTACCACCAGCAGGAAGGTACGCAGTGTTTGATTACGGCTGCGGTAAATACGCTCGCCTATGCTGTAATCTACCAAGGTGCTGAAAATAAGCAGCAGAAAATAAAAGCCACTGGATTTATAGTAAAAAAACAAGCTGAACAGTGTGAGAAATACAATCTTTATTTTCCGGCTTTTGTAAATAAACTGATAGGTAAGCAAGACAAAACCAAAAAAAATCCAAAATAAAGCGGTGGTAAAAATCAGGGGCTTTTGCGGGTTATATACAAATGCTTGGCTGATGAGGTTTGTCCAATCCAACATAATTGTAATAAGTCTAAACCGGATGAGCTACAATAAGTGAAAAACGCATGCAAGCTACTAAAAAAGCGACATCTTCAATAGCCTTTTTGTAGCTTTGTGCATTCAAATGAAGCAAAACCATCATGAAAACCTATTGGAGATTATTGGGCTATTTGCGCCCTGTAAGCCGTTACGTTGTTCCTTTCTTCCTGAGCTCATTTTTTGGAAGCCTTTTTGGTGTCATCAATTTTACCTTCGTGATTCCGCTGCTGGAAGTGCTCTTTTACGACAAACCTTTGAATGTGGTAGAGCAACTGCCGGCTTTCGAATTATCTACGCAGTATTTTGCCGACTTGTTCAATTATTATTTGTCGCATTTCTTGCAAGCCAAGGGCAAACTAAGTGCCCTGCAGTTTGTGTGTGGTGCCGTGTTGGTATCTGTGTTTTTATCCAATACCTTCCGTTACTTCACACAGCGTATTTTGGAAGGCATGCGTGCCGATTTGGTGGCGCGTTTGCGTGACGATGTGTTTCGCAATGTGGTACGCCTGCATTTGGACTTCTTTTCCAACCAAAGAAAAGGAAATTTGATTACACGCATCACTTCCGATGTGATAGAGGTGGAGTATGCCGTGGCTAACTCTTTGAAGGCATTTCTTAAAGAGCCTTTTATCTTGATTATTTCTTTTACCATACTGTTCTCTATTTCTGTGAAGCTGACCCTCTTTGCTTTGCTGTTTATTCCTGTGTCGGGCTTGATGATAGGAAGCATCATCAAGCGGTTGCGCCATTCGGCTATGAGCCTGCAGGCTGTACTGAGCAACTTAACCAGCGTGATTGATGAGGCATTTGGTGGGATTCGCATCGTCAAAGGCTTCAATGCCGAAGACTATATGCAGCAGAAGTTTCACAAAGAAAACTGGCAGTATCGTCATTTTGTACGGAAAATCGCCTTCCGTCGCGAATTGGCACCTTCGGTTTCCGAGTTCATGGGGGTAGCGGTCATGTGCGGTGTGTTGTTGTATGGCGGAAGCCTCATTTTGGTAGAGCAATCCATTTCTGCCCCGCTATTTTTGGGTTACTTGGCTGTGCTTTCCCAGGTTACCAAGCCTATCAAAGAGATAGGCAATGCCGTGAGTGCCGTACAACGTGGCATGGCCTCTGCAGAGCGTATTTTTGAGCTGATAGACACCGAGCCGGCTGTGAAAGACAAAGCCGGTGCCAAGGAGTTGAAGGTGTTTGAAAAAGAAATACGCTTCGAGCAGGTGTCTTTCGCCTATGAAGAAGGCGTACCTGTGCTCCAGAACTTGAACTTTAGCATTCCCAAAGGTAAAATCATTGCTTTGGTAGGTCCGTCAGGCGGGGGGAAGTCAACCATTGCCGACCTGATTCCACGCTTCTATGACCCCACGGGCGGACGGATTACCCTGGACGGTGTCGACTTGCGGGATTATACACTCAAAAGCCTGCGTGCCAAAATGGGCATCGTTACGCAAGAGTCTATTCTTTTCAACGATACCATTTTCAACAATATAGCTTTTGGAATGAACGTAACGCCCGAGCAGGTAGAGGAAGCAGCACGCATTGCCAATGCACATGATTTTATTGTGGCGTTGCCCGAAGGATACCAAACAGTAGTAGGCGACCGCGGCGTAAAGCTTTCGGGAGGACAGCGCCAGCGCATCAGCATTGCGCGGGCAGTGCTGCGCAATCCGGATATTCTGATTTTGGATGAAGCCACTTCAGCTTTGGATACGGAGTCGGAGCGCTTGGTGCAAGAAGCACTCAATAAGCTGATGAAGCACCGCACGGCCTTGGTGATTGCGCATCGCTTGAGCACCATTCAAGAAGCCGACGAAATTTTGGTGATTCAGCAGGGGCGCATTGTGGAACGCGGTACGCATGAAAACTTGATACAGCAGCCCGAAGGGCTTTATAAGCGCTTGGTAGAGATGCAGGCACTGTAAGCCCTGCGGGCAGTTTTGCCCCGCAGCACTGCCCGGTTTTCCGGGAACATCTTCGCAACGCCGGCTAAGCCAAAAAAAACAGCCCTTTGCGCATCGTGCAAAGGGCTGTGTGTTATGCTTGATGGATGTGTGATTATTCAGCGCTTTGAGCGGCTTTTTCAGCCAGCTTCTTGGCTTTTTCTTCTTGCTTGGCGTTGATTTCATCCACCAACGCTTTGTATTCGTCGGTGCTGATGGTTTTCACATTCAAAGATATTTTGTCTTTGATGCGCTCAATCAGTTTACGCTGCATGACTTCGTCGCGCACTTCGCGATAGTTTTTGCCCTCGCCGTCCATGAGATAGCGGCGGGTGATGGCATCTAAGTCAATATTCATCATATGCAGCGGCAAGCCTTGCTGCTCGAACATGCGCTGTAAGCGCGCTTTGGCTTCTTCGAAGATTTCTTCTTCGCTTATTTCTATGTTTTCGTCTTTGGCAATGGCTTGCTTGATGAGCGACCAGCGCAAAAACTCTTCAAAGCGAGGATATTCCTGCTCGATTTGCTCTTCGCTCAAGCTTTCGTTGTTGGCTTTGAGCCAGCGTTTGAGGAAGTCGTGCGGCAGGTCAATCTTTATTTTTTCGAGCAGTGTTTCGGCAATGCTGTCAGCCAGCAGGTCGTTGGTGTTTTTCTCGTAAATCTTTTCGATTTCTTCCTTGATAGCGGCGCGGAAAGCTGCTTCGTCCTTAATGTCGTCGCGGTTGGGCAGTGCTTTTTTGAACAACTCTTCGTTCAGTTCGGCCGGTACCTGGCGCACAATGTCGGTGATGGTAAAGCGGAACTCAACGTCCTTGTATTGCTCTACGCGCCCTTCTTCGAAGATGCCCAGCAGGTAGCCTGCCATTTTGTCGTCGGCAAGCACATCCAGCTTAAAGGTAATTTCATCGCCTTTTTTCAAGCCGACAAATTGCGCGCGCGCTTCTTCTTTTACCTGATTGAGCGGCAGCGCGGTGTTGTCCATCACGATAGGCTCTATTTCGCTGCCCTCTTCCACGATGCTTTCTATCTTGCCATACAAGAAGTCACCTTCTTGGCTGCTTTCCGGGTGCTCGGTCTGAGCAAATTGTTTGCGCAGGTTCTCAATGACTTCCTCTATGTCTTTGTCTGTAGCCTCCACCTTGTAGGCATCCAGTTGGGTGTCTTTGTTTACTACGTCTTTGTAGTTGATTTCGGTGTGCAAGCCCACCTCATAGTCGAAGGTGAAGGTGCCCGGGTTGTCGAGGTCCAGGCTTAAGTCGGCGTCTTCTTTGGGCAGAGGCTCGCCTACCATAGGCAGCTGCTGTTCGCGTATGTAGTCATACATGCTTTGCACTGCCTTGCGATATACCTCCTCAGCCAAGATGCTTTTACCGTAGAGCTTTTTGATGAGCGATGCAGGCACTTTGCCCTTCCGAAAACCCTTGATAACAGCCGTTTTGCTGTACTCTTTAATCTTTTGCTCTACTGCGGGCATGTAATCGTCTTTTTCCAAGACTACGCTCAGGTGCCCTAAGGTAGGATTTTGTTTTTCAAATTTGATTTCCAAGGCGCTACTTATTTTGGTACAACCATTGATTCCATAGTTAAAAGCCCTCAACCGTACAAACCGGCGAGGGCTTCGCTGTGTATTGTTACTTTCGTTTCATAAGGGCAAACCATTGTTTGCGCCTTACGCTTGCTTGTGCGGGTGGAGGGACTCGAACCCCCACGCCTTGCGGCGCTAGATCCTAAGTCTAGTGCGTCTACCAATTCCGCCACACCCGCCTTCCCTTGCTCAACCACAGGGCTGTTTTCTGTCGATTGGATTGCAAATTTAGGCAAAATTTTTATATTGCAATAGGTATGCACTAAATTTTTTTCTATTCCATATGAAGCCTATCGAAACCAACAAACCTAACTTGAACGGCATAGATGAAGAAGCAGAACGCCGTGAAATTTTGAAGCGCTATCGTAAGCTGATGCGCATTGCCAAGCCCTATTTGAAAGAAGGGGATGCCGGCTTGATTAAGCGGGCTTTTAAAATGGCTGCCGAGGCGCATAAAGACATGCGCCGTAAGAGCGGCGAGCCTTATATTTTTCACCCTTTGGCAGTAGCCCAAATATGTGTGGAAGAGATGGGCTTGGGGGCTACCTCTATTGCCGCCGCTTTGCTGCACGATGTGGTGGAAGACACAGACATTACCTTGGAAGAAATAGAGCGGGAGTTTGGCAGTAAAATAGCCCGCATCATTGACGGCCTCACCAAAATTACCGATGTAGAAGATAGTGTTACCTCTTCCCAAGCCGAAAACTTCAAAAAGGTAATACTCACACTTGCCGAAGACGTGCGCGTGATTCTTATCAAAATAGCCGACCGCCTGCACAATATGCGCACGCTTGAAAGCATGGCCAAGCACAAGCAATTGAAAATAGCTTCGGAGACCATCTATATTTACGCGCCCTTGGCGCACCGCTTGGGTTTGTATTCTATCAAATCGGAGTTGGAAGACCTGTATTTGCGTTATACCAGTCCTTCGGTGTATAACGAAATAGTGGAAAAGATAGAACAAACCAAAGCCAGCCGGGATAAGTTTATCCGTGATTTTATACGCCCCATTCGCAAAGCACTGAAGGAAGAAGGCTATAAGTTTGAAATCAAAGGGCGGATGAAGTCCGTCTTTTCCATTTATCAAAAGATGCAAAAGCAGAAAATACCTTTCGAACAGGTCTATGACCTTTTCGCCATTCGCATCATTCTTGATGACGTGCCGCCCCAGCAAGAAAAAGCGGCCTGTTGGAAGGTGTATTCCATAGTCACGGATTTTTACCTGCCCAACCCGGACCGCCTGCGCGACTGGATAAGCACGCCCCGTGCCAATGGTTATGAGTCTTTGCACACGACGGTCATGAGCCGCACCGGGCAGTGGGTAGAAGTGCAAATACGGACACGCCGCATGGATGACATCGCCGAGCGGGGCTACGCTGCACATTGGCGCTACAAAGAATCGGGTGTGCAGGTGAAAAAAGGGGGGAAGCAGTCGCTTGAAACCGGGCTGGAAATGTGGCTCAACCGTGTGCGTGAGCTGCTCGAAAAAAATGGCACCGGTGCCATTGAGTTTATCGACGACTTCCGCAGCAACTTTTTCAGCGATGAAATCTATGTCTTTACCCCCAAAGGCGACTTGAAAGTATTGCCACAAGGCGCAACTGCTCTCGATTTTGCTTTCGAAATACATACCGACATAGGCAAAACCTGCATTGGGGCGAAGGTGAACAACAAGTTGGTGTCTATCAACTACGAACTAAAAAACGGCGATCAGGTAGAAATTCTCACTTCTGCCAAACAAAAACCCAGTATCGATTGGCTAAGTTTTGTAAAGACTTCGAAAGCCAAGCATAAAATCAAGGAAGCCCTGCGCGAGGAAAAGCGGGCTTTCATGAAGTTGGGGCGGGAGATGGCCAATAAAAAACTGCAACAGTGGGGCGTTCCATGCAACGATCGCACCTATGAGCAAATGCGTGCTTTCTTTAATGAGAAGACCGTAGCCGACCTGTTTTACCATATAGGAAGCGGCGAGCTGCCCATTACGGAGCTCAAGCGCTTCAAAGAAATATTGGAGACCAAGGGGGCACGGAAAGGGCAGGTGCAGCAGATGCCTGTAAAAAAAGAAAACAAAGACGGCGCAGAGCAACCGGAGCCGCCCAAGAAAAAACAGCCAAGCGACAGCATTCTCATTGGCGATGACTACATGCATGTGCCTTATACCTTGGCAAAATGCTGCAACCCTATTCCCGGGGATGAAATCTTTGGCTTTGCTACTGCCAACGAAGGCATCAAAATTCACCGGACTACCTGCCCCAATGCCACGGAATTGCTTTCGAAGCATGGCAACCGTGTAATAAAAGCCACGTGGGCGTCGGTAGCAGAAGAATCGTTTTTGGTGGGCTTATACATCAAAGGCACCGACCGCGTGGGTATCGTCAACGATGTGTCGAAAGTAATATCCAACGACCTGAAGGTAAACATGCGTTCCATTGCCATTGACACTAGCGACACCCTGTTTGAAGGCACCTGTACGGTGATGGTGGCCAATACCGAAGCCCTGAAACAGCTGATAGAAAAGCTGAAGGCCATACCCGGCGTGGAAGAGGTGAAACGCTTGGATTATTAGAACAAATGCCTGCTCAACAGCAAAGAACCGGCCCCACCAAGGTTTTTCAAAGCCCGGTGGGGCTAAATAGTTTGGAGCTTTTTATGATTGGTTTTCGAAAAAGAGGTAATAAGCAGGGCACTGCCCAAAGCCAACAGAAGGGCAGCACCGGCCAACCACCGGGGTGATAAAAAAAGCCCTTGTTGCCCGATAAGCGGCAGCGCTTGTGCGAACAACAAGAACTCTTGCAAGCCAAAGCCCAAGTGAAAACAGCCCAAGCCTATGTAAAAAGGCAGTCGCTTGACCGCAAAAAGGCTGCTTGCCCATCCCCACAGCACATGTGTAAATATGCCCAGGTGCATCAGGTGTAAAAAACCGATGATGGCACTTCGGTAGCCCATGCTTTGTAAGGCCAGCGGCTCATGCCACAACATAGCCACTATGCACTGCCGTGCGGCAAACGCAAGCAAGGCAATAGCCATCAACAGCCGGGAAGGTGTGCGGGCGCGGAGGTAAGTCCTGTTGCGCCATATTTGGCGGAACCACCAGATGCTTGCAATCATTTCGGCAGCAACACTGAACCGGTGAACCAACATCAATGGTTCGATGGCAATGCCGTGCCATGCAGGATAAAGGCTGTAGCTGCCCAAAACAGCCAGTGCCCAAAGCGACAGGGCTATGCGCCAGCCATGCAGCTTGGTTTTTTGACGCAATAAAAAGTAAGCAGCTACCACAAAAGCAGCCATAAAAAACCATCCTTGAAACTCGAGGTGCAAATACCACTTGATAGACAGGTCATAAGCAGGTGTTTGCTTGAGCTTTTTGGCCATCACTATTGCCAGCGCCCAGGTGCCCAGCGTAGCCAAAAAGTGAAAAGCCAGTGCCAACAGGCTGCCATAGCGCAGCACCGCCGCCTGCTTGGCTGTGCGTATAAAAGGCACCAAACGGTAAATGGCTACATAGGAAAGCAGTATATGCAGCGTGGAAAAAGGAATGGACAGCGGGCCATATCCTTGTACCGGGAAAGTGAAAAGCATGCCGGCAACAGCCAACTGCATAGCGTAAAACAAGCGACGGAAGGGAACCTGTGCGGTTTCGGGCACAAACAGCCAAACCATAAACAAGTAAAAACCGGCAAACAGCCACCCCAGCACTGCCACATGAGAGTGGGCATGCAGCAAATGTTTGTACACAAAATCAAATGAATAGAAGGGATATAACCGAAGCACCACCCCTATGAGGGCTGCCACCACCAAAATGCCACCGCTTAGGCGCCACGCTTTCTGAAAAAAATCCATGGGACTTTTTTTGATGCAATGGTTTTACTCAAAAAGTAAATAAAGAAAGTTTGCGAAGGCTTTCCAATGATGAGCATCAATGAAAAAAGAAAGCCGTACCATGGCAGTACGGCCTATAAGGTGTAAGCTACTTGTATGCACGAGCCCTTAGGCGTTCACTTCTTCAAGTTTAGAAAAGAAGAAAGCGCTTTCGATGGCTGCATTTTCGTCGGAGTCAGAGCCGTGGATGGCGTTGGCCTCAATTGACTTGGCAAACAACTTGCGGATGGTGCCTTCTTCTGCTTTGGCAGGGTCGGTAGCCCCAATCAACTTGCGGAAGTCTTCGACTGCATTTTCTTTTTCAAGCACCAAGGCAATGATAGGACCCGAAGACATGTATTGGCAAAGGTCTTGATAGAAGGGGCGCTCTTTGTGCACTGCATAAAAAGCACCGGCTTGCTCAAGAGTAAGGCGGGTCATCTTCATTGCTACGATGCGGAAACCAGCTTCTTCAATCATTTTCAAAATAGCCCCACTGTTGCCGGCTGCTACGGCATCGGGCTTAATCATAGAGAATGTACGTTTTCCAGCCATTTCTTTTCTTTTTTTTCGCTTGCAAAAGTGCACATTTCAACAGGCATTTCAAAACAGAACTATAATAAACTTAATCATAAAGTTGTATGAGCAAGAGAGATACCGGGCACACCATATTGCCTTGCCGGCATACTAAATGTTGAGCCCGTTTCGTTACATGAAATGAAGTTTTTTTAAATTGAGTGTAAACCAAACTAAATACTACCTTGAAACGGAGAGAATTTATACAACTGGCAGGAATGGGCTTAGGTGCTTCCTTGTTGTCCATCCCACTGATGGGAACACCTGTGCCCTTGGAAGCTCTGTTGATGCCACGCATGAGCAGAGCCGACAAAAGAAAATTGGCTGACATTGTGCTCAACACTGCCAAGGCAGGCGGAGCCACCTATGCCGATGTGCGCATTCAGCGCTCGCTGAACCAGTACATCTTCACACGTGAGGCGCAGGTGCAAAACATCGTGAACACCGAGTCGTTTGGCGTGGGCATTCGTGTGATAGTGAATGGCACTTGGGGCTTTGCCGCTACTGATGAGGTCACCCCCGATGGCGTGAAGCGGGCGGCAGAGCGTGCCGTGGCCATAGCCAAAGCCAATTCACGTTATCAGACCGAGCCCGTGCGGTTGGCACCTGTGCCTACTTACGGCGAAGTGTCGTGGAAAACTCCCATCGAAAAGAATGCCTTGGAGGTGCCTATTTCCGAAAAAGTGGAACTACTATTGAGTGCCAATGCCGCTGCTATGAAAAACGGCGCCAACTTTGTGAACTCGGCACTTTTTATAGTCAATGAGCAAAAATATTTTGCTTCTACCGACGGCAACTACGTGGACCAGGACATTCACCGCATATGGCCTACTTTCAACGTTACGGCCATCAATCCCAAAGAAGGTAAGTTCAAGAGCCGCCAGGCAATGAGTGCCCCCATGGGCATGGGCTACGAGTATTTGTCTGCCCGCCCCGAAGGCAAAATCAAAGGACCCGAAGGCACCGGCATGACCATGTACTACCAATACTACGACATGATAGAAGATGCCACGCAGGCGGCTATTCAAGCCAAGGAAATGTTGAAGGCACCTTCCATTAAGCCGGGAAAATATGATTTGGTTTTGGAACCCAATCATTTGGGGCTTACCATCCATGAGTCGGTGGGGCACCCCCTCGAGCTTGACCGTGTGTTGGGCTATGAAGCCAACTATGCGGGCACCAGCTTTGCCACCCTCGACAAATGGAAGTCAGGCAATTTCAACTACGGCAACGAGCTGGTCAACCTTTATGCCGACAAAACCCAGCCTTATGCCTTGGGCACCGTGGGATATGACGATGAGGGGGTAAAAACCAAGAAATGGTATTTGGTAAAAGACGGCATTCTGGTAGATTATCAGGCCATCCGTGACCAGGCACATATCTTGGGGCACAAAGAGTCGCATGGCTGCTGCTATGCCGACAGCTGGAGTTCCGTTCAATTTCAACGCATGCCCAATGTATCGTTGGAGCCGGGCAAAAAGCCCTATTCCGTGGATGAGATGATTCGCGACGTGGACAAAGGTATTTACATTGCCGGGCGCGGCTCTTACTCTATAGACCAGCAGCGCTACAATTTCCAATTCGGCGGAACGGTCTTTTACGAAATCAAGGGCGGTAAAATTACCGGCATAGTGAATGATGTGGCTTACCAGTCCAATACACAGGAATTCTGGAACTCGGTAGCAGCCATTTGTGATGAAAGAGACTACCGTCTCTTTGGTTCGTTCTTCGATGGCAAAGGACAGCCTTCGCAAATCAGTTCGGTATCGCACGGAAGCGCTACCACCCGCTTCAATGGCGTGAATGTCATCAACACAGCTCGTAAGATTTAATTTAAAGCCGCAAACGACTATGAGAATTCTATCAAAAGAAGAAGCCAAGCAGTTGCTTGAAAAAATCATATCCTACTCGAAAGCCGATGAGTGCGAAGCCAGCCTGAGCGGTGGGCAGGAAGGCAACATACGCTATGCCCGCAATACCGTAACCACCAGTGGGCAAGTAGAAAACCTGGGGGCTTCGTTTACTGCCTACTTTGGCAAGCGCTCCGGCACAGTAACCTTCAATGAGTTCGACGACGAATCCATTGCCAAGGCGGTGCGTCGCGCCGAAGAGCTGGCCCGTTTGGCACCCGAGAACCCCGAGCATATGCCGGTACTTGAGCCGCAGCAATACATAGAAACCCCCACTTTTGTGGACCGCACGGCACAAATTACTGCCGACTACCGCGCCGACGTGGCCGGCAAAAGCATTGCTTATTGTAAAAACAAAGACCTGATTGCCGCCGGCTTCTTTTTAGATAATGCCGGCTTTTCGGCACTCATGAACTCGAAGGGCCTGTTTGCCTACAACCGTTCCACAGGCGTGGATTTTTCACTGACAGTGCGCACTACCGACGGCACCGGCTCGGGCTATGTGGTACAGGACTTCAACGATGTAGCCAAGTTCGACATAGAGGCAGCCACCCGCATTGCTGCTCAAAAGGCATTGGATTCGCGCAATCCGAAAGCTTTGGAGCCGGGCAAATACACCGTGATTCTGGAGCCGGCGGCAGCCGTGGACCTGCTGCAAAACATGCTTTCCAACATGGATGCGCGCAGTGCCGATGAGGGGCGCAGTTTCTTGAGTAAGCCGGGCGGTGGTACACGCGTAGGGGAAAAGCTCTTCGACGAGCGCGTAACCATCTATTCTGACCCGGCGCATCCGGAAGTGCCCGCTTCACCTTGGGCAGGCGACGGGCGCCCCCGGGAAAAAGTATATTGGGTGAAAAACGGTGTAGTGCAAAACGTGTTTTATTCGCGTTATTGGGCTGCCAAAAAAGGCGTGAAAGCCATTCCGCCACCTGCCAACGGCATCATGCTGGGCGGTGACAAGAGTATAGAAGAGATGATTCGCTCTACCAAGCGTGGTATTTTGGTAACGCGCTTGTGGTATATCCGCACGGTCGATCCTCAAACTTTGCTCTATACGGGATTGACACGCGACGGCACTTTTTACATAGAAAACGGAAAAATCATGTTCCCGGTGAAGAACTTCCGTTTCAACGAAAGCCCTGTTATCATGCTCAACAATCTGGAGGAGCTGGGCAAACCTCAGCGCATCAACGGCAGCCTGGTGCCGCCTATGAAGATTCGTGACTTCACCTTTACCAGCCTTTCCGATGCTATATAGCCCCAAATAACACAAGTCCGTGTGACACCTTCAAAGCCCGGTAAGTATTCGTCCTTGCCGGGTTTTTGTTTTTCGGAAAAAGCCATGAAAAGAACCGGATATAGGCTTTTGCTTGGTAAATCATCAAGGGCGAATCCGGCAGGAGTGGGGTGCCAAATTGAAATATAAAGCCGTTATAAAATAGTTCTTACGAAAGAGAGTGAGGTGGCTCCGTGCCTCTCTGTGTTCTCTGTGGTAAAGAAAAAGGAATACTCACCACAGAGGTCGCAGAGTACCACAGAGGAGTAGGTTATACTCTGTGTCCCTCTGTGTTCTCTGTGGTAAAGAAAAAGGGGTACTCACCGCAGGGGGTACAGAGTACCATAGAGGAATGGGTTATACTCCGTGTCTCTCTGTGTTCTCTGTGGTAAAGAAAAAGGGGTACTCACCACAGGGGGCGCAGAGTGCCACAGAGGTGTGGTGAAAAAAGAGTATAGATCGACATGGAGAAGTAATAAAAACAGGGGACATGCCCCTGTGCTCTCACTATTCTTGCTTATACACTTTGCCGTCTTTCATCACAAAAACCACCTTACGCAAGGTAGAAATGTTTTCCAATGGGTTGTCTTCTACAGCAATCACATCGGCCAGCATGCCTGCTTCTATGCTGCCGAGGTTATTGACGCCCAACAGGTCGGCAGCATTCAGTGTAGCCGAACGGATGGCTTCGAGAGGGGGCATGCCTGCTTCTACCATCAACTCAAACTCTATGGCATTGAGCCCATGCACCGACACGCCTGAATCAGTGCCAAAAGCGATTTTTACGCCGGACTTATAGGCTTTGGCAAAAGTCTTTTGTATTTGCGGACCTACCGCCAAGGCTTTGGGCACCACTATGGGGGCATAGTAGCCGGGCACTTTGGCTGAGTCGGCAACGGTGCGTCCTGCCAAGATGGTAGGCACATAGTAGGCGCCGGTCTTCTTGAAGAGCTCAATGGCTTCGTCGTCCATATAGGTGCCGTGCTCAATAGAATGCACGCCGGCGCGCAGTGCTCTTTTCATACCTTCGGCACCATGGGCATGCACGGCTACTTTCATGCCGTAATCGCGGGCAGTTTCCACAATGGCGCGCAGCTCTTCATCGGTGAATTGCGGGGCTGTGCCACTTTTGGCAAGGCTTAAGACACCACCGGTAGCCGTGATTTTTATGAGGTCGGCGCCGTTCTTATAGCGCTGTCGTACGGCTTTGCGGCACTCATCCGGACCATTGGCCACGCCTTCATAAGGACCGGGATCGCCCATCAGGTCTTTGCGGTAACCGTTGGTAGGGTCGGCATGGCCGCCTGTAGTAGCAATGGACTTGCCGGCGGTAAACACGCGCGGTCCGTCTATCAGGCCTGCATTGATGGCATTGCGTAGTGAAATATTGACGCCTGTGCCACCTAAGTCGCGCACGGTGGTGAAGCCTGCCATCAGCGTTTTGCGGGCATAACCTACCGAACGGTAGGCGATATCGGCGGGGTTCAGTATGAAGCGCTCGAGCGTATTGTGCGGATTGGTTTCCGACTCGAGGTGCACGTGCATGTCCATCAAGCCGGGAAGCACATAACGGCTACGCAGGTCAATGACCTTTTCGCCCGCCTTGGGGGCTACATAGCCTTTTTCTATGCCGCGAATGGTATTGCCTTCGATGCGCACCGTGACGCCTTCGAGCCACTTGCCTTTTTTGACGTCGAGCAGGTGCCCACAATGCAGCAGGGTGGTTTGAGCCAAGGCGCTGCCCAGCCCCCAGCACAAGAGTAAAAGGGTAATCAGCTGTTTCATGTTTATATGGGTTTGGTTTCTACCAGATGAAGATAATAAAAAGCTGCTTACCGCTTTTATTTTTAAACGGGGGTAAATGGAAGGAAAAGAGAAAGCCCGTTGTACAAAACAAAGATGCACAACGGACGACACATGCTTGACTAATAAAAAAACGGCTAAGGTGTGTTGTGTTGTTTAAAATATGCCCGGGCTTCTATGAGCTTTTGATGATATGCTTCCATCCTTTGTTTGGCATTGCTGTCTATTATTAGAATTACGGACATCATGGCAATGGTGATAATCATGCTTGCACGCCATGTGGCGCCGTTTATGAAAATAATGCACAAGGCTGCCACAATGATGATGATGGGAATGGCTGTAAACACTACATTTTGATATTCCTTGATGGTCTTTTCGGTGCGGACAATTTCCGACTCTACGAAAGCAACAGGATTTTGCCGGTAGGCTTCTTCAAAAGTAGCAAGCCGCCGCTGGTTGCTGAACACCAGCCCTATGCCTATCACCAAAAGCAGGGTGCCGGCTATGAGGGTGGGCACAACATACGCTTTGGCCAGGTCTGTCTTGCCCAGCTGCCAGAATCCGGCACTTGCAGACAAGAAAAGAGCACCGAAAAGGATGAAGAATGCCGACGAAAACACTTCGTTTCTTGCCCACTCTATGGAGGTTTTTATGATTTCCATACTGTTTTTAGTTTAAAAAGTCCACTTGCAATGAGTTGCTTCTTCTGAAATTGCCCATAATTTGGCAGCAGCAGTTTCATCAAAGACGAAAGGCTCTACTTTGCATTCGCCCACAGGTCCGGACCACTGCATGAAGCCGGTAGGACCATAAAAGGCTTCTTGCTTTAAGTTTTCTTCAGTGGCACACATCACTTCCGGGTAGGCGCCTTTTTCGGCTGATTGCACGAGTGGTGAATGTGCCAGTATCCACCAGGTGGCACGAGTGAGCCATGGCGCATTGGGACGAATGAGTGAAGTTTTCGCTGCGCCGGGATGGCATACATATACCTTTACCTGTTTTTGTGCTTTCTTTATGCGTCTTTGAAGCTCATAGGCAAATACCATGAGTGCCAGCTTGCTTTGTGCATAAGCTGTATTGGGCGCATAACCTTCGTTGAAGTTCATGTCTTCAAACTTGATTCGCTTCAATCCCATCTTGTATCCTTCACTTGATACATACACAATTCTTCCCTTTGATTGCTCGATTTTATCGAAAAGCAGCTGAGTAAGTAAAAAGTAAGCGTAGTAGTTAACGCCAAGTTGCATTTCAAAACCGTCGGCGGTGAGGGTACGTGTGGCTATCTGAGCAACGGCGGCATTACAAATCAAGGCATCTATATGCGGTATTTTATGTATGACTTCTTCTGCCGCCCGGCGCACAGATGACAGGCTTGACAGGTCGAGTTTAATAAAGGATACCTTGATGTGGCTGCCTATGCTTTCCTTTAGGCTATCTATTGCTTTAAGTGTTTTTTCTTCGCTTCGGTTCAGCATAACCACTTCTGCGCCTTTTGAAAGGAGCATCCTGGCAGCTTCAAATCCGGCGCCGGTGTTGGTACCGGTAATAAGATAGGTCTTTCCATGCAAGTTTTTGATACGTTCGGGTGTCCAGCCGTTTTTGCCAAAATATTGTGTGCTCATTGTCTTATGGTTGTTTTGAATTAATTTACTCTGCGGTATTCAGAAGGAGATACACCGGTTTTTGATTTAAATAGCTTGCTGAAGTGCTGCGGGTACTCAAATCCCAATTCGTAGGCTATTTCGCTTATAGAGGCATTGCTGCCAAGCAGCTTGTTCTTGGCTTGTTCTATCAGGTAGTTATGAATATGCTCGCGGGCGCTCATGCCGGTTTCTGCCTTCAGCAAGTCGCTGAGATAATGCCCCGACATATTCAGCGCTTCCCCACATTGTTGAATAGAGGGGAGGCCTTGATTGGCAAGCTTTTCAGAAGCAAAGTACTCTTTTAGAAAAGCTTCGAAACGTGCCAGTATATCCTTGTGAAGTGGTGCGCGCGTGTAAAATTGTCTGTCGTAGAACCGGCGGCTGTATTTCAAAATGCTTTCTATGTTAGAGATGATGATTTCTTGCGAATGCCTGTCAATATTTTGCTCTATTTCGTTTTTGATATTTTTTACAAACTCAAAAAGTATGTTTTTCTCTTTCTCAGACACATGAAGTGCTTCGTAAATCTCATAACTGAAAAAAGAATAACCGGATATTTGTTGAGCGAGCGGGTGGTGGCGTATCAAATCAGGGTGGAAAACAAGGGTCCAGCCATCGTAGCCGGAAGCATCAGCCGCCGGGGGAGTTTCTGTTATTTCGAATACTTGTCCCGGAGCAGTAAATATGATGGAGCCGGATTCAAAGTCGAAAGCATTCCGGCCATATCGTATGCCGGCTTCGCAGGCAGTCTTACAGCTGATCATATATAGGTTGAGCTGAAATTTGCCTTCTATGGTATGGGCGTGGCTGTCGGCGGTTTTTATCACCGATACCAGCGGGTGTTCCGGCGGGGCGAGTTGCATCAGGCGGTGAAAATCGGCTACCGTATGGATGCGACGTATTGTTTTCATGCTTCGTGTTTTTTAGGCTTCTTTACTTTATGCAAAAGTCTTGAAAATAAGCAATATGGGAGTGTATATTTTGCAGAAGGATGAATACTTTTTGCAGAGGCTAAAAATACCGGGGGCCGGTCCTTTTTGATGGAAGAAGTACAATTTGAACCGGAAACACGTCTGCTGAAGGCGCACGGCAGCCTACAAAAAAACGGCGCCTGTCAAAGACGCCGTGATATGAAGAAATTTCGATATGGCATACCGGTTTACAAACTCAAAGTGAGCCCTTGGCTGAACTGATAAATAAAAGGAGTGATGGGAATCAGTGGCAGGCTTTCGTAAGAAGCAGTAAATGAAGTGTTGAATTTCAGCTTTTGAGAAATAGGAAAATTGAGGTGCAGCTCGCCACTAAGCCGGTGGCGGAAATTGCTTACCGATTCGTCATAGCCTGTTTGGTAATAGACCGCCATGACCGTTTTGACGGTAGGCGAGATTTGTCCACGCCAGTGAATATAGTTGGATGACTTCCAGAAAAAAGGATTGGCTTCGTAGCGTGTGCTTGCATCGCTGAGTTGCCAGCGCTCGCGCTCTGCCATGAAGCCCATGCCCACAAATATGTGATGGTGGGGGGTGTCGAGCAAGCGCCAACGAATGCCGGCACCGCCCAGGTAACGTTCCTGCAGGCCGCGCAGTTTATCTACCTGCCACTGTGCAAACAGCTCATACGACAGTGTGCGCTGCCAGAAGAGGTTGCTGCGCAAGTGTGTATAGCCAAAGTTAAAAAACTCGGCATCGTTGATTTTCAGATAGCTGTATTGGTTCAAAAGCAAATAAAGATGTTTTTGCCCTGCGCGCAACACGTCCAGGTTGCCCCGCACCGAAGTGTAGCGCAAGGGGGTGTCGTCGAGTGCCGAACGGTTGTAAAGGCTCAAAGAAGTGCCCAGGTTCAGCATCCAGTAATTGGCAGAGTCGGGCAGCAGCCGTTCTTTTTCTATATTCAGTATTTGAGCGTTCACCGGGAAGCTGCCCCACAAAAAGCAAAATAAAATACAAAGGAGGAATTTATTGCTGTGCATTTTTCTCTTGTACAATCTCTTGGTAAAGCACCTGTAACACCACATCGCCTACCGCTTTCAATGTGTTTTTATCGATGATTGACAGGTTGTCTTTTAAAGTATGGTGATAATCACCAAAGCCGTCTTGATAATCGATGATATCGATGCTTGGAATCTTGGCATCGCGGTTCACATAGAAATGGTCGTCCAAAATGCCGCCAAAGCTCATATTTGCTTTTTGATTGACAAAATAATGCCCGTAGCCCATCATTTGAGCTATCTGCCATACTTTTTCCACTATTTGAGGGGCATATTCCATGGAATATGGTTCTTTGTAAAAACGCGCATTTTGTGCACCTACCATATCCAGCAGAATTCCGTAGTAAGCACTGTAGTTAGGTACATGTGGGTTTTTTGCCCAATACTGCGAGCCTTGGCACCAATAGACAGAGGGGTTGCCTTCGAACTCATCTATGAACTCGGGGAGTCCGTTATCTTCCATGTCGAAAAGAACAATATCAACACCTACTGCCGGTTGATGGCTTGCCAGCAGACGGGCTACTTCCAGCAATACGGCCACACCACTGCCCCCGTCATTGGCGCCGTCTATGGGCTTGCGCCACAAAGAGTCGGCCGTCTCTTTGTCTGCAAAAGCACGGGTATCCCAGTGTGCCATAAGCAAGATGCGGCGTTGTATGTCGGGGCGATAGCTGGCAATGATATTACGCCCTATGTAGGTCTTTCCGTCAAACGATTCTGCTTCGAATACTTGCATTTGTGTTTGCAGCCCGAAATTTTGCAATTTTTCATAGAGCCAGCGCCCACAGGCATCATGAGCGGCCGAGCCGGGCGTACGGGGCCCAAACGCTACTTGTGCTTTGATGTAGGCATAAGCGGAGTCGGCACTGAAAGAAGGGGTTTGTTTGAGGGTGATGGATGGCTTCTTTTGCTCTTGGCGGCTTTGCTGCTTGTTTTGCTCACAGCCGGCGAACAAAGCACAGCATAAGCCAAGCAGAATGAAAAGGGAAAAATATCGTTTCATGACAAATAGACATTTATATTTTTTTGCTTGAACAGCCTGCCGGCGGATGGACATGCCCCACCGGCAGCTTTTGTTTTTATTCTATTCTTCATAAGCCCAGTCGATGCCTTGCTTGCTGTCACGCACGGCAATGCCCAAGGTCTTCAGATCGGCACGGATGGCATCTACTTTGTCGTATTGCTTTTGGGCTTTGGCTTCTGCGTAGTGCTTCAGTATAATATCGAGCAAGGGCTCAAAAGCTTCGGGACGCTCTTCTTTCATGCCCAAAATATCTTCCCACAGCAGGGGCATTTCCTGTTGCAAGCGGGCAAATATTTCGGGGGCTACTTGCCCGATGGCTTGTGGATTGGTGCGGAACTGATTCACTTTTTTTACCAAGGCTTGAAGATGGGTAAGGCAGAGTGCCGTATTCAAATCATCATAAAGGGCAGCCCACGCCTTGTCCAAACCTTGGGTGATTTCTTTTTCGAGTTTTTCGTTGTGTTCGCCCGTCGTTTCGGGATAGTGCATTTTTTTCAAGTCACGGATGGCATTCAGCAGCTTGATATACACCTTGCGTGCGGCTTGCAGCGCTTGGTCCGAGAAGTCGAGGGTACTGCGGTAATGTGCCAGCAGTAAGAACAAGCGCACGGTCATGGGGGTATAGGGCTGGGAAATAAGAGGGCTGTTGCCGCTGAACAACTCTTCAAGTGTGATGAAGTTGCCCAGCGACTTGCTCATTTTCTTTCCTTCAATGGTAATCAGGTTGTTGTGCAACCAGTAGCGCACCGGCGGCTTGCCGTCGTTGGCTGCTTTGGCTTGGGCTATTTCACACTCATGGTGGGGGAACACCAGGTCCATGCCGCCCCCGTGGATATCGAAGGTTTCGCCCAAGTATTTGGTGCTCATGACAGTACATTCAAGGTGCCAACCGGGGAATCCGGCGCCCCAAGGTGAGTTCCAGCGCATAATATGCTCGGGGTTGGCTTTTTTCCAAAGGGCAAAATCAGCAGGGTGGCGCTTTTCTTCTTGCCCTTCGAGGTTGTCGCGGCTGTTGGCCATTTGCTCTTCGGGGTCACGTCCCGAAAGCTCGCCATAGGGGTGGCTTTGTGCATATTTGGGCACATCGAAATAAACCGAGCCGTTCACTTCGTATGCCCAACCTTTGTCTATGATGCGCTGTACTGCTTCTATCTGTTCCAGTATGTGGCCGGTAGCCGTGGGTTCAATGCTTGGACGCAACACATTGAGCCAGTCCATCACGCGGTGATACTTTACCGTATAGCGCTGAACCACTTCCATGGGCTCGAGCTGTTCCAGCTTGGCACGCTGTGCTATCTTGTCTTCGCCGTGGTCGCTGTCGCCGGTGAGGTGTCCCACGTCGGTAATGTTGCGCACATAACGCACTTTGTAGCCCATATGCTGAAGCAGACGGTAGAGCACATCAAAAACCACCGCGGGGCGGGCATTGCCCAAGTGGGCATCGTTGTACACCGTAGGACCGCACACATACATGCCCACGAAAGGAGGGTTCAGTGGCTCGAACAACTCTTTTTTCTTGGTCAGTGTATTGAAAAAATATAGCTTCTGCGGTTGACTCATGGTTTTTTGCGGTTTCGTATTTTTGAATGACAAAACTAAGAAAAAAAAGGCGCTTCGTAAGGGAAGCGCCTGTGCTATGCCTTGACTGCTTTACATGGGTTCG
The DNA here is from genome assembly GCF_000426825.1 of Thermonema rossianum DSM 10300. Classification (GTDB taxonomy): domain Bacteria; phylum Bacteroidota; class Bacteroidia; order Cytophagales; family Thermonemataceae; genus Thermonema; species Thermonema rossianum. Next base: position 55,537 of record NZ_AUGC01000006.1, on the reverse strand, counting down.
TAACGATAGGCAGCAGGCAGTGCCAATGCAGTAAGTGCCGGTGCCAGACCTTCTTCAAGGGTGGCGAAAGAGAAGCCGCGTTCCAGACCTGCTTCTATGATGGCCGGCAGCAGGCGTATCATCCGTGGATATGCTTTGATGCTGTCGTGAAAGACCAAAATGCTACCATCGCGCAACAGAGGTTTCAGTTGGGGCAGCAGCCCGTCGGCTTGCAGGCGTGGGTCGTAGTCATGGGTAAGAATATCCCACATCACCACGGCATAATGCTGACGCAGTGCGCGCAGCTGCTTGGGACTGATGCGCCCATAAGGTGGACGAAACAGGCGCGGCAGGGCAGTGCCGGCAGTTTCTTCCATGATTTGACGGCACAGGCTCACTTCTTTCAAGTAAGCAGTAAGTGACGTATGCCATCCTTTTACATGGTGAAAGGTATGATTGCCTACGGTATGGCCTGCTTGTAGCACTTCCCGGAACAAGGAGGGATGCTTGCGCACATTGTCGCCCACACAAAAGAAGGAAGCCCGGATATTATATTGGTCAAGGATGCGGAGGACTTGTGGGGTTGCTTCGGGCACGGGGCCGTCATCGAAAGTTAAATAAAGCGTAGGGCGTTGCGTGTGTTTATACGGCACCTGCCAGTAGCAAGAAGGGAAAGCGCGACGCAAAAAAGCAGGGGTACGAAAGAAGGGCATAGGATTGGTTTTCAAAGCAGTACGACCATAAGGAACAAAAGAAGTGACGCAAAAACTGCGCCACTTCGAATTTGATTTATACCACAATGTTGATGATGCGCTTGGGAACGATGATTATTTTTTTCGGGGTTTTGCCATCGACCCATTTCTGTACGATTTCGTTTTGCAACACCACTTGTTCTATCTCTTCTTTGGGCATGTCCAAGGGCAAAGTGATTTTGGTGCGCATCTTGCCATTGATGGATACCGGATATTCAAAGCTGTCTTCTACCAAATAGCTTTCGTTATATTCGGGGTAGGGGGCATCTACTACTGAGGTGTTGTGCCCCAAGGCGTGCCATAGCTCTTCGGCAAGGTGCGGAGCATAAGGCGAAAGCAACACCACAAAAGGCTCTAAGATGGCACGTTTGTGGCAGCCAAGCCGCTGCAACTCATTGGTAAGCACCATGAAGCTACTTACCGGTGTGTTGAGCGAAAGGCGTTCAATGTCTTCGCTGACCCGCTTGATGGTTTGATGAAGCACTTTCAACTCTTCTTTGGTCGGGGTTTCATCGGTTACTATCAATTGCCCTTCTTCATCGAAGAAAAGGTGCCATACTTTGCGTAAGAAGCGATAGACGCCATCGATACCATGGGTGTTCCAAGGCTTCGAATGTTCCAAGGGGCCTAAGAACATTTCGTACAGGCGCAGGGTGTCGGCACCATATTCGGCTACGATGTCGTCGGGGTTTACTACGTTGTAGCGCGATTTTGACATTTTCTCTACTTCGTAGCCACAGATATATTTGCCGTCTTCCAGAATAAACTCGGCATCGGCAAGGTCCGGGCGCCAGCGCCGGAAGGCTTCGGTATCCAGCACATCGTTGTGCACCAAGCTGATATCCACATGCATGGGTACGGTGTCGTATTGGTCTTTGAGACCGTAAGACACAAAGGTATTGGTGTTTTTAATGCGATACACGAAGTTTGAGCGCCCCTGAATCATGCCCTGATTCACGAGCTTTTGGAAGGGCTCATCGAAGGGAATCCATCCGCGGTCATAGAGGAACTTGGTCCAGAAGCGGGCATAAAGCAAGTGCCCCACGGCGTGTTCGGTGCCGCCTATATACAGGTCCACATTTTTCCAATAGTCGATGGCTTCGGGCGAAGCGAAGCGCTCTTCGTTGTGGGGGTCGCAATAGCGCAGGAAGTACCACGAAGAGCCTGCCCAGCCGGGCATGGTGTTCAGTTCCAAGGGGTAGCCGTTGGGACTTACCCAGTTTTCGGCGCGTCCCAAAGGCGGGTCGCCGTCTTCGGTGGGCAGGTATTTGTCAATGGGTGGCAATTCCAACGGTAAGTATTTTTCATCCAGCGCATAGGGGATGCCGTCGCGATATTCAATGGGAATGGGTTCGCCCCAGTAGCGCTGACGGGCAAAGACGGCATCACGCAGCTTGTATTGCACGCGGCGGCGCCCCAAGCCACGTTTTTCAACTTCTTCTATGGCTTTTTCGATGGCTTCCTGCCAGTCGAGTCCGTTTAGGAAATCCGAGTTGATAAGACGCCCATGTTTGATTTCGGTGGGATTTTCGAGCGTTTCGGTGCCTTCAATAACCGGAATGATGGGCAGGCCAAAATGCTTGGCGAAGCGGAAATCGCGGTCGTCAGATGAAGGCACGGCCATTACTGCCCCCGTGCCGTAACCTGCCAGCACATAGTCGCCTATCCATACGGGGATGGGCTTACCGGTGAACGGATGCACCACATAGGCGCCGGTGAAGACACCGGACACATGCTTGACGTCGCTCATGCGGTCGCGTTCCGAGCGGTTTTTGGCTTCTTCTACATAGGCCATCACCTCGGCACGCTGCGCTTCGGTGGTGATGCTTTCTACCAGTTCGTGCTCGGGTGCCAATACCAGGAAGGTAACACCAAAAATAGTATCGATGCGGGTGGTGAATACTTTAATGGCCATGTCTTCTTTCCCTTGTATGGGGAAGTTGACTTCGGCGCCATAGGATTTGCCTATCCAGTTGCGTTGCATCTCTTTGACGGCCTCCGACCAGTCGATGCGTTCGAGCCCTTCCAGCAGGCGTTCGGCGTAGGCGGTAATGCGCAGTGCCCACTGCCGCATTTTTTTCTTTACTACGGGATGCCCGCCACGTTCCGACACGCCGTCTTTTACTTCATCGTTGGAAAGCACCATGCCCAAAGCCGGACACCAGTTTACGGTCATGTCATCGAGGTAGGCCAGGCGGTAGTCCAACAATATCTCTTGCTTTTTGCGCTCGTCGAAAGCCTTCCATTCTTCGGCGCTAAACTGCGGGGTGTCTTCGCTGCAGTGGGCATTCAGCCCTTGGGTGCCCTGTTTTTCAAAGTGGGCAATGAGTGTTTCGATGGGCTCGGCTTTGTCGGTTTGTTTATTGTACCATGAACCGAAGAGCTGGAGGAATATCCATTGGGTCCATTTATAATATTTGGGGTCGGAAGTGCGCACTTCGCGGCTCCAGTCATAGGAGAAGCCAATGGCACGCAGCTGCTCTTTATAGCGGGCAATATTTTTTTCGGTGGTGATGGCCGGGTGCTGTCCGGTTTGTATGGCATACTGCTCGGCAGGCAAGCCAAAGGAGTCGAATCCCATGGGGTGCAGCACATTGTAACCTTGGTGCCGCTTGTAGCGGGCTACTATATCGCTGGCGATATAGCCCAACGGGTGGCCTACATGCAAGCCGGCACCGGAAGGGTAGGGGAACATATCGAGCACATAAAATTTCTGCTTACCGGGTATTTCATCGACCCGGTAAACCTGTTGCTCATCCCAGTACTGTTGCCATTTTTTTTCTATCTCGGCGGGTGTATATCCTTTCATATCTGTTTTGATGGTCTATGAATCAGGGGGCAAAGTTACAAATAGATTGGGGCTGAAACAAAGCCCCGCAGCGATGAAAGTCTTGGTGGGCAAAGAATTAAAAAAAGCGGTGCACGAGGGGTGCACCGCCGGATAGTTTTCCTAAACCAAAACAGCCTTAAGCAATGGCCAAGCGCTTGAAGGCAACTACTTTGGCGTTGGGGGCTGCTTCTTTCAATACCTGAGCAACCGTTTTTTTGTCGTCTTTTACGAATTTCTGATTCAACAAAGTATGCTCTTGGAAGAACTTGTTCAGTTTGCCTTGAGCAATTTTGTCAACCAGTTCTTCGGGCTTACCTTCTTGACGTACCTGCTCGCGTGCTACTTCCAACTCTTTTTCTACAATAGCCGGGTCCACACCGTCTTTGTCGATGGCGATGGGCTTCATGGCAGCGATTTGCATGGCAATGTCTTTGCCGGTTTCGCTGAGATCGGCGCCATTCACGCCTTCAAACACCACCAATACACCTACTTTTTCGTTGCTGTGCAAGTACTCAACAATTTGCTCGCCGGTGTAGAACACATAGTCGCTGATGGTCAGCTTTTCGCCGATTTTACCCATCAACTCGGTGATGGCTTCTTTTACGGTTTGTCCTGAAGCCAAAGTCAAGTTTTCTACTTCTTCTTTTGTTTTAGGTTTGTTTGCTTTCACTGCTTCGAGGATAGCCTCACCCAAGCCGCGGAATTCGGTGTTTTTGGCTACGGGTTCGGTTTCGCAGCTGAAAGCGAAAGCAGCTGCTTCGGTACCGGTGTTGTAGATGAACACAACCCCTTCTTTGGTTTCGTTATCGGCGCGCTTGAGGGATATTTTTTCACCCTTTTTGCGAAGGATTTCAATGGCTTTGTCGAAGTCACCTTCGGCTTCTTGCAGGGCTTTTTTGCAGTCCATCATGCCCATGCCTGTCATTTGGCGCAGTTTGTTTACGTCTTGTGCTGTGATTGCCATAGTATTATGCGTTTTTTATGAAATAGTTAAAAACCGGGTACTGTATTTTAAAAGGCAAGCCCATCAACGTGAAATTGATGGGCAGCCATGTTTTTATATGCAAAAGAACGTGTGCGGTGTGAAAAGAAGAAAACCGACTTATTCTTCTTCGTCATGGCTTTCGGGTGCGTTCTCTACGTCGGCACCTTCATCCATCGCACGTTTTTTGTTTTCTTCTGCTTGCAGCTTTTGCGCTTCTTTTTCTTGCTTGCGCTCTTGCTGCGCTTCTTCAATGATGTCGCCAATATAGTTCACGATCAAGTCAATAGACTTGTAGGCGTCATCGTTGGCAGGGATGGGGTAGTCCACGCTGGTGGGGTCAGAGTCGGTGTCCACCATAGCGAATACGGGAATACCCAAACGCTTGGCTTCTGCCAAAGCAATGTGTTCGCGGCGGATGTCCACGATGAAGAGCGCACCGGGCAGACGGTTCATTTCCAAAATACCGCCCAATACTTTTTCCATCTTCTCTTTTTTACGCTGCATCATCAAGCGCTCACGCTTGGTGAGGTTTTCGTAAGATTCGCTCTTCATGAGCTTTTCCAAGCTGTTGAGCTTCTTGATAGACTTGCGAATGGTAGAGAAGTTGGTAAGCATGCCGCCCAACCAACGCTCGGTTACGTAAGGCATGCCGGTGCGTTTTGCCACTTGCTCCACGATTTCGCGTGCTTGCTTTTTAGTAGCAACAAAAAGGATTTTTTTGTTGCTGCGCACGATGCCTTTCAACGCTTTGGAAGCCTCGTCGAGGGCTGCCAAGGTTTTGTTGATATCAATCAAGTGGATGCCGTTCTTCTCCATGAAGATGTAAGGTGCCATTTTGGGGTTCCACTTGCGTTTCAAGTGACCAAAATGCACCCCGGCTGCCAATAAGTCTTTATATTCCAATTTTTTTGCCATATTCCAAGAGTATTTATAAGTAAGCAGTTTGCAGGATTAACGTTTGGTCCACTGGAAGCGTTTTCTTGCCTTTGCACGACCATACTTCTTGCGTTCCACCATACGGGGGTCGCGGCGCAAATAGCCTTCTTCTTTCAATGCTGCGCGATACTCAGGGTTGTATTCTACCAGTGCACGAGCAGTAGCCAAACGGAAAGCCTCAGCCTGACCTGCGATTCCGCCTCCGTCCAAGTTAGCTTTGATGTCAAATTTGCCGGCTTCGTTGACCAAGGTCAGTGCCTGCATTGCCACTGTGCGCAATACTTCCGTGGGGAAGTACTCCTCGAAGGGGCGCCCATTGATGGTGATAACACCACTGCCCGGCTTCATATAGATACGCGCTACAGCAGTCTTTCTACGTCCTATAGTATTGATAACTTCCATGATTAGTATTTCAGTTTATATTCCTTAGGTTGTTGTGCTTGATGCGGATGCTCTGCTCCTTCGTACAAATGCAAGTTCTTGAACAACTGACGACCCAAGCGGTTTTTGGGCAACATGCCTTTCACGGCATGCTCGATAAGGCGGGTAGAAGATTTGGCTTTCACTTGCTTGGCAGTCAAAGCACGTTGACCACCCGGATAGCCTGTGTGGCGGATGTAAAGTTTTTCATCCCATTTTTTGCCGGTGAACTTCACCTTGTCGCAGTTAATCACAATCACATGGTCGCCACAGTCCACGTGAGGGGTGTAGAGAGGCTTGTGCTTTCCACGCAGGAGATGCACAATTTGGCTTGCCAGGCGGCCTACCACGGCGTCGGTAGCGTCCACCACGAGCCACTCTTTCTTAACCGTATTTTTATTTGCCGAAACGGTTTTGTAACTCATGTACTTCACGGTTCTTCTCGTTTTATAGTTTATTTATAGGCTATACCCTTCCAAAAAAGGACACAAATATAGACACATTTGACACTAACATGCAAATTTTCAAGGCTTTTTTTGCATGCCGGTCAAACATGGGGGCAAATTTACGAAAACTTTTAAGATTGTTACTATGAATGCGTTAAGTTTTTTGCATTGCTTGATTGACATGCCGTGAAAGTGCCGCCGGAACCGGAAAGAAGCCGTTTCGGCATGTGCCGGGGAGTATAAATTAGAATGTGAATTCTAATTTCCAAAATAAAAATGGTAAAACCTTTATTCTGTGTGCCGAATATTTTTTAAATTGCCTTTAAGTGCAAAAAAATGTTTTAAAAATACTACTGTTTATGGATGTATATATTTATGAAGCCCTGCGTACGCCGCGGGGCAAAGGAAAACCCGACGGTGCTTTGCATGCCACACAGCCCGTGCATTTACTCACCACCTTGTTGTGCGAGCTGCGCGAGCGCCTGCAGTTCAACACAGCTGAAATCGACGACTTCATTGCCGGTTGTGTAACGCCCATTGGCGAGCAGGGCGCAGACATTGCCCGCACCGCCGTATTGGCAGCCGGCTATGCCGAAACGGTTACGGGAGTGCAAATCAACCGCTTTTGTTCTTCGGGCTTGGAAGCCATCAATATGGCGGCGGCTTATATAGCTGCCGGGCAGGCACAACTGATGATAGCCGGTGGGGTGGAGTCCATGTCGCGGGTGCCCATGGGCTCAGACGGCGGCGCCCTGTTTACAAGCCCCGAGATAGTAGGGGAGCTGCAGATTGTGCCGCAAGGTATTTCGGCAGACCTGATCGCCACCAAGTACGGCTATGACCGCCGGCAGCTGGATGCTTTTGCCGTGGAATCGCACAAGCGGGCAGCCAAAGCATGGGCAGAAGGCTATTTCAAGCGTTCGGTTGTGCCCGTGAAAGATATTTTGGGGCATGTGGTACTTGACAAAGACGAAACCGTGCGCCCCGACACCTCTTTGGAAATCATGAGCACTTTGCCCCCTTCTTTTGCCATGATGGGCCAAATGGCAGGCTTGGATGCCTTGGCTATAGAGAAGTATCCCGAAATTGAGCGTATTGAGCATGTGCACCATGCCGGCAACTCGTCGGGTATTGTCGATGGGGCGGCAGTGGTGTTGTTGGGCAACAAAGCCATGGGTGAAAAGCTGGGATTGAAGCCACGTGCCCGTATCAAGGCATTCACCACCTGCGGTTCAGAGCCCACCATTATGCTGACGGGGCCTATACCGGCTACCGAGAAGCTGCTCAAGCGTACCGGCATGCAAATTTCCGATATCGATTTGTTTGAAGTGAACGAAGCCTTTGCAGTGGTTCCCATGCTTTACATGGATACTTTCAACATACCGCGCGACAAGGTCAACGTGAATGGAGGTGCCATTGCCATGGGGCATCCGTTGGGGGCTACCGGGGCCATCTTGCTGAATACTTTGGTCGATGAGCTCGAACGACGCCAACTGGGCACCGGCTTGGTAACGCTTTGCATTGGCGGCGGCATGGGCATTGCCACTTTGGTTGAAATGGTATAACCTTATAAAAAGAGTAAGTAATTATGATTCAATATACAATAAAAGAAGGGGTGGTCGTGCTTGATATCAATATGGAGGGCTACCCGATGAATGTGCTCAACGAGCATTCCATAAAAGCACTGGGCGAAGCCATTGAGCGCGCCCTGGCCGATGAAGCAGCCAAGGGCATTGTTATTACTTCTTCAAGAAAAGAGTTTGTTGCCGGGGCAGATTTGAATATGTTGCAGCAGTCGGCGGATATAGAAACGACTTATCAGATGATTCGCCGTTTGCACGATATCTTTCGCCGCATGGAAACAGGGCGCAAGCCTGTGGTAGCTGCCATCAATGGCACTGCCCTGGGAGGGGGCTATGAGTTGGCCTTGGCATGCCACCGCCGCATAGCACTCAACCATGAAAAAATACAGATAGGCTTGCCCGAGACACAAATAGGCTTGTTTCCGGGCGGAGGAGGCACGCAGCGTTTGCCCCGGCTCATAGGCATTGAGCCTGCCATGCAGCTTATTTTGCAAGCCAAGCGCATGAATCCGAAAGAAGCGCTAAAAGCGGGGCTGGTAGATGAGCTGGCAGACACAAGAGAAGAGTTGTTGCGCAAAGCCATCGACTGGGCGCTGGCAAACCCATCGGTGTTGCAGCCCTATGACGAAATAGACAAAAAAGGAAGGGTCGTAGGCAAGAAAAACTATAAAATACCCGGCGGCAATGTGCAGAGCCCCAAAGGCGTGCAAACCTTTATGGCAGGCACTGCCCTGCTGGTACAAAAAGTGCACTTCAACTACCCGGCTGCGCATGCCGTCCTGCGCTGCATGTATGAGGGCTTGCAAGTGCCCATTGACTTGGGCTTGGACATAGAGGCGAAGTATTTTGCCAAAATAGCCCAAACCAAAGAGGCAAAAAACATGATTCGCACCTTGTTTTTTGCCATGAACGAAGCCAACAAAGGCGCTGCCGCGCCCCAAGGAGTAGAACCACGCGAGGTGAAAAAAGTGGGCATTTTGGGCGCCGGCATGATGGGCTCGGGCATTGCCTATGTGAGTGCCATGGCAGGCATTGAGGTGGTACTCAAAGATGTTTCGGTAGAAAAGGCAGAGAAAGGGAAAGATTATTCGCGTGAGCTGCTCAAAAAGCGGGTGGCACGCGGCAAGATGACACAAGAACAGGCGGAAAAAGTGCTGGCGTTGATTCGTCCTACTGCCGATGCTGCTGATCTGGCAGGCTGCGATTTGGTTATAGAAGCAGTATTTGAAGACCGCGAACTGAAATACAAAGTGACGCAAGAGGCAGAAGCATTCCTTGACGAACGGGCTGTTTTTGCTTCCAATACTTCCACCTTGCCCATTACTTCGCTGGCAGAAGCAAGTCGCCGTCCGGAGCAGTTTATTGGCTTACACTTCTTCTCGCCGGTAGATAAAATGATGCTGGTGGAAATCATCAAAGGCAAGCAAACCAACGACTACGCCCTGGCAACGGCCATCGCCTATGTGCAGAAAATACGTAAAACGCCCATTGTGGTGAACGACTCGCGGGGCTTCTACACTTCCCGTTGTTTTGGTACCTATACATCGGAAGGCATCACCATGCTTTCGGAAGGAATAGTGCCGGCGCTCATCGAACATGCCGGCGAACAGGCAGGCATGCCGGTGGGTCCATTGGAGGTGGCCGATGCCGTGAATTTGGATTTGATTTACAAGGTAGGCAAGCAAACAGAAAAAGACACAGGCCTTTCATTTTCTTCTTTACCTGAAGGAAAGGTAATTATCAAATTTGTGGAAGAGCTGGGGCGCACCGGCCGGCGCGACAAGAAAGGGTTCTATGAATATCCGGAAAATGAGCCTAAACGCTTGTGGGCAGGCTTGAAAGAGCTGTTCCCGCCCAAGGCAGAGCAACCACCCATAGAGGAGCTGAAAAAGCGTCTGTTGTACCGTCAGGCAGTGGAGGCAGCCCGCTGTTTTGAAGAAGGGGTGGTACGCACGCGCCGCGATGCAGATGTGGGGTCTATCCTGGCATGGGGATTTCCGCCTTATACAGGAGGCGCCCTCTCGTTTATTGACTACGTAGGCATTCAACGCTTTGTAGCCGAGCTGGAGCGCTTGGCAAACACCTACGGGGAACGCTTTGCCCCCACCGAAGCGCTGCGCGAAGCAGCTGCCAAAAATGACTATGCAGGCTATGTGAACCGTTGGAAATGATAAAAAAGATGCCTGTATTTGACGACCTTCCGTATAGACAAAGGGGCTGCCTTGCGGAAGGTCGTTTCTTTATTCAATAGCTTGCTGTCTTGAAAGAAACACCCTTGTTTTTGAGCTGAGTGTCATCTCGAACGAGCGAAGCATGGCTTGTCATTTCGAACTTCACGCAGTGAGGTGAGAAACCTCAATCTCATCAAACCAAGCTATAAAAAGCAAAAGAGAATTTCCCGCTAACGTTCGAAATGACAATGGGGGCACTCAAAATGACAAGAAGGGAGGAGCACCCGGAATGATGAAATGACAATAAAGGGCGCTTGGAACGTAAAGAGGCAGGATTATAAAAAAGAGGGGGCAACGCTATGCCTTTGGACAGTGGTTTTACTCTAACGCCTGTTTGCTTTTACACTTTTTTATTTTTCCTACTTTTACCATGCAAATCAACCTTTAGCTGAGCAGACAGATGCAAGAGCGTTTATATTTTTTTGCGGTGGTACCACCGGAGCCTCTGTATTCGGAGGTGCGCGCCATGAAAGAGGAAATACGGGATTTGTTTGGCTGCTCGTGGGCTTTGCGCTCACCTGCGCATATTACCTTGTATATGCCTTTTCGCATGAAGGAAAGCGAAGAGACGCAATTGGTAGCATCGATACGCCGTTTTGCAGCCCCTTTTGGGCGCTTCCACCTGCATATTGACGGCTTTGATTGCTTCCGTCCGCGTGTGTTGTTTTTGCATGTGGCGCCTTCGGGGGCTTTACAACACCTGCAGGCTTCGCTTTGCGCCTATCTGAAAGAGGCACACGGCATTCATGACCGCCGCATGGAGCGCCCCTTTCATCCGCATATGACGTTGGCACACCGCGATGTGTCGCCTGCACAGTTCGAAGAAATGTGGGCTTACTATAAAGACAAACCTTTTGCTGCCGGCTTTGAGGTAAAAGGGTTTTATCTGCTCAAGCACGAGCACAAGCGTTGGAAAGAGCATGTATTCTTCCCCTTTGGTGGAAAGAATTAAGGCTGCAGACGGTGCAGATATTCGGCAAGGAGTGCCTGTTTGGCTGATTCCTCTGTGCCGGGGAGCGCCAATAAACCGAAACCAAGCAACTCGCCGGGGCTTATGTTTTCTTTCTTGCAGCGGTATAACAAGACACCTTGGACGGTTTTCACTTCAAGCACCCCGCCCAAATAGTTGATGTAAGCGGCAGGCTTGTCTTTTTCCAACAGAACGGCAGCATTTTGTTGTTGCTGCTTGATTTCAAATGAGGCTTCCTCTTCCTCACCGCGGTATATTTTCAGGCGGCTGCCGTATTCTTTTATCTTCCACAGCGTGCGGCTACCGGCATCGCGCAGCTTCCATTTGTTGGGCTCGTCGGGGTAGAGGCGCACTTCATATTGCAGCTTGCCGTCCTCGTCATAGAATTTGTCTTTGGTGTCGCTCTTATGTTTACCTTCCAAGATGCCTTGCGGGCTTTCTACTATCCACACCGAAGGCATGATGCGCAGGCGGAAACTATTTTTTTCTTGCACGTTATCTATTAGCCAGCCGGCATTTTCAATGGCAGATGGTGTATTGTTTTGCCTGCTTTGCAAGGTGGTAGTAGTAACTACCGCACCGGGTGTGGATTCGCTTGCCCAACGCCGCGCCATAAAGGTGAATATAATCAGCAGACCCGCCGCTATTCCCCCGAAAAGAAGAAGCTTGCGCCACTTGACTTGCTTCCGGGAGGGAAGGGCGCGTAATGCATCCAGTGCAGCCATCACGCGTGTGTTGTGAGGGGCTATTTGCAGGGCTTCTTGGGCATACTCTTCGCCGCGCTGCTTCCATAGGTCTTGCCGGGTGCTCAAATAGGCTCTGGCACACAGCTCGGTGAGGAGCACCACCGGCTCGGCTTCGAAGGGGCGCAGGGCATGGGCTTGCTGCAAAGTGTCATAGCCTTCTTCAAACTGCTGATGGAGCAGGGCTTGTTTGCCCTGTTCGAGCAGCTCTTGGTAGCGTTGTTCAAGATACTGCAAGTCATCGTCGGTGAAGCCCAAGCGGCGGGCAATTTCGCGCATGTCTTCTTCTGTGGGGCGTTCCCGTTCTTGTTGCAGGCGGGTGAGCGCTTGAATATAATTATCCCATTTTTTATCCATGTCCATGGCAATAGTTCGAATTTATTGTTTTTCCGTATTATCGTCAGTTAAAAAGTCCTTGTATCGTTGGTAAAGATAGGACGCAGCAAGCAAAACACCGCCGGATACAATAAACAAAATGATGCGGCTGAGTGTGGCTTCGGCGCGGACGTCGATAAGCAATATTTTTAAAACAGAGAGCAGGGCAAGCAGAACACCCAAGCGCCGGCGGTTGAGGTGCTTTTGACGGACGCCTGTGTAAATCCAAAAAGCAGCAAGCAACAACCACGACAGGCTCAACACAAAACGCAGGCTCAGGTCAAGATGAAACTGATAACTTGCATTGTCTTGCGGTTGCATGGCTATCATATAAAAGCCGGTGGCTTCCATGCTGCATATAAGCAGCAATCCTATTTGTCGAAGGTAGAAGTTCGCCTGCACATAGGCTTTTGGGTAGTTGCCTTGCGACAGCTGCTTCTTTTGATGAAGCAGTAAACCCAAAAACGCCGCATAAACAGCATAGCGCCACAACCATCCCCACGGCGAGGCGTCTTTTACAAATATGTGCCATGTGATGCTTTCTATGCTTGCAAGGCAGGCAACAAAAGCAAAGGCAGCGAGTGCAGGCACCCCCCCATAGCGTATGGGCGCGGGTAAAACCAGCCCGGCACGTTTTTGCGCCCAGTGGGTTACGCCTAAATAATAAACTACGCTGAAGCAAAAGATAAGCGGGAGAGTAAAGGTGTCATAGAAGTTGCTAAACAAAGCGAAGTTGATGAATTCAACCGTTGAAAACCAGAAAGAGAAAATGAAAAAAACGGTGAGGCTGTTTTGCAATTGGCTGTCCGCTGACGTAAGCCGCCGGTAAAGGTAGCCCATGCCTGCAATGACAGCCCAGTGACTAAGTAGCTGCCACCAGAGCACTTCGTTTTCTTCAAACTGGATGCTTTGTGCTAAACCTGATAGCAGGAAAAGACCACCGGTGATGTAGTAAATAACCCGCCAGTGTGTGCCGGTGTGGGCATGGGCAGTGAAATACAGTGCAGCAGCACCAAATAGGTAAAGGGAACTCCAAGGAAATAGACGTAAAAAGTCGTTTTCTATTACCATGGGTTCGCCCGTAGCAAAGTCGGGCAACAGCAGCAGATGGAGGGTGCCAATGGCAAACAAAGCCGCAAGCAGGCGAAAAGCAGGCAGGGAGGCATGCATCAGGCGGGGGAGTGGCAAATAGCGCCAAAGCAACTCGTGCAGTAGCAGGAAGGCGGCAAAAGTGGCAGGTACCTGCCAGCTGCCCTCATAAAGTGTCATTGTTAAGATAAAAGCAAAGCCTATGTTGGAAAGCAAAAACCACAAAGCCAAAGACAACTTCTCTGCTGTGTATCTGTAAATCAAAAATAAAAATACGACATGGTACAGCAGGCTGTACCAAATTACGATGAGGGGTATTGACGTTTTTTGTTCCTCTGTGCCAGTACCGAAGGAAACTTCAAATACCACCCAAAGAAAGAGGAAAAAAGAAGCTGTCAGGAAGGAGAGCAGCGCCGTGCGCCACCAATACAAACGCAGGGCAAGCAGCGAAATGCCCGTGTTCAGGATGCCTATGTAGGTGAAAATAAGCAAGTCGTCTGCATGCAATCCCCGTAAAGGAACCAGCACCATATAACCACCCACAAAACCCAACACCCCGATGACCTCTTCCCGGTAGTAGTAGGCATACCATAGAAACACAAGCATATTCACTACCATCAGGGCAATGCCTCCCCAGTGGTTGAGTGCATAATGATCTACGGTGTAAAGCGAAGTAACAAAACTAAGCACGGCGGCACCTGCCACCCATACCGAGGCATAGCGGATGCCCAGAGGGCGTTGGCGAATGCCGACTGCCAGCAGGCTAAGGGCAGCTATATAGCCCAACACGATACGGACAGCCGGGGTAAGCCAGCCGTGGTCTATGGCATAAGCAAGCAATAAAAGCACCCCCAGCACAAACAGCACGATACCCGCAAAAGCGAAGCCTTTGCGCACCAGCGTTTGGTCCCAGTTGTTTGTCTTGGATTGTGTACCGTCTTCCGGGCTGCTTTGGGGTTGGCTGCCGCTCATAGCTGCCAGCCGCTCATAGCTTTCTTGAAGACGTGCCAGCTCCTGTGTGATGGCTTTGATGCGCTTTTCGGTTTGAGCGTCGGGTTCATCTACCGCCAGCAGTTGTTTGAGTTGCCGGCGGTAGTTTTGTATTTTCTGCTCTAAGGCTTCGAGCTGTGCTGCTTTCATGGGAACATGCGATGGTTAGTATATGAATTTGCACAAAAACAGGCAGTTGTGCAAATCGCTGCCCGAGCCTTGTTTTACTCCTAATAATCTAAGCTGAAAACAGATGCCTTTTGGGGGATTTCAAGTCTCTACTTCGCCTGCCGTGGCGATGTGTGTGTAATTACACCCTTATGCCCATGACCAGCACATCATCGGTTTGCTCAAGGCTGCCTTTCCACTCATGGAAATTGCTCAGTAAAAGCTGCTCTTGCTCTTCTATGGGCAGGTCTGCAATCTGCAGAAGCAAATGGCGGAAGCGTTTGAGCATAAACTTACGGTTTTCGCTAATACCGAATTGGTCGGCAAAACCGTCGGTAAACAAATAAAGCATGTCGCCTTTTTTCAATTCCATACTTGTTTCTGTGAAGTTGAACGAGCGGTTGCCATGCGGGAACCCTACGGGGAAGCGGCTGCCTCGTAGCTTCCGTATTTGCCGGTCACGTACCAGAATCAAGTCCATGCGGGCACCTGCAAACAGCAGTTTCTTCTCTTTCAGATTCAAACGGCAGACGGCTATGTCGGCGCTTTGGTTTTGAATCGTTTTTCCTTGCCGGTTGATGGTGCGCTGCAGATGAAAATCCAGAACATTAAGAATTTGTGCGGGGGCGCATATCTTGCTTTCCTGCACTATTTGGTTGAGCATGGAAAGACACAGTACGGTCATCAGGGCACCGGGCACCCCATGACCTGTGCAGTCGCCTGCTGCCAGCAGAATCTCGCCGCCTGTTTGCGGGAACAAGCCGGGTACCAAGCTCATCCAATAAAAGTCACCACTGACAATGTCTTTGGGCAGGTAAACTACAAACGACTGAGGAAAAGCACTTTGAAGCAGCTCTTGGTCAGCCAGAAGAGCTTCCTGCAGGTGGCGGGCATACTGTATGCTTTCGGTGATTTGCTTGTTTTTTAATTGAATTTCTTCATAAGCTTCGCGCAGCTTGATGTTATTGAGGCGGTACATTTCCGTTTCGTGCTCGGCACGCTCTATGGCAAAACTGATTTGCAAGCGTTTGAGGCGTGTGTTGGCGTCTTCACCAATCACCTCTTCTTTTAGTTGAATGTACTGTTCCAGGTGATAGAGGGCTTTTTCACTGTTGCCGGTGGCTTTATGTACTTGGGCAAGCAACTCATGGATGCGATACAGCTTGGGCTTGGCTTGTATGCCGGATGCCATTTCCAGAGCATGAAGTCCTTCTTTCAGGGCTTTGTCGTAGAATTTCTTATGATAAAAAAGCCGGGCTATCTGCAGTTTGCTGTTGATAATGGAGCCTTTGGTACCCAACTTTTGGCGTATGTCCAGCGATTCTTGGGCGTGTTGCAGGGCTTTGTCATACTGCTTTTGTTGCATGAGAATGTAGGCGATGTCATGCAGTGAACGGGCATAGCCGCTTTGGTCGCCGGTTTTCTGTTGAAGGCGAATGGCTTTGTTCTGCATATGCAGGGCATTGACTATGTCGCCTTCTCTTTGATAAAGCCGCCCCAAACCGTTGTAACAGCGGGCAGCGCCGCCGGTCTCTTGGTGTTGTTCAAATATAGAAAGGGCTTTTTCGTAGTAAGTAGCGGACAAGCGGGGTTCTTTTAGTTCCAAATAGAAGCCGGCTAATACATAGCATGCCCATGCATTGCCCAAGCTGTGCTTATTGTGGCATGTGTGTATCGCTTCCAATACATAAGCCAGCGCTTTTTCATATTCGCCGGTATGCCAGTAGGTGAGCGCCAGCCGGCTCAGTGTGAGTGCCAAGCCATCCGGGTAGTTTATACTTTGAAATAAACGCTTGGCTTGCGACAGACGACTGATGGCATCTTCGTATTGTGCCAGCAGGAAGTGATAGAACCCCAAGTGCATGGAGCTCCATGCCAAGCCAAAATCGTAAATGCTGCCGTCCGAAAGGCGTATGGACAGACGGTTGGCATGTTGTGCCAGTTGAATGGCACGCCGCAAATCTATATCACGCAAAGACCAACTAAGCTCATTGAGCAAGTCTATTTGCTGCTTCTCTTCTTGAGTTTCTTGCAGGGCACGCTCCAGTTCAAGAATCTTCCGGCTTCTCATAAAGTTGTTGCTTGTTCAGTATAGAAAGGTGTTGCCTGTTTGTGCCTTATATTTTATTGATTTTTCATCTAAATACAAAACTATGTTTGGGTTTTTGTATGTGATAAAATTCTTGAGGTGAAGAATAATTTGTTTTTACACAATTTCGCCGGAAGATGGCACATGCCTGCCGCCTCAGTAAATCAGTTTTATCAGCCGGTCCTGCACCTGCTCTTTCTTTAAGCTGCCGTCAGTATAGGTAACCATCCATTCCGTAATTTCTATAACGAAACGCTCGCCTTCTACCGGGTGAAAGGGAGCAAGCGTAAAGCGGTCTTTTCCTGTCAAAACCATGGTTTGCATCTTGCCGTCTTTACGCTGATGGGTGATGAGTGTTTTGAACGGGCGGATGGTTTGTATGTCCGGATGCGCTTTCATGAAAGCTTCATCCAAGGCAATAACCAGGCGCAGTTCGTCTTCTTCAAATACTTCTTGCGCCAGCAGAGAGCGGGAAGGGGTAAGTTTTTGTGTGCCGCGGTAGAGCGCTACTTCTTGGGCGGCAGCAAACAGCGGCAGCAGAGCAAGAACGGTAACAGATAAGACAATTTTTTGTAAATTCAACATATCTTATTGAAAATTAATGAAAACAAATACTTTCCTTAAAATACATAAAAAATAAAATTGTCAGATTGATTAACTACAATAAAAACTATGCGTATCAAACACTTCTCCCTTCCGTTGGCTGCCCAGTTATTTCAGGCATTCTCCGACGAAGCCCGCTTGCGTATCATACACTTATTGTGGCGCAACGGCAAAATGACCCCTTCTGACCTGGAGCTGATTTTAGACTTTTCACAAAGCAAGACATCGCGCCATTTGGGATACTTGCGTAATGCCGGCATTGCACGTGCCAATCGCATAGACCAATGGGTTTTTTATTCCATGAAGGAAGAGGTACGGGGGGTAGTCGAGCAGTTGCTTGCACTGGTCAAAGACCCCGTGCTTCAGCAAGACCAGAAGGTATATAAAACGCTGTTTTCGAACCGTGAGCTTTCGCTATGGAAGGTGGAACCGCGCAAGCGCGAGCAGTTCTTTCTCGAAGAAATGAAACTAAACCACTAATTCTATGCATCATGACATCCGGCATATTGTCTTCGACCTGGACCACACACTGTGGGACTATGAACGTGCCTCGGAAGAAACCCTGCGCGAGCTATTCGAGGAGTATGGGCTTGGGCGCTGTTGCCAAGGCTTCGACTCTTTTTTGACTGTTTTCAGGCAGGTCAATCATATGCTGTGGCAAGCATACAACCGGGGGCAGATAGAGCAGGCAGCACTGCGGCGTGTGCGCTTTGTGCATATATTCGAGCGTTTGGGCATCCCCTTGGCGTGGGCAGAGGGTTTTGGGCAGCAGTATGTGCAGCGCTGTCCCCACAAGCCTTACACCTTGCCTCATGTGCCACAGATGCTCATGGACCTGCAAAGCCGCGGTTACCGCCTGCATATCCTCACCAACGGCTTTGCCGATGTGCAGCACATTAAGTTGCGTGCGGCGGGCATCGAGTCTTTCTTTCATACGGTAGTTACATCCTGCCGGGCGGGGGCAGCCAAGCCACAAGCCCGGGCGTTTCATTATTTTATGGAAACAGCAGGCTGTAGCCCGCAGCAGTGCTTGATGATAGGCGACAACTGGGAAGCGGATGTATGCGGGGCGCTTCAGGTGGGCATGCATGCTTTGTGGTATAACCCCAAGCGTTTGGAGGCACCTCAAACAAGCTCACAGATAGCCTGTTTCAGCCAACTGCCTCTGTTTTTGAACGAAGGGGCAACCTACTAACCGCCATGCACTTGTTAAGTCTTTGATAATCGTATAATTTTGCGCTTTATAGCAGTAGCTCTATGACAAAGAAAATCATTGTATTAGGCGGAGGCGAGAGCGGCGTGGGCGCAGCCCTTTTGGCAAAGCACAAGGGCTATGAGGTCTTTTTGTCGGAAGTGGGGCAGCTCAAAGCCGAACAAAAAACACTTCTTAGCCGTGCCGGCATTCCTTATGAAGAGGGAGGGCATAACTTGGAAAAAATCTATGCCGCCGATGAGGTGATAAAAAGCCCGGGCATTCCCAATGAACTGCCGGTAGTGCAGGGTATTGTGGCGCGGGGCATCCCGCTTTTGTCGGAAATTGAATTTGCCGCACGTTTTACCCGTGGCAAGCTGCTGGCAATTACGGGCAGCAACGGCAAGACCACCACCACCTTACTGTTGCATCATCTGCTCACTCATGCAGGTTTCGATGCCGGTTTGGCAGGAAATGTGGGGCATAGTTTTGCGCGCCGCCTGCTCGAAGAAGGCGACCACGATTATTGGGTATTGGAGCTAAGCAGCTTTCAACTGGAGCACTGCTACGATTTTCATCCTCATGTGGCTATCCTTACCGGGCTGTCGCCCGACCATCTCGACCGCTACGGCGGCTCTTATGAAGCATATGCCGAAGCGAAGATGCGCATATTCCGCAATCAAACAGCTGCTGACTATCTCATCTTTAATTATGAGAGCAAAGACCTGCGCTTTGCCATGGCAAAACACCGCATTGAGGCAGTGCGCATCCCGGTGGCA
Source organism: Thermonema rossianum DSM 10300 (assembly GCF_000426825.1). Lineage (GTDB taxonomy): Bacteria > Bacteroidota > Bacteroidia > Cytophagales > Thermonemataceae > Thermonema > Thermonema rossianum. Next base: position 36,377 of record NZ_AUGC01000006.1, on the reverse strand, counting down.
TATACCAAAAAAGAAGGCTTGCCTTTTGGGGCATGGGCTACGGCTGCCGGCTTGAAGATGGAGTTGCCGGGCTTGCCGCCCGCACTTATTGAATGGACCCACCTGAAACTCTCAGGCAAACATAATTTGACCAATGCCCTGGCGGCACTTGCAGCAGCCATGCTTGTGGGGGCTCCGCCCGAAAAGCTGAAAGAAGGCTTGGCTTCTTTTGCCGGCGTGCCGCACCGTATGGAGCTGATAGCCGAAATACAAGATGTGCGCTTCATCAACGATTCCAAAGCAACGAATGTGGAATCCGTATTCTTTGCCTTGGAGGCTTTTCCTGCTTCACCCCATATCATTTGGATTGCCGGCGGGGTGGACAAAGGCAACGATTACAGTATTTTGGACGAGCTGGTGCGTAGCCGTGTGAAACATCTCATATGCTTGGGCGTTGACAACACCAAGTTGCGCACGCACTATGAATCCATGGTGAAGTGCAGCGAAGCCCGCAGCATGGAAGAAGCCATCACTATGGCGGCACGTATGGCGCAGCCCGGCGATGTGGTACTCTTGTCGCCCGCTTGTGCCAGCTTCGATTTGTTTAAAAACTATGAAGACAGAGGCGAGCAGTTCCGGCGCTGTGTGCAGGCGCTGCTGAAGCCTCTTCATTCAAAAGCATAAACCATGAGCAACCTTAGCAAAAAAATAAACACCAATTGGAAACCGGTGATAGGTATCACCATGGGGGATTACAACGGCATAGGTCCGGAAATTATCTTAAAGGCACTGGAAGACAACCGCATCTTGCAGTTGTGCACCCCCGTGATTTACGCTTCCATGAAGGTGCTTTCGCGTTATCGTCGTCTGTTGAACTTGCCCGAGTGGTTTATTCACCAAGCCAAGAGCATCGACGAAATCACCCACAAAAAGGTGAACCTGGTCAATTGTTTTTCGCTGAAAGAAGAGGTGGAGCCGGGCAAGGTAACGCCGGCAGCGGGCGAAGCTGCTTTTTTATGCCTGGAGCAGGCAACCAAAGACCTTTTGCGGGGGCGCCTCGATGCAGTGGTGACCTGTCCCATCAATAAAAAGAACATTCAAAACGAACACTTTCAGTATCCCGGACATACCGAATACTTTGCCGACAACACGGGGCAAAGCGAGTGTCTTATGTTTATGATTCATGAGCAGATAAAAGTAGCCATGGCAACCGGGCATGTGCCTGTCAAAGAGGTGGCTTCCGTTTTGAATGAGGAAAAACTGCACACCAAATTGCAGCTTATGATAGAAAGCCTGCGCAAAGACTTCGGGGTGCTCAAACCACGTGTTGCCGTCTTGGGCTTGAATCCGCATGCCGGCGATGAGGGCTTGATTGGTGATGAAGAAATCAGAATCATCCGCCCGGTGATTAAAGACTTCAAGCGCGACGGACACTTGGTATTTGGTCCCTATCCTGCCGATGGTTTCTTTGCCCAGCACCACTATACCAAGTTCGATGCCGTCTTGGCGATGTATCACGACCAGGGGTTGATTCCATTCAAAAGCATTGCCGGTTTTGAGGGCGTCAACTTTACTGCCGGCTTGCCTGTGGTGCGCACCTCGCCCGACCACGGCACTGCCTATGAGATTGCCGGCAAGGGCATAGCCGACCCCACCTCTTTGTTGCATGCGCTGTTTTGGGCATGCGACATAGCCAAAATCAGGCGCTTCGAACACCTCATTGAAATCTCTGATTAGTTTGCAGTTGCTAAAAAAATGCGTAAATTTGCCACTCGCAATTTTGTGCATAAGCAAAATGGCTGACTACTTGAAGAAATATGAAATACCGGTCTTTCACCTCAAAGAGCAGGTTTATACCTACAACTTTGAGGATGACGACCGCTTCTTTGCCTGCTTCGAAAACAGCCTGGTAGAGAAGGGGCGTTTTGCCGCACAATTGCAACTGCGCAAAGACCGAAACATGCTGCACCTGCAGTTCCGCATCAAAGGGAGCATGCGGCTTGTTTGCGACCGCAGCCTGGATGAGTTTGAATACCCGTTTGAGCTGGAGCGCTTCCATATCGTTCAATTTGGCGACACTGAAACGCTCGAGTCCGACGACTTGACCATCGTGCCCTCATCGACCACTGCCATCAATGTGGCGCATCATATTTATGAAGAAATATGCTTTGCGGTGCCGGTAAAGAAATTGCACCCGCGCTACGAACAAGAAGAACAACAACAAGAAGAGGACGACGACCCTTTGCATAACAACAGCCGTCTTTTTTACACAACACATAGCGCAGAAGAAAAGCATCAAGAGCAGCAGTCAATTGATGATGAAGATATTGACCCACGTTGGGCAATTTTAAAAAAGCTAAAAAATAACCAAAACGAAAACTAACTATGGCACATCCGAAGCGTAAAACCTCGAAGACCCGCAGAGATAAGCGCAGAACTCATTACAAAGCCGCTATGCCTGCGCTTTCTATTTGCCCTACCACCGGTGAACCCCATTTGCGTCACCGTGCCTATGTGGTAGATGGTAAGCTCTATTACAAGGGAAAAGTGTATATTGAAGACTACGAGCGCATCTAAGGCACTGCCGGCGGTGAGCTCCGTCAGTTTTTTCTTTTTCCCTAAACTTTATTAGCTAATGAATCAGCCTATTAAAGTCGCAATTGATGCAATGGGGGGCGATTTCGCCCCCGAATCTCCTGTGAAGGGTGCATTGATGGCAGCACAAGAGCGTCCGGATGAAATTGTCATTGTATTGATTGGACAAGAAGACGCCATCCGGGCACAGCTGCCCGGAGAAATCCCTGCCAACATTCAGATTGTGCATGCCGACGAAGTGATTGGCATGGCAGAGCACCCCACCAAAGCCATGCAACAAAAAACACGTTCCAGCATTGCCGTAGGCTATCACCTGCTCAAAGAGGGCAAAGTGGATGTGTTTTGCGGCGCGGGCAATACCGGTGCCATGTATGTAGGTGCCCTGTTCAGCATCAAGGCAATAGAGGGCATCATGCGCCCGGCACTGATTAGCCACGTGCCTATGGTCAATGGCAACACAGGCGTAATCCTCGATGTGGGTGCCAATGCCGACTGCAAACCGGAAGTATTGGCTCAGTTTGCCCAACTGGGCAACCTCTACTGCAAATATGTGCTGGAGCACGAACAACCACGCGTGGCTCTGCTTAGCATAGGCGAAGAAGAGCAAAAAGGTAATATTGCCGTACAGGCAGCACACAAGATATTGAAAGGCGCCGAACACCTGCACTTTGTAGGCAACATCGAAGGGCGCGACATATTTTTGGATAAAGCCGATGTGATTGTATGTGACGGCTTTATTGGCAACATCGTGCTGAAAATGGCAGAGTCTGTTTATGAAATCATGAACAAGCGCAATCTGCACGATGCATTTTTTGACCGCATGAATTACGAAGCCATCGGAGGAAGCCCCATCTTGGGCATCAACGGAAATGTAGTGATAGGGCATGGCATCTCGTCGCCCTTGGCTATCCGCAATATGATATTACTTGCCGAAAAGTTTGCACAAGCCGAATTAAATTCAAAAATTAAACGCGCATTGTTGCAAAGCATTTGATATGCAAAGGGGAGAAGCACCTCCCCTCTCTATGTTTTTCACTAAAAAAAAAGACCCATGGCACCAATCACCGCAGCCATCACGGGCGTAGCAGCTTATACCCCCGATTACGTATTGACCAACAAGGAATTGGAACAAATGGTAGATACCAATGACGAGTGGATTACCACCCGTACAGGTATCAAAGAACGCCGTATCTTAAAAGGCGAAGGCTTAGGCGCTTCTTATTTGGGTGCGCAAGCCGTGAAAAAACTTTTGGAAAAGACCAACACCCACCCTGAGGAGATAGAACTTCTTATTTGTGCTACGGCTACTCCCGACATGATGTTCCCGGCGACTGCCAACATCATTCAACACGAGGCAGGGCTTGTCAATGCTTTTAGTTTTGATTTGATGGCTGCCTGCTCCGGCTTCTTGTTTAGCTTGACTACAGCCGCGCAGTACATTCAAAGTGGACGCTATAAGAAGGTGATATTGGTAGGTGCCGATAAAATGTCGTCCATTGTGGACTACACCGACCGCAACACCTGCGTATTGTTTGGCGATGGGGCAGGGGCTGTTTTATTGGAGCCCAACACCGAAGGCTATGGGCTACTCGACCATGTGCATTACACCAACGGCGCCGGCTGGGTGCATCTCCACATGAAAGCCGGCGGAAGCCGCCGCCCTGCTTCACATGAAACAGTGGAGGCACGCGAGCATTTTATTTATCAAGAAGGCGCCAATGTATTTAAACATGCAGTAGTGGGCATGGCAGAAGCCGCCTATGAAATACTGGAGCGCAATCAACTCAGTGGCGACGACATTGCATGGTTGGTGCCTCATCAAGCCAACAAACGTATTATAGACGCTACTGCCCAACGCATGGGACTCGACGAGAACAAAGTAATGCTCACCATCGATAAATACGGAAATACCACCAATGCGACCATTCCTTTGTGTTTGAGGGACTATGAGGCACGTCTGAAAAAAGGCGACTTGCTGGTGCTGGCAGCATTTGGTGGTGGCTTCACTTGGGGTGCCAGCCTCGTCAAGTGGGCTTACGACCCCCAAGTTTAATTTTTTAAATACAAAATTGTATTTTTACCACCTCGAACAAACGAAAGCACTCATGAAAGCGAAAGAATTGAGAGACCTCATCGACTTCATTGCCCAGTCAGGCTTGGCAGAAGTCAATATCGAAACCGAAGAATTCAAAATAAGCGTAAAGCGTCATAGCGAAGCACCAGCAGTAGTGCAGTCGTCTGTGCCTGTGCCCCCGCCTGTGGTGCAGCAGCAAGTGCCGGCAGCTACACCGGCAGTGCAGGAGCCGCAAAGCGGAGGTGAAGCACCGGCAGCCGAACCCAAAAGCAATAAGAAACTGCTCGAAATCAAATCGCCCATGATTGGTACCTTCTACCGTGCCCCCAACCCCGACGCAGAGCCTTTTGTGAAGGTAGGCGATGTGGTGAAGAAAGGGCAGGTAGTTTGCATCATCGAAGCCATGAAGCTATTCAATGAAATAGAGTCGGAAGTAGAGGGACGCATCGTAGAGGTGTTGGTAGAAAACGCTACCCCCGTGGAATATGACCAGCCGCTCTTCCTGGTAGAACCTCTCTCTTAATTAAAAACGGATTTCTATGTTTAAAAAAATACTGATTGCCAACCGTGGCGAAATAGCCCTGCGCATCATACGCACCTGCCGGGAAATGGGCATCAAGACGGTGGCTGTGTACTCTACTGCCGACAAGGAAAGCCTGCACGTGCGTTTTGCCGATGAGGCGGTGTGTATCGGACCACCTGCCGGCAAAGAGTCTTATCTGAACATACCCAATATCATTGCTGCCGCAGAAATCACCAATGCCGACGCCATCCATCCCGGCTATGGTTTCTTGTCGGAGAACGCCAAGTTTGCGCAAGCCTGTATCGACCACAATATTAAGTTCATTGGTCCTACGCCCGAGATGATTCAAAAAATGGGCGACAAGGCAACCGCCAAAGCCACCATGCGGGCGGCAGGCGTGCCGGTAGTGCCCGGCTCCGACGGCTTGCTCGAATCGCTCGAACATGCCAAAAAAACAGCTGCTGAAATAGGCTATCCGGTGATGATGAAAGCCACCGCCGGCGGGGGAGGCAAAGGCATGCGCATCGTGCGCAGCGAGGAAGAACTGGAAAAAGCTTGGGAGTCGGCACGTCAAGAGGCAGCCGCCGCTTTTGGCAACGACGGGCTCTATATGGAGAAGTTCATCGAAGAGCCACGCCACATAGAAATACAAGTGTTTGGCGACCAATACGGCAAAGTATGCCACTTGTCGGAGCGTGATTGTTCCATCCAGCGGCGCCACCAGAAGCTTATCGAAGAAACTCCTTCGCCCTTTATGACCCCCGAACTGCGTAAAAAAATGGGGGAGGCAGCCATCAAGGGGGCGCAAGCCATCAATTATGAAGGTGCCGGTACCATTGAGTTTATCGTAGATAAAGACGGCAACTTCTACTTCATGGAGATGAACACCCGTATTCAGGTGGAGCATCCCGTGACCGAAGAAGCCACTTTCTTCGACCTGATTAAAGAGCAAATCAAAGTGGCGGCAGGCGAACCCATCTCGGGGCGCAACTATGAGCCGCAGCTTTATACGATGGAGTGTCGTATCAATGCCGAAGACCCCGCCAAGGGCTTCATGCCGTCGCCCGGACGCATCACCAACCTGCACATACCGGGGGGCATGGGTGTGCGTGTCGATACTCACATCTACGCCGGTTATACCATACCGCCGTTTTATGACTCTATGATTGCCAAGCTGATTGTGCGTGCACAAAGCCGCGAAGAGCTCATTGTGCGTACCAAGCGGGCATTGCAAGAGTTCGTTATTGAGGGAGTGAAAACAACCATCCCCTTGCTTATCAAAATACTGGACAACGAACAGTTCAAAGCCGGTAACTTTACCACACGCTTCTTGGACAACTTCGATATGTCTGACCTTGCTTAAGCATCCCAAAAAACTTCTTGCATATCTTCCGGGCAGCTGTTTTTACGACCGCTGCCCACTTTTTTTATCTTTGGCAAAGAAGAGCAGCGTATGTATCACTTTGTCCCGTCCGTTTCACATGAAAGGAAAGCATCCCCTGCCGTTTTCTGTTGACCGTATCATCCGCAGCAAACGAAAAACCATCGCCCTGCAAATCACCGAAGAAGGGGAGTTGTGGGTGCGTGCGCCCTACCATGCCAAAGAAAGTGACATTTACAGGGTGCTGCTCAAGCATGTGGCTTGGGTAGAAAAGCACCTGGCGGCTGCCCGGCAGCGCAAGGCAGCGCGCCCCGAAAGGCTATTTGTAGAAGGAGAGTTGTTTTATTATTTGGGGCATACTTATCCCTTGCGTTTCAGCGTACAAACGCCACAGCCTTTGCTTTTTGACGGAGCTGCTTTTGTGATGCATGCCGGCAAACAGGCAGAAGCCGCCCTCTTGTTTGAAAAGTGGTATATTGAGCAGGCAGCAGTTTTTTTACCGGAGCGGGTCGCCGGCTGGGCTGCCCGGGCAGGACTGCAGGGGTATTATACCGCGGTGAAGGTCAGCCGGGCGCGCAAACGTTGGGGCTCCTGCTCGTCCAAGGGAAGCCTGAACTTCTCTTGGCGCCTGATGATGGCACCCGTAGAGGTGGTAGATTACGTGATAGTGCATGAGTTGGCTCACTTACGCCACCACAACCACAGTGCTGCTTTTTGGCAGGAAGTGGAACGGCAAATGCCCGGCTATGCTGTGCATCATCGCTGGCTGCGGCAGCACGGGCACTTGTTTTCTTTATAGCAGTTGCTTAATACATCAAGCCAACCACCACCACGTCGTCGGTTTGGTCTTGGTTGCCCTTCCAGCGCTCAAATTCTTTCTCCCATTCGCGTGCCTGCTCTTGAAGTGGGAGGGTGGCGTGCCGTTTCAACAATTCTCTGAACCGCTTACTCATATACTTTCGCTCTTCTTCTCCGCCAAACTGGTCGGGGAAGCCGTCGGAGTGGAGGTAGATTTTGTCGCCGGGTTCCAACTGTAATTTGTGGAGTGTAAATACCTTTTCTTTTTTGTAGGACTTGTTGCCCAATGAAATGCGGGCGGCATTGAATACAAAAAAGTCATCGTCATGGAAAAGGTAAAGCGGAAACTTGGCGCCGGCGTATTCGAGCCGGTTGCCCTCTACAACAAGAATTGCCCCGTCTAAACCGTCTTGCACTTTTTCATCGGGGAGGGCTTGCTGAATGCGCCAGTCCAGTTGTCGCAGCAGTTCGTCGGGGTGCAGGCGGTCTTGCATTTCATCTACCAGCTTGTCGAGCAGGTTCATGGAAAGCACCGTCATCAGGGCGCCCGGGACACCATGCCCCGTGCAGTCTGCTACAACAATCACTTTTTTGTTACCTACCTCTTTGCACCAGTAGAAATCACCACTGACAATAGATTTGGGGCGGTAGAATATACCTGCTTCTCGGAATGGGTTGAGCAAAGCCTCTGTTTTGGGTATCATGGCTTGCTGAATGCGGCTGGCATACTGTATGCTGTCTTCGGTGCGTTTGTGTTGTATTTCCAACTCACGGTAGAGAGTCTGCAGCTGTTTGTTCAGTTTTGACTTGAAGCGGTAACGGTTGAAGAGCAGCAAAACGAGGATAGTCAGCATCACCAGCAGCAGGATGCCGAGAATGATGTATTGCCGGAGCCGCTCTTCTTTCAACTTCTGCAGTTCTTTCTCCCGTTCCAGCAGTTCTATTTGCTTTTGTTTTTTCTCTATTTCGTATTGACTGCTGATGAGCGCTATGCGGCGGCTTGTTTCTACATCGTAGAGCTCTTTTTGTAAATGGTTGCTCATTTGGGCATACTGAAAAGCCTGATAGTAGTCTCCCATTTGAGCATACACCCGGCTCAGCCCTTGGGCGGCATTCAGCAGTGCCGACTTGGATTCTACGGCAGCGGCTGCTTCCAGCGCTTTCTGGTAGTAATCCAAGGCTACGAGCCACTCTTCCTTTTGCTCGAAGAGGCGGGCTATGTTGTTGAAAGTGGCAGCTGCTTCTGCCGGGTCATTTTCTTCTTCATCAATCATGGCTGCCCGGAAATAAAGGTCAAGCGCTTCGTCAAATTTGCCCTGTTCGGCATATAGTATGCCCATATTGTTGTAGATGCGCGCCATGCCGCGCCGGTCTTTCAGTTCCTCACTTATTTTTAAGGAGCGGCGGTAATAGTCGAACACCTGCTCGTAGCTCTCGGCACTTTGGCTTTGGAGCAGTTTCAAGTGGGTGGCTGCTGCCAGGTTGTTCAATACACCGGCTACGTCGCGCATGCGGCGGTGCTTTTCATATATATTCAATGCGCGGGAGTAGTAGCGTATGGCTTCGTCGTAATTGCCCATGTTGTCATACACAAGACCTATGCTGTTATAGCAGCGGGCAATGCCTATTTGGTCGCCACAGCGCTCCCGTATCCTCAAGGAGTTGGTATGCAGCTCAATAGCTTTTTTGAAGTCACCCCATATTTGATACAGGCTACCCAGCCCGTTCAGGGCTTTAGCCTTTTCGAGGACCAAGCGGCAATTTTCTTCTTGTTTTGGCGTGAGAGGTGTTTCTATCACCTGGGTGTATTGCTCGAAAGCGCCCAGCAGGTCGTTCTGTTCGCTACGGTAGAGGTAGCAGTTGCCTAAGGCAACACGTGCTGCCAGAACACCACGCAGGTAGTTCTTCGATTCTGCTTTTTGCAGGGCTAAGTGAGCATACTTAAAAGCACGATCAAGGTCATAGAACAAATACTCATTGGCAAGCTCTACACAGATGTCCACTTCACGGGTGCCCACTGTATGCGCCAATTCTTGCTCCAGGCGAGCTATTTTGTTTTCTGCATCTTGTGCCCAAAGAGGCAAGACCGGACAAGACAGGAAGAGTAAAAAAACAAGCAGTAATTGTTTTGCCATAAGTCTTCAAAAAAGAGTGTGCAAGCTTTTGGGACTAAGGTAATCATTTTTTAGGATTCGTGCTGAATAAGTGCCCGGGCAGGAGGAAGCAGTGCCGCTTTCCGGGCAGGCAGCCATGCCGAAAGCAAACAAAGAGTAAGGGCTATGCCGGCTACCGAAAGGCAGTCGGGCACGCGCATATCCCATGGAATATCTGCTTGTTGACTGATGAAATAACTGAACACGCCGCCCAGCAACATGCCGGCCAGCCAGCCATAAAAGCCCAGCAGCAAAGTCTCCAGGATGAACTGCCATTGTATGAGCAGGGGAGTGGCACCTACCGCTTTTTGTATGCCTATTTCAACGCTGCGCTCAAGCGTATGGCTATAAATCATATTCACCATGCCGATGCTGCCTACCAGGAAAGCTACCACGCTGATGCTCCAGAGGGTAATGCGCAGGGTGCGTTGCGTTTTCTTTTCTTCGCTTATCAAGTTTTCCGGATTCCAAGCTTCGTAGCTGCTCAGCGGATAGGTTTGATGCAGCAGACTTGCCAGAAGGGGCATGCCTGCTGCCTGTTGCCGGTAGCGGCTCAGCCAGAAGGGGTGTGGCAGGTTCGTTTTTTCTATGAATGGCAACAGGCGGTATAAAAAAGTACCGGGGCTAACGATGACAGCACTGTTCAGGTCCGGTAACAAACGGTTATCGCTGCCCGGGCAATAAATGACGCCTACCACCGTGAGGCAAGTAGTGCCTATGCAAATGGTTTGCCCTACGGGGGAGTGCCCGGGTGGCAACAGGGCTGCCGCCAGACGGTGCCCCACTACACAAACAGCCGGGGCAGAAGCAGTGCCGGGCAGGAAACGTCCGCTTTCCAAGCGAATGGGCAGCAGCTGCCGGAGGGCAGCCGAAGAAACCACCAGCGGGAGCACCCGGTGACGGTCGCGGCAACGCACCTCAGCACTCAAATGCCAAATAGGGGTAGCGGGGCTTGTCAATACATCTTCGTATTGTTTCAATTTCTCAACAGTTAAGTAAAGCGCTTCACCGGCAGCGTTGAGTTGGTCGGCAGCCAGACTGTTGGTTTGAGGCAGCCAATACAGGGTATTGAGCCCATAGGCATGGAGGCGCTCCTGCAGTTTTCGATGCATGCCGCGGTTGAGTATCAGCAGACTGAACAGGGCGGCGGTGCCTACCACGATGCCTACCATGGAAAGCCACAGGCGCCAGCGGTGTGCACGCCGGTTTTGCTGTGCCAATTGCCAGCTGCAGTACAACACCTTTTTCCATTGTGCCACACGATGATGCGAGAGTATTTTTTTTATAATGCCTGCCATGGCAGCGATTCTGCTTCTTTGGGTAACGATAAACTGACTTGGTCGCCGGCTTTCAGCCCTTTTTTCACAATAACAAAGAGGTCATCGGCAGCGCCCAGCTCTACTTGCTGCCTTACCGTGCGTCTGCCTGTTCGTTTTATTACGTAGGGGGTGCCCGCGCCGGCATAATGAATGGCACTCAAAGGAACCAGCAGCACATTTTCGTGGCGACTGCACTCGATGCGGTTGAGGGTACTCATGGTAGGGCGTAAGGCAAGGTCTTTTTCTTTTAAACGTATATTTACGGCAAAGTAGCGCACTTTGGAACCATCGCTTTCGGCAGTACTCGATATGTTGATAACTTCGCCGTGGAAGGTGCGGTTGGGCAGCGCTTCTATGCGTACTTCGGCGCTTTGTCCTACTTGTATTTTATGTATGTCCAGCTCATTGACACGGGCTGTGGACACCAACTCTTGTTGTGCCGAAAGCTTTACTACAATGGGGTCCCAACTGCTGACCAAGCTGCCGGCTTCTTTTTTGTTCCCGTTCCAGTCTTTGTGATAAATCACGGTGCCATCGGTGGGCGCATACAGAGTGAGTGCTTCCAGTGCTTCCTGTGCTGCTTCGTATTTGCGTTTGGCTTCGTTGAGTAGCGTATAAATGCCCAACAGTTTGCTGCGCGCTTGCTTTTGTTTGAGCCGGTAGGATTGTTTGGCGCTCTCATAAGCGTTCAGGGCACGCTCATAAGCCAGTTTGGCTTTGCTTTGTTCGGCAGGGGGCTCATACTCTATGCCTTGTAGTTGTATTTTTTTCATTTCCAGGTCGAGAGCAAGGTTTTGCAGCTCTTCGCGCGCTTGGCGCAGCAGCAGCGCGGTATCGACCAATGCTTGGCTGCGCTCGTTTTCAAGCTTTTCTATTTCGATACGCAGCTGTTGTATTTTCTCGTTGAGTTCTTGTTTGTCTAAGGTGGCCAGGTAGTCGCCCGCTTTCACCTGACTGCCTTCGGGCACCATGTCCACGATCTTGACCTGGTAAATTTCGAGGCTGCGCAAGATGGCAGGCGCTGTGATTTCGACAGCTTGGCGGGCAGTGAGCTCGCCGGCTGCCAGCACTTGCACACTAAGGTTGCCTTTTTGTACGCGTGCCCAGCCTTCTTGTGTGGGGGATGAAGGCATCAACCACCATGCCAAAAAAAGTGTCAGCAGGGGAAAGGCTATAAAAAGCAGTTTCTTTCTGAGTGGGTGTGTAAACATGCATTTGACGGCTTTATGAAAAAACAAAGAGCGCAGTGGCTTGGTTGTGCCCGGAATTGTGTTTAATGCTAAGCTTGAAATTAGTAATTTGCGCCGAATTTAGAAAACGACATGTTTGGAGAACTATTAGCAACCTATATCCTGCCCTTGGTCTTGGCGCTCATTATGCTGGGCATGGGCTTGTCTCTTACCTTCAATGATTTTAAACGCATCATACGTTATCCCAAATCCATGCTTGTGGGGCTTGGCCTGCAGATGATAGGATTGCCTTTTTTGGCGTTTTTATTGGCATGGGTAGCCCCTTTCAGTCCGGCCATTAAAGTGGGAATTGTGTTGGTGGCGGCCTGCCCGGGCGGAACGGTGTCCAACTTAATTACCTACCTTCTGCAAGGCAACTTGGCTTTATCTATTCTGTTGACTTCTTTCAATAGCTTATTGACGATTTTTACTATTCCTTCCATTGTAAACTTGGCACTGTGGGTGTTTATGGGGGACCGGCGTGAGTTAAGCCTTCCTTTTTGGAATACTTTTGTGCAAATACTGCTGATAACGGTTATCCCGGCCGTTTTAGGCATTTACGTTCGGCATCGTGTGGGCAAACGCCGTGTGGAGCAGTGGCAACGCTGGCTCAAGTATCTGCTGCCCGGTTTGCTGGGGATAGCCATGGTACTGACCATTTACTTTAACCAAGACAACAGTCTGTCGTTCCGGTGGTATGATTATTTGGGCATCTTGCCTTTCATGCTGGGTCTGAACTTGGGCGGGATGCTGTTGGGGTACTATGTGTCGAAGGCGGTGCACCTGAAGCGCAAAAACTGCTTGACCATAGCCATTGAGGTGGGGTTGCAAAATACGGGGCTGGCTATTACCGTAGCTACCAGCGCCACCATGCTCAACAGCCCGGAAGCAGCCATTCCCGCTTCGGTGTATGCTTTGTTTACTTTCTTTACCGCCGTAGGCTTGGGGCTGTTTTTTAGAGAACGGTTGCCGCGCAAAGACTCAGGGGAGTAAGCGTTTTTGCCACTTTGGTTTTTCCCGAAGCGGCAGTAACCACCAATGGATGAGGCTTGCCCAAAAGGTACCGATGACGGCACCTGCCAGCACGTCGGTAAGAAAATGTTGATTTAAATAAATACGTGAAAAGCCTATCAATCCGGCTGCCAATGCCCAATATACGCCGCGTTTGGGGGCGCTGTGCAGCGCCAGAAAGGTAGCCAAAGCAAAAGCAGTGGTGGTATGCCCCGAAGGGAAGGAGTGTGCTATATGTACGTCCACGCCTGCAATGTAATGGAGTTTAGCGCCCAGTATGCCTTTGGGACGCAACGCATCGGCAAAGGCGGTGCGTTTTAGCAATTGGGTAAACAAACCGGAGGTGGCAAACGAAAGCAAGCCTTCGGTAGCGTGGTAGTAGCTGCGCCATAGTGCCATGCCTGCTATCACTATCACAAAGGTGAGGCCGTCACCTAAATGTGTCAGATAGGCAAAGAAAGCATCCAACCAAGGTAAGTGATGTGCATCTATCCATAGCTGCACCTGCTCTTTCGAAAAAGGCAACAAGGCTATGCCGCCAAACAGCAGCATAGCCCCTACGGTGTCATAGTATGGTTCATATCGCCGCAAAAGCTTTTTCACAATACCGGCTTTTTTTTTAAGTGAAAAACTTAAACAAATCGTTGAAGACAGCAAACACCATCAATGCCAACAATATAACCATGCCTACCTGCTGTGCCTTTTCAAGTATCTTTTCGGGTACGGGGCGCCCGCTCAATATTTCCAGCAACAAGAATACCACGTGCCCGCCGTCTAAGGCAGGGATGGGCAGCAGGTTCATGAAGGCAAGCACCATAGACAAAAGACCGGTGATGGTCCAGAAATGCAGCCAATCCCACACAGAACCATAAATGGCACCAATGCCTATGGGACCGGCCAGTGACTTGGAAGCCGACACTTCGCCCCGGAAAATTTTCTTGAATCCTTTGATATTATCGAAAATCACATTGAAGGCGGTGCTTGTACCTTTGACAAAGGCTTCGCCCAGACTTAGGTCTTTGCGCTCATACAGTTGGTTGAAGAAAGCAGGTTGAAAACCCAGTTTGCCGTCTTTGCCCACGGTGGCCGTCAGTTCTATAAGCTGCCCCCGGCGCAATACTTTCAGGGTTACTTCTTCATTTTTGTGTTTTGCCAAGAGTTCAGACAGCTCGTAGAAATGCCGTACGCTGTCTTGGTTTACGCCTACTATCTTGTCGCCTTTTTGCAAGCCGGCTTTTTCTGCCGGCGAGTTGGGGGCTATTTCTACTATTTCGTAGTTCGTCAGATAGGGAATGGGCAATATGAAGCCGTCCTTATTGTCAATGACCTTGTCTGCCAAATCGTTCGGAAGATGTATTTGCAGGGTGTCGCCTGCACGCACCACAGTAAACACCACGTCGCTGCCCAACAGCACATCAGAGCTGAACAGGTCGTTGAAGCGCTCCACGGCTTTTCCGTTGACGGCAATGACTTTGTCGCCGGTGCGCAAACCTACCGATTCGCCTATGTCGCCCACGATGATGCCCTGAACGCGCTCGTTGGGGATATAGTTTTCACCTTGGGTATAGCTGATCAAGGAAAAGATCAAGATACCGGTGATAACATTCATGATGATGCCGCCCAGCATCACAATCAGGCGTTGCCATGCCGGCTTGGCACGGAACTCCCACGGCTCGGGCTCTTTGGAAAGGGCATCGGCATTTTGGGTTTCGTCTATCATGCCGGCTATTTGCACATAGCCACCGAAAGGAATGATGCCAATACCGAACTCTGTTTCGCCTATTTTTTTACTCCATAGCTTTTTGCCCCAGGCGTCGAAAAAAATGAAAAACTTATGGACACGCATGCCAAAGGCGCGTGCGGCAATATAGTGCCCAAACTCGTGCACGGCTACTAAAACCGACAGCCCCAAGATGAGCTGTAAAATCATAATAAGAACTCCCATGAAATATCTTGTTTTTTTGGGGTGATTGGTGATTGAACAAAATTACAAAACTTAAACGTGTTTTAAGGCTTCTTTCGCATATTCGCGGGTTTGCCGGTCGGTAGCAAAATAGTCTTCGGGCGAAGGGTCGGCAATGTAGTCCATACGCTGCATACAGGATTCTATCAATACGGGAATGTCTAAAAAGTCGATTTGGTCTTGCAGGAAGGCAGCTACAGCCACTTCATTGGCTGCGTTGAGCACACAGGGCATATTGCCCCCTTGGCGAAGCGCTTCATATGCCAGACGCAGGCAAGGAAAAGCCTGCAGGTCGGGCTGCTCGAAGGTAAGTTGCGGATAGGCCGTAAAGTCGAAACGGGGGAAAGAGGTGCGGTAGCGCAGCGGATAACTGAGGGCAAAAAGGATGGGCAGCTTCATGTCGGGCAGGCCCATTTGGGCTTTGATAGAGCCGTCTTCGAACTGCACCATCGAATGAATAATGGATTGCGGGTGCACTACCACTTCTATTTGTTCGGGCGAAAGCCCAAATAGCCACTTGGCTTCTATCACTTCCAGTCCCTTGTTCATCAGGGTGGCCGAATCGATGGTGATTTTGGCGCCCATGTTCCAGTTAGGATGCTTAAGGGCTTGCTCTTTGCGTACGCCGGCCAGCTGCTCACGGCTGTAGCCGCGGAAAGGTCCGCCCGAAGCCGTCAGTATGATTTTTTCTATGGGGTTGTGAAACTCGCCCACCAGGCATTGAAAGATGGCAGAGTGCTCCGAATCGACGGGGTAAATGTTTACGCCCCTTTCGCGTGCCAGGCGTGTGATGTAGGCACCGGCTACTACCAGCGTTTCTTTATTGGCCAAGGCAATGGGCTTGCCGGCTTCGATGGCATGAATTGTGGGGCGTAAGCCTGCAAAACCTACCATGGCAGTAAGCACAATGTCGATGCTGTCCATCTCCACTATCTGACACAGGGCTTTTTCGCCGGCATACACCTTGACCGGGTAGGGTGCCAGTGCTTCTTTTAGTTTGTCGTAGTGAGCGGGGTTGCCTATCACTACGGCATTGGGCTGAAAAGCAATGCTTTGCTCTATGAGCAAATCCACATTGTTATGAGCGGTAAGTACTTCTACTTCCAAGTAGTCGGCTTGCTCGCGGATGACTTCGAGGGCCTGGGTGCCAATGGAACCGGTAGAGCCCAAAATGGCTACTCTTCTCTTTTCCTGCTGTATGGCTTCATTCATAGTATAGCTATTTATTTTTTACGCTTTGGGTGTTTGGCGCGCCAGTCGAGGTAATAGCCCACGCCGGCAAACAGCGAAGCGGCAAGAAATATAAGAATTGCTTTCCACAACATTTTCGTAAAATTTTTATTTTACAAAATAAACTTGTTTCCGTTCAATAGTATAAAAAGCCGGCTCTATGCTCATTTTTCGTTTGGTAGGCTATGGTTTGATAGCTCTTTGTTTGGGGGCATGCGCGAGCCGCTCTTTGGTTTCTTCCACTCAGGAAATAGGCTTCCGTATAGCCAAGAAACACCGCCCCAAGGCGGTGGTCCCTTTTGAGCTGTATGGCAACCTGGTGGTGGTGCCTGTTTTTGTGAATCATGGCAAAGATACTTTAAATTTTGCGGTTGACACCGGCGTGAAAGGCACACTTATTTTAAACCCTGCGCTTGACACTTTGTTTGCATCTTATGGCAACAGCACACGCATTCCGGTGCGTGGCTTGGGTTCGCCCGACGTCTTTTGGGCACATGTGTCTTCGCTTAATCATTTGCGGGTAGGCAGCAGTCTGGTCGATGAAGCCGCCAATGTCATGGTCATGGAAGACTCTGTATTCAACCTGTCTTCCTATGCAGGCAAGCCGATTCATGGGCTTTTGGGCTCTGACTTGTTTCGTCATTTGGTGGTGAAAATAGATTACCTGCGAAAAGAGTTGGTTTTTTATAGCCGTCATCACCGGCAGTGGCTGCGCAAGCTGAAAGGCTATCATGCCGATACGCTGTTGTTGCATGGCGAAAAACCTTATATGCGTTTATGGATACAGCAAGCAGGCGAGCGCCACTTCCGGCCGGTCAATGTGCTGCTGGACAGTGGGGCAGGGCATACGCTTTTGCTTGAAACAGCTGCCGACTCTGCTTTGCGCCTGCCGGCTCAACACATCAAAGGACGCATAGGCGCCACGCTTGCCGGCGATTGGTATGGTTTCATAGCCCGTTTGCCACGGATTCAAATAGCCCGTTGGCAAATGAATGAGGTCATTACCGGTTTCCCCGATACTTCTTATTACGAGTTTCGCAAGCCTGCCGGCATCGAGGTGCAAGGGGCCGTCGGCTTTGGGTTGATGTCACGGTTTCATTGGGTGTTTGACTACAAAAACCGCCGGGTGTGGCTGCGCCCCAACAAAAACGCCCGTAAGCCTTTCGAATATAGCTTTACCGGCATTGACTGGGTGCTTTTACCGCCCGATTTCCGCACCTTTATGGTCAGCGATGTCAATCCTTTGTCCGAGGCGTGGAAGGCAGGCTTGCGCCCCGGCGATATTCTACTGGGGGTCAACGAGTTTGCGGCATCGGAGCTGACACTGAACCGCCTGTATAAAATTACGGAGGTAGAAGGCAAAGATATAGCCTTGCTTGTGCGCCGCAACAATCACCTTATGTTTATCCGCTTTACTGCCAAGCGGCTTATTTAAAACCTTGTTTTGGAGTGGGGTAAAAGAAAGCCCCCCGTAAATCAAAAAAGTTTGAAAGCAACGGGCAGCATTCAACGGTTATTCTTTCAAGAATTGCTTATCTTATGTTTAAGCAGCAACTTTTAAAAACTATTTATCATGAAGGGATTATGGAAGTACGCGATTTTTGGGGCGATAAGCGCCGTATGCGCAGGCAATGCCCGGGCACAAAAAGTATATGCAGCCCGCTATGCAAGCCGGGCCGATGTGAAGGTGTACGTAGTGAACTATGAGTCGCAGGCAGATTTGAAAGTATATAAGGTAAGCTATGCAAGCCAAGCGCGTGGAAATGAGGGAAAATGGCACTTCGTAAAATACGCTTCCCAAGCCGATAAAAGCATCTATTTTGTTGACTATGCTTCCCGGGCAGATTTAAAAATTTATTTTGTCAAATATGAGTCGCAAGCGGGGTGGCGCAACCGCTCTAAAAAGCACCTGATGGAGTAAAAACGGCTTGTGCGGACGAAGTCAAAAGCCTTTGATACACTGCTTGAAGCGCCTGCTTTTTTTCTTCCCAATTAAAACGCTGTGTGGCGGTGTGCCTTGCTTGTTGTGCCAAGCGCAAGCGAAGCGAGGGGGACTCGTAGAGCCGTTGCATTTGGCGTGCCAAAAGTGCCGGACGCCCTGCACGCACCAAAAGTCCTTCTTGTTCGTCTTGCATGATTTCCCGGACAATGGGCAAGTCGGAGGCAATGACCGGTACGCCCATGGCCATCGATTCTATGATTTTCAATGGGCAGGCGCCCTGTTCCATATTGCGCCGGCAGGCAGTCAGCGGAGCTATTGAGGCGATGGCGTGCTGCACATAGCGATACAAGATGCTTTGAGGAAGTTCATAGCGCCACACCACCGCTTCTGCCAAGCCCAGTTTCCGGCTTAATTTCACCCATTGGCGGTTTTTCTTTTCTTTCGATGAAAGACACATGACCAAGTGCAGGTTGGGATACCGGGCATGCACATAGCGGAAGGCACGCAGCAGCTCTTCAATGCCCTGCCATGGCTGGGTAGCGCCAAAATAAATGAAATAATGCAGGGGCGCATCGGGCATGCGTGGCATGGGGGGGATATTGACCTCGGCGCCGTTCTGTATCACGCTGATTTTTTCCGGCGAAATAGAAGCTTTTTGCAACAACTGTTCTTTAAGCCGGTAAGAAGGCGTAACGATATGGTCGCTTTGTTGCAAACACCATAGCTCTTGCGTTTCGATTTGCTTTAAAAGCGCTGCGGACATTTCGGGAAAACGATAGGGGAGCTCTATGCTCATGAGGGCATTGACTTCAAAAACAGTGCGGTAAGCTGCACGGCTACGGGCGCGGTGTAGAAGCACGGGCATGCCCCCCCACACATCCCGGAAGTGACAGACTGCCAACGTATGCGCACTTTGGTGCAACAAATCGAACAGTTGCCGCTGAAAGGCATCGACGCGTTCAAAAAAAGGGGCTTGAGGGTAGCGAAAACGAACTACTTCTTCACCCGTACGCTGCTCATACACGGCTTGTGTTTCGTTGCCCAAAGTATAAAGCACAGAGGGCGGCAGGCTTTGTCTCATGGCTGCATAAAAATGACGAATATGCGTGGCAGAGCCCTTGGCAGCCGGGTACACGTCAAATGCCACATAGAGGCTTTTAGGTGCTGAGTATAATTTCATGGTCTTGTGGTAGCTTTTCCATCTTTTGGTTGGGAATCACAATGCGGAAGGTGGTTCCTTTGCCTACTTCACTTTCTACTTCTATGGTGCCCCGCAGTTGTTCTACGCAGCTTTTTACCACATATAGTCCCACGCCGGTGCCTTTGGAGTCAGGGTTGTATTTGAAAAACAAATCGAACAGGCGGTCATGGGCTTCTTCGGGAATACCGCTGCCTTCGTCAATGACCAACAGAAGGCATTGCCGCCGGCTGGTGCTTATCACCACATCGACATAGGCGGTTTCATCGAAGTTGGCTCTTTGGCTTAAACCATGTACCAAAGCATTTTCTATGAGGTGCTGCAGGATGGTATAAATGAGATTGCGGGAAGCAAAAAAAGGTTGTTTATCATTGATTTGGCTGCGTATTTCCACATTCAGTTTGCTGCAAAGGCTTTTGAACTCGCCACGCAGCTGAAACAAGAGCTGATGGAAGTCTATGAGTTCCACTTCGTGATTGGCATAGCGGGCATTGACTACTTTTTGCAGCCCCTGCACTATCTTCTGTAGTTTGCCAATATTTAGCATCATCTTTTCCACATAATCCAGGGCGGTAGGGTCGCTTATGTCCAAGCGGGCTAAGTTGCCCAGCCCCTGCAGCGAAGCCACCGGTCCTTGTATGTCGTGCGAGAGTTTGTAAAGAAAACTATCCAAGTCGGCCTGCAGTTTAGCGATCGTTTTTTTTAAATCGACTTGCTGCTCAAGTGTTTCACTTAGTTCTTTGTAGGCCTCCAGCAGCTCTTCCTTGCTTTCTTCCAATTCCTGCTCCAGCAGGCGACAACGTTGAAAGAGTGCATAAAAACGCTCTTGCCACTCTTGCACTTGGGCAGGCGTGTGGTGCAGTTTTTCAATTCTTCGAATGGCTTGCTCTATGGCTTGATATATAATAACAGGCGGCTGTTGCTCGAAGTCAAAGACATACCAAGCCCCGCTTTGATACAGTTGCTCTTGCAGGACGATGCTCAAGCCATGCCCACCACTAAAAACAGGCACTACCTGTTTGCTTAGTTGCAGCTGTTGAGTAACCTTATGAACAAACAAGGGCGCCGTGCTTTCATCCGAAACCACCGGAATAAACAACGCTGCCGGTGCTGAGAGCGATTCTATTGCGTGAAGCAACTCATGTTCTTGAGTGTAGATACTTATGTGCCAATCGCTTTTATGCTCTTGAGCTTCTCTTTTAAGCTCACCAATGAGAGCAGGCTCAGCGCTTGGTGCAGAGGGAGAATAAAAAATAATATTTGAGCTATTGGGCATGACGGCAAAGGTCAAACTCTCCAAGTTTACACACTTTCTTCTGACTATTCAAGTCATACGGGGAAAAATAAAGTGTGGTTTGCAGGCAATGACTATATTTGTAACAAGCAATTGGACTTTAAAACTACGGAACCTTGTGAAATTAGCAGCCATAGATATAGGGTCAAATGCCGCCCGCTTGCAAATATCGAGCGTTATCAATAATGAACTGGATGGAGTTTTTTTGAAAAGGGTGGAATATGTGCGTTTCCCTTTGCGCTTAGGCATTGATGTATTCAAGCACGGACATATCACGCCCCACAAGGAAGAGCAAATCTTGAAGCTGTTGCAAGCCTATCGCTTATTAATGGATTTGCACGAAGTGCACGACTACATGGCGGTGGCTACTTCTGCCATGCGTGAAGCAGCCAACAGTGCAGCCATCGTGGAGCGGGTGCGCCGGGAAACAGGCATTGAACTGAGGGTTATCAGTGGCGACGAAGAAAACCATTATGTCAACGTGGCTTTGTTGCGTCATTTAGACCACAAGCCCTATTTGCATATTGACGTGGGGGGCGGAAGCACCGAGCTGACGCTCATCATGGAGCGGCAAGCCGTGGCTTCCCGTTCCTTTGAAATTGGTTCCATTCGATTGCTGGAAGGCGCTGCCGACCCCGCACTATGGAAGGAAATGCAAAAGTGGGTAGAAAAACACTGCAGCAAAGTCGATAAGCTGACGGCCGTAGGGGTAGGGGGCAACATCAACAAGCTGGCCACTTACACCAAGAAAAAAGGGCGCTCGATTACTATTAAGGAATTGGCGAAAATCAAAGAGAGCATTGAAAGCTATACCTACGAAGAACGTATTGCCATGCTGGAAATGAACCCCGACCGCGCCGACGTGATTGTGCCCGCAGCACATATTTACCTTTCAGTGATGCGCTGGGCCGGCATCAAAGAAATACTGGTGCCCGGTGTGGGGCTGCGGGATGGCTTATTGGAAATGCTGCTCGAAAAACACGGTTTCCGCAAAAACAGAATGTTGTTTGACGATTAAGACTATCTTATGTCCTTGAATAGAGTTGCGGTTGAAATCATCAACATAGGCGATGAGTTGCTTTATGGCAACATAGCCAACACAAACGCTCAATGGATGAGCGAATACCTGACCGAAGCCGGCTTCAGGGTGCTTCGCCATACGGTCATAGCCGATGAACAAGCGGCTATTGTGCAAGCACTGCAAGAAGCGCTGCAACGTGCACAAGTGGTACTGATGACCGGGGGCCTGGGACCCACCAAAGACGACGTCACCAAGCTGGCTCTGTGTAGTTATTTCAATACCGGGCTGCAGCTGCACCCCGAAGCATTGGCGCACCTCGAAGAAATGTTCAGGCTGCGGGGGCGCTCTCTGTCTGAGCTAAACCGGCAACAGGCAGCCTTGCCTGCGGGAGCCCTTTATCTTCAAAATGAAAAAGGCACTGCACCCGGCATTTGGATGCAGGATGCGGCCGGACGTGTGGTAGTAGCAATGCCCGGCGTGCCACACGAAATGCAGCATTTGATGCGAGAAAAAGTGCTGCCCCGCTTGTTGCAGACTTTTTCCATAGAACCCCTGCTTCATTTTCATGTGAAAACAGTGGGTATTGGTGAGTCGCAGCTGGCAGAGCAAATTGCAGCATGGGAGGAGGCTTTGCCCTCACATATCAAATTGGCTTACTTGCCTTCTTTTGGGCAGGTGAAGTTGCGCCTGACGGCCAAAGGGAAAGCCCCCTCACAACTCCGGCAAGACATCAAGGAGCAGCTTGCCCGCCTGCTGCCTTTGATTGACAAATACGTATTTGGCTTTGAGCAAGAAATACTTGAAGAAGTGGTGGCAGCTTTACTTCGAAAAAGTGGCAAAACCATTGCCGTGGCAGAAAGCTGCACCGGCGGCTATTTGGCGCATAGTTTTACCAAAATACCCGGCAGCTCGGCTTATTTTCAGGGCGGAGTGGTTGCTTATAGCAATCGTGCCAAAATAGAGCTTTTGGGTGTATCGCCCCAAACGCTCGAGACGGAGGGGGCAGTGAGCGAAGCCACCGTGCTGCAAATGGCCAATGCCGTGCGCCGGCGCTTCCATGCCGACATAGGGCTGGCTACCAGTGGCATTGCCGGACCGGGGGGCGCCACACCTGCCAAGCCCGTAGGCACCATTTGGGTGGCTTATGCCGATGCAGAAGGTGCCAAGGCAGCGCTTTATCGCTTGGGCAATGACCGCCTCTTCAATATCAAGGTGACAACGGCTTTGCTGCTCGACTGGCTGCGCAAGAAACTGGGCGGCAGGGCAAGCCGCTTTGAAGATTTTTTCGTATAATTCAACAGCAATGCAATTGAGCGGAACAGTTATGAGTTTTTGGGATAAAATATTGGGCAGGCACCGTTGCCCCCCTTTGCCACAGGTACAGCGTTATGCGCTCAATTATGAAGAAGTGCGCACGGTGGGTATTTTGTTTAACAGTACCGACGAAGACAGCCACGGGGCGCTTAACTTTTGGGTGAAAATCCTGAAACAAGATGGCAAAAAGGTGCGGGCAATGGCCTATTTTGAAGAAAAACACTCCAACCCTTATGATTTTAAGTTTGATTTTTTCACTAAGAACGATCTGAAAAGAGGCGAGGCCGTCCATACCGAAGAAGTCAAAGCTTTCATGCAGGAACGCTTCGACTATCTGTACTGTGTAAGCCTGCAACACTTCAAGCCGTTCGATTACATCATGCGTTACTCCCATGCCAAGTGCCGCATCGGCGCTTTCTATGAAGACGATACCGAACGCCCCTATGAGCTGATGATAGCTATTCCCGAAGGGCAAAAGCGTGATGTTGTGAGCTTGACCCTGCAGATGATGCACTACACCAAAGGACTCTTGGTGAAAAACCCCCCGCTTTCTTATTTTGAACCTGATGCCGGCTTGAAAGATGCAAAAAAACAGCCTTCTGCTTCTTAGCTTGTTTGCAGCTTGGTGAAGGTGAAGCCTACTCCTTCTTCGGTTTCTTCGTAGTCTATTTGCACATCCAAAAGATAGATAAAGTGTTTTTTGGAAATATAGATATCGATGCCTTCCAATTGATAAATGGCATCATCTTCTTTGGGATGGTCGAAACCTAAAAGGAATTGGGCACCGCCACAGCCGCCTCCGCCCTTTACGCCAATACGCAGTCCATAGTCTGCCGGTATGCCTTTGTTGGCTTTTATATCTTTGATGGCTTCCAGAGCCGTTGCCGTAATTTTTACAGGTAGTTCGTTGAACATAGCCGATACTTTGAAAAAATCCCTATTTTTGAAACGCTTCACAAAAAAAATAAATTCGAACGAATGGAAGTACTTCTTGACCTACTGAAAGTGAGCATTCCCTTAGCCATCGTAAGTTATGCGCTCTACGCTACGGTGCGCGCTTTTTTGCAAAAAGATTTTGAAAAAAAACTGGCTGAATTGCGTTTAAAATACAGTGAAACTGCTCTTGAGCATCGCCTGCATGCCTATGAGCGCATTTGCTTGCTGCTTGAGCGTATGTCGCCTACACAGCTGTTGCTGCGCATACAGTTTCAAGACCTGACAGCCGGTGAGCTGCGTCACGTTTTGCTGCATGAAATACAACAAGAGTTTTCGCATAATCTGTCTCAGCAACTGTACATGAGCATTGCCGCCTGGGAAGAAGTGAAAAAGGCAAAAGAAGGGGTGGTTACTCTCATCAACAATACCGCAGCCACCGTAGATGAAAACGCCAAAGCACTGGTACTTGCCAAAGCTATTTTAAACAACCTGAACGAGTCCGGTTTTGACCCGGTGGACCCCGCTTTGCGCTTTGTGAAAGAAGAAGCACAAACTTTTTTTTAGTGACCTAAGCTTTGCTTGAAGGTTATGCGTGCCGGGGGCAGGTGCTGCCGGTCATGCTTTTATTTGCGGTTAAAAAGTGTTTGGGGACTTTAGAGGGTTTTTTATTCTTTTCAACCTTCTTTGTTGGTTCGACTCTTACCTTTGTCCTTTTGCTCTTTCGAGCGCAAGCGGGAAATCTCTTTGCTTTTTGTGGCTTGGGGGGAAGATTGAGATTTCTCACTTCACTGCGTGAGGTGAGAAATGACATGCTTCGCTTGCACTTCGTTCGACATGATAAATACCCATGCCCGCCGGGAATGCGAATTTTCACTTCGCTTGTGTTCCGTGAGAAATGACGTGCTTCGCTGCACCGTTGGAGCACTTTCGTTACACTTTGGTTTTTCTTTGTCTTTTGCGTCTTCTTATTTTTTTCGAGTGTCCTTTTCCTTGTCATTTCGAGCGCAAGCGGGAAATCTCTTGTATCAAAAAGAAGTTTGGCTTGGCGAGGTGTCTCACTTCGTTCGACATGACAAAAACAACATGCCCGCCGCGGATGCGACTTTTCACTTCGCTTCTGCTCCGTGAGAAATGACAGCTGCCACTGCTTTTTTTCTTTTTGGCAAAAAACAACAACAGTCATTCACGAGCATTCAACTCAAAAAGGCAGAAGCCTGCTTCCCGGGCGGTGGGGCAGGCTTCTGCACAATATTCAATCATTTTGCGGGATGCTATTCCTTCAGAAAAGGATAATCTTCCTGCACATACACATCCTTGAAAATATCGGAAGGATCCGGATAAGGCGACTCTTCGGCAAATTGTACGGAATCTTCCACAATCGCCTTCACTTCTTTTTCTACTTGCTTGAAGTAAGCTTCGTCGCCAAAGCCTTTTTCCAGCATGCGCCGCTTGACCTGCTCAATGGGGTCTTGTTGCTTATATGCTTCTACTTCTTCTTTGGTGCGATACTTCGCAGGGTCAGACATAGAATGACCTTTGTACCGGTAGGTGCGGAACTCCAGCAGGGTAGGCCCTTCGCCTTTGCGGGCACGTTCGGCAGCGCGTGCCACGGCCAAATGCACTTCCTCAACCACCATGCCGTCAACCGGTTCGGAGGGCATGTCGTAGGCTTCACCTAAGGTATAAAGGTCGGTGACATTGGATGTGCGCTTCACCGAAGTGCCCATGGCATAGCCGTTGTTTTCAATAACAAAGATGACGGGCAGCTTCCAGGTCATGGCCATGTTCAGAGTCTCATGGAAAGCCCCCTGACGCACGGCACCGTCGCCCATATAGCAAATACATACGTTTTGTGTGCCCATATATTGCTCGGCAAAGGCTATGCCTGCCCCCAGAGGAATTTGCCCGCCCACGATGCCGTGCCCGCCGAAGAAGTTAACGTTTTTATCGAACATATGCATGGAGCCGCCTTTGCCTTTCGAGCATCCGGTGACTTTACCAAAGAGTTCTGCCATGACAGCCCGCGCCGGGGTGCCCAATATCAAAGGATGGGCATGGTCGCGGTAGGCGGTAATCCACTTGTCGTCTTTTGTGAGGGCTGTGGCGGCACCTGCCACGCAGGCTTCTTGTCCTATGTATAAGTGGCAGAAGCCACGTATTTTTTGGCGTCCATACAATTGCCCTGCTTTCTCTTCGAAACGCCGGGCCAATAACATCTTCTCATACCAGAAACGGTAGGTCTCTTGCGGAAAGTCATAAACTTCCGCTTTTTTATCGGGCGTAAGGGAGTGTTTGTTTTGTTCGCCCTGCTTGGTTACTTCTGATTTCTTCTTTTGTGCCATGTTGAGATAGGTTTGCCGCTAAAATACCAAAATATCTGTTTCAGATGCAACTGCTCATTGTCCAAACTTAGCCCGCAGGGCAGCCAGCTTGGCTGCCATGTCTTCTTCTTGCTTGGCGTGTGCCTTGGTTTTGCTCTTGGCTTTTTTCTTTGAGGCAGGGGCATCGCCCTTCATAGACAAGGCAATGCGCCGGCGCTGAATGTCCACTTCTAAAACCGTGACCATCACTTTTTGATGTACTTTTACCACCTGCGCAGGGTCGCTTACATATTCATGCGACAGCTCGCTTATATGCACCAGCCCGTCTTGGTGAACCCCTATATCCACAAAAGCACCAAACTTGGTGACATTGGTGACAATACCCGGCAGGCGCATGCCCGGCCGCAGGTCTTCTATGCTGTGCACGCGCTCGTCGAACTGAAACACCTCAAATTCCTGGCGTGGATCGCGCCCCGGCTTGGCCAGCTCATTCATGATGTCCTGCAGGGTGGGTAAGCCGATTTTATCGCTTACATACCGCTCGATTTGAATTTGCGCGCGCAGTTTGGCATCACGCAGCAGGTCTTCTATGCTGCACCCCAAGTCTTTTGCCATTTGCTCTACAATGTGGTATGATTCAGGGTGAACGGCACTGGCATCCAATGGGTGCTCCCCATTGCGTATGCGCAAGAAGCCAGCTGCCAGTTCAAAGGTTTTGGGACCAATACCGGGAACCCGCTTGAGCTCTTCCCGGTTACGAAAGCCGCCGTTTGCTGTGCGGTAGGCAATAATGTTGTCTGCCAGGCGCTCGCTCAGCCCCGATACATAAGAAAGCAATTGCTTGCTGGCAGTATTTAGCTCTACCCCCACCGCATTCACACAGCTGATGACCACGTCATCGAGACTCTTTTTGAGTGCTTTTTGGTCCACGTCGTGCTGATATTGCCCCACGCCTATAGACTTGGGGTCTATTTTGACCAGCTCGGCCAGGGGGTCTTGCAAGCGGCGCCCAATCGATACGGCTCCCCGGACGGTGACGTCTTTGTCGGGGAACTCCTCGCGGGCTACCTTCGAGGCAGAGTAAACCGAAGCGCCACTTTCGTTGACCATCACTACCAACACGCCCGGAATTTGCAGCTGGCGCACAAACTGCTCGGTTTCACGGCTGGCCGTGCCATTGCCTATGGCAATGGCTTCTACTTTATATTGTTCGCAAAGCCGGCGAAGCAGTTGCCCGGCTGCCTCTTTTTGGTTCTGAGGCTCGTTAGGGTAAATGACATCATCATGAAGAAGCTGCCCGTGTTCGTCAAGAACAACCACTTTGCAGCCGGTGCGAAAGCCCGGGTCTATAGCCAATACGCGCTTTTCGCCAAAGGGAGAAGCCAAAAGCAATTCGCGCAGGTTGTCGGCAAACACTTTGATGGCTTCTTCGTCGGCTCGCTGTTTCGATGCCAAACGCATTTCGGTTTCAAGCGAGGGGCGCAGCAGGCGTTTATAAGCATCGGCAATGGCCAAACGTACCTGCTCGGCGGCGGGGCTTTGGTTTTGCAATACCAGCCGCTCTATTTGTGCAATGGCTGTTTCTTCGTCCGGTTCTATACTGACCGAAAGCACCATTTCACTTTCACCGCGCCGGATGGCCAGCAGCCGGTGCGAGGGAATGCTCTTAAGCGGCTCTTCCCATTCAAAGTAATCGCGGAATTTTTGCCCTTCTTCCTCTTTGCCTTTGATGACTTTACTTTTGATGAGGGCGGTTTCTTCGAATAAGTCGCGTAATCTTGCACGCACTTCCTGCGTTTCGTTGATCCATTCGGCAATGATATGGCGTGCGCCTTCGAGCGCTTCTTCTGTGGTATTTACGCCTTTTTCGGCATCTATAAAGGCTTGTGCGGCTGTTTCCGGAATCAGGTTTTCGGCTTGTTCAAACAGCTGCCGGGCCAGTGGTTCCAGCCCTTTCTCCTTTGCCATGGTCGCTTTGGTGCGTCTTTTGGGACGATAGGGCAGATACAGGTCCTCCAGCACGCTCATGGTGTCGGCAGCTAAAATGGCTGCTTTTAGCTCGTCGGTGAGTTTGCCTTGCTCTTCTATGCTTTTGAGAATCGTTTCTCTGCGCTTTTCCAGCTCACGCAGGCGTTCTACCTCGTCCCGTATTTGGGCGATTTGCACTTCATCCAAGCCGCCGGTGGCTTCTTTGCGGTAACGTGCAATAAAGGGAATGGTGGCTCCCTCATCCAGCAATTGAACGGTAGCTTCGATTTGCTTGACCCGAAGCCCCAGCTTCTCTGATAAACGTATCACTTCCTCAACCATGCGTCTATTTTGTTCTATTTCTTACAATGCCTCCAAAAATACTACAATTTTTGCTTATTTAAACCAAAGGCTTTGCGAGGTGCGCCTATGCCTTGCGCTTTTTCAGTAAAAAACTTGCATGGTCGTTTACTAAGTCCTGCTTAAAACGATTAATGAATAAACCATAAAATAAAGTATTATGAGGCAAAGAAATAAACTGAGTTGGTTCTTGCTCTTGGCTTGCTTTGGGGAAGCCAAGCTTGGGCACAAGCCGACTTTACGTGGACGGGAAGCGCCGGTACCGCATGGAATAATGCAGGAAACTGGACTCTCACTGCCGGCAATGATGCAGACGGAGACGGTATTCCGGACAAAGATGACAATGTAGTTTTTGCCGGAAGCCCTGCCAATAACTGTGTGCTTACTGCCGATGCTGCCTGTAAAAACTTGACGATTTCCGGATATAGCGGCACTTTCAGCTTAAACACCTTTACCTTAGAGGTGTATGGCAACTGGACAGATAATGCTACCGGTAGTAGTCGATTCCAGGCAGGTACCGGCACGGTGATTTTGAGGGATGGAGGGGCCGGTCCTTATACGATGGACATCTTCTTGCCTTATGCGGATTATTTTTATACGCTGGTTTTCGACAAAGGCAGTAGCAGCATGGAAATCATAGGCAGTGCCTTTGGGGGGATCCGCATGGTAAGCAATGAGTTGATTATGGAGAGCGGTACACTCATTGCCCAGGGAGCCGGTGCTTTACCGGTGGCCAATCTGCGGGTGCGTACAGGCTCTTCGGCTTTTTCAGCTCCTTCCACTCGATATATCGAGGTGCAAGGTACCACTACCGTTGAAAGTGGCGATTTTACACTGGCAGGAAGTGCCCAATTAAGAATGCAGGGGGATTATATGCAAACCGGAGGTTTCATAGTGGGGAACCAGGCGGCAGTAGCCGGTTTTGCCCCCGTGCAATTCACCGGAACGGCCAACTCCATCATTTCCGGAAGCGCTGTCGCTATCCGTTCGGCTGTGAATGTCAATAAATCAGGGGGAGCACGAGTGATCTTGGGAGCCGGCATTACTTCGCCGGCTATCGAGATAGGTACAAGCGCAAGTCCTAAGAGTTTGTTTGTTCAAGATGGCTCTTTGCGTATCGAAACAGGACAGCCGTTGGTGGTGCGGGGCGATATCGTCCTGCCCGGTGCCGGTTTTATTGACGCCTTCAACGGAAGCTCTATCATCCGCCTGTCCGGCTCGTGGAATAGCCTCGGTTGTACGGCCGCCAATCCTCTGCTGACCAATATCAACTCTTCCGTTCAGTTTATTGAAGGTGGCAATGTAGAAATTCGCCCGTCGACTTCTACGCGTTTTGATGAGGTGATTATTCAAAAGAGCTCGGGCAATACAGTTACCCTTCGTGATAACCCCTTAGTTATTGACCGTTTGTTGAACGTGCTACCCGGCTGTGGCCTGATAGTTACCAACGTGACCGATGCCATTTATACTACTGTAAATAAACCGGGATTCGATCCGGCGGGGGGGATAGACACAGACAGAACTTATGACATACCCGCAGCAGATATTGATGTAAAAGATCTGGTGATTGAAAACAACGGGTTTGTTGATTTGTATAGCAATGAGCCAGCTGGTGCCAACACCATCACTTTGTTTTTACGCGGCAATCTGGTTGACAACAATACAGCTTACCCTTCTGCAACAGCAGGTTTTTATGTCGGCCCTTCCGATGTATATAGCGGAAGCTCACAAGGTGATAACAACAGGTTGCCAACGTTAGTCCTTGTTGGTAATTTGAATCAAACACTCAACGGCAATACTCAGGGGTTAAAAAATATCAACAACTCACCCATTGCCGGGCTTGCCGGGATTTATCTGCCCAATGTGTATGTTTATAAAGATGCAAATAGCCAATTTGTAGCAATCCCTACCAGTAAAGGGGTACGGGTGCAAGGCAACATGTATGTCTTGACAGGCACCTTCCGCTTGCCCGAAGCGACTATGCTCTTTGGTAATCGTGAAAATGACGTCTTGCGCGTATATGGGCGACTTGAGTTCGAGGCCGGTTCACGTTTAAGCATGTGCACCGGAAAGACTTCCCGGGGGGCTTTCCTTCAAATAGGCAACGGAGGCAGAGTTTCTTTCTTGGGAACACCCACCAAGCGTGTGCAGGTAGACAGGGACGGTACACCCGGTCAGTATTATCGTATGGAAGCATGGCCCGGGGGGCAGGTCGAAGCAGCCTTTACCAACTTCAACTATCAGGGGGCAGCTGACAGCGGCTTTTTGCATGATGGAGGTGCAAATAGCGATGGTGGCTTCAAGATGCATTACGGTTCGGTTTTGGCACCGCCTATCATCGGCTTCATTGATGAGTATGATTTTGACAATGATAACGATACTACAGAAACCGGGCCCCGGTATCAGCTGGTCAATGCTGAGCCAATCTTTTACAATTTCAGCTACTGCTCTTTTGCTCAAGGGGCCACCGGAAATACGGCACTGACCATCAATACCGGTCAAACCATGACCATCAAAGGAGCGCGCTTTACCGGTTCTAAGAATAATACAAATGACAATAATCTTGTAGCCAGCACAGCGGCTTCTGCAGCTGCCTTTGGTTATTCGGGGGTTAGCTGCGGCTCGCCGGCTGTTGCCAATGACGTCTGTGGGGTTATTACTATGGTAGCCTCTTCGGGCACGATTGGCGGCTCCAACGGCGAAGGCTGGGATGGCGGTGATAACGATGACAGCGACCCCAATGATGACCGCATCATTTGGTCTGAGTTTGCACCTATCTATTGGGTAGGAGGGATGGTAGATTCTTCATCGCCTTATAATCCTTGCGCCCCCAGCCCATACAGAGCTGACCCGGATAGGAAAGGGGGAAAAAATAATTACAACAAAGGAGACGACCAAGGTTGTGATAACTCTGCTCCATTCGATCCTACCAACTGGGCAGATTACCGCAACTGGTCGTTTGTCAATAATGAATTCTACAATCCTTTGCGCATCTACCCCGGTATGCCCAAGAGTGCTTTTTCGGCACCGGAGCTGCGGACTATTGATTTTGAAGATTATATTTTGATAGGGTTGCGACAAGATGAATTGGCTGCCATCGATACGGACGGAGACGGTAACTACATAGAGCACTTCGATACGGACGGAGATGGTGATGTGGCAGATAATGTGAACATTGTAACGGATGCTCGTATTCCGGACGACATCTTCGAGCGCTTCAATGTGTATTTGTCGCATACAGCACCAATGGATGCAGTCATTCCCTCTACCATCGTGGGCGTGAACGGCGTGGGCAACATAGAAATAGAAGGAAATCTGGTCATTAACGGACAGAATATGGGGTCCGGGGGGCAAGAACCGCAAGATCTGTCTCCTCAGGTACAAGATGCCCCGAATACACAGCTTACTTTGCAGGGAGATATCATCTTTTCGGTGAAGAAGTCCATTATCATAGAAAAAAGATGGGGCAGCGGTGGCTTGCCTTCTGAACTGGAAGCTTACGGAAATGTACAAATATTTGTAGGACAGAACTATATGGTAGATGGTTCCGGAACCAATGACTTTGGGAATGCTGCCAATGTAGTGACCTTTACGCTGAATGGCCCCGGTGAGCAAGAAGTGAAATATAATAATAACGATGACTGGGAAGACTTTGTAATTGATAAGCCTTCCGGTGGGGTTATTCTTCAAGGTGGAGGCGCCAACCTCGATTGCTTTAAGTTTCGTATGGAACAACCCAACGGAACGGCTACCTGCCGTCTTTCTACCAACTCAGATCTCACGACACGCGACGACTTTATCCTGAATGGTGGTACCTTCATCTTCGATAACGGAGAAGTGCGTGTAGGTGGCAGCTGGCTGAATAACGGTGGCTATGTCGATGAAACAATATTGAATGCAGCAGCAGCCGTGCGCTTCCGGCCTACTACCCCGGGCAACTACACCATTCGCACCCGGGGGCAGGTATTCTATCGCGTATTCTTCGATAACGCCGGTGGAGGCACCAGTACCTACACCATAGAGGATGGCATGCGTGCCTTGGCACAAACCACCATCGGGAACAACTACGTAGTGCAGACCGCAACGGTGCCTATAGGGACATCTGTTTCATTGCAACTTACGGGGCTTACTGTGCAGGCCGGAGGAAAAATAGACCTGAACCCCGGTGCCGAGCTGCTCATGCAAACCGATATTACTAAAATCACGGCTGAAGGAAGTAAAAGTTTGATTATTAACGGTACATTGGAAGCCATCGGTACGCAAGACCAGTATGTACGCATCTCGCGCATGGGCAATGACTATTACCGTTTCGATATCAATGGACGGGCTGCCGTTCGTTTCTATAATATTCAGTTTACTGATGAAAACGGGGTAGATATGCGTAATGGCACCCCGGAAAGCCCGGGTATTACGCTTTTTGGCGGCGGTTGCCCTGTAATGGCAGTAGGTACTTTCAGCGATGGTACCTTCGCCAATGGAAAAGACGTAAATGATGCTACCTACTTGTGGTTGCCTTCCAATTATGAATCACAAGATGTCTTTAATGTAAACTTCCCGCTGGCACTTACTTCACCGGGCACCTCCAACGTGCGTCGTGATGGGGCCAATGGTTCTAATACGTATACCAATGTAGTTGCTACTGACGACCCGCCGGTAGGCGCCTTGCCGGGCGATACTTCTGACATCCGCTATCAGAAAACGCGCTTTATTAATGCTACCGGTGTGTTTGCTGGGGAGTCGTTCGATAGAGAAACAGCAGGCTCATGGATCGGTTCGGCAGACTCTATCATCGTGTGGTCCGGTAAGATTAAATACTGGGATGGCGACGGCGACGGCACCAGCTGGCATGACCCGGCCAACTGGACAGACGATGCGCTACCTACCATTGAGGACGCCATAGTGATAGATCACCGTTATGTAGCGGGGCCTATCAATATTACAGCAGATGGTGCTTTCTTGCCGGATAACTACACGCCCACTGTGGGAGGTTTTACTGCTACCGGTAATGGAGTGCCCGAAATTGCCTGCCGGGACTTGATTATAGACACCGGAGGGGGCAATCCCATCAATTTAGACATTTTACATAGTGGAGGAGGGCAAGTAGAAACCATCATCCAGCGTTCGTCGCCTTGTCCCGGTGGTACGGAATATGGTGGCGACCTCACGGCAAGCCAGGGCGTGACCATCCGCACGGGCAATGGTTTCCAAGCTTTCACCATCGGTAAAGGATGGAGTGTGGCAGGCACCTTCGACTACGACTTGGAGGATGATGGCACAGATCGTGCCCGGGTGGTGTTCAATCAAAATGTAGGTTCAAGAACCATTACCACCGGTCCTACCTTTAGCCACTTCTGGGATGTTGAATTCCAAGGCGGCTACAGCGAAAATAATGACAATCTCTTTGTCGATAACGACTTTTATATTCATAAAACCGGGGCAGTCACGCCTGTGTATGATGCTTCTGATGTTGATGGAATTAAAATTTATGTAGGTGGTGACTGGATCAATGACAATGGTTTGTTTGTGCCACGCACCGGTGAGGTAGTTTTCAATGGGGCCGGGGCTCAGACTATCACACGTAATAGTGCTGCGGGATTATTGCAGGCTTATGAGAATTTCTATGACTTGCGAATAGAGAAGCTGACAGATGCAGGAACGGTTACCTTAAACAGCCGCGTGGTGGTCAACAACCTGCTTACTTTGAATCGAGGCATCTTCAAGACTTTCGAAGATGATGGTACGGGTAATGGCAGAGAGATTATTATCGGCCAGTTGGGGTCATGGGTACGCTCTGCTTCTGCAAGTCCCAATACTGCTTTTGTAGATGGTCCGGTAGGGCGTATCTTCCAAGGCAGCTCTGTGTTATCCACTCGCCTGAACTTCCCCATTGGGCGTGCCGGTTACGTATATACCGGGGGCAACAGCCCGGCAGGATCGGATGGCTATGCGCTGCAAGTACGCCTTACCAATAATAACCCTACTGCCTTTACCATGCAAATTATGGAGGGCATGCACCCGGAAGATGAAGATGAAGACGGTGTTCATGAGCCGGGTGGCGACGATGGCAATGATCACGATATTGCAACCTATGCGTCTAATATCAATATGGTAACCAATCAACGATATTGGAAAATCAAAAATATAGGCTTCCCTTCAGCCTTGCCTCTGGATCCGGCACCCGCCGTAGCGGCCGGCGACTTGGCAGAAGCCATCGTTACCTTGCGCTTTGATGCTGCTCAGAATACCATTGCAGCACCACCGCCATTGGATACGCAATACCCCAATGTGATGGCCGACTTGAGCTTAGTTACTCAACTGAGTATCTTACAAGATTACTCCAATGATGATCTGCCTTATGCGCGTCAGGCTACACCTGTAGTAGTGAATACAGAGCTTCCTATCCGCAGAGGTTATGCCTCCAAAGGTGAATTCTGGCGGGATATTGGCGGTATTGGCGACTTGCAGTCCAACAACGTAACCATCAGCTCTACCGAGCCTTTGACCACCCTGGGCAACAGCCGCTTTACTTATGGCTGGTACTTTATTCCGTTGCCCGTAGAGGTATTGAGTTTGCAGGCGAAGGTGGTCAATCAAAGCCAAGTACAGCTTGATTGGGTAGTTGCCAATGAAAGCCGTTTGGCGTATTACGGCATTGAGCGCAGCACCGACGGGCAACAGTTTGTGGAAATTGCCCGTATAGAAGCCCGCAACGGAGGCGAAACAGTGGCTGCTTATTATCACATAGACCCGGCACCGCACCAAGGGGTGAACTACTACCGCTTGCGCCAAGAAGAAAAAGACGGAAAGGTGAGCTACTCGAAAGTAGTGGCGGTAGAGGTGAAAGGCGAACTGCAGCAGGACGGACGCCTCAGTGTGTACCCGAACCCCAACAGCGGTGATGAGGTGTTTGTGGTCTTGCCTTTCGGTGGTGTGGAAGCGGCTACCGTGCGCTTGTACGACATGACCGGACGTTTGGTGCAGCTCAAACAATTGACGGACGGCACTCAAACGCTTCGCTTGCAGTTTGCTCAAAAGCCACAGGCAGGGGTGTACCTGCTTAGTGTGCAAAACGCACAAGGACAGATGTATTATAGTCGTCTTGTGATAGAATAGTGCATGACAAATGCGAAAATACAGGGCAGCATTACCAAGCGGTAGTGCTGCCCTGTGTTATGTAATTTTCTCAAACTTTTTGGAACGATACAGGTTTTGTACAAAAAAGTGAATATGATTCATTGGTTTGCATTCTGTTTATTATGTTTGCATTTTCTTTTTTGGAACACCGGAGAGCTTGTTATCGTATAGCATTTAAGAAGCCATGCGATCTTGTATGTAAGTTTATGTTTTAAAAAAAACATATTGGTTACTTATTTGGATTACCGGGAATATAGAAAAAAGAGTTTATCGAGCTAAAAATATACGACACTATGAATAGGGTACAAAAGAGCGGATACACACTATGGCAAAGCCGGCTCATGGCGCTGTTTTTGACAATGGCTTGTGTTACAAGTGGGTGGGCACAGGCTACTTTTACGTGGACAGGTGCAGCCGGTACTGCGTGGAATAATCCTGCCAACTGGGTTCAGGTAGGACCGGATGCAGATGGTATCCCTGATGCCAATGACGATGTGGTGTTTAATAATAATAAAAACTGCAATCTTACTAAGAATGAAGCCTGTAAAAACTTGACGATTTCCGGATATAGCGGCACTTTCAGCTTAAACACCTTTACCTTAGAGGTGTATGGCAACTGGACAGATAATGCTAC